>NZ_JAOTPO010000010.1 GCF_029028005.1 Alkalihalobacterium chitinilyticum
GTACGCAGAAATGGAGAAAAAAAGCCTAAGGGTACGCAGAAATGGAGAAAAAAAGCCTAAGGGTACGCAGAAATGGAGAAAAAAAGCCTAAGGGTACGCAGAAATGGAGAAAAAAAGCCTAAGGGTACGCAGAAATGGAGAAAAAAGCCTAAGGGTACGCAGAAATGGAGAAAAAAAAGCCTAGGGGTACGCAGAAATGGAGAAAAAAGCCTAGGGGTACGCAGGAATACAGCCATTGTAATGTACAACCTCTGATATAGAACTTACCACCAAATGATAAAAAGTGTACCACGGAATGACAGAGTGTTTACCACTGGAATTTCTCCTGGGAAAAGATATATAATAATGGACTTTCAAAAAGTCACTCTTTATAAGTAGTCCAGATTTATTTTAGTATTATGTAGTAGACACATACTACGCAACAATATCTTCATTTTTAGCTCACGTAAGAATTTAATTAAAATAGTTTAATTAAATAAGAAAGCACACATCAATGCAACATTGATGTGTGCTTTGACTTTACTACGTAATGTGAAAATGGTGTGGATTATACTATATATTTGTGATTTAAAAGTATTTTCTATAAAATTCTTGTCTCAACCTCCCACTCAACTGAGCATAGATACGCGTAGTTTCACTCTTTTCATGCCCAAGCAAACTTTGTATGACATCAAGAGGCGCTCCATTATTTAGTAGGTGCGTTGCATAGCTGTGCCTCAACTGATGTGGATGTATTGTTTTATCAATACCGGCCCTTTTTGATATTCTTTTAATGACATACCTCATCTGTGCAATACTCATTCGATGTGGATCACGTTCGGTTACAAATAAGGATCGATCAACATCCATCCTCTCTTGAATATACCGTTTTAACCAAATGTCACACCGAATATTGAAATACACCTCTCGTTCCTTATCACCTTTTCCCTTTACAATTGCTGACCGATTTGACCAGTTAATACAATTTCGATCTAAAGAAACGATTTCTCCAATTCGACATCCTGTTGAAAACATAAATTCAAATAAGGCTTTCTCCATTGAGGTTTGACAAGCTTCCCTTAAATGTTCAATTTCCCGTTCTGTTAAAAATTTTGGAATTCTCTTTCCTACTTTTGGTTCCTTTATCTTAGCTGCTGGGTTTATAGGAATATGACCTTCTTCATGCAACCAACGAAAAAGGGAACGAATAAACCGAATTCGATGTGCAAGACTTGATGGTTTTAATCGTTCACTAGATGCAGCTAAGTAATCTTTAATTCCTTGTGTCGTAATGAAATGAGTGTTGATATCTTCGAAGTGACGGATTAAGAGGTTCGCTTGAAGATGGTAGGCATTTAATGTATGAGGTGAAAATCCTTCAATTCGCTTTTCTGCTTTGTAAGCTTCCCACGCTTTAGTTAGTAGCATGATATAATCCCTCCATTTACGTAACTTATCTTAAAGGAATTATTTCCATTTTTATAAATATTAGAACAATAACTCGTTATTTTCTGTTATGATTTGTTTATGAAGAGATGACATTGTGAAGTACTTCACTTAAACTAACGAAGCATAGAGTTAAACAAGAAGTATTTGTTAAAAAACCTATATTTAGTAAAAACGATAAATTCCTTTGACGATATAAATATGGAGGAGGGAAATAACATGACTACTATTAATGGAAACTTTCAACATCCACAATCACTACAAAAAACTTACAACAAGCAAAAAAGTACTGAAGCTAAAGGTTTTAAAGATTATCTCGAATTAGAATCAACTAATACTGTTAATAATTTAGAAGATTATAATTATTCAGCATCTATACAGGATGGCTTACAAATAGAAAAAGGTCAAAGAGATTCAAACATACAGCTTCCACCCGATTCGGCCCCAGAGGGTTTGAAAAAAGCATTTGAAAAATTGAGTAATATAGAAAAGGGAAGGATTATATTAGATATAGCAACGAAAGTAAGAATCTCCAACGGATTTCTAACAAATAATGGAACTTTTAATTCGTCAGGTAATTTTAAAAGTGAATTAATTGATTTTTTCAATCAAGAAGATTTCTCTTATGTACAATTTACTGATGAACTGATAGAAAACTGGGAAAAGTCAAAGTCATATAATACATTTGAATCTTATCAAAGTCGTATGAATACATATGAAAAATTTAAAAATGCTTTAATCGAAAATGGTGTTAATTAACCATCTATACGCTAATGTGAGACCTAATGTAAAATAATTAGATTTGTGAATGATTTCACTTAAAGTAACGGAGGCGATAGCTTAACAAAGGGTTGTCGAATATGTCTGCTCCTATTGCGCTAAAGGCGCAGTATAGCGGAAAGTGAATATTTGTTAATTTACAGGTTAAGGTAATACCTAAAAACAGTTAGGGTGATGTAAATTGACGAAAAATATTTTTCTTGTAATGCTTATTTTTAGTACCTTTATTTGTGGAGTAAACAGTGTAACAGCTTCTGCAAAGACAAACAGTGAGTCTCGACCTTTTGAAGAAATATATCCTGAAATTGGTTATAAAACGGTTGAGGAAGCTGTTAAAGAATTTGAAAATCATTTCAAAAAAGACTTAAAACTACCGCTGAGACTCCCGCCTTTAAACTTTACACACCATTTTGGAAGGTTTACAGATGCAGAAGGTGACATAAACGATTCTCTTGAATTAGAGTTTATCAATGATAAGTCACCAGAAAATCATTATTTTATCTTTGTTCGACCTATTGAGCATAAAATTCCAATCAAAGATAAGAAACGGATTGTTAAAATATTCAAACTCAAAAACGGCAATGAAGCAAAGTTTATTAACGTTTCAGACTCTTTTGAAGCCCTCGTTTTCGAAAGAGATGATTGGCAATATATGTTTAATATTCCTAAGGAGATTTCAAAAAAGGTCACTCCTGAAATGTTAGTTGAAATAGCCGATTCAATTGATTATCCAAGTAAAAAGAATAATCCATTAGAATAAAAGGTATTGTTTATCTATCAAACGAGTGCTGTTTTCTTATTAAAGTAACGAGTGCTATTCTTCAAGAAGGAGAATGGCTTTTTTTATTGCAGTAAATGAAAGGTTTATCAAAAAAATGTAACAGTATTATTACAAATATTACAGTATTATTTTAGGTTAGTAGAATACATTACCCTGAAATTGAAATAGAAGCTAATACAACGATTTTACTTCTATACAATGATTAGTATTAAAACATGCAATAACGTATCAAATCAATTAATATATACTGTTTAAAAGCGATTTTAGCATTAGATCCTCTCTCTTTGAATACTCCAGTATAATTGTTTTTTAACTCTGTTGTAACAAGGTTTATAGAAAATTTTAGTAAAATAAACAAGAGAGATATTACAGTTTTTTAGGGGGACAAATTGGTGAAGAAAACAATCTTAAATTATGATGATTTATTAGTTATGTTGGATGATTTTTTAAGAGAACCAAAAGCATTTTGGGATGATTTTTATGAAGATAGAACAAAAGAGATTCCATTTTTTAAGGTAAAGGGACCCGATGAAAATTTAGTTGAATACTTTAGTAAAGGTCTTTCCCCTGAAAAGGTTCTGGAATTAGGTTGTGGACCTGGCAGAAATGCCATATATATGGCTAAACAGGGTTGTGAAGTGGATGCTTTGGATATTTCAGAAAATGCAATAGATTGGGCAAAAGAAAGGGCAAATGAAGAAGGAGTAAACATCAATTTTCATTGTATATCTCTTTTTGAATTCGAATTTGATCCACATTCGTATGATTTTGTTTATGACTGCGGTTTGTTTCATCATTTAGCACCACATAGGCGTTTAACTTATATTAGGATGATTAAAAAAGCCCTAAAAAAAGACGGACAATTTGGTATTGTTTGTTTCAATACTGATGGAGCATTAGATACATCTGATTGGGATGTCTATAAAGAAAAAAGCTTAAAAAGAGGAATAGGCTACACAGAAGAGAGATTAAAAGAAGTATTTGAAAATGACTTTACAATTAAAGAATTTAGGAAAATGAAAAAGATTATTCAACCAGGTGATTTATTTGGAGAAGATTTTCTTTGGGGAAGTTTAATGCAGGTTAAAAATTAGAAAACTGTTGTTAAGCTAACGGATGCATTAGTGTAGGAACTGTTGAAATGGCAGTTCCAACTGTTGTTGAAGTAACCTCCTTTAAAAGGAATGCGATCAAAGAAAAAGAATAATTTATATGCTACATATCTTAATAGGAGTTTGATTATTGTGTTGAATGAGACTGACATCATTACCCTTATAGAAGAAGATGAATGGATGATGGAAATATTAAAAACTGCCCATTCTTTAAATTTACCAGATTGGTGGATTTGTGCGGGCTTTGTTAGAACAAAAATTTGGGATGTTTTACATGGATTTAGTGTAAGAACACCGATTCCAGATATTGATGTAATCTATTTTAATACAACAAAAGTTAATGTATTAGAAGAAAAGCAGTTGGAAGAAAAACTAAAATTTCGCTTACCGAATATTCCTTGGTCAGTTAAGAATGAAGCCAGAATGCATCTTAGGAATCATGTTGAACCTTACTCTTCGTCAGTTGATGCAATTTCAAAGTTTCCAGAAACAGCAACAGCATTAGGAGTAAAGTTAGATGAAAGAGACAAGGTTATTTTAACTGCTCCTTGTGGAATTAGTGATGCTGTTAATTTGAAAGTTAAACCGACACCATATTTTTTGAAAAACGCAGATCTTGCACCAATCTATAATGAGCGAATTCTTAAAAAGAATTGGCAAGCTACATGGAATAAGGTTAGTGTTCATCAAATATAAATTTGGATCTTTAACTAAAGGAGAGCTTTACTTGACGAAGTGAAGACTAATAAAAGCCCAGTTATGCATTGTTTTATTCAGACAATGCATAACTGGGCTTTTATTATGCAATAATTATACTGCTATTCTCTACATGATTCACTGCCAGATTGTTAATGAGAACATTTGATTTAATTGTATATCAGGGCGTTAATTTAAGTTAAGGTTAAGGTTATTCTAATGGCAATTAATAGTACCATTGGTCTCTAATATAAGTTTCTAATAGAAGAGACGACTAGAGAGATAGATACAATAATAGACTGATACTTTCTAGGTAAACTAGTAAGCTATAAAAATTCACTATGTATTCTATTGAAAATAATATCCCCTTGAAATCTTACCATTCTAACGTACTAAATCTAATTCCAGGTATAAATTTTGCTATTTGTTGTTGTTCATTAATAAGCAATGAATTCATAGTTTATTAAAAAATTTTTAAAGTAGACTTAAAACGGTACTTAATGGCTGTTATCATATCTTCGATTTATTAAGAAAGAGGAAATCGAGAGAGGGGATATTCAGTTGAAAGGGCAATACAGTGGTCACGAGCAAGCAAATAAATTTTTACAATCAATATTCGGAAAGATATCTAAAGGATATATTACTTTATGGACTCCAGAGGATAAAAAAACACATTGGTATGATGTAAATAACATTGATTCTGCTGTTAGTAAAGCAATGGAACTTCGAGATTGTTCAAATGTCTATTTTGGATTAGGGCTGAGAAACGCTAAACTTGGTTTATATAAACGCGGTACAAAGGACGATATTGTATCTTTACCTTGCTTATGGATTGAAATTGATGTTAAAGGTGGGGATCACGCAGCTAATAACCTTCCAACCATGTTAGAGGTTGAAGAGATTTTAAGAACGTTTCCTTTACAACCGAGCATTGTAATTCATAGTGGGGGAGGGTTACATTGTTATTGGCTATTAAACCAACCTTCAATAATTAATAAAAAGTCTGAAATGGAGTTAGCAGGTCTAATTATATCGCGTTTTCAAAGTGTTTTTATACGATTAGCGAGAACTAAAGGGTTTCATATAGATAACACTTCTGATTTAGCTAGAGTATTAAGAGTACCGGGGACCTTTAATCGAAAAACGAGTCCTAAACCTGTTGAAATGATAACTTTTAAACCTAATATACGATACTCTTTATTAGAACTTCAAGAGGCAATGGAAGCTATTGAAGATGAATTACCAGAGCAATTGATTAGGAACAAAACTAGTCAAGAGATAACGAGGGAAATTCCAAATGCAACAGATTTAGATGAGATTATAAAAGGTTGTCAATTTATTAAATATTATCTTTTTCATAAGGATACAGCTAGTTATAATGAGTGGTTAGCGGCACTTTCAATAGCTTCATATTGCGAAGGTGGGGAACATCTAGTCCAAGAGTGGTCTAAAGGCCATAGAGGATATTCAGAGTATGAAACAAATCAAAAATACAATGAAATAAGAGCAAAAATGAAGCCTAGAACCTGTCAAAGCATTAACAGAGATTTTGATAAATGCGAAGGCTGCCAATACCTAAACAAAATAAATAGTCCAATTTCGTTAGGTATGAAAAAGAGAGGAGTGGAGCAAGAAAAGTGCAAAAACTTTAATCGTACGGATTTAGGAAACGCTGAAAGGTTAATTCACTACCAAGGAAAAAATATCAAATACAATTTTATCTTTGGTAAATGGTTTTTATGGAACGGCAAGTATTGGCTTGAAGATAAAAAAAATGAAATACAACAATTTGCAAAGAAAACGGTTCGTAATATTTACAAAGAAGCCTCGGATGAAAAGGATATAGATAAAAAGAAATATTTAACAGAACACGCAATAAATTCAGAGGCGAGTGCTAGAATTGGATCAATGATTTCTCTTGCAAAGTCTGAGGTCCCTGTATTACCAGATGATATGGACAAAGATTTATGGCTATTCAACTGTCAAAACGGTGTAATAGACCTTAAAACAGGTGATTTAAAGCCTCATAATAGAGATTATATGATGATGAAAATTTCTCCAGTTGCGTATCATCCTAAAGCTGAGTGTCCTACATGGTTAAGATTTTTAGAAGATATCATGCAGGATGATGAAGGTAACGTACAGCACGAACTTATTAATTTTTTGCAAAAAAATGGTGGGGTATACGTTAACCGGGGATACTTCGGAGCAAGTAATTTTCTTTCTATACGGTAATGGGGGAAATGGAAAAAGTACATTAGTTAACATTGTTAAAGAAATACATGGAGATTATGGAAAGCAAACAAATGCGGATACGTTTACAGTAAGAAAATCAGATAGAGTTAATAATGATATAGCAGCTCTAAAAGGAGCGAGATTAGTTGCGGCTACAGAAAGTGAAGATGGTGTAAAATTGGCAGAAAGTCTAGTGAAACAGCTTACAGGTGGTGAACCAATACAGGCACGCTTTCTTCACAAAGAGTTCTTTGAATATGTTCCACAGTTTAAAATCCTCTTTACGACGAATCACAAGCCAGTTATTGTAGGACAGGATGATGGGATATGGAGAAGAATTCGTCTAGTACCATTTACGGTTCAGATTTCCGATGATAAAAAGAATAAAAAATTACCCGAAAAATTACGTGAAGAAATGTCGGGAATCCTTAGATGGGCTGTTGAAGGATGTTTGAAGTGGCAAGAAGAAGGGTTGCAGATCCCAAAAGAGGTTGAAGAAGCAACAACAGATTATCGCGATGAGATGAATATAATGGGGAGTTTTTTGCAGAAGGTCTGCACACACCACCCTAATGCTAAATGTAAGGTTTCAGACCTTTATGAAAAGTATAAAATGTGGTGCGAACAAAACGGTGAATATGAGTTATCTAAGCAACAGTTTAATCGGAAAATAGAAGAGCAAGGATACAAAAAGAAGCGTAGCACAGGAGGACAATACTATTTCTTTGAAATTTCAATAAACCAACCTTCAGGTGAAAAAGTGAAGTCAAGTGAAGAAGAAATAAGCAACTTAATATGTGAAGAGGAACTAAAAGAAGATGGTGTAAATACGTCACCTAAATTCACTTCTTCACTAGACGATAAGAAGGTGGTTCCTGAATATATATGATCCAAGCATTGTTAAAAGAAGTTGAAGGGTTAGGTTGTGAAGTCACTAGAGAAGGATATATGCTCAAGCTGCATGATCCAAGTGTGCTTACAAAAGTCCATAAAAGTAAGTTAAAAGAAGCAAAAATGGACATTTTACAACTGATTGATAGACAAGAGCAAGCAAGGTTAAATGGATGGCTTGTATATTCATACGGTGAAGCATATGAGATGAGAGTAGGGCAAAGGAATTATGTATACGTTTTTGCTGAAACAAATGGGACTTATACTGTTTGGCGTGGAACATTTGGACATGAAGCCTATCCGGTAAGAGAAAAAATAATAATTCAAGGTGTTAGTTTCGAAGTTGCTTTTGAAAAAGCAACTAATTATGTTAGGTGGGTTAAAAAATAATTGCTATTGCTTAATAGAGAATAAAAGAGAGGGTAAACTGTAAAAAATAAATTGCTTACTCTCAGTCTTTCGAATGAAACTAAATAATTTATTAAAACTCTTTTAAAAAGGATTTTTAAATGCTATATACTAATAATAACTTAATAAAACGACAAGGGATAACCCCAACTATAAACTAAGTAGGATTACACTACTTTGGTTTATTAGTTGGGGTTTTTTGTTTAGAAATAAGTAAAACGAACTTTTTCTAAACTCTTAAATAATAAAAGGGAGAGAATTAGCATGTATTTTTTAGATGATGAACATTATGAGAATTATAGATGGTTAACAAAATTATATAGTGTACAAGAGGGAAGAGGTGGGGAATACGAAGCTAATATCTACATTGCAGCTGTTCCAGATATCTTTAAAAGCTATAATAAAGAGAGAATTGATATAAGTTATGGGCCACTTGTAGGACTCATTTATGATGAACATGCTAGAGAAGGTGGTCATAATAGGGGGAGTCTGACTAACTCTTCATGGGAACTAATTAAATATGGTATGTCTTTATATAACTCTTACAATATTTCTTTAGATGAGACTTTTGCATATATTACAGATGAAGATTTAATAAAAGTCTGTGTTCAAGGAATTTATATTCGTACAAAGCTTTGTTGAGAAACGACAAGAAAGGTCAACAGAAAAATAACTTTTCTTGCGCTCTCTCACCCAACCTAGTTAGGACAAAACGACACACGCCCACTGAGAGTGGGTTATTTACTAACTATAGTTTTCTTTCACATTATCAATAGAGTTCAATTTAGTATAAGGTTTCTAAGGGTACGCAGGAATGGAGAAAAAAAGCCTAAGGGTACGTAGAAATGAAGAAACAAGAGAAAATTTTTTTCTTAGGATAGGAATTAACTTTTCTTTTCAAAATATAATCCAAAGCCTTTTCACAGAAGAAGAGATCTTAGAAGCATTCCAACCTTTCTATGAAATTACGACATTAAAAGAAGAAGTGAACTTAAATTTAATTTATGATACACAAAGTAAGTTACGTAAATTTGCATTGTATAATGACGATGATATCGTACAAGTAATGAAACTAGTAAAACAAGCACAAAAGAAGCAAAATTAGCGTTTACTAGGTCGTATATCTAGTTTATTCAAGCCTGTCATTCAGCGCTATGAGTACTTACCAGAAGATACACAATATGAATTCAGAGTAACACTACGTAATTTTGGTAAATGGTATAACTATGTCGCACAGTTAGATCGTACATTTGATATGGAATTATTAGAAGAAAACATTTATACAAGCTATTTACTAAAATTTATCCTTAAAGAAAAGCGTGAAAAAGGGTATATTGCGGATAAAGTTAAGCTTGAATATTATAAATTGCAAAAGGATTTTGAAGGCGAAATTATGCTTGTTGCTGAAAACGAAGAGGGTGGTACATTAAAGCACCCTGAAGAATTTAACGCTAACGTAAAGTCAGTAGAAGAACGTGGTTTGTTAGAAGAAATCAATCATCGAATTAACGAAAGGTTCCTAGAAAAATTTATGACCGAGTTATTGTAGAGACATTGCACAAGGCATTTACAGAAGAACGTGATGCGAAAATAGTAAACATGGCTAAAAATAATAGCCAAGAAATTTTTGAAAATAGTTTGTTTAAAGACGTGTTCCTTGATCGAGTAATCGATAAATATACCAAAGATGCAACGGCTTACCAACGATTAATAGGAGCAGATGATTCATACTTTAAAACTGTTTATGCATTTTATAGCTGCGGGTGTTTATAAGAAATTGCGGTCAGAATCATAAGTAGCAATCAGAAATATAAATTACCTTATAGTACACCCTCCTAGAGTAATTATAAATATATCTAGGGGGGTAATTTCATTCAATTACTTCAATATGTAGCACTACTATACAAAAAACGAAGATGTATTAATATAAACGATTAAGGATAATTTAAATTTATTGTAGTGGATGGAAAAGGATAAGATTTACCTCTTGGTATCTCGGAAGGTAAATGTTCATGTAACACTACTTATAATTATTTTGACTATTTATAAAACATTACCATTATTTTATATCTTTATTAATTTATTTTTGATACGATAATAGTAAAATTTAACTGCATCAGGGGAGGTAAATATGGCTGAATATGGAAAATTATTAAAAATGAATGAAATAAACGGCTTTACTGTATCCTTATGCCTTTTTGATGACTTAGGACGAACAAGTTCCTATAGTCATATCATGCAAGAAAACTATAAGAGCGGTTATACTCAGGTGATTATTAATTCGTATCTTATGTTAAAAATAGTAGAAGATATGCTCAGAGATGGTTGGACATTACTTTCTATATTTATTGATGATCCTAGTGTAGATGAGGAAACTAAAAAAGAGGTAAATTCTCTTGTTGAAGGTATAAAAAAGAATCCCTTAAATTTTAATAAGTTAAGTGAGTATTTAGAATGGGCTTTAGAGGATGGCTCGATTTTTATAGATAAAATTATGTTGGCTAGTAAGTTTAAAAATAGCTATAAAACTTGCGAATTGTATTCTAACGGAGTTCTTTTTGGAGATGCCAAACAATTGGTCTTTTCTGATTATATTAAAAATATCGTTGAGGACTATTTAAATGAAGGATAAACTCCAGTCTGATATTTTTAAAACTTTATCTACTGCTTTCCTTGCTGGAATATCATATTTTATTGCTGATTTCTTCCAGGTTAGTACCCTCATTTTTAATTTTTCAGATGTTAAATGGCATGTAACTGTAAGTGTTGCAATATATACAGCTGTTCTAAATGGTTTACTCTTGTATGCACTTTCAAAGAGAACGAACGTACAGGTAGTGATTATTGAGAGAAAAGATAGATCAGATAAAATTCGTATATTCGATAAACCAAGAGCAACGGAGGTAAGGGTTACTGTTAATGGTAATTTAAAGAAAATAAGAAATAATGTAGAGGTTATCTTTCCGCAATGGATTGACGTTATGCCAAAAGGCTCTCCAGATTTAAAACAAAGTGAAAATAATTCACATAACTACTTAATTGATTTATCCGGTATTGTTCAGAATAGTAAAAGTGAAGTTAGTATATTTTACTTTGATATTACTATGAATCCAATCTATGAAAAAACAGGTAGGGTAGGAGAAGTTCTTGCAAAAGTCAATGGAAGTACTTTGAGATATGCTAAAAGTGTAGAAAATTTAACGGTTCATTATAGTGCAGAGTAGGAGGGATTATCATTGTATAGTAAGTATATTGATAACTCAATAAATGAAGACGAGTCTTTTTTATCAATGGATGATATTTTATCGAATATTTTTAATTTCGAAGAATGGAGAACGGCTGAAATTGATCCTTTCACTCAGCGACCCTTAAAGTATGAAATTTCTAAAGTTTATGATGAAGATCAGAAAATAGAAATTAAAGGAACAGAGTTCAACTTTAACTACATTAAGTATTCTTATGATACCGTTATTTCTGGACAAGAAACTAATCCTATATCTGTAGAACGATTAAAAAATACTAATGGTGCAATTGTAATTTATACAGATAGCATACGCACTCAATATCTTGTTGATAGAGCAAGAGGAGCCTCTGCATTAAGGATTTTACGCGTGATTAATAATTCGGATAAGAATAAAATAATTGAAGCGCAATCATTCAATATAACAGAGGATTTTTTCATCTGGCTGATATCTAGATTTATGGATGGTCATAGAATAATAGATGAAGAAAATTCGTTAAGCATTAGCCGAATAATTGGTTTTAGGGGAGAGGGAAGTCAAAAACAAGCAATTCTCTCTGGCTCTGGAAATGAAGTAATGAATTTGCTAAGCTCTCTATCCTTTTTAATTGAAATGGATGTCATGACTGAAATTGAAGTTCGTATAATAAGTGGTTCAGAGACTTATGAGATAAGGTTCTACTCGAGAAAATCTCAACTTGATGTTTTAGTCGATAACTATGTAGGTGAATATATGATGGTACCAAGTGAAGAAAGGAATCCAAGGGTTTTATTAAAAGCGTTTATTGATTTAATACCAAGCATTATGAACGCATACAATGAAGAAATAGATAATGGAAATTGGACTAAGAATAGCAAAAGAGAGTTTACATTGGGTTTAGTTGATTCTGTAAAAGAAAAACTCAATATTTTATATCCATCTCAAAATACAGAGAGTTAATGTTTCTATTGGTACTGTCTATTTTTAATATTAGTAAGGACTAATGCTTTCAAATATAAAATCAAATAAATATTAAAAGGAAAATAGGCATTGGCAAATCACCAATGCCTATTTTTTTGCCTCTTAAACAATAACGGTGAACCGTATCATAAATAGTGTTAAAGCAGATAATAAAGAGTGGCTAGAAAAAATCTATTAGATTTATTTAAATTACATTAAGAAGTGCTCGTTAATATAAAAAATCCTCCAGTTTGTTAGGAAGACAAAAAGGAATTACCAATTCTATTTGAATGGTAATTCTTTTTTATCTTATTTATATATTCTTTTTATCTCTTTCTTGCATTTTTCTAACATGGTCTGAGTGGTAAGGGGAACCTTCAACTTCATTAACCACACTAAATGGGTTACCATCTAAGTCAAAGAAATCAAAAAATTTCATCCCACCAAAATCATCAATTTCAGTAGTAACGATGCCATTGTTTTTAAAGTGTTGATGGGCAGTTTCAATATCATCAACAACAAAGTTATAATAGGCATTTTTCTGGTTACCCTTTGTGGTAAAGTCAGTGGGCTGCGGAGATTCAACTTCTACCAAGGCTAATTGTGTTGAGCCAGTTGATAAATAAAAGGAAGCACCATCTCCCCAATGATCTATTATCTTAACACCAAGAAACTTCACATACCAATCTGTAGATTTTTCAATGTCTGTAACCGGAATAAATATACTACCTACTTTAAACATAATCTTCCTCCCTTTGCACATAGCTCTTATCCACATTGACTAAATTCAAGTGTAACTGCACAACCTACTGTTAGATTTTAACATTACTATTTAATGGAATGGAGATTACTGTTTTGCTTCTTTTTGGACTGGTTTTTCTGTTACTGTATGGTCTTCTTGTTTATTATATAGGCTGGAGTGGCTGGCGATGGATGAAGTTTAGGGTACAGACTGAAGTATCATGGAAAATAAAAGTCATCTACATTGCTGTATTGATGGTGGTTGCGACTTCATTTGTAACGGGTAGATTGTTTGAAAATGTTATTTTATATTTTATCGGCTCGGTATGGATGGCGTTTTTTTATTTGCTGATAATTCTTTTGCCTGTTGTGCATATTAGTGTTTGGCTTCTACGTAATACTCAATTACCAAAAGAACATCTCGACAAATGGCCTGGAATGATTATCGTTGGATTGGTTTTTTCATTCATTGGGTATGGAATGTATAATGCTTACAGTCCAACTGTGCAAACTTACGATATACATATTAAAAAAGAGAGCCCTGCGATGGAGGACCTGAATATTGTTATGGCTTCAGATATGCATTTTGGGCTTCTTTTTGGTAAAGAACAGGCTAAGAAGATGGTGAAAAACATTAATAAGCTCGAACCAGATATCGTCTTGTTACCAGGTGATATTGTTGATGATCAAATCAATCAATTTATTAACCAAGGCATTGATGAGGCTTTAGCTGAAATCGTTGCTCCTTTGGGAGTATATGTCTCACTCGGAAACCATGATAAGCATAATGGCCCTATCGATGAGTTAATTGATACACTAGAGAGAGGCAATTTACGGGTATTGTACGATGAAGTAATACCAGTTAGTGAGAATATCCTTTTAGTCGGGAGAAGAGATCGTAGAGATGCTGAACGTGAAGAGGTTGCTGATTTAACGGAAGGGATTGACCTAACAAAGACCGTTATTCTAATGGATCACCAGCCTTATGATTTAGATATTGCAGAGCAGCAAGGAATTGATCTAATGCTTTCGGGTCATACGCATCTTGGTCAAGTCTTTCCTGGCCGCTTAATTACCAAACGGGTCTATGAAAACGATTGGGGATATCTGCAAAAAGGTCAGATGCATTCCGTTGTGTCATCTGGATTTGGATTTTGGGGTCCGCCAATTCGCATTGGTACTCGTTCGGAACTTGTACAAATCGATGTTATATTTGGATTATAGACAGCGTTTCATCACGGTGGAAAGTAAGAAACCGTCCTTTCAGATGTAAAAGAGGGTTTATGCCTAATGGAAACGTTGCTATAATAAAGAATAAGTTAATATTTTTGGTTGGAGAAAAGGAGGGACCAGCTTCGTTATAACCTTTGTTATAGTGTGAGTTGCGTCTCTTTTTTGTTATGAATGAGCAGGTTAGCTAGCCAAGTAATAAAATTGTCGTGAATGCCCTTTTGTAATACAGCCTTCGCGAAAATATGTTCTGAAAGAAATTTGTTTGATTATAAGAAACAAAAAGTGGGGATGATTATTTTGCTACTACAAAGTTGGTTTAAAATGTCAGATGGTCATGAGGTATTTATAAATCAATGGTATGATGAAAATGTAAAGCCCAGGGCTGTTTTGCAGCTTGCACATGGTATGGCAGAACATTCATTTCGCTATGATGAACTTGCAAGATTTTTATTAACAAAAGGGATATTTATGGTTGCAAACGACCATCGCGGTCATGGAAAAACAGGAGAAAACAACGGAATTCTTGGTTTTTTCGCAGATAAAAATGGTTTTGAAAGAGTTGTAGAGGATATAAAAGAGATAAATGATAGTATTCATAATCAATACCCAGAAACACCAGTGTTCATCATGGGTCATAGTATGGGATCCTTTATAGTCCGCCGTTTTATCCAACGGTTTCATGATGTTGTTGAGGGGGTTATTTTGTCTGGTACAGGCGGAAACCCCGGCATTTCAGGGAAAGTAGGGAAATTAGTTGCAAAATCTCAAATACGAAAGATAGGTAATCGAACAGAAAGTCCATTACTAAATAAATTATTTTTTGGGAACTTTAACAAAGGATTCAAGGAAGCAAAAACGGAGTATGATTGGTTAACAAGAAATCCACAGGAAGTTCAAAAGTATATTGAAGATCCTCATTGTGGCTTTATCGCTACCTCAGGATTTTATTATGATTTAATATCTGGGCTTGAGACTATTCACCATCATCAAGAAGTAAAAAAAATAAACAAAGATTTACCGATTTTTATTTTTAGTGGTGATCACGATCCTGTAGGTCATAATAAAAAAGGTGTGTTAAAAGTAATTCAACAATATAAAAAGGTAGGAATGAAAAACATTAATTATACCTTTTACAAAGAAGGACGTCATGAAATGTTGAATGAATTAAATAGGGATGAAGTAATGAAAGATATTTATCAGTGGATTGATAAACAATTGGAGAACGGTCTCAATAGATAAATGACTTGGTACCTAAAGTGGTAGAAAGAAATCGGCTAGTCACTTTGGTGACATAATAAAACCAGGAAATCATAGCGATATCCTGGTTTTATTCGTTAATAGATAACAACTGGATCATAGACCCTTAAATTATCATAGACTTTTTTCATGACACTCGGTGGTACGTTGACGCAGCCGTTAGATCCTTGATTATGGTAGGCATTGCCTGACCAGTTACTACGCCAGTCTGCATCATGGAAGCCTTGACCGCTGTTTGTAAACGGTGCCCAATAATCGACGTCAATGGCATAAGTTTCACTAGTGAGTGTGTATGGCGTTCGTTTAAAGAGAATGTACCACACTCCTGGTAAGGTATCTTGTTTTTTACTTCGGTCTCCAGTAACCACATGAGTAGTTAAGACTAATTCGCCTTCTCTGTAGATCCACATGCGTTGTTGTGCGATAGACACTTCAGCATACGTATGTCCAATACCGTTGTTTGCGGTAACGCCATAACCAAAGCCTTCACCGCCCCAGCCATTTCCGTAAATATTAGAAGCAGAAATTGACGTGTCACCGTTTTCAAAAGCTTCTAAGATCAATTTTGACTCTTTTTCAACATCAAGTGCCCAGCCATACCCTTTTCCTTTAACTGATATAACAGAACCTGAATGAGTCTTAAAGGTAAAATCTTTCCCTAAAGTGGCTTGAGCGTCATTAATTTCAGCTACTTTCTTAGGAACCGTATGTTTGTTTATCACGATCTTCATATCTTCTGATACGGAAGCACTTGTAATAAGGTCGCTAGCTTTTAAGGAATAGACTTGGTCTTCTACCTCATACTTAATCGTATGCTGAAGGAAGTCCTCCAGTTTCTTTACTTGGTTTTGTACAAGTTCACTATCTTCCTTGATGGGTTCTAGATAGAGAGGCTCTAGATAGATTTCACTCGTATACTCTTGCTTGTCGAACGCATCTAAAAGACGATTCACATCAAATTGCTCACCATCAATACTTTCAGAAACGACAATTTCACCTTCTTCTAAGACGGCTTGCGCATTTACAGGGGATGTTAATTCATCATTCATAGTGATGAGTTGTTGCTCGAACTCAGTTCTCAGTACTTCGCTGCGATATTCGTCGGTTTCACTTGGCAGTATAAAATACGTTTTCGCTTCTGAAGATGGGAAAAAGGTCGCCTGACTTCTTAAAGTTTCTCTGATCTCAGGTAAGTCACTTTCTGTAAAGGCCATCTCTGTTTCTGTTCCTTCTAGAATGAGCTGGTCCCCAACATAAATTTGATTTTTAAGCACAGATGTTTGCATTTTTTCTAGCGCTTGATCAGCTGTCAGCCCGCTAACTTCTATTCCATTAATCGTAATGTTTGAATTAAAATGTGTATTTTGATAGTAGATCATTACTGTCAATATAAGTGCAGTAATAAAGATAATAATGGATAGAATGTACTTCCAGTTTTTATACCATTTATTAGGTTGTTTCTGTGGAAGATGATTTTCTTCTACAGATTGTTCTGCGGCATAACCCATATATATCCCCCCAAACCTTCGACTTTCATAAATTCTAAAACTTCTTATCTAACTTAATTATAATCTTTTACTACCATTTTACTAGATAAGAAATTTATATTTTGTCGTTTTTTGTAAGTTGGGGAAGTTTATTATAAATTTTTGGTGAACATAAGGGAGGATGTAGGATACTGGAGAAATACTTGGTGGGGTGTTGCAACTATTTCCTTTCTTTGACCTAAGAAGTGGGGGATAGGACAAGCTTTACAGGTTGAAACATAAATAGAGATTGAGTCAGATAAGCGGATAGTTATTTTATATCAACATAGAGACTTCTAATAATACAAATTGTCTAGGACACACTATTATTACAAAACGTGGAACAGGCTGTGAAACAAGATTATTCGGGGAGTCACTGTGAAGGTATCTATTAACCCTATATGAATCTTAATAAATTCACTTATAGTAAAATAAACAAACATCTAAATTCTTGAAAATGTCACCATTTTGTTATATCCTAAAAAAGGATTCTAGGAATAAAATGCCTATATCTATTTTTTGATGCTGTAAAATTAAATTGTTGATATATGTTGTTCCGGGACTGTTTTATTCATTAGCCCGCAGATCTAACAATACCATTGACAATAAGTTTTGTTAAAACGAAAAGTTAATAATTGGGTAAAGGATCTTTAGATTAATGCTAGAGTTTAAAGCCAAAGTGAGAAGTAGCCGTTGTTGTTACTCTTACTTTGGCTTTTTTTTATTGGGTTGCTTAAACGAAGAGAAGATTGAAAAATATTAATCAGAAAGATGGGAGATTCATTGGATATTCTAAAGGATGTAGTGTTGAACTTTTTCTTCATATTCGTTTGCTACTGTTTGTTCGTTTCGTTTGGATTTAAAAAACGCGGGGGAACTCAAGTCCACAAGTTCAGTTTTATTCTATTTGCATTGACTGCAGTCATTCTTTGTGTAACCTTTCCGATTCAAGTAACTGAGAAACTTTGGTTTGATTTAAGTCTCGTGCCAATTGCTATTGCAGGGTTGTATGGAGGATGGCGCATCTGTTTATTGCTCTCTATCGCCCTAATTGGATCTCGACTGCTGTGGGGAATGGACGAAATTTATCTTTCAATGATCGTTGTTGCGTTACATACTATTTTCATTGGAGTTCTATCCATCTATTTTCGTTCTCTTTCACATCAAATACGAATTCTGTTAAGTGTAATTGTCGGTCTCGTATCTCCGTTACTCGTCGTCGTTGCTGTAGGATTTGTTCTATATGAATTCATAACTCCAGTGCTATTTTTTACGATTAGCTTATCTCACTTGTTATCTATTATCTTTTTCGTGGTGCTTAGTGAGACCATTATTAAAGTTAAAAAACTGGATGAACATGTGATCCGTTCTGAAAAAATGGAAATCGTAAATCATGTGGCTTCAAGCTTTACACATGAAATACGTAATCCAATGACTACTGTTAAAGGGTTTTTACAACTTCTGAAAAGCGATGGAATTAGTAGAGTAGAAAAAGAGAAATATATTTCTATTGCAGTTAGTGAGGTTGAACGCGCTGAAAGTATTATTACAGAATATCTTTCTTTTACGAAACCAACGACAAATGATTTAAAAGTTGTTGATGGGGCGGAACTATTACAAAGTTCAATTGACGTCATTCGTCCACTCGCAAATTCCAATTGTATTGATATACAATATAATAATTCCTCATTTTTTGTTCGAGCTAATCGACAGAAGCTGCAGCAGGCCTTAATCAATCTATTTAAAAACGGTATTGAAGCTATGCCCGATGGAGGTACACTGTATATTTCTGCAGAATCAAAAAAAGATGTTATTTTTCTAACGATTAGGGATAACGGAATTGGAATGACAAAGAAGCAAGTAAATCGACTCGGAGAACCTTATTTCTCTTCTAAAGGAGAAAAGGGAACGGGCCTTGGGATGATGGTCGTTTATAATATTATTGAAGCTATTGGGGGTACAATTCACGTTGTAAGTAAACCCGGAAAAGGGACAACCTTTTTAATCAAACTTCCACAATGTACTGCATTAGGAGAAGAGGAAGTCACAACTGAAAGTAAACTGTTTAGAGTTAAGTAGATTGCTATATCAAGAAACTAGTGATAAACTAGAATGGACGAATGTCTTGCTGGCATTGGTAATGAGAATATAAATTTGTAACTAAACTTAAACTAATAATATTTCAGTATACTTTTTTGGTAAATGGAAGAAACTATTCATCATAGCCCGTCTATCCATGGCCTAACTTCTCTATTCATGAAGTTAGGCTTTTTCTGTTTTCTCTAGAAATAAATACATAAAAAGGGAGTAAATGTAAAATAGATGTTAACTAAAAGGGGAGGGAAGCCTAAGAAATGAGTACTACTTATCACCAACAAGAAGACCTCCTGCAATTGAGCAGCACGTTTAGTAAGATGCTAAAACAAAAGTTTGGGAAAGGTCCAGAGTCTTGTTTTGTAACGAATCAATCGAATAAGTTAACTATTTATATTAGGAATTTTATAACGCCGGCAGAAGAGGTTCTTGTAGAGTCTAATCTAATTAATCTGGCCTACAACTTCCGCTATGCGGTGATCGAGAGGGTTTTTCAAGAGTTTAAAAATGAAGTGGAAACTGTGTTAGGTTTAACATTTACTTCGTATCATACTGATTGGGATTATGATAATAATACTGGGATTTTAATGTTAGAGAACAGTAGTACGAATGAACGACTTGAAACAAGCAGTCATTCGAAATTAACAACAAAATTATTTGAGAAGATGAGTTCTATTTGTTCAGAAATACATAAAGCGCCGAGCAGTATAAAGATGCTCAAGTTGAATCAAAATATGTTTCTTGCTGAGTGCAAAGGAACTATGCTGCAGATCGAGAAAGTATTATATCAAAAAAAATGTATTGAAATGCTTCAGTTTCGTTCCATTGAAATTAAAAAAAGCTATATGATTCAAAGAGCATCGTTTGAAGAGGTATTTGGTAAAGAAGTTGAAGGGTTATTTATGACATGGGATTATAAAAATGACCGCTTTTATATATTCTTTTATTTACAATCATAAATTCCTTATGACATTTTTAAAATTACTTGTAAGTTTATAATTGAATTCTTAATTTGGTAGAAATTCTTTTAGAATTTCACACTAAAAATAAGCCAAAATAGCAAGGTGACACGAGTCGATCTTGCTATTTTGGCTTTTTTTGCTTCCGCCTGGGGTTTAAAGCCTAATTTTTAAATGATTGGTACATACTAAAAGTTAAGTTAAAAGTAGATATGGAATAAACGGCAAACGAGGTGATACGGATGGATCAGGAAAATCTGAATTCAATTAGCAGTTATTTAAGCAAACTGATAAGAAAGAATTTTGGAAGAGGGCCGCAATCTTGTCAATCTACTGTATGTAAGAAGATGTTTATTACGTATATTAGAGGCTTTATTTCTCCTATGGAAGAGGTATTATTTGAAAAAGGCCACTATGAACAGGTTGAAATGGCTAGAAACGTACTTATTAATCATGTGGTAGACCAATTAAAAGGAGTTGTAGAAGTATCTTTAAACTGTGAAATTTTAGAGTGGTACCATGATTGGAATTTTCCCAATAACTCCGGCCTCATAATTTTATTATTAGATAGAGAAATTACAAGTGATGTATGTTCATCTGAGCCAGTCAATTTGAAAAAACTAGAAGAAGAAGTTGCAAGAATTAGTTTAATGGTTCAAAAAGTACCTGACCAAATTCACATCTACCCTGTTTCAACAACCGTTTATATTGTTGAGCGTAAAGGGATATTAGTCCCTATTGAGAAAGCACTGATAGCAAAAGGTTTTGAGGAAGAACTTATAATAACGAAAGATGAATTAGAAAAAAGGCACTTTCACAATTACGGGAAGTTCGATGAAATTTTTAATAGGGAAGTAAAAGAAATCTTTATTGATTGGTGTTTTAAAGAGGATAAATCGTTAATGGGTTTTGTCTTGAAGGGGTGAAGGTTATTTAAAATATACAAAGCACCGAAACGTATTTGATTGTTTTACATAAATCGTATAGTTTTTAGGCAATTAAGCGTGGGAAAAGACATTGATCCATAGAACCGATATAATGAAAATAAAACAAATTAGGAGCTTGGAGACGATGTATCAAAATTTAGAAGAATGTATCCTCGATTTAGAGAAGCACGGTCATTTAATTCGCATTCATGAAGAAGTAGATCCCGATCTGGAAATGGCTGCTATTCATTTAAAGGTATATGAAGCTGGAGGCCCAGCCTTATTATTTGAAAATGTAAAAGGATCAAAGTTTCGAGCGGTTTCGAATTTATTTGGTACGGTAGAGAGAAGTAAATTCATCTTCCGTAAAACGTGGGATCTAGCACAAAGTGTTGTTGCTGTTAGGAATGATCCTGTAAAAGCATTAAAAAATCCGTTCAACCATGTTCGTACCGGTGTTGCTGCTTCAAAGGCTTTACCGATGAAAAAATCATCTTTACCAGCAAACTTTGAAGAAGTTAATATTTCGGACCTGCCACTTATTAAACACTGGCCGGATGACGGTGGGGCTTTTATTACATTGCCTCAAGTATATAGTGAAGATCCTCAGAAACCAGGCATTATGAATTCAAATCTCGGGATGTATCGTGTCCAACTGAGCGGGAATGAGTATGAACTAAATAAAGAAATAGGCGTCCACTATCAAATACATAGGGGAATAGGTGTTCACCAAGATAGGGCGACTCGAAAAGGGGAGCCACTAAAAGTAAGTATTTTTGTCGGCGGACCACCTGCCCATACACTATCTGCTGTAATGCCTTTGCCTGAAGGGTTAAGTGAATTGACCTTTGCGGGGTTACTATCTGGACGTCGTTTCCGATACAGTTACGTCGATGGCTATTGTATTAGTCATGATGCCGATTTTGTTATTACCGGGGAAATCCATCCGGAGGAAACAAAGCCTGAAGGACCATTTGGCGATCATTTAGGTTATTACAGCCTTACACATGATTTTCCCGTGATGAAAATTCATAAAGTATTTGCTCGAAAAGATGCAGTTTGGCCATTTACGGTTGTCGGTCGTCCTCCTCAGGAAGATACGTCTTTTGGAGCTCTTATCCATGAGTTAACCGGGGATGCGATACCTCAAGAAATACCAGGTGTCAAAGAAGTTCATGCGGTTGATGCTGCAGGTGTTCACCCGTTACTTTTTGCGATTGGCAGTGAGCGGTATACGCCTTATCAGAAAGTAAAGCAACCAACTGAACTCTTAACGATAGCGAACCATATCTTAGGAACAGGACAGCTTAGCTTAGCCAAATATTTATTTATTACCGCAGAAGAAGATCAAGCCCTTGATACGCATAAAGAAGTTGAGTTCTTATCATATATACTAGAACGACTTGATCTTCGTAGAGATATTCACTTTCAAACGAATACGACGATTGATACGTTAGATTATTCAGGAACAGGGTTAAATACCGGAAGTAAAGTGGTAATAGCAGCTTTCGGTGATAAAAAGAGAGACTTATGTCAAGAAGTGCCTGAGCAGTTGAAAAAGCTGAGCGGGTTTACTGAGCCTCGTTTCGTTATGCCTGGTGTTGTGGCGCTAGAAGGATCTGCATTTTCAACGTATGAGGAGGCAGAAAAAGAGCTGAATAACCTAAGTGAAGCGATTCAAACGAATGACGGAGTGCCGACTTGTCCTATGATCATCTTATGCGATGACAGTGAGTTTCTAAGCGAATCCATTAATAATTTTATGTGGGTAACGTTTACCCGAAGTAATCCGTCGCATGATATTTACGGTGTAAATGGTTCTTACGAATTTAAGCATTGGGGCTGCGATAATATGATTATTGATGTCCGGATAAAGCCACACCATGCACCACCGCTCATTCCTGAACCAATCGTTGAGGAAAATATAAAGCGATTGTTTAAAAAAGGAGCTAGCTTGGAACAAGTAAACATCGATTAAGACGCAAAGGCAAGGAGGGAGTACATTGAACGGACTCACGCGTCAAAGCCTTTCACAAACCAATGGAAGTTGGTTGATGGCACAGACATGGAGTTCTCTTTTGTTTGCTCATTATAAAGTGCCGAAATCGTTGCTGCGTCCTCTCATTCCTAGATGTTTTGAAATTGATACATTTGAAAATGAAGCTTGGATTAGTGTTGTTCCTTTTTTAATGAGTGGGATTCGAGCTCGTGGACTACCTGAATTCCCGTTTACCCCTTCTTTTGCAGAATTGAATGTAAGGACATATGTAACCTTTAACGGTAGGCCAGGCGTATATTTCTTTAGCCTAGATGCGAATAGCAAGTTGGCTGTCGCATTAGCGAATGTAACGTATAACCTTCCATATAGGCATGCAAATATGAAATGTGCCATTCAAGGAGATACGATTAAGTTTTATAGTGAGAGAACCGATCCGCGAGCAAAAAAAGGAATATTCTCGGCCAACTATCAATCGGTAGGAGACATTTATTATTCTACTCCTGGTACGTTAGAAGATTGGTTGACGGAACGGTATGCCCTTTTTGTAACTCGAAACAAAGGGATATATGAAGGGAAAATTCATCACGATCCTTGGCCATTACAATCAGCAAAGGCAGACATTTATGTAAATACAGTCTCAGAAAGTGTAGGAATTCCTGTAAAAGACCCACCTGACTTACTTCAATATGCTGAAAGGCTGGAAGTCACCGTATGGCCACCGAAAAAGGTTGGTCTTCTTGGATAATGTAAATACGAGTACACGAAAACAACCATACCTGATAAGGGGTATGGTTGTTTTTTCGTTATATTTTAAGTGGTTTTGTAAGTTATTAAATAATATGAGACTCATCTTCTGCATGTGTTGATTTCCCGCAAAACGTTTTCAACTGATAGAGTATCGGCAGCTTATTGTTTTCGGTATTAGAACTTTGCTTTTTTGTTGATTCAAGAAAGTTAATATATTCCTCTGTTGTTAATCCCGATTGAAGTGCTTCGTTTACAACATCATTCCAGATCGGGTCAAAGGTTTCTTGAGAGCACTCCATGAGTAGATCATCAACTGGAATACCTAGTATTGGAGAAATTTTTTCAAAATATTGTAAGGATGGGTTAAGGTATATCTTTTCTTCAATAGAAATAAGATACGATTTTTCAATACCCGAACGCTCCGCAAGGTCAGAAAGAGTTAATCCTTTTCTAATGCGATATTTTTTAACCGTTTCACCAATCATATGTATCCACCTTTATACTCAGTATTTTTTACACCTTTTCCATCTACCTATACGGGCGCCTGTTCTTTTTTGGGGGGGTTATAAAAAAATAAATTTTAATTATTTCTATCCTTTGACTTAGAAGTCATTAATAAGAATGACCTAGTTTTTCTATGAGATAACTTTAATATCAACAAAATAACCTTTACTAGTAATATTGACGGTTTAATAAATATCCATTCCTTCTTACTCATGGCAAAAATCAGCTAGGTCCTATTACGTCGTAAAACATGTCTGAATGACTAATTAGGTGTTTCAATAGGGCGGAAAACCGTTTTAATTGTACTATAGCGAATTCGATATTAATAACCAGTTGTCTTATAATTCGTTTAAACATCATCTAGATTATGCAATTGTCATAAGGAAAGGTGAGGGATATGGAAGGCAAAAGGAGAAAATACCTACTTGTTGCTAAACGGTATGAAGCAGCAGCGTACATATTGTATCGTAAAGCGATGAAGGATCGAAACAACTCATTTCAATATATGAATGAATACAAGGAAATAAGTGAACAAGCTTTATTTTTTTACAAGGAAGCCCATAAAAATGGAGATAAAAAAGCAACTCGTTATTACGATAGGTTAAAAAAGGATATACAACACCGAAGCAGCACGTTAAAAAAGCCTAAGGTATCATTCGTTTTACATGTTACTCGTGTATTTATTTTTATGGTTATATTTTTAGTTACTTTCTTTTTCACATTCTTGAATCCAACGAACTATTTAAACTACTTCTCTCTTTTTATTCCTGGTAATGCAATGGTTTTGCATGAGAACAAAGCCAAAGTAGACGAACAAACACCGGGTTATATGGAACCACTGCTCGTTTTAAAAAGTGCTTTATACTTCTATACGCTTGAACACCAAGCAGCACCTCAGTCTCTTCATGAATTAACACAAAAGTTCCCTAACAATTACCTTTCTTTTATTCCTGCTGACGGGATAACTGGATCAAACGAAATCTATCATTCATTCAATGGGTTAGGTGGTTGGATTTATCAACCTTCTCCAGTTCAAACATACTCACCAAATGAGGTAAGTCAATTAGTTTCTAAATGGGTTCAACCGAATATTCATAATAGATGTCAACCGCCTTCTGAGGATACGTGCGATTTTCAACCACTTGAAATCATTGTTGATAAAGAAGAGAAAGCTCTATTTTTAATCAGTGGCACAAAAATCCTCCGTCACTACCAGATTGCTGTAGGAAAAGATAACAGTACACCTACAGGTCAATTTTATATTCAAAAAAGAGTGATCAATCCTAATTATCATTTTCCATCTACTACAAAACCATTTGGCACAAGAGATCTAGAACTTTCTAACTCTAGGTTTGCTATACACGGTACTTATGAAGAAGAGAGTATTGGCAAAAATGCATCGAAAGGGTGTGTTCGCTTACGAAATGAGGATGTAGAGGAATTATTTTCAATGGCAACTCTAGGAACGTCGGTAACAATTACTGATGATAGTGGCTTAATTGCTTCTCGTTCATTAATTAATAGCAGAAAGGCTAGTTCCTTTTCTTCAGAAGAGTCTTTAAAACGGACTGATGTTGAAAAGGAGGAAGATATGTCAACTATGTATCAGTGGTCTCATTAAGTGAGTTGTACATTCAGTCTTAAACGTATTAGTAAAAAAATCAAGGGTAAGTTGGAAACTAAAAGTAAATATTTTTATAAACTCGATGAAAAGTTTTTATGAAAGACCGATTTCATGTAATAAGTCAGCCTCAGTGTGTTATGACTGACAGAAAGGGAGTTAGACTTCCTATTTTATCTTCGAATATAATGCAAGTAAGAAACTGGAATGGTTTCGGATTTAAAGTTCCACAAGTATTAATTTATTCAAATATATTGTTTATGCCATTTATAAGAGAGGAGCTTCGATTAGATGAACCTTAAGGGCGAAAATAAAGTACAAAAAGACGACAATGATTTTCAGAATATTTATTCTTTTTCAACTTGGGACCTTGATGTCAAATGGAGAGAACTTGTTATAGAAGCTATGGATTCTGGGGTATCCAAAGATGAATTTCGCAAGTTTTTAGATTTAAAGAAAGAACAAAAATACTAGATTTAGAGTTAGAGGAGGAAAAAAATGAAGCCATTAAAGCTATTTAATCATTACATGAGTAAATTTTGGGCTGAACTCATACATGAAGATTGGCATATAGAAATTGTAACTTTGAATCGTTCCTATATCGATTTTGACCAGCTGGAGAATATTATATCGCCAGAACATGAAAGAGTTAGATGTATCGTTTTCTTTTCGTTACACGAAGAAGGTATTGAAATTAACATGTTACAAAATGATACCGGATCTACTAATTTAGCTATTGTTTTTATGAAGAGGGGAGAGCTCGTTCATGCGATTACAGCGGAATCTGTAATCAGTAGTCCTCTTCCAGGGGGCCATTTTAACTCTCTTCTTGAAGCAAATTAAGGAGTCGCGAATAAATATAATAAAAATCTCGATAGGCATAAAGATTAGAAAATAAAAAGATAAGTAAAGTAGGGGAGATGGGGGAGCTCTATAAATATTATTAAGAAAGTCATTTCACTTTAAAAGCTCTCAATTAAATGATAATATAGTCCTAGTTATATGTGCTTATTAAAGGAGGAAGGGATGAAAAGCATACGAGTGATTATTGCCGATGATTGTAGTATATCTAGAAGGTTGCTTAATAAACTTTTAAAATCTGAACCTGATATTTATTCAATAGTAGAGGTAGAAAACGGCAGTGAAATGATTTCTCGAGTGTTAGTAGAAGAACCGGACCTTGCCTTAGTAGATGTAACAATGCCTATGGTCAATGGTATTGATGCGGTGAAAGAATGTATTACATTCATGCCTCATATGAAAGTCATTTTCATCACTGGCCATAATAATTATGCATTAGAAGCATTTGATGTTTCGGCAGTAGATTACATTGTAAAGCCGATTAATCGGGAAAGATTATTTTGTGCGTTAGAAAAGGCTAAACAGGCTATCTATTACCACCGTCAATTAGAGCGAGCAAAAATAGAAAACCCTAAGCCGTTACATGACGGAAGGAAAAAGTTAGTTTGCAGGTATGAAGGGACGACTTTTTATATAGCTTTTCAGAATATTATTTTTATAGAAAAAGAGGGCAGAAAAGCTCTTATTCACACGCCCCAAAAAGTTATTGAAACGAACGAAACAATGAGTTCACTACTAGAAAGGTTAGATGTAAGGTTTATACAATCTCACAGGTCTTACATTCTGAATATTGAGCAAGTTTCTGAAATAAATAACATTGGGGACTCCTACTTAGCGAGGTTTGATAATTATCCTGAAAGAGCATACATTTCGAAGAGTAACTTTCAACGAGTCGCCCACTATATTGAACGATTGGTTTCAATAGATACTAATCGCTCTAGTGAATCCTAAGGTAATTATCAGTTTAAGATAATTTGTGCAAGTTAGGGTAGGGGATAGAGTTACACTAGACACTTTTAAGTAAAGCTGCTAATGCGGCTTTTTTTGTTGTAATGCAACAGAAGAGAAGGTGGTAATGGCTGGATGACACCTAAGAAGGACGATCTTGAGTTACTGGGTTTACGTTTGAAGTCAGTTCAAATAACTAACATCAAAGGTAAGGAGGTAGTTTATTTTACCCAACCAGTAGGGGAGGGGAGCGTAGCAATAGTATAGCTTTTCTTTTAGTAGGAAAATTTGTCTAAAAAAATTATATTTATTTTTCAATATAAGTTATTAGGTCTATTATCTAAAGCTGTAGAAAGAAGTAGTCTAGAGTCGAATTATAAGATGAAAAGCGAAAATAAACCAATGTACACAATAACGTACACAAGTAAACAATAAGTATACTTAGTGTTTACTTTAATGTGTACATGAATACAAACACGTACACATGGCTGTATAATGGTATGTATACAACTTTGTATATGTTGTATACAAAATAAGTGTATTTGTACACAGGAATGTATTCATGTATACAAATGAACGCAACTTATGCATTATTGACCTTTCTAGCAATTGTTTGATACCCTTAAAATAATGTAAGGA
This sequence comes from Alkalihalobacterium chitinilyticum, assembly GCF_029028005.1. Lineage (GTDB taxonomy): Bacteria > Bacillota > Bacilli > Bacillales > Bacillaceae_F > Alkalihalobacterium > Alkalihalobacterium chitinilyticum. The sequence continues at coordinate 28,565 of NZ_JAOTPO010000010.1, forward strand.
TACTAGTTTAAATACCTTATCTTGGAAGGATGATAGAATGAGTGTTTCTCGAATAGCTGCGATTGATGTTGGTAATGATTGTGTGAAGGCGATTTTCGGAAAATATGAATCAGAGTTGTACATACCAAACGTAATTGCTAGAGATACAGAAGATCGACCTGTTATTGGAATTGAAGAATTAAATGAAAAGGATCCACTAGACGGAATTCATATCCGTATCCACTCCCCTGCTCTGAACGAAAACAATGTTATTTATCGTGTAGGGAATTTAGCAACGAAAAGTGACAATGCAAACGAACTTGATCCAGGAAGCAGTAAATCCGAAGAAGATCAAACGTTAGTTATGCTGTTTACTACGTTAGCATTAGATGCAGTTGGGATCGAAACTGCTAAATCTCCTAATAACACTAAGAATGTAATTGATGCTAATTACACTCTAGGAACAGGTTTACCACTTCGAGAAGTAAAAGAAGGTAAAGATGTAGGCTATCGTTCGCAACTATTAGGATCAGTTCATCAAGTTGAATTTCTTGTAACACCAAAGTATCAAGGTTTAAAAGTTAATATTAAGTTTGACGAAGTGAAGGTTTACCCAGAAGGCTTTGCTGCTTATATTAATTTAGTTATGGATAAAGATTTAAACATTATTAATAGAGACCTAATTGATAAGCGGATCTTAATACAAGACATCGGCGGCTTATCAACCGACGTGGCTGTTATTAAAAACAGAAACGTTGACGATGATAAGGCACAAGGCTTTAATATTGGTGTTTCTGAGTCATTAGAGGCGATCCGTGAAGAAATTCGTTCGAAGCACGGCGTTGAACTTGATAGTCGCCGTGATGTCGTAGAAATTATTACGAGAAAGAACGACCGTAACCATATTATGGTAAAGGGAAGCCGGACAAGCGTTCACGATATAACGGACCGTATTCTTTTAGAGTTAGCAAAGAAACAATACCGTCACCTTCGTAATGTATGGCAAAAGAACTCGCAAACGGAGATCTGCTATTTTGTTGGTGGTGGAGCAATGGTGTTAAAGGAATATATTAAAACACTAAATAACAACCTAGACGGGTACAATATTGAATTCTTTGAAGATGAAAAAGAAAGTATCTGGATGATGGCGAATGCGTATTATAAGCTAGTTTCAGATTTTGTAAGAAAAAATAGCAAGGAAACGAAAGTGGCACAAAAACAAACCGTAGAAAAATAGGGTGATCCGATGAAGAAAAAGGGGACAACGGAAATACAACGAGGACAGGCGATAACGTTTCGCCTTCCTTCGGACACACCTGATCATATTATTAAGCAACTCCAGAAATTAAAAGAAACTGAGCGTAGAAACTTCTCTAGTAAAATTGCTCAGTTTGCTTTGGAAGGTGTCAATCAATCGTTAGTAAAAGAAAGAGAAACACTAACGATTCCGCTTCCAAAGCCGTTAAGTAAAGAACAACGAAACTGGCTGAAGCATTCTCATTCCGAAGCATTATTAGGAACGATTGTCTACCAATTACTAAGCGATCCAGTTCGTGCGACATCCATTTTAGCTGCTTTAAATAGTAATTCACTAGATATTGATGAGGCTCTTTATTTACAAGAAGTTGAAAGTGAAGAGCCTGAAGTCGAGCAGAAGGTGACCGCTAGTATGGAAAGTCCATTGGAAGACCAAAACCTAGAAGATATTGAGGAAGAAGTTGAAGAATCAAAGGATATCGACTTCGATGATGACTTAGAAAACTTCAATTGGAACGAGGCGAAGCAAGAAATTGTTGCTTCTGCTGAAGAACCTGAAGAAAAAGAAGAAGACATCGAAGACCTGCTCGGCGGCTTCCTCGCCCAAATGAATAAATAATAAACAAATAGGTAGCAGGTTCCTGCTACCTATTTGTTTACGCTTTGCTCAGCAAGTTTTGAATGACGTTGTTCGTTAAGTTCGGGACGACTTCAAGTGAGTATTTCAATTCCATTCGTTCGAACTGCTTATGTGCATCGAAGCCGTAGGGCCCTATGTTAATGACGGGTACATTAATATCCCTTATATCCTGATAGTTTACATAATGCTTTGTCCCCCAGCTTGGATTATTACTCGAAACCGCTTGAATGCCAGCTTCATCATCACTTAAAGCGACAAAGCTCATATCTGATATATAAGGGAAAAAGTTTTTGGTTGCAATCGGATATTCATAATGCGGTTGAATATCAGAAATGGCTTGCTCAAGCGAAGCAATTAAGTTTTCCTCTTTTTCATCTTTCCCCGTGACTTCAATTCGAGGTGAATATAAAGAAGAGTAGAAAAGAATAATCGCTGGGCTTCGGTCACCCATCCATTTCCATGCTTCTTCAACGACCCTTGCAGCATACATCCTTGTATCTAGTTCTTTATCTAATAACAGTTGTTCTTTAAATTGAGTCATATGGTCAATATAATCAGTGCCATTTTCCTCAATAAGCAACTGGTTCATTTCTTCATAAGTTAACACTCTAGCTTTCCACGGAATATCCATATACGGCTGTCCGCTTGCTAGACTAAATTGCTTATACTTTTTATTAAACTCCGTTAATGCATTCGTAAACGCAATTTCAGCTTGGTCTTTTAACTTTTCTAACACTTCTTTCGGGGACCAGGAGTGAATAAAGAAATTGTAATAGACGTATGCCGATAAGGCCGTTTGAACGGTGTAGGTTGGCTTTAAATCGGTTTGTTTTAACGAAACAGGCGGTACAGTCGTTTCTCCAAACGCTTCATTACATAAATCTGGATTATAACTAATTTGCTTTGTTAATTCAGCTGCAATAAAATTGGGATCAATTCCTTCAAAGCATGAACCCACATGTGTTTCAGCTCCAGTTATAAAAAACGACGGCAGTAATTTCCCAACGGTACCTTTATAAATATAGCGGTTTTCATCACCTTCATAACGAGGAGAGACAAAGTCTGCATTAATCGCTGCTGTATAATCAAATCCGTGCTCTTCTTTTAAATGCTTTAACTCTTTTAAAGCCGATAAGATTCCGTGAGAACCGTCTTCCTCATCACACTCAATGACCACAAGAAGATTGCCCTCCAATTCCTCAGGGTGCTCAGAATAGTATTTTAATAAATAAAGATGACTTGCAACCCCGCTCTTCATATCGAGGACGCCTCTGCCAAATAAGTAGTCACCCGAATTTAAATGATCTTCGACGGCAGCTGGGAGCTTCTCTTGTTTTAACGCCTCCATTAGTTCTGCAGGTTGGCACGCCTTATCTTTTAAATGATTATAGTCGTCAATACCAACCGTATCCATATGGCCCATTAATATAACTGTTTTATCACTTTTGTTTTTTGTTCCTTTAACGAACGCCAGTATATTGTAGCGCTCTTGTTCATCAGCGATAGTTTGCTGCTTAATGATCTGTTTAGGCTTTTCAATAAAATAAGGGAAGGAAGATAATAACATATAAATAGCCTGGCTGATTTCTTTTTCGCCATCTGAATTGACAATGCTTTCTATATTCACAAGTTGCTTTGTTAAAAATAACACGTCATCACGACAATGTAGCATAAGTGAGAACTCCTTTACTTTATTAATGTATTAATATAATTATACAATAATATTATAACGATTATTTCGCTTCTCGAGGTACTTTTTTGCAACATCTTAGACAAATAACTATTGATAAAAATAAAATGGTTGAAAAATAAAAAAAGCAACCGCCTCCTCAAAGCAGAAACGGTTGCAATAGTTAGTTTTGATTATGTTTCGTGAATGTCCCCTGTTGTTTAGCCAGCAACTCTTTGACCTGATTGTAAGTTAATCCAGACTGAGCATTGGCCCGTTTCACCTCTTCAATATCGGTACCAGCAATCGTTGTTTTCCGTTTATTCATCATGGACCTCCTCATTTTTGTTAGTTGTAGTCTTTACTAAAAAAATAATATTATTTTGCCGAAAAATAAGAAGTTTTCAAAATCTTGTTGACACAATTATTGGAAAAATATACACTAATAAAGCAAATATACATTGAAAAGGAGGGTTACGACATGAAGCAGTTCCAATTGACACGAAACACAACTTCAAATGTACTTGTGACCCGCCATAAGGACCGAGTGTAAGCTGCGTCTATTGTTGTACGCGTATACTCTAATTCAGCCGTAGGTCACAATCAAAGTGACGTACGTTATTTTTATGTCTTTTTTAGGCACCGTGCGCCCAAGCATGGTGCCTTTTTTGCGCTTTAGTACATGCAACACTAAAGTTGCAGAGATGTAATTACAGTTTCCATCCAAGGATGTAGTTTGATTTCGTTCCTGTCTCTGATGGAATAAGTGATCTGTTTAATTACACTAAAGCTGAATGCGCTACATTGTTAGTGCTGAGGTTTCGTATGTTGTGGTTGTTCCGGGCGGTTTCATGCTCGTTTCAATAAATAAATAAGTTGAAAGGGAGTTTTTAACATGCTGAAAAAGATGGTTATTCAAATGATTGGGTGGGGGTTGATAGATAGCGGCTAACGATCTTTTATGAATTGAGCAACTGAGGAGGAACGTAGATTATGTTTTCAGTCCTGTGGAAATTAGGCTGGTTTTTTAAACAATATTGGAAGCGATATACTGTCGCAATTACATTATTAATTATTGTAAGTTTTTTAGATGTCATTCCACCTAAACTTATTGGGATGGCGATTGATGATATACACTTCGGACAAATGACAACCGAGCGACTTGTTGAACTACTCGTATTTTACGGCGGACTCATCGTTGTCAGCTACATCATTACGTATGTGTGGATGTACCAATTATTTGGTGGCGCTTATTTAATTGAACGAATTATGAGAACACGCTTTATGGCTCATCTTCTAAAAATGACGCCAACCTTTTATGAGAAAAACCGTACCGGTGACTTAATGGCGAGAGCTACTAATGACTTAAAAGCCATTTCAATGACGGCAGGGTTTGGAATTTTGACGTTAGTCGATTCAACGATCTTTATGATCATTATTATTGGCGTCATGGGCTTTACGATCAGCTGGCAGCTGACACTTGCTGCATTGTTGCCGTTGCCGTTCATGGCCCTGGCGATCAACTATTTCGGAAAGCTTATTCATCAACGTTTTACGATTGCCCAAGACTCATTTGGGAACTTGAATGATAATGTTCTGGAATCCGTTTCAGGTGTTCGAGTCATTCGTGCGTATGTTCAAGAAAAGGCAGATGAAAAGCGTTTTAACGACATGACCGAAGATGTGTATAACAAAAATATTGCGGTAGCAAAAATCGATGCGTTATTTGAGCCGACTGTAAAAATTCTCGTCGGTATTAGTTACGTCATTGGACTAGGATATGGAGCGTATCTAGTGTTCCATCAGACGATAACGCTCGGGGAATTAATTTCCTTTAATGTGTATTTAGGAATGTTAATTTGGCCGATGTTTGCTGTAGGTGAACTGATTAATGTCCTGCAAAGAGGAAACGCCTCATTAGACCGAGTCAATGAGACTCTGGACTACGAAGCGGACGTTCAAGATGATGCTGAACCGACAGACCTTAAGGTACCTGGTACCATCTCCTTCTCTCAGTACTCGTTTCGTTATCCGTCTTCAGCGGCAGATAACTTGAAAGACATTTCATTATTTGTTGATAGAGGCGAGACCATAGGAGTTGTCGGAAAAACAGGAAGCGGTAAGACGACGTTACTGAAACAGCTTCTGCGAGAGTATCCGGTTGGTCAAGGTGATCTTCATATTGACAATTTCCCGCTTCAAAAAGTGCAGCTCGATACGGTACACTCTTGGGTCGGATATGTACCGCAAGAACAAATTCTTTTTTCACGTACGATCCGTGAAAATCTTCAGTTTGGAAAGGCAGAAGTGAGCGAAACGGAGATTGATCAAGCACTGGAATTAGCTGCGTTTGAAAAAGACTTAATGGCCCTGCCAAAGGGCCTCGATACGTTAGTCGGAGAAAAAGGAGTAGCTCTTTCAGGTGGACAAAAACAACGAATTTCGATAGCAAGAGCGTTAATTAAAAACCCTGAAATCCTGATCTTGGACGATGCGATGTCAGCGGTTGATGGCAAAACCGAGGCAAAAATTATTGAAAATATTCGACGCGAGCGTGCAGGAAAGACTACATTCATTACGGCACATCGCCTTTCAGCCGTACAGCATGCAGATTGGATTGTTGTTATGGACGAAGGACAAATTGTTGAAGAAGGCACACACGATCAGCTTCTGCAACAAAATGGCTGGTATAAAGAACAATATGACCGCCAGCAAGCTGATTCATACGGTGAGGTGAGTTAAATGAAACAACAAACAACAGGAAAGCGCCTTTTTCAATACGCAATGCTTTATAAAAAGACAATTTTTATCGCACTAGCCATGCTGACCATTGCTGTTGCAGCGGAATTAACCGGTCCGTTTATTGCTAAGAAAATGATAGATGACCATATGCTAGGAATTGAAAGTCCATGGGTTGAGGTTACGGTGGAAAGTGATCGAACGGTCTGGTATAACGGCGGTTACTATACACGCAGCATTCATGCAGTACCAGAACAGCAGACAGGTAACGAAATGCAAATTGTTCAAGCTGGACGTTCTTTTTACGTCGTTTCAGAGCATTTGCCTTTCAATGGAAGTCGAACAGTTGAAGGCAACACGCTAACCGTAACGCAAGGAACAGAGACAGCAAGCTTTGAAGTTGAAAAGCTTAGCCAGCAACAGATTATTGCCTTTTATCAACCTGAAATTAAGCCGATGGTGATGCTCTTATCTTTTTATGTGGTGTTGCTCATTATTGCAGCGTTTTTCCAATACGGTAAGGCGTTAATGCTTCAAACAGCGGCGAACCGAATCATTCAAAAGATGCGTACAGACGTGTTCGAGCATATTCAGCGTCTGCCAATTACGTACTTTGATAATCGGCCAGCAGGGAAAATTGTTTCACGTGTAACAAATGATACAGAAGCGATTCGGGAACTTTATGTGAAAGTGTTAGCCACCTTTTTTACAAGTGCAATCTATATGACAGGGATATTTATTGCTTTATTCCTACTAGATTCGAGATTAGCGATGATTACGTTGCTTCTCGTACCAGTTATTGTTCTTTGGATGATCTTGTACCGCAAATTCGCTTCAAAGTATAATCATCTCATTAGATCAAGAGTAAGCGACATTAACGGAATGATTAATGAATCGATTCAAGGTATGCCAATCATTCGTGCTTTTCGCCGAAAAGAACAAACGGCGAAAGAGTTTGAGAAGTTAAATGAGGAGCATTTTACGTATCAAAACAAGCTGTTAAGTTTAAATGCAATGACGTCGCATAACTTAGTGTTTGTACTTCGTAATATCGCCTTTGTTGTTCTGATTTGGTATTTTGGCGGGCAGTCGATTGGAATGGCAGGAGTCATCTCCATTGGTATGTTGTATGCCTTTGTTGACTATTTAAACCGCCTGTTTCAACCGGTTACTGACATTGTCAATCAACTCGCTCAATTAGAACAAGCACGGGTTGCGTCTGTACGAGTGTTTGAACTTCTTGATGAAACGGGAGAAGTTGTGAATGAAGGCGAAATTCCGCGTTATGAAGGAAATGTACGTTTTGAGGACGTATCTTTCTCTTATGACGGGGAGCATGATGTTTTAAAAAACATTTCGTTTTCAGCCAATAAAGGAGAGACCGTTGCATTAGTTGGGCATACGGGGTCTGGGAAAAGCTCGATCATTAATCTCCTGTTTAGGTACTATGATATCAATCGAGGCAAAATTACGATTGACGGCATGAATGCAAACGATATTCCAAGACAGCAACTGCGAAAGCACATGGGAATAGTTTTGCAAGATCCATTCTTATTTTCAGGAACGATTGCTTCGAACGTCAGCTTAGATGATCCTAATATTACTGAAGAACAAGTGAAAAAAGCGTTACAAGACGTTGGTGCAACCAGGTTTATTGAAAAACTACCACAGCAATACGATGAACCGGTACTAGAAAAAGGAAGCACTCTATCAGCGGGACAACGTCAATTGATCTCATTTGCAAGGGCATTAGCTTATGACCCAGCGATTTTAATTTTAGATGAGGCGACGGCAAATATTGATACAGAAACAGAAGCGATGATCCAACATGCATTAAATGTAGTAAAAAAAGGAAGAACGACTTTCATTATTGCACATAGGCTGTCAACGATTCGAAATGCAGATCAAATTCTCGTATTAGACCGCGGTGAAATCGTCGAACGAGGAACACACGACGAGCTATTGCAACGAAAAGGCAAGTATTATCAAATGCATCAACTGCAACAAGGTAAAAAGGTATCGCAAGCTGTATAAAAGTAGAGCCAAACTTCTTCGGAGGTTTGGTTGTTTTTAGTAGGATCCAAGCTTTATATAAAGGGACAGGAATTACGAGTGTAGTTTACACCTTAACGTTCACAATACCCAATGCAAAAAGTTAACAAGCACTAGTTTTCTTATGTTGGGCTTGAACAATAGGAACTACGTAAAAGGATGTCTTTTTGCTCAAAACTAGTAAAGATTGAAAAAGAGAATTGGAATAAGGAAAAAAGACACAGTACTAATATTCCATAAATTTACAATCCTTACATTCTCTCAATAAATTACTTACACTTTAACCAAATTTTCTTAACACTGTTTATATATTATTTATTTCGTTGGGACATAAAAATTTTATCAAGAGGTGTAGAAAAATGGATGTAAGTCGTAGAAAGTTTTTAACCTATGTAGGTACGGGGATGACCGCATTAACAGTTGCTTCTACAGGTTTAGGAGCACTAGCACCGAAGGTTTCGGCTGCAGATAAAGGAAGAAGCAGTTTATTTGGATATGAAAATCGTGCATCAAGAATTGACTTTGAGCCAATTGCACCGACAACAATGGACGAGATTGTTCTTCCAGACGGATATACATACAATGTCGTTGCAGCATATGGAGATGTCATCAATCAAAGGGGAGATACATTCGGATTTAACTGTGACTTTACAATGTATTTACCAATCCAAGGAAGTCAACGAGGCCTTCTTCTTGTAAACCACGAGTATACGAATCCATTGTTTGTTGAGGGCGACGTTTCAAAAGGCTATTCTCCAAAACAGATTGAATCATTGTTATACAATCAAGGATTAGCAATTATTGAAGTGTATCAAGACCCTAAAACGAAAGAGTGGAAGATGGATACAACATCTAAATATGCTCGCCGAATTTCTGGACTAGCTCCGTTTGAAATGGTAGGACCGGCAAGAGGGACTGCCGCTGTAAATGGGGCAACGACAGTGCAAGGAACATTTGCTAACTGTTCAGGTGGAGCAACGCTTTGGGGCACCGTTTTATCATGTGAAGAAAACTGGGAAAGAACAGCTGGCACCGCAGGACTTGATACGACACACTATGGCTGGGTAGTTGAAGTTGATCCATTTGATAAAGACGATAAATACTTCAAGCCTCGCAAGCATACTGCATTAGGTCGTTTCCATCATGAAAACTGTGCGATGGGTCTATCAAAGGATCGTCGTGTAGTGGTGTATTCTGGTGACGATAAGAGAGATGCTTGTGTCTACAAATATATTAGTAAAGGCAAATATAACGAAGCTAAAGGAAAAGAAAACTCTAAATTACTTGAGGATGGCACACTATATGCAGCCGATATGGCAGCTGGAAAATGGGTGGCTTTAACGATTGAGAATGTTCGTGAAGCAGCTAAAGGTAAAGATAATGAGAGTGCGTTATTAAACAAGTTCCAAACTCAAGCAGATGTGCTTGTAAATGCACACGATGCAGCGATCTTACTTGGGGCAACTCCAACAGATCGACCAGAAGATATTGAAATTAGTCCGATAGATAACACAATCTTTATTGCCCATACTAACAACTCAAATAGAGGTAACTTCCATGGTCACATTACACGTTTCTTTGAGAAAAATGATGACCTCGGTTCACTGGAATTCTCGTTTGAAATTTTTGCTGTTGGTGGAACGCAAAGCGGGTTCAGTGCTCCAGATAACCTAGACTTCGACCGTCACGGGAACCTTTGGACAGTCACTGATATATCAACAAGTTCGTTAAACAAAGGGGCCTATGAACCTTTCAAAAATAACGGAATGTTTGTTATCCCTACGACTGGTGACAAGAAGGGACAAGCCTTCCAATTTGCTTCTGGTCCAGTTGAATCGGAACTGACAGGGCCTTGGTGGACGCCTAACCAGAAAACATTGTTCTTATCTGTTCAACATCCAGGTGAACAAACAAGAGATATTAACAATCCTACAAGTATGTGGCCACACCGCCCGGGGGATACAATGCCTAGACCTGCAGTTGTTGCGATTAAAGGATTTTAAGAAAGGAGTGATATGATATGTTACAGAACATCGGAATACCAGGTCTTATTTTAGTACTAGTCATTGCTCTAATCATTTTTGGACCGTCGAAACTCCCTGAGATTGGACGAGCTTTCGGGCAAACTTTACGTGAATTTAAGCGTTCTACAAGTGAAATTATGAGTGATGAGCCAAGCAAAACAGAAGAACCGAAAAAAGAAAAAGCAGTATAAATTAAAATGGGAAAGGTGTCGGTAAGTTGATCTTATCGACATCTTTTTATTATGTCTGAACACTTTACAGGTAAACAAAAAGCCTTAAATACGCATTTAAGGCCGTTTCGTTATTATACTATTTATCAATGGATTTTTGTTGCTTTTGGTAAGAGGAAAAACTATCTAGCTTATAATCTGCACTTAAATGACAAAACTGACACTTACACGTTTTTTTCTTCTCGTCATTCTTTTGGTCTATTTTATACACGTGCGGGACATCTAGAACATCTAAACCTTCTTTTACGTGTCTAGGACAAACCGATACCATTGGAATACTCCTCCTCTTTAACTAGAAGCTGCTTCAGTTTCAGTAGATATCACTTTACTTTTTCTGTAGACGATCTTACTTAAGGTAATACTAATCTCATACAAAACTAATAAAGGAATAATAACTAGAACATCTGATATAAAATCCGGTGGTGTTATTAATACAGACACAACAATGAGAATGAAATAAGCAAACTTTCTTCCTTTAACAAGCTTTTGTGGATTAACGATCCCTAACTTCGTAAGGAACATAACAACAGCGGGCATTTCAAATAAAAAACCGAATGGTAAGGTTAGGTGGAGCATGAATTGAAAGTACCGTTCTGCTGTAAAAAAGGTTTCAAATTGATCACCCGCAATATTTAATAGGAAGGAAAGGACGAGTGGGAAGAGAACAAAGTACCCAAATGAAATTCCGCCAATAAATAAGAAAAATAACCCTGGAATAAACATGAGAGTCGCTCGTTGTTCTTCCTTTTTTAAAGCTGGCTTGATAAACTTCCATACTTGATAGGCTGCAACTGGTATGGTCACAGCAATCGCAACAACAGCTGCCAGCATCATATAAACCCAAAGGATATCACCAGGACCTAATAAAGCTAATTTTCCGTCCAAATCTTTGACAAGGTACTGATAAATGTCTTGTACGAAGACAAAAGCACCAATGAGTGCCATGAAAAAAATGACGAATGTTACAATAATTCTTTTTCTTAACTCGGTTAAATGATCAACGAGCTGCATTTCTTCTTTTTCCATCTAGAGCCCTTCTTTCTCGAGAAAAGAGGTGTAGGTAGATAAAACTTACCTGCACCACCCTATGTTTACGTATTGATTTACTTTTTTTGTTCAACAGCTTGAAGTCTAGTTTTTTCTTCAGATTTGACTTCATGATCATCATTGACTAATTCATTTGTGGCTTTCTTAAACTCTTTAAGGGTACTTCCAAATGCTTTTCCGATCTCAGGTAACTTAGAAGGCCCAAAAATAATAAGGGCAATGACTAATACGAGAATTAATCCTGGAATTCCGATATTGGCTAACATAAAAAACAACCTCCGTTTATTAAAATATTTAAGGTTTAGATATTTACACCGTGACGATCTAATACTGCTGCTGCTAATGGAGATATTCCATTTTGTTCAGCAAAGTCGGCTACATTGTTTGAGATCTTTGGCGCATAATGAGCAGGAGGTGCAGCATGACCCATCACAACTTGTCTAGCTGCGTTTCTGCGAGCAAAAGGATAAACATTTCCTTCAGGTGTTAAGCCAATTACACGGTCGTGACCGCTTCCATCTTCAGCAATCCAAAGGTCTCCCCATGGAGTGATGGTTATATTGTCCGGAGATTTCAAGTCGTTAGCGTCAGAAGACTCATAAAAAAGCTCTAACGTATTTGTCGACGGGAAGTAACGATAAACACGGCGTGCAGTTGTATCGTCAAACCAGAAAACACCAGCCGAAAAACAAGCGCCTTCGAGACGTCTAAACTGAATACAGCCTTGGTTTAAGGCAGATTGATGAGCGTCTTCTGGATTTACTTCCTTCCAAACGATGCCAAACTTTTGACCATTAATAAATTGACTTGCAGCTGAGTGAGGCAGTTCATCGATAGCTGCCGCTTCGAGCTTTCCGCCTTTCTGCAACGATCCTAATTTTTGGCTTCTGTCATTTGGCGTGAAGCGGTAAAGAAAGCTGATAGGCCGAGCGTCTTCTGTTAAATACCAAATGCCAGTAGCTGGGTCGACACTGCAAGCTTCGTGTGAAAAGAAGCCCATATCTCTTATCGGTGTTTTAGACATTTGGTTTTCTGGATCGGTTGGGTCTACTTCAAACACAAAACCATGCTCCATCAAACCGTCGTTGTATGCAACTTCCTCACAGGTTAACCAAGTTCCCCATGTAGATGGACCTCCTGCACAGTTAACTGCAGTTCCAGAATTCGTTACATACTCCTTAACAACTTCTCGATCAGGCCCTACAACAAGAGCAGTCGTTCCACCAGCTACCATACTATTAAACGGGTTACTGCCGTAAACGGGGTACTTAGCATCTAATGCTTGCTCATGGTTTCGAACTAGAACAGTTGTATTGTGCTTTCCTTGGAAGGCTGCCATTCCATCCATTGCGCCAGGAATAGGAGCGCCATTGGAGAGTTTATCTCCTGTTTGAGAGATGATCTTATATTGAAACCCTTGTGGGAGATCGAGAATCCCGTTTGGATCTTTTACTAATGGACCGTATCCGCCAAACCCACTCGTAGGCTTATTAGCACGTCCCTGGGGGATCGTTTTAGCTTGTCCACTAAGAGAAAAAAATCCTGTTGTACCTAAAGTTAAGGCAATTGTACTTATTCCACTTACTCGTAGAAAATCACGTCTATTCATTTGTTTATTGTCCATCTATGTACCTCCCTTGTTTTAAAAGCCTGATATGTTAAGAAACTCTATTAAAAATTTAGCAGAGAAGTGTTAATGGTTTATGTATAGTCTGTGTTTAATATGTAAAAATAAGGATTTAATACCAAGGAACTACTTTTTTTGTAAAACATCAAGTCTACTAGAATACTTCTGTACTAATTGAAAGTTTTAAAACTGAAGGTCATACTGTTTTCAAGATAAGAGGGATATATGTTCAGGTCTTTTGTATCGTATTTGAAGAAAAAAGAAAGGCATGTTCTAAATTCTTTGTTAATTTTTATTAATTATTTGTAAACTTAGATAAAATACGAGTTGTTCCAGTTTAGTAGATTGAATAACGAGTGCGGGTGATACGATCTGGGGAATGACGGCTGTTTACTTAAGGAGAAAGAAAGATGTAAGCGATAGCCAGTACCTACTTACATCTTTCCACCATGTAATTAACTTCCTGTTTTACTACTATTCGTCTGTTCGACAGCTTGGAGTGTTGTTTTTTCTTCTGTGTTGCTTTTTTCATTACTATCACTATTAACTAATTCATTCGTTGCTTTCTTAAACTCTTTTAAAGTACTTCCAAATGCTTTTCCAATTTCAGGTAGTTTAGAAGGGCCAAAAATAATTAACGCGATGACAAGGACAAGAATAAGACCTGGAATACCAATGTTTGATAACATAGATGAACCTCCTTAAATGGGTAGCTGACACTTAATGACTCAATTATAAAGTGACCCCATGGCGATCTAATACAGCTGCAGCTAATGGAGACATTCCTTCTCTTTCTGCATAGGCTAAAACTTTATCCGAAAGCTGTGGAGCAAACCCGGCTGGAGGAGCTGCATGGCTCATCGCAAATTGTTTAGCGCTATTTCTTCTAGCAAATGGTCCCCAAATCGCAAGGGTCATACCAGGCTTATTTTGAATATTGACAAACATTGTTCTGCCATCAGGAGAGAAACAAACACCAGCAAATTCATCGATGAAGTTTTGAGCAAATGTATACACATTAGCTTCTGGAGTTAAACCGATGATACGATCTCCAAGTGGGTTGCCATCTTCCGCAATCCAAAGATCTCCCCAAGGTGTGATCGTTACATTATCTGGACGACGTAAATCATTCATATCATTGGATTCAAAGAATAGCTCTAATGTATTAGTGGCTGGGAAGTAACGGTAAACACGGCCGTGACGAGCAGGTGCAGTTTCTGAACGTGCGCTAGTATCATCAAACCAGAATGCCCCGCCTCCAAACCAAGAACCTTCAAGTCGTGTAAAACGAATGCAACCGAGATCTCTAGCATCTTCTTTTGCACGTTCTGGATTTACTTGTTTCCATACAATACCTACTTTTTGTCCAGGTGCAAATGTACTTGCCATATTACCAGGAAGCTCATCAAGTGCAGCAGCTTCAAGAATTCCGCCCTTTTGAAGGGAACCTAATTTTTGGCTGCGGTCGTGAGGTGTAAATCGATAGAAGAAGGAAGGTTCACTATCCTCTGTTAAGTACCAAATGCCAGTAGCTGGATCGACACTACATGCTTCATGAGAGAAGTATCCCATATCACGAATTGGTGTTTTTGACATTTCATTTTCAGGATCAAGAGGGTTTACTTCAAATACAAACCCATGCCCGAGGTTACGTGTTTCTTCACACGTTAACCATGTACCCCAAGTCGATGCACCACCCGCGCAGTTACGAATGTTCCCTGAGTTGGTTACGTACTCATCAATGACTTCACGATTTGGGCCAACGACAAGTGCAGTCGTTCCACCAGCTGCACCTTTGCTCCAAGGGTTTTTACCGTTTACAGGGAATTGGTGGTTTGTACCACACTCATGGTTACGAACAAGGATAGTCGTGTTCTTTTTTGGACCTTGATAAGCAGCCATTCCATCAGGTAAACCAGGAACTAAATCACCACTTGGATTTACCATGGCTGTTCCAGTTGTAGATATGATTTTGTAATTAAATCCTTCTGGCAGGTCAATAATTCCATTCGGGTCTTTTAATAGAGGGCCGTATCCACCCCAGCCTCTGCCTTTTGTTGGATCTGCTGTTGATGCTAATGCCTTTGTTTGATCTGCTAAAGACATTACACCCGTTGTACCTAGTGTTAATGCAAGCGTACTCATTCCTCCAACTTTCAAAAAGTCTCTCCTGTTCATACCACTGTTTACCATTAATATGCCTCCCTAATTTTAATAGGTTGCAAAACATAGAAGTTGTTCTAAGGAAAATCTAGCAAACGAGTATTAAAGAATTATTTAAAAACTGTTTCTATATTGTTAATGTTGGAAAATAATTCTATAGAGTGGTTTTTAAAAGTAGAAATCAATTGCTGGTGGTACTTTTGGAGTGTATTGGGGTAGTTAATAGGAGTATTTGTTATTGTATGAGAGAACATATAAAGTGCAACTACAACTTTTGCCTTAAAAAAGACAAGAACACCAATCGATAATATTGAGTTTATGTTAAATTTTTATAGTAGAATGGTAAATAAATGGTGTTATAACAGAATGTTTAATTTTTGTATGCTATAAAATAGATATATATAGAAATTTTTAAGGATAGGTTTTTCTTACTAATAGATAAGTAGCAGATTTAATAGTTTCTTTAAGAATATAAGCCGCAGGGAGTGACAGGAATGGATACGGGGATGCAGTCACCGAGAGAAGTTGAGTTGAATAAGCGGATAGAAGAGCTGGAAAAAAGAGAGGCTGAACTTTTACTTCAATTACGTACGGAAGAAAAATTGAATACAAAAATTCTTGATGCACTACCGATTAATATTTTTTTAGAAGATTATGAAGGAAGAACGGTTTTTGCCAATAAGCAAGCTTGTGATTGTAATGGGTTAACAAGTGAAGAGTTAGTTGGGAAGACGGTGTTTGATTTTTTTACGAAGCCCATTGCTGAAAAAGTTCGCCAAGATGATTTACACGTGTGGGAGACGAAGCAGCTGTTTACAAAAGAAGTAATGACTGATTTCCTAGGTCAAGAAGGCTATGTTTATACAGGGAAAACGATTATTTCGATAGAAGATGAAATAAAAAAAGAGTATCTTCTTGGGTTTGCACTCGACATAACGGACCGGGTGAAGGCTGAAAAAAAGTTAAAAGAAAGCGAAGAGCTTTTTAGAAAATTAGTGGACCAAGCAGCAGACAGCTTTTTTCTAAGTAATAGTGAGGGTAAAATAATAGACGTGAATACCGCTGCGTGTAACCACTTAGGCTATTCTAGGGAAGAACTGTTGAATTTATCAATTAAAGATATCGTCTCTTTATCGGCTGATGGATTAGCAGATGTCTATGAAAAAGTAGCTCAATTAAAAACCTATAATTATGAACACGAAATGTTGCGGAAAGACGGATCTGTTTTTCCCGCTGATACGAATGTAGGGTTAGTACATATTGGAGATCGTACATTATACTTAGGATTAAGCAGGGATATTAGTGATCGTAAAAAAGTAGAAAAACAAATAGAACACATGGCTTACCATGATCCCCTCACTGGACTTCCTAACCGCTGGTATATTCATACCTATATTAAGAGTTATTTAACGAAGGAACGAAGACAGGACGAGAAACTGGCCTTCTTATTGCTAGATTTAGATCACTTTAAGGTGATTAATGATAGTTTAGGGCATCAAGCCGGTGACCTTTTGTTGCAGCAAGTCGCAAAACGTTTACATTATTCCATTGGTGAAAATGATACGCTGGCGAGACTAGGGGGAGATGAGTTTATTATTATTCTTCCTAACTTAAAGGATCATAGAGAAGCTGTTACGGTGTGTGAGAAAATCATGAAAGCGATGGAGGAGCCGTTTTTTATTGAAGGGCAAAATTTTAAAGTATCAACGAGTATAGGAATTAGCATCGTTCCTGGCCACGGTGAGGACATCCATACATTAATTCAAAATGCAGACATTGCGATGTATCGTTCTAAAGAGCAGGGTAGAAACAGCTTTCGTTTTTTTAATAAGGTCATGAAGGAAAGTGCAAAGAAGCGAATGGAAATGGAAATATCCTTGAGGCAAGCATTAGAAAATAACGAGTTTATTCTTCATTACCAGCCGAAGCTGAACATAAAAACGAGTGCTGTCTATGGAATGGAAGCACTTATCCGTTGGCAGCCAGAAGACAGTAAGCTCATATATCCCGGTCAGTTTATTGAATTAGCAGAAGAGACAGGCCTAATTATTCCAATGGGAGAGTGGGTTCTACGTGAGGCATGTAAACAATGCAAGATGTGGCACGACGCAGGTTATCCTTTAACGGTCAGTGTTAATTTATCTGCGCAACAGTTTCAAAAGCATGACCTTACTGAACTAATTGCAAAAATAATAGTAGAGACAGGTCTCAATCCAGACGCTCTAGAATTGGAATTAACCGAAAGTACGGTGATGAAAGAACCAAAACAGGCAGCGTATATGCTGCAGCAGTTAAAAGAATTAGGGGTTTCCATCTCTATTGATGATTTCGGCACAGGATTCTCGTCTTTAAGCTATTTAAATCAGTTTCCAATTGATACGTTAAAGATCGACCGTTCTTTTATTAACGATGCACACGAGAATGAAGCCAATCAAGCCATTGCAGCAGCCATTATTTCTCTTGCTCATGGTTTAGGATTAGGGGTTGTGGCCGAAGGTGTTGAAAATGAAGAGCAGTTAAGGTTTCTTAAGTTAAAGCAATGTGACGCTGCACAGGGGTATTTTGTTGGGAAGCCGATGGGGGAAGAGTTAATTTTAGATTATATTAAGAAGAACACGGGATGAAAATTTTAGACTAAGTGCAAATTTAGATACTATAAAAAGGATCAGAGAGTTGTTATTCTCTGATCCTTTTATGTCTTTCTATTTAATTATGGACGTGGATCGCCAACAAATAGAATGGTTGGAACTTCGTAAGTTTCTTTTCCGTTACTTACTGTAATTGTTCCTTCGTAGTATCCAGGTGCTAGATTAGCATCCACATGTACATTGAAGTTTACATCTTGTGAACGGTTAGGTTGTACGACAAGATTTCGGCTTGTTGTTACTTTAACACCTTTTTCTTTAAATTTCACATCAAATGAATAGCGGTTACGTTCATTTGATAGGTTATTAATTGTAAATTGTTGAGATCTTACTTCCGTTTCTTCACCATTTAAGAATACACCGAATGAGTGGCTACCAGGCGTAACCAAAGTTTTTGCATTAATTGCATCAACGACACGAATACTTCCAGCCCCTTGAGAGTTGTGAGGATATAAATTACCGTTAATGTCATAAAGGTTTTCAGCTGTATTCATAAGAGAAGCTTTGACAAAGTCTACGCTCCAGTTCGGATTCGCTTGTAAAATAAGTGCTGCAGCACCCGCTACGTGTGGAGCAGCCATGCTTGTCCCTTGTAGTGATGCATATCCATGTGGACTATCTGGGTTATGAGTCGGTATTGGACTTACAATTGCTACACCAGGAGCTGAAACGTCAGGTTTGATCATCCATGTATCCATAACTGGACCACGAGAAGAGAAGTTTGCCATTGTTTCGCCGACTTCACGAGCAAATGCGATATCGAATGAAACTGTGTTATTACCAGCATTAAGTTCTTTAACAATTTTCTGTCCATCTACATCATCTAATTTAATAGTTGGTAATGCTAATCCAGAAACATCTGGCATTTCACCTGGAAGATGGTTGTACATGATTACACCAATTGCACCAGCAGCTTTAGCATTTGTCGCTTTATCTACGAATGCAAACTCACCACGGCTAATTAATGCAATTTTACCTTCAACGTCTTTACCTGCAAAGTTCTCTGCATAACCTAAGCCTACATTAACAAATTCAAATTCTTCGTCATTAAGTGATAGTAAGTCTTCTAGCTCAGGGAAGCCCATCACTTTTGCAGATGGATATTTTACACCTTCTGAAGTAAATAGTTCTGAACTATATAAATCATAAGGAAGCTGTGTAGCACCAACAGAAATCGCTTCACGAGATGTACCAGGAGAACCAACTGTCCAGTTGCTTGGACCGCTGTTACCGTTAGAAGTAACGGCTACAACACCTTCTGCCATCGCCCAATCTAGTGCAAGACTTGTTGCAAAATCTGGATCGTTCGTAGAGTTTCCTAGTGATAAGTTCATAATATCGGCACCATCTTGTACCGCTCTTTCAATACCTGCAATAACACCTTCAGTTGTTCCACGTCCACCAGGACCTAATACACGATATGAAAGTAATGTAGCATCTGGAGCCACACCTTTAATATCCTCTCCTTTAGCAGCAACGGTACCAGCTACGTGCGTACCATGATTTGTTGAACCACCGCGAGGGTCACCAGGAGCTGTTTCTTGTGGGTCATCGTTGTTATCAACAAAGTCCCATCCTTTATAGTCACCAAATGCGTGAGCTAAGTCAGGGTGAGTGTAGTCGACACCAGTGTCAAGAATAGCTACTGTAATGCCTTCACCAGTGTAACCTGCCTTCCATGCTAAATCAGAACCAATAAATGGGGCACTCTCCATCATTTCAGGAGAAACCTCTGACGCTTCGATTGCGATACCTTCACCAACTGTATCAACAAAATATTCAACGTTAGGGTATACAGCCTTTACACCAGGAACTGTTAAAAGATTTGGAATGTCACTTTCCTTTAATTCTACTGAAAAACCAGAGAATACGTAATCATATTCATGGTTAACGTCTGCGCTTTTTGCAGCTCTTTGTACGTGAGCTGTTACATTGTCACGTACTTTTTTTAAGTTTTGCTTGGATTGCTTTTGGCCTTTATGTTTCGCCTCAATGATTGAAGGCTCATTCATCTCAACGATAACTGAAACTTTGTCAGATGAAGAGAAATTAAACTCTCCATAAACCTGTACTGAATTTTGTTTTGCGTTTGCTCCAGCAAAACCAGCAAACGATGAGAACGCTAATAAGAATACGAGTGAAAAGATAATTCCTTTAAAGGAATTTTTGCTGCGTTGAAACAATAAAATCCTCTCCTTAAATAATAATAGTTTGTGAAAATCCAGCTCTGTATAGGAGAATGAATTTTCTAAAAAGTCACGGTAGTTAGTATATTAATATAAAGTAGGTTATAAATCTTGGTATAAAAGATCGATTTAATAGAGTGAAAATTTTATATATTAGCATAAAAAACTGCAAAAATCGGTCGAAACGGGATTAATTTCCCATTCCTAAAGTTTCGAGTTACGAAATAATGGAGAGTAATTAAGTAGTAGGTGGAACATGAAATGATAGAGAAGTAGAAAGATAGGAATATGATCATATAACTGTGGTAAATACTGGAGTTTAATTTTTGTTTATTAAGGAAAAAAAGCAGAGGCAAATCAATCTGTCTATTAAAAACTAATTACCGTATATTACAAATTTCGACAGGAATAGTCGTTGTAACTTTATGGTAACTGCTCTAAAATGAAAGTTGTTTCTACTACTATTGTAGGTATAACTAAGGAGATTAACATGTCATTTGCACTAATGTATTTACAGAAAATTATACTTGGATTTAGGTGGGTAGTGCTGTTTATACTATTTTTACTTTATGGTAAAACAGAATCTATTATTATCTCTAGCTTCTTCATTTTTATTTTTATTAATTTAGTTTGGGTACTGCTATTTTTCTATTCGTTGAAGCAAAAGTATTGGATTTGGCTGGCAGTGTTTGATTTGTTCTTAAGTATTAGTATTTTAATTATTTTAGGAGGGGCTAATAACCCCTTCATATTATATACTTTTCTATCTTTGCTTTGGTTTAGTACTTTTTTAAGAGAAAAGTCCGTTTATAGTTACACTGTATTTTATGTGCTAACCACGTTGTTCATTTGGTTTGGATTATTTTATTCTTCTGGAGGAATAGAATGGACTGGTCAACATCATTTTCTATTAAAGGCCGTCTCAGTGTACTTGATCTATCTTATTTTTTATTTTTTATTAAAAACGATAAGAGAAACCAACAAAAGGTGGGGACAAGTTGCGAGATTTATCCAACGACTAAATATGGTGACTGCGATCAGTGAATTGAATATGGCCACAGAAAAAGTGATCAAGTCTGTTTTTAAAATAGAACAAGTTTATATTTGCTGGTTTGATACGTTTGTCAATGATGATTGGAGTGTTAGTTACTATACGAGGGTATTAATTGATCAACACTATGACCGATATAAGCGAAAATCAGTTATCACTATACAAGATTACTTGGGTAAGTCGCAAAACTTTTTCTTTTTTCCACTCTCAAATTTGGGGGATGAGAAAAATACAGGAGCAATAATAATTCCTATAAAAGAGAAGAGTGCTATTAAACCGTTTTTCTATATTTACTTACATATCATTGCAGCTAGTATAGTAAGCCAAAACAAGCATATTAAGCTTCAGCAAGAAGTAGAAAGTGCGATGAAAGAAACGGTTCGAAAAAAAATGGCACAGGACATGCATGATGGATTAGCGCAACAACTGTTCTTTTTGTCTGCTCAATTATTTCAAGTGAAGAATACCCTAAAACAAGGCAATCAAGATAATATGAATGATCTAATTTGTAAAATGGAAGATCAAGTGAAGCAATGCCATTTAGAAGTACGTAACTATATTTCATATTTAAGAGATGAACATAGAATATCAAATATTCTAGACGCCATTGATCAATTGTTAACTCGAGTGAAAAAAACGACAGGTATAGAAGTCGAGCTCATCGTAAAAGGGCATGTCAATGAAGAAACTGTCGACATTGAAGAAGTTATTTATCGGTTAATTGAAGAGTGTGTTAATAATAGTTTAAAACATGCTACACCGACCAAGGTCACCGTAACAATTGAAGCAACAATGGTCCAGTGGACAGTAAAAATAACAGATAATGGAAAAGGTATGGAACAAAAAGTGAGTCAATCAACGAAAAAAAGCTACGGTATGATTGGAATTCATGAACGAGTGGATAGTGTAGGAGGAAACTTATTTGTACGTTCAACTCTAGGAGAAGGAACGGAAATTGTAGCCATTATACCGAGGGGGAGAATACAAGCCTATGTATAAGATACTTTTAGCTGATGATCATCAAATCGTCCGAGATGGATTGAAATTAATTATTGGAAGTCATGGAGATTACACCATTGTCGGCGAAGCAAGTAATGGTGATGAATTGCTTACTAAAGCAATCGACTTACAACCTGACTTGGTGTTATCTGACTTGAAAATGCCAGGAAGATCTATTATTGATCACTGCCCAGCTATAAAAGAAAATAACCCCAATGTAAAAGTCATGGTTTTGACAGCCTATGATGATAGTGAGGATATCTATAATGCTATAGATGCAGAAGTGGATGGCTATATTATGAAAGACACGCCTCCAGAACAAATTTTAAATACCATTCAGATGGTACTCATGGGCATCACATGCTTTCAACCGAAAGTGAATGCAAAAAGAGCATTAGATCATAAAGACACTAAAAACATATTAAATCTCACGCAAAGAGAAAAGGAAATATTCCATAGCATTGTTGATAATTTAAGTAACCAGGAAATTGCAGCGAAATTATTCATTTCAGAGGCAACTGTGAAAACACACGTAAGCAGTATATTAAGAAAAACGGGACAACCGAATCGTTCTCAAGCTGTACTATATGCCATTAAACATAATTTATTAGAAGTTCAACTATAAGGGGGACGTTATGTGAGTTTTTTAACTCGTGAGCTAAAAGTTAGAGGAGACCATATTTTACTTGGCTTAACAAGTCTTATGACACTTGGTGTTATTTTCAGCCTTGTCCTCTATGTCTTTACTAGAAGTGATACATCGTTGTCGATGTTGATCGGCTTTGCATTCTGTTCCCTTTTTCATTGGGCTTTTTATTGCTTGCATAGGCAATTTAATAAAAATACGAGTTTACTACAGCATATAACAGCAGGCACTATTTTTCTTTTATTCTTTTTTGTGACGTTATATAATCCATTGAATTATATCGAGATGTGGGTATACTTATTGTATTTCCCTATCATTTTAGGTTTATTAGAAAATGAGAAAGTGTTTCGCGTTTGGGGAGCTTTGTTCCTTGTTTTTTACTCTCTATTTCTACTAATGGATCCTACGCTTTATATGAATTTAGTTGTTGAAAATATGATGATGATAGTAAGTCGATTTCTGTTCGGACTTGGGAGTCTTGTCTTTGGTTATCTGATGGTTAAGCATTTAACGCTTGTAAAAAAGTTAACGATTAATGATACAGAGATACAAAGTAAAGAGCACGTCGTGTATGTATTGAACACATTAGTTCCTATCGTTGAAACCAAGACACAGACATCGCGCAGTGAAATTGATCAGTCTTCTCAATTAATGAAAAAAATGGCTGCTCATTTTCCAGAAGAGCGAATAGAAGATTGGGAAGTTGAGCTTCTTGCATTAGCTCATTACGTCAGTCGCGTTCAGTGGCCAGATTATTTATTTGAAAAGGGTGACAAACTGACGAGTTACGAATTTAAAATTGTTCAAGAACATTGTTTGCTTGGTGCAAAGCTTCTAGGAAACTTTCAAGCATTTGAAAGGATACGGACTGCCTTTTTAAATCACCACGAACGAATTGATGGCTCCGGATATCCGTATGGATTAAAAGAAAGAGACATCTCAGTACTAGCACAAATACTCGGAATCGTTGAGACCTTCCTAGCGATGACGAAGCCGAGGGTATATAGAGACGAGTTTTCATTAGAAGAAGCCTTCTCGGAAATTGAGGAAATGAGCGGTGAGATATTTAGTGCCGACATCGTTGCTGCTTTAGTTACCTCTATAACTGATGAGAAGATCGAGCATAAGGATCGAAATATTAGTTGATATCGAAAAAAATGAGGGGATCCTCATTCTTCAGTATGATATAAAATCATCCCCACTATTGAAGGTAATCGTCCTCAATGTTGATGTAGAGTTATTGAAGGCTCTGATATGATGAAAGCAAACATCATATAGGAGAGATCACATGTATCACAAAACATGTAGTCATTGTCAGCAAAAATCATATAGCAGTTACTCAGAAGGTCATTGGGGATGTCCATATTGTCAACATGATATGACCTATCAAAAGGCGGTCGCCAATTCCGAGCAGCCGCCGTATATCATTCGCTACTTTCTATCAAAACTGCATAAAAAGCTATTGTTAAAAAGGAACTCAATCTAGTGAACTAGTGAGTTCCTTTTTTCTATGGAGAAACGAATGATTATACTTTGATGTTTGCTTAGATGAGCGTTAGGATCCCTCCACAGTAGCGAAAAGCATATAGAGTCTTTATTGTGACAAAAGTATGTAGGATCTCATACTGAAGTATGAGAAAAAATCTCCACCTCATAGATAGCGAGTTTCAACCTGGTGCATGATACCTAGTTATCTAGAAATCTAATATGATAGTAAATGTAAACAGCGAGCGAACAACAGCAGAATTCGCGAAGAAGAATTCGGAGGAAGTAAATATGGTTCAGAAAATACTAGGGTTTCTTTTCACAACGATTGTCTTACTCTTTATTGGTGGAGCCTGGATGCTCCATATACTGAGTGATGATAAAAGTCACAATCCAATCTTCGGTTATCAACCACTGATCGTTCTATCGAACAGTATGATGCCAGAGTTTAAAGCAAGTGACATGATCATCATTAAAGAGAAGGAAATTATTCAGGAAGGTGATGTCATAACATTTCGTGCTGACCAAAACTTAGTCACACACAGAGTGATCGACGCACAAGGTGAATACTTTGAAACTCAGGGTGATAACAACGTATACCCAGATAGTGAGTTGGTACATATGTCATCGATCTTAGGTGTTCACCAATTTACCATTCCGAGTTTCGGAAAGATCTCTTCATTTATTGCTTCACCGCTAGGGATTATCGTCTTTGTCATAACCCCTCTAGTCCTGGTAGCAGTAATTGAAATTTTCAGAAGGTTATTCCCATCTACAGACAAGTCTAATTAAAAATTAAAAATTTATATAACTAATAGGAGGAATTTAAAATGAACAAATTTCAAAAGGCTTTAATCGGAACAGCATTATCTGCAACATTAATCGCGGGTGTAGGAGTAGGGACGTATTCGAGTTGGACTGATGGGCAAACGTTAGCCTCTCTAAGTAACCCTGCAGCTGATATGGCTGTTTTAAAATTAGATCTTGAGACCGATAGAGGTATTGTTAATGGTGACACTGAATTTAAAATTTTTAGTGATGAAGATAATCTAGCATTACTTCCAGGTGAAACGGCATCTGCAAATCCATTCTTTATTTCAAATAATGGTAATCGTGCATTCGATCTTGATGTGAGCTATAATGGAACAACTAACCATTTTAATTTTAGACTAGATAATACAGGAATAGTAGGTAATAGAGAACTTTTCGATCCTTTTATTGTAACAGTTGATTATACTTTCCTTGATGCAGAAGGAAATGTTAAGAAAGTTGAAACGGTAAGTGGAAGACTCTCAGATAATGATACGTATTCATTATTAGCAAGAGGTCAACGCCATAATATTAATCCATTAGCTAAGAATAAAACATTGTTACCAAACGAGAAAATTAAAGTTGAAATGTCTTTAAAACTAGCTGAAAATGCAACTAATGAATATCAAGGTAAGAAAATTAGTGCAACGTTCTCTGCAAAAGCAACTCAAAATACACAGAGGTTAGAAGCAGGTAGAGAATAATTAATAGGTGAATAAATAAAGAACCAGTGAAACATCTGGTTCTTTTTCCAAAGGAGGAAAATGCCTTGAAAAAATTTATTTTTGTATTCTTGACCATTTTCTTCATCGGTCCGTTTACATCTAAGGTCGATGCACTTTTTACCAGTGAAGCTTCCTTTATTGCTACACCAATCTATACAGCTACAACTTCTAACCTTTTAGACTATAGGATCCATGATATAGTCTACGAAGAAGGTGGGCATGTATCTGCTCAACTAACGCTAACAAATAAAGTGAACAGTCAAATACCGATTATGTTAGAAGGTAATTACACTAACTTCAGTAAAACAAAGTTTAATCTTGCACCTAATTCTAATAAAACAATAGAAGTTAACTTACTAGTTCCTGAGGGTAAATCTAAAAAGGTAAAAAACACCTTTCAATTAATTGGATTTACCGGTGGTTATATTAATGAACATTTAACTGTAGAATATAACGTAGAAAAGCTTATATATCCTGAGGAAACATTAGAGGTGCCAGAACAAGAAAATACAGAAAAGGAAGATCTTTCGGGTAATGAAGGCATAGAACATGAACATGAGCATGAGCATGTAAGTAGTGAGGGCATTAAAGAAAATGATAGCTCAAACGAGAGTGAGGATTTACCTAAGACTACAGAAGAACCCCTTAATACAAGTGAACAAGGGACCGATGAAGTAGACAGTGAAGAAATTATTAGTGATGTTGAGGTAGTAACGGTTGCCTCTCTAAGCTATAATTCAGAACAAGAAGTACTTATAGATTGTTCAGAGAGAGGCAATGATGCAGAAGTAACTGAAAATGAGAAGGAATATGTAGAACTTCAAGAGCCGAATATGATAGAAACTGATAAAACACAACTAAAATATAGAGAAGTAAAATGCAAAAATAAAGATTCTATGCCGGTTCAATCTGAAGAAGAAACTTCTAAAGTAATAGCAGTCAGAAAAAGTGAAAAGCTTGAGTTGGAAGAAGTTAAAGAAGATAACAGTGAACAAGAGAATATTATTATCGATGAGCAATAAATTAACGAGACAATTAAAGAAATAGAGAGGATAGTACCTGTAGCACCTATCAGGTATTATCCTCTTTATTGTTGATTTTTTTATAGAAGCAATCAATTCCAGCAAATTTCGGACTATTTTTCTAAGTATTGTTATTCCCTGTATAGTTGATCTCCCATACCAATGTTAAGTTATCTTCATGAACTGAAGGTAATGTGAATGTTATTTCAGTCCTCCAGTGCGTTAACACACCCTAAAAACTAAATACCACCTACCACTTCGTCACCTCATCTAACTGCTACCGACTAACGACTATCCACTTCTTTCACATAATAAGAAAACCCATCTCCAACAGCCCCATTAATTTCGGTTACATTGCCTTCTTGATCTTTTATAACAGCTTTTCCGAGTTTCACTTTTTTATATAATGCTTCATCAGCTTTCAAAAGTGCGTGCTTCAGTTTTGCCCCATAAAAAATCTCGATAGGAACATCGTTCACTTTAATTCTCAACAGGAACACTCCTTCTAAAAATATGCATTCATTTTACAGTCTTTAATGACAAAGTCCAAATATTAGATGATAATCGCTAACTAGTTAAGAGTCGATGAGCGATTTTAGCCATAAAGCCAGCACCTAATTACTGCTACAAAAGATAAATCATGTACGAAAGGTAGTCACTAAGCAGTAGATTAATACTTTAGTCGTGATGTTAGAAGTAACTGACTAGCACTAAACGATCATTTATATGATTTATACGAAAATTTACAAAAAATTAATTAAGAGCACATACTAATGGTTTAGTATTGTATGTGCTGTCAGAATAAAAAACAATTTCAGGAGGGATACAATGATTTCTTTTACAAAGAATAATAGAAAAATGTATTCTATTATTTTAGTATTCGCAATGTTGTTTTATTCATTATTTGGGTCGATAGGAACAATTAGTGCAAACACAACAGTGAATTCGAACGATAACATCGTAGAATTAAAAATACTCCATACGAACGACATTCACTCACACATCAATCCATTAGGGAAAGCTGCTGCATACATTAATAAAGAACGATCTGCAGCGACTCATTCACTTTACTTAGATGCAGGGGACATCTTTAGTGGAAACCCTGTAGTAGATTTAAACAATGGTAAACCAATCATTGAAATACTTAACATGATGAACTTAGACGCTATGGCTTTCGGTAACCATGATTTTGATTATGGACAAGCTGAGACAATTGATAGAATAAAAGAGTCTAACTTCCCTTGGTTAAGCGCGAACATGACGGTAACGGAAGAGGCGATGGAAGGATTTCCACAGCCTGAGCCATACACAGTGTTTGTGCAAGACGGGTTAAGAATAGGTGTATTCTCATTAATTGAAACACCACCGTCCACAGCTCCAGTGAACATTGCAGGTATTAACTTTCACAATCCTATTGCAACTGCAAAAGAATATGGAACATTAAAAGAAGACGAGGATTTAGATGTTCTTATCGCACTTACTCACCAAGGTTATAGTGAGGATAGAAGATTAGCAGAAGCCGTTGATTTCTTTGATGTCATAATCGGTGGTCACTCTCACACAGCGTTAGCAGCGCCGGCAGTAGTAAACGGTACTCCTGTGTTCCAAGTTGGTTCCAACGCATTAAACGTGGGTAACTTAACGTTAAAAGTAGATACAGAAAAGAGAGAAGTAGTAGAAGTAACAGGTTTTAGTCAACCTGTACATGAATTAACTGAAGTAGACGAAGCAATCCAAGAAAGAATTGATTACCATAATTCAAAAATGGACGAAGTTTTAGGAGTAGTTATTGGTCACTCTACAACAGGATTATCACGTGATGGTCGTACTGTTAGAGACGCTCCACTAGGAAACTTCTGGACGGATGCAATGAGACACTCTGTTAATGCAGACGCTGCATTAACAAACAACGGTGGAATTCGTGATAGCATTCCAGCTGGTGACATTACAAAAGGCCACATTTACACAGTAGAGCCATTTGCTAATGAAATTATGGAATATGAGATGACAGGACAAGCACTGAAAGACGTTATCGAATTTTCTTATAATCGTCGTAACTCAGTAGATTTACAAACTTCAGGATTAACTTACAAAGTATTAACTAACACAGTTGGTCAATTAATAGATTTAGAACTTATGATTGATGGCCAGCCTATTGATTTAGAGAAGAAATATAGAGTAGCAGTAGCTGACTATATTGGTTCTGGCGGTGGAGGTTACAACTTCGTAGGAGAAGTAATTACTCCTGATGCTGGTTACATGACAGACGCAATGATTGAATATGCGGAGTACCGTACAGCAAAAGGTGAAAAACTTGATTACGTTTCAGAAGGACGTATTAAAGTAGAAGTTGGAGACCCTTCTGCAATTGGAAATGTAATTGGTTCAACGGAAAAAGGATTGAATGATTCTTTCAATAAAAAGGGAGATTCAGGGTTAGGGAACCTTTACGCTGACTCAGTTCGTGCCATTGCTTCTACAGATGTTGGTTTATTAAACAACTCTTCTGTATCTGGTACAATTCCAGCAGGTGATATTACAGATGCACAAATTCAATTTCTAGATAGCTTTGGTAACGAAGTTGTAGCTGTAACTACTACAGTAGAAAGATTAAAAGAAGTATTAGTTACCCAAGCAGATTTTCATAATGGTGTTGACTTACAAGTTTCGGGTATTAAATATGAGTTAGTTAAAGAGAATGGTAAATTTGTAGATGTTAAAGTAATGAACGAGGCTGGAGAAGTTTTATCAGACTCTACGGAACTAACAGCTGCATACAACGACTTTATGCATGGCCGCGGTTTTTATAACTTAGGTGCTGAAGTAATTGACACGTACGGCAAAGTTTGGGAGTCAGTAATTGAGTTCGTAACAAACCACGACGGCCCAATCGATTACGAAGAAGGTTCTCGTATTACTATTTCAGGTGAAGAACCAGCACCAGGTAACCCTGGCGATCTACCAGAAGGAGTTATGACGGTAGCTGAGGCAATTGCGAATAACTCTGGAGAAGGTATAGTTCAAGGATATATTGTAGGAACGAACAATGTGTTTGACGGTGAATTTACAGTAGCGACAAACATCGCTTTAGCAGATGATCCTAATGAAAAATCTTTGGCAAAAACATTACCTGTTCAATTGCCGAATACTTCGATAAGAACAGACTTAAATCTAGTCGATAATCCAGAAAACCTAGGTAAGTTAGTTCATATTACTGGTGATTTATCAGCTTATTTCTCAAGACCTGGATTACGTAATGCAAGAGCTTATGAATTCGTAGAAACTCCAGAGCCTTCTAATAAGTTAGAGGATATTCGCACACTTGCTCAAGGTACAACCGTTGAAGCAACAGGTATCGTAACTTCTACACCTGGAGCATGGGGTAACAAAGGTTTCTATATTCAAGATGAAACTGCAGGTTTATATGTATTCGTTCCAACTAATTATAGTGGAAATTTTGATGTAAAAGCTGGTGATGAAGTTACTGTTAATGGTAAACTGGGCAATTTCAATGGGGAACTTCAAGTAACAGATGTTACAAATATAATGGTTAACAGTTCGAACAACGATTTACCTGGGGCGTTAAATTTAACACCAGGTCAAGTTTCTAAAGATAACGAAGCACAAATTGTTACACTTGAAGGAGTTACAATTACTGAATTAGCTCCATCTGGAACATTTGGAACTTTTGAATTCAAAGCAGTGAAAGGTGAAGAATCTGTAGTTATTCGCGTAGATAACCGTACAGGCTTACACTTTAACGATTTCACATTTGAAAATGGCGATATCGTAACTGTCACTGGTGCATCCAGCGTATTTAACAATACAATTCAAGTAAAGCCTCGTCATGCAGGCGATATTATTGAATACGTTGAAGTAGGAGAGCCGATTATTGAAAAAATCTCAATTGCTGAAGCACGCTCGGTTGCTACGGGTACTGAAGTGACTGTAGAAGCAACGGTTACAACCACACCAGGTGGCTGGGGCCAAAAAGGATTTTACATCCAAGATGAAACAGCTGGGATCTATGTCTTCCAAAATAGCTTTGATGTTAAAAAAGGTGATATCGTTCGCATAACGGGAACAAAAGGGGCCTTTAATCAAGAGCTTCAAATATCAAACGTAACATCACTAGAAGTAATTGGAAAAGGAGAATTACCTTTACCTCTTCCATTATCACCAGCACAAGCATCAACTGAAAATGAAGCACAGCTTGTCATGTTAGAAGAAGTTGTTATTACTGACCTAAAGAGTATAAATAGCTTTGGTACGTTTGAGTTTACGGCAGTAAAAGATGGAGAGACAGTCATTGTTCGTGTCGATAACCGTACAGGACTGAAGTTTGATGATTTTGCATTTACGAATGGCGATGTCGTCTCTATTACTGGGATCTCGAGCCGTTTCAATAATACAATTCAAGTGAAACCACGCGGAGCAGAGGATATTATTGAAAGACATGCAAAGGCTGATAAGATCAACGTATCTTTAACGGATGGAAAAGAAAATGAAGTTCACTCATTAGCAAGAAACTTAAAAATTAATGTAAGTGCAGCGATCGAGAATCATTCAAAAGAAGTGAACGGAACAAAAGATTACATCGTTTCAGTTCGATTGATTGACAAGCATGGTCGTGTTCAGTTTTCTCACATTGATGTTACAACTGTAGCTTCAGGAAGTCATGAAACTGTAAATTCTGAAGTCATTGTACCTCCAAATCATAACGGTCAACGCTACACGTTAGAAGTAGTCGTTTATGAAGGCAATAATAGAACAGAACTAGAATATAATAAGAAATTAATTGAACATAAAATCAAGTAAGTATAAAGAAGTCTAGTTCCTTAATATCTACTATTAGGGAGCTAGACTTCTTTTGGTGTATTATTTTTATCCCATTTAACTGGCGCTATGACTTCTACTTCAAGCCTTTGTGGAATTAAAGCCAGTAGAAACCTGATTGGTTTAACTTTCAGTGGGGGTTGAAGATCACGCTCACTAAAGAGTTTCACTTTATATATATTACTTGAAAGACAGTCTCTTAGCTGTTTCCAAATACACGTTAAACTCACTAAATACATTTTCTACCAATTCTTTACCATCGCTAGTTAACATTCGTTGCTCGCTATCAAAATGAACGGGGTCTAAGACGAGTTGGCGAGGAATGGCATTGCCGTATAACCCCCGGACGACCGTCCTCATGTTGTTTAAGGCATTGATACCGCCTTTACCGCCACCTGCAACAGCGATTAAAGCAACGGGTTTATTTTTGAAGTGGTCACCGCCAAGGAAATCTAGCATATTTTTTAATGCGCCGCTCATTCCTGAATGATACTCTGGTGTACATAAAATAAAGCCTTCTGCTTCTAGTGCCATTTCTTTTAATTGCTTTACTTCTTGCATGTCTTGTTGGTCTTTTTCTCCATTGTATAGAGGAAGTGAGAAGTCGCTTAAATCTATATAGTTTGTATTATGCGTATGAGCTAAGTGTGAAGCTAATATACGTGTTCTTCCGTGCTTTCTTGGTGTTCCGTTTATAACTAATACATTCATTATTTTTCTCTCCTATGCTCGTTGTCTATAGTATTATTATATAAAAAAATAATAGCTAGATCATCCGTGAAAGGATTGAAATTTTACTAGAGAAATAGACGGAAAAAGGCTGAAATCTTTCTACAACTTTTGAATGAGATCTTTATTTAAGTCCATGCTTAATCGCATAAAGGGCAGCTTGTGTTCGGTCGGACAATTCAAGTTTACTTAAAAGATTGGAGACATGTGTTTTTACCGTTTTTTCTGTGATAAAAAGTGTCGCCGCAATTTCCTTGTTGCTTTTTCCGTTTGTAATTTCAAGCAGCACTTCTTTTTCTCGCTTTGTTAGTGTATCAATTAATTGTTCTTCTTTTCCTCCAGACATATGCGTTAACACGTGATGTGTGACTTCTGGATGCAATTGACTCTGTCCGTTATAAACAGCTTTTATCGTTTTAACCAATTCATCTGGTTCAATGTCTTTTAGTTGGTAGCCGTTAGCTCCTGCTCGTATAGCAGGAATGACATGGTCCTGATCGGAAAAACTCGTTAAAATAAGAATCTTTATCGTACGGTGCGTTTCTCTGATTTTTTTTGTTGCTTCAATTCCATCCATTGTCGGCATGACCAAATCCATTAAGACGACGTCTGGATGTAATTCATTGACTTTGTTAATGGCATCCTGGCCATCGGTCGCTTCGCCAATTATTTCAATGTCTGATTGCATATCTAGAAAAAAGCGTAATCCTCTACGTACCACATGGTGGTCATCCGCAATGAGAATACGAATGGTCATTTTCATCTCTCCTTACATAGGGAAAGAAATAGATAGAACGGTTCCTTTTCCTACGGTTGTATTCATTTGAAAGGATCCTCCAAGCAGTTCGACTCGTTCCCTCATACTAGAGAGACCGATGGAAGCAC
The DNA here is from genome assembly GCF_029028005.1 of Alkalihalobacterium chitinilyticum. Taxonomy (GTDB): domain Bacteria; phylum Bacillota; class Bacilli; order Bacillales; family Bacillaceae_F; genus Alkalihalobacterium; species Alkalihalobacterium chitinilyticum. The sequence goes on from NZ_JAOTPO010000010.1 coordinate 62,011, forward strand.
CATTTTTGACGGTATCAGGGTCAAACCCAATTCCTTCATCTTCTATTATCATATTGACTTGCTTTCTTCCGGCTTGAACGTTTATTTTCGCTCTAGATGTATGCGCATGCTTTTTAATATTATTTAATGCTTCTTGTCCAACACGCCACAGGCACTCTTCAATTGAATGAGGTACATTGAGCACTCCGGATAACTCGACGTTGACGTTTAATTTTAACATGTCACCATAGGACTTTAATGCACTTATGACCCCATTTTCTAAACCAGATGGCCGCAACTGCCAAATGAGACTTCGCATTTCCTGAAGGGCTTCTTGTGATAATTCTTGGATGTAGGACAGGGAGTTGTGCAGCTTATCCAAGTCTTTTAAGTCTTTCATACCGCGAGCTGTAAGAGAAAGTGAGAATAATAGCTGATTGACTGAATCATGTAAGTCTCTTGCGAGTCGATTACGTTCTTGGATGAGGGCAATCTCTCGTGATTTTGCTTCAATCCGTGTATTTTCAAATAAAATACCAAGATGGTGACTTAGCTTTTGGATGATTTCGTTATCGATTGAATCAAGTTGTTCATGTGAAATGGTTAATTTTCCACTCGTTTCACCAATCTGGAACGGTTTTTCTATCGTATGAAGGGGTTTGTTTGTAATCGGCTGTATGGCTGCTTTTAGTTGGTTGCATTGCAGTTCTATTCCGGACCAGAAAAATGCACGGTATATTTCATTCACAGCACAATGTATTAGATCTTCTTCGGTTGCTCGCTGGGCGTTAAGGTTGGCGCTGAATTGACCTAACGTTTGATAGAGTTCGGCACGTTTTTGTTCATTATGGTATAGTTTCATTCGTTTAATGGCGGTTCCGATTTGAAAGGCAACGGCCTCTAGCAAATCTAGCTCATTTTTCTCAAAACGTGATTTATGGGGTGCTGCAACATTGAGCAGGCCGAAACGTTCGTCTCCTGCTTGAAGGGGAACCGTTGCATGGTGGGTGATTTCGTTGGTTTCGCCCCATTGATATTTAATGGCATTTTCTATTCGTTTACAGCCGATAATATTAAATGCTCTATTTAAGGTATTGTCATTGTATTCTTTAATACACCAACAGTTTCCTTCGCACATCGGTTTTTTCGCTTGCCAGCTTAAGGCTGGGGGGAGGTCGATGTCAGCGACTAATTGATAGTTTCCTTCTGGATCAATTAAGTAGATCCAACCCGTTTGTAGTTCGGTCACATGTAATAGTTCCTTTAAAACCGTTTGGAGCATTTCTTCCATGTTATTTCCTTGATTTAATGTTTCGGCAATCGCCTTAATCGTTTTTAACTTTGTCATCTCCTGATGGCGGTCCACTTGTATACCCCCTTATAAAGAAAGGTGCCAGGCACCTTTGATGCGCTGTTGCGGTACTGCGATGTCGGTGCCAGGTACCTTTAATAAGATGCTGCGCTACTGTGTTGAAGGTGCCTGGTACCCTAGCAGCAGTGTGTATTAAGATTTATTCTCTTTTTTGGGTTGACTTTCCTGTTTAGTTTATTGAACCAAGATTGTTTGTTAAGGGGTTTTGAGGAGAATTTCCAACCATCTTTTGAGATTTGGTTAACTTTTCTTTTCTTTTCCTTGATTAATCCATCGTATCCAAAATGTTGCACCTTTCATCACTCCTGTAAATTTGTTACTTTCATTTTAGAAGGGATTTAATTTGGAAACGTCTGGCAGATGGTTGAAGTTGGATTACGTACTTAGTTGGGGAATTTATGTGGGAAAAATCAGACTTTAGATGGAGGGTTAGACTTCACGTTTACAATGCCGTGATGGTGAGTAAGATAGTAGTGGATGAATTTTACTTTAATGGCGTGTCATTCATAGCTATCTTTGTATTTTTATGATATAACTACTAGTAAAATGAACTGTGAAATAGAGAGGTTGAGGTGGATGGAGAGTACGAATAATTCGTCAAACTTTATTAAGCACATTGTGACTGAAGATTTAAAATCAGGAAGAAACGATGAGGTAGTCACTCGGTTTCCTCCAGAGCCAAATGGATACTTACATATTGGTCATGCTAAATCGATCGTTTTAAACTTTGAACTAGCTGATGAGTATAAAGGAAAAACGAACCTACGATTTGATGACACAAACCCGCTAAAAGAAGATCAAGAGTTTGTTGACTCGATTAAGGAAGACGTAACATGGTTAGGTTACGATTGGGATGGACTCTTCTATGCTTCTAACTATTTTGATGAGATGTATGAGCGTGCAGTACTTCTTATTAAAAAAGGTTTAGCTTATGTGGATGATTTAACAGCTGAACAAATTAGAGAGTACCGTGGAACGCTGACGGAGCCTGGTAAAGAAAGTCCAAATCGCAATCGTTCGGTTGAAGAAAACCTAGATTTATTCGAGCGCATGAAGAACGGTGAATTCGGTAACGGTGAAAAAGTATTACGGGCAAAAATTGATATGGAGTCTCCTAACCTAAATATGAGAGATCCTGTTCTTTATCGTATTTCACACACGACACACCATAATACAGGAGATAAGTGGTGCATCTATCCGATGTATGACTTTGCTCATCCGCTAGGTGATGCGATTGAAGGAGTCACTCATTCGATTTGTACGTTAGAGTTTGAAGATCATCGTCCGTTATACAACTGGGTCGTTGAACATTGTGAAATGGAAGCTACTCCAAAGCAAATTGAGTTTGCACGTTTGAACTTAACCAACACGATTATGAGTAAACGAAATTTAAAGCAATTAGTGGATGAAAATGTAGTAGACGGCTGGGATGACCCACGCATGCCAACAATTTCAGGACTAAGACGAAGAGGATTTACGCCTGAATCGATCCGAAATTTCTGCAGGGAAATTGGAGTGGCGAGAAGCTATAGTACGGTAGATGTACAAATGCTGGAGCACTTTGTTCGTGAAGATTTAAAATTAAAAGCTCCACGTACCATGGGAATTATCAAACCGTTAAAGGTGGTTATTACGAATTATCCTGAAGGGCAAGTAGAAATGCTTGATGCGGAGATTAACCCTGAAAATCCAGAAATGGGGACACGTCAAATTCCATTTTCTCGTGAAATTTACATTGAGCAAGAAGATTTCATGGAAGATCCACCGAAAAAGTACTTCCGCTTATTCCCGGGAAATGAAGTCCGTTTAAAACATGCGTATTTTATTAAATGTGAAGAAATGATTAAAGACGAGAATGGAAATGTCGTTGAACTTCGTTGTACGTATGATCCGGAAACAAAGAGTGGTACGGGCTTTACGGGAAGAAAAGTAAAAGGAACACTTCACTGGGTAGAAGCGACAAATGCTGTACCTGCGGAGTTCCGTTTATATAACCCTCTGATCTTAGACGAAGATAAAGAAGAAGGCAAAACATTCTTAGATCACGTAAACCCAAATTCGTTAGAAATCTTAAAAGGGTTTGTAGAACCGAACATGACCGAAGCAAAAGCGAACGATAAGTTCCAGTTCTTCAGACATGGTTATTTCAATGTCGACCCTAAACATACAACAGCCGATCAATTAGTCTTTAACTTAATTGTATCGTTAAAAAGTTCGTTTAAACTTTAATAAAAGAGTGCCAGGTCCTTTAGTGTACTAAAGGTACCTGGCACCCTTTTTTGTATGGGTACCTTTATTGTTGTATTGATCTATTTATGTGCTGCATCTTTTATTGTGTCGATTTCAAAAGATTACATATTAGACTGGTTATTAAAGAATTTCTTTTACACGCCCAACGAAACCGTCTTGAAGGCGAACTTTGATGCCGTGAGGGTGAAAGCTTGATTTCGTTAAGATGTCTTTCACAATTCCGTTTGTCAATTTTCCTGTTCGTTGATCTTGTTTTAGAACGATATTAACTTGAATACCTGGTGATATATCACTTCGGTTTTGTCCGTTCATTACGTTCCCATCCGTTTGCGCTGGTTATTGATCTTTTTCGTTTGTTGGCTTGTCATTTTTTTAGGTTGATTTGAAGTATGTCCTTTTGCATTTCCTTGACTTAGATTTTGCTTCTTATTGGCAAGCTGTTGTTTAATTGCTTCTTGTAAGTTAATTTTTTTCTTTTCAGTCATCTTGTTATAGCTCCTTTAATTTTCATTCATACTATTACAGGTTATCATAAAAATAGATTTATTCTATTATGTTTTCTTTTACAGTAAAAAAATAAACCGATTACAGTGATAGGCTGATGAACATGTTAAAATAAGAGTAAGTTTAAGACTATTGATGTAGGTGAGACACGATGAAAAGAATATGTGTGTTTGCAGGTTCAAATGTAGGGGCAAGTCCTGAATTTGAACAGGGAGCTGTTCGCTTAGGGCAATTATTAGCGGAACAAAATATTGAATTAGTGTATGGCGGTTCGAAAATTGGTTTAATGGGAAGTATTGCTGACAGTGTTCTACAATCCGGTGGTAAAGTAACAGGGGTTATGCCGAAAAATTTATTTAAAAGAGAAATCATACACCCTTTAGTAACGGAGTTTCACGAAACAGAAACGATGCATGAGCGAAAAGCGCTGATGTCCGAATTAGCCGATGGTTATATTGCATTACCAGGTGGAATAGGAACGTTCGAAGAGTTATTTGAGGTGTTGTGCTGGGCCCAAATTGGCATACATAAGAAGCCGATTGGCGCTTTAAATGTCTTAAATTACTATGACCCAGTTAGCGAGTTGATCAAAAAAGCGGCAACAGCAGGATTTATGCCACAAGCTAATGTAGATTTACTCATTATTGAAAAGCAACCGGAAATGCTTTTAGAAAAGATGTTTAACCAGAACAAAGGAATCCGGACAGAAGAAGAGATCGACCTATAATTAAATAAAAAGACAAGCTGACTCCCAAAAAAAGTGCGAGCCCTCTCCAAAGTAGCTAATACATTAGCCTTTAGAGGATCTCACACAGGGAGTCAGCTTTTTTATTGTGGAAAGATTAACGAACTTTTAATTTTGCTTAGATAGAAATGCATATATTACCAACACTAACTAATAATAATAGCTATTAGTATCAGGTAATAAAAAACTATTGATTTTCACCATCAAGTACTGTTACGATAAAACTAATCAAAGTTAATTAGAAATTTTAGTGTTTAAAGGAAGATTTTATAGAAACAATAGGAAATGTATGAAAACAATTTGAGTGAAATCGGAAGGGGAAAGAAATGAAAGAAATGAAAGAATATCAATCGTTATCTTGGTACGCTGCCCGAATAAAACCTCATCTTCCTAAAGAAGCGTTTAAGCCAGTACCGTCTCGTTTATTAGGTGGATTAGCATTTTTGGTTGTGATTGTCGCAGGCTTTTTAGCTGTTGGTTTGCTTGAGTTAAACCTTTGGCTCAATCTGCTTATAGCTTTTGTATTAGGAGCTTGTTATGCTAGTCTTGGCTTTTTAGGACACGAAATTTTACATGGAACTGTGGTAAGAAAACCGTGGCTCCGTGATTTATTGGGAGCAATATCCTTTTGGCCGTTATGTACAGGGCCAAGCTTGTGGCGCAAATGGCATAATATGAATCACCATGTTCACACGCAAGACGAACATAAAGATCCAGATGCATGGATCACAGCTGAGCATTTAGAAAAAAATAAGTTAGTGCGTTTAATGTATCGTATTCCTTTCTTTATTCGTGCTACATTTAGTTTATTCTCACTCGCAATGACGTTTACTGTACATTCATCAAGAATGTTTAAAGTATACATTAAAGATTTTGATCCAAGAAACCGCCCTAAAGTTTGGTTACAGTTAATCTTGCCTTGGGCATCATGGATTGGTCTTCTGTTTTGGATTGGATTTACAAATTGGATCTTTGTTTTCTTACTTCCATTATTAATAGCAAATTTCATTGTCATGTCGTATATTTCGACGAACCATCGATTGAATCCACTTGTACCTGTCAATGACCCGTTAGCCAACAGTTTATCAGTGACGGTTCCGAAGTGGGTAGATGCAATTCACTTTAATTTTTCGTATCATACAGAGCATCACTTATTTCCATCGATTAGCCCGAAATACTATCCATTAGTAAAAGAGCAAATCAAACAGCGTTGGCCTGAGCGCTACCATGAAATGCCTTTCTTACAGGCAATGATTGCGTTATTTAAAACGCCGCGACTGTATTATCAGCAAAATGAATTGGTCGACCCGCGTGCAGGTAATAGATATGGGTCACTCGGACATGGATTGGACCCGAATAATATTAGTTATCAAAATCCGGGTGAAGCATTACCGACTAGTGAAAAACCTAAGAATAAAGATGTGTAAAATCAGGGAGTGATAGTCGAACTATCACTCTTTTTGTAAGTATTTCTAAATGTCCTTTTTTCGTTGACAATGGTTATTGATCTCCCTATAATTAATTTCGTTATAAAAGAATATTAAAACTGTGGAAACGCAGGAGAGGTTCTAGCACAAACCCTCTATAAAAAACTAAGGGAATCCATACGTATCCTTCCTTAGGGTGCGTTTTTTATTTTTTTAGTGACAAAATTAACGATGTTGCTTGAGAAAGTAGCTTAGCATCTCTTTAAAAAGGATTTGCAAACTAAATATTGTCCAAGTTCGGCTATTTATTGTCCGATTATTAATTTTATTGTCGGTATGGAAGCATTTATTGTCCAGATTTTGATTTTATTGTCCGAATTCACCATTTTATTTGCCAAAATGTGAATAGAACAACGACATTGAATATAAGCTCGAAAACGAGAAAGGTGGAATATATAATGGTAGGCCGCAAAGATGAAGACTTACAGGATGTTACATTATTAGGAAATCAAAATACAAAATACAATTATCAGTATGACCCAAGCGTATTAGAGACGTTTGATAATCAACATCCGGGAAGAGATTATTTTGTAAAATTTAACTGTCCGGAATTTACAACGCTGTGCCCCAAAACAGGGCAACCGGATTTTGCTACGATTTACATTAGTTATATCCCTGACGTTAAAATGGTGGAAAGTAAATCGCTGAAATTGTATTTATTTAGTTTCCGTAATCACGGTGACTTTCATGAAGACAGTGTTAATACAATCATGAATGATTTAATTGACTTAATGAACCCGAGATATATTGAAGTTTGGGGGAAATTTACGCCGCGTGGAGGGATCTCCATTGACCCTTACTGCAACTATGGAAGACCAGGAACTAAATATGAAGAAATGGCAAACTTCCGCTTAATGAACCACGATTTGTACCCTGAAACGATTACAAACCGATAATGTCATTTGCTTTTTAGGATAAAAAGTAATATAGTTAAAATAGTGTTAATAAGTCAGGAATTGATTTCGCTTCGGCCTCTTTATTCAGTTAGAGTTGTACCGGATCATCAGTTTGCTACTGTTAACAAAGTTTGTTTTTTTTAAGGAGGCCATATAACATGGTAGGAAAAGTAAAATGGTTTAATGCAGAAAAAGGTTTTGGATTTATCGAGCGCGAAGGTGGAGACGACGTATTCGTACACTTCAGTGCAATTCAAAGTGAAGGCTTCAAGAGTTTAGAAGAAGGCCAAGACGTTGAATTTGAAATCGTTGAAGGAAACCGTGGTCCACAAGCTGCTAACGTAACTCGTCTATAATCGATTGATATCATATACGTTAAGATAATGGCCATATTCCATATGACTGGAATATGGTTTTCTTGTTTCCATTCCTACTACCAAAAATTGGCCCCTATGTAGATTATTTACGAAGGTAATTTGATTAACTCCATGAATTCAGTATGATAAATCTCTGAGAAAAAGCAAACGCTATTAATATAAATTAATTTAGATACAAAGGAGATTAAGATCCATTGACAACTTTTTATGACTTTGGAATACACCAACAAATTGTTAAAGCAATTACAGACATGGGATTTGAAGAGGCAACGCCAATTCAAGAACAAACGATTCCTACAGCACTTTCTGGGAAAGACGTTATCGGACAAGCACAAACAGGAACAGGGAAAACAGCAGCTTTTGGAATTCCGTTAATTGAGAAGATGGATGTAGATGCAGGGACAATTCAAGGTCTTGTATTAGCACCTACTCGTGAGTTAGCGGTTCAAGTCGCTGAAGAACTAAATAAAATTGGGAATCTTCGCGGCGTCAACGCTTTACCGATTTACGGTGGACAAGATATTGTCCGTCAAATTAAAGCATTAAAGCGTAAACCTCAAATCATTGTAGCAACACCTGGTCGTTTTATGGACCATATGCGTCGTAAAACCGTTCGTATGGATAACATTCAAATGGTTGTACTAGACGAAGCAGATGAAATGCTGAACATGGGGTTCATTGAAGACATTGAAACGATTTTAGCGGAAGTTCCTGATGAGCGTCAAACGCTATTGTTCTCTGCAACAATGCCAAAGCAAATCCGTCGTCTTGCAGAAAGATTCATGAAACCAGACGCCGAAGCGATTGTTGTAAAATCAGTTGAAATTACAACAGCTAACGTGGAACAAGAATATATGGAAGTACCTGAATCAAAGAAATTCGATGTACTATGCCGTATGTTAGACGTCCATTCGCCGACACTGGCAATCGTATTTGGTCGTACGAAGCGTCGTGTTGATGAAGTGTCTGAAGCGTTAAATAAACGAGGTTACGGCGCTGAAGGTTTACATGGTGATATTAACCAAAACCAACGTGACCGAGTAATTAAGAAATTTAAAGAAGGTACAGTTGAAGTTCTTGTTGCGACAGATGTTGCTGCTCGTGGTTTAGATATTTCAGGTGTGACGCATGTTTATAACTTTGATATTCCGCAAGACCCTGAAAGCTATGTTCACCGTATTGGACGTACAGGTCGTGCAGGAAATAAAGGATTAGCATTAACTTTAGTTACACCAAGAGAACTTCCGCATTTAAAAACGATCGAAAAAACGTCGAATCGTAAAATTACACGCAAGCCTGTACCGACTTTAGCTGAGGCAATGGAAGGTCAACTGCGTATGACGGTTGAAAGCCTAATGAAGATGGTAGAAGAAAATGACTTCCAATCGTACCGCATGTCTGCTGAACAGCTTCTTGATGAGACGGATTCGGTTACGTTACTTTCAGCTGCCTTAAAAATGTTAACGAAGGAGCCAAATGATGTTCCAATTAAGTTAACAGAAGAAGCACCGTTACGCATCAAAGGCTTTAAATCTGGCGGCGGTGGCCGAGGCAAAGGTAAAGGCGGCGGCGGCGGTTATGGCCGTGGAAATAAAGACCGTGACCGTAATCGTGGTGGCGGCGGTGACCGCGATCGTAAAGGTGGATCACGAGGAGGTAATTCTAAAAACAGCAACAAAGTAAGAGTTGCTGCTTCTCGTAAAAAGAAAAAAGACTAATGAAATAACATATAGAGGGGACGAAAAATAAATCGTTCCCTTTTTATTTTTATGTTCACACATTAAGATAGGACAAAAAAACGCTCAGATTAAAAAAACGCCCTCCAATTGTTAGACACAACTAACAATTGGAGGGCAGTTTTTTTTTGAGCTAATGCTTAGTAATGGCGACTAATAAAGGTTATATCTAGGGAAAAAAGGAAGGTAGAAGGATGTCCTAATGATCTTGTACTCAGGTCATTTTAAATAAATAAAAATCACCGTGTCAGATTACCTGACAAAATCGTTGAAGTAATTTTTAGATAATTTAAAATAAGAGTTAACAAGAGATGTTAATAAAGATTACATGAAAGGGAAGTGTTAATTATGAGTACAGTTTCTTCTACAAAAGAGTTAACTTTAGAGGCAATTAAAGAGATTATTAAGGAAAAGCATGTGGAGCTTCTGCATATGCAATTCGTTGACATTGAAGGGACATTAAAACATGTAACGATTACGGCAGAACAAATCGATGCGGCAGCTGAAGGTAAAATTATGTTTGACGGATCATCGATTACTGGATTTTCTCCAATTAATAAATCCGACTTATATCTACTGCCAGACTTAAATACATTTTGTGTTCTTCCTTGGTCCGTAGAAGAAGGGTACTCAGAAGCTCGCTTTCTTTGCGGGGTAAAAAATCCGGACGGTAGTGATTTCGAAGGCGATCCGCGCCATGTACTAAAAAGAACGGTAAATAAAGCAAAAGAACAAGGTTATGGGATTAGTGTTGGTCCAGAATTAGAGTTCTTCTTATTTGAAACAGATGAAAAAGGCCGTCCTACATTAAATACACAAGACGTTGGTGGATACTTTGAGCCGTCTCCACATGACTACGGTGAGAAAGTTCGCCTAGCCATCTATCGTACGTTAAAAGAAATGGGCTTTACGATTGAAGCTTCTCACCATGAAGTTGCTGAAGGTCAGCATGAAATTAACTTTAAGTATGCTGATGCACTTGGTGCAGCAGACAATGCAACAACGTATAAATGGGTAGTAAAAACAGTGGCGAGACAATTTGGGCTTCATGCTTCGTTTATGCCAAAACCGATTGCTGGGGCGAACGGAAGCGGAATGCATACGAACATTTCATTGTTTGATCTTGAAAAGCAAGAAAATGCATTTTACGACCCAAGTGACAGTCGAGAGCTTTCAGAAAAAGCGTACCAGTTTATCGGTGGTTTAATTGACAATATTGAAAAATTCGTAGCGGTAATTAATCCGCTAGTTAACTCTTATAAGAGACTAGTACCTGGTTACGAAGCGCCATGCTATGTTGCTTGGTCTGCATCAAACCGTTCAGCGTTAATCCGTATCCCAGCAACACGCGGTGCAGGAACTCGTGTAGAAATTCGCTGCCCAGATCCATCAGCGAACCCTTACTTAGCATTTGCGATTATTGCATCAGCGGGTCTAGATGGTGTGAATCGTAAACTAGAAGCACCAGCTGAAGTAGTCGATGACATTTTCAGTATGTCACCAGCTGAATTAAAAGAAAGAGGAATTAGCAATTTACCAACGAGCTTAGAAGCGGCAGTTGATGCATTAGAAGAAGGCAAGATTGGACGCGAAACATTAGGAGATCACGTATTCGGCGAATTTGTAGACTTAAAACGTGCGGAATATGACAGCTTCAGAACAGCAGTTCATGGATGGGAAATTGACAATTATCACGCAAAATTCTAAGAATAGAACTAGAAACACCGCATAGCAGTGACGCTATGCGGTGTTTCACGTGAAACTTTTTTCTTGGTCAGAGCCTCCATTTAAATGAATGAAATAGAGGCTCTGACTAACATTTAGTCATTAAAAGAATAAAGCCAGAAACGCTCATACTTGAGTCGGTCCATCGCTTCATCATTACCTTCTTGAAGGGCAATTTCGGTTTGTCTGATGACTTCTTGAGTTTGTGTTTTATGTGCTTTTAAGGCATCGAGCTTTTCTTGATGAAAACGACTAATTTCATTAATAATTTGTGGTTCACCTAAATCATCGATGCAGTCTCTTGAAAAGGCTAGTGCATGTACCGTTGGTCGCTGCTCCTTTGGCATCGAAGCGACAGCCTTGATCACGACGGCACCACACGCGTCGTGGTCAGGGTGTACGGCATATCCTGGGTAAAATGTAATAACGAGCGTCGGCTTGCAATCTTCTATTAATGTTCGCATTCGCTCGGCTAATTTATCTTCATCTTCAAACTCAATCGTCTTATCTCGCAACCCGAGTAAGATCAAATCATCAATCTTTAAAATTTTTGCAGCGGCTTCAAGCTCTTGCTTACGAAGTTGGGGTAATGTTTCACGGTTGGCAATCGGCGGGTTCCCCATGTTTCGTCCCATTTCTCCTAATGTCATACAAGCGTATGTAACCTTCCACCCGTTTTCTTTATAGTTTAACATCGTCCCTGCAACCCCAAATGATTCATCATCCGGGTGCGGCAAGATCACTAGTAAATGATTTTCCATAAGAGCCTCCTTTATTTAAATGGATGGGGACTTAATTGAAGTGATACGGCTAAACGTCCTTGATCATCTAAGCCGGCTAAAAGTAATTGGTCTCCGTTCATTTCACAATGCGTAAGTCCTTCTGCGTAGATCCAGCCTAAGTCTATTTTAAGTCCGACTCGGTGGGGGCCGTTACCTGTGATTTTCCCGTGTTCATAGGACACTTTCCCGTTTCGAATAAAAACGCCTGATGAGAATGGGGTTCCATTTCGGTAAGCGGTGTAGGCCCCGTTTGTTGTTTCGAGATGAACGTATACATCTTGATTGGCCATTTTATTTATCATTTCTTGAACGAATTCTTTATTAATCGCTTCCATTTGCTATTCCTCCTTTACACAATTCGTTTGTAAAGTTTGTATTATTTGTTCGTAAGTAATGGGGGAAATGTAAGTGTCCATTAATTCACTACTCTTATCATACTAAATACTAAAAGGGAGCGCACGTAGTAAGCAAGTTTGAAGCCCTCATTTTACTTTTTTAGCCAATAAACTATTCATACTGTTACGAAAATTTTATAATAAATAAAGAAGACAAGCATTAAAAATGAAAAACTAGAGGTTGTTTGATGAAAAATAAAATTCTACTTTACATGGTTCCTATACTAACCGTCATTGTCGCCGTTTTTTTCTTATTTTTCTATGAAAAAAGTGAAAGAATGTACTCTGCAGTTGACGGAAAACTAGACTTATCAACTACTTCCATTAAAGAGTTAGGTCCTACGTCGTTAACGGGAGAATGGTATTTTTATTGGAACGAGTGGTTAGACCCTGCACATTTACCGAATGATGCGGGTATGCTGATTGATATGCCCGCCAAATGGAATGATCAGGTGTGGCAAGGGGAACAGGTGCCAGGAGATGGTTATGCGACCTATCACTTGAAAGTCCAACTAGCTGAGGATGACCTGAATACGATGTTAGGGCTTTATTTACCAAATGCTTTTACATCCTATAAAGTGTGGATCGATGGAGAAGAGCTTGGTGGAGCAGGGGTACCTGGTACCACTCGGGAAACTACGAAACCGGCCTATCAACCTCAAGTGGTTTACTTTAAGCCCAGTTCTCAAGAAATCGATCTTGTTTTTCATGTTGCTAATTTTCATCATTCGAAAGGTGGATTGTGGCGCATCATTCGAATAGGTGAAGACAAAGCGATTACAAGCCTGCGGGAAAAACAGCTGGCCTTTGAAATGTTCCTGATTGGCAGCCTGCTTGTTATGGGTCTCTACCATCTAGGATTGTTTATGTTAAGGCGAAAAGAGAAATCAACGCTGTTTTTTGGCTTGTTTTGTCTCGTCATTGGCATACGGGCGATGATGGTAGGGGAAGTTTTTTTCAATCAAGTGTTACCGGACTTCCCGTGGGAATGGTTAAAGAAAATCGAATATATTTGTTTTTATATCGCAGTTCCGCTTTTTGTTTCATTTGCTAGACAACTATATCCTAATGAAGTACATAAGAATTTGACTCGTACATTATGGGGAATTGCCAGCTTGTTCGTTTTCGTGATCATTTTTACACCAGCGCGAGTTTTTACCTTGACATTAACTGCCTATCAAATCATCACGGTTGTCGCTATCATGTTAGTGGTCGTGGCAGGGATGAAAGCATTAAAGAATAGGCGGGATATGATTAGACTCAACCTTGGAGTAGGGATCATTTATGTCATTACGGTAATTAATGATTTCTTATTTTACAATCAATTGATCACAACGAGAGAATTATCTCCATTTGGACTGTTTATCTTTTTGTTTGGGCAATCCTTTCAGTTATCTACCCAATTCTCACGTGCGTTTACTAAAGTGGAGGAAATGTCTCAAGAGCTGCAAGAGTTGAATGAAAATCTTGAAAGGAAAGTAGAGGAACGAACGGTTGGGCTAGAAAAATCTCAAAAAGAGACGGTCGAAGCACTAATTGAAATGTCGGTGCTTGAAGAAAGGAACCGAATTGCGCACGAACTTCATGATATTATCGGTCATTCGTTAACAACGGTTATTGTGCAGCTTGAGGCAGGAAAGCGTCTGTCCAAGGCCAAGCCAGACCAAGTCTATGAAAAGATGGAACTCTCACAAGAATTGTTACGTAAAGGGTTGGATCGAATCCGAGAGTCTGTAAAAGTGCTTGGGGAAGTGCAAGAATCGATTGAAATAGAAGAGGCATTAAAAGGGTTAGTTGATGATACGGTGAAAGCGACAGGTGTTTTGATTACAAGTTCAATAGATGAGATACCAAAGTTAAATCACGCACAAAAGAAAGTCATTTATCATGCTCTTCAAGAAGGAATAACCAACGGAATCCGCCACGGGAAGAGCACGCACTTTCATTTTACATTGCAAGTGAAGGACAAGTTCCTGGAGTTTAAATTAGTAGATAATGGTGTTGGCGAGGAAAAGATAGAGTATGGATTTGGCTTAAATGCCATGGAAAATCGAATTGAGATGCTGAACGGCGAATTGACGGTAAAAACAGAAAAAGGCAGAGGCTGCGAGTTGGTCATAACTTTGCCTTTACAACAAGAGTTGCCTACAATAGTAAACGAATAAGTATTCCTTAGGAGTGGATCAATAATGGAACAATGGCTAGCGATAAAAGAAAATATAAAGACGTGGGTAAGAGAAGTAGGAAAAGAACAATTAATTCGTATGGAACAGCCGTTTCAGATGAAATCGAAGTCATCTGACATTGACTTAGTCACTGAAGTTGATGAATGGAGCGAGCAATTTCTTATCGATAAAATTCATACCGAATACCCGGAACATTCCATTATGTCAGAGGAAAGCGGATGGCATGAAGGGCAAGCAGATTACGAATGGGTGATCGATCCGATCGATGGAACGGTAAACTTTGCTCATCGTTTTCCTTTCTTTTGTATTTCGATTGGAGTTAAATATAAAGGGGAAACAGTCATTGGAGTCGTCTACGTGCCAAAACTGGATGAAATGTATGAGGCGGTTAAAGGAAGCGGGGCGACGTTAAATGGTAGAAGCATTACCGTTTCGGTTACGGAGCGATTAAATCAAGCGGTAGTAGCAACAGGCTTTCCGTATGACCGTGCAACAGACCCGGATAATAATGTTGGTAACTTTAATGCCATTATTACGAAAATCGGCGGTATTCGCAGAACAGGAAGTGCAGCGATTGATTTATGCCAAGTAGCAGCAGGGCGTTTTGACGCTTATTGGGAGATCAAGCTGAAAGAATGGGACATTAGCGCAGGTCTATTAATCGTTGAGGAAGCAAAAGGCCAAACCTTTAGTGTAAAAAAAGAAAAGGGCTATCAAGTGTTGGTCGGAACTCCAGCGATATATGATGAGCTTTCAGCAATTTTGGAGTGGGAAAAATAACATGAAGCTAAGGTTGTCGTATAGAATAAAAATTTAAAGCAAGTGAAAGTTAGTTGTGCTTAATGGTGGTTTAGAATAAAAGTTTTACAGTATTAGGAATATAGTGGCTTTAAGTGGGTTTGAGCCCTACAGTCTGGAATAGGGGAGAAACGGTTTTGTGGAATGTGAGTAATGATTGGAACAGGGTACTAGAAAATGAATTTACAAAAGATTATTTTTTGAAGCTGCAGCAATTTTTACAGGACGAATATAGCAATGCAACAGTTTATCCGCGTCAGTCGGACGTATTTAATGCCTTTCACTATACCCCTTTTTCAGAAGTGAAAGTCGTTATTCTCGGACAAGACCCGTATCATGGTCCCAATCAAGCACACGGATTAAGCTTTTCAGTAAACGCGGGAGAAAAACTGCCGCCATCTCTGAAAAATATTTATAAAGAGCTTCATCAGGACCTTGGATGTGAGCCTAGTCAAAATGGTTGTTTAATCAAGTGGGCCAAGCAAGGGGTTCTCCTATTAAATACCGTATTGACGGTAAGAGAAAGTGAACCGAATTCGCATAAAGGAATAGGCTGGGAGTTATTTACGGATCGTGTCATTCAAAGCTTGAATGAGCGTGAAAAACCAGTCGTGTTCATCTTGTGGGGACGCCACGCCCAAGCAAAAGAAGTATTAGTGACAGGAGAGCAGCATGTCATCATTAAATCTGCCCATCCGAGTCCGCTGTCAGCAAGGCGCGGCTTCTTTGGAAGCAAGCCATTCTACAAAGTAAATGAACATTTAACGAAGATGGGCGAAACACCGATCGATTGGCAAATCGTCTAATAGATGGAGTTGATATAAAATGAAGTTTAAACACGGTTGATCCTTATATCTGGGGTCAACCGTGTTTTCTTATTAGGATTAGGGAGTGAGGCTTGAAGTTGGCAGTTGATGAAATTTGACTTTTTTTGTCGAGAAATCTTTAAAACGGGAAAGTTGATAATATTTGAGATGAAGTTGAAAATAAATCGGCTAAACTTAAAAATAAATCATCAAAAGTTAAAAATAAATCAGCCGAACTTGAAAATAAACGCGAGCAGATTGGAAATAGGATCATTTTGAACGTTGATAGAAGCTGCGTGAACAGCATATGACTATCGAGATATCATTAAAACAGCTGAAGATCCGTATTTATATTATAGAAACTCACAAAAAAGCAGTAAGAAAATAAGGAACCCCCAACGACTCTCATAATTGCTGGAACCCCCGATATAACTAGAATAGGAGCCCACTTTAACTCCCCATAAAAACGTTGTTCGAGAAACAGTGTCAGATCATCTTCCAAAAATATAGTTTCTGAAAATTGAGAATGTATAATTAAGTTAACAAAAGATGTTAGCTAAGCTAACGCAGAAACGAAGGGAGAGGTTGACAGATGGAACAAATTTTAATGGATAATTTGTGGGTCATTATTGGTACTTTTTTAGTTTTACTTATGCAAGGTGGATTTATTTTACTTGAAGCAGGTTCGACTCGAATGAAAAATGCGGGTCACATTGCAGGGAAAACGGTATTCACAATTAGTCTTGGTTCGATGGTTTTCTGGGCAGTAGGTTGGGGCTTCATCTATGGTGAGTCAGCAGGTGGATTTCTAGGAATTTCTGATTTCTTCTTCGGAGATGCTTCAGGTCCAGATGGCGGATTAGCAGGATCGGTAGACTTCATGTTCCAAATGATGTTCGCACTTATTGCTTTAACCATTGCATTCGGTGGTTTCGCTGAGCGTGCAAAACTATCAGCTTACGTCATTTTCGCCGTTTTATTCTCGGCTCTAGTTTATCCAGTCGTCGCACATTGGGTATGGGGTGATGGTTGGTTAGGTGGTCTTGGCAAACAAGACTTCGCAGGTTCAACGGTCGTTCACTTAACAGGTGCAATGGCAGCTCTTGCCGCAACGATTATCTTAAAACCGCGTATTGGGAAATACAATAAAGATGGTTCATCTAATGATTTAGCAGGTCATAACCAAGTTTACACAGCGTTAGGGGTTCTACTTCTATGGGTAGGTTGGTTTGGATTTAACGGTGCTAGTACATTTGAGGTAGCAGATGCATTCTTTGGATATGTCATTCTTAACACGCAATTAGCAGCAGCAGCTGGGGCGATTGCCGCGATGTTCTTAATCTGGATGATGAACGGAAAAGCAGATGTTCCGACGACATTAAACGGTGCTTTAGCAGGTTTAGTTGCCATTACAGCATCATGTGGTTTCGTAGCACCTTGGGCAGCAGTTGTTATCGGTATTATTGGTGGTCTAATCGTAGTGGTAAGTATGAAAATCTTTGATCGTGCAAAAATTGATGATCCGATCTTTGCCTTATCAGTTCACGGTATGGCAGGGATTTGGGGAACCATCTCAACTGGTTTCTTCGCAGTACCGGCACTATCTACAGAAATTGGCTGGGGGCAAGCAGGTTTATTTTACGGAGGCGGCTTTACACAATTAGGTGTTCAAACGTTAGGTGTTGTCGCTGGAGGAATTTACGCGTTTGTCATTTCATTCATTATCCTATATGTAATGAATAAAGTGATGGGAGGACTTCGTGTAACTGAAGAAGAAGAAATTATGGGTCTAGATATCAGTGAGCATGGAAGCTATGGATACCCTGAAAATATGAAATCAGAAAAAACAGGTGCTTAACAATAAGGTGGTGTACACCACGTGAAACAACCGATGGTAAACACGTATGAGCAGTTAAAAGGGTGGAGAATGTCGTCTATTGAGCAAGTAAAATATGATCATACGAAACTAAACGAATTCCACGATGAACTGATCACAAAAACAGTAAAAGCAGCCATCGAAAACGTTACAAGTGAGTGGGGTCCTCCCCCTGCTCACTTTGCTTTCTTTATGATGGGAAGTGCCGCACGTTTTGAACAAGCGCTTTGGAGCGATCAGGATCATGGGCTTGTGTATTTATCTACAAATGATCGTGAAAAAGACTACTTTTTAAAGCTAGGAAAAGAAATTTCAACAGCGTTAGCGTGTGTAGGTTACGTTAGATGTGATGGATTGGTCATGGCCTCGAGTGAGAGATGGTGTAAATCACTTTTATCTTGGAATGCGCAAATTCAAGACTGGATCGAAGAAGAGAGTTTTGAAACGTTGCGTCACTTGCTCACTTTTTTTGATTCACGAGTGTTTATTGGAAACCCGTCACTGCTAGATGAGTTAAAAGACGTTATTTTTTTAAATCTAAAGGAAAACCCATCCTTAATGCAACGGTTTTATGAAAACGTAGAGCGGCGTAAAAAAGCAATTGGTGTGTTTGGTCAGTTGTTGGTTGAATCGTATGGTTCACATCATAATGTCATTCACTTAAAAAATACCGTTCTTTTTCCGTATGTGAATTCATTGCGGCTTTTAGCGTTACAAGAACAGATCAAAGCGCCTGAAACATTAGTGAGGTTTGAGCAACTGCCTGATCAATTGATAGAAGTAAAAAAGCTGAGAGAGACATTTGCAAGACTTTTACAGTTCAGGCTTCGTTTCCAAGGAAATGAACAAAGCTATGAAACGATTCATCTATTAAAAGTCGACAAGTTAACTTCTAACGAGAAGCAGGAATTAAAAGAGTATATTCGTTCGGGTGCACGCCTCTATAAACTAACGAAAAAGCACATCGACAAAGGGTGTGGCATGAAGTGATCAACCACATGATTCAATATATGAAACAACTATCAGGAAAGTTAAGTCCGAATGTATATACCTCTGTACAGCACCAGTCGAGTGCTTCACAAATGGCCTACATGAGACAACTCCAAAAAGAATTAAAGAAGGAAAGTGTGCTAAATAAACGGTTTGAAGAACTTGAAGTCGTTGTGTTTGATATAGAAACAACAGGTTTTTATCCCGACCGTGGAGACAAAATTCTCTCAATTGGGGCGGTAAAAGTAAAAGGAACTAAGCTTGGAGAAGAAGAAGGATTTTATTCGCTAGTCCGCCACGAAGAGCCATTGCCTCAGCCGATTTTAGAGTTCACAGGAATTCAACAAGAAGATCTTTTTACAGCACCGACGATTGAGCAAGTTCTCGAGCAGTTTTTTCATTATGTTGAAGGTCGTACATTAGTGGCCCATCATTCACAGCATGAAAAATCGTTCATGCAGCACGTCTCCTGGCATGTGTTACGGACGAATTTTATTCATCGTGTCATTGACACATCATTTTTAATCAAAGTAGCGTTACCTCATCAAAGTTTAAAAACGTTGGATGAGTGTTGTGATTTTTTTAATATTCCGATCTTAACACGGCACCATGCGTTGGAAGATGCGAAAATGACGGCCCATTTATGGATCAAGAATGTACAAATTGTAAAAGAATTAGGATTTCACACTTTGCAAGATGTGTATACCGAGTTAGCAAAATAAAGAAGATTACACCCATTACAGGGCTTAAAGGAGGGAGGGGATGAATAAAAATTTCCCTCGTCATGTGGCGATTTTCCCAATTAGTGTTGTCAAAGAAATGACTCAGCTAACAGCAAGACAAATTCGTTACTATGAAGAGCAAGGACTCATTAAACCGGCTCGTAATGAAGGTAACCAGCGGATTTTTTCACTAAACGATATAGAGCGATTTACAGAAATTAAGTCTCTGATTGACCAAGGTGTAAATATTGCTGGAGTTAAAGCGATCCTTATGACTAGACGATATGATGAAGAAAATGTCGTTCCTAACTCAAAAGACCGCTCGATGCTGCGTTTCACCGAGGAAGAATGGTTTGAATTGATTGAAAAGTATCGGGCTGGCGGGTTTTCGTAAAGAAAATAGTGCCTTCTAGACTATGAAAAGACTTGGGAACTCCAGACCATGAAAAAGGCTGGGGAACTCGAGTCTTTTGTTTGTTTTTTAGAAGCGGTGTTAAGCGAATACGAGGGGAGTTGGTGCGTCCATTCTGTAGATGCGATTTAGTTAACAAGTTAGCGAGAGAGGTGACATTGGTAGAATTATTGCTATAGGAAATTAAGCGGACTCCAGGGCCGCTATTTCGATTAAAATTGTACTTTTTAGAGCGGAGCGGACTGAGAAGCCTTTATTTCCTATTTTTCGAGGTCGCTTTTGATGAATTAAGGCATATAGCGTCCTCTCAGTCCTCTATACTTGAAAAGACGATGGTTTTTACTAAAATAGGGGCTTCTGAGTCCGCAAAAAAATCCTTTTCCCTATGATTGTGCCTGTTTGCTGTCAGTCAATAAACCATTAAAAGATCAATACACTGCACGCGCATCTTCCTGTATATAAATCAAATATCACACTTGACCTTACGATAGCTGCATCACGTGCATTGTCCTTTTCTCAGTTCAGATTTGAAGACCCAATAAAATTAGCCAACTGAGTCATAATAAATACAGAAAGGCCCATCTCATTTAATCCTTCAATATGAAGTAGTTTAAAACAAAAATAAGCTTTACTAAGGATGGATAGGGGATTTTAATTTTATTTCCCCGGGAAGTGTTGTAAAATATTTAGGGTAGCGAAACAAAGTTTGAGAGGAGTAAGAGGCATGCAAACAAAGTATAATCAACTATGGGATTTAGACAGCATTTTTCCAGGTGGCAGCGAATCAACTGAATTACGAGGGTTTATTCAAGAGACAAAAGAAGAGTTGATCGCACTTGAACAATCTCTTCAACAATTAACGGAATTACATAAAGAACAAGAAAAATTGATTAAAATTATTGAAAACGCACAACAGGCTGTTGCAAAAGTAAGAGAAGTCGGTGCATTTGTCGGTTGTTTAACAGCGCAAAATATGGCAGACAAGAAAGCGGTGCAATTAAGTGGAACAGCAAAAGAGCTTTCGTCACTTTATCAAGGGGTTTTAACGAGCATCGATGAAAAAATTCAGCAGCTAGATGAAACAGACTTACAAGCGATGATCAATAACCATTTTCCTGGAGTTGCGTTTTATTTAAATGAACGAGCCGAGCGTGCCAAAGATAAGTTATCGCCAGCAGAGGAAAAATTAGCTCAAAAGTTATCGACAAGCGGGTACCATGCTTGGGCAGACATGTACAATGCCCTTGTTAACAGTATGAAAATTACGTTTGAAGAAAATGGACAAACCGAAGAACTTTCAGTAGGGCAAGCTGAAAATAAGTTAGCCAATAATGACCGTAATGTTCGTGTCGATGCTTTCGAAAAGTGGGAAAAGACATGGACTGAAAATGAAGATTTATTCGCTACGACAATTAATCATCTTGCTGGCTTTAGGCTCGGTCTTTATGAAAAAAGAGGCTGGACAAATGTTCTAAAAGAGCCGCTTGAAATTAACCGGATGTCAGAAGCAACATTAAATGCGATGTGGGATACGATTACTAAAAACAAATCACGTTTTATGCCGTACTTAGAGCAAAAAGCAAAGTATCTCGGATTAGAAAAACTAGCTTGGTATGATGTACATGCTCCAATTGGAAGTGCAAGTTCATCGATCCCTTACGAAGAAGCGGCAGAGTCAATTATCGATCAATTTGGTAAGTTTAGTCCGAAAATGGCTGAGTTCACAAAAATGGCGTTCGAAAAAGACTGGGTTGAAGCAGAAAATCGTGCTGGAAAACGCCCAGGCGCTTTCTGTACGACGTTACCGGCAAGCGGTGAGACACGCGTCTTTATGACGTACAGCGGCAGCGCATCCAACGTATCGACTTTAGCTCATGAGTTAGGTCATGCCTACCATGCATATGTAATGCGCGACATGCCAAACTTTGCACAGTCTTACGCGATGAACGTTGCAGAAACGGCTTCTACCTTTGCAGAGCTTATTGTAAGTGATGCAGCGGTCCAGCAAGCAGAAACGGATGAAGAAAAGTTGGTTCTTATTGAAAGTAAACTTGGTCGAGCGATTGCTTTCTTTATGAACATCCATGCGCGCTTCTTATTTGAAACGAGATTTTATGAAAAGAGAAAAGAAGGGCTTCTTTCGGCGCAAGAGTTAAACGAGCTCATGGTCGAAGCACAGAAAGAAGCGTATTGTGACTCTTTATCAGAATACCATCCGCATTTCTGGGCGGCTAAGCAGCATTTCCATATTACAGGCGTACCATTCTATAACTTCCCGTACACATTCGGTTTCTTATTTAGCCTTGGTGTATACGCACACGCTCTTGAAGAGGGTGCATCATTTGAAGATGGCTATGTTGCATTGTTACGTGACACAGGTAGCATGAATGTGGAAGAACTAGCACAAAAACACTTAAATGTAGATTTAACAAAAGAAGAATTCTGGCAGAAAGCCATTGACCTCGTCGTTAAAGATGTAGACCAATTCTTAGAACTGACAAAATAAAAATATGGTGCCAGGCACCTTTAGTCCGCTAAAGGTGCCTGGCACCTCTTTTTTCTTTTTGGGCGTTAACATCAGTTTTGAAGTAATGGTATAATAGAGGAAAACATGTCGAAAAATGGAGAAGTGTATGGGTATCGATAAGCACAAGCGTTTAGATCTTATTTTTAAACGAAATCAATTAATGGCAAAACTGTTAATGATTTTTTATGCATCTAGCATAGTGATTAATACTTTTATTGATCCAGTCATACTTGTTTTCGTCGCTCCGATAGGTTTATTTTTCTGTATTCTTATTTATTTTTTATCAAAACAGAAGCAGCTAACAATACTTACGATGTATTTATCGATCCTTTTTGTTTTTAGTTTTTTCTTCTTGTTAATTATCTATGAACCGTTACTCATTAATTTTATATACATTTGGTTAGGATTAATTATTAGTTCCATTTTTCATATGGTACGGCCGATTTTGTTTGCTAGTTTTCTGACGACAGCTGCAACCATTTATTTTTTCTTTCGATACCAAAACGAGTTATTCCCAGGATCTGATAAAGTGGATGTGATCTATGTTGCATTATTTGGAATACTTATTACCATATTTTTAGTGTTTTCTAGCCGGTTTACGGAAGGTTTATTGGAAAAGGCCCAATTGAAAACGGAGAAAACATCTAAAGCGTTAATCGAGGCCAAAGGATATTTGAACACTTTATTTAACCAGTTAAAGGATCCGATTGTCATCCATGATGAAAAAGGCAGGATCTATCAAGTGAATCACGGGTTTACAGAAACATTTGGTTGGAATACTGAAGAATTGGTCGGCCAAACGATGCCGCAATTAAATGAAGTCCAACTTAAGTATTTACAAGAGCAATGGGAGTCGGTTTCAAGAGGGGAAATGGTCCGAGAAATCGAATTAAAGAATGGGACGAAGGATGAAAAACAATTAGACGTTGCTATATCGGTATCTGCAATTCGAACGGAAGAGGGGCGAGTTGTTGCATTAGCATCTATTTTAAGAGATATTACAGAGCAGAAACAAACCGAAGAATATATAAGAAGGTCCGAAAAACTTTCTGCAGTTGGTCAGTTAGCAGCTGGTGTTGCTCATGAAATCCGTAATCCGCTTACGGTTATTTCTGGGTTCCTTCAGTTAATGCAGCAACGAGAACAAAATACAAATAACCATGTACCCGTTATGTTAAGTGAGCTTGCAAGAATCAATAAAATTATCAGTGAGTTTCTTTTATTAGCAAAACCGGGGGTTCAAAAGTTTGAAAACGTAAAAATCTGTTATTTAATCCGAGAAGTAGTGACGCTGTTAGACACTTCAGCAATCATGAAAAGTATTTCGATTACGTCCGAGTTTTCAATTGACGATACGACAGTCGAATGTGATCCTGATCAAATCAAGCAAGTGCTCATTAACTTACTGAAAAATAGTATTGAAGCAATGGATGACGGGGGACAGATTCATATCCACGTCTATGAGAAGGATAATATGATCTATATTCAAATTAAAGATACAGGTAACGGAATTCCTCAGGAAGTTCTTGAACGAATCGGTGAGCCGTTTTTTACGACAAAACCAAAGGGGACAGGGTTAGGTTTAATGATTTGTGATCGTATTATTGAGCATCATCATGGAAAAATGGACATTTCAAGTGTTCAAGGAAAAGGCACAACTGTAACTATTTATTTAAATAAAGTGATTAGTGAACAGGAGGGAAAAAATGAATATACCAGTTCAGAATATTATCGCGAAAGTCGAACAGCAACTGAACGAAATGAAGTCAGAAGCGGCTGAAGGTAATGAACGGGGAGTGCAAGAAGCGGCTAAGCTGATTAAAGCTTATTGTGAGTTAGTGTTGGATAAAGAAAGTACGGCTACAAAAAAAACGACCGTATCGGAACAACCACGCATTTTACCAAGTGCTAATGTGACGACACCTTCAACAAGCAGTTTGAATTCAAACAAAGATGAAGGTAGTTTGTTGGATTTTTAACAGGCTAGGTGGTCGAAGTGTAAAGTTCCATTTTGTTAATTACCAGGCGAGATGTGATATTCTATGATTATTAGAAATGAAAAAGTAAAGGAGATTTTCAGATGTTCAACATATTTATTGTACTTGGCAGTATCGGTGCGGCATTAGGTGTTGCTTTAGGTGCATTTGGAGCTCACGGTTTAGAAGGTCGCCTGACAGAACACTATCTTAAAATTTATCAAACGGGTGTGCAGTACCATATGTATCACGCACTCGGACTGATTTTAATTGGATTAATCAGCTGGAAAGGTGTCGAAACTAGTTTAGTTCACTGGGCAGGGTGGCTTATTGTATTAGGAATTATCTTATTTTCTGGCAGCTTGTATGTTCTAGCAATTACAGGAATCTCAAAGCTAGGAATGATTACGCCATTAGGCGGGGTAGCCTTTATCGCTGGTTGGGTACTTCTTGCTGTAAGTATGTTTAGAGCATAAATCAAAAAATAGGCTGACTCTAATGTCAGGCCCTCATGTGCACACAGACAATGCAGATCGATAATAAATGATTGCAACTAAAGTGTGCGGGGAGGGGCCTGACTTTTTTTACGAGCCAGCCTATTGTATTAGTTTGTTATTTTAGTCTTCCTCACGTGGCGGGTATGCAGCTAAAGGTGCCTGACCAAACGGATAATCATATTCGATTTCCTCATCAAACTCGACGTAATCAAGGTTTACCATTAATAATAAGTACCACATTCCTGTTTGCGGATCACTAATGACAATATGATCGCGACCTGCTTCTTGAACAAGACCTGTAAATACTCGAGATGGCCATTCTGGATTATTCTCAAATGTCATATACACTCTAACTCGTTTTCCGCGGTTGAGACGGAGAATGTTTTCAATATAGGACATCTCCATTGGGAGCATCCCTGGGATTTGCGGGAATTGCTGCTGTAAGTGTGGCTGTGGTGCATAAAATAGTGGTGGCATCATAGGCTGTTGCATCATGGGTTGCTGCATCATGGGTTGCTGCATCATGGGTTGTTGCATCATATGCTGTTGCATCATAGGTTGTTGCATCATATGATGATCCATCATGGGCTGATGCATCTTATGTTGGTCCATCATAGGTTGTTGCATCATTTGATCCATTGTTGGTTGCTGGTGTTGCATATGTGTGTGGCCATCCATTCCAGGTTGATTATCCCATTGTTGCTGATACATTGTATCACTCCTTTTTCTTTTCTGAATGTATATTTTTTTTAAAATGTACTATAAACTTGCGGACACTCTGATGCTAACGGTGTATAGAAGCAATGGAGCTTATAGCGGCCCGAGTTCCACTGTCCCCACCATTGAGCAGGACAAGAGCCTTCAGGTCGGAAAAACCATAAGGCGAATTCTGCTGGGTGATGTCGATCGCCTCTAATGACTTGTCGAGCAAGTCTTCTTTCTTTCTCACGCGCTCCTTGATAGAAATATCCTTTTTGGGTGGCCTCAAATCCGCCGGGTGATTGCCAAACCATTCGTGTAACCGAGTTAATATCAACAAAATCCAGACATGCAGATCGAACTCGGTTGACCATTACATTGCCTGCCATTAACATGCCAAGCTCTCCTTCACCTTCTGCTTCAGCACGCATTAAACGAGCCATCAAGTCAATATCACTGCTGTTGGCTTTAATAACGGCCATCTGTTCACCTCCTAATTCATTAGGTGCCGTACGTGGTGAGTTGGAGGACTGTCAATTGACTATGGTTTTTTACAGCTTAATTGTGTTACGGCATACCCAAGCACAGTTAGTTCAAATATATGTAACGAAAAATGGGACTATGACTTTTTCATAAAAACCTCATCAAAAAATCCAGCTTCTCGTCTAGAGAGGCTGGATCTTTTTTAGGCATTAATCCCTTTAGTTTTAGGGATTAAAAGCTTTATTGTGAGCTAATTTTAATTTTTAATTAAAGCTACACGTGAAAATAACGCTCAATACCGTCGATATTTAAAAGATTACCGACGTAGAAAGAACCAAATTCGCCGAAACGTGCTGATACTTCATCGAAACGCATTTCATAAACAAGCTTTTTGAATTGAAGAACATCGTCAGCAAACAGCGTTACGCCCCATTCCCAATCGTCAAATCCAACAGAACCAGTAATAATCTGTTTTACTTTTCCTGCATATTGACGTCCGATCATACCATGGCTGCGCATCATGTTGCGGCGGTCTTCCATCGGAAGCATGTACCAGTTATCATTGCCTTGACGACGCTTGTCCATTGGGTAGAAACAAACATGCTGTGCTTTAGGTAGCTTAGGGAAAAGACGTGCACGGACTTCTGGGTTCTCCATCGGGTCTCCGCCATCTTTACCAGCCATATAGTTACTTAATTCAACGACTGAAACGTAGGAATACATTGGAATTGTATATTCTGCAAAACGAGTTTTATTAAAGGCTGTCTCGATTTCATTAAGTTGTTGCATAGTTGGACGAAGTAGCATAAGCATAAAGTCAGCTTTTTGACCAACAATCGTGTAAAGCGCATGACTACCTTCATTATTTTCTTCGGTTTGGTTCCACTCTTCCAGCATACCGATAAATTCATTTAATACTTGTTGACGCTCTTCGCTAGAAAGCGTTTTCCATGCAGGCCAATTGATTGCGCGAAATTCGTGTAATGAATACCAACCATCTAGAGTAACTGCTGCTTCACTCATACTTTCCACTCCTTTAAAATATAAAATATATGTATCAAACCATACTATACCATAAACAGATAAACCTATTCCATAAACAAACAAAACCAACGAAACGGTGCCAGGCACCTTCAACGCTTTACTGTGTTGAAGGTGCCTGGCACCATATATAAAAATCTATTTGGTTAGAAAGCGTTGTACGGCCATGGTGTGTTCTTTTGTTTTTCCGGCAGTTGTTTGGGCTTCTTCTTCCATTTGAAGGACTTCAGCGAGTGTATGCTCATAGCTGCTCGCCATAACATTTTTCATTAGACCGTAAGCTGTTGTTGGAAGGGTAAGAAGTTGCTGAACGAACTCTTCGGGTTGTCCAATTTTATGGACGAGTCCAATGCGGTATGCTTCTTCGGCTGAAATCGGCTCTCCAAGAGACATTTCTAATGCTTTACCTACCCCAACAAGGCGTGGAAGGTAGTAGGAAGCGCCTGCATCAGGAACGAGACCGATTTTTAAAAAGCTGATTCCCATCTTTGCATCATACTCAGCAATACGGAAGTCACATGCTAGTGCGAGGCTCAGCCCGGCTCCAACTGCAATTCCGTTGATATAGGCTACAGTCGGTTTCTGGATCGTATCCATATAGAGTAACAGCTTATTGTATGTTTCTTTTAGGTAGTCACCATAATCGATGTCTCCTAATTTTTCTGTCGCGACGCTTTTTAGATCAGCCCCAGAGCTAAAGGCATCTCCGGATCCTGTCAAAACAATGACACGTACGTCTGAATCTTCATTGGCTTGTACAAACGCACTATATAACTCACGATGCATGTCCGAGTTAATTGCGTTTTTCACCGCTGGGCGATTTAAAGAGATTGTTGCTACGTTCTGTTGCACTTCATAAGTTACAGTTTTTTGCTCCATTCCATCCACTCCCTTAAATTGTTGAAACTTCTTCCATTATAATGAATAGTCATTCATTTAATCAATGTATATACGAAAATTCAGAAAAAACAACAAGCTGTTATTTCTGTAAAATATTAACGAGCAGGCTTCTGCATGAGTACAATCGAATAAGGAAACGATGAAAAAGAGTACTTTAATCGTAGTAAAAGTCCATAAAAGCTCTAATAAAGTTTTCTAATATAGTTTGTTCTTAAATTAGCGGAACCGTGAGAAAATTTCTATTTTTACTACAATAACCCAAGTAGTTTATTTTTTAAATAAAGAGGAGTATGCTTATTGGTAAGGTCATCTGATCAATGTAGGAGGAATTTATAGTGAGTGATCTCTTTACAGAAATTAAAGCGCAAGTCAAAAGCCATTATCCGAATGTAGTATTGCCAGAAGGTATGGATGAGAGAATTATTGAAGCTGCCAGCCAGTTATCAAATGATGAAGTCGTGAAGCCGATCATCATTGGAAAAGAAAGTGATATTTACGCAAAAGCGAAAGAACTCGGGGTTACTTTTAAAGATGTTGAAATTATTGAGCCCGCAACATATAAACATTTAGATGAATTAATTGCTTCTTTTGTTGAACGCAGAAAAGGAAAAGAAACAGAAGACAGTGCACGTGAAAAATTAATGCAAGAAAATTACTTTGGAACGATGCTTGTACATGTCGACAAAGCAGATGGCCTAGTTAGCGGCGCTGCACATTCAACAGGAGATACTGTGCGCCCGGCCCTGCAAATTATTAAAACACAGCCTGGAATTCAAAAAACGTCCGGGGTATTCGTTATGGTAAAGGGCGATAAAAAGTTTGTCTTTGGTGATTGTGCGATTAACATTGCTCCCAACGCAGACGAATTAGCTGAAATTGCCATTGCTACAGCTGAAACGGCTAAAGTATTCGGACTTGATCCGAAAGTAGCGATGCTTAGCTTCTCAACGAAAGGTTCGGCATCCTCAATTGAAACACGTAAAGTGTCTGAAGCGACGAAGTTAGCACAGCAACAACGCCCAGACTTAGTCATCGATGGTGAATTCCAATTCGATGCTGCGTTTGTACCGGCAGTTGCCCAAAAGAAAGCTCCAGATTCACCATTAAAAGGTGAGGCAAACGTATTTATTTTCCCAAGCTTAGAGTCTGGGAACTTAGGCTACAAGATCGCACAACGTCTTGGTGGATATGATGCGATTGGTCCGATCTTACAAGGTTTAAATAAACCAGTGAACGATCTTTCTCGTGGTTGTAACGTAGCAGATGTGTATAAGCTTTCATTAATTACAGCGATGCAATCGATCACAAGAAAAGTACTTGCATAAAATAAAAAAACGGTGCCAGGTACCTTTAATGCTTTACAGCATTAAGGGTGCCTGGCACTTATGCGTTCGTTACGTTTGATAATGCGGATGTATTGTTCTTCGTAGGCTTGTCTTTCTTCTTCCGTAATGGAAGAAGAGGTGAGACGGGCTCCTTGTTCTTTAAACGTAAGGAGGAGGCGGTGAATGACAGACTGTACCGTCAGTGCTTCGCCTGTTAGTTCCGTTAATGACGCCATCGTTTCAGGGACAATTCGAGGGTATTCAAACGTTGTCGGCTGTCCTTGGACGGCACGGTCATAAAATGTTTGAATAAGCTTCGCCCGTTCGCTGCCGCTGCCTGACACACAGAGGTAAATTTGAACCGCGACACCCCCGCGTATGCGACGCTGGGAAATGCCGGCAAATTTCTTGCCGTCAATGCTCAAGTCATATGAGCCTGGACAATAGGACCCGACGATTTCACGGGCTTCAACCGTAACTCCATAAGGACGTAACATTTCCTGAATCAGTGCAAACATAAGCTCATAGCCTTCGTTAATCGAGAACTTTTTCTCTTCCTTCAATATAAGAGAGATATTTAATATCCCTTCATCAAGTACGACAGCAAGTCCACCTGAATTGCGAACAATGACGTTATAGCTTTGTTCATTTAAGAAATCAATCCCTTCCTGAACAAAAGGCAGTCGGCTGTCTTGAATACCGAGGACGATCGTATCGTGGTGCACCCACGTTCTTAACAAAGAATCAGAGCACTCGTTTCCAACTGAGATACATAATGCATCATCATAGGCAAACGACTGAAGAGCGTCAAAGTAAACGCCTACTGATGATTGATCTATAAAACGCCAAGTTTGATTGGAGAGATGATGGGTGATTGTGTTCATTTTCTATACTCCTCAAAGATAAAAAATATAAGCAGGTCTAAAATTACTTAAGATTGCGAACGATAGTAGATATGGTATACTATCCTTTGTGAATAAAAGACACTATCTCATCTTACCATAAAGAAACGAAAGGAATTAACTCCAATGGCAAACGAATTTCGCATATGTGACATTTGCCAAGCCACAAATATAAAAACTTTATTGCCTCGGTTAAAAAAACTGGACCCTGATGCAGAAATTCATATCGGGTGCCAATCTTACTGCGGACCAGGCCGAAAAAAGTCTTTTACGATGGTTAACAACCGTCCCATATCGGCTGCAAATGAAGACCAACTTCTTGAGAAAATTGATAAAAAACTGAAATAAGTTATCTGGACCATCCATTTGGTCACAGGTAACTTCTTTTGTTTTCTTTTAATCCACTGGCTTTTGGATGACAAAAGTGATGGCGTTTGTTTTTAATTGGACGACCTTTTCACCTCGGTTGATCGTGTACTCTAACGGTTTAACAACAACTTCAAGTTCGGACCAACCGCGGTAAACCTCTTGGAGTAAACTCATCATTTTTTCTGTCGGCAGATTTACTTCAAACAGCGGATCTAGTTGATTGCCAGTTACGCCATCAATTTCTTCAACTCCTGAATTGATCACGAGGTAATGGACCCCGCCGGCACGCGTACCACGGATCATCCTATGTAAGACGTCTGTGAACTGATCGACGGACTCGACATGTTCTAGACTGGATACCGCTACAATATAATGATAGGCCTGTTCCTCAATTGGAAACTCCTCGATCAGCGATAAAACCGGATGAATATTCGCTTGAACATTAAAATGAGTACTGTATTCTCTTAGCTTTTCAACTGCAGTTTCAAGGTAATCGACACAATCGACAACCCCGTTTGTTTGTCTTACTTTTTCAGCAAGAGGAATGCTATGACGACCCACACCACAACCAAGGTCAAGAATGCGCATATTCTGCTTTTTACTAATAGCATTTAAATATCGTAGCACGTTTGGAACAGGCTTAAAAAGCCATGAACCTTTCTCAAACAGCTTATTTTCTTTGTAAAATTCATTGTGGTACTTCGCTTCTTCTTGCCGAATGTAGTCAATATTTATATTCATTACTATAACCCCTCCCAAAAGACAAACTCCCAATATTTTACCATAAAATTCTGAAAGATTATAATTTCGTTAAGCTATTAGAGGACTTGAGACATCCTGTTACAACTTTTGTATAATATAAGTAGATAAAATGGAGATGGAGTGTGCTTGATGCAAAATATAAACGGTCAATTAAGTGAAGAAAAAGTATTTAAAGACCCTGTCCATCGATATATTCATGTCCGTGATACACTCATTTGGGAATTAATCGGTACAAGGGAATTCCAGCGTCTGCGACGAATACGTCAATTAGGGACAACCTTTTTTACGTTCCATGGTGCTGAACATTCTCGCTTTAATCACTCGCTCGGAGTTTATGAGATTATGCGGAGAATTATTGAAGTGTTTCAAGGCCGTCCGCATTGGGATAATAATGAACGTTTATTATGTTTAAGTGCAGCCCTTTTACACGATGTCGGTCATGGACCTTTCTCGCATTCCTTCGAAAAAGTGTTTAATACGGACCACGAAGAGTGGACGCGAGAAATTATTTTAGGAGAAACCGAAATTAATCAAGTTTTACGTAAAATGGGTGAAGATTTTCCACAGAAGGTGGCTGATGTAATTGAAAAAACATACAGCAATAAGCTAGTCGTTAGTTTGATTTCGAGCCAGATTGATGCCGACCGAATGGATTATCTGCAACGAGATGCCTATTTTACAGGAGTGAGCTACGGTCATTTTGATATGGAGAGAATCCTAAGGGTTATGCGCCCAATGGAAGATCAAGCCGTGATTAAACAGAGTGGGATGCATGCAGTTGAGGACTATATTATGAGTCGCTATCAAATGTACTGGCAAGTGTATTTCCATCCCGTCACGAGAAGTGCTGAAGTCATTCTAAGTAAAATTTTAATGCGGACAAAACACTTATATGAAGCAGGATATGAGTTTAAACAAGAGCCCGTACATTTTTATTCTTTATTTAATGAAAAAAAGAGTATTGAAGACTATTTACGGCTTGATGAGGCGATAATCCTGTATTATTTCCAAATTTGGCAGGAAGAAGATGATCGCATTTTACGTGATCTTTGTGGTAGATTTTTAAATAGAAGATTGTTTAAATACGTCGAATTTAATCCGAATTTGCAGATGAAAGAGTGGCCGATTCTTTACCAACTTTTCCATGAAGCTGGTATTGACCCTGAGTATTACCTTGTAGTAGATTCATCTTCTGACCTGCCGTACGATTTTTATCGTCCTGGTGAGGAAGAAGAGCGTCTGCCGATTCACTTGCAAATGCCGAACGGAAAAATTCGTGAATTGTCACGAGAATCAGACGTCGTTGAGGCGATATCTGGAAAAAAACGAACCGATCATAAATTATACTTTCCATTCGATTTTCTAGAAGATGAAACAGAGAATGCAACGATAAAACAAAAAATTAAAGCTATACTTTTTAAATGAAGGGGAGGAGCGTTTTGCTAAAGGAACATGTAAAGCTGCTATCGATGTTCCAACAAGCAGGTGAGATTGTTGGGCGGAAAAAACTGCAGAAGATCGTATATATTTCTAAAAAGTTAGATATTCCATTTTCAGAACGGTTTAAATTTCATATGTTTGGTCCGTACTCTGAAGAGCTGACGCTTCGGATCGAAGAACTTTGTAACCTTGGCTTCTTACAAGAAATTCTTGAAACGAAAAGCGGTTATCAACAGTATCGGTACATATTAACAGAGGAAGGTGAGAAGTTCCTTGATATGTATAACCTTGATTTACCAAACATCCAACCTTGCGTTTCTAGCATGAATGGTCAAAGTTCACGTTTTCTCGAGTTAGTGTCTACGGTCCTTTATTTTGAAGAGATGGAAAAAGAGGAAATTGTTGAAAAGGTCATGACGGTAAAAAAGAAACAAAATTACACAGAAGAAGAAATGGAACGAGCTTTCACATATATTGAACAATTAAAATCAGTTCAGCATTAATGAACAGGGGCTTACTTTTAAAGGGGAACTTTAGGAAGCGGGCTTATAGAATGAGCAAAGGCGCATGGAGTGTACGAGCATTCATGCGTTTTTTTTCATTAAGAATTTGCACATTAGGAAAGCACATTAGGAAAGTAAAAAATTTTAGAATAGATGGTTCTTTAAGGGTGAAATTTTTAAAGGACCAAGTATAAGGCAACTACGCTTAATCTTCGCCCCTAAGGCACGCTAAGCGCCGAGCTTATTGTACATCAGCTTACTTTTTTCGGTATGTAATGAAATGAAATGAAATGGAATGGAAACTTTACTTGCAAAAAAGACGCAAAACACAAATAAAATGGTTTCACGTCTTTTTTTACAATATTCAGCTGTCAAAGCGCTGCTAGTATGTTGGAGCAACTTTTGGATTATCTATTATTACTCAGTGTCGCTTAAGCGCTTGCCAGCAACTGCATAGTGATTTTTTGGCATTTCTTCAATAAAAACGACGATGTTTTCTTTTGGAGCGTTAACCGTCTCAGATACGGCTTCTGTTACTCGTTCAACGAGTGCTCTTTTTTGTTCTTCGTTGCGGCCTTCTAGCATTTTTACAGTAATGTATGGCATAGGAACTCTCCTTTTTTATGTAGATGAAGTTAAAATATCTTCATTAGCATATGATAGATAAGGAAACTTTACTCACGTGCGGACGCTGTTTCACGTGAGAAATGACCTAACTTTCATCATGTGATAAACTAAAAGATAGAATGAACGCATCATGAAACGTGTATGCTGATTATAGAATATGGATGAAGGGATGATCGATGAATGGATCTCTTTGAAAAGGATAACCAGAAAAAAACAAAAACAGGCTTTAATATTTTGAGCACGGACTCAACAGATGGACATGGTGGATACGGTACAGGAGTTATTGACTTAAATAATGTTTCACCGATTATCGTTAACACAGAAAATGACGAAGCTTTCGTTGACATGGGAGCTTTACACGCACGCTCGGCTGTAGAAAAGCGTATAAAATTTACACCCAATCGTGAAGACTCGCCAAACGGTAAGCTGTATTGGTTAGTCTGGGTTTCTGTGAACAATAAAGGAGCAAAGCCTTTCTATGCAGGCGTAACGGCATGCGAAATGGTCATTGATATGGAAACGAGACGCGGCTATAAGAGTCTGCCAGAACACGTCAATCGCATGGATAAGTCATTAAAAGGACATATTATTGTGGATCATATGGATGAAAAATCAAAGAAAATTTTAGGAGATTTCCTAAAATCACATAACGAAGACATGTGGAAACATTCTGAATTAAAGCTGAGACAAGAACTTCTTGGTGAAGAACAATAAATTTCGGTTTGTCTAGCCCATTATTTTGTTATCTATGAACGATTTATGAACTCTTATTCAAAGGGTTGAGCTTTTGGTGAAATCGAATTAAACTTAAAACTAGTATAAATCGACACATATTTATACTAGGACCGACAAAAGGCAGAGGAACCCACCTCTGCCTTTTGTCGTTTTTTTGTTTTGGGTAATACAATGATCAACTAAGGAGTAGCAGGTACCTTTAATGCATTACTTTGTTAAAGGTACCTGCTACCTTCCGCTTTTCTTCTGTCTAGCTCCAGCGGTCAGCGTCTAGTGAACTTCGCTCTCCTCCTTACGATAAGTCAACATCAGTTCGTTGCCTCGCCGTGTTTCCTTTATCTCATGCGGAGGAGCTCCAGTTCTTACGACGCTAAACGACCGCTTCCGCTTTTCCACTGTCTAGCTGCAGGTGCCATCGGCTCGAGGTCGCTTCGGTCCATCAAACGTGTCCGAAGAACAGGACACGTATTGCTGGCCCTCCAGCGCTTGTCGCCGATAAGCAGGCACCTTCCGCCTTTTTTAGTTAAACCACTTGATGAAGCGGTCGAGGAATTTTTCTTTTTCGTGGACTTCTTCCTCGGTCATTTCGACTTCTGGTTCTTCTGGCATATGGGCTTGGCAATATTCTGTCGGCTCAGTGCCGGAAACGAAATAGGTTAAGCGCTTAACGGGGCACTCATCGGTTGCAAGTAAACCGTTTTTCGGATTAATGTAAACTCCGGTTACACCAGGTGGTTTATGGAAATCTAATTTTAAATCATCTTTAAGTGCGTGTTCGGTGAATTGGGCCCAAATGCGTTTGGCGATCTGTCCTTCTGTCGCGTGATTGAGCCGTTTTTCAAGATCATAACCAACCCACACTCCTGTCACAAGTTGTGGAGTATAACCGACCATCCAACTGTCAAATGGAGTCGAGCCTGATTTTCCGGCAACAGGCCGATTCACAAGGTGTGCAACAGATCCACCGGTTACGCTCGCATAATCATTAATGGAGCGGTCGAACATCGCTGTCATTATATCCGTCATGATAAACGCTAACTTCGGATCTAGGATTTGTTCAGTTACCGGCTCTTTTTCAAAAATAACCTGCCCGGTTTTATCAATGACTTTTCGAATAAACCTCGGTTCTACTCGTTTTCCACCGTTAGTAAAGCTCGAGTAACTGTTAGTCAACTCCAATAATTGCACATCATTTGAACCTAAAGCTAGCGAAGGGATGTTTTCTAATCGACTATTGATGCCGAATCGAGCTGCAGTTTCCACTAATGTTTCAGTATCTAAAAAGAGATGTGTTTTTACAGCAAAAATATTATCAGAAAATGCGAGTGCTTGTAGTAAAGTGACAAAGTCATTCGCATAGTTATTATTAAAATTTGAAGGTGAATAATCAGGCCTTCCATCATCAAACGTAAATGTTGTCGCTTCACTTAATAATGTCGATGACGGAGTAAACCCGTGTTCCAAAGCAGCATAATACAAAAAGGGCTTGAACGTTGACCCTGGAGATCGCCGTGCTTGTGTGGCGCGGTTGAATGGGCTTTGAAGGTAATTCCTGCCCCCCACAAGTGCCTTTACATCTCCTGTTCGCGGATCAACCGCCACTAGTGCAGCTTGCAATTCTTCAGTTGGTCCCAGTTCAATTTCTACCCAACGTTCTGCTTCAGCTTGCATATCACGATCTAAAGTAGTAAAAATTTGTAAACCACCTTGCTCAACTAACGCTTCATCGATGTTATATTCTTCTATTAATAAATTTCGAACATACTCTTGAAAATACGGGCCAATCGCACCCGTATCCTCTTTTTCAGATATCGCGAGTTCTAATGGCTTATTTTTCGCTGCCTCAGCTTCTGCTGAAGTAATATGTCCGGTTTGTACCATTGATCGTAAAATGAGCTCTTGTCGCTGTTTGGCGCGTTCAAAATCATTTTGCGGTGAATAGTAACTTGGCCCTTTAGGAATTCCGGCAAGAAGACTAGCTTCGGCTAAATTTAGATCCGAAGCTTTTTTATTAAAAAAGTGTCGTGCCGCTGCCTCGATGCCGTAAGCACCGTGTCCATAGTAAATCGTATTTAAGTAGCCTTCTAAAATTTCATCTTTCGTATAATACATTTCAAGACGAAGGGCATAGAGTGCCTCATTAAACTTTCGTTTCCACGTTTTATCATGAGTTAAGTATAAATTTCTAGCATACTGCTGCGTAATCGTGCTAGCCCCTTGAGCTTTTCCGCCAGACTTTACATTGGCTACAACAGCACCTGCAATTCGTGTCGGATCAAACCCATAGTGATCATAAAACTTACGGTCTTCAATGGAGAGAGTGGCATTCAGCAATTGTTCACTAATCTCTTCAAGCGGGACCCAATATCGGTTTTGTCCTTGATGGCTTTCACCGATTATGACGTCATTCGCATCCAAAAGCCGTGTCGTCTGAGAAACTTGTAATACGGGGGCACCCTCCATTTTTAAATAGGTTAATAATAAGACCGCAGCTAACATCGATAAAACGATCAGTAATAATGAAAAGCGGAATAGTCTGCGAAACCAACTTACTTTTCGTCTCGAACGTCTCTTTACGATGACTTCCATGTCAGTCACCTCTTTACATTTCAGATTTATAAAAATAAAAACCTTAACGGTGAATCGTTACAAAAAATGGGAATACGTTGTTGGATATAAATTTTGAATAAAACTCTTGGAAATTTATTAGAGTGGCTGCTAGTACGTAAGCGCTCAAATTACTCTTTTAGTTAAAAAGGAACCTTGATCAGCCAGGATGTATTTTTATATAAACATCACTATTTTTGGAAGATTAATGAATTTTTAAACACGAATATCCTGAATATCTAAAAATTCTCTTGCTTTTTTGTACATTTCATTTATACTTTTTTTGTTTGGCACAGAAATTGCACTAAAGTGCGTTAATCGTAGTCGGAATAGAAACTAAAAATTAATGATTAATCCAGTATTTTTGGACAACCTTTTAGTAAGAGCATGAAACTAGGGCAATCTTCTTAGGAAGAAATCATATTAAGAGGTGACAATCATGGAATTATGGTTTACAGAAAAGCAAACGGATCGCTTTGGAATTACGATGAAAATTAAACGCACGTTACATACAGAACAAACAGACTTTCAAAAGCTAGATATGGTTGAAACCGAAGAGTTCGGAAACATGCTCGTTCTTGACGGAATGGTCATGACTACACAAAAAGATGAGTTCGTTTACCACGAGATGGTAGCGCACGTTCCTCTTTTTACACACCCTAATCCAGAAAATGTACTCGTTGTTGGCGGCGGTGACGGCGGGGTGATCCGTGAAGTGTTAAAGCACCCGTCAGTAAAAAAGGCAACACTTGTTGAAATTGACGGTAAGGTCATTGAGTACTCGAAAAAGTACTTACCGGAAATCGCAGGAATGTTAGATGATGCTAGAGTCGAAGTAAAAGTCGATGATGGCTTTATGCATATTGCCAACAGTGAAAACGAGTATGACGTCATTATGGTTGACTCTACAGAACCGGTTGGACCAGCTGTCAACTTATTCACAAAAGGGTTTTATGCGGGTATTTCCAAAGCGTTGAAAGGAGATGGTGTTTTTGTGGCACAAACCGATAACCCTTGGTTTACACCTGAACTGATTACGAATGTACAACGTGATGTAAAGGAGATTTTTCCAATCACTCGTTTATACATTGCTAACATTCCAACGTACCCAAGTGGCCTTTGGACGTTTACAATTGGTTCGAAAAAGCATGACCCGATAGCCATTGAAGACAGTCGTTTCCACGACATTGAGACAAAATACTATACAAAAGATCTTCATAAAGCGGCATTTACTTTACCGCGTTTTGTAGAAGATTTAATTAAGTAAGGGGAGAACTTATTTTGCGATTTGACGAAGCGTATTCAGGAAAAGTTTTTATTATGAGTAGACCGGACTATGAAGAAAGTGATGCGGTCATTTACGGAATGCCGATGGACTGGACGGTTTCTTTCCGCCCGGGATCTCGTTTTGGCCCTGCAAGAATTCGTGAAGCTTCATTAGGGTTAGAGGAGTACAGTCCTTATTTGGACAAGCATCTTGAAGAAGTAAATTTCTTCG
The DNA here is from genome assembly GCF_029028005.1 of Alkalihalobacterium chitinilyticum. Lineage (GTDB taxonomy): Bacteria > Bacillota > Bacilli > Bacillales > Bacillaceae_F > Alkalihalobacterium > Alkalihalobacterium chitinilyticum. The sequence goes on from NZ_JAOTPO010000010.1 coordinate 100,940, forward strand.
ATGCCGGCGACATTCCGTTGCCTTTTGGTAATCCGGCACGAAGCTTAGATATGATTGAAGATTATATCGATAAGCTAATTGCTGATGGAAAATTTCCGATTGGATTAGGCGGGGAACACTTAGTATCTTGGCCGATTTTCCGTGCGATGTTTAAAAAATACTCAGATATGGCAATCATTCATATTGACGCACATGCGGATTTAAGAGAGCGATACGAGGGAGAACCATTGTCTCACTCCACGCCGATCCGGAAAGCATGTGAACTGATCGGGCCTGAAAATGTCTATTCATTTGGCATCCGCTCTGGCATGCGTGAGGAGTTTCAGTATGCAAAAGAGTCTGGCATGCACATGTCGAAGTTTGATGTAGCTGATCCTTTAAAAGAAGTGCTGCCTCAGTTAGCGGGCCGAAATGTATATGTAACGATTGATATTGACGTTTTAGATCCTGCACATGCACCGGGTACAGGAACAGCAGAAGCAGGAGGAATAACATCTAAAGAATTATTAGAGGCCATCCACCTGATTGCAAATTCGGACGTAAATGTGATTGGTGCAGACTTAGTAGAAGTCGCTCCAGCATATGACCCGACAGAACAAACACCAATTGCAGCAAGTAAATTTATCCGTGAAATTATTCTAGGATGGGTAAAAAAGTAAAACCGCACCCTAAGAGCTGACTCAAAAGTTCCTTGAGTCAGCTCTTTACTATAAAAGCATGTACAGTGCATCGGCGAAGTAATGCGGCGCGCACACACGCGCACACGCGCGCGGTGCCAGGTACCTTTAATGCTTTACATTATTAAAGGTACCTGGCACCGTTCCACCGCAGCACAGGATTGTTCTTGCAACGGCGTGACAAACTCGCTAAACTTGAAAAAAGAAAGGTGGGCAAGTCCAATGTCCGTGGAAGACAAAAGAAAACCAATCTCAGTATTAATGAAGACAACGATACGCCAAGGCGATAAAAAGGAATACCTCTCCCTCAAAGGAAAGGGTAACGTTTATGTGAAAAATGGGTATACATATTTATTATTTAAAGAAATACATAACGATAAACTAAATGTTCAGACGACTGTAAAAATTGGTGAGCAAGAAGCTACGATCATCCGAAATGGTGATCTATCGATGCGGCAAATATATACCGTTGGTGAAAAAACAGAAGGAACATACCGGAGCCCTTATGGTTACTGGCAAACTTCTGCAAAAACGCATCACTGTCAATATGAGTGGCCTGCGAATCAAACAAGTGGAAAACTAAAGCTTAAATACGATTATTATTTACAAAATGAACCGTCAGGAACATTTGATGTGACGATTACCATTGAGGAGGAAAACGAATGAACAGTGTAGAGCAAATGAAAGAAAATCTAAAAGCAGAAATCGTAGCTGCCGTAATTGCTTCAGGAATAGATGAGAGTCAAGTTCCAGAAGTGGTGTTAGAAAACCCAAAAGATAAAGCGCATGGAGATTATGCAACGAATATGGCGATGCAATTAGCGCGAGTAGCCAAAAAGGCACCACGTATGATTGCTGAAGATATTGTCTCTAACATCAATAAAGAAAAGGCGTCGATTGAAAAAATTGAAATTGCCGGCCCAGGATTTATTAACTTTTATATGGACAACGTCTATTTACGCGACATTATTTCGGCTGTACTTCAAGCAGGAGAGGAGTATGGACAGACGAATATAGGCAATGGGACAAAAATTCAAATCGAGTTTGTTTCTGCCAATCCAACGGGAAGCCTTCATTTAGGACATGCTCGCGGGGCTGCAGTCGGCGATGCTTTATGTAATGTGTTAAGTAAAGCTGGCTACGACGTTCAAAGAGAGTATTACATTAATGATGCGGGTAATCAAATCAACAACTTAACAACATCTGTTGAAGCACGTTACTATCAAGCACTTGGATTAGAAAAAGACATGCCGGAAGATGGCTATCATGGGGAAGACATCATAGGATTTGGCCATGATTTAGCGAAGGAATACGGCGATCGTTTTGTACATGTCGATGAAGAAGAACGAATGGAATTTTTCCGTGCCTATGGCTTAAAGCGTGAGCTGGAAAAATTGAAAAAAGATTTAAGTGATTTCCGTGTTGAATTTGATAACTGGTTTTCAGAAACATCTCTTTATACTTCAGGGAAAGTGATAGAAACATTAAAGCTTTTAGAAGAAAAAGGGGAAACATACGAACAAGATGGAGCAACATGGTTCCGTTCGACAACGTATGGTGACGATAAAGACCGCGTCCTCATTAAGAATGATGGTTCGTATACGTACTTAACGCCAGATATCGCGTATCATAAAGATAAACTAGAGCGTGGCTTTGATAAATTAATCAATATTTGGGGAGCAGACCACCACGGGTATATTCCTCGTATGAGTGCAGCCATCCAGGCGCTAGGCTACGGCAAAGAACAAATGGACGTTCAAATCATTCAAATGGTTTCTCTATTCCAAAACGGTGAAAAAGTGAAAATGAGTAAACGTACCGGAAAAGCAGTAACCTTACGTGACCTAATGGAAGAAGTAGGAATCGATGCAACTCGTTATTTCTTTGCAATGCGAAGTGCGGACACTCAATTAGATTTCGATATGGATTTAGCCGTAAGTAAATCGAATGAAAATCCTGTATTCTACGTTCAATATGCACACGCACGTATTTGCAGTATGCTTAGACAAGGCGAAGAACAGGGATTACCTGTCGATGATACAAGCAATCTGAACCTGATTGCTTCGGAAAAAGAATTCTACTTACTGAAAAAAGTCGGTGAATTCCCTGAAGCGATTGCTGAGAGTGCTGAAAAACTGTCACCGCACCGCTTAACGAACTATGCGTTTGACCTAGCATCAGCTCTACACAGCTTTTACAATGCTGAGCGAGTGATCGACCCAGAAGACGTTGAAAAAAGTAAAGCCCGCCTGGCACTCGTTAAATCAGTCCAAGTCACACTCCAAAATGCATTAAAACTAATCGGAGTATCCGCACCAGAACGCATGTAGTGGGAAAAGCGGAAGACGCCTGCTCATCGGCGACAAGCGCTGGAGGGCCAGCCAAAAGTGTCCTTTAGTTTGGACACGTTGGATGGACCGAAGCGACCTTTTGAAACTAAGTGAGGGACGGTTGACCTTAGATCTCTCCTTTAGAGCACTGAGGGGCCCTTATTTTAGCGAAAACCTTCAAAAGAAACATTTTAGGGAACTCAGAAGACCCTATTTGCTTAGTTTTATTAAAATTATGCATAAATATTATGGAATAAGGGCCTCTGAGTTCCCTTTGAACTAAAAAAGGGTGTTTTTTATGGAAATAAGGACCTGTGGAGCCCGCAAAGTTTTCGAGAAACCTATTATTCCCGACAAACACCACAACCTCCTTACAATAAGTCATCACCTGCCTCAAAATGACTGACCGGCACAAGGAGAGCATATAAATTAAAAATGTCCCTCTATTTGGTATAAATAGAGGGCTTGTTTTTTGGAGACTTTAATAAAAGATACTGAAAAGGTGTGAACAGCATGCAAGAAGTTTTATTAGCAATATTAGCAGGATTAATTGTTGGGTTTTTATTTGCATTAATTAAATTACCTATTCCAGCACCCCCAGCGTTACCAGGGATAGCCGGAATCGTCGGAATATATTTAGGTTACAAATTATTTCAATGGATACTGCCGTATTTTAGTGGCTAGATCAAAAATGAAGTAAGTTGAGGGGGATTCTCATGCCGTATGTACAAGGTCGTTTTGAGTCACCGATATACTACGAAACGATAGGCGAAGGGCTTCCGATTGTATTTATACACCCACCAGGAATGGGGCTGGTGACCTTTGATAAACAACGGGAGTTAGCGAGGCATTTTCAATTAATCTTTTTTGATATCAGAGGAAATGGAAAAAGTGGAGCAGGGAGTGAACGGATCACGATGTCCCTGCTCGCAGAAGATATTATCCGCATATTAGACGATCTCAATGTTAAAAAGGCAGTGATATTAGGGTATTCTAATGGTGGTTCACTCGCACAAGAAGTGGCGATCTCCTATCCTGAACGAACGTTAGCGGTAATGATGAGCGGTTCTTTTCCTGAAGTAAACAGCTTTTTATTAAGAAACGAATTTCGGCTCGGCCTCCTCGTTACTCGCTTAAAAGGAATCAACTTTTTAGCGAATGTACTTGCGATGGCTCACGCTAAAAAAACTGAAACAGCTTTTAGAGAGAAAATGGCAGCATATTTTGCACATGCTAATCCACATATCACCTATCAACTTTATAACGAAGGGTTACATTATCGGTCGACAAACCGGTTAAACAAAATTCAAGTACCCGTCCTTGTCATTTACGGGAGGCTATCGTTTTATCTCCATCACTATGCAAGAATGTTTATGGAGCGTCTGAAAGATGTTGAAATCGTTACAGTCGACAAAGCTACGCATCAAATTCCTACGAAGCACGCACCGGAGTTTAACCGAATTATTGTTGATTTTTTAAAAAGAAAAGTCCGACCTTAATTCTTAAGCAGGCGAAGGCCATTCAATATAACGAGAATTGTACTGCCTTCATGTCCAATGACCCCAAGCGGTAAAGAAACGTGTTGCATGAAGTTTCCAACAATAAGTAAAAGAATGACAGCTATAGAAAAAATGATGTTCTGCATGACAATTCGATTTAATCGTTTGGAAAGTTGAATGGCTTTTGTAATTTTTGCTAGATCATTTTTAACAAGTACGATATCAGCTGTTTCAATGGCAGCATCTGAGCCTGCTCCCATCGCTATCCCAATGTTTGCTCTCGCTAGCGCTGGAGCATCATTGATCCCATCTCCAACCATCGCTACTTTTTGAAATTGTTTTTTTAACTTTTCGATTTCAATTACTTTTTCTTCTGGAAGACAATTGGCTGAATAACCATCGAGTTCAACTTCTGAAGCAATCTTTTTCGCTGTTTTTTCATGGTCGCCAGTAATCATATATGCAGTGATACCTTCGTTTTTCATACTTTTAATCGCTTCGATGGCTACGTCACGAATCGTATCTTCAATAGCAAATACAGCAATTACTTCGTCCTGATTTTCTTTTCCAGCAAAAACAAGTGTTTGCCCAGCGTCGCTCATCCCTGCAGCTATTTCTTGAAAAGCTTCCTCTTTTTCAAATGAAAAGAAGTCAGGTTTCCCAATTTTCCAACCTTCACCATCAACAGTTCCAATGATTCCCCACCCACTTTTATTCTCAATGAAATCGGGCTTAACCGGTTCAATGCCTTGTTGTTTACAGTACGTAACAATAGCTTTTGCTAATGGGTGAGAAGATTGGTTTTCAATCGCACAAATGGCATATAATAAATCGTTTTCGTTAAATACAGGATGAAAATATACATTCGTTACAACAGGTGTGCCGTTAGTGATCGTGCCTGTTTTGTCTAGAGCGATAGCCTTAATGTGAGCGAGTTGCTCAAGGTGTACGCCACCCTTAAAGAGAATTCCTTGCCTTGCTCCATTCGATATGGCTGAAAGAGTAGCAGGCATAACGGAAGCTACTAAAGCACAGGGAGAGGCAACAACGAGCAAAACCATAGCACGGTAAAAACTTTCATGCCAGCTCCATCCGAGGAAAAAATAAGGCAGCAACATCATAAGCGTTACAAAAATAAGTACAACCTTCACATAAGGCCCTTCAAACTTTTCAATGGTTAGTTGAGAAGGTGATTTTTCATCCTTAGCTGATTGTACGAGAGTGATAATTTTCTGGAATAACGTTTCTTCAGCCGGCTTTGTAACAGATACATCAATCATTCCTGAAAGGTTAACGGTTCCAGTAAAAACCTCCTCATCCACTTGTTTTGAAATTGGCAATGATTCACCTGTTAGAGCAGACTCGTCAATCGTTGTTCTTCCTGTAAAAATAACACCATCTGTTGAAATGCGCTCACCAGGCTTAACGCGAACGAGGTCACCGATTCTTAATTCGGAAACAGCTACAGTCTTTTCCATTCCGTCTTTTAATAGGGTAGCTTCTTCGGGTTGCAGGTTCATAAGCGCAGAAATTTCTTGGTGGCTTTTATTCATGGTGTACGTTTCAAGGGCGCCACTTAACGCAAATATAAATATGAGAATGGCACCTTCCATCCAATAACCGATCGTTGCTGCACCAATGGCAGCTAGTATCATTAAAATTTCAACAGAGAACTTTCGCTCGTTAATAAATTCCTCAATACCTTCTTTTGCTTTATAAAAACCACCAATGAGATAGGCAATGATAAAAATACTAACTGTCAAAAAAGCGGGGCTTGCTGAAAGTTCCAATGCCCAAGCGATCACAATAAGAATTCCACTGGCCAGTGCTAGAAGGAGTTGACGGTGTTCTATCCATTTTCTTAGCAAAATCATTTCCTCCTTATTAGTTAATTGAGAAATACAATCAACATCAATTGGCTACTAAAACAACGAAAGCTGCCACCAAGGGGTGACAGCAGACTTCAACAACGATTAAAAACCGTTATAAAGTTAGAAACGTTATAATTAATTCAGTCGTCTTTTTTATACTTATTATAATTCAATCATACTATATCTGGAAAAAAATATATAGATGAATTTAAAAAATGGGCTCAAAGTAATCCAGAAAACATGGTAGCAAATCGTTCTTTTCCTTTTTGGAAAATGGAACGTTGATTATATTGTTTGAGCGTAAGTCTTTCGGATATGGATATATCATATTCGACTTCGTCTACAACGCTTTGAATAAAGGAACTATCGTAAATCAAACAGTTAATTTCATGGTCGATATGAAAGCTGCGTTTGTCAAAGTTAGCTGTACCAATATCGCAGATTTCGTCGTCTATAATAAGGATTTTTGCATGGTAAAAGCCTCTATAGTATTGATAAATATCAACACCAACATCAAGTAAGTCTTTAAAATAAGGATAAGACGCTTCTTTTACTAAAGGATGATCTGCTTTTTTAGGTACAATTAACCGAACGTTAACTCCACGTTTTGCAGCATTAATTAATTCGCCTTGTAGTGCCATACCCGGAATAAAATAAGGTGTCCCAATCGTTACTGTATTTTCAGCCTGGCGAATAAGGCCGGCAAATGTATCTTCAAGATAAACACCGTCCGTTGGCAAAATACGAAGTGCAACATCTCCCTTTATTAAAGGTGGATACAAATAATCTCGTGAAATTTTTTCCTTTGTTGCAGCATGCCAGTCTTCGTAAAACTGTTCTTGTAAATCTTGAACGCCGTCTCCGTCTAACCTTAGATGAAAATCACGCCAGTTGCCAAACTTAGGATCCCTGCCTAAGTATTCATCTCCTACATTATATCCGCCAACATAACCGATCTTGCCATCGATAACCGTAATTTTTCGGTGGTTCCGTCGATTAAGGGTAAAAAACAAATAAGGAAATTTTACGGGATGCGAATATGAAAAAGACACTCCGGCTTCTTTTAATTTTTTTAAGGAGCTTCCTTTAATGCCACCACCGATCCGGTCAACGAGCAGTCGGACTTTTACCCCTTCTTTTGCTTTGTCGATTAATAATGACATCATTTTCTTGCTGATATTGTCATCCTTTATAATGTAAAATAATATATGAATATGGTTGGAGGCTTGTTTAATATCTTGAAAGAGGTGATCGAATAAGTCATCGCCAGTTGTAAGTAAATTAACATTGCTGTAACGCATTTCTTGATGAAAGCGCTTTGCTTCTTTTCTTTGTTTTTTGAGGCCAAATTTAAAGTCTAATCTAAGTAATATTGCAATAAGAATAATAATGCTCAATATAATTAAAAAAAGTGCCATATAAACCTCCTAGGTTATTGTAAATTTTTTTAGAATATTAAGTTGAGCTTCTTCATATGTAGTTAGAAAAAAGCAATTCATTGGACATGTATTATCTACGCAACGCTCAAATTTATACCTGAGTAAACAATTGCTTTTATTTTTCTGAACGACCGCTTCCGCTTTTCTTTTTGTCTAGCTGCAGGTGCCATCGGCTCGAGGTCGCTTCGGTCCATCCAACGTGTCCAAAGTACAGGACACTTTTGGCTGGTCCTCCAGCGCTTGTCGCCGATAACCAGGCACCTTCCGCTTTTCTATGTCTAGCTGCAGCGGTCAGCGTCTAGTGAACTTCGCTCTCCTCCTTACGATAAGTCAACATCGGTTCGTTGCCTCACCGTGTTTCCTTTATCTCATGCGGAGGAGCTCCAGTTCTTACGACGCTGAACGACCGCTTCCGCTTTTCTTTTTAGTATTTACCAAAAGGGGCTTGTTTTAAGATGGAAGTAATATCCTGAAAAAAATTTTTATAAATTTGATCGACTGAATGCTCATTCATGATTAAAATATGTTATAATGTTGAAAACGAATTCAATTTTCAGAAATTTAGCTATTGTTATTATCTTTTAAGGATTGAAATAGGAAGGGGATTTATTATGGGTGTATTTAAGATAGTTAATCTTGTACTATTAATTATCGTTGCAAGTTATGCAATCTATCTATTTGCTAATCTATTATTCACTCGCTATCAGTACATTAAGCTCGGGAAGAAAGAAGAGTTTGACAGAGATTTCAAAGAACGCTTTCGAGGTGTATTGGTAAACGTAATTGGTCAGCGCAAGATGTTTAAAGATGTTAAAAGTGGGATTATGCATTTAATCATGTTCTATGGATTTTTCATTATCCAAGTCGGATTAATTGAAATCATCATTAAAGGATTTATTGAAGGGTATCAGTATCCAATAGGTGCCTTGCACAAGCCATTCCATGCCATGCAGGAGTGGACGGCATTCCTTATGACCGTTGCCATTCTTTATGCTTGCTACCGTCGTTACGGTGAAAAGCTAAACCGATTACAATGGAAGAAAGATGGAAAAGCTCTTTTTGTATATATCGCATTGTCTACCTTATCGGCAACGATTCTGTTGACGCTTGGTTTCGAAAGAATTATGTTTGGTTATGAAGCAAACTATGCATATGCTCCTTTTTCTAGTATCATTGCAACTGTATTTGCTGGTGTAGGAACAACTGTGGGCACGGCTTTATTCTATGCTTCTTGGTGGATCCACCTAGTTACGGTTCTTACATTCATGGTATTCGTACCACAGTCTAAACAAGCACACGAAGTGTTTGCGATGTTCAACGTATTCTTCAAAAAGGGCGGTCCGGTTGGAAGACTGAAGCCAATCAACTTTGAAGAAGAAGATGTAGAAGTGTTTGGTGTTGGTAAAGTAGAAGACTTCACTCAACAGCAGTTACTCGACCTTTATGCCTGTGTTGAGTGTGGACGCTGTACGAATATGTGTCCTGCAACAGGAACTGGAAAGATGCTCTCGCCAATGGACTTAATGATTAAAGTTCGTGACCATTTAACAGAAAAAGGTGCAGCTGTAACATCTCGTACACCTTGGTTACCTGCTTTTGCATTTAGCCATACAACAGGAAATCAAATGGCTGCTCAAGCAGCTGGAGGCCAAGAAGTTGCGGCTGGTTATGATGTTAACTTAATTGGTGATGTCATTACGGAAGAAGAACTTTGGGCCTGTACTTCATGTCGTAACTGTGAAGACCAATGTCCAGTTATGAATGAACACGTTGATAAAATTATTGATATGCGTCGTTACCTTGTCTTAACTGAAGGAAAAATGCCAGCTGAAGCGCAGCGTGCTATTTCTAACATTGAACGTCAAGGAAACCCTTGGGGAATTAACCGTAAAGAGCGTGAAAACTGGCGTGACGGACGTGATGATATTCACGTACCAACAGTTAAAGAAATGCAAAAAGCTGGTGAAGAATTCGAATACCTATTCTTCGTTGGTTCCATGGGATCTTACGATAAGCGAAGCCAAAAAATCGCTCAATCATTTGCAAAAGTTTTAAATGAAGCTGGAGTGAAATTCGCAATTATCGGAAGTAAAGAAAAGAACTCGGGTGATACGCCTCGTCGTATCGGTAACGAATTCTTATTCCAAGAGCTTGCCCAAGCGAATATTGAAATGTTCCAAAAGTTCGAAGTGAAAAAGATTGTAACCATCGATCCGCATGCTTACAATACAATTAAAAATGAATATCCTGACTTTGGTTTAGAAGGTGTAGAAGTGTATCACCATACAGAGCTTCTAGCTCAACTAATCAAAGAAGGAAAAATTACACCGAAATATGAAGTCAATGAAACGATCGTTTACCATGACTCCTGTTACCTAGGACGCTATAATGATGTATATAGTCCGCAAAGAGAAATCTTAGAAGCGGTCCCTGGAGTGAAGGTTGTCGAGATGGAACGTAATCGTCAAGACGGTATGTGCTGTGGTGCTGGTGGAGGTATGATGTGGACGGAAGATCATTCTGGACAACGTATTAACATCGCCCGTACTGAGCAAGCGCTAGAAGTAAATCCGAGCGTAATCGGTAGTGCATGTCCATACTGCTTAACGATGTTAAGTGATGGAACGAAAGCAAAAGAAGTAGAAGATACAGTCAAAACAATGGATCTTGCAGAAATTTTAGAAAAATCTATTGTGAAGCAAGAAGAAAAAGTCGTACAATAAGAATATAAGAGTCGAGGCTGCCTTTTTTAAGTCAGCCTCGCACTTATAAATAAAATAGTGAATACTTTATTAATATAGCTAGTTGAAAGCGTAAACATTGTCAAACTATGTCTTTTTATAGTGATTTATTTTTTTTAGATAATAGTCGAGCGAACGCTCGGTCGAAATGAGGGGGAAACATACAATGTCAACAACTGTTATTGTTGGGGGAGCAAGAACACCATTTGGAAAATTCGGTGGTGGACTATCTTCTTTAACAGCAAGTCAACTTGGTGGAATTGCGATTAAAGAAGCATTACGTCGTGCAAATGTAGATCCTAATGAAGTGCAAGAATTGATCATGGGAAATGTTCTTCAAGGCGGACAAGGACAAATTCCTTCTCGCCAAGCGAGTAGTTATGCAGGACTGCCTTGGCATGTTCACACGGAAACAATTAATAAAGTATGTGCATCTGGTTTGCGAAGTGTCACAATGGCCGATCAAATCATCCGCGCGAAAGATGCAGAAGTGATTGTAGCAGGTGGAATGGAATCGATGAGTAATGCTCCATATTTTATTCCAAATGCACGTTGGGGAATGCGCATGGGTGACAGCAAAGTCGTCGATTTAATGGTACACGATGGATTAACTTGCTCATTTAACAAAGTTCATATGGGTACTTACGGAAACTCAGTAGCAGAGGAACTTGGTCTTACTCGTGAAGCACAAGATACTTGGGCATCCAGAAGTCATGAGCGAGCGCTCGCTTCCATTGAAGAAGGAAAGTTTGCTGAAGAAATCGTTCCGGTTGAAGTTCCGCAACGAAAAGGAGATCCAATTTTCGTTTCACATGATGAGTCACCGCGTGCTGGAACATCTGTAGAAGGATTAAGTAAATTAAAGCCTGTATTTGGTAAAGAAGGAACGATTACAGCAGGGAATGCTCCTGGTGTGAATGATGGTGCTGGTGCAGTGGTCCTCATGTCTGAAGACCGTGCGAAGCAAGATGGAAAAGAAGTGTTAGCAAAAATTATCGGTCATGCAGCGATTTCTATCGAACCAAAAGATTTCCCGAAAACACCAGGCCTAGTTATTAATAAACTTTTAGAAAAAACAGGAAAAAAACTAGAAGAAATCGACTTATTCGAAGTAAATGAAGCCTTTGCAGCTGTAGCACTTGCGAGTAATCAGTTAGCTGGGTTAGATCCTGAAAAAGTAAATGTCAACGGTGGCGCTGTTGCCCTTGGACACCCAATTGGTGCAAGTGGAACTCGTGTTATTTTAACCCTTGCCTACGAATTGAAGCGTCGTGGCGGCGGAATTGGAATTGCCTCCATTTGTAGCGGCGGTGGCCAAGGCGACGCCATCATGATCGAAGTTTAATAGAAAAGCGGAAGGTGCCTGGTTATCGGCGACAAGCGCTGGAGGGCCAGGAATAAGTGTCCTGAACTTTGGACACGTTGGATGGACCGAAGCGACCTCGAGCCGATGGTGCCTGGAGCTAGACAGATAGAAAAGCGGAAGCGACCGTTCAGCGACGAAGGGACTGGAGCTCCTCCGTATGAGAGCAAAAGCTATCTTGTATTCTAGGAATCAAGTATCTGATCTATTTAAGCGGACTCAGAAGACGCTATTTCCACAAAAAACAGCAATTTTAAGCACTTAGCGGACTGAGAGGCCCTTATTTGCTTAAAATTGCCCATGTAAGGTAGGAAAATTAGTAAATAACGGCCTCAGAGTCCGTTACCATAAGAAAAAAGCGACATTTGCCGAATATAAAGGCCTGTGTGTCCGCTAAATTTCGGTACTGGTGCTTCTCTTTTCTCTAATGTAGAACCTTATGAATGCCAAGATGTGCAAAGTTCACGAAACGCTGTTCACAATAGCTAAACTAAACTAAAATCTTTTGAAATTAAATAGTGAGATTGGAGAGAAGAAACATGACAGTTCAAACAGTAATGGTAATTGGTGCAGGACAAATGGGATCAGGAATCGTTCAAGTTCATGCAATGGCTGGAGTTCAAGTGTTTATGCATGATTTAAAGGCTGAATTCGTTGAAAGAGGAATGAACACGATTACGAAAAACCTAGATCGCCAAGTAGAAAAGGGCAGAATGACAGAAGACGATCGTAACGCAATCCTTGCACGCATTACGCCTTCAACAGATCTTCAAAATGCAGCAAAAGTAGATTTAGTGATTGAAGCTGCGGTTGAAAACATGGAAATCAAGCAAAAGATCTTCAGTGAATTAGATCAAATTGCACCTGAACATACGATTTTAGCAACGAATACATCATCTTTACCGATTACAGAAATTGCAGCCGTAACAAACCGTCCAGAAAAAGTAATTGGAATGCACTTTATGAACCCAGTACCTGTTATGAAGTTAGTTGAAATCATTCGTGGTTTAGCGACAACGGACGCAGTATACGGTACAATCGAAGATCTTTCTCGTCAATTAGGTAAAATTCCTGTTGAAGTTAACGACTTCCCTGGATTTGTTTCAAACCGAATTTTAATGCCAATGATCAATGAGGCTATCTATACGGTGTTTGAAGGAGTAGCAACTCCAGAGGCAGTGGACGAAGTGATGAAATTAGGTATGAACCACCCGATGGGACCTTTAACACTCGCTGACTTTATTGGTTTAGATACTTGCTTATACATCATGGAAACATTACACGAAGGCTTTGGTGACGATAAATACCGTCCGTGTCCATTACTTCGCAAATATGTTAAAGCTGGATGGCTTGGTAAGAAATCAGGTCGCGGCTTCTATGTCTACAACTAAGACTTTTTAAAAGTGGAGTGATAAAAATGAATTTACGTTTTACTGAAGAACAAGAGATGATGAGAAAAATGGTTCGTGATTTTGCAAACGAACAAATTACACCTTTTATTGAAGAAATGGAAGAAAACGATACATTTCCTCGCCAGATCGTAAACCAAATGGGTGAGCTTGGTTTAATGGGAATTCCAATTCCTGAAGAGTTTGGCGGAGCAGGAATGGACTTTACTTCTTATATTATTGCGATTAATGAGTTATCGAAAGTAAGCGCAACAGTTGGAGTTATTTTATCTGTACACACTTCAGTTGGTACAAATCCAATTCTTTACTTTGGAACAGAAGAGCAAAAGCAAAAGTATGTACCCAAATTAGCTTCAGGTGAATTTCTAGGAGCGTTTGGTTTAACAGAACCGAGCGCAGGATCTGATGCGGGAAGTTTAAAAACTTCTGCAGTAAAAAAGGGTGATCATTACGTTTTAAATGGCTCTAAAGTTTTTATCACAAATGGTGGAGAAGCTGATACGTATGTGGTCTTCGCCTCAACGAATTCAGAAGCAGGATCACGTGGAATTTCTGCGTTTATTGTTGAGAAAGATACACCTGGATTTACAGTAGGGAAGAAAGAAAAGAAAATGGGTCTTCACGGATCAAATACGGTTATGCTTATGTTTGAAGATGCGATCGTACCAGCAGAAAATCTACTCGGTCAAGAAGGCGAAGGGTTTAAGATCGCGATGTCTAACTTAGACAATGGCCGTATTGGAATTGCAGCGCAAGCTCTAGGCATTGCAGAAGCCGCTTTAGAAGCAGCGACGAATTATGCGAAAGAGCGTAAACAATTTGGCCGTGCAATCGGTACACAACAAGGTATAGGTTTTAAATTAGCAGATATGGGGACAAAAGTGGAAGCAGCAAAACTATTAGTCTATCAAGCAGCTAACTTAAAAGACCGCGGGCTAAAATGTGGTCAGCAAGCTTCAATGGCGAAACTGTTTGCCTCACGTACGGCAGTAGAAGTTGCGATTGAGGCGGTTCAAGTATTCGGCGGCTATGGCTACACGAAAGAATATCCAGTGGAGCGTTTCTTCCGAGATGCAAAAGTAACTGAAATCTATGAAGGAACAAGTGAAATTCAAAAGATGGTTATCAACAAGTATTTGATGGCTGATTAATTCAAGCCTGTTTCTAAATACGCCTGTATAAATGACGATGGTCAATAAAATGGGAACTAAAAACAAACCAAAGGGAGAGATAACAATGAACTTTCAATTAACAGAAGAACAAGAAATGCTAAGAAAAATGATTAGAGACTTCGCTGAAAACGAAGTAGGTCCAACGGCTGAAGAGCGTGATGAGGAAGAACGTTTTGACCGTGCTATTTTTGATAAAATGGCTGAGCTTGGTCTTACAGGGATCCCGTTCCCTGAAGAGTACGGCGGAATTGGAGCGGACTATGTAAGTTACGCGATCGCTGTTGAAGAGCTTTCACGTGTTTGTGCTTCGACAGGTGTTACACTATCAGCACACGTTTCACTTTGCAGCTGGCCAATCTACAAGTTCGGAACAGAAGAGCAAAAGCAAAAATATTTACGTGCATTAGCTGAAGGGCGCAGTATCGGTGCTTACGGTTTAACGGAGCCAGGCGCAGGTTCTGACGTAGCGAGCATGAAAACAACAGCAAAAGAAGATGGCGATCACTACGTTTTAAACGGCTCTAAAATCTTCATTACAAACGGTGGAGTTGCAGACGTTTACGTGGTATTCGCTGTAACAGATGCAGATAAAAAACACAAAGGAATCACAGCATTTATCGTAGAAAGCGACATGCCAGGATTTTCAGTAGGGAAGAAAGAAAAGAAATTAGGAATTCGTTCATCGCCTACAGCTGAGATCATCTTTGAAGACCTACGTGTACCAAAAGAAAACATTCTTGGTAAAGAAGGCGAAGGATTTAAGGTTGCCATGATGACACTAGATGGCGGGCGTAACGGTATCGCTGCTCAAGCATTAGGAATTGCACAAGGTGCATTAGATGCTGCTATCGGCTATGCGAAAGAGCGTAAACAATTTGGTAAATCAATCGGAGCACAACAAGGAATTGGCTTCAAACTAGCAGATATGGCGACAAAAATCGAAGCGGCTCGCCTATTAACGTACCAAGCGGCTTGGCAAAAAAGTGAAGGAATTCCAAACGCGCTAGAGGCTGCGATGTCAAAACTATTTGCTGGTGACATCGCCATGGAAGTAACAGTAGAAGCAGTTCAAGTATTCGGTGGATACGGTTATACAAAAGATTACCCAGTAGAGCGCTACATGCGTGATGCGAAAATCACTCAAATCTATGAGGGAACGCAAGAAATCCAACGTCTCGTTATCTCAAAAATGCTACTAGCAGACTAATTCGTTTCTATAGAAAAAGAGAGGCGGTAGCAGGTACCTTTAACACAACACAGGACTAAAGGTACCTGCTACCTGAATAAAGTGAGGTGTCTTATATTGCGAAAAAAGAAAGTGCCTTCGATGGTAAAGGATCAACAGCTCATTAAAAAGCGACGTGAGCAAATGATCAAAGGTGCAGTTAACTTATTTAAAGAGAAGGGCTTTCACCGAACGACCACTCGAGAAATAGCAAAAGAGTCAGGGTTCAGTATTGGGACACTTTACGAATACATTGGTTCAAAGGAAGATGTTCTATATCTTGTCTGTGATGCGATTTATGAGGAAGTTCGTGATCGCCTGAAACAATATTTAGATAATGACAGCTCAGGAATTGACAGGCTCAAACAAGCCATTGCTTCTTATTTTAAAGTCGTTGACGAAATGAAAGACGAAGTACTTGTCATGTACCAAGAAGCCAAATCGTTACCAAAAGAAGCGTTACCGTATGTTCTTCAAAAAGAAAATGAGATGACCGAAATGATCGAATCGATCGTTCGAGATTGCGTTGAAGACGGTCTGCTCGATTTAGAGGAAGAAGCTGAAATTAAGCTAGTTGCTCATAACATTCTTGTTCAAGGACATATGTGGACGTTCAGACGCTGGGTCTTGAAAAAGCAATTTACATTAGAACAATATACAGAGCTTCAAATAGAACATATTTTAAAAGGCATTATTAAATAACCATCAGCACTGTAGAGAAGAAAGGGTGGAATTAAGTATGCAAACAGTTGAAATTTATCGTCCAAAACACGCAGTACGTTTTGTAACAGCTTCAAGTTTATTCGATGGACACGATGCATCGATTAATATTATGAGACGTATTATTCAAGCGAGTGGGGCAGAGGTTATTCACTTAGGACATAACCGCTCGGTTGAAGAAGTAGTTGAAGCGGCTATTCAAGAAGATGTACAAGGAATAGCGATCTCGTCTTACCAAGGCGGTCACATGGAGTACTTCAAATACATGTATGACTTACTGCAAGAAAAAGGTGCAGGCCACATTCGCATTTACGGCGGCGGTGGTGGAGTAATCACGCCTCCAGAAATTAAAGAATTACACGAGTATGGAATTACACGTATTTTCTCTCCAGAAGACGGGCGTCAACATGGTCTTCAAGGAATGATCAACGGAATGCTTGAAGATTGTGACTTCCCAACAGTACGTGACCTTTCTGATGAAGTCGATCAACTAAAAGAAAAAAATGCTCGTGCGGTTGCAAGACTGATCTCTCTAGCGGAGCAACAAGCAGTAGGTTTAAATGAAGCTGCAGCAACAGCAGAGAAAACATTAAATGAACTGAAGCAAATGACGCAAAACGTTCCGGTTCTTGGAATTACAGGAACAGGTGGAGCAGGTAAAAGTTCATTAACAGACGAAATCGTTCGTCGTTTTCTAAATGAATTCCCAGAGAAAACAATCGCTATCCTTTCTATCGACCCTACAAAACAAAAAACAGGCGGAGCACTACTAGGTGACCGTATTCGTATGAATTCGATTAACACGCCACGTGTGTTCATGCGTAGTTTAGCAACAAGAAGCTCAAGAAGTGAGATTTCGGAAAGTATTCAAGATGCAATTAACGTAGCAAAGGCAGCAGGATATGATCTTGTAATCGTTGAGACGAGCGGAATTGGTCAAGGGGATGCTGAAATCACAGAGATTTCTGATGTAGCGATGTACGTGATGACAAGTGAGTTCGGAGCGCCTACACAGCTTGAAAAAATCGATATGATTGATTTTGCTGATCTGATTGCGATCAATAAATTTGAACGTAAAGGTTCTGAAGATGCACTTCGCCACGTTCGTAAACAATATCAACGCAGCCGTAACTTATTCGATCAAGACTTAGAAAGCATGCCTGTATACGGTACGATTGCAAGCCAATTCAATGACATTGGTACAAACACATTATTTAAAGCGATCGTTGATACGTTAAATACAAAGTGTGGAACAGACTGGGTAACAAACATTGAAACAAGTAAAGATGTGGTGAAGGATAACTTAATCATTCCACCAGACAGAACACACTACTTACGTGAAATCGTACAATCGATTCGTGAGTATAAAAAAGTAACAGAAGAGCAAGTTGAAATCGCTCGCAAGTTATTCCAAATTACAGGAACCATCTCAGCTCTTGAAGAAGTAGGAAATGCGGACGAGAGCGTTATCGCTCAACTTGAGCAAACGAAAGCACACTACGAAAACAAGCTTGATCCACAAGCAAAAGAGATTCTTGATAACTGGGAAAGCTTGAAAGAGAAATATTCTGGAGACTCTTTCGTTACGAAAATCCGTGACAAAGAAATTGTGACAGAACTGACTACAGAAAGCTTATCTGGTTTAAAAATTCCTAAAGTAGCACTACCTAAGTTTAAAGACTGGGGCGAAATTTTAAATTGGTCCATGAAGGAAAACGTTCCTGGTTCATTCCCTTACACAGCTGGAGTATTCCCATTCAAACGCAAAGGGGAAGATCCGAAGCGTCAGTTCGCTGGTGAAGGTACACCAGAACGTACAAACCGCCGTTTCCACTACTTATCAAAAGACGACGATGCTAAACGTCTAAGTACAGCGTTTGACTCCGTTACTTTATATGGAGAAGACCCAGATTACCGTCCAGACATTTACGGTAAAGTCGGTGAGAGTGGCGTAAGCATTTGTACACTCGATGATATGAAGAAACTATATGCTGGCTTTGATTTATGTGCGCCATCAACGTCTGTTTCAATGACAATTAATGGTCCAGCGCCGATCATTTTAGCGATGTTTATGAATACAGCAATTGAGCAGCAATTACAAAAGTTTGAAGAAGAAAAAGGTAGAAAAGCAACAGCAGAAGAAGTAGCTCAAGTGAAGGAATATACACTTCAAACGGTTCGTGGTACGGTTCAAGCTGATATTTTAAAAGAAGACCAAGGACAAAACACGTGTATCTTCTCAACAGAATTTGCTCTTCGTATGATGGGTGACATTCAACAATACTTCATCGATCAAAAAGTAAGAAACTACTATTCGGTATCGATCTCAGGCTATCACATTGCTGAAGCTGGAGCGAACCCAATCAGTCAGCTTGCGTTTACACTAGCTAACGGCTTTACTTATGTAGAGTACTACTTAAGCCGCGGAATGAGCATTGACGATTTTGCTCCAAACCTATCATTCTTCTTTAGTAACGGTTTAGACCCTGAGTATACAGTAATCGGCCGTGTCGCTCGTCGTATTTGGGCAACGGTTATGAAGAAAAAATATGTTGCAAATGAGCGCAGCCAGAAGTTAAAGTACCACATCCAAACTTCAGGTCGTTCATTACATGCTCAGGAAATTGATTTTAATGATATTCGTACAACGCTTCAAGCGTTAATGGCGATCTACGATAACTGTAACTCGTTACACACGAATGCATACGATGAAGCGATCACAACACCAACAGAAGAATCAGTTCGTCGTGCGATGGCGATTCAAATGATCATTACAAAAGAGTTAGGACTTGCGAAAAACGAAAACTCACTTCAAGGTTCATACATCATTGATGAGTTAACAGATTTAGTGGAAGAAGCAGTACTTCGCGAGTTAGAAAGCATCAATGACCGCGGCGGCGTGTTAGGTGCAATGGAAACACAGTACCAACGTTCGAAAATTCAAGAAGAGTCGATGCACTATGAAATGCAAAAACATACAGGTGAATTACCAATCATCGGTGTAAACACGTATATTAATCCAAATCAACCAGAAGAAGAAGAGTTTGAAATGGAATTAGCACGTGCAACGAAAGAAGAAAAAGAGCAGCAAATTGCGAACTTAAGAGCGTTCCAAGAGAGCCATAAAGACGAATCAGCGGCTGCTTTAAAACGTCTGCAAGAAACAGCAATGAGCGGCGGAAACATCTTTGCTGAGTTGATGGAGACTGTTAAAGTAGCGAGTCTTGGCCAAATCACATCAGCATTATATCAAGTCGGTGGCCAATACCGTCGTAACATGTAAGAAAGTAGAAATAACCTTTTGCAGGTAACCGAAGCTGACTCAATGTGTTTGCAACAGCGTAGAGCTGACAGACACCGCGAGTCAGCTTCTTTTTCAGCTTAGGGGCCTGGATCTCGTTTAACTGGGGTTGAAGCCCGGCTTCAACGTGTTAGTATATTAGATTGCTCACTTGTAATCGACTAATTGGATGAAAATTTTTGTGATTATATATAGGAGCGCTGGACATACTTTGGACAATAAAATCACGAATTCGGACAATAAAATAAAAAATCGGACAATAAACTTTCCAATTTAGACAATAAAACTAAAAATCGGACAATAAATACTTCGATTCGGACAATAAACTAAAACTACAAACCAGATCACTCTTGGATCTAAGACTTACAAAGTCAAAATACAGTCAATTGAACACCAGTACCCAATAAAATTTACTATAATCAGCAAAAAATAAAAAACTGACAACTATTTCGACAGCTGTTTCACGTATCTGCCAATTGGAACCACAAACTGCAATACAACAATTAACGAAGTCCTCGCGTCAAGTAGTAGATTTTAGAATTTTTTTTAACATTTCTAGCATATTACCTTAAAATATGTTTATAATGAAAAGTATGATTTTTTATATACTTAAAGGAGACTGAACTTCTTTTAACGAATGATATGTAAGAAAAGCCAACGACTTTCACTATTCTCGGTGTTAAAGCGTGTTTTTCTACCAGCTAAACTAGAACATTACATAATAGATGAACGAAATGACAAAGGAGTGCGTGAGTATGAGTATTAGTGCATACAGCCGTGAAGAACTAGAAGAACTATCAATGGTTGAAGTGGCCTATCATGTTTTAAAAGAAAATAAACAACAAACTTTTAATTATTTTGACTTACTAAACCGAGTAGTAGAACTAAAAGGTATGTCAGAAGAAGAAAAGAAAAAGCGCATCTCATACCTCTATACAGATTTAAACGTCGACGGCCGATTTATGTGTATTGGTAATAACGAATGGGGCCTTAAGGCGTGGTATCCAATTGAAAAAATTGAAGAAGATATCATTACAGCTAAGCCGCGTAAAAAAGCGAAAGCAACTGAAGAAGATGACTTCGAAGTTGATGAAGAGTTCGAGGATTTCGAAGATGAATTTGAAGAAATCGAAGATGAGCTGGATGAATTAGCTGATAATGAAGACAGCGAAGATTTTGAAGAGGAAGATTTAGATGGCTTCTCGGATGATGAAGAGGAAGAATTTGAAGAAGAAGATGAAGACGCTGCCGAAGAGGACGATGAATTAAGTTAACAGTCATTCATTGAAAACAGACGAGCCAATCAACAAAAGTTAGGAATAAAACATATATAATATTGACTTTTCTTGTCGAACTAGGTAAAATCATTTTTGGGCTATTGAAGAAGAATTAAATATTCGAATATATATAAACTGTAGTTTTAACAAAAGTGAGCGCCCCCTTTTTAGGGAGAAGTCTCACTTTTGTTTTTTTATTGGGTTCTTTCACCAATACAAGGATATACTAACCGACATACAGTTACATATTGAGCCAACCGATAAATGGAATTTATTTTTAATTTTTTTACAGATAAATATTTTTCAAAAGGGGTAGATGAGATTGAGTACGAAGTATATTTTTGTTACCGGAGGCGTTGTTTCCTCATTAGGAAAAGGAATTACAGCAGCTTCACTTGGACGTTTATTAAAAAATCGAGGGGTAAAAGTAACGATTCAAAAATTTGACCCTTATATTAACGTGGACCCAGGAACAATGAGCCCATATCAGCACGGGGAAGTGTTCGTAACAGATGATGGAGCGGAAACAGATCTAGACTTAGGTCACTATGAGCGTTTTATCGATATTAACTTAAGCCAAAACAGTAACGTGACAACGGGTAAAATTTACTCAACTGTTATTAAAAAAGAACGCCGTGGCGATTACCTAGGTGGAACGGTACAAGTTATTCCACATGTTACGAACGAAATCAAAGAGCGTGTATTCCGTGCCGCCCGTGAAACAAAAGCAGATGTTGTTATTACAGAGATCGGAGGTACTGTAGGGGATATCGAGAGCTTACCGTTCCTTGAAGCGATCCGTCAAATTAAAAGTGACGTGGGCGTAAACAATGTTATGTATGTTCACTGTACGTTAATTCCTTACTTAGCAGCTGCTGGTGAAATGAAGTCAAAGCCGACTCAACATAGTGTAAAAGAACTTCGCAGTCTGGGAATTCAGCCGAACGTTATTGTCGTTCGTACAGAAAAGCCAGTACCTCAAGATATGAAAGAAAAAATTGCGTTATTCTGTGATATCGATAAAAATGCGGTCATAGAAGCACGCGATGCAGAAACATTATATCAAGTACCATTAGACCTTCAAGCTCAAGACTTAGATGATATTGTATGTAACTATTTAGGTCTGCAATGCGGCGATGCAGACATGGTCGAGTGGCAAGCTCTTGTTAATAAAGTACAAAACCTCTCGAAGAAAACGAAGATTGCTCTTGTTGGTAAATATGTAGCGTTACCAGATGCATATTTATCAGTTGCAGAAGCGCTTCGCCATGCAGGGTATGCATTCGATTCAGATATTGAAATCAAATGGGTAAACTCTGAGGAAGTAACACCAGAGAACGTGAAAGAATTACTTGGAGATGCTGACGGAATTCTAATTCCTGGTGGATTTGGCGACCGCGGTGTTGAAGGTAAAATTGCAGCGCTTCAATATGCAAGGGAAAACAAAGTGCCTATGTTAGGAATTTGCCTAGGAATGCAACTAGCATCAATCGAATTTGCACGCAACGTTCTTGGCTTAGAAGGAGCAAACTCAGCTGAGCTAAATCCAGAAACAAACTATCCGATCATTGACCTCTTACCAGAGCAAAAAGATGTTGAAGATATGGGCGGAACGTTACGTCTAGGGCTGTATCCTTGTAAATTAGTTGAAGGCAGTGTGGCTCAACAAGCATACGAAGAGCAAGTGGTGTACGAGCGTCACCGTCACCGTTACGAGTTCAATAATGAGTATCGCCAACAAATGGAAGAAAAAGGTTTTGTTTTCTCAGGGACGAGCCCAGATGGTCGCTTAGTAGAGATCATTGAAATCCAAGACCATCCGTTTTACGTAGCATCTCAGTTCCACCCAGAATTTGTTTCAAGACCAACAAGACCACAACCGTTATTCCGTGAGTTTATTAACGCATCATTAAATAAAGGCGCTGTTGTAAAAGAAACAACTTCAAACGGTGCATTTTAAGAGCTGAATAAGGCCGAATTTTATATTTAAGCGAAAAAACGAGTAAGATCCCTGTGATCCTACTCGTTTTTTTTATTTTTTTGCTGGGAATCCGGTTTGGCGACGAAGAAGCATAAAGTTATCGGCCCAATTGCACCAGATATCGGCGTAACTTTTAATATATCGACGAAGTCGCAACAGATATCGGCGAAATTTCTACTATATCGGCGAAACTGCATCACATATCGGCGTAACGCTAAATAGAAGCTCAATTGCTATCTAGAACGTTCTGCAGCACCGATCACTCATACTCAGCTAAAATATCTGTTGTAGTTAAGTGAAGGCAATGAAAGACAAACAGCGCAAGAAGAGCTGTGGGCGTTCCGATACGGGAGCCGTCATCGGTAGGAACCATTGGACTAGCTTGTAATTGAAACGTCAGGTCAGTTAAAGAATGTAACCCGCCGTCATCATCCTGGTCTTCCTTC
The DNA here is from genome assembly GCF_029028005.1 of Alkalihalobacterium chitinilyticum. GTDB lineage: Bacteria > Bacillota > Bacilli > Bacillales > Bacillaceae_F > Alkalihalobacterium > Alkalihalobacterium chitinilyticum. Next base: position 124,391 of record NZ_JAOTPO010000010.1, read on the forward strand.
GTTTCACCGAGGACTGCAATAAACGATTTATTTTTAGCTGTTATTGCATGGGCGATTTCCAGTGCCTTTTCATCGTGGCTGGAAGGTGAGAAGATGAAAGTGGTATCTTGATCCTCTAAAAGGGGTAAATCCTCCACGCTTTCAATTACTTTTACATTTTCAAAGCTGTCGATGCCATCTATAAACTGAGGAATAACACTTTTCATTTCTCCTGAAGCAAATAAATAAAGAGAATGTCCACTGACCACTGATTGGGCCATCATACGGCTGCAATCCTCAATCAATTCCTCGTGCTTTTCTTTTAACGACTTCATTTTTCCACTTAATTGCGTTGTAAATATTTGTATCATTTTCAATACTCCTCTAATTCTTTCAAATAATTTTTCTCATTGAATATAACCAAAAAAGAGGAAAATCACAAATGTATAGAGAATATAAATAATTGGATTAAACAGTATTTTAAGAATAAAACCTAAAATATAGATAACCAACAGGAGGGTAAACCATTGCCAAAAAAAATATTAGTCGTAGACGATCAGTATGGAATTCGTGTGTTATTAAATGAAATTCTTCAAAAAGATGGGTATACAATGTTTCAGGCTGCTAACGGAGTTCAAGCGCTGAAAATCGTGGAAGAGGAAGTGCCGGACCTCGTTTTATTAGATATGAAAATTCCAGGAATGGATGGACTTGAAATTCTTAAACGTATTAAGGAAATTAAACCGCATGTCGATGTGATGATGATGACGGCGTACGGAGAATTGAATATGATCAATGAGGCACTAAACCTAGGAGCGATTAATCACTTCGCTAAGCCTTTCGATATTGACGATGTGCGTAATGTTATTAAAGAGAACTTCAAGTCAAAAAATATTGGATAGACAAAAATTCGCCTTAAAGAATTAACACAGTCTCCTTTTTTACAAAAAGCATTGTTATGCTATAATGGGTTACGGTCATATTACGCTTACCAGTCATGGAAATGATTTGAATACATATTATTGGTTTTGGATATTTTTTTCTCATTAAGGGTATCTTGAAAAAGAATTTACCCGCGAATATCGGTAAGTTAAGATGGCTAGATGTAGCTTTAATTTAAGGAGGATGAAGAAATGCCTTTAGTTTCAATGACAGAAATGCTTAATAAAGCAAAGGCTGAAAAGTACGCTGTTGGACAATTTAACTTAAATAACTTGGAGTTTACTCAAGCGATTTTATTAGCGGCTGAAGAAGAAAAATCTCCAGTCATTTGTGGAGTATCTGAAGGTGCTGCTCGCTATATGGGTGGCTTCAAAACAATTGTAAATATGGTGAAATCTTTAATGGAAGAGTACAATGTTACGGTTCCAGTAGCAATTCACTTAGACCATGGATCTAGCTTCGAAAAGTGTGTAGAGGCTATTCACGCTGGATTCACTTCCGTTATGATCGACGGCTCTCACCACCCGCTTGAAGAAAACATCGCTATCACAAAACAAGTTGTTGCTGTTGCACATGCTCTCGGAGTATCTGTAGAAGCTGAACTTGGACGTATCGGTGGTCAAGAAGATGATTTAATCGTTGATGAAGCAGAAGCAGCATACGCGATTCCATCTGAGTGTGAGCAATTAGTTCGTGAAACAGGTGTAGATTGCTTCGCGCCTGCATTAGGTTCAGTTCACGGTCCATATAAAGGTGAGCCTAACTTAGGTTTTGACCGTATGAAAGAAATAGACGAATTAGTTGGTATTCCACTAGTTCTTCATGGTGGAACAGGTATTCCGACAAAAGATGTTCAAAAAGCGATCGAATATGGTCACGCAAAAATCAATGTAAATACAGAAAGCCAAATTTCTTCAGCGAAAGCAGTTCGTGAAGTTTTAGCTGAAAAGCCGGATCTTTATGACCCAAGAAAATTCTTAGGGCCTGCACGTGATGCAATTAAAGAAACGGTTAAAGGCAAAATGCGTGAATTTGGTTCTTCAAATAAAGCATAATACTCATCAGCAAGAGTTAAGAGCAGAATATAATCTTCTGCTTTTAACTCTTCATTATTAATAGTCGAAAAAATGAAAATCGACAACGATGGATAGGGGGAGCAAAATGAAATTCTTTATCGATACAGCAAATATTAATGAAATTCGCGAAGCGAATGATCTAGGTATTTTAGCAGGAGTGACGACGAATCCTTCACTTGTTGCTAAAGAAGGTGTTGATTTTCATGAACGTTTACGTGAAATTACAGCAATTGTATCAGGGTCTGTGAGTGCAGAAGTAATTGCAACAGATGCTGCAGGAATGATTGAAGAAGGAAAAGAGCTTGCAGCAATTGCCCCTAATATTACAATTAAAGTCCCGATGACAGTAGACGGGCTTAAAGCAGTACATGCTTTTTCTGAGTTGGGGATTAAAACGAATGTGACGCTTATCTTCTCAGCGGTTCAAGCACTGCTTGCTGCTAGAGCAGGTGCTACATATGTATCACCATTTCTTGGGCGCTTAGACGATATTGGGCACAATGGTTTAGATTTAATCACTCAGATTGTTGAAATTTTTGACGTCCATGGAATTCAAACAGAAATTATTGCTGCATCGATAAGACACCCCGTTCATGTGAGCGAAGCAGCGGCAAGAGGTGCACACATTGGAACGATTCCATATAAAGTCATTCATCAACTCGTTAAGCACCCTTTAACGGATCAAGGAATTGAAAAGTTTTTAGCCGACTGGGAAAAACAAAAAAGTAAATAGATAAAAAACAGAAAAAGCAGCTGACTCAACGATAGTGTCAGGCACCCTACTTACCGATTACTGATGCTAGAACATCTTTATTTTACTAATCAGGTGTTGGAGGGAGCTACACAACCTGAGTCGGCTTTTTTTCTTTGTAAGTTACCAAAATGGTATGAAAAAATACTTAAAATTTTAAAAAAACCCTTTATCTGAATTGAAATTGGTTATAATGGGAAGTATGTGCATGATAACATGAGCAAAACGATAGATCATTCACTTTAAAAAAGATGAGATTGGATGAGGAAGTGAATCAGTATGGAGAAATTACTTATCGAAGGTGGTTACCCTCTAGAGGGAACAGTACAAATTAGCGGAGCGAAAAACAGTGCTGTAGCCCTGATTCCGGCAGCAATATTAGCTGATTCCACTGTAACGATTGATAACTTACCGAGAATATCAGATGTACAATTATTAGCAGACTTATTAGAAGAAATAGGTGGAAAGGTCGAGTTAAAAGACCATGAAATGATTGTCGATCCTAAAGATATGGTAGCCATGCCTCTGCCTAATGGAAAAGTGAAGAAGCTTCGTGCTTCCTACTATTTAATGGGTGCGATGCTCGGAAAATTTAAAAAAGCAGTGATTGGTTTACCGGGTGGTTGCAATCTAGGGCCAAGACCAATTGACCAACATATTAAAGGCTTTGAAGCACTTGGAGCAACCGTAACAAATGAGCAAGGAGCCATTTACTTACGAGCGGATGAACTGCGAGGCGCAAAGATTTACTTAGATGTTGTGAGTGTCGGTGCAACGATTAACATTATGTTAGCGGCTGTAAAAGCAAAGGGCCGCACGATTATTGAAAATGCCGCAAAAGAGCCGGAGATTATTGATGTGGCTACATTGCTGAACAGCATGGGTGCTAAGATTAAAGGGGTAGGAACCAATGTCATTCGAATCGACGGTGTAGAAGAATTACATGGTTGCCGTCATTCGATTATCCCGGATCGAATTGAAGCAGGAACCTACATGATTATGGCTGCTGCCATCGGACAAAAAATCTTAATCGATAATATTATCCCATATCACGTCGAGTCGTTAATTGCGAAGCTTCGAGAAATGGGTTTAAAGATTGAGACCAATGACGATCAAGTGTTAATCCACAATTGCCTTGCGAAAACTGGCGTTGATATTAAAACCTTAGTTTATCCAGGGTTCCCGACGGATTTACAGCAACCATTCGGCACTTTGCTCACTCAAGCCGAAGGAACGAGCATTGTAACAGATACGATTTATAACGCCCGCTTTAAGCATATTGATGAATTACGCCGTATGGGAGCTAATGTAAAGGTTGAAGGTCGTTCAGCGATTATTTCAGGACCAACAAAACTTCAAGGTGCAAAAGTTAGAGCTAGTGACTTGCGTGCAGGTGCGGCTCTTGTTATTGCCGGCTTACTAGCAGAAGGTGTTACAGAACTAACGGGCCTAGAACACGTGGACCGGGGCTATGAGGACCTGGAAAATAAACTGTTAAACTTAGGTGCTAAAGTATGGCGTGAAAAAATGTCAGATGAAGAAGTCGAACAAGTAAAAAGTTCATAGAGACTTCAATCCTAAAGCTGGAAGTAGTATAGTATAAGAGAGATTAATTTTATGACAGTTTATAGTTAGGAAAGATGCCTTGCTTAATGTGATTTATGTTGTATGGTTTTTCAACGGTGTCTAACGTTAGGCACGTATGGGCAGCCAGCTGCTCGTAAGCAGGCACTTCAGCTTTCCAAACAACTGAATAAAAGGGGAGAATCGATATGGAACGAAGTCTATCAATGGAGCTTGTACGAGTAACAGAAGCTGCAGCCCTTGCGTCTGCACGTTGGATGGGTCGCGGGAAAAAAGATGAAGCAGATGAAGCGGCAACAGGAGCTATGCGTGATGTATTTGACACGATTCCGATGAAAGGAACTGTTGTTATCGGTGAAGGTGAAATGGACGAAGCACCGATGTTATACATAGGTGAAAAGCTAGGGACAGGCTATGGCCCTCGTGTCGATGTTGCTGTAGATCCGTTAGAAGGAACAAATATCGTAGCATCCGGTCAATGGAATGCACTGGCTGTCATTGCTGTTGCGGACCACGGCTGTTTATTACATGCACCAGACATGTATATGGATAAAATTGCAGTAGGACCAGAATCAGTGGGTAAAGTGAATATTGATGCACCTATCGCTGAGAATTTAGCTGCTGTTGCGAAGGCCAAAAATAAGGATATTGAAGATTTAGTTGTCGCGATCTTAAATCGTGAGCGCCATGCGCAAATGATTAAGGAAATTCGTGAAGCGGGTGCTAGAATTAAACTTATGCCTGATGGTGATGTTGCAGCTGCTATTAATACCGCATTTGAGGATACAGGTGTAGACATTATGCTAGGTTCTGGAGGGGCGCCTGAGGGTGTACTAGCAGCGGTCGGACTAAAATGTCTAGGCGGAGAACTTCAAGGAAAGTTATTACCGCAAAATGAAGAAGAATTAGAGCGTTGCCGTAAAATGGGAATTGACGATCCGAATCGTGTTTTAATGATGGATGATTTAGTAAAAGGTGACGATGCGATCTTTGCAGCTACGGGTGTAACGGATGGAGAGCTTTTAAGAGGAGTCCGTTATAAAGGGACTACTGCCGTAACACAATCGTTAGTTATGCGTGCAAAATCAGGAACGGTTCGATTTGTCGATGGAAAGCATAGTATGAAAAAGAAACCAGACTTAGTTATTAAATAAAGTTAATTGGATGCCACCAGCGAATATCTGTGGTATCCAATTTTTTTATGAATTTTAGTAAAGAATAATTGAATAAATCTCTATAGTGTGGTTAAAATAGTAACTATACGCAAAATAAATAGATCCTACATTTTCAAATGCTATTAAACTTCATTTTACTCCTTCTTTTATTAAGAGATCGTTTCCCGAATGAATTCATTCATTTTATTCAGCTTAAAATCATTTTTTAGATAAAGCAGTGTTCGTTGATTTAATTTTTAAAAAAATAACACAAAGTACATAAGTGTGGCTGCTGACGTATGAAAGTGTTTATTTGATTCAAATAAGGGTATTTTTTAGTATAAAAGAAAAGCGTGGTGTCCCAATGGGAATTAATTTAGCAGAATTAGAAAATAAGAAATTGAAAGAACTTTATGAGCTTGCGAAAGAATATAAAGTTTCTTACTATAGTAAGTTAAACAAAAAAGAATTAATCTTTGCGATTTTAAAAGGACAAGCTGAAAAAGATGGATTAATGTTTATGGAAGGTGTTCTTGAAATTATTCAATCAGAAGGATTTGGATTTTTAAGACCAATTAATTATCTTCCAAGCCAAGAAGATATTTACATTTCCGCATCGCAAATTCGCCGATTTGATCTAAGAAATGGTGATAAAGTTTCAGGTAAAGTAAGACCGCCAAAGGAAAACGAGCGTTATCACGGACTTTTACATGTAGAAGCGGTAAACGGTGAAGACCCAGATACTTCAAAGGAACGTCCTCACTTTCCGGCCTTAACTCCTCTTTATCCGAATGAAAAAATTCAGTTAGAAACACCAAACCCTAAGAAAATTTCATCACGAATTATCGATGTCATTTCACCGGTTGGATTTGGACAACGTGGTCTGATCGTAGCGCCGCCGAAAGCAGGTAAAACGTCATTACTGAAAGAAGTAGCCAACAGCATTGCTGAAAATCAGCCGGATGTGGAACTAATCGTTTTACTTATTGATGAGCGTCCGGAGGAAGTAACAGATATCGAACGTTCTGTAAAAGCAGAAGTTGTTAGCTCAACGTTTGATGAAGTCCCAGAAAATCATATTAAAGTCGCCGAGTTAGTATTAGAACGGGCAATGCGTCTAGTGGAGCATAAGAAAGACGTTGTCATTTTAATGGATAGTATAACTCGACTGGCGCGTGCTTATAACCTTGTCATTCCGCCGAGTGGACGTACATTATCAGGGGGGATTGATCCTGCAGCGTTCCACCGACCGAAACGTTTCTTCGGTGCCGCAAGAAATATTGAAGAGGGTGGAAGCTTAACGATCTTAGCTACAGCCTTAGTGGAGACAGGTTCTCGAATGGACGATGTTATCTATGAAGAATTTAAAGGTACAGGTAACATGGAATTACACTTAGACCGTAAATTGGCTGAACGTCGTATTTTCCCTGCGATTGATATTTTACGTTCAGGAACGCGTAAAGAAGAGCTGCTTTTACCGAAGGATCAGTTAGAAAAAATGTGGGCGATTCGCAAAACAATGACAGACTCTCCAGACTTCATGGATCACTTCATTCGCAGAATTAAAGAAACAAAGACAAATGAAGACTTTTTTGAAGCGATGGAAAAAGAGATGAGCGGGTTTAAGAAAGGCAGAAGATAAAGTTCCGGTATTATCCAGCAACTATATTCAAAATAAAGTTGCAAAATGGTCTATGCCTTGTTATAATTTCGTCATGTGTGATTTTAAACTCTGTTTCGAAAAGATTCAGGGCGGAAGGAGTTGAAACGAATGAGACCAGAAATCCATCCAGATTACCGTAAAGTGGTATTCTTAGATACAACTACTGGATTCAAGTTTCTAAGCGGTTCTACGAAGTACTCAAACGAAACGATTGAGTGGGAAGACGGTAACGAGTATCCATTACTTAAAGTGGAAATTAGTGCTGATTCACACCCATTCTACACTGGTAAGCAAAAGCTTGCTGATGCTGGTGGCCGTGTTGACCGCTTCAAGAAAAAATATAATCTTAAGTAATATCCGATTAGGAAGATACAGGCAAGTACCAACTTGCCTGTTTTTTCATATCTAGAGATGTAAAAACTAAACAATATCAGCTCTAGCTCCCGTGTACAATTGCTATGGATTCTATTCACATTGAAGAGAAACGATTAGCAAAAATGTTTTTTTCGCATAGAAATATTACGAGTGACTTGGAAGCTTTTTATATAGAACAACAATGCATAAGGGTGGGGAACGTTGCATGTACTTAATGAAAAAGGAAGGCTGGATTGAGGTCATCTGTGGAAGTATGTTTTCTGGAAAGTCAGAAGAACTCATTCGACGTGTCCGAAGAGTCAGCTACGGAAATTTAAAGGTTCAAGTCTTTAAGCCGGTGATCGATAATCGATACAGTGAAGTCGAAGTTGTTTCACATAGCGGTTCGAAAGTAATGGCACAGCCAGTCGGACAAGCAATAGACATTTTAAAATCGGTAAAAGAAGATACACAAGTAGTTGCCATTGATGAAATCCAATTTTTTGACGAAAACATTGTTGGTGTGGTCGATGAGCTGGCTAACAAAGGAAAAAGGGTCATCTGTGCGGGATTAGATCAGGATTTCCGTGGAGAGCCATTTGGTCCAATGCCACTACTCTTGTCATTAGCCGAAGAAGTGCAAAAATTACATGCCGTTTGTCCTTGCTGTGGTTCACCAGCGAGCAGAACACAGCGCTTGATTGAAGGACGACCGGCGAGTTATCATGACCCGATTATTTTAGTCGGCGCTTCTGAAAGCTATGAACCGCGTTGTCGTCATTGTCATGTTGTACCTGAAAAACCGCAGCTCGTTAAAGTGGAAAAAGTCAGATGCTGACGAAAAGTTAAGGTTGGGTAAATTTGTGCAGTAAGTAATGACGGGTAACGGGTACTCTATAAATGCAGCTTCATGAATGTTGCAATGGAGGTGCCCTACAATGAAGAAGTTCATAATTGGCTGTGGATTAAGTGCTTTACTGCTTTCGGCTTGTACGCCGGCCAATCCTCCGCAAGCGTTAGGGGGAAACCCAGGCGGATCTGGACAACAGGCGGCAGGCCAAGACATTAGCTATGGGATGTTAGGACCTGGTCCGATTAATTACCACGTCATTAATCACCGGCCAATTCCTCTACATGAAGGAGAAGTAAATCATAGTGCAAGTTTCCGTACATTAACACCAGACAGGCAAGACTTAGGTGACGATCAAGATAAAATTAGAGAAATCGTCGAGTTAAAAGGCTTTAGGCCAGGGATGATTATTATGGCTGGAAGTCATGTTTGGGTGAATGTCGATGACGCCGGAAACTTCCAGGGGAAAGCAAAAGAAAAGAAACTCAAGGAATTGCGAACTGCTTTACGGCAAGGGATTCCGCGGTATCAAATTCACGTAAATACAGGGGAACAACAACAATAATCTCTTGTTATGAGGTCGACTCGTTCGTATGGATCAGCGCTTCTAGTCTGGTAAGGCAGAAGCTTAAGATCTATACGCCCTGAGTCACCTCATTTTTGTTTCATCAGTTGCGCCAAAGCAGAGAAAAACATTGCTACACGAGTTTAGTGTCAGAAGCCACGTTGATGCATTGAGGGTGTGGCATTATTTTATTAGAATAAGGAATAGTCCTGTTCTAAAACGAGTGACAGAGCACATTTTTACATAAAAAGGAATAATTAAACTCTAAAGCAAGAGATAGAGCTCAATTTTGTAAATAAAAGGAATAAATGAAACCTAAAGCAAGAGATAGAGCTCAATTTTGTCACTAAAAGGAATAAATGAGCTCTAAAGTGAGAGATAGAGCAAAATTTTTCCAGTAAAAGGAATAATGGAGCTCTAAAGCAAGAAATAGAACAATATTTTGCCAGTAAAAGGAATAATTGGGCTCTAAAGCGAGAGATAGAGCATTGTTTTACCAGTAAAAGGAATAAATGAGCTCTAAAGCGAGAATAGAGCATTATTTTACCAGTAAAGGGAATAAATGAGCTCTAAAGATAGAGAAGCGCTGTCTTAACAAAAATTAAAATTGAACCCATGCTAATGCATTGCAAAATATAGAAACCACTCAAAAACAAGCTATCGCTGCCGGCGAGCTAATTGTTGGATGGGGTCCCAAACGCCATTATAAGGAGGCGCATAGGCCAAATCTAAGTCCTCTAATTCGGTGACCGTCATTTCATGGTAGAGAGCGACAGATAAAACATCAATGCGCTTATCGACGCCTGCTTCACCAATCACTTGGGCACCTAATAACCGGTTCGTAGCTTTATCGTAAATCATTTTTAACTGTAGTTGTTTCGGGTCAGGGTAGTAACCTGCGATGTGCAAGGCCTCACCTGAAATAATTTCGTATTCCAATCCTAATTGCTGGGCTTCTGTTTCATTCAAACCGGTTCGAGCCAACGTGAGATCAAAGAATTTTAAAATCGATGTTCCTGTCACGCCCTTAAATAGCCGGTGAATGCCTGCCATATTTAACCCCGCAACTCTTCCTTGCTTATTGGCGTGGGTGCCTAGAGGAATATGATCATTTTTTTGCTTCACCCGGTGAAATTGAGTAGCGCAGTCTCCTGCAGCCCACACATCCTCGAGATTCGTTTTCATATAGGCATCAACCATAATTGCCCCGTTTACGAAAAAATGAAGGCCAGTGTCTTTTAAAAAGCTTGTATTAGGTCTTGCTCCAACAGCAACGATGACGAGATCGGTATCGAGTTGTTGTTTATCGGTATTTATTTTTTGTACCATTCCATTTGCGCCTTCAAACGATTTAACGGATTCGTTTAAGTATAAGTGAACACCGTGTTTTTCCGCTTCATCGTGTATGAGGTTGGCCATGTCTTTATCAAAGATGGTTGCCAATTGGTTTTGTTGTTCAATGATAGCCACTTCAAGTCCGATATCTACGAGGTTTTCCGCCATCTCTAAACCAATGTAGCCCCCGCCGATAATCGTTGCTTTTTTCACCTGTCGACCGAGGTTTTCCTGTAGATCTTTAATATCGGGTATCGTTTTAATCGTATGAATTCCTTTTAAATCGCGGCCTTCCCAATTAGGCAGAACAGGATCAGCGCCAGTGGCGATCAGTAGTTTATCATATTCAATTGTAAATCTTTCGTTATTTTTTAGATTAGTGCCGCTTACCGTTTTTTTGTTTGGGTCGATTTGATTGACTTCATGATAAGTACGCGCATCGATTTTATATTTTTCACGAAACGTTTCTACATCTCTCGCGACTAGCTTTTCGGTCGTAGGAATATGCCCGCCAACAACATAAGGAAGACCGCATTGTGCATAGGAATAATAGCCGCCTCTTTCTAACGTAATAATAGTAGGGTTTTCTTCGTTTCTTACAATCTGCATCGCAGCACTCATTCCCGCTGCATCGCCTCCAATGATGACATACTTCATTTCAATCACCTCTTTTTTTCGTTTCATCCTTTTCATAGGACCTGTCGCACTACTACTATTCCCGAATACGGCTTTTGAAAACCAATGATGATAGAGTGAAAAAGTCTAAATTATGCCGTTAAACGGACTGAATTGCGGTTAGACTGAATAGATAAGAGGTTTGAGATTATGAAAAAAGCTGCAGGATGCAAAAGATTATACTCATTTTGACTCCCGAGGTGGCTTATACTATAATTAGACTGTTATGGACTGAAATAATGAGGTGAAGCGTGTGTTAGAACGTCTGCAATCACTAGAAGACAGATATGACCGATTAAATGAAATGCTAAGTGACCCTGAAGTCATTAGCGACTCGAAAAAATTACGTGAATATTCAAAAGAACAATCCGATCTAGAAGAAACGGTGCAAGCTTATCGCGAATATAAGAGTGTTGTCGAGCAATATAAGGAAGCGAAAGCAATGCTTGAAGAAAAGCTTGATAATGAAATGCACGAAATGGTAAAAGAAGAAATTAGTGAATTAGGAAAACAACAAACAGAGCTTGAAGCTCGTTTGAAAGTTCTTTTACTGCCAAAAGACCCGAATGATGACAAAAACGTTATCATGGAAATCCGCGGTGCTGCTGGAGGAGACGAAGCGGCATTATTTGCTGGCGACTTGTATCGTATGTACAGCCGTTTTGCAGAAACGCAAGGCTGGAAGACTGAAGTCATGGAAGCAAATACAACAGGTGTGGGTGGCTTTAAAGAGGTCATCTTTATGATTAATGGTAAAGGTGCTTATTCGAAGCTAAAGTATGAAAACGGTGCTCACCGTGTACAACGTGTTCCTGAAACGGAATCGGGCGGACGTATTCATACATCAACAGCAACGGTTGCGGTTTTACCAGAAGCGGAAGAAGTAGAAGTTGAAGTTCACGACAAAGATATCCGTGTCGATACGTTCGCTTCGAGTGGACCTGGTGGGCAAAGTGTTAATACGACAATGTCTGCTGTTCGCTTAACGCACTTACCAACGGGAATCGTTGTATCATGTCAAGATGAGAAGTCACAAATTAAAAATAAAGATAAAGCGATGAAAGTTCTTCGTGCGCGTATTTATGATAAGTTCCAACAAGAAGCTCAAGCTGAGTACTCAGAAAACCGTAAGCTTGCAGTTGGGACAGGTGACCGTTCGGAACGTATCCGTACGTACAACTTCCCGCAAAGCCGTGTAACGGACCATCGTATCGGGCTGACGTTACAAAAATTAGATCAAATTCTTCAAGGAAAGCTTGATGAAATCATCGATGCTTTAATCGTTGAAGAACAAGCAGACCTTATGACAAAGGCTGATTCGTAATATGAAGCAACCGATGAAAGTACACGAAGCCCTTAAATGGGCTTCTTCTTTTTTAGAAGAGCGGAACTTGGAGCAGCCTGTCGCACAAATTTTATTAAAGCATCATTTACAAAAAGATTTAACGCAATTATACATGGCCATGCATGATGAATTGTCAGAAGAGCAACATCAACATTTTATCGCCGACATTCATTCCTATGCTGACGGGACGCCTGTTCAACATTTAACGGGTGTGGAGCAGTTTTATGAGCGAACTTTTATTGTAAATCAAGATGTATTGATTCCAAGACCGGAAACGGAAGAGCTGGTTCAGGGCGTTTTGCAACGAATGGCAAAGAAATATTCAGAGCAAACGACGGTAAAAGTGGTTGATGTCGGGACAGGCAGTGGGGCGATTGCGATTACCCTAGCGTTAGAGAGTGAAAAAATGCAAGTAACAGCAGTAGACATTTCGGAAGCTGCACTCACTGTTGCGAAAGAAAATGGGACAAAGTTAGGTGCTGATGTAACTTGGATCCATGGAGACTTGCTACAACCACTCATTCGCTCAAATGACAAGGTCGATATCGTCGTTTCCAATCCACCGTATATTCCGATTGGGGAGCAAGAGACGCTATCACCGTATGTCAGCGAGAAAGAACCGGCTAGTGCTCTTTATGGTGGTGAAGACGGTCTCGATTTTTACCGACGGCTTACAGACGAAATTCCTTTTGTAACCGGTGATCATGCAATGGTTGCCTTTGAAATTGGGGCTGGTCAAGGGGAAGCGGTCTCACAACTTTTAAAAGACAAATTTCCGAAGGCTAGTGTTGAAGTCGTGTTTGACATTAATGGAAAAGATCGAATGGTCTTTGCGGAGTGGTAGAGTCTAGCATCTCTCGAGGAAGCGTGCTATAGGGATAGAAGAGCTGCTATTTTATAAGAAGAAAACGTTGTTGAATTTGTCGAATACTTTTTAGTTTAAAAGTGCTTCACCTAGACGACACTGTTGGTGTAGAAAGGTGGGAGCACTTATATGAATTTTAAAGTTCTTTTTTATCTATTATTCTTTGTTTTTATTCTAGTAATGAATTGGGAGTCTCAAAATTATATGGCAGCTGCTTCTTTCCACGATGAAGTCAGCCAAGAGGATGCGATTCGCTTACGGATCCTTGCTAATAGCGACTCGATTAAAGATCAAATGTTAAAAAGAGACATTCGCGATGAGGTGAATGCGACGATCACCGACTGGGTGCTGCATATCGACTCAATGGATGAAGCGAAAGATGTAATCGAAGCGAATTTAGAAGAAATAGAAGCAATTGTTGCAAAAAAACTAGCAAATAACGGAATTAAGCAATCCTTTAATGTAGAGTTTAATAGAGTTCAATTTCCAACGAAGTTATATGGTCACTTAGTTTATCCAGCGGGAGAATATGATGCCGTATTAATTACACTTGGTAGTGGCAATGGCGAGAATTGGTGGTGTGTCTTATTTCCACCGTTATGTTTCTTAGATTTTTCAAATGGTGATGCAATAGAGCATGAAGAGAATCATGAAGCGGTGGAAGTAGAAAATGAAGTAGAAGTAAAATTCTTCGTCTTTGAAATTTTTGATACGGTAAAAAGTTGGTTTGCCTAATAATAGAAAAAGTAGAATAATTGATAGAGTCCACTCATATATTGGTTGTAGTTAATAGATAACTGATTTTAAGGGAGGACGAGTTCGTGTCAATTGTTATACGAATTGCTGAAGCAAAGGATTTACTACCGATTCAACGCCTAGTGGCAAAAGCCGGTTTAACGGAAGAAGGAATTGAAAAAAGGCTCGATCACTTTTTAGTTGTAGAAACGGACGAAAAAGAAATTGTAGGAACAGTTGGAATTGAACCGCTTGGAAAAGATGGATTACTTCGTTCACTCGTCATTAAATCAGAACATTGGAATGCGAAAATAGGACTCGATTTTTTAGAAATTGCATTAGCTTACGCGAAACAAAAGGAATTAGATCAGCTCTATTTAATTACACCCCGTTCATTAGAATTCTTTGAATATCTAGGGTTTAAGATTATTGAGGACGAGCACATCCCGGAACATGTGGAAAACTCCCCGCACTTTGGCCAATACGTAAAAGGCGTAACGAAACTCATGGCCCTCGATCTACAAAACCTAGATAAAGCAAAGTAAATGCGGGCAAGAAAAGTCGACAGTGTGGTACCTGGTACCAATTGTATGGTACCAGGTACCTTTATTATATGTGATGAGGTATGCGGCACCTTTACTTAATTGAAGTGTCCACATGTGAGTAAGATGGAGAAATGAAGAGAAAATGGGAAGAAAAGCTGTTAATATCCATAAAGTTATACACAGGTTATCCACAAAGTGTGGGTAACTTTTTCTTTTTGTACATTATTGAAAATTCAGCAGGAGACAGAACTGCTGATTCTCCAGCGTTTTTCGACTTTGTTTGACAGGGTTATGAAAAGTAATAGAAAATAGAGTTTGAGGTGGATAAATCGTGAGTAATAAACAAACTGTGTATTGGACTGTGGATAAAAATAAAGATAACTTACATAAATGCAGTGAAATCAAGGAAGCCGCATTGTGGATAAAACAAGGTGAAGTTATCGCTTTTCCGACAGAGACCGTGTATGGTCTAGGTGGAAATGCAATGATGGATGAAGCGATAGAGAAAATCTTTACGGCAAAAGGAAGACCGAGCGACAACCCGCTTATTGTCCACGTGGCTTCAAAAGAACAAGTACGAATGTTAGTTTTGGAGATTCCTGCTTTAGCGGAAAAGTTAATGGATGCATTCTGGCCGGGCCCTTTAACGATCGTTTTACCAAGCAACAACAGCGTTTCGCAACGGGTAACTGCCAATTTACCGACCGTTGCTGTCCGCATCCCTGATCATCCTGTTGCTAAAGCGTTGTTGGAAGAAGCAAATGTACCGGTGGCGGCTCCAAGTGCTAATGTTTCGGGGAAGCCAAGCCCGACAACGGCGCAACATGTGAAACATGATTTGAATGGAAAAATCAAAGGCATTGTAGACGGCGGGAAAACAGGAGTCGGTGTCGAATCGACAGTTATTGATTGTACTGAAGCAATACCGGTTATATTAAGGCCGGGTGGAATTACCAAAGAACAACTCGAACATGTCGCAGGCCCTGTAAAAGTGGACCCTGCGCTGGAGCAAGAAGGCAACACACCGCGTTCTCCAGGTGTAAAATATACACACTATGCCCCGAATGCCGAGATGTACTTAGTTGCCGAATATCCACAAAGACTGCAGATGGTTGTGGATACGTATCGTCAAGAAGGAAAGCGGGTCGGTGTATTGACGACCGAAGAAGCGGTCAGCAACTATGAAGCAGACCTTATTCTTCCAAGTGGTTTTCGAGAAGATTTAGAAACGGTAGCCAGTCAATTATATGCGACGCTTCGTCAATTTGATGAGCATGAGATTGACATCATTTTAGCCGAAACTTTTCCTAAACAAGGTGTAGGTGAAGCCATTATGAATCGGCTAGAAAAAGCAGCGGGTAAAAAGGTGCTGCTTTAGCGGGTGACTTTTGATGAGCACAGCAGGACGTTAGTAACCGATTGTGTTGACTATAACTAACTGGGGGCTTTCCGTAACGAGGAAATCACAACGGCTCACGGGCGCCGCAATAGTTAGCGGACTCAGAAGCCCTTATTTCGGCAAAAAGAGTATTTTTTAGAGTTTAGAGGACTCAAAAGCCCTTATTTACTATAGTTTGAGGTATTTTTAGCGAAGTTTAGCCATATAAGGGCCTCTCAGTCCGCCAAGTACTCAAAATAGGTAGTTTTCGTTAAAATAAGTTCCTCTCAGTCCTCTTAGATTATGACGGGGGCGTTGAACAGTGTTAGGCTCAGCCTCCTGTAAATTTTTGGAGTCGGTGCCCTGTAATTTGAGCTTCAATGGCCTAACATCCTGAATTTACGGAAACTTACATTAACTATTAGCCCAAAATGATCTGTAATTATGGGAAGCTAACCGCGTGAACTCAATGCCAGCCCTTCCTCCTAACTCCCGCTCGAAATCTCTTTGTCTATTTCTCTTTGGACGTGCATACATTGAAGTAGCACGGACAAGGAGTGGTCACATTTGGGAGGAGAATTACTTACACTTTTTATTATGGCAACTGCACTAGGGATGGATGCCTTCTCGGTTGCGTTAGGAATGGGTTTAGTTGGACTCAGATACCGCCAAATGTTTAAGATCGGTATTGTAATTGGCGGTTTTCATATTATTATGCCTTTATTAGGAATCGTAACTGGAAAGCTCGTATCCAATTATTTTGGCTTGTTTGCCACTTATTTAGGAGGAGGACTCCTACTTTTCCTCGGTTTACAAATGTCCATCTCATCATTAAAAAAAGATGGGGGACGGATGATGAAACCGATTGGATTCGGTTTAATCATTTTTGCGCTAAGTGTCAGTCTCGATAGCTTTTCTGCGGGTCTGAGTCTCGGGATGCTAGGAGCTAAAACCGTCATCGCTGTGGCTGCTTTTGGTTTAATGAGTATGATTCTATCGTGGACCGGCCTTGTGATGGGTTCACGCTTTAAGGGCATCATTGGATCATACGGTGAACTTCTCGGCGGTTTAATTTTAATGGGATTTGGGGTTAAGTTACTTTTGCCCTAAATTGTATGATTTGAAAATAATGAAGTTGTGGTAAAATAAAAGAAAACTTAAATAATTAGGCAAAAAAGCTAGAAAGGATACGCGATTCAATGAAACGAGTACTTTTCGTATGCACAGGAAACACGTGCCGAAGTCCTATGGCAGAAGCCATACTAAAGCAAAAAATTAGTAATGAAATTGAAGTACAATCAGCTGGAATCTATGCAGCTCCAGGAAGTGAAGCGAGTTATCAAGCGATTGAAGTTCTTAAAGAGCGGGGCATCACCTCTGATCACCGGTCACAACAGCTGTCAGAGGAATTATTAGATTGGGCAACGATTGTATTAACGATGACAGCCAATCATAAGCAAGCCATCGTTACGCGATTTCCAGAACTACAAGACAAAGTATTTACATTAAAGGAATTTGCATTAGGGGAAGATAGTTTTACGGGGGATATCGCCGATCCATTTGGTGGTTCGGTTGAACAATATCGTGCAACTGCAGATGAAATTGAAAAATTACTAGAGAAATTTTCGGGTTCATAATATTTCTATTTAAATCCGAGTCATTTTTATTATTATGAGCGAGAGGTGTACCGTGGGGGAGAAAAAATCGTATAGTTTTAGTATTCGAAAGAAATTGGTGTTAGGAATAAGTGGACTTGCTATTATTACGTATGGAACAAGTGCATTTTTTATTTTCTTTTTAGCTGATTATTTACAAGGTCTTCTAAATGTTAACAGTGATCTATTTATCATCATTACATTAATTTTAGGTGTGATGTGGTGTGGGATTTTAGGATTTTTAGCAGCACCGCTCATTACAAAACCGTTACATGAACTTGAAGACGCGGCACGAAAAGCAACTGCAGGCGATATTGGCGTCGATGTTGCCATTTCTAAATCAGATGATGAGATTCGTGCATTAGGGTTAGCTTTTAATGAAATGCTGACAAGCCTGCGACACATGGTTCGAGATATTGATGAAAATTTTCAACAAACCAATCAAAAAGTAGCAGAGATTACAAATGCATCTGAACTAGCTTCCGAAAAAGCAGAAAATATCAGTCGTACGATTGAAGAAATTGCAAAAGGAGCAGAAGGTTCGGCGAATGCAATCCAAAATACAGCGGAGTCGATGGAAGATGTATCGACGATTGCGACACAAGTTCAAGACCGTGCATCGGCTTCTAAAAACTCTGCAGAACATATGGTCGAAAAGCTTACAGACAGCCGTCAAGTCATTGACCACCTCGTCACGGGAATAAAAAAATTAGCCGAAGATAATCAACATTCATTAACGGCGGTAGAACGATTAAACCACCAAGCAAAACAAGTCGAGGATATTATATCTTTAGTTGGTGACATTGCGGCGCAAACGAATTTGCTGGCGCTTAATGCATCGATTGAAGCTGCGCGTGCAGGAGAGCAAGGAAAAGGCTTTGCCGTTGTAGCCGATGAAGTCAGAAAATTGGCAGACGAAAGTTCAAAAGCTGTTCAAGGCATCACAAAACTAATTACTGATATCCAGCATGAAGTGCAAAATGTAGTGACACAAATTACAAATCAAGTAAAAGTCGCTAACGAACAATCGGTAAAAGGAACAGAAACGAACCAAGCGATTCGTCTGATGGAACAGTCAATTTTAGAAGTATCTGAAGCCATCCATGAGATTTCACAGTTGATTGATAACCAGTTAGGCTCTATTATGACAACAACGCAAGAAACACAAGAAGTAGCCGCCATTGCGGAAGAAACTTCAGCGGGTGCACTTGAAGTGGCAACGGCAACCGATCAACAAACGACGATTATAGAAGAGGTTGCAGCGACTGCACAGATATTAAATGGACAAGCTCAAAAGTTAAAAGCAACGATTGGAAAGTTTTCTACATAAAAATGGGGGTATTCAAGTGAAAGTAGCAATTGGATCAGATCATGGCGGTGTAAATATTAAAGAAGAGATTAAAACATTAATGGGCGAAATGGGCATTGAGTTTGAAGATGTAGGCTGCGAATGTTCAGAGTCAGTCGATTATCCAGACTATGCATTGCCAGTCGCTGAATTAGTAGCAAATGGTAAGGCGGACCGGGGAATTTTAGTGTGCGGCACAGGAATTGGCATGTCAATTGCTGCGAATAAAGTGAAGGGTGTCCGCTGTGCATTAGTACATGATTTATTTAGTGCGAAAGCAACGCGTGAACATAACGACAGTAACGTTTTAGCGATGGGTGAACGAGTAATTGGTCCAGGTCTAGCGCGTGAAATTGCAAAAGTTTGGTTAGAAACCGAGTATGAAGGTGGAAGACACGAGCGTCGTGTGAGTAAAATAAAAGAGTACGAAAATAAGTAATTGAGAGAAGGTGTACCCAGGATGGCCGATTTGATGGAGCAAATCAAAAAGGATATTCTGCAAGTGCTAAACGAACTTAATGAAGAAATGCCGTTATCAGCTGAACACATTCTTGTCATTGGAACGAGTACGAGCGAAGTAATTGGTAAAAAAATAGGAACAAGCGGATCAGAGGGTGTCAGTGAGACCCTCTTTTCCGCTTTTGCTGAATTTAAAGAACGAACAGGCGTGCAGTTAGCGTTTCAATGCTGTGAACATCTGAATCGAGCTATAGTCGTTGAAAGAGAAACGGCGAAAGAACAACGGCTTGAAATCGTTTCTGTCATCCCTGTAAAAGGGGCAGGCGGATCAATGGCAGCTCATGCCTATCTCAACATGAAAGAGCCTGTTGTTGTTGAAACGATAGCAGCCGATGCCGGCATCGATATTGGTGATACGCTGATTGGTATGCACTTAAAACGTGTGGCGGTGCCGTTGCGCAGTACGATTCGTTCTATTGGAGAAGCGCACGTTACACTTGCGAAAACGAGACCAAAGCTAATCGGCGGCGAGCGTGCCATCTATAGAAATCAAGGAAATGGTGAAGATTGTTTTTGATTTTTAAAAAAAGGTACGGATTTTGTCGTATATTGTGGTAGAATGAAATTGAATTTAAAAGTATAAACCGAAAAACACGAAGAATGCTTGCTACTGAAAGGGGAATAAAGATGGAAATGTTAAAAAATCAAGATCCTAAAGTATATGAAGCAATCCAACTTGAGTTAGGTCGACAACGAGATAAAATTGAAATGATTGCATCTGAAAACTTTGTAAGTGAAGCGGTAATGGAAACACAAGGTTCTGTTCTTACAAACAAATATGCAGAAGGCTACCCAGGTCGCCGTTACTATGGCGGTTGTGAATATGTAGACATCGTGGAAGATTTAGCTCGTGACCGTGCGAAAGAAATCTTCGGTGCAGAGTACGTGAACGTTCAACCGCACTCAGGCGCACAAGCGAACATGGCGGTTTATTTTACGATTTTAGAGCAAGGCGATACAGTACTTGGAATGAACTTATCTCACGGTGGTCACTTAACACACGGAAGCCCAGTTAACTTCAGTGGCGTTCAATACAATTTCGTAGAGTACGGTGTTGATAAAGAAACACAAACAATTGACTACGATAAAGTTCTTGAGCTGGCAAAAGAACATAAGCCAAAACTAATTGTAGCGGGTGCGAGTGCCTATCCGCGTGAAATTGACTTTGCTAAGTTCCGTTCAATCGCGGATGAAGTGGGCGCGTACTTAATGGTCGATATGGCACATATTGCAGGACTTGTAGCAGCTGGTTTGCACCCAAGCCCTGTACCGCACGCTCATTTTGTAACGACAACAACCCATAAAACATTACGCGGTCCTCGTGGTGGGATGATTCTTTGCCTTGAAGAATTCGGTAGAAAAATCGATAAATCGATTTTTCCTGGAATTCAAGGTGGTCCGTTAATGCATGTGATCGCTGCTAAAGCAGTTGCATTCGGTGAAGCATTACAACCGGAATTTAAAACATATGCAGAAAACATCATCAAAAATGCAAAGCGTCTAGGTGAAAAGCTAATGAGCGAGGGAATCCAAATCGTATCAGGCGGTACAGACAACCACCTTTTACTTTTAGACTTAACGGGCTTAAAGTTAACAGGTAAAGTAGCTGAGCATGCACTCGATGAAGTTGGAATTACAACGAACAAAAACACAATTCCATTCGATCCAGAAAGCCCATTCGTAACAAGCGGAATTCGTATCGGTACAGCGGCAGTAACATCACGCGGTCTTGACGAAGAAGCAATGGATGAACTTGGCGAAATCATCGCGCTCACATTGAAAAACATCGACAACGAAGAAAAGCTGAAAGAAGCAAGTGCACGTGTCGATGCCCTGACAAAAAAATTCCCAATGTATCCTAATCTATAAGTTTTAAAAGTGATCGAAAAGGCTGTCTCTAACTGTTAGAGGCCGCCTTTTTATTTTGGTATGGTGCAGTGGGTAGCGATTAGTCTTAGGCGGGGCGGTGTTTTACGTGAAGGGCAGGAACGCATGAATAAGAGCTTTGGTGTCAAGAGGTGTGGTAGCAGTGAGTAAGATTAGAGCACTCACAGGACCTTATTTTGCATAAATCATAAGATTTTTAAAAGTAAGGGACTTGAGAGGCCTTTATTTGCTGATTTTACAACTAATTATTGATCATTTTAGCCAAATAAGAGCTTCTGAGTTCCCCAAACTAACAAAACAAGCCGTTTTCTTTAAAATAAGAGCCTCTCAGTGCCCTATACTCAAATAGACTCGTTTCAAACTCATACTCAAGCTGCGGTAGTACTCATATCCATTGCAGGTAATTCACATTCAAGCTACGGTAATACTCAAATCGGTTGCAGACAATTCCATTCACAGCAGCAATATTAACAATATTAATTCTTATATTCTTTGCGAAATAACTATCATTCAAGTTCGCGATTAACCTCAAACGGAAGTTGCAAATCGCATTAAGAGCCACTGAGTCAAGTAATTATAGAGTGCAAGACAGTATTTCTCGCAACTTACTATGAATGACCGCCGGCAATGCTGTTTTATTCTATAATGAAACGTAACCTTGAATATTTTTGTTTTTTTTTGTAGAATTTTGAGGAGTGATTTACATATCTAAAATGCTCGTCAAAACATTTAAAAAGGAGCTAACATAATGAGCAAAGTATTTGTGTTTGACCACCCGTTAATTCAACATAAGCTAACTTACATTCGTGATAAATCTACAGGAACTAAAGAATTCCGTGAACTTGTTGATGAAGTAGCTGCCCTTATGGCATTTGAAATTACACGTGAACTACCACTGCAAGAAGTTACAGTAGAAACACCGGTTGGACCAGCAAAATCGATGACAATCGCAGGTAAAAAATTAGGTCTTGTCCCAATCTTACGTGCAGGACTTGGTATGGTAGACGGGATTTTACGCCTTATCCCAGCAGCGAAAGTAGGTCACGTAGGTTTATACCGTGACCCGGAAACTCTTCAACCGGTTGAGTATTATGTAAAATTACCAGCGGATGTAGAAGAGCGTGAGTTTATCGTCATTGACCCGATGCTCGCAACAGGAGGATCAGCCGTTGAAGCGATTCACAGCCTTAAAAAGCGTGGCGCGAAAACGATTAAATTAATGTGCTTAATCGCAGCACCAGAAGGCGTAGAAGTTGTTAAAGAAGCACACCCTGACGTAGATATTTACTTAGCTGCGCTCGACGAAAAACTAAACGAAAAAGGTTATATCGTACCAGGTCTTGGAGACGCTGGAGACCGTTTGTTTGGAACGAAGTAATCCTTAAAATAAAAAATAATAATACTACGGCTTCACGAGAGTAAGTCGACTAAAAATTAAATTAACCAAAGAGGCCGCCGAAGTGCCGTGCATCTCTAAATGCTGAATGACAGAAGACGAAATCCCGAAAGACTGTCGTTTCAGCGAGTTGAGTTGCATTGTACTTCAAGTTGTGGCCTCTTTTTCTATTTTTTTACTCATGAAAATCGCCCAATTGTTACATACTAACTAAACAATTCTTCTCAAAGAAAGGGGAAGCTCCCAAATGAAACAACGGAGGCTAGTTGCTGTAATCGTAATTGTCCAACTTGTCATACTAGCATTAACAAGCCATACTGCAGGGGCGAGCCAATTTCCAGAGCGACCACCTTTAGGCGAAATACAAGGCGAAGAAAAACAAATCGTTATGGTAGAAGTCAGTCAAAAAAACATGGACCGCGTGATTAAAAAAATTCAAAAAGCGATCCCTGAAAGTAACGTAAGAAAACGCTTTAAACTTGTTTACTCAGGATTTTCGCTGGAAGTAAAAGAAAAAGACGTGGCTCAATTAGAAAAGATGACAGGGGTCACACGAGTTGATCACGTCATGACCTATCAGACGACAATCGATGACAGCGTCCCTTTTATTGGAACGGAGAACATCCGAAATCAACTGGATCGAGATGGGGAAAAGCTGACAGGTAAAGGTGTAAAAATAGCAGTAATAGATACTGGCATTGATTATAGTCATCCAGATTTAAAACCGAATTTTAAAGGCGGTTACGACGTCGTTGATAACGATAAAGATCCAATGGAGACGATGCCACGACAGGGTGGAATTACCATTCATGGTACACATGTTGCGGGGATTATAGCTGCCAATGGAAAAATAAAAGGCGTAGCTCCAGAAGCTGAAATCTATGCTTATCGTGCGCTGGGGCCTGGAGGGCAAGGAACGACAGAGCAAGTCATTGAATCCATTGAAAGAGCAGTAGAAGATGAAGTTGATATTATCAACTTATCGCTTGGTAATTCGGTGAATGGACCAGACTGGCCGACAAGTGTTGCATTGGACCGTGCAGTCGAACTTGGTGTTGTTGCAGTGACATCCAACGGTAATAGTGGGCCGAATATGTGGACGGTTGGCTCGCCGGGAACATCAACAAAAGCGATATCCGTAGGAGCGTCCTCACCGCCATTAAAAACGCCTTACATCACTATATTTGGAGAAGACCGTGAAATCTCCGTCAACTCGATGTCAGGTGCCTTACCGTGGAACTTACGGCGCGACCATCCACTTATGTTTGCTGGATTAGGCAGGAAAGAAGATATGGAAGACGCTGCCGGAAAAATTGTCTTAGTTCGCAGAGGGATTATTCCTTTTGCTGAAAAGGCAAGAAATGCGATGGAGAGCGGTGCAAAAGGGTTGATCATTTACAATAATACGTCAGGTCCGTTTATGGGGGCTATTGACGGTGATCCACTCCAATTCCCGGTAGCAACAATTTCAAAAGAAGATGGGGAATGGATGAGGGAACAGCTTGAGGAAAAGCAAAAACGTCAAATCAGAACGATCTTCCGTCATGAGGAAGACTTGCTTGCACCTTTTTCATCGAGAGGTCCTGTCACTCACACATGGGAAGTGAAGCCGGATGTTGTCGCCCCCGGTGTATCGATTGACAGTACTATACCAAAAGGTTACTTAGGGTTGAATGGAACTAGTATGTCAGCACCGCACGTCGCGGGTGCAGCCGCATTAATTAAGCAAGCGCATCCGAATTGGAGTCCAGAACAAATCAAAGCTGCGCTTATGAATACAGGAAAGCAGCTCTTTGACCTAGAAGGCAAACCATACATGCCTCATGAACAAGGGGCAGGGCGCATTCAAGTTGATAAAGCTGTCCGAACAGATACACTCGTGTACCCAGGGGCTGTAACATTTGGCAAATGGGCAGCAGATGACCGTCGCGAAGTAAAACGTGTGAAGCTAACAGTAGAAAATCATAGCGATACAGTAAAAAAATATTATGTCTCACCGCCACTTGATGCTCCAGATGGCGTTCAATGGAAAGTGCCTTTTTCGTTTGAAATCGAAGCTGGTGAGAAAAAAGAAGTGGAAGTTGTAATGGACATCTTTCCGGCTGTTCTGAAGGAAGGAATCCACCATGGAGATATTTTCATAAAAGGTGGCAGTGAAGAAATTCGAGTTCCTTACCTCTTTTTTATTGAAGAACCCGATTACCCGCGTGTAATGGCTTTTGGGTTTGAAAGAGGAGATTCGGTAGATTCATACCGATACGAGGTGTACCTGCCGGGGGGAGCTTCAGAAGTAGGTATCGCATTATATGACCCAGATACGTTTAAATTTATCAAGTACCTCGATGCGAAGAAAGATATTGGCAGAGGGTTGCTGGAAGTCGAGCTTGAAGGAGTCGACCTCGCGAATGGTGTTTACAAAGCATTGGTCTTTGCTGAGCAAGATGGAAAAGAAGATACATTGGAAACGATGATTTTCATAGGAGATGAACTCCATTCTAATGCAGATAAAAATAATCGTGATGAGTAGCAGTTCTATGCTCATCACGATTATTTTTTTATGTTATATTAATATAAATTTACACATGATTATATTATATTGTTTACAAAAGGAAGTTAGCAGGTATACGTAATGAATAGTATAGTAAAACTTTGGAAACATAATATTACAAAGGTGTGAATTATGACAAAAATGTGAACAGAAATAATTAGCATAATTCACCTGTGTTTTTATTGCTAAAACACGTTGACATCAGGTTTTCCCTATTGTACGATTACAAAGGATGTTATGAGAGGGTTTACATATTTATATCAAGGATTAAGAATTTTGTTACATATTGAATTGAAATAAAAAGACAACACGTAAACCTCATCATGAAAACGAAAAATACGTGTAAAGTCCATGGAGGTCAGGGAATGGCAGATAAAAAGCCTCAAAAACCTTATCGTGCAATGGCCTTAATGACAGCAATCACATCGTATTTAGTAGGACCAGTTCTAGTAGGCGTATTAGCAGGAAGATGGTTAGATGGCTATTTTGATAAGAGTCCATTGTTTATGATCATCGGCTTATTTTTAGGTTTAGGATCTGGTATTTATGGTTTAATTCGACTGCTCGGGAGTTACTTAGGAGAAGATGATTCATGACTAGTTATAGTGGAAACATGAGACGATATGTCCAATACACGTTTTACTTATTGGCGTTACTCGTCTTAGGTTGGGGCTTTACTCCGTACGAATCTTTTTTTCTAGGATTTATAGTAGGGGCAGTACTAAGCTTGCTCATCCTTTGGAGTTTGTACAGCAGAGTGAAACGGTTTGGACAAGCTGTAACAGAGGGTAGGAAAATGTATTCCTTAGGGATGCTGACAAGATTTGCATTAGCCATTATTGGAGTCATTATCGCAACAAGATATCCAGATGCGATCCAACTTTATGGGGTGGTAATAGGTTTAATGTCAACCTATATTATCATATTTTTAGATTTCATTATTCAAAAAATACGTTTTAAGTAAGAAGAGAGGTGAAAACATTTGGATTACAAAAGTTATCCTGTCGTAGAGAATATTTTTGGTATTTCAGGGCTTAACGCTAACCTAGCTAACATTTTAATGATTACTGTATGTTCAGCTATCGTTCTTCTTATTGGAGTTCTTAGTGCAAGAGCAATTCAAATGAAACCTACGGGTATGCAAAATGTCTTTGAATGGTTAATCGATTTCGTAAAAGGAATTATTAATAATACGATGGATTGGAAGACTGGGGAACGCTTCTTAGGTTTAGGATTAACAATTTTCCTTTATATCCTAATAGCCAACCTGTCAAAGCTTCCGTTCGTTATTACTACGGAACCAGGTCACGTAGTTTGGTGGAAAGCACCGACAGATGATCCGCTAATCACATTAACGCTAGCGGCAATTATCATTGTTCTTACACACTTCTACGGAATTAAAATTAAAGGTTTTGGAGGATATGGGAAAGATTACTTCAAACCGGTTCCATTTTTATTCCCGTTAAAAGTAATTGAGGAGTTTGCAAACACACTAACTCTTGGAATGCGTCTATTCGGTAATATTTACGCAAAAGGAATTTTAATGGCGCTTCTTGTTTCGTTAGGTGTAAGTGGATTTTTCGGGTTTTTCGCAGCAGCGTTACCGACAATCGCTTGGCAAGCATTCAGTCTTTTCATTGGGGCAATTCAAGCTTTCATCTTCTTAATGCTAACAATGGTTTACATGGCACATAAAGTGGCTGACGACCATTAATCAATTCAGTTCATTCATTTTGCTCTACAAATTTAAATTGTTAAGAGCTTAAATTAATAAAAATTTTATTTTATACATTTTAAGGGAGGAATTATTCATGGGAAGTTTAGCAGCTGCAATCGCAGTAGGTTTAGCGGCACTTGGTGCGGCTATCGGTAACGCAATGATCGTAAAAAGTACAGTTGAGGGGATCGCTCGTCAACCAGAATTAAAAGGTACTTTACAAACAGTTATGTTCATCGGGGTTGCACTAGTAGAGGCATTACCGATCATCGCGGTCGTTATTGCATTCTTAGTAATGGGTAACTAATAGACCTTTGAAGTTTATAAATGGCGGAGTCCGTTCTATAGTAATAGAAGCTTCGCCATTCCTTTTGTATAACCATTGAAAGGAGTGAATTCTATGTTTGGTAGTATTAACTGGTTCGACGCAATCTATCAGTTAATCATGTTCTTCATCCTTATGGCGTTACTTCGTAAGTGGGCTTGGGGACCGATTATGAACATGATGAAACAACGTGAAGAACATATTGCAAATGAAATCGACACAGCTGAAAAGAACCGTAAAGAAGCTGTGAAATATCTAGAAGAGCAACGCGAGGCAATCAAGGGAGCTCGTCAAGAAGCACAAGAAATCGTTGAAAATGCGAAGAAACTTAGTGCAAAGCAAGGTGAAGAAATCGTTGCTACAGCAAAAGCTGAAGCTGAACGTTTGAAAGATAGTGCTCTAGCTGAAATCCAACGTGAAAAAGAACAAGCTGTTTCTGCTTTACGTGAACAAGTTACATCATTATCAGTTCTAATTGCTACTAAAGTAATTGAAAAAGAATTAGATGAGAAACAACAAGATCAGTTGATTCAAGAATATCTTAAAGAGGTAGGCGAAGAGCTATGGGCAACAAAGCGGTAGCTAATCGTTATGCTGTTGCTCTTTTTCAATTGGCAAAAGAAAAGGATATTCTGAAGCAAATTGGCGAAGATCTCCAGCTTGTAAAAGCGGTTTTCGAACAAACAGAGCGTTTAAGTAATGTACTTGAACATCCAAAAGTTCTAGAAGAGCAAAAAGTAAAGTTAATTAAGGACAGCTTTGCAGATGCAGTAAGTGCTTACGTTCTTAATACACTTTTAATTATGGTGAAACAAAAAAAAGGAAACTTAGTTATTCCATTCATTAATAAATACCAAGAGCTTGCTTATGAAGCGCAAGGTGTGGCAGTAGCAAAGGTTTATACAGTGAAGGCGTTGTCTGAAGAAGACAAACAGCAAGTTTCTACAACTTTCGCTAAGAAGGTTGGAGTAGAAACACTTCACATCGAAAACATTATTGATCCTGAACTTATTGGTGGAATGAAAATTCGTATTGGTGACCGTATTTATGACGGAAGCATCAAGCGCCAGTTAGATCGATTACAGCGCACATTAGTGGCTGGAAACCGTTAGAAGAAGATAGGGGTGAACGATATGAGCATCAAAGCTGAAGAAATTAGCTCTCTTATAAAGCAGCAAATTGAAAACTTCCAATCTGATATCGAAGTATCTGATGTAGGTACAGTAATTCGTGTCGGTGACGGTATCGCCCTTGCTCATGGATTAGAAAACGTTATGGCCGGTGAGTTACTTGAGTTTTCAAATGGTGTAATGGGTATGGCCCAAAACCTTGAAGAAAACAGTGTAGGTATCGTTATCTTAGGTCCATTTACGGATATCCGTGAAGGCGATGAAGTTAAACGTACAGGTCGTATCATGGAGGTACCTGTAGGTGAGGCGTTACTAGGTCGTGTAGTAAACCCGCTAGGTCAACCTCTTGATGGTCAAGGACCAATTGAAACAAACAAAACTCGTCCGATTGAAAGTCCAGCACCTGGTGTAATGGATCGTAAATCAGTACACGAGCCATTACAAACAGGTATCAAGTCAATTGATGCTCTTGTACCAATTGGCCGTGGACAACGTGAGTTAATTATCGGTGACCGTCAAACAGGTAAAACATCTGTTGCGATCGATACAATCTTAAACCAAGCTGACCAAAACATGATTTGTATCTACGTTGCAATTGGTCAAAAAGAATCAACAGTTGCAGGTGTTGTAGAAACCCTTCGTCAAAAAGGTGCTCTAGACTACACTATCGTAGTTACAGCAAGTGCATCTGAACCAGCTCCATTACTATTCTTAGCTCCTTATGCTGGGGTAACAATGGGTGAAGAGTTCATGTACAATGGCAAGCACGTACTAGTTGTGTATGATGACTTAACAAAACAAGCATCTGCATACCGTGAGCTTTCATTATTACTTCGTCGTCCTCCAGGTCGTGAAGCATTCCCAGGGGATGTATTCTACCTTCACTCTCGTTTATTAGAGCGTGCAGCGAAGTTAAGTGATGCTAAAGGTGGCGGTTCAATTACTGCTCTTCCTTTCATCGAAACTCAAGCAGGGGATGTATCAGCATACATTCCAACAAACGTAATCTCTATTACAGATGGACAGATCTTCTTACAATCTGACTTATTCCACTCAGGGGTACGCCCAGCGATCAACGCAGGTCTTTCTGTATCTCGTGTAGGGGGATCAGCACAGATTAAAGCAATGAAACAAGTATCAGGTACATTACGTCTAGATTTAGCGTCTTACCGTGAGCTTGAAGCATTCGCTCAGTTCGGATCTGACTTAGATAAAGCAACTCAAGCGAAGTTAAACCGTGGTCAACGTACAGTTGAAGTATTAAAACAAGGTCTTCACGAGCCGTTAGCGGTTGAGAAGCAAGTAGCAATTCTTTATGCATTAACTAAAGGATTCCTTGATGATATTCCAGTTGAAGACATTCGTCGTTTTGAAGCTGAAATGTTCACTTTCTTAGACCATAACAAGAAAGATCTTTTAGATACGATTCGTACAACTGGTAAACTTCCAGAAGAAAGTGCATTTAACGCTGCGATTGAAGAGTTCAAAAAAGGCTTTAATACAAGCAGCAAGTAATCGTTGAATACGTGAACAACTTCTAGGAAAACCAGTTAGCGAAAAGGTGGTGAAATTAAGTGGCTTCACTTCGAGATATAAAAACGCGGATCAACTCCACAAAGAAAACGAGACAGATCACAAAAGCGATGGAAATGGTATCGGCTGCAAAGCTGAACCGTTCTCAAGAAAAGGCAAGGTCATTCCTTCCTTATACTGAAAAAATTCGCGATGTTGTAGCGAGTATTGCTTCAGGAAGCACGGATGTTGATCATCCAATGCTTCAAGAGCGTCCTGTTAAGAAGACTGGTTATATCGTTATTACGTCTGACCGTGGTTTAGCAGGTGCGTACAACTCTAGCATTATTCGTGGTGTTTTAAATACAATCCAAGAGCGTCATAGTTCTCCGGACGAGTATGGAATTATTGCAATTGGGAAAATTGGCCGTGATCTATTAAAGCGCCGTAACCTTCCGATCATTCAGGAGGTTACTGGCCTAGGTGACCAACCAACGTTCAATGACATTAAAAACCTAGCTCGTACAACGGTTGAAATGTTCTCGGATGAAATCTTTGATGAGCTGTATATTTGGTATAACCATTTCGTCAGCCCAATCACACAAGAAGTAACAGAACAAAAAGTATTGCCACTAACGGACATCTCTACAGGAAGTGCGAAAGCATCTTATGAGTATGAGCCTTCAGAAGAAGCCATTTTAGAACATCTTCTTCCACAATATGCAGAAAGCTTAATCTACGGTGCACTCCTTGATGCAAAAGCAAGTGAGTTCGGTGCTCGTATGACAGCGATGAGTGCAGCGACAGATAATGCGTCAGCATTAATTGACAGCTTAACTCTAGTGTATAACCGTGCACGTCAGGCTGCCATTACTCAAGAAATTACAGAGATCGTCGGCGGTGCAGCAGCACTTGAATAAAGAATATATCTAGTTTCTATCAGGTCGATAAGAAGATGGATAGAAATGTAACGCAGGGCTGACACGTCATTAAGTTCTCACAAATGCATGGTTCATGTGGGCGTGAGAACTTAATAGACGCTAATTCCCTGAACGTACAATCATGAGCGTTTCAAAAGCAAGTATTAGGAGGGAAACTGATGAATAAAGGTCGCATTACTCAAGTTATGGGTCCAGTTGTTGACGTAAAGTTCCCAAGTGGTCAACTTCCTGAAATCTATAATGCACTTAAAGTTGAACAAGTAGGTTCAACGAAAAATGCGGTTGATGTAACAGTAACACTTGAAGTTGCTTTACATCTTGGTGACGATACAGTTCGTACAGTTGCGATGGGATCTACGGACGGTCTCGTACGCGGTGTAGATGTACTTGACACTGGTGCTCCAATTTCAGTACCAGTTGGGGAAGCTACATTAGGACGTGTATTTAACGTATTAGGAGAAGCAATTGACCTTGATGAGGCTCTTGCTGCAGATGTTCCAAAATCACCAATTCACCGTGAAGCACCTAAGTTTGAAGAGCTTTCTACACAAACAGAAATTCTTGAAACAGGTATTAAAGTAGTAGACTTACTAGCTCCTTATATCAAGGGTGGTAAGATCGGTCTATTTGGTGGTGCCGGTGTAGGTAAAACGGTATTAATCCAAGAATTAATCAATAACATCGCTCAAGAGCACGGCGGTATCTCGGTATTTGCTGGTGTTGGTGAGCGTACACGTGAAGGAAATGACCTTTACCATGAAATGACGGATTCTGGTGTTATCAAGAAAACGGCAATGGTATTCGGTCAGATGAATGAGCCACCAGGAGCACGTATGCGTGTTGCTCTTACTGGATTAACAATGGCAGAACACTTCCGTGATCAACAAGGTGCAGACGTACTTCTTTTCGTTGATAACATCTTCCGCTTTACACAAGCCGGTTCAGAGGTATCAGCACTATTAGGACGTATGCCATCAGCGGTAGGTTACCAGCCTACGTTAGCAACAGAAATGGGTAAACTACAAGAGCGTATCACATCGACAAAAGTTGGTTCAGTAACATCGATCCAAGCGATTTACGTACCAGCCGATGACTATACGGATCCAGCTCCAGCAACAACTTTCGCTCACTTAGATGCAACAACGAACCTTGAGCGTAAGCTTTCTGAGATGGGTATTTACCCTGCGGTAGATCCACTTGCTTCAACTTCTCGTGCATTATCTCCTGAAATCGTTGGAGAAGAGCACTATGCAGTTGCTCGTCAAGTACAGCAAACTCTTCAAAAATATAAAGAGTTACAAGATATTATCGCAATCCTTGGTATGGACGAGCTTTCTGAAGAAGATAAGCTTATTGTACACCGTGCACGTCGTATCCAATTCTTCTTATCTCAAAACTTCCACGTAGCTGAGCAGTTTACTGGTCAAAAAGGTTCTTATGTACCAGTAAAAGAAACAGTACAAGGATTTAAAGAGATCTTAGAAGGTAAATACGATGACCTTCCAGAGGATGCATTCCGTCTAGTTGGACGTATTGAAGAAGTGGTTGAAAAAGCTAAGCAATTTGCATAATCAACAACTAAGCGTAGCGGTGGGTGTTCAGCACTCACCACTACTTTTGAGAATAAAAATAGATCAAACCCGTATTGCTATTGAGGAGGGTTTTACATGCAGACAATGACTGTCAGTGTCGTAACTCCTGATGGCACGGTTTATGAAGGCGAAGTAGAAATGGTTAGCGCTCGCGCACAAAGCGGAGAGCTAGGTATTCTTCCTCGACACATTCCTTTAGTAGCTCCACTAGACATAGGAGCTGTTCGTCTTAAGAACGGTTCTAATGTTCAACTCGTTGCTGTATCTGGCGGCTTCATTGAAGTACGTCCTGACAAAGTAACGATCTTAGCGGAAGCTGCTGAACTGCCATCAGATATCGATGTTGCTCGTGCCCGTGCTGCAAAGGAACGTGCAGAGCGTCGCATTAGTGAAGCAAGACAAGATGAAATTGACTTTAAGCGTGCACAGTTGGCCTTACGCCGTGCTGTTAACCGCTTAGGAGTTACTGAGAAGTAATAGAAAAAGCACGGAGGCCTAGTGATGCCTTTGTGCTTTTTGTATTTGTATGAGCATTTTTAATGTGTATGAGATATTGAAAGGTTTAAGCCTCGCAGTGGTGCTGGTTCTATTTTTACGACTGCACAGCGACTTGATATGGGCAGGGTTTCCAACTATAAATGAAGTGCAGGTTTGGAGTTATCCTATGAATTTTATTTTTATGAGCAAGCATATAACTGTTACGCAGCATACCGTGGGAAGTAGTCATATCTTTGTGTGTTCACATTTTCGCATATAAAATAACGCAAACGGACAATATATTTTTAAAATGGACAATAAATCTGTCAATCCGCTAATAAATTTTGAAAACGGACAATAAAGTAGAGAAATCCGACAATAAGTTAGATTGCGCACTTCGAAAGTTCATCAAACTGCCCCTCAATACCATGTTCCATTACCTTTACCTATCAACACAATCGAAATATACGCGAAAATCCCGACTTACTCCGCCTCATGTATAAAAACGATGCCATTCTTCCAAACAAATCTTCTATTTCTTACTGTGACTTCATCCCATGAGCGTTCAGGGTGTAAAAAGCGAGACACTTGTAAATATGAATCTGGATATTGATCCAGTAATCTGCCAAGAACGTTTCTGCATTGGATAACCTCTGGTGGAAAGTTATCAAACGATACACAGTCTAGTAATTTACATTTCTCTAAAGCTTGAAAAAATGCTTCTTTTTCTTCAGATGTGGCTTTTTTCTTAAAGTAACCCCATATGTGTTCAAGTGTTGTAATAACTGCCCCTTTTTTATAGGGTAGGTTTAAAATCTCGTTGATCTGAAAGTAAACCGCCTCTATTCTAGTAAAAGAGTCAAGTAATCGAAAAGATTTAGAAATCTCCTTATACTGATCATAGCCTTTAGCCATTATTTCATATTTATTGACAGCCCAAATGCGTTCAGCAACGCGGCGAGCTACCTTCAAGTGCTTTACGTTTTCCATAAGAACCTCCGTTACTTTATCCATCACACTATTTATTATCGAAATATTCCGTCACATAAACCAACTGTAACAAAGAAAATACACAGGACATCACATTTATCAGTAATTAAAAAAATACTTTAAAATAATTTTTTCTTTAATTATTATATAAGTAAAGTAATTGGTAATCGAGTTTAGCAGAAATCGATATTGTATAAGTTGCAGAAGTATATATATTAAGGCTTTTACATAATGTGGTAGAGATTTCTTTCCTTTAAATTTACCAATAATTCATTTCCTTATAAAGTTTTTTACAATTTTGTGACAGTCGACACCATATATAGGATTTGCTATAATGGTTACGATTACATATAGTGAAACTTCCAGCATTGGAAAAAGAACTGTTTTTGAAATTACTGTTGGATGTTTTACAATTTGAGGTGTAACATCCGTTATCAACTAAATAGATACATAAAATAGCATGGTCACGGGAGTTGCACAAGAAATACGACTTTAGAATAAGGCATGGAGGGTGAGGTGAGGCAAGATGGATCCGCTTTATCACTTGTATCAAAACAACTACTTAGTTGTAGCCGTCTTTATTTTACTAGGAATAATTTTACCTTTGGTTGCGCTTACAGCAGGACGTTTTCTCAGACCAAGTAACCCAACCAAAGAAAAGCAAACAACGTATGAAAGTGGTGTTGAACCAACCGGAAGCAGTTGGGTTCAGTTTAATGTTCGCTACTATATGTTTGCGTTATTATTCGTATTGTTTGATGTAGAAACAGTGTTTCTATATCCTTGGGCAGTTGCTTACGATTATTTAGGAATTTTTGCTTTAATTGAAATGGTTATCTTTATGTTTATGTTATTAATCGGATTAATTTATGCGTGGAAGAAGAAGGTGTTAACATGGATCTAAATTTGGATAGCATCACTAAGGCAGAGCGGGAAGAGCTAGAACGTAACGTCTTTTTTACCACATTAGAACAAGTGAAAGCTTGGGCTAGAAGTAACTCGTTGTGGCCATTGACCTTCGGGTTAGCTTGTTGTGCCATCGAAATGATGGGGACGGGTGCGTCTCACTATGACCAAGACCGTTTTGGCGTTATTTTTAGAACGTCTCCAAGACAATCAGACTGTATGATCGTTTCTGGAACGGTGACAAAGAAAATGGCACCAATCCTTAAGCGTCTATATGACCAAATGCCAGAACCGAAATGGGTAATTGCTATGGGCTCCTGTGCAACCGCGGGCGGACCGTATGTAAAATCCTATGCTGTCGTTAAAGGGGTTGACCAAATCGTACCAGTTGATGTGTATATCCCTGGTTGCCCACCGAATCCGGCAGCTTTAATTTATGGAATTAATAAATTACAAGAAAAAATCCGCTATGAAGCTAAGACTGGGAAGCGGGTGATTAGCCGATGAGTGATGAAAAGGCAAAAGCCGCGGCCGCCGCTAAAGCGAAAGCAGCAGCGATGAAAAAATTAAGAGAAAAAGAGCTCGAAATGGCTGAACAATCGGAAGCGGTTTCAAGTGAAAATAAGGAAGTACCGGAAGAAAAATCAAGCGCAGATGCGAAAGCCAAGGCAGCAGCCGCTGCCAAAGCGAAGGCAGAAGCGCTGAAAAAAATGAAAGAAAAAGAAGCTGAAGCAAGCGCATCAGAAGCGCCGGCAGGAGCAGACGAGAAGGCCAAAGCGGCAGCCGCCGCGAAAGCGAAAGCAGCCGCAGCTGCAAAAGCGAAAGCAGAAGCGCTGAAAAAAATGAAAGAAAAAGAAGCTGGGGCAAGCGCATCAGAAGAGCCGACAGGAGCAGACGAGAAGGCGAAAGCCGCAGCTGCAGCAAAGGCCAAGGCAGCAGCCGCAGCCAAAGCGAAGGCGGTAGCATTGGCAAAGCAAGGTTCAGCAGAAGAGCCAGCAGGAGCTGATGAAAAAGCCAAGGCAGTTGCAGCTGCGAAGGCGAAAGCCGCGGCCGCAGCCAAAGCGAAGGCGGCAGCATTGGCAAAGCAAGGTTCAGCAGATGAACCAGCTGGAGACGATGAGAAAGCCAAAGCAGCTGCTAAGGCAAAAGCCGTCGCCGCAGCCAAAGCGAAAGCCGCAGCGGCCGCTGCAGCTAAGAGAAAAGCTGCTGGTGGAGCAGCTGGCGATAGTGATGATGAAAAGGCGAAAGCGAAGGCCGCAGCCATCGCGAAAGCAAAAGCAGCCGCAGCAGCGAAGGCAAAAGCGGCAGGCGGGGAAGCACCTGCTGCTGATGCGGAGCAAGAGCAACCATCGCCAAATCAACAGTATCTCGATAAATATTTAAAGGTAATTAAAGAAAATTTAGGCGAAGATGTCCTAGAAGATGCCTATATTAATAGACTAGGCAAAGACGTACCTACTTTAGTAGCGAAGAAGGAAACGTACTTTAAGCTTGCTCAATTTTTAAAACATAACGAACAGCTTGCGTTTGATTATTTGTCTGAGCACCATGGTTCAGATTTTGAAACACATATGGAAATTTATAATCACATGTATTCTTTTAAAACGAAGGAAAATATCGCATTAAAAGTAAAAATTGATCGCGATGAACCGACAATTGAGTCGATTACTCCAATTTGGGAAGGCGCGAATTGGCCAGAACGTGAATCATATGATTTGCTAGGAATCGTATATACAGGTCATCCGAACTTAACGCGAATTATGCTTACTGATGATTGGGTAGGGCATCCCCTTCGAAAAGATTACGAGCAGCACGACGAGGAGGTGTAACGAATGTTACGTACGGAAGAAATGTTATTAAACGTAGGTCCACAGCATCCGAGTACACACGGTGTTTTCCGTCTAGTTGTAAAAATTGACGGGGAAATCATTAAAGAAGCGATACCAGTCGTAGGTTATTTACATCGAGGTACCGAGAAGCTGGCGGAAAACCTCCAGTATACGCAAATCATTCCTTACACAGACCGTATGGACTACTTATCCGCGATGACGAATAACTATGTGATCTGTCATGCGGTCGAAACGATGATGGAATTAGAAATTCCAGAACGTGCCGAGTATCTGAGGGTCATCGTAATGGAGCTAGGTCGAGTCGCTAGTCACCTTGTCTGGTTTGGTACATATTTACTTGATATCGGGGCGATGAGTCCATTCTTATATGCGTTCCGTGAGCGTGAGATGATCATTAACCTACTAAATGAAATCTCAGGTGCGAGATTAACGTTTAACTATATGCGTGTCGGTGGCGTGAAATGGGATGCACCTCCAGGTTGGATTGAAAAGGTAAGAGATTTAGTTCCATACTTGCGCAAGGAGTTAGAAGGCTATCATAACCTTGTGACAGGGAACGAAATTTTCATGAGCCGTATTAAAGATGTAGGAACGTATACGAAAGAAGAAGCGATCAAATACTCGTTGAGTGGTGCAAACATTCGTTCAACAGGTGTGAACTGGGATTTACGTAAAGATGAGCCGTATTCGATTTATGATCGTTTTGATTTCGATATTCCTGTGGAAGAAAAGGGCGACTGCTGGGCACGGTACATGTGCCGTATGAAAGAAATTGAAGAGTCGATCAAGATTATCGAGCAAGCCGTAGAACAATTTCCAAGTGAAGGACCGATCCTGGCGAAAACACCAAGAATTATTAAGCCGCCAGCAGGAGAGACGTTCGTTCGTATCGAGTCACCACGTGGAGAAATCGGCTGTTATATAGCAAGCCAAGGCAAGAAAGAACCTTACCGATTAAAGTTTAGAAGACCATCTTTCTATAACCTTCAAATTTTACCGAAATTATTAGTAGGGCAGCCAATTGCCAACTTAATTGCTATTTTAGGTGGAATTGATATTGTCCTTGGGGAGGTTGACGGCTAATGATTAATGATCTCCTGACATCAGCGCCGAGTTGGACAAACTTTTTGATTTACTTTGCTTTAGGAGCTGCACTTTTAGGAGCCGTGCTAGGTTTTGTTACGTATGCGATCTTAGCAGAGCGAAAAGTATTAGGTTTCATGCAGCTTCGTGTAGGACCGAACCGTACAGGTGGCGGACTTGGGTTATTACAAACAGTGGCCGATGTATTAAAGCTTTTATTAAAAGAAGATACCATTCCTAAGAAGGCAGATAAACCGCTGTTTATTTTAGCTCCAATCATTGCCTTCGTCCCTGCATTTGTAGTTTTAGCCGTTATTCCTTTCTCTGAAAATCTTTATTTTACAGACATTGGAGTCGGACTTCTATTCTACATTGCTGTTTCAGGAATTACGACCATTGGGATCGTAGCTGGTGGTTGGGCATCGAATAATAAGTATGCCTTAATGGGTGGAATGCGAGCGGCGGCTCAGATGATTTCTTATGAAGTGCCGCTAGTCTTATCAGTTGTAGGGGTCGTCCTTTTAACTGGTAGCTTGAACTTAATCGAGATTGTTAACGCGCAAGCTAATCTATGGTTCTTTATTCCGCAAATTTTAGGTTTCCTAGTATTTGTGATTGCGGCAACCGCTGAACTAAATCGAGTCCCGTTTGACTTACCTGAAGCTGAGTCAGAGCTAGTTGCTGGGTATCATGTTGAGTATTCAGGTTTCCGTTGGGCATTTTTTATGTTAGCTGAATATGTCTATTTATTTGCAATGGCGTCATTAACGACTGTATTGTTTTTAGGTGGGTGGCAGCCACTGCCGTTCTTAGACTTTATTCCTGGTGTCGTTTGGTTTGCCCTTAAATTCTCAGCTGTTGTCTTCTTCATGATTTGGATGCGTGGTACATTCCCGCGTTTACGTGGAGATCAACTGATGGAATTTGCATGGAAAATCTTATTGCCAATTGCGTTAGTGAACATTATTATTACAGCGTTAGTTAAAGAATTTTTCTTATAAGAGGAAATTCAAAAAGTCCCGGGAAAACCTCTAATAGCAGCAGGGCTTAGACGATAGTACCCTGTACTTTGCGGGGGAACGTCGACAGCAATCCGATGTAAGTGCAGTACTCGAACGAGCAGCTCGAACTTCTTGGAACTTTTTGTCCTCCTTTTTGAACTATACTATTGAAGCACGTTTAAGAAGTAGTATTTTAAGAGTAAACGCAGAGTCTAACGAGGTTGGGCTATTCAACTTTCTCATGAATACTACATCTATCACGACTAAGGAGTGATCACATTGTTAGGTCAAGGATTAGTCAAAGGGTTGAAATACACACTTAGTAACTTGACGAAAAAAAATGTGACGACAAGTTATCCGGACGAACCGATTGATATGCCGGATCGCTTTCGTGGCATACAGAAGTTTTATCCGGAAAAGTGTATCGTCTGTAATCAGTGTGCCAATATTTGTCCGACCGATTGTATTCAATTAACTGGAAAACCACATCCAGACCCGAATAAAAAAGGGAAAATTATTGACACATATGATATTAACTTTGAGATTTGTATCTTGTGTGATTTATGCACAGAAGTTTGTCCGACAGAAGCGATCGTCATGACAAATAACTTCGAACTAGCTGAATACAGCCGAGATGATTTATTTAAAAACCTAGAATGGCTAGATGAAAACGATACGAACGTGAGGGAGGAAAATAAAGCATGAGTGGAGAATTTCTCGCTTTCTTTGTCCTTGCCCTTATTGCAATAAGCGGCGGCGTCTTAATGATTAACCTGCGAAAAGTAGTTCATATCATTATCGCCTTAGCTTTTACGTTCATAAGTATCGCAGGGCTGTACGTCCTTTTATCAGCTGAGTTTCTTGCATTCGTTCAAGTGCTCATCTACGGTGGCGCAATCACGATTATGATGCTGTTTGGTATTATGTTGACGAAACATGATGATAAAGTAGCATCCGTCAGTATTTGGCGCACTCTAGCTGCACTAGTTGGTGTAGCGGTGTTCTTCGTTATTATGTTTGTCGGAATTAATGATTTATCATTTGGTGAGCAAGCTTCAAACCTTCATGAAAACAACGTCCGACAAATTGGTATTGAAATCTACTCTAAGTTTGTCATACCGTTTGAAACGGTTGGGGTGATTCTTTTAGTTGCCCTTGTTGGTGCGGTAGCTCTAGCAAAAAGTGATGAAGATGAGGAGGTTGGTGAGAAATGAGCAGTATACCTTTATCGGTCTATCTCGTTGTAGCTCTTCTCCTCTTCTGTATTGGTATGTTCGGAGTGTTGACGAAACGCAATGCAGTTATCGTTCTGATCTGTATCGAATTGATGTTAAATGCGGTTAATATTAACTTAGTAGCATTTGCAATACACGGTGTGAACCCTGGGATTACAGGTCAAGTGTTTGCGCTATTTACAATAACGGTTGCCGCAGCAGAGGCAGCTGTAGGTTTAGCCATCTTGATTGCCCTTTACCGTAACCGAAAAACGGTAAATGTCGATGAGATGGACTTAATGAAGCGATAGAAAGGGGCAGGTGATAGATATGATGGAAATTGCATGGTTAATACCACTGTTACCGTTGTTATCCTTCGTCATCCTCGTCCTCTTTGGTCGCAGGTTGAAGGAAAGCGGTGCATACGTCGGTATGGTACTTTCTTTCATCGCATTGATCATGTCAATCCTCGTGTTATTCGAGCGAATGGCAGGTGAAAATGTATTAGTACAATTTGACTGGCTAGCGATTGGAGACCGAACGATCACGATGGGCTTTGAAGTCAATCAACTGAATGCCTTAATGCTCGTTATCGTGACGCTTGTTAGTTTCTTAGTACATACGTATTCAAAAGGTTACATGACTGCAACAGACAGCTATCGTGTACCGGTATTCTATTCTTATTTAGGACTTTTTACATTTTCAATGTTAGGGTTAGTTCTTTCTCCTAACCTTTTACAACTTTATATTTTCTGGGAGCTTGTTGGTGTATGTTCCTTCTTACTGGTCGGGTTCTACTTCTTCAAGACGGAAGCGAGAGCCGCTGCGAAAAAGGCGTTCATCGTTACAAGAATTGGGGATGTCGGGTTATTCATCGGGATGATCCTCTTATTCTGGCAAGTTGGAAGTTTCGAATATGCAGTCATCTTTGAAACCGTTAATGCAAACGGATTAACGGAAGGAATGATTACACTCATTGCGATCCTTATTTTTGTAGGGGCAATCGGTAAATCAGGTCAGTTCCCGCTCCACACATGGTTACCAGATGCAATGGAAGGTCCGACACCAGTTTCGGCACTCATCCATGCTGCAACGATGGTAGCTGCAGGGGTTTACTTAGTCGCTACAATATTCCCGTTATTCGCAGCTTCACCAGTTGCCTTAACAACAGTAGCTGTCATTGGTGGATTTACTGCGATTTTCGCAGCGACAATTGCGTTAACGCAAAAAGATATTAAGCGTGTGCTTGCTTACTCAACCGTAAGTCAATTAGGGTATATGATGCTTGCCTTAGGTTCTGCAGGCTATGTTGCCGCTGTTTTCCACTTAATGACACATGCTTTCTTTAAAGCATTATTGTTCTTAGCAGCAGGTAGTGTCATCCATGCCGTTCATACGCAAAGCATTGAAGAAATGGGCGGACTGTGGAAGAAGATGAAAACCACGGGTGTATTATTTTTAATCGGTTGTTTAGCGATTGCCGGTTTCCCGCTTTTCTCAGGCTTCTTCAGTAAAGAGGAAATTTTACTCACAACGTTTGAAGACGGACGTTACGTATTGTTTGCTCTTGCGCTAATTACCGCTTTATTAACCGCGATTTATATGTTTAGATTATTCTTTATGGTCTTTACAGGTAAACCGCGCGGAGATCAAAGCAAAGTTCATGAGTCACCAGCGATTATGACGGTTCCAATGATGGTACTCGCTGTTCTGGCCGTTGTTTCTGGGTTCGTTCATACGCATTGGTTTGGAACGTTTTTAGGTGATTGGCTCAGCGATAGTCCGTGGACGAGAGGGCATACGTACCTTCACGATCCAGGCTGGATTATGCCAGTAGCGATCTTGGTTTCACTACTCGGTATTTTCATTGCTTGGTTAATTTACGGAAAAGGTGTTATTTCCCGAGAAAAATTAGCCGAAGACAGCAGCCTGTATATGGTGCTTTACAACAAGTATTATATTGATGAGCTTTATAACAAAACGTTTGTTAGAGGAACGACGATTGTAAGTTATACGATGTTATATATTGAGAAATATATTATTGAGTTTACGGTTCAAGCCGTTGTAGGTGTGACAGATACGCTTGGACGATTGAACGCTCGATTACAAAACGGTCAAGTCCAAACGTATGGAGCTGTGGCGTTTCTAGGATTAGTCA
Source organism: Alkalihalobacterium chitinilyticum (assembly GCF_029028005.1). Taxonomy (GTDB): domain Bacteria; phylum Bacillota; class Bacilli; order Bacillales; family Bacillaceae_F; genus Alkalihalobacterium; species Alkalihalobacterium chitinilyticum. The sequence goes on from NZ_JAOTPO010000010.1 coordinate 166,436, forward strand.
TTATCCTTGCCGTCTTGACCTTGACAGGGGGGTACTTCAGATGATCGATTCATATTTACTTTCCTTACTCATCTTCTCCCCGCTTGTAGGGATTATCATTTTAGCTTTTGTACCTAAAGGGCAACACCAGCTGTTGAAAGCGATAGGGTTTTTAACAACATTACTGCCACTTGTTTTAGCGCTAATGGTTTATGTAAACTTTGATCATGCTGGTTCAGGCAATCAGTTTGCGGAAACAAGAGACTGGATTAGTTTTAGTAACAGCAGTCTGTTAGCGTATGGTATTGATCTTGCCATTCCTTATGAACTAGGGTTGAATGGATTTGCGATGGTGCTTGTGTTATTAACAGCGATTGTTTCTACACTAGCTGCACTAGCATCTATTATTCAAATTAAGTCAGGTTTTAAAGCGTACTTCATGTTGTTTCTTTTACTGGAAATTGGAATGCTTGGGGTATTTGCTTCACAAAACTTATTCTTGTTTTTCTTATTCTTTGAATTAACACTCATTCCGATGTATTTCTTAATCGGCAGATGGGGCTTCTCAGATCGAGAAAAAGCAGCCAATAGCTTCCTGATCTATAACGGACTAGGGTCTGCGGTTTTATTAATCGTGATCGTTACATTGTTTGTCGTTACAAGTACAACCAATATTGATCAAATTTCAATGATGATGCAAATGGTTGGTCCAGAAGGGGATAACCTGAAGTGGGGATTACTCATTGCGTTACTCGTAGCGTTCGGTGTGAAACTGCCAATCTTTCCGTTACATAGCTGGATGCTCCGCGTGCACGTTCAAGCGCCGCCAGCCATCGTTATGCTTCACTCAGGGGTCTTATTGAAAATTGGTGCTTACGGATTAATTCGTTTTGGAGTAGGCTTTTTCCCAGAGCAGGTGAGCCAAATTGCGGCTATCCTTGCGATCTTAGGGGTTATCAACCTTTTATATGGTGCGTACTTGGCACTCATTCAAACCGATTTAAAGATGGTGTTAGCGTACTCGAGTATTTCGCACATGGGGATCGTTCTGATTGGGGTTGCGGCGTTAAATGATGTCGGACTGCAAGGAGCTGTCTTCCAAGTGGTTTCTCACGGATTAATTTCCGCGTTACTATTTTTCTTAATTGGTGTATATTACGACCGTACGAATACATCGCTTATTCCAAATTTAAGCGGGTTAGCACGTTCAATGCCGATTGCTTCAGGGTTTTTATTAGTTGGAGCTATGGCTTCACTCGGACTGCCAGGTATGTCTGGGTTTATCAGTGAGTTTTTAGCGTTTTTAGGTTTATTTAGAGAAATGCCGATTATTGCAGCTGTCGGTACATTGGGGATAATTTTAACAGCAGTATACTTATTAAGAGCCACATTAAATGTGACATTCGGTCCGACGCCTGAGAAGTGGAAAGAGCTTCAGGATATCCGACCGGTGGAAATGGTTCCAGTCCTTGTTTTACTGGCATTTATCGTTCTAATTGGTGTATATCCAAGTGTGTTAGCTGAACCGCTGCAAGCATCACTACAATTCATCTTAGCAGGGATAGGGGGGTAACGATTATGGATTTAGAAACACTACTTAGCTACCCGTGGGGGATAATGGCACCTGAGTTTACCATTCTAATCGTTGCTACTCTCCTATCGATCATGGATCTATTCATGAAAGATAAAGTAAACCGAAACGTTCTAGGATGGTTTGCAATCGGCGGGGTTGTGCTCGCGTTGATCTTCTTAATTGGTCAATTCGGCGCACCTGTCCAAATGATTTTATATGATACGTACCGGTTAGATTCGTTTTCAGTTGCATTTAAGCTGATATTATTAATCGGAACATTGTTTGTATTATTACTTGGGTTAGATTATGGTAAAAAAGAAATCAAATACCGCGGCGAATTTTTCTACCTATTGTTAACAGCATTACTTGGTGGAATGATCATGGCATCAAGTGCCGATATGATTACATTGTTCGTCGGTTTAGAATTATTATCTTTATCATCATACGTCATGGCAGGTCTTAGAAAAAATAATCTCCAATCGAATGAAGCGGCATTTAAATATGTCGTTAACGGTGGAGTAGCAACAGCGATTACGTTATTCGGTATGAGTTATGTGTATGGTCTGACAGGCTACACGAACTTATTCGATATTAGTGACGCGCTTCAAAATCCGGTCGTACTGGAAAACGGTTTTCTATTAGCCTTTGCGTTCTTCTTAGTATTTGTCGGACTCGCATTTAAAGTGGCAGCAGTTCCGTTTCACATGTGGTCACCAGATGTGTATCAAGGTGCACCAACACCAGTTACTGCGTTTTTAAGTGTCGTTTCTAAAACAGCTGGATTTGCTCTTATTTTAAGATTTTTACTCGTTGTCTTTGGTGGAGCACACGGTATTCAACCGCTTCAACCATTACTATTAGATACGCAAATCTATATAGCTGTTGTGGCTGGTTTAACGATGATCGTCGGTAATGTAATGGCCCTGCGCCAAACGAATGTCAAACGATTATTTGCGTATTCAAGTGTCGCTCAAGCTGGATATTTATTAGTACCGTTTGCGACATTATCAATCGTGATGTTTGAAAATGTTTGGTTCTACCTAGTGGCCTATCTCTTTATGAACTTAGGGGCGTTTGCCGTTTTACAACTCGTAACTACGCAATCAGGTACGGAAGATCTGAGAGGATTTGCCGGATTAGGTCAGCGTTCACCGTTAATGGCCGTCGGGATGGGAGTATTCCTCGTTTCCTTAGCAGGTATTCCTGTAACGGCTGGGTTTATGGGTAAATTCTATATCTTTATTGGAGCATTAAGTACGGGACACTTCATCTTAGCATCAGTTATGATTGCGACATCGGTAGTTTCGTACTTCTACTATTTTGGAATTATGACGCAAATGTTCTTTAGAAAAGCGCCGACAACGGAAGCGATGCGAGTGCCAATTGGTGCCTCAATCGTCATTGTCATTGCCGTTATTGCAACGATCGGACTAGGTATCGTGCCGCAGTTAGCGATCGACTTTTTCAATACAAACTTTGACTTCTCACAAATATTTATGCGTGTATAATTCAAATAAAATAATTGAGAAAAGAGCCTTCTTCATTGGGGGCTCTTTTTTGTGCTGGAAAACAGTGAAGGGTGGATTGTATAAACTTCATTTATTGGTAACCGAAGTGATTTACGTTTGATAGAAATAATTGGAATGGGACTTTACCTATGTAAATATATCTATTTTAGTAATAAAATTTTTTTATTATCGTTGGAACCATACGCTTCAGAACCCGTATATAAAGTATGTATATGGAGGTCAAAATAGGTTTCAAATAGCTGAAATGGTGGAATGTAATGAAGAGTGTTTGTTGGAGTATTGGTTTTGCGGTAAAAGCATTTCAACTAATTTTGTACTTTTGTGTATATTTCCAAGGAAATGTAGATTTTTATCGAAAAATCAGTTATGATGTATTTTGCATTGCTTTGTTCACTTTAGGTAAAACGTCCCTTTTCACGGAAAAGAGAGTTACAGTATAGTTAACAATGCAGTGATCTTTTCAGACCAAAAAAGGAGTAAATGTGATGGATGGCTTTGGAATGCAAGGTTTGCTACATATTACAGTTAATCTTATGTTCGTAGTGGTCACCTGGTGGGCGCTTCAGTCTTTTAAGTTTGATCTTTTTTTTCGAGATCCTAAAGGACCAAAAGCGAAAACTCTGATGATCTTACTTACGATTGCAATTGCACATCTAGTGAGCAGCTTCTTTTTGGATTATCTTAATTGGTCAACGATGCTGAAATACTTATTTTAAAATCAAGTGAAGTCAATCCATAGATTGTCGAAAGTTGACTGTAACTTCCATGTATGTAAAGCCTCTCAATGGAAAAAATGTTACTAATTAATTGTTTATGTAACGGAGAGGGGCTTACAGAGAGAGATGAAAAAAATAGTGCCGATTTTAGGATTGGTTTTTTTATTCGCAATGAGTGTTTTAACTCACGGGGAATTGAAAGAACAAACACAACTAGTTGACATTGTTCACTTGATGGAAGAGCAAGAAGTTCAGATTGAAAATTGGAGACTGTACACGAGAGGGACTGGAAAAGAAGTCAGAGACATTCATGAGTATGAAGAAGAACTTGAGCAAATGATGGCTTCTGAAAAAAACTTTCAATGGGATCTGAAAGATTGGAAACAACACGAACATTGGAAAGTAACCGGAACAAACGATGTTGAAAAACTAACTGTTGTAGCTTACCCTCAAGAAGAACAATACTCCATGTACCTCATTTATGAATTTATGGGAACAGGTAACCCGCAAGATGTAGAGACCATTACTTCATTTTTTCTAAAACGCTTGGACCAGTTGTATGTAGAAACCCCTACTGTATTTACAACCGTAACAGGTTACCACGAAGAAATCAAACCAAGTTTGATGTATGATTTCGGATCGGAACTCGTAGAAAAATTCTCGGCTGAGAAAATTGAAGAATTAAAAGAGGAAACTTTTATCTCAATCTCTGCATATAATGAACAGTGGGAAGACTCTCTCAATACGAACGGTAACAACATGAACTTACAGGTTGCGTTAAGACAAGATCCAAGGTTGGGCGCTAAAACAACCATTACAATAGGAACGCCTATAATAACGACTGAATATTGATATATAAGAGACGTTGAAAAAAAGACGCGGAGGGGAATATGTTGGAAAAAATTATCGTCCAAGGTGGTAACCAGCTCTCTGGCTCTGTAAAAGTTGAAGGAGCTAAGAATGCTGTCTTACCCGTTATCGCTGCATCTATTCTCGCTAGCCGTGGCACTAGCAACATATATGATGTGCCATCTTTGGCTGATGTATACACGATGGAAGAAGTATTAAGAAATTTAAATATTGATGTGAAGTATGAAAACGGAACATTCTCTGTAAAAGCAGATAAACCATTAAAGATTGAAGCACCATTTGAATATGTAAGAAAAATGCGTGCCTCTTTCTTAGTCATGGGACCTTTACTTGCTCGCGTCGGTCATGCAAGAATTGCTTTACCTGGTGGTTGTGCGATTGGTTCAAGACCGATTGATCAACACTTAAAAGGGTTCGAAGCAATGGGAGCGGTAGTTGAAATTGGTAATGGTTTTATTGAAGCGAAGATCGACGGCCGTCTAAAAGGAGCAAAAATTTATTTAGATTTCCCAAGTGTAGGTGCAACTGAAAACATTATGATGGCAGCTGCGATGGCAGAAGGTACTACGATCTTAGAAAATGCAGCTGAAGAGCCTGAAATTGTTTGCCTTGCGAACTACTTGAATGCGATGGGAGCTAAGGTTCGTGGAGCCGGAACGGGAACGATTCGCATTGAAGGTGTCGATGAGCTTGTCGCTGCGGATCATACCGTAATTGCTGATCGAATTGAAGCAGGTACATTTATGGTAGCTGCCGCTATTACTGGCGGGGATGTACTTGTAGAAGGTGCTGTTTCTGAACATTTACGTCCACTGGTTGCAAAAATGGAAGAAATGGGCGTTGAAATAATTGAGGAAGAAACGGGTCTTCGTGTAATCGGTCCGAAAGAGTTAAAACCGATTGATATTAAAACGATGCCACATCCGGGCTTCCCAACGGATATGCAAGCACAAATGATGGCACTGCTTCTTAAGTCAAATGGAACGAGTGTGATTACTGAAACAGTATTCGAAAATCGTTTTATGCACGTAGAAGAATTCCGCCGCATGAATGGAAATATTAAAATTGAAGGACGTTCAGCGATTATTAGCGGCCCAAGTTCACTTCAAGGCGCTGAAGTGTCAGCTACTGACTTACGTGCGGGTGCGGCCCTCATTCTAGCTGGTCTAGTTGCTGATGGAGTAACACGTGTCGTTGAATTAAAGCATATCGACCGCGGCTATGTCGATCTAGCTGGTAAGCTAAAACAATTAGGTGCTAATGTGGAACGCATTGAAGAGATTGTTGAAGAAGAACTTGAAAATAAAGAAGCACCAGCACCATTAAAAATGAATTCAAATCTTGTTTAAATACAATTAAGGTGTCTTACGCTTTTCAGTGTAAGGCATCTTTTTTTGTGTGGTTTTTTAATAAGAAATTTCACGGCAAGAAAATCAACATTGAAAAAGCTTTGATTACGCACTAATGGAACTAACCATATATCCATTATTAACAGAATTTTATAAAAATATATAGAAAAAACGAAAGAATATGTAAAAAAATTAAATTTGTAAAGGAACTGAAAAATAAGTTCTATATGATGACAAGCCCGCATAAACTGATTGAGAGAGAAAAAACATATCCCAAAAATGAGTAGGTAGCGCACCTTATAGTGCGTGTTCAAAAAGGAGGACAAAAAGATCCAAGAAGTTTGAGGCGGTGCAGTTGCGAGTACCACAGCGTATGTTATTAATACGTGAGGAACGCAGCAACAAACCAACGAGCTTCCACAGGATGTGGTGACTTCGACGTTCCCACAGGACGTGAGGGGCTTAGTCGAAGATCATCTATGACAGAGATTTTTCCCGGACTTTTTGAACATCGTCTTATATTAGCTTTCTCAGCTTGCAATTATTACTTTTACCATCAGTGGGGGGTACACTGGTGGAACTTTTAGTTTAAATACTGGAGGCTTGGCATGAAACGAATATTAATTATCGGAACTATTTTATGCTCTATTATTGTAGGATTACCTGCTATGCTCGTCATCATGTTTTCTTCAGACGAAATTAAAAGCACACAACCCGTCCAAACCGCCGCCTCGACAGGTACCGGACAAGAGCTGTTAGAGAATGCGACACCGATCTCAATTGCAGTGTACCGGTCGCAAGAAAGCCGAATAGAAGAAGTTCCTCTCGAAGAATATGTCGTTGGGGTGGTAGCTTCAGAAATGCCCGCAAGTTTTGAAATTGAAGCATTAAAAGCACAGGCATTGACAGCGAGGACTTATATTTTAAAACAAATGCTGGAACCAAGTGACATTGCTATGCCGGATGGAGCAATGGTAACTGATACCGTCCATCACCAAGTATATAAAAATCTTGAGCAGTTGAGACAAGAATGGGATAAAGATTTTGACTGGCGGATTAATCGAATTCGTGAAGCGGTATTACAAACGCAAGGGCAAGTATTAACGTATAACGGTGAACCGATTACCGCTGCGTTCTTTTCAACAAGTAACGGCTTTACAGAGAACTCGGAAGACTATTGGCCAAATGAAATTCCATACTTACGAAGTGTTGAAAGTCCGTGGGATACAAATTCACCAAGATTTACAGGGACCACTGCTTTTTCAGTAGGTGAATTCCAACAAAAATTAGGAGTACAGCTGCCAGCTGATGGTTCTGTAGGGAAAATTACGAATCGTACTGATGGAAAACGTGTCGCTTCTGTCAATATTAATGGAAAAGAATTAACAGGTCGTCAAGTACGAGAGAAATTAGCGCTAGACTCGAGTGATTTTAACTGGAGACGTCAAGGAGATCAAGTCATTATTGAAACAAAAGGCTGGGGACACGGTGTTGGGATGAGCCAATACGGTGCAAACGGCATGGCACAAGAAGGAAAGACCTACAGAGAAATTATCGAACATTATTATCAAGGAGTAGCCGTTTCACCGGTCGACCCGTATATTGGTCAGCTCGTCGTTCAGAAGGATTAAGGGCATTGCAGCTCATACAGACTTTTTGTTTTTATAAGGTAGGTCTAAAGTATTTACTAATGGAAGAAAATGATCGACTGGTCTATTTTTCCTATTAATAGAGCTGGGTTGACTTAAAGATATTAACTAAGAATAAGATTAGGGCAGGAGCTGTGCTTTATCTGGGTAGAATGAGTTAGATTGATCATGGTTTAGGTCAAAATATCCTTAAATTAAGAAGCGATCATATTAAGTTTCGTTTTAGGGTAGTTTTTTTCCTTTAACTGGAAATGGCTCAAAACTAAGTTAAGGTTTAGGGTAATAATTTTACTATAACTGGAAATTAAGTGATCTAAAGCGGAATTTAGGGTAATAATTTTACTATAACTGGAAATATGGTGATCTAAAGTAGAACTTAGGATAAAAAACTTCCTTATATTAGAAAATTTATGGACTAAAGTGTTGTTTAGGATTAATTTTTTCCTGTAAATGGTATTATTATGATCTAAAGCGGAATTTAGAACAATGATTATCCTATAACTGGGAATAATCTCTGTTAAATCAAAGTACAAAACAATAAATTCCCTAAAATTGGTATTGTGGTTATCTTAAGTCTACTTAGAACAATAACTAGAGACGGGGCAATAAAACATATAAATGATAAAAAAGGTCGCGTGGGGATAGGTGATAAAAACCCATGCGATTTTTTTCATTGATGCTCGCTATGGCTGTGCTCTGAATAGGGAGAGGATATAGAGGACTAAGGACTCTATTGGTAGAAAAACGACTCTTTAAGCGTTTTAGAGGACTAAGCCGACGTTATTCATTCAATAGAAACAACCTAGTAACTAAGACAAATAGTTCAAATAACAGCTTAACTGTCTGCTGCCACCACCCCATTAGACCAGGTCATTGCCTTCTTTATAAACAGCAGTATCTAAGTCCTCTAAAACCAGCTGTTTTATTGAACAAAAAAATATTTTTAAATAGCATGCATAATATTAATCACTTTGTCGAAAAATAATCAGAAAAGTTTTTTTTAGAAAATGTATATAATTTCTTCAATTTGATCAGAATGATTGCTGAGGTGATGATCAAATGAGAGATGAAGAAAAACAACAATCTTCAAAACAATCAGATGAAGTGAAAAAATTTAATGTTCAACGTTTCTTACGTAAGAAATGGATGTTACCTGCTGTTTACTTAGGAGCTGCTGCAATCGTACTTAGTGCTTTTTTCCTCATGCAAAATCAAGATAATACAGCTTTAGAAGATCCATCAGGGGTCAGTCAACCAATGGAAGATGGGATTGAAGTAATCGAAGGCGAAGCGGTACCAGTAACAAGTGCTAACGAAGTTATTAAAATGCCAGTAGCAAATGAAAGTGAAGTTGATATTGTAGGATACTTTTACGACTTCAACTCTTCAGCTGAAGAGCAAGAAGCTGCATTAGTGTATTACAATAACATGTACTATCAGAACAGAGGTATTGATATTGCTAAAGAAGACGGCGAAAGCTTTGAAGTAACAGCTGCACTTAGTGGAACTGTCGTAAAAGCAGAAAAAGATCCTTTACTAGGACATGTAGTAGAAATTAACCATGAAGATGGTGTGATTACACATTACCACAGTTTAGAAGGTCTTGAAGTAGAAGAAGGTACTTCAGTAAAACAAGGTGACATTATTGGACGTGCAGGTCGTAACTTATACAACGCCGATGCAAACGTTCATGTTCATTTCGAAATTCGTCATAACGGAAATGCAGTCAATCCGTTAGACTACTTCAACCAAAATCTTGAAACACTTGTCGACGAAAGCCATCGTATGGACGAAGACATCGCAAGTGCTGAAGAAGATACTGCGGATGAAGAAGACGTAAAAGATGACGAAGAAAAGAACGAAGACGAAGACAAAGCCGTTGACGAAGACAAAAACAAACAAGAATAAGTAACTACCGGTGCCAGGCACCTTTAACGAAGCAATGTGTTAAAGGTGCCTGGCACCTCTTTTTTTGTTTTTTAGCTGTCTAGCTGCTGCTGAAACGGGCACTTACGCTTTTCTAATATGTTGATGGTGAAATCTTAATCTATCAATGGTTGCGAGATTTGTAATAAAAAAATTACAAAAAATCTCAAAAAAATAGTTGACTAAGTATCTGAAAATTTGGAATAATGTGTACTATAAAACAATAAATTAAGACTGAGCAAAATGAAATTCAGTTAACCTTTCAATGAAATTCTGTTATGTAATAATTATTTTTTCTAAGAACCTCATTCAACTTGGTATAGAAATGAAAGAAAGAAAATAAGTATTACAAGAAAAATAAATGCTAGAATTTTTAAAAACAAAAATGGTAGCGTATCAACGATTGACTCCGACTAGGCCACTAGATGGCAATCGGAGATCAGCTGGGGCTTATCCCCGGCGAGCTGCGAGATACATAAGAAAAAACTAGGTTGACCCCGGCAACTATGTCCGGTTCATTTTTATCATAGTTACTCTAGCGTTCAGTCTAACAAGATATATCTTGATTTCATGATGCTCTTTTAAAAAGCTGAATATGCAGTCAGTTTTTAGTGAAGTAATCCATTAAGGAGGGAAAGTAATATGATTTATGTCTTTTTACTTATCACACTGTTCAGCTTTATATTCGCCTTCCGTAAAAAGAAGCCGTTGTTCTTATCTGTTCCGTTCGCTTCCATCTTTGTCTATTTGATTGTTCAAGTGATCATGGTACCGCTACCCTTTTGGGAAACTGTTAAATTTATTTTCAGTTTAAGGTGATTGAATGACAAATCCGAGTTGTACGAAATGTAATAGCGAAGAAACGGTAGTAATGAACAAGTGGCAATACTTCTTTTTCTTATCAACCTTACCCATCATTGTCTCTCTCATCTTTAGTTATATTTTTCATCCCATTCTACTAACTTTCATTTTGTTTGTATTTGTTGTCAACATGAGAATTGCAAAAAAGAAAACACCTTATGTCATTTGTCGAAATTGTAAGCAAGTGCAGCAAGGATCTGGAAATAAGACATTGCGTTCTTAGATCTAAAAGCTAACTTAAAAGAAATGAAGGTCTAAAAAAGCTTTAGAGTAAAACTTTAATAACCCAAATGTTTTGAAAGCGTTTACAAAAAACTACAATTAAAAAAGCTCATTCATTATTTAAAGGAGGTGAGAATATGAAAAAAATCGATAAGTCTGTAGCAGATGCATATTTCAAAGCGAGAAATACGGTTGTCATTATTTGTTTAATCATAGGTGGGTTAGCGTCATTTGGGATTGTTGCTTTTGCAGAATCTCTAGTAGACGTAACATTTATGGGAATGCCTTTCCACTACTATATGGGGGCTCAAGGAGCAGTAGCAACTTTTGTCATCTTGTTATTTGTAAATGCGGTCATCAGTGACAGAATTGACAAGAAGTTTGGCATTGATGAAGAACAAAATACCCGTATCGGGGCAGGAAAAGCACTCGATCATTAATCTATTGCATCTGATTCAGACACTGACCTCGTGTTCAGTCGAACCATCTCTTTAAAAAACAGACAAAAAAAGCGGCTCAGACTGTATGCACAGCGCTGAGCCCAATTAAGCGACATTCATCATTAAGAAAAAAAACTTAATGAATGAAATGAAAAAAGAACACTATAATTTTACCAGAAAAGTAACGAAAGAGAAACCTTATTCCGTTGAGGGGGGAATACTATGGATAATCAATCAATCGTATCGATATTAATGATTATGGCAACATTCGGCCTTTATATCGGTATTTCTTTTTATAATCGTGCAAAAGCAACATCTGACTTCTACGTAGCAAGTCGTGGGGTACCGCCATTCTGGAACGGTATGGCGATCGGTGGAGACTGGATGAGTGCGGCTTCATTTATTGGTATGGCCGGGACACTCATGATTTTAGGTTATGACGGTCTAGCTTACATTATGGGTTGGACTGGTGGTTACTTATTCTTAACGTTCTTATTAGCACCGCAACTTCGTAAATATGGCCGTTACACGGTACCTGAGTTTATCGGTGACCGTTTTGATAGTAATGCGGCTCGTTTAATTGCTGCGATTGCAACAATTATTATCTCATTCGTATATATCATCGGTCAGCTTTCTGGTTCAGGGGTAGTTATCGGACGTATCCTTAACATTGAAGCGATGTATGGAACGATGATTGGGGTTGTCATCATCGCGATCTACGCGACATTAGGTGGTATGAAAGGGATTACGTGGACACAGGTTGCACAGTACATCATCTTAATTATTGCTTACATTATTCCAATCGTCTTCATGTCTTTACAAGTAACAGGAAATCCAATGCCATGGTTAACATACGGGAACATTGTTTCACAGCTTGGTGAACTTGATAAAGAACTCGGTATCAGTGAATACTTCGCGCCATTTGCGCAAAGTGATAAATCACAGTTTATCGCATTACTATTTACATTAATGGTAGGTACAGCAGCATTACCACACGTAATCGTTCGTTTCTATACGGTTTCAACGATGAAAGCTGCTCGTTGGAGTGGTGCGTGGGCGCTTTTATTTATCGCTTTACTATACTTATCAGCTCCTGCTTATGCAGCGTTCTCTCGTTTCATTCTTATGACGCAAGTGGCAGGCAGCCCAATTGATAGCTTGCCAGCTTGGACAACAAACTGGGTAGATACAGGTCGTTTAAAAGTTGCCGATGAAAACGGTGACGGCATTCTTCAATGGCAAGAGATTGTTATCAGTAATGACATTGTCGTAATGGCAACACCTGAAATCGCAAACTTAGGGATGTTTGTTATCGGTTTAGTAGCAGCTGGTGCGATGGCGGCGGCATTATCAACAGCAGGTGGTCTATTAATTACGATTTCATCATCATTTGCACATGATATTTACTATCGTCTAATGAACCCGCAAGCCAGTGATAAGAGACGTTTAGCAGCTGGACGTTGGGCAATCGTACTATCGACGATCGTTGCGGGTATCGTTGCACTTGACCCACCAGGAGTTATTACGCAAATTGTGGCTTGGGCATTTGCTATTGCCGGCGGAACCTTCTTCCCAGTCCTTTTACTAGGCGTATGGTGGAAGCGTTGTAATGCAAAAGGTGCAATTGCCGGAATGCTTTCAGGATTATTTGTCACAATTACGTACATTCTTTTAGCTCGTCAAGGAATTACAATCTTTGGTATACTAGACACAGGTGCAGGTATTATCGGTGTTCCGGTGAACTTAATCGTAACGTATCTAGTGTCTAAAGCTACAGCTGCACCATCTCAACGCATCCAAGACGAAGTCATTGACCTACGTTACCCGGAACAAATGACTTATAAAGATGGCGAGGTATGGATGGATGAATCAGCTGGAAAATAAAGATTTATTTGAACAAATTCACAAGCACCCCCTTTTTCAAGGGGTGCTTGATTCTGAATTTACGACTCTCATGGAAAAATGTACATTAAAGCATTATAACAAAGCGGAAAAAGTCCTTTATTCGAAGACGCCACGAGAAGGGCTTCTTCTCATTTTAACTGGAATGGCCGAAGTCTACGTTCAAGGAGATGACGGTCTTTTTCAGCAGGAAGTACTCGAAGTGCTTCAAACCGGCGATATGATTGGTTTTTCCAGCTTAGCCGATTTTCTCGGTGAGCCGAATCCTCATGTGGCCAAATATACGGTTGAAGTCCGTGCTGTCGAAGACTCCTACTGCTTGAAAATCCCTTATTCTGTCGTTGAAGCCAGGTGGGACGATGAAACGGTTCGAGACTTTGTTCTTCGCCAGGTAGCGGTTCGCCTGAGAGATATCTACGGATCATTAGCGGAGCAAGTAAAGTTAGCGAACCAATGGGGCGAAAGTGACCCGTTTATTCGCCGAATTCAAGACTTAATGAATGAACCGGTTATTTCGGTGGTCAAAGATGAATTAATTCAAGTTGTTGCCAAAAAAATGGTCGAACAACGAGCAAGCTCAGTTGTTGTCAATGATTTTGATGGAATATTAATCGGGATTATTACGGAAAAAGATATTGTCCAACGCGTCGTTGCGAATGTAAGTAACGGGCCGCTTCAAGCGAAAGATATTATGACAGCTAATCCTATTACGATATCGCGTTATGGCTATTATTATGAAGCCATGTCTAGTTTTCTATTAAACGGCATCAAACATTTGCCGGTTGAAGAAGATGGAAGAGTCGTCGGAATGGTCACTTTGTCTGACCTATTACGAAAGAAAAACCGCGGCTCCATGGAAATTTTACAAAAAATAGAGCAATCTACTTTTTCAAATCTGCCAACCGTGAAGAGTGCCATCTATGATGTATTAGGGCAGTTGATTAATGATGAAATTCCAACGACACATACGCTAGAAATCATAACGAAGCTGTACGACCGCCTCGTTAACCATTGTTTAGATTTAGCCGTTGCCTCTTTAGAAGCGAAAGGGAAAGGAAAACCTCCTGTGCCGTTTTGCTGGTTTACGATGGGAAGCAGCGGACGCGGGGAGCAGTTTTTACTTACCGACCAAGACCATTTTCTTGTCTATGATAATCCAGATAGTGGCGACAGTGAACGTGTGGAAGAATACTTTGCACTTCTCGGTCAAGAAATCGTCGATCACCTCCATAAGGCCGGTTATAAGCTTTGTATCGGAAAGATGATGGCTAATGAGGAAAACTGGCGCGGTACGCTTAAAACGTGGCAGGAACGACTGCGTGGATGGGCGCTTAGAGCAACGAATGATAATGTGTTGTTAGGACATAATTTTATGTCATTCCGGTTTTTATACGGGGACGAAAACCTTCACGATGAATTTGTAAAAATGGTGAAAGAACAAGTGTCGCGCTCGCGCATTTATCTGTATCGAATGGCAGAACAAGAAAGAGAACATCCGGTTCCGACACTCGATCATCCGATCCGCGCGTTGTTCGGTTTAAGGAGAGACTCGATCGACATTAAAAAGCATGCGTTATTCCCGCTTCACCATTGCTTGCAAGTTTTATCTGCACATAACGGCATTGTCGAAGGAACACCATTACAGCGACTCGATGCACTCGTCAAATTAAACGTGTTTACACCAGAAGTAGCCGACGATATCCGCTTTGCCTATGAGATCGTGTTAAAAGTAAGAGTAGAGCAAGCGTGGGGCAGATACTTGCGCAAAGAAGAGGGAACGAGTGAAGTGAAATTCACCCACCTCCGCTCCCGCGATAAAGAAGAACTCATGATAGCACTCAAGGCAATCCGTTCTTTGCAAAATCAGACGCTTGGTGCTTTTGGGATGTTGTAAAATAGATGATGATACCTTTTTCGATATTGATAAAAATGAGTGACCACTATTGGATATTGCGAAGTGGATGAACACTTGGATATTCCGCAAAATCAATAATCACACCGAACCAGCACTTGTGTTGGTTCTTTTTTGCTATTTTAAATGAAAATAAATCAAGGAACAAAAAATAATAGACTTAAGCATCAGGTATAAATACATCCTAAAAAATTACATTTAATTATATACGGAATCTATTTTTTTACAATTCTTTTTTTTATCTTTTTTTCGGCCTATATTAAATATGAAGGAACTAATTTATTTTAGGGGGAAATCTAGTGAAGCGTCTCTTTATATCGTTGGCTTCTATCGTATTTTTATTGACATTTTCATTTTCTGCAACAAGCTTTGCAGCACCAAGTGAGGACGAGTTATCACAGTATCTAACTGATCTCAGATGGACACAAGAGGAGTTAGAAGAGTATTTAGAGGATTTTTATGGTATGTCACTGGACGATTTTAATTCCGTCTCAGATTTAGAAGAACTTCTTGGTCCGATCATTAATGAACAGACGTTACAAGAGTTACTAGATTTATATGATTTAACGCTGGAAGAATTAGAAGAGTTACTTGCTGAACATGGAGAATTTTTAGAAGAATACCGATTTATTGAAGACCTTGAACTAGCTATAATCTTCTACCAGGATTTTGATGATATTGACTGGGAAGAGCTATTTACTGAGATTGATGCATTATTTGCTGAGTTTGATCTAACCGATGAAGAGCTTGAGAGACTAATGGATCATTTTTTAACTCTTGATTTAGAAGACCCAGCTTTTGAAGAGCGTTTAAATCAGATCGCTGAACGTGCCCTTGCACTTCCAGACTTTGATAGTGCATCAGATTTAACTGCTGAAGAGATTGCGGAAGTTTTATCGATTTACTCAGATTTAATGCAACTATTTAAGTTAGATGCAAAGTACTACCTGATTCAAGGAAAAAATAAAGAAAGTAAACAGCCAATTACTTTGCAAACGTTAGTGACGCTGGAGAGTTTAGAGGGATATAACTTATTAATAGAACTTTACAATCTAGAAGGTGTTTTCCTCGCTGATATTATCATAACTGCTGATATGTTTGGTGATGAATTGATAAAACAACCGACACAAGACTTAAAGGAAGTAAAAGAAATTGTAAAGAAAGCTCCAGCCAAAGATCAAGTGAAGACAGAAAAAGGAGCTAAAATGCCAAAGACCGCTTCCAATTCGGCACAGAACGCACTCATTGGCTTAGGCATGATGTTAACAGCAGGTATCATTTATCGTCGTCTCAAAGTTAAAGAGGCTTAATACGATGAGACTTGAAGAATATAAGAGAAGAAGACGGAAGAAACAGCGTCTTCTTCTTCTGTCTTTATGCATTGTTCTTTTTGGCGGGGGCTTATGGTTTACAACAACCAATGCATATACCTTAATAAAGGGGTATGGGCTATATAAAGTGAATGAAGTTACGAAGGAAGTTCCTCCGCCTCTCGAGAAGGCTCCAAGTGTTGAAAAAAAAGAAGAAGATGGACCTCTTTATCCAGTTCGACCAGAACAAGGTGACCTAATAGGTGAGCTTTACATTCCAAAGCTTGAAGCCACGCTGCCCATTTATCACGGAACAGATGAAGATGAGTTAGAACGTGGGGTAGGGCACTTTCTTGGAAGCGTATTACCTGGCGAGGTAGATAATAGTGTGTTATCAGGGCATCGCGATACAGTCTTTCGTAAGTTAGGAGAGGTCGGAGAACGAGATGAACTGATCGTAACAACTATTGCTGGACAATTTACCTACAGGGTTAATAAGGTTCGTATCGTCGATGAGGATGATCGAACGGTCATTGTCCCTAAGCCCCGAGCGACGCTTACTGTAACGACTTGTTACCCTTTTCAGTTCATTGGTAATGCACCTGAACGTTATGTGTTAGTTGCACATTTAGTGAAAACGGATCTAGAGATAAAATTTGATACAAAATAGGCGTGATATGAGCTTACCAATATAGTCATCTTACCATTAGGTACTACGAAGTAACTAGTGATATTCTTAAAAATAGTAAATTAGGAAGGCGTTAGTTTTAACCCTTATGTTGTTCAGAGGGTAAGAACTAACGCTTTTTTTATGGGCATCTGCCCTTTTTTCGAAAAGCCCAAATAAAAACTAGAAATTTTAGTAATTAAGTGTAGAAAAAAGTTTGAAAATTCGGTAAAATAAAATCATTGTCATATAACAGTGAAAATATTCCTGCGGAAATAATGAACAGTTTTTTGCTTAATGCAGGACAAATCAAGTTTTAAGCCAAATAAGAGTTTGCTTTTTTTTGTAAGCGTTTAACAAAGAAGTTGCTTGCTTATTAGTTGGATTAGATACCTGATTTGAAATCAGAGACTGAGCATTCACTAGAAAAACAAAGTAGTGAACTAGCTAAGAAATGTTTTAAATATAGAATATAAACAAGGGGAGATTGTTATGTTCTGGAAAAAGAAATTACTGCATTACCAACTAGACCAACAGCCCTCACTTGATACACCGTTGCGGGATTTATCTTTTACCGTATTTGATACAGAAACGACAGGTTTTGCTGTCGGTGGCAAAGACCGTGTCATCGAAATAGGTGCTGTCCAGGTCGAAGGTTTAATGGTAACTGACAATCGGTTTCAAACGTACGTCAACCCAGAACGAAACATTCCGCCAGAAATTACAACGCTGACGGGCATTGCTCAGCACCACGTGGAAAACGCTCCCAAATCAGTCGAAGCCATTGAGTCGTTTTTTCAATTTATAGAAAAGACGAAAAGCGGTGGTTGGGTTGGTCATTACTTAAGCTTCGATGTCATGGTCCTTCGTAAAGAACTTCAACGAGCGAAATTCACCTTCGAACAGCCGCTCTACATTGATACACTCGATATGCTCGGTTATCTCTGTCCTTCATGGGATATGCGCGACTTAGAACAGTATGCAAGGTCGTTCGGCACAAATATTTATGAACGACACAGTGCGATCGGTGATGCGCTGACAACAGCTCATCTTTTCGTTGAGCTGCTACGCCTTCTCGAAGATCGAGGCAAGACCACACTCGCTGACCTCGTCCAAGTAACAGATGCCAATAACCGCAACCGCGTCCTCCAATTCTAAACCAACCGGTGCCAGGTACCTTTAATGCTATACTGCATTAAAGGTACCTGGCACCGTTTTTTTTTACACTCGTAAACCGTTCCCCACAATGTGTTTACGCCAATAAATCACTCCACCGTCTCGAAACTTCCATTCTTTTTTCCTATTTACTTAAAGAAATACTAATAAAATTTTCGGAGTTGCCATATAATCTCGGGAATAAACAAAAACCGCGTCATACGAACGGTTGAGCGCTTCTGAAGGAGACTCAAAAAGTTCACAATAATATAATTTTTTCACACATAATTCCTTCACCGTATGAAAAAATGCCTTGTCCTACTTGACTTTTTGGTATATATACCCTTCCGCCTTAATAAAATGTACCAATCACCAACATTGATTAGGAGGCGAGTGGTGTGCACGATTACATCAAAGAACGTACTATCAAGATAGGCAGGTACATCGTCGAGACAAGGAAAACGGTCCGAACGATTGCAAAAGAGTTTGGCGTATCCAAGAGCACTGTACACAAAGACTTAACCGAACGATTACCTGAAATCAATCAAGAGTTGGCAAATGAAGTAAAGGAAATCCTCGAATACCATAAGTCGATACGCCATTTACGCGGTGGTGAGGCAACGAAGGTGAAGTACAAAAAATCAGACCAACCGAACGAAAAAGTTGTAAAAACCCAAAATTGAAAACAAAAAATCAATCCCTGTATTGACAAAATATGATAAAATAAAACATTAGTAGGATACAGCAAACCGCTGTCGATTGATTAGCGAAAACAGGGAGGATAATACTAATGTTCGGACGGGATATAGGGATTGATTTAGGTACAGCAAATGTTCTTGTTTATGTAAAAGGGAGTGGGATTGTTTTAAATGAGCCATCTGTTGTAGCTTTGGATACAACGACTGGAAAAGTACTTGCTGTAGGAGAAGAAGCGTTTCGAATGGTCGGACGAACACCAGGAAATATCGTTGCTTTACGTCCCATGAAAGATGGGGTTATCGCAAATTTTGAACTCACAGAATCAATGCTCAAACACTTCTTAGGTAAAATTAATGTCAAAGGATTTTTCTCAAAGCCGAGGATCTTAATTTGTTGTCCTACAGAAATTACGTCTGTAGAGCAAAAAGCGATTCGAGAAGCTGCAGAGAAAAGTGGTGGAAAAAACGTTTACTTAGAGGAGGAACCGAAAGTCGCTGCGATTGGTGCTGGAATGGATATCTTTCAACCGAGCGGTAACATGGTGGTAGACATAGGCGGTGGGACAACAGATGTTGCTGTTCTTTCAATGGGTGATATCGTCACCGCCTCTTCTATTAAAATAGCTGGGGATAAGTTCGACCAAGACATCCTCCACTATATTAAAAGAGAGTACAAGCTCCTGATTGGAGAACGAACCTCTGAAGAAATTAAAAAACAAGTAGCAACGGTATTTCCAGGTGCTCGTCAAGAAGAATTGGAAATTCGCGGACGTGATATGGTTAGTGGATTACCAAGAACAATAACGGTTAAATCAGATGAGATTCAAGATGCGCTTACTGAATCAGTATCGTATATTGTACAAGCTGCTAAATCAGTACTTGAAAGAACACCACCAGAACTTTCGGCAGACATCATTGACCGTGGTGTGATCTTAACTGGTGGAGGAGCGCTTCTGCATGGAATTGATCAACTTTTAGCCGAAGAACTAAAGGTTCCCGTTTTTATTGCAGATGAGCCGATGCACTGCGTAGCTAAAGGTACAGGCATACTTTTAGAAAACCTAGATAAATTAGGTAGAAAAGTTCGCTTGTAAAACTTAAGCGATTCATTCATGGTTAGGTTAAAGCCTGGTCTATGTTGTAGGTGAATTTTGTTATTCCCAATCCAAGCAACCTGCTTTAATTAGGATTTGGTAAGAACTGTATTGGACCACATGAACAGCAACAGAAAAAATTACCTCTATCCATTCTATAGTAGGTAGACGATATAATAGAAGAATAGACTAAAAGCAAATTTAAAACGATGACCCAAAAATATAAAGTGCGTCTTAAAAATAAGTAGGTACCTTTAATACGTTAATCGATTAAAGGTACCTGGTACCGCACAAACAACATAACATCCATAAGGAGGTACGTCATGCTTCGCGGTATTTACGGTTCAGCTGCAGCGATGATTGCCCAACAACAGCGTCAAGAAATGCTGACAAATAACTTAGCGAATGTCAACACGCCTGGTTTTAAAGCAGACCAAGCGTCACTACGTTCGTTTCCCAATATGCTCATTCAAGCGATGAATACGTCCAATATGAAACCCAATTCTCATTTTGTCGGTTCGTTGGCAACAGGTTCATACTTACAAGAAAGAACGCCAAATTTCCTTCAAGGTGACCTGCAGCAAACGGGGAATAATACAGATCTTGCACTTCTTCAAGGAACGGTACCTGTAAATGAGGATGGCAGACAAGGTGCTTTATTTTTTACCGTACAAAATGCTGATGGCGAAGTTCGCTATACACGCAACGGAAATCTAGCAGTAGACGGTCAAGGCTTTTTAGTCAACAGCCAAGGGTTTAATGTCCTAAATACGGCTGGACAACGGATTCAAGTTGGTAATGAAGGATTTCGTGTCGACCGAGAAGGTTTTGTTTTTACAGAAGATGAAGTTCCTTTAGGTCAAATTCAAGTAGCGCTCGCTCAAGATCCGATGCTACTTGTTAAAGAAGGAGACGGATTACTTCGTTTTACAGAAGACGGTGCACTTCCAACAGCGATTGGAAATGGACAAGCTACGTATCAGATCCAACAGGGCTTCATTGAGCGTTCAAATGTAGATTCTGCTCAAACGATGACTGAGATGATGAGCGCATATAGAAATTTTGAGGCCAACCAAAAAGTTTTACAAGCTTACGACCGCAGCTTAGAGAAAGCTGTGAATGAAGTCGGACGAATTGGTTAAGGAGGTGTAGGACATGAACACATCAATGATGACAGCATCTGTTACAATGGGACAATTGCAGAAAAAGATGGATACGATCGCTAACAATATGGCGAACAGTAACACAACAGGATTTAAGCGTCGTGAAGCCTCGTTTTCTGATTTATTATTCCAGCAAGTGAACAATCAAATCGTGCCATCTATGGAAACTGGACGTCTTACACCGAATGGCTTGCGTGTTGGATCAGGTGCTAAAATTGGACAAACGGCCTTAAGAACTGAGCAAGGTTCCATTCAGCAGACAGATCGACAGCTAGATATCGCCATTCAAAATCCAAACCATTTCTTCCAGATCGAAGTACGCAATGATAATGGTGAGCGTGAAGTGCGTTATACGAGAGACGGAGCTTTTTATTTTTCTCAAACACCTAACAATCCGAATGCATTGAATATTGTTACCAGTCAAGGGCATTTTCTCCTCGGTCAAAATGGTCCAATTACTGTGCCAGCTGATCACTCAGAAGTGCAAATAGATGAAAATGGGGTCATCTCTGTTATACTAAGAGATGGAACGACTACCGTTCCCGCTGGTCAGTTGGAAATGGTTAGAGTTCAACGACCGCAAATTCTTGAGCAACTTGGCGAGAATTTGTTCGGACTACCGGGGAATTTAATTGAACAAGGCTACGTGCCTGCTGATATTTTAGGTGTAGTTGCACCAGGGCAAGCCAGCCTTAGACAAGGTGCATTAGAAATGTCAAACGTTGATATGGGCAGAGAGATGTCCGAAATGATCTTAACCCAACGTTCTTATCAATTTAATGCCCGCTCGATCTCAATGGCAGACCAGATGATGGGCTTAGTGAACTCGATTCGTTAGTTTTTACGATGGTATAAATAGATGAACAGGCTAACGCTCCCGCATTGATTGGATTAGCGCTAGCCTTAGCTTTTAGAAACGGCAATCACCTAGCAAGCTCGTTAACCCTACGATACTATGTATGACAGGACAGGGAGTAGTTATGGAAAATCGTGATCTAGAAAAAGACAAACTAAATACAGATAAAGAACAAGACCGAAACGAAGCAACTACAACTTCAGAACCTGAAACAACGACTCGTGTAGACGGTGATGGTGGTGCGGTACAGCGCCCTGCACCTGAGACAGGAAGTAAGGATGAAGTTGAGGGAGAAACGAAGGTCTATGAAGCTGACGTTTTAGCTGCATCGGAAAGATCGAGTGATGAAGCGGAAGAAACGAAGGTTTTCTCTGGAGCTGATCAGTCCCCAGCGGAGAAATCTACTGAAGATGCAGTGGATGGTGGAGAGAATAAAGAGGAAACAGAAGAAGCGAGTGATACGAAGGTATACTCATCAGCAGGACCTTCTGATCCATCCAGTGAAGCTGAAGGTACAGTCGACTTAAGTCAAGATACGATTGTCACTAAGGGACCTCTAACTCGAGCAGCTGTTCAGTCTCGTTCAGGCGAAGTAGCTGTGCAGGCGGATGCAAACGAGGAAGAGAAAGCTGGCGCTACTACGGATGAAGAAGAAAAAGATACACGTGAAAAAAGGAATAAGAAGAAGCGGAAAAAAAGGGAACGAATTCGTTTAATCCCAATTTGGCTGCGTATAGTCATCGTCATTTTGTTATGCGGTCTCAGCTTAGTGGCAGGTTTAATGTTTGGTTACGGTGTGGTAGGAAACGGTACACCGACAGATATCCTGCAACGCGAAACATGGGAACATATTGTAAACATCATCAGCGGTGCCGAGTAAGTTTACTAGGTCTCGTTGGTGATTTTTTTTGTTTTTGTTAAAAATGTAAAATTTGTTGATAGAAATGTACCTCTAGCACATTGCCTACTATAATAGGTGGTAGAATGATGCTCTCATCAATTACACACCTATACCTCTTTCCGCGCCCCTGTTTCATTCCTCCACTTTAAAAAGGAAGTGATCCTCCTCATGCCACGTAAACAAAGAGTTTGGTATCCTGGCGCTGTGTTGCATATTGCAAACCGAGGAAACCGAAAGCTCCCGATCTTTCATGATGAAAAAGATTACATGCAATTTCTTCAATTGATGGAGACTGCACGGCGGCGCCATCCATTTTATCTGCATGCTTATTGCCTCATGAGCAACCACTATCATCTTCTATTAGAAGCAATTGATGACTCACCGGCTCACGCGATGCATTTCTTGAATGTAAGCTATGCTAAATACTACAATGACCGGTACATGCAAAGCGGCCATGTGTTTCAAGGCCGGTATTATTCAAAGGTAGCCCCAGCGATCGACTACATCCTTGATGCCAGTAAATACATTCATCTCAATCCCGTAGAGGCTGGTATCATAGGTAACCCGGCAGACTATCAATGGAGCAGCTGTGCAGCGTATATCTATCACACCGAAAATCCTCATATCACAACGTCAACGGTACTATCCTATTTCCCCAAACCACCTTCCTATCACTATCAGAAGTTTCTTCATAGCGACCGCCCATCAAAATTTCAAGACTTAGTCTTCCCTGTGGTACAATATAACAATAAAATCTAACTTCGGTGCGCGGTCCAATTTTCGAATTTTCGGTACCAGGTACCTTTAGTGCTTTAGGGAGGTAAAGCTTTTGTTAACTATTGAAGAAATTAAAGAGATTATTCCCCATCGTTATCCATTTCTACTAATTGACAGGATCTTAGAAGTCGAAGAAGGCCAACGTGCGGTTGGTTTGAAAAACGTTACAGCTAATGAAGAATTTTTTAACGGTCATTTCCCGGATTATCCGGTAATGCCTGGAGTATTAATTATTGAAGCATTAGCACAAGTCGGTGCAGTGGCTATACTTAAGAAAGAAGAGAACCGCGGAAAGCTCGCATTCTTTGCAGGCATCGATAACTGCCGTTTCAAAGAACAAGTGAAACCTGGGGATCAATTACGCTTAGAAGTAGAAATCGTACGCCTGCGCGGACCGATTGGTAAAGGAAAAGCAACAGCATCGGTTGACGGCAAAGTCGTCTGCGAAACCGAGTTAATGTTCGCCCTCAAATAAAAAACGACAACCGGTGCCAGGTACCTTTAACGCTTCATTGTGTTAAAGGTACCTGGCACCATTTTCTCTTCATTCTTTCCCCATTTTCCCCATCATTCTATTATTATTCAACTACCAATTCTGCCAAAATAATCTATATTTTAAAAAAATAAATTTTTTAGTAGGATTTTGCCGAAATTTATAGAATTATAATAAAATAATCTAAAAGGACTGGATACAAACTACTATTAATAGAGAGAAAACACTTTTAAAGAAAGTGGGGGAGGCTTCATGGGCGACATTAAACCAACTGGAAGCCAACGGTAATGAAACCAATACTTGAAAAGTTTTCAAAAGACCATAGAAATGTTTGGCATCTATTAAATCACATGAATGATGGCCTAATGATAACAGACCATAATCAGAGCATCGTCGCTGTTAACCCTTCCTTTGAAAAAATCACAGGATACACGTTTGAGGAAGTAGCTCATAAAAATCCAAGGTTCTTGCAGTCGGGTCAAACATCACGTTCAGTTTTTAATGAAATGTGGGAAAAGATTAGAACGGACGGTACATGGACGGGCGAACTTATAAATAAACGCAAAAACGGTGAAAGATTCTGGTCATTCATTACAATCACCCATATTAAAAAGGAACGCGAAGAAGATTGTTTTTATATAGGGATGATGCGAGACATTACAGAGCGAAAGCAAGCCGAAAAACAAATTACACATCTTGCATACCACGATGCCTTAACACAGCTTCCAAACCGAATTCTATTTAAAAAACAGTTAAAGGAAGCGCTGCTTCATGCTAAATATAACCGCGAAAAGTTTGCGGTATTATTTCTTGATTTAGATCATTTCAAGAAAGTTAATGATTCATTAGGACACCACATCGGGGATCAGCTGCTTCAGCAGATTTCAACGAGGCTGCAACATATCGTTGGAACTGACGGAATGGTAAGTCGGTTTGGCGGAGATGAATTTACGATATTACTTCACCCTTTAAAAGATAAACTAGAAGCATACCGGAAAGTGAAACGGATTGTCCAGTCGTTCCAAGCCCCTGTTGAGTGTTCTGGTGAAAGAATATACACCAATACGAGTATTGGCTTAAGCTTTTACCCCGAACACGGTCTAGATTTTCATGCCCTATTAAAAAATGCAGACAGCGCAATGTACAGGGCCAAAGAAGAGGGAAGAGGGCAATTCCGTGAATATACGACCGCAATGGACGAAGAAACAAGAGGGCGGTTACAACTTGAAAGAGAGCTGAGGATTGCAATACAAAAACAGGAATTTGAGGTCTATTACCAGCTACAAGTCAACGTAGAAAATAATAAGCCCTACGGAATTGAAGCGCTCGTCCGCTGGAATCATCCTAAAAAAGGCATCCTGTCACCGCATGCCTTTCTGCCTGCTGCTGAAGAAACCGGGCTTATTGTAAAAATTGATGATTGGGTGCTTCGAACAGCGTGTCTACAAACGAAGAAGTGGCATGATGAAGGCTTCGGAGATCTCGTCATCTCGGTTAATATTTCAAAAAAGCAATTCGATCGAGCGGATTTTGTGGAAAGAGTCAAACAGATCATCGAAGAAACGGGAATTAACCCTCACCTGCTTAGTTTGGAAATTACAGAAAACATGGCGATCACACAAATCCAGGAGGCAGTAGAAAAGCTAATTCAACTTAAAAAAATCGGTGTTCAGCTTTCGCTCGATGATTTTGGAACAGGATACTCCTCACTCAGTCAATTGAAAAACATTCCAATCGATACGTTGAAAATCGATAAATCGTTTATTCAAGACACCAACAGTCAAAACCAAGAAAATCTGGCACTCGTCAAATTGATTATAGCGATGGCAAAGAGCTTAAACTTCTCAGTAATATGTGAAGGAGTAGAAACCGAAGAACAGCTTCACCTGATCCAAACCGAAGGATGTCACCACGCACAAGGCTACCTGTTCAGTAAACCTCTTAATTACGAGAAATGCGGTTCCATTATGCAGAGCATGAATGAAAATGTAAAAGTGGTATAACTATCAAACCCGGTGCCAGGTACCTTTAATACAATAAAGTGTTAAAGGCACCTGGCACCCAATTAGATAAACACTCCTCTGCAGAATATGTCTACAAAGTTCCTCAGCATTCATTTAATTTCTAAATATCACCTGTACCATAAAGACTAGCATTGCTATAAAGAGCCTAACTCTTTCAAACAAAACTATAAACAATCACACACGATTATGAAATATGTAAAAATCTATTACAATTTGTAATAATAACGTAACATTACCAAAAATCCCTGAATTAGGTAGACGTAGTTTTCTACGTTTGCTAAGATAGCTTCAGACTAACAGAAACAAATAAATGGTTAGTCATAATAAAAACCATTACGGGGGTTCGATTATAATGAAAAAATTCGTATTAACTTTAGGTACAGCTGTATTAGCTTTAGGCGTATTAACTGCATGTGGTGACGCAGAAGAAACACCAGTAGAAGACGATGTAATGGAAGAAGCTCCAGCTGAAGAGGCTGAATTAGAAGAAGCACCAGCTGAAGAAGAAGCTGAGTTAGAGCTTGAAGAGCCAGCTGAAGACGATGCTGACCTTGAAGAAGAAGAGGAAGAAGAAGAAGCTTAAGATTAATAACAATTATACTTATATAAAAAAGACTGCGTATGTGTGATATGCTCCCCTATAGGTAGACAGATTAAAAAATAAAAATCTGTTTACCTTGGGGGAGTTTTTCTATGCCTAATAGTAAGTATTCTAAAGAATTTAAAAATGAAGTTTTACTGGCTTATGAAA
>NZ_JAOTPO010000011.1 GCF_029028005.1 Alkalihalobacterium chitinilyticum
AGATGAGATTTCCCATTACGTTAAGTAAGTAAGACCCCTTAGAGATGATGAGGTTGATAGGTCTCGGGTGGAAGCGTGGCGACACGTGGAGCTGAGAGATACTAATCGGTCGAGGACTTATCCAAATGAATAAAGCGTTGAATTCATCTAGCTATTATCCAGTTTTGAGAGAACCACTCTCAATATAATAAGGATTTTTAGAAGCAAGAAGTTCAAGGAAGTGAAGTCCTGAGGAACGGATCGTATCTTAATACGTGAGTACCAGAAGGGCAAAACTGACGAAGAAATTCGTAGCTTATCAAAATCCATAAAGTCTAGTGGCGATAGCGAAGAGGTCACACCCGTTCCCATGCCGAACACGGAAGTTAAGCTCTTCAGCGCCGATGGTAGTTGGGGGCTTCCCCCTGTGAGAGTAGGACGTCGCTAGGCTTATAATATTTATATTTTAATGGGGCCTTAGCTCAGCTGGGAGAGCGCCTGCCTTGCACGCAGGAGGTCAGCGGTTCGATCCCGCTAGGCTCCACCAGTAACATTAGTTATGCGGAGGAATACCCAAGTCCGGCTGAAGGGATCGGTCTTGAAAACCGACAGGCGGGTTAAACCGCGCGGGGGTTCGAATCCCTCTTCCTCCGCCATATTTTATCATATTTTCATATTGCCGCGGGGTGGAGCAGTCTGGTAGCTCGTCGGGCTCATAACCCGAAGGTCATAGGTTCAAATCCTATCCCCGCAACCAAAAAAAATTATCGCATTTACTTTGAATTACTACTAGGAAGATAATATAAGTAGTGCTTAAAGAGAGCAACTAAAAGTGGTCCCGTGGTGTAGCGGTTAACATGCCTGCCTGTCACGCAGGAGATCGCGGGTTCGATTCCCGTCGGGACCGCCATTATAATTTACTAAAAGTTTTAGAGAAGCTGTAATTTAACAGCTTTTTATAAACCAATTAAGGCTCGGTAGCTCAGTCGGTAGAGCAATGGACTGAAAATCCATGTGTCGGCGGTTCGATTCCGTCCCGAGCCACCATTTATGTTGGAGGGGTAGCGAAGTGGCTAAACGCGGCGGACTGTAAATCCGCTCCCTGAGGGTTCGGCGGTTCGAATCCGTCCCCCTCCACCATTTCCTAGTTATAGGGGCATAGTTTAAAGGTAGAACTACGGTCTCCAAAACCGTCAGTGTGGGTTCGATTCCTACTGCCCCTGCCAGAGAGATATTTTAATATGGCGGTTGTGGCGAAGTGGTTAACGCACCGGATTGTGGTTCCGGCATTCGTGGGTTCGATTCCCATCAGCCGCCCCATTTTAAACTTATAAAGAATTTATTGGGCTATAGCCAAGCGGTAAGGCAACGGACTTTGACTCCGTCATGCGTAGGTTCGAATCCTGCTAGCCCAGCCATTTTGCGGAAGTAGTTCAGTGGTAGAACATCACCTTGCCAAGGTGAGGGTCGCGGGTTCGAGTCCCGTCTTCCGCTCCAATAAATTGTCTGCTTTGCCGGGGTGGTGGAATTGGCAGACACACAGGACTTAAAATCCTGCGGTAGGTGACTACCGTGCCGGTTCAAGTCCGGCCCTCGGCACCATAATGCGCCCTTAGCTCAGCTGGATAGAGTGTTTGACTACGAATCAAAAGGTCGGGAGTTCGAATCTCTCAGGGCGCGCCATTTTAATACGGGAAGTGGCTCAGCTTGGTAGAGCACCTGGTTTGGGACCAGGGGGTCGCAGGTTCAAATCCTGTCTTCCCGACCATGAAGTCTAATCTTCATTAGGGCCTATAGCTCAGCTGGTTAGAGCGCACGCCTGATAAGCGTGAGGTCGGTGGTTCGAGTCCACTTAGGCCCACCATATATTATTCCACAGTAGCTCAGTTGGTAGAGCAATCGGCTGTTAACCGATCGGTCGCAGGTTCGAGTCCTGCCTGTGGAGCCAAGTATTGGCCCGTTGGTCAAGCGGTTAAGACACCGCCCTTTCACGGCGGTAACACGGGTTCGAATCCCGTACGGGTCACCAATTTCAAAAGATTTTTCGAAGCAAGAAGAAATTCGCAGCTTATCAAAATCTTAATGGAGGATTAGCTCAGCTGGGAGAGCACCTGCCTTACAAGCAGGGGGTCGGCGGTTCGAGCCCGTCATCCTCCACCATTATGCCGGTGTAGCTCAATTGGTAGAGCAACTGACTTGTAATCAGTAGGTTGGGGGTTCAAGTCCTCTCGCCGGCACCACTTTAAACATTAAGATATGCTAGGCACTTTATTGCTTAGACCGTTTAATTGGGTAATTTATAAATACCCATTTTTTTATTTGGGAGCCATTAGCTCAGTTGGTAGAGCATCTGACTTTTAATCAGAGGGTCGAAGGTTCGAGTCCTTCATGGCTCACCATTTTTAGTTTTTGCGGGTGTGGCGGAATTGGCAGACGCGCTAGACTTAGGATCTAGTGTCTTTGACGTGGGGGTTCGAGTCCCTTCACCCGCACCATTTAAAATTAAAGGTTTGACCTACATATAAAAAGGAATTATCTCTATTGAGATAGTTCCTTTTTTTGTCTCAAGTACTTTAGTCGATTAAAGGTACCTGGTACCTTTAACCGACTAAAGTACCATTGATTTTGTAATGGCACCTTTAATCTAATGGTCGGGATGGGGGTCCGGTTGGGTGTTTACGTAGTTTTGATTCGGTAAATAGGGTAGGATAATTATTTCCTTGTGTAATATTCGGTGGAGGTTGGCCTGCCGGATGCATGGCATGAATATAATCTAATACAGCTTGAATATCCTTTTTAGTAGCCACTTGACTCTGTTCGTCCAAGATGAGTCCTAGCTGCCCGCTGACTTCAACAGTTGCCCATTTGACTTGACTAATATGTTGGACATTAGATTGACGCAAGCGCATTTCTAATTGATCGATCGTTAGTCGAAGTTTCTTTAAATTTTTTGTGTTGATTACACCGTCTTCAATAACAACAATTGATTTACCAGTAAAAAAACTCTCTATTTTATCGGACTTCACTTGTAGAAATTCAATAAAGATTAACGTAAGAACGAGTAAAAGTGCAATTAAAAAAGTAATCCAAATGTTTCGCTCACTTACAGGCTGAATCATTAAATTCCCAATCGAAATCATGATAACTGTCTGGGAGACTGTTAGCTGAGAAATTGATTTTCTACCGCCGAGGCGTAAGATCATAATACCGACAAAAACAATAATAATTGCTTTCCATACCCAATGAAAATCCAATATGATCCCTCCCAACCTTTCGTAGGGTATTGAGGATAGCTTATGCAATAATTGCAAAATATACACAATGAGAGGTGAGAACAAGGTGTCAGTAAAATTCCGAAGAGCATTCTGTTATCTAATTGGACTGTTTATATTAGCGGTGGGAATTACGTTTACGATTATCTCAAATCTTGGTGCAGGAGCATGGGATGCGTTAAGTGTTGGTTTGTCCGTTCGTTTTGGGTTGACTGTTGGTACTTGGGTCATATTAATTGGAGTCATCCTCATAATAGTGAATGCCCTCATAGCTTGGTCACGTCCTGAAATTCATTCATTACTAACCGTCATTATCCTAGGATACTTTATAGACTTTTGGCTAGTAATTGTTTTTCAAGATATCCGTTTAAACGAGTTGCCCGTTCAAGCGGCAGTATTATTATCCGGGGTTACTTTAATGGGGCTGGGAATATCCACCTATCTACAAGCAGATTTTGCTATCATCCCGATTGATCGTTTAATGTTAAATTTAAAGCAATTGTTGCGACTGCCCTTAATGGGGGCTAAGACCGTTGCAGAAATTATTGCCTTAGTTGCTGCACTACTTGTAGGAGGACCTATAGGAGTAGGAACGATCATCGTTACATTAAGCATCGGTCCACTTATTCAAGTTTTTTATAAAAGGGTAAAGAGAATAGTCAGTGTTTAACAAAAAAGGCTTCGTGACGAAGTCTTTTTTAGATGGATAAATTTTTATAGATTGAAAAAACTAAGATCAAATCGCACAGCTATAGAAAGAAGGAGGAAAAAGTCGATGCGAAAGGTATCGCTATGTATTTTAGCTTTAATTTTATTAATATTGTTCCCGTTACATGGATTAGCAGAAGAAAATAAAGGGGAAGAAACGAAAACCCAAATCCCTGATTACGTATTAGATATTTCCAAAGATAATACGTACCCAAACCCTACACAAGACCTTCCTTATTTACAACCGAGTGAATTGACTCAGGAGCTTTTGGATTCTTCAGAGGTCGAAATTACAAATCCTGAACTCATTCGATTATTAAATGAATCATCAATTAATAACTCTAAGACAGCCTTGTTATTTAAAGCTTCGATCTATTTAGGACAATGGCCGCTTAATTATGAGTCCGGTGAGACGAACGTGAACTGGGAATATAACAGGGTAAATACGAATTATGTGGATAATCGCGGTGGCCGCTCACCACAAAAGCTGACTTATACACAAGAACAACAGAAGAAAATTTCAGGCGGGTTAACAGCTGAAGTTCCAAACAGTGAAGAAGTGAAAAAAATGATGATGATTAAGGCGGCAGAAAAAACCGGCTTACCACTAGCATTTGACACGATCATCGGTTACGGAACCAAAAAAGGACAAGTATATAAAATTGCCCCTAAAAATGTCGGCTATTTATATGCATATGTACCTGCAGCTAACGAAAAAGGGAAGGTAACCTATGGGGAAGTTTACTTAACAATTAAGAACGGGAAAAGAAAGCTTGAAGTTAAAAATGTGACTCAACAAGGAATTGGTGCGTGGATCCCTGTTCAAGATCATTTAGGCTTTAAATTTTACACTGCAAACCAACCACGTTAGTTACAATTAAATCTATAAGCATCAATCAGAGAAAAGGAGTGCTCCTAAGCACTCCTTTCTTCGCTTCTAAGGCTCGCTAATCGGCGAGTTTTCTTGATTAAATATTAGATGTCTTATCTTTGAAGGAAACATTTTTATAGTAAGTATCCTTCACTAGAATGTTAGGTCCTAAGCATTTAACAGCAGGACAATGACAATTTAATTCATCAGCTATGGCAGATGAATTCCACGTTTCGTATGCTTGTTCTAATGAAGTCGTTTGAATGTTTCCTAGTGGTGGAGCGTCACCAAAATCAGTCACAATAATACTGCCATCAAAGATATTCACATTTAATCGAGAGCGGCCATCGGGGTCATTTCGAACCGTTACATTTTTAGTGGCATATAAACGTTTTAAGAGCTCGAGATCCTCTTTATTTGTACTGCACGAATAAAAAGGAAGGGTACCGAATAACATCCATATATCGTCTTTCCGGTAATCGAGCAGTCGATGGACAGCAGACCGTATATCTTCTAAAGTGGCTACTTGCAGACTGCTTGCAAAATCACTTGGGTACATCGGATGAACTTCATGTCGTTGACAACCCATATCGACAATTTGCTGATGGATCGCTTCTAGATGTGGCAGTGTTCGCTTATTAATCATCGTTTCAGCTGAAACCATGACTCCAGCCTTCGTTAATGCCTTGGCATTCTCGACCATCCGTTCAAAATAATTGGCACGCTGTTGATAACTAGGTTTTTTCTCCATGACAGCAAAGCCGATATCCACAAAATCATCCACACTACCATAGTTATGAGAAATATGGAGAACATCTAAGTATGGAACAATTTTTTCGTATCTTGCTAAATCAAGGGTGAGGTTAGAGTTAATTTGCGTTCGTACACCTCGCTCATGTGCATATTTTAAAAGTGGAACGACATAGTCATTAACTGATTTTAATGACAGCATCGGTTCGCCGCCAGTTATACTTAAAGCTCGAAGATGAGGAACTTCCTCTAACCGGCGAATGAAAACGTCTAAAGGCAAGGGGTTAGGATCTTTTGATGTTAGTGTGTAACCGACTGCACAATGTTCACAACGCATGTTACAAAGTGTTGTTGTCGTAAACTCTACGTTCGTTAGAAGCAGTTTACCAAATTCCTCTATATCTAAATAAGCTTCCCAGGGATCATAAGATGGTTTAATTTGTAAATTTTTTTGCTCAATCAAGTTAAGTAACTCCTTTAATTGATGATTCATATCTTTTAATCATAACTGAATATGAGAAATAGCAAAAGAACTATATTGAAAATAGATTGAATTGCCAATACTACTACTGTATGAACAAGTCTTAAGAGTATCACAACTGATTTTCTTGAGTGTGTTTCATATTTTTGTTAAAGTTACGATGACATGAACTAAAGGAGAGAGTAAACATGGGTGGAGCACTAAACGATAAAAATGAACAGTTAAATTATTTAAATCAAAAAATACAAATGATTGGTGATCTACTAGATAATATTGATCCTGAAGATACGACTGTAGAAGACATTGATCGTATTCTAGACATGCTTGATCAATTAGAGGGTAAATGTAAAGTATTCCGCCATTCTTGGGAATCAAAAGGAGCGGAGTAAGTTGTTTTTATATTTTATCCGCCACGGTGAATCAGAGGGAAATAAATTAGGAATTATCCAAGGAACAAAAGACTTTTCTTTATCTGAACTAGGTCAGAGACAAGCAGAGTTAGTAGCTCGTTATTTTGAAAAACAACAGTTGGATTATATCTATAGCAGTGATCTTACTAGGGCCTACGAAACAGCCACTGCAATTGCTCAGCGAAAAGAGCTAACTGCACATAAATGGGAAAAGTTAAGAGAAATAAATTTAGGTCCTTTAGAAGGGAAAACACGCCAAGAAATCTACTCTCAATTTCCAGAAGTGAAAGAGCATTCGATCCTTACTTCTGGAGTTGAGGGAACTGAAACTATTGAGGAAATTACGGCTAGGTGTCAGTATCTGCTCGAACAGATGAAACGTGCGCATGAAGGTAAGCACGTAGCTTTAGTCGCTCATGGCGGTTTAATCAGTATAGCCCTTATGTACATACTTTTAGGCGAACAATGGCATGTGCACCACAGGCCATTCCAAATTGAAAATACGAGCATTACATTGGTAGAATTTAAGAGTGATAGAAAGCCGCTCATTCATTATATTAATAGGACGACACATTTAGAGTTTGAAACTATTCAACAAGATCATTCATTACTGGATAAAGAGGCCTAACATCTAGAAAGGGGAATGATTTGAAAGCCTATTTATTGATCATCATTGCCATCTTATTTTTTTCGGGTAATTTTATTGTTGGGAAGCTAATGGTTGGCAACATTCCTTCGTTTACGTTATCGTTTCTTCGTTGCAGTCTAGCTTTCTTGATTATGGTTTTTATTGCTCGAACAGATTGGAAGATTCGTAGAGAAGTATTAATACGAAATTGGAAGCCGATATATGCGCTGTCACTGACGGGAATTGTTATTTTTATCGGCTTAGTCTATTATTCATTAAACTTTACGACGACCATCAATGCTTCAATTGTAGAAGCTTCTACACCAATATTTGCAGCTATTTTAGGCTTGTTTTTATTAAAAGAACGTCTTTTAGCCGTGCAATATGCAGGGATCATCATTTCTTCTGTTGGTGTTCTATGGATCGTTACCAACGGCTCGATCGAACAATTACTAGGCTTACAATTAAATGTGGGTGACTTACTGATGGTAGTTGCCGTATTAGCTTGGTGCATCTATTCTATTCTCGTCACAAAATATATGGGGGGATTACCGACGAGAGGAACGCTCATGGTTATGCTTGGGATGGCATGTCTCACACTGCTTCCTTTTGTTATTATGGAGTGGATTTTATTAGATATTATGATTGTATGGAATGCTCCAACGATCCTATCGGTTTTATACCTCGGTATTTTTCCTTCAATCATCGCAATTATTTGTTGGAATAAAGGGGTTGAACAAATCGGTGCTTCTAAGGCGGCGGTGTTTTTAAACTTGATCCCGGTATTTACGACCATTCAAGCGGTTTTGATCTTAGATGAGAGAATTTATATAGAGCAACTATTTGGCGGGCTGCTAGTGATTGTCGGTGTTCTTCTAACAACCAAACTAAGGTCAGTAGTAAAAGTAAATGAGCCGTTAAAATTAGGAAATTGAATAATGCGCTTTCATAACCCCTTTCGAAATTTTTTGACAAGGCGTATAATAGTAGATGTGTTAAAATTCGTATCTGTAATTCCGAGGGGAGAGAACAGGATGGAGAAATTTAAAGATAGTATGTACGAGTTAATTGTAGAGACATCTACGAATCTACCATACGATGTACGCCATGCAGTTAAGGCGGCAAAAGCGAAAGAAAATGCAGGAACACGTGCTGCATTATCACTATCAACGATTACTGAAAACATTCAAATGGCAGACGATAAGATCTCACCGATTTGCCAAGATACAGGTATGCCGACTTTTGAGATTAAAGTTCCGGTTGGTGTAAACCAAATTAAAATGAAAAAAGCAATAAAAGAAGCGATCGAGCAAGCAACGAAAGACGGAAAGTTACGTCCTAACTCGGTTGATTCACTAACGGGTGCCAACAGTGGTAACAACATTGGTGAAGGAACACCTGTATTCCACTTTGAGCAGTGGGAAGAGGACTATATTGATGTTCGCTTAATCTTAAAAGGTGGCGGCTGTGAGAATAAAAATATTCAATACAGCTTACCATGTGAACTTGACGGACTTGGCCGTGCCGGTCGTGACCTTGATGGCATTCGTAAGTGTATCATGCACTCCGTATATCAAGCACAAGGACAAGGCTGTAGTGCTGGATTTATCGGTGTAGGAATCGGTGGCGACCGCTCGGCTAGTTACTTATTAGCAAAAGAGCAGCTTTTCCGTACAGTTGATGATGTGAACCCGAATGAAGATCTTCGTAAACTAGAAGACTATGTAATGGAAAATGCGAATACATTAGGTATCGGTACAATGGGCTTTGGTGGAGAAGCAACATTACTAGGCTGTAAAGTAGGTGTTATGCACCGTCTTCCTGCAAGTTTCTTCGTATCTGTGGCTTATAACTGCTGGGCGTTCCGTCGCTTAGGTGTAAAAGTTAATGCAGAAACAGGAGAAATTAACGAGTGGTTATATAAAGATGGTGAAAAAGTCGACTTTGGTGCACTTGCTGAAGAAGAAGCGGCAGCAACAGCTGAAGTGACTTCTGATGTTCGTGAAGTTGTACTTCAAGCTCCAATTACTGAAGAGCAAATTCGTGAGTTAAAAGTCGGTGACGTTGTTATCATTAACGGAATGATGCATACAGGCCGTGACGCGATCCACCACCACTTAATGGACCACGATGCACCAATTGATTTAAATGGTCAGGTTATTTACCACTGTGGACCCGTTATGTTAAAAGACGATCAAGGCGAGTGGCACGTTAAAGCTGCTGGACCAACGACAAGTATTCGTGAGGAGCCTTACCAAGGGGACATCATGAAAAAATTCGGCATTCGTGCTGTAATCGGTAAAGGCGGAATGGGACCGAAAACGTTAAAAGCGTTACAAGAGCATGGTGGTGTCTACCTAAATGCGATTGGCGGAGCTGCTCAATACTACGCTGACTGTATTAAAAAAGTTCAAGGTGTTGACTTAATGGAGTTCGGTATTCCAGAAGCGATGTGGCACCTTGAAGTAGAAGGCTTTGCAGCAATCGTAACGATGGACTCACACGGAAACAGCTTACATGCTGATGTCGATAAGTCTTCTTTAGAAAAGCTCTCTCAATTTGCTGAGCGTGTATTTTAATAAAGAATGGAAGAAAGATGGGTAAACATTTGTTTACCTGTCTTTTTTTCTTGAGACGGTTTGTGCCTAAGCAGAGTATGAAGTAGTTAAACTAGAAGCTGGTCGAAATTCGTCTGATGCTGTCGAGAAATCGATAAAGCATGAGAAGTTGAAAATAAATGAAGTGAAGTTAAAAATAACAGCACGTAAGTTGAAAATAAATCAAGCAGAGTTGAAAATAACAAATTGAAAAGCAGACTCGAAGACGGATAGATGGACCAAACTAGCTCAATAATATGATGAAAAATTTAAAAAGCATGTTATTTACTAAAATGGAAGTACTTTTACCGCTAGTTTTTCCGTAAGTGTTAACTAAAGGAGAAACTATTAACTGGAATAAAACGTAGATGTACTTACAAGGATCATTCCAGAAGCACGGTCGCTTTGTGAAAGGAGCATTAGAATGGCACTTCAAAAGCATCATCAGCAAATGGCAATTTTTCTGTTTTGGGTTGCAATCATATTATATTTTTTAGGATTAATTGCTTTATTCTATAATCTAGGCAGAGGTACGCAAGGTGTTACGACAGAGAGAATACTCATTTATTTTTTAACATTTGGACTGGGTACTGCTTCATTGTTTATTGCGTACTGGCGGATGAAACAAATCAAAGAAGTCCAGTCCAAGCAACCAAAAACCAATGAAATAGAGCTTACTGATGATCTTTTTACAGCGCGGCGCTTGATGTTTGTTTCCTCGGTAGATATTAAACGTGAACATGTATCCGAAGACGAGTTTTTACAAATTGTTTCCATACCGCTTCTAATCAAATACACAACAGCACGTTAACCCTGCATAGTTTTTTATTTGTGTGAAAAGCTAATAAAAAACTTAGGGGAGTCAGGTGTTGAAAATGAAAAAACTACTTACGATTATAGCTATCATTGCGTTCATTTTTACTGGTCTAGGCTCAACGGCCGCGGCCTACGACACTAAAGTATACCACTGGAGCTACAAGCCGGAAAAAGACAATAAACCAGTAACGACAGAACCCCATTACTTAGAGCTGCTCGAAAAGTATGGCGGTTATTTTATCGGGAATACAGATAAAAAAGAATTGTACCTAACATTTGATAACGGGTATGAAAATGGCTACACGGCAAAAGTTCTTGATGTGTTAAAAGAAAAGAAAGTACCTGCGACCTTCTTTGTAACAGGACATTACTTAAAAACAGAACAAGATCTCATTAAGCGGATGGTAAACGAAGGTCATATCGTCGGTAATCATTCGTACCATCACCCAAGCTTGCCAGAAGTAAGTGAAGATAGATTAAAGCGAGAATTAGAAAAGGTAAAAGAAGAATATACAAATATTACGGGTCAAAAAGATATGAATTATTTAAGGCCGCCAAGAGGTACGTTCAGCGAAAAATCGTTGGCATTATCTAATGATTTGGGCTATACGAATGTGTTTTGGTCGATGGCTTATAAAGATTGGGAAGTCGACAAGCAGAAAGGCGCAGATTATGCCTATAATCAAATCATGAAAAGAATTCATCCGGGTGCGATTATGCTTCTTCATTCGGTTTCAAAAGACAATGCTGAGGCATTGGGACGTGTCATTGAGGATTGCCGTAAACAAGGATACGCATTTAAAAGTTTAGACGAGCTTCTCTTAGATCGCATGATGTTAGAGGAGACAAGAAATCAATAGAACGAGGCAACATTAGGAATCTAACCAAGTGATAAAAAAGCGAGAGCCAATATACTTTTGAGACACTTATCCGTTTGAAGGCTTAGAAGGTAATCCTTCTAAACAAGAGGTCTGTCGGTCAAAAAGTAACACCAAAAGGGCTGACACACAACATGTCAGCCTCTTATCTGTACATACAATCTCTAGTTGGCAAAGCTTTCTTGACCAATCGCTTCTGCAATCGTTTCTAATGTACTTACATCGGTAACGTCAAAGGCAATCGCCTGCATGCTACGAACAATCATAACTCCAATTTTTTGACCCATTGAATTGGTAATTGGAAACTTTAACTCAGCATTACTTTCCCACTGGAGATCATCTTCGTCTGATGCAGCAACTAAGTTGCTTGAACCCTCTTCAAAAATTAAGATACCGACCCAATCTATGTATGGGACTTCACTTACTAAACTCTCACAAGTTTTTTCAAAAACAGATTGAAGGCTCATTTTTTTGTATACATGGGCCATTATTTGCAGGGAAGCTACATCTGTTGCAATCGACATGAAATATCTCTCCTTCGTAGAACATTTTACTTCTCCTATTGTAGCAAATTATATACGTTTACGAACTAGTAAGTTTAGGCAGTGGGGGGAGGGGTTGGCATAGAATTCAATAACTGTTCTTACCACTCTTTTATGGTAATATTCAAAAACATAGTAGAAATATTTAATAAAGACGACGTCAACATCATGACGTCGTCTTTTTACTCATTAAGTTCGAACCCGTAAGCGTGATTTGATTTGAGTCGCTAAGATTTCTAGGAGAATGGCTACTATTAAGATAAAGTAGGTGATCGCTCCAATTTCCCGGATATCATAATAGAAGGCACTTGCCATAAACATATCAAAACCGATACCGCCAGCACCTGCTGCAGCACCCATAGCGACAGCCACCCCAAAATTAATTTCAAACCGCAAGAATGTCCATGAAATTAAATAGGTCATAGACGCTGGAATGACCGCTTGGAAAATGATTTGCCACCAGTTTGCCCCGCTTCCTTTTAGGGCTTCAATGACTCCTTGGTCGAGTTCCTCAAACGATTCAGAATAGGCTTTAACAAGGTAACTTACCGAGTGGAACGTCATCCCAATAACTGCAGCAACACTGCCTAATCCTGCTGCAATCGCAAAAATCAATACCCATAGGACAGTAGGAACTGCTCGAATAACAGCCACGAATCCTTTTATACTATTCGAAATGTACTTATTCGATAAGTTTTGAGCAGCTAATAAAGCTAAAAATAATGCAATAATAGCTCCGAATATTGTAGTTAGTACAGCGAGACTAAGTGTAATAAGTACGGCCTTCACTGCATCTAAAAACGTAAAATGGTTTAGCTGCGGTTCTGTAAACATGGTTTTAAAGTTAACGAGGGTCGAAATAATGGCTTCAAAAACATTAAGATTTTTATAATCAAACGTAAAGAAGCTATAAATTGATAAAAATAATAAAGCATAAAGTGTTCCTTGAATAACTAAGGAAGTTTTATTAATTGGTTTGACTTTAATGGGTTTGTCTAAATATTCTTGAATAATTTTACTGTTTTTATTATGGTCTGGATTTAATTTTTCAAGGCCCATTACAAGATTACCCTCCTTACATAGTTAGAAATATACTCAATCGTAAGGATGGTAAAGACGATTACGATTACAACTAAACTTGCCGCGTTATAATTCATACTTTTGTAGTAAAGGTCAAAAGCAAAACCAATTCCAGTCCCTGTCAAAATCCCGATTAACGTAGCACTACGAATATTGGTTTCAACAACGAATAGCACCCAGCTAATCATTTGCGCAATACTTGAAGGAACAACCGATTGGAAAACAATCGTAAAATAAGTAGCACCTGTTGCCTGAAGAGCTTCTACAGAACTATTACTGGCTTCATCAATAACTTCAATAAATGCACGTGTAAGAAACCCAAATGACACAAAGAATAGTGCGAAAAAACCTGTTAATGAACTTTGCCCGAAAGAAAATAGTAAGATCATCGACCAAGCGGCAATATCGATGTTACGAAATAATGTAGCGAAACCTCTTGCGACCGTACTAAAGAAATTGTTTACTTTGGTTGTATTGGAACCGGCAATCGCAAACATTAACGCACACATCGCAGCAAAAGTTGTAGCTGCAATGGATACGAGTACGGTTTCTAAGAGCTTATCTAATATATTCGGAAGACGATCTAGAGAACTAGCATTGGGAAGAAAGTTAGTAAAGGCCCATTCAATCGCTTTAGGAATAGAAGCTAATCCTTTTGCCATACTAAATTCCGTTAAGATGATAGCTCCATAGGTGACTGCTATTATGATAAAAAGAATAAGGGAAGACTTTATTCTTTTCTTCGCGAAGTATTTATCCTGCATTTCTTCCTCCCATATCCATAATGAGGTCACCAGCCTCCGAACCGTAGATCTCATGTATTTGTTCTGTTGTTATATCTTTTGGTGAACCATTGTATACAATGCTTCCTTTACTTACACCGATGATACGATCAGAATAACTAAGAGCAACATCCACCTGATGTAAATTAACAATTACAGTAATGCCCATTGTTGTAGAAACATCTTTTAAGTAGTCCATAATTACTTTCGAAGCATTTGGATCAAGAGAAGCGATCGGTTCATCACATAATAACATTTTAGGATCTTGAATAAGTGCTCTAGCGATACCAACACGTTGCTTCTGGCCGCCGCTTAGTTGATCACATCTTTTGTATACCTGTTCTTCTAACCCGAGCAGTCCAAGCATTTGAATTGCTTGTCTTTTTTCCTCCTCATTATATAATCCTAAAATTCCAGCAAAAGTAGACTTATAACCAAGACGGCCGTGCAAAACATTCTCAATGACACTTAGTCGGTTGACTAGATTGTAGTGTTGGAAAATCATCCCTATCTGAGTTCTTAATCTACGCAGTTCTCTTTTGTTGAAATTCATAATGTCAACGTTATCAAAGATGATTTCTCCGCTACTTGCATCAATCATTCGATTAATACAACGAAGGAGAGTTGATTTTCCAGCCCCCGATGGTCCGATGACAGAAACAAACTCTCCTTCTTTGACAGAGAAGTTAACATCTGATAACGCTAGAGTGTCGTTTCCATATTGCTTAGAGACGCCTTTTAATTCTAGTAACGTTGTCATCTTGTTAACTCCTTTTTATGTGATTAAATATTTTTAAGTCAATTATTTAGATAATTCACGAATTGGATCGAACCAAGCATCTTCTACTTTTACAAAACGCTCATCAGCGCTCTTTGAGAATAATCCTTTTAGTTCAGAATCTTTTGGTACGAATACTTTCTCGTTGTTTGCCATGTCATCAGATGTGAAAGCAGATACGAGTTGCTCAATTAATTCTGCACTCACATTGTCTTGGTTAACTACAAATGGCGCATTTAATACTGGAGTTACGGAAATTAATACAAATTCCTCACCAGGCATTGTGTTGAATGGTTCAGTAGCATCATCAAGTACACGATATACAGAACCTGCTCGGTTTTCTTCACCACTCACTAGTTCAATATAGTTATTGACACAAGAGTCACAAATAGAAACAATGTCAGCTCTGTCAGCTAAAAGGTTTACAAGTGTACCTTGGTGAGACCCGCCATAAAGTACTTCGCTAAAAAAGTTGTTAGTTCCACCTTCAAGTAAATCATCTGGAGTCAAATCTTTATGTTCTTCCATTTGACTAAAGTGAGAAACGATCCCTGCTGAAGGAACACGGAAACCTGAAGTAGAGCTATTAGAAACGAATGAAAATCTTTTTCCAACAATGTTATCAATTGTGAAGTCTGATCCACTCATATACTCTTCTTCGTTACCTTTTTTCACAGATAACCAAGAATAATAAACCGCATCGTCTAATGTCCCAGAAGCACCACTTGGTACAACTAAAGGTTGAATGTTATTGTTTTTAATATTTGCCTCAATATATCCTTGAGCTCCCATAAATGCTAAGTCAGCATTACCGTTAACAAGTGTTTCAATGGCAATAAGGTAGTCAGTTGTTGTTTGGTGTTTTACTTCTTTACCTGTTGCTTTTTCAATTTCAGCAGCAATTTCATCACGAGCATCTTTTAAATCTGCACCAGACTCATTTGGATACCAAACAATCGTAAGTGTGTCTTTATCTTCAACAGCAGCTTTTGTTTCAGTTTTCGGTTCTTCAGTCGTTGATCCAGAAGATGATTCTGTATTACTCGAAGAATTACAAGCTGCCATAATCGCTATTAAAGTAATAGTAAACAGTAATAAAAATGCTTTTTTCATATAAATACTCCTCTCATTGATAAAACAATGTTTTTAATTTTAAATAGAGAAATCTTGCATAAGTGACTAAAGTACTATTAACTATCGATCTTCAAATAAAGGTAAAAGCAGAAGTTAATCTCTCGTATGTAAAAACCTCCTATGGATATAAAATGACCAACGAGTATTATGTTAGACAATCATTTTTAATGTAGTTTTAAAGAATTTTGATGATTTCGTAAAAGATAGTAAAGAACGCTTAATATAATTTACACGATATAGATCATTCATAATGGATAGTTTGCTCAGAAGGATGAGTCACGGAAATAGATTAAAAGGCGGTAGGAAGCTAGAGTAAGGTCGAACGGCTGGTATTTAATAATAGAGGATTTGCTTAGAGTTACCATTTTCTATTATTGAGTTTTGTAAATTTAGGTTTCAGATGTTAACACGATCAGTTCGAAAATTCACATTATTTACATTGATTTTAAATAGATTTACATTCTCTTAACCACCTAAACTTGTTGATAAGTTAGATTTTTAGTATCACGGTTATGAAGGGGTTGGATATGAAACGAACTCGTGAAGAAACTCTACGTCATTTAGAAATAGCCGATTACTTAATTCGTAAGATTTGTGAAGGTCATTATACCGTTAATCAAAAAATACCTTCTGAAAATGATCTTTGCAGCCAATTCAATGTCAATCGTAATACGGTAAGGCAAGCGGTCGGGAGGCTGACAAATTTAGGATGGATTACTCCTGTTCATGGAAAAGGTTGTTTTGTCAATCAAATACCGGATCCGATTGTTTATGTTCTTTCATCTAAAACGAGATTTTCCGAGAATATGAAGAAACAAGGATTGGAGCATAGCAGCCAACTAATTCACTGGGATAAAGGACGGCCGGATAAAGAGGAACAGAGAAATTTAGGATTAAATGAAACAGATCTTGTGTATCGACTTGAAATTTTAAGAAGTATCGATCAAAAGCCAATATCAATTACAACAACGGTTATGCCAGAACAAGATGTACCTTTATTTGAGAGGCATTTAAATCAGTTTCAAAGTTTATACCAAATTTTAATTGAACACTACCAGTTACAACCGATTCGATCAAAATCATTCTTTCAAGCCAGTCTGCCATCATTAAAAGATGCAGAAATATTAGAACTTCCAGAAAATGTTCCTATTCTTACGATAGAGAGTGTAATGAACCACCCG
Organism: Alkalihalobacterium chitinilyticum; assembly: GCF_029028005.1. Taxonomy (GTDB): domain Bacteria; phylum Bacillota; class Bacilli; order Bacillales; family Bacillaceae_F; genus Alkalihalobacterium; species Alkalihalobacterium chitinilyticum. The sequence continues at coordinate 16,888 of NZ_JAOTPO010000011.1, forward strand.
TCTGGTCTTCCATTAGAATATAGTATTGCTCGGGTGAGAGGGGACATGCATAAGTGTTTAGTGGAATTTTAGATCATCTAATAAATTCTCTTAAAAGTAAAGGAGGTCAAGTATTTCTATGAAAAAATCAAGATTAACCAAAATTCTTGTTGAAGGGGATGAGCAGTTCTTACAACAACTTGTCTCTGAAGTAAAAGAGGTCGCATCTATTCAAATGGAACGAAAGCCAAGTACCGGTTTAGTAATGGTTAAAACGCGAGACTCTGTTTCTATGCAGCCGTTTTTTATGGGCGAAATCCTTGTTACGGAATGCACGGTCTCCATTAATGGAAAGTTTGGAATGGGAGTCATTCAAGGTGAACAGCCCAAACGGTCCTATCAAATCGCTGTGATCGACGCGACCTTTAATGCTAAATTGCCAATTGTTTCAAAGTTACTTCCTAAACTCGAGAACGAAGAACAAAAAATTCGAAACAAACATGTAAAGGAAGCGGTAATAAACGCTGAGTCTCGTGTACATTTCGATACGATGGAGGATTACAATGACAGAAGCTAACTTAGATACATTTGATATGGTCTTTGGAACACAAGCTGTTTATCGGAATTTGCTTGATTGTATGGCGCGTCCAGGTAAAATCCTAAACATTTGTTCATCAACTCAGATGCTTAAAAAACAACATGATTTTCCAACCGTTTTAGAAGGAATTGCACTTACCTTAGTGGACCAAGAAGTTACATTTACTATAATTTCGCATTCCTCAAAAGAGATCATTCCTTATTTAAAATGGAAAACGTTTGGAAATGAGGCCTCGATAGCACAAGCAGATTTTATTTTTATTCAAGAGAAGCTGGAGGAAATAGAAATTATTGAATTGATGAATCAAGTAAAACGAGGAACTTTAGAAGATCCGCATTTAAGTGCAACAATCATTTTACTCGTTCAAAGCATCTCATCTGATCCTGAGGCACCGGGAATCAAAATGACTTTACAAGGACCAGGAATTGCTGAAAAAAAAGTGGTATGTTTAGATGGTTTATCCCAATATTGGATGAATGAACGAAGCAATGTTAATAAGGAATTTCCGCTCGGTATCGATATCATTCTAGCAACAGAGACTGGTGATATCATGGCGATCCCGAGAACAACTTCAATAGAAAGTGAGGAAGATGCATGGGGTATGTAGCGGTTACTGGCGGACAACAAGCAATAGAAAAGGCGGATCAACTTATTCAGTGGTATAGGTTGAAAGGGTGCTCTGAAGTACTAGCTGTTGAACAAATCGAGAGTCAAATGAGGCTGTTAATTGATCGAGTCATGGGAGAAGGCGGTCTTTATTCTCCGGAATATGCAGCCTTAGCTTTAAAACAGTCAGAAGGAGATCCGGCAGAAGCTGCATTTTTACTTCGCGCCTATCGATCAACCTTACCAAGAAATCATTATTCTGTAACGGTTGAACCTAGCCAAATGCGAGTAACTAGAAGAATATCATCTTCCTTTAAAGATATTCCAGATGGACAGATATTAGGAGCGACCTATGATTACACGCATCGTTTATTAAATTTCAATTTACGTGAGGAAGACAATGAAACCATAGAAGATTTTTTAAAAGAATATGAGATTGAATTAGATTTGACGGATCACAAGCTAACTTTACCAAAGGTGGCAGAACTTCTTAGAGAACAAGGACTCTTAGCCAATCCATCACCTAGTAAATCTGAATTAGTTGATATTACAAGAGACAAACTGTTATTCCCTGCCCCTCGTTCTGCTAGACTTCAAGTCCTTACAAGAGGAGAAACAGGTGCAATGACGTCGCTTGCTTATAGTAGTATGCGAGGGTACGGAGCAGTCCATCCAACGGTTGGAGAATTAAGGGTTGGGTACGCAGATGTTCATATTCCGTACCCATTTGCTTCAGATGAAGAAGATTCGATTTATATCGGAGAAATCAAGTTAACTGAGGTCGAAACGATTAATTCATTTACCCAAAATGACGAGGGGGATGTGAAGTTCATGCTTGGCTATGGATTAACATTTGGCCAAAACGAGGTCAAAGCGATATCGATGGCTATTTTAGAAAGAAGCTTAGAAACCGAAGGAAATGCCCCTACTCAAGATGAAGAATTCGTCTTATTACATATCGACAGTGTAGAGGCTCATGGCTTTGTCTCACATCTAAAATTACCACATTACATTACTTTCCAATCGATGTTAGACCGAATTCGTAAAACACAAGACGAAGGTAAGAATGAAAAGCAAACTGGACCGAGAACGGCTAGTACTTTTTCTTACCTCTAATAAATTTTCATAGAAAGGGTTGGTGTGTGTGCAACAGCTCGAACAAACATACAATTATGCCTTCTTAGACGAAGGATCAAAACGAGAAATTAGGCGGGCAACATTAAAAGCTGTTGCAATCCCTGGATATCAAGTTCCTTTTGCATCGAGAGAAATGCCGATTGGAAGAGGGTGGGGGACAGGTGGATTGCAATTAACGTTATCACTCATAGGTGAGACTGACTGCTTAAAGGTAATTGACCAAGGCTACGATGATAGTGTAAACGCGGTTAGTATTAAAAAATTAGTTCGAAATTGTTCAGGAATTGAAACGACGGATGATTCAGAAAAAGCAACTGTGATTCAAACTCGTCATCGAATTCCAGAAATCCCCTTAAGGGACGAGCAAATTTTAGTCCTTCAAGTCCCGTTACCGGAGCCGCTAAGAAGGGTGGAAGCAAAAGAAAAGAATACGAAACGTCTTCACGCAGAGATGGATTATAGCAGTATGTGGTTAAGGCTTTACGAAGATATCATTCATTGGGGAAAAATTACAATTGGTGCTGATTATCCGAGTATGGTGAATGGAAGATACATTTTTAATCCGAGTCCTATTCCACGTTACGATTTGTTGAAACTCAACCAAGCCGACGGTCTGTATCTCTTTGGTGCGGGCAGGGAGAAGAAAATTTATGCAATTCCTCCACATACAGATGTCGTACCATTGCAATTTGAAGATTACCCATTTGAAGTGGAAAGCTTTGAAGGACTGTCTTGTCGTCTGTGTGGAAGCGATGATACCTTCCTTGATGAAATCTACGAGGATGAGACAGCATCGAAATTTTATCAATGCTCGGATACTGGTTGTTGTCAAAAAAGACAGCTAGAAAGGAGAAATGGAGCATGAACGATACACTGTCAGATCAAGAACAAGCTCAACCTATTTTAAATGTAAAAGGACTAAGTAAACGATACGGAAAAGGCTGCTCTCATTGTGAAACACCTGAAATGCTAATGATCGATAATAACCGTTGTCCTCATTGCGGCAGTGTTTGGGCATGCATTGATGTAGATCTTGAATTATATAAAGGAGAAATTATAGGCATCGTTGGGGAAAGCGGATCAGGTAAAAGTTCATTTGTAAAAAGCTTGTATTTTGATGATGAAATTACGTCGGGCTCAGCAACAATATCAGAATATAAAAATGGAGAAACAAACATTTTTAATGAGTCTGCTCAACAAAAACGATACATTCGTAACTACTTACTCGGGATGGTTTATCAAAATCCACTTTTAGGATTAAAAATGTCGTTCTCAAGCGGTGGAAATATTGCGGAAAAGTTAATTGCTTCAGGATCTTTACACGTAGGAAATATTCGAAGCAGGGCGGGGGAACTTCTTCAACATGTTGAAATTCCTTTATCAAGGATGGATGAATTACCAAAGAATTTTAGTGGAGGGATGCAGCAACGAGTTCAGATTTCTAAAGCGTTAGCTAATAACCCGCCGCTATTGCTCCTTGATGAAGTCACAACAGGGTTAGATTTATCTGTACAAGCGAGAGTACTAGATTTAATCCGAAAAATTCAGCGCGAACTTAATGTGGCGATGATTGTAGTCTCTCATGACCTAGGGGTAATTCGGATGTTAGCTGATCGAACGGTCGTCATGAGATACGGGAGAGTTGTTGAACGCGGGTTAACTGACCAAATCTTAGAGGACCCACAACACCCTTATACCCAGCAACTCGTTCACTCTTTACTGTAAGAAATTGAAAAGAAGAGGTGGGAAAAGGACAATGCAAATAACAAGGATACATGGAAATATTGTAATGCCGGATCGAGTTATTATGAATGGAACCGTTTTAATTGAGGGGGAAACGATTGTTGGGATTGAGGAATTTTCACCTAGCAGTGCTGGTTCAGAAGATATTGATGCCACTGGAAAATGGATCATTCCAGGGTTTGTCGACTCGCATAGTGATGCGATTGAAATTGAGTTAGAACCGAGGCCGAGCAGTACATTCCCAATTGAAGTTTCCTTTTATGAGTTAGAAAAAAAGCTGGTTGGGGAAGGTATAACGACGATTTACCACTCGCTTTCCTTAATGGAGGAAAACGCTAAAAAATGGACGAGAAGAAATGATAATGTCTTATCGGTAATAAAGGATATTAAACGATTGGCGAGGGGGCAACATCTGATTCGTCACAAAACTCACCTCCGCTATGAAATTACGAATTTAACAGCAATGCCAGAAGTAAAAACATTAATCAAATTAAAAGATATTGATCAGCTTTCGTTTATGGACCATACCCCAGGTCAAGGACAGTTCCGTGATATCGAAGTGCATAAAAAGCTACTAATGGAACACCGTCACTATTCAGAAGACCAGGCAGATTCTTTTATTGAAGAAAGTAAATCTTTAAAGAAACTAGCAGATGATGACATTCATCAATTAGCTGAGCTCGCGCATGAATACGGTGTTCCAATTGCATCACACGATGATGATTCCGTAGAAAAATTAGAGGTCGTAAAAGACTGGAATGCAACGATTAGTGAATTTCCAATCGAACTTGAGGTAGCCCAAAAAGCCAAAGAAATGGATCTGTTTGTTGTAATGGGAGCACCAAATGCATTGCTTGGTAAGTCTCACAGCAACAATCTTTCAGCTATGGAAGCTGTTCAGCACGGCCTTGTCGATATTTTTTGTTCAGATTACTATCCATCTTCGTTATTGTATACGGTATTTAAGTTATACCATAGTGGAATGCCAATCTATGAAGCTGTGAACATGGTTACTTACAATCCAGCTAAAGCGCTAAAGATCGATCAAGATGTAGGCTCTATTGAAGTTGGTAAGAAAGCTGATTTATTAATTATTAATGAACTTAACAAACGACCGATCCTTGAAGCGGTATTAGTGAACGGAAGAAAGGTTTGTGAAATGAATTATCAAACCAATGCACAAGTTAGTGAAGTCTATTAATGCTTAAGAGGGGTGAAAAATAGATGAATGAACTTCTTGTTGTTAACAACCTGGAAAAGACTTTTATGATGCACCACTTTAATGAAAAGAAAATCGTTGGATGCAAAGGCATCAGCTTTTCTCTAGATAAAGGTGAATTTATCGGAATTACAGGCAAAAGTGGAGCTGGGAAATCAACTGTATTAAAAAGTATTTACCGTACGTATATCCCGACTGGAGGAGAAATGATTTATCACTCAGACCTGTTTGGTCCGATTGATTTAGTTCAAGCAACCGAAAGGGAAATGCTGACAATTCGTAAAGCAGAAATCGGTTATGTTTCCCAATTTCTCAATGTCATGCCTCGAGTCACTGCGATTGAGGTTGTAGCCGAAGCCTTAGTTGAAATGGGGGAAGAGACGAAGAAAGCCACAGAGAAAGCAAAGGAAATTTTACAGCACTTTAAGCTTCCAGAAACACTTTGGACATCGTTTCCTAGAACTTTTAGCGGTGGAGAAAAACTTCGTTTAAACTTGGCGCAAGCGATGATTAAAAAACCGAAGCTATTACTCCTAGATGAACCTACTGCCTCATTAGATAATGCATCGAAAGAAGCGGTAAAAGAAATGATCATAGAATTAAAAGCGAATGGTACAAGTATGATAGGGATCTTCCATGATATTGACTTTATGGAGACCGTCGTGGATCGCCAATACCATTTACAAGACGGGATTTTGAATGAAAAAGTAAATCTTTCTTCCTAAGGAGATAATAATGAAAATTCGTGAGTTAAAAGAAGAAGAAATTGATGTTTTTTTAGAGCTTCTAAAAGAACTAGATCAGTATGCAATTCTTTCATTAAGGGAAGCTAAGCAATTACTTGCCAATATAAACTCTTATCCCTTCTATAAAATTCTCGTCGTAGATTATAACGATCAAATGGCTGGAACCTTCACTTTAATAGTTTGTGATAATTTCGGTCACGGTGGAAGAAAATTTGCTATTGTTGAAAATGTCGTCGTTCATCCTGACTTTATGAGGAGGGGGATCGGTAAATATATGATGGAGCAAGCAGTTGAAATAGCAACGGAAAACAACTGCTACAAACTGATGCTGTCGAGTAATGAAAAAAGAAACGATGCCCATGCTTTTTACGACTCGTTAGGTTTTAAGCGGCATGGAATTAGTTTTATGATGGAGCTGATAACCAATGATTGATTTACATTGTCATACGAAGGTTTCCGATAATTCTTTATCAATAGAAGAAGTTATTTTACTAGCTAAAGAGAAAGGCGTGACTCATTTAGCCATTACTGACCATGATACAACTGCAGGGCTTCAAGAAGCGATAGAACTCGGTGAACGGTACGGTATAGAGATTATTCCTGGAATTGAAATATCAGCTTACGATTTTAAAAGACAGACACGAGCTCATATATTAGGTTTCTACGTGACACCTGGCCATCAAGCTATTTATGATCTTTGTCAGCCCATGATCAACAGGCGACATCAAGCTTCAATAAACATGGTTGCGAAGATTATTGAAGCAGGCTACGAGATTACATGGGAAGAAGTCGAACAATTTACCGCGGGAGGAAAAGGCGTTTATAAGCAGCATATTATGCATGCACTTCTTGAGAAAGGTTACACCGATCATATCTATGGAGAGTTGTATAAGAAGCTGTTTTCAAGAGGTGGAGCTGCGCAAACTCAGGGTATTGCATTTGAGTCGATTGAGTACATTGACGTCTTCGATGCGATCAAGGCAATTCGTGAAGCTGGAGGAGTCCCAGTGTTAGCCCACCCTGGACAATTTAATAATTTTGCAGCTGTTCCAGAATGGGTCCAAATTGGGTTAGAAGGAATTGAAGTCAAGCATCCCTTGCACGCGGAAGAGGAGGAACGAAAGGCAAGTGAATTAGCAGACCAGTTTAATCTAGTTCAAACCGGTGGCACTGACTTTCATGGCTTTTATGGAGAGAAGGAAACAGACCTTGGTTCTAAATGTATGGGATTAAACACCATAGAAAGACTAAAGCAAAGACAACAGAGTATATTTGAAACAAGTGTCTAGTTAAATACCAATGCGAAGTTCTCAAATCCTTTTGAGAGCTTTTTTCTTTTGAATAAACTGAAAGGACAATAAGAGGTTTATTAGAGTTTTTAGAGTTTAGGAAGTTTGCATCGTCCATGCTATAATAAGTACACGATTTTAATGAATGACGGAGTGAACCAAATGACAGATAAAAAAACGGAAGCTGTAACAATTGAAAAAGGCCAACAATTTCCACTGACGATTAAAAGACTTGGTATTAACGGTGAAGGAGTAGGTTTTTACAAAAGAAAGATCGTCTTTGTCCCAGGAGCGTTGCCAGGTGAAGTTGTAGTAGCTGAAGTAACAAAAGTAAATCCAAAGTTTGCAGAAGCAAAAATTAAAAAAATGAGAAAACCATCAGCGGATCGAGTCAATGCGCCATGTCCTGTATACGATAAGTGTGGAGGCTGTCAGCTCCAGCATTTAAGCTATGAGGGGCAGTTGCGGGAAAAGAAAGATATCGTTAGACAAGCTTTCGAGCGGCATACGAAGATCCATCCAGATAAATTACCATTACAAGATACGATCGGAATGGAAGATCCGTGGAATTACCGTAATAAAAGTCAATTGCAAGTTGGAAAGCATAAAGAAAAAGTTTTAGCTGGGCTTTACGGTATGAATTCGCATCAATTGATTGATATATCCGACTGTATGATCCAGCATCCGATGACGAATACCGTCACACAACAAGTAAAGAAGATATTAGAGGATTTAAACATCTCAATCTATAACGAGAAAAAGCATAAAGGGATCATTCGTACAATTGTAACGCGTGTCGCTTTTGCCACAGGTCAAATTCAACTCGTATTAATTACGACCCAGCAAGAGATTCCGAAAAAAGATTTACTTATTGAGGAGATCAAGAAGAGATTACCTGAAGTCACATCCATCCTTCAAAATGTAAATGGCAAGAGAACGTCACTTATTTTTGGGGACGAGACGATCCACTTAGCTGGAGAAGAAGTCATCCAAGAAACATTAGGAGATGTATCCTTCGAGTTATCGGCCCGTGCTTTCTTCCAATTGAACCCTGTCCAAACAGTGAAGCTTTATGATGAAGTAAAAAAAGCTGCACAGCTTACGGGGCAAGAAAAAGTCATCGATGCCTACTGCGGGGTAGGGACAATCGGAATGTGGGTTGCAAAAGAAGCAGGCGAAGTCAGAGGAATGGACGTCATTGCGGAAGCGATCGATGATGCGAACGCAAATGCCAAAAAACATGGAATCAGTAACGCTCATTATGTTGTTGGACCAGCTGAAAAGCTTCTTCCTAAATGGGTCAAAGAAGGCTGGAAACCAGATGTCGTCATCGTCGACCCGCCAAGAACAGGGTGTGACGATGCGTTGTTACGCACGATTATCGAGGTAAAACCAAAGAAAATGGTGTACGTCTCCTGTAATCCGTCTACACTGGCGAAAGACGTTAATCAGCTTACGAGAGCTGGGTTTAAGTTGAAGTATTTGCAGCCAGTGGACATGTTCCCTCATACATCGCACGTGGAGACCGTCGCGTTGATAGAGTTGAAATAGACAATAAGTTGTAATAATAAGCGGTTTTAATTGTTTCTTACTAATAATTGTTGTTTCAAGGGCAGGAAAATGATACCGAAGAAGTTGAGAGAGGACAGGCAGCATTCATGTCCTCTCTCTTGTTATTAATACATAGAGAACGAAATCTTCAAATTATACGGTTATCAATCTTCAATACATCGAGCTACTGGTTCTTTACACTTTTTACAGACTCCTTTAAGGAGAATGCCGTCTGAGTCATCATGTATACTATAGTTGATAATGGTTGTGACTCCACAGTTAATGCAAAATACATTACTTAGAATTTTCTGTTTGAAATCATCAGGGATACCTTTCCATTTGCGTATAGCGTTAATATCTATCGTCGACATTTTATGGCTCCTTCCTTTGTAGTATCAATAAAATCTACCATCTTGATAAAGAAATAAGTAGGGGGAATTTTAGATGCAACATCAACATGGTCTAAGTATAACCGATTTTCAGAGTACACAACACAATACAACCTTTGTTATCTTCTCAGTGTACGATGATGTTTTGGGCAAATATTTTCAAGGTGAAGTAAAGTTTTTAGGGGGCAGACCATTTGGAGATATCATTCACCAAGAAAGATCCCCCTTATCACCCGAGTGCAGACAGTTCGTTGAAGAGACGTTGTTAGAAAAATATAACAACATGGAGTTTCAATAATAAATAAAGTGGAATTAATAGAATAATTATCGCTATTAAAGTAAAAACAAGTTTCAGTTTTCCGTTTTTAGGGTATAAGTCAGGTAATATTACCTCGCTTATATCCTTTTTTTAATGATTTTTTAATAGTTTTGGTTTTTATTTAATAATTATTATAAATAAGTATTGATTTTTAATTGAAATCTGTTATCATTTAATTATAGCAAATGAGCTATAACATTTTACGAGTGATAATCTTTACCTGGAGTTGGGTTAATTATTGTATTAACTCATCTAGATAAAAAGAAGTATGTACCTCTGGAAGCTTTACTAATTCCTTACTTTTCATCTGGTCTATCCTGCTAGGTACGAGAATACACATATTTAAGTGAAGGGACCAAGCTCTTTGTAGGAAACCATGGAAAGTAGACTTCCACCAACTATGTCATTATTTCTTTAAATTTGAATAACATAAGTTGCTTTCGACTAGAGGTCTAATGCTTTACTACTTTTTTTACACGGAAAGGGGAAAAAAATATGGATACTAAAAACAATGCTAACACTGGCGGATGCCCATTTCACGGAGGTGCTACTAGCAGTAAATCTAGTGGTACATCAAATAGAGACTGGTGGCCAAATCAGTTAAACTTAAATATTTTACATCAGCATGATAGAAAAACGAATCCTATGGGAGAAGACTATGATTATGCCGAGGAATTTCAAAAGTTAGATTACGATGCTCTCAAGCAGGATCTCCATAACCTAATGACAGACAGTCAAGACTGGTGGCCTGCTGACTACGGTCATTATGGACCATTATTTATCCGGATGTCATGGCATGCAGCGGGTACATACCGTACAGGTGATGGTCGTGGTGGTGCCAATACAGGAAATCAACGCTTTGCTCCACTTAACAGCTGGCCTGACAACGGTAACCTTGATAAAGCCCGCAGACTATTATGGCCGATTAAGCAAAAGTACGGAAACAAGATCTCTTGGGCTGACTTGCTCGTTCTAGCAGGTAATGTTGCGATTGAGTCAATGGGTGGTAAAACGTTTGGTTTTGGAGCAGGACGTGCAGACATTTGGCATCCAGAAGAAGATATTTACTGGGGTGCTGAAACGGAATGGTTAGGAGATAAACGTTATTCTGGTGACCGCGATCTTGAAAATCCGTTAGCGGCTGTTCAGATGGGTCTAATTTATGTAAATCCAGAAGGGCCTAACGGAAAACCCGACCCGGTTGCAAGTGGTAAAGATATCCGCGAAACATTCGCTCGTATGGGAATGAATGATGAAGAAACGGTTGCCCTAATTGCTGGCGGTCATACTTTTGGTAAGTCGCACGGTGCGGGAGATGCTGCTCACGTTGGTCCAGAGCCAGAAGCTGCGCCTCTTGAAGCACAAGGCCTAGGTTGGTTAAGTTCACATGGCAGCGGTCAAGGCCGTGACACAATCACAAGCGGTATTGAAGGCGCTTGGACGGCTAATCCAACACAGTGGGATAATGGTTACTTTGAACTATTATTTAAATATGACTGGTGGCTGACAAAGAGTCCTGCAGGTGCTTATCAGTGGCTTGCGGTAGACCCTGATGAGGAAGATCTTGCACCAGATGCAGAAGATCCATCCGTTCGTGTTCCGACGATGATGACAACTGCCGATATGGCATTGCGCTACGATCCGGAATATGAAAAGATCTCTCGTCGTTTCTATGAGAACCCAGAAGAGTTTGCAGACGTATTTGCTCGCGCATGGTTCAAACTATTACACCGTGATATGGGTCCTAAAGCAAGATATTTAGGTCCAGAAGTTCCAGAAGAAGATCTGATCTGGCAAGACCCTGTACCAACAGTTGATTATGAGTTAACAGATGTAGAAGTAGCAGAATTAAAAGCAAAAATCTTAGATTCTGGACTTACAGTTAGTGAGCTAGTAACAACGGCTTGGGCTTCAGCTAGTACGTTCCGTGGCTCAGATAACCGCGGTGGCGCTAACGGTGCTCGTATTCGTCTTGCTCCTCAAAAGGAGTGGGAAGTTAACCAGCCGGAACAACTTGCGAAAGTGCTTGCTGTGCTAGAAGACATTCAAAGTCAATTAGATAAAAAAGTCAGCATCGCTGATTTGATTGTATTAGGCGGAAGTGCAGCCATTGAAAGAGCGGCACAGGATGCAGGCTTTGATGTTACAGTTCCTTTTGCTCCTGGACGTGGTGATGCAACACAAGAGCAAACAGATGTAGAAGGATTTGAAGTGCTAGAGCCTATCGCTGATGGTTTCCGCAACTATCAAAAGAAACAGTATAGTGTAAGTGCAGCTGAGCTTCTAGTAGACAAAGCACAACTGCTTAACCTTACTGCACCAGAAATGACGGCACTCGTTGGCGGTATGCGTGTATTAGGTACAAACTACGGAGACACACAACATGGTGTTTTCACTGATCGTGTTGGAACACTTTCTAACGAATTCTTTGTTAACCTGCTTGATATGGGAGTAGCGTGGAACCCGACAGAAGGGGATGTATTTGAAGGACGTGACCGTAAGACAGGTAAAGTAGTTCGTACAGCAACAAGTGTTGATCTCGTATTTGGTTCAAATTCTGTTCTACGTGCGATTGCAGAAGTTTATGCTCAAGACGATAACAAAGGAAAGTTTGTCAATGACTTTATCGCTGCATGGGTTAAAGTCATGAATGCAGACCGTTTCGATCTTAAGCTTGATAAAAAAGCTCAAACAACAGGTAAATAAATTAAAGATAACCGCCGTCAGTTATTGATGGCGGTTTTTACTTCTGCAATTTTGAAACTTATAAACAAAATAACAATGAAATTAGAGTAGTAGAATTATTCTTAGAAGAGAAATCAGCTTAATGGATCAAAATTTCTCTTTATTTTTAAGCTGTTCTAGAAGATTACCGGAAATACTCTTATTTCACTGACAGTCATTTAAATACTTTAGAAATAAAAAAGCCCTAGCCATTACAGATAAGCTTCTAAAAATGCAGAATTTAATAGAGCTAACAGGACAATGGCATAATAATTGTACTTCTATTCCGTTCAATATTAGGTCACAAACTAAAGCGGTTTCGAAAATATTTTTTAAAAGTATTGCATTTAAATTTAGGGGCATTTATAATGAATTTACGAAAGCGGTTTCCTGAAATGAATGACAGTCATAGAGGTCTCATTTCAGGGTTATATTACAAAATTAATTCAAATTGTTAGCGTTTTCCAATTAATAATTGAATAAAAATTGATGTGTAGTATTAGAATGGATACACTTTTACGAAAGTGCTTTCATGTGACGTATATTATTTAATTATTGTATTTTTTTACTAGTTTACGAAAGGGGTTTCGATATGGCTATTATACAATTTCCGAAAGATATGAAGTGGGGTGTCGCTACAGCATCATATCAAATTGAGGGTGCTGTAAATGAAGGAGGAAGAGGGGTGTCCATTTGGGATACGTTCTCTAAAACGCCTGGGAAAGTCGTTAATGGTGACAATGGCGATGTGGCTTGCGACAGCTACCACAGATACAATGAAGACCTTGAAATTATGGAAGATTTAGGTGTTGATTTCTACCGTTTTTCAGTGGCTTGGCCAAGGATTTTTCCGAACGGTACTGGTGAATTGAACCAAGAAGGATTAGATTATTATCATCAATTAGTAGATAGTTTGTTAGAGAAGGGGATTGAACCCATGTGTACTCTCTATCACTGGGATCTTCCTCAAGCACTTCAAGATAAGGGTGGCTGGGCCAACCGCGAGACGATTGATGCTTACATTAACTATGCTGAAGTAATGTTTAATGAATTCAAAGGGAAAATTAAGCATTGGATTACTTTTAATGAGCCATGGTGTGTTTCGTTTTTATCTAACTTCGCAGGTATCCACGCTCCTGGAAATCAAGATCTTCAATTAGCCGTGGATGTGGCACATCACTTACATGTTGCTCATGGGAAGGCCGTCATTCGCTTCCGTGAACTTGGGGTAGAAGGGCAAATTGGTTACGCACCGAATGTGGAGTGGAACGAACCTTACAGTAATAAGCAAGAAGATATTGATGCTTGTAAACGTGCTAATGCTTACTTCATGGACTGGTTCTTTGATCCAGTATTTAAGGGATCATACCCACAGTTCATGGTAGATTGGTTTGAAAAGAAGGGTGTTACGTTAAACATCGAAGAAGGTGACATGGAAATCATCCACCAGCCAATTGATTTCCTTGGTATTAATTACTACTCAGGCAGTGTGGGCCGTTATAAGGAAAATGAAGGATTATTCGACCATGAGAAGGTTGACACTGGTTACCTGAAAACGGATATTGGATGGAATGTCTACCCCGAAGGTTTCTACAAGGTATTAACGCATATCGGAGAGACTTATGGTGATGTGCCGATCTATATTACAGAAAATGGATCTTGTTACAATGACGAACCAGAGCATGGACAAGTGAAAGATAATAAGCGTGTCGACTATTTAAAACAGCACTTAGTATCTTTACACAGAAGTATGGAGACAGGTGTAAATATTAAAGGATATTTAACTTGGTCGTTACTAGATAACTTCGAGTGGGCTGAAGGATACACTATGCGTTTTGGAATAGTTCACGTCAATTATCGAACTTTGGAACGTACGAAGAAAGACAGTTTCTATTGGTACAAGCAAACGATCTCAAATAATTTCTTCGAGGTATAATAAATTTTTTAACTGTCATAAAGGCAATTCAAGAGGCGCTCCCTACTTTGATAGTATTTCGATTACTAATTGAGACAGGGTGTTGCCTCAGAATTCCCGCGAAAACTAAAGCGCTTTAGTAAGTTCATGTTGGCTTTATGGTGTGAAATGGCATCTATGGTAAGCGCTTACTACGGAGGAAATAGAAGGAACCGAGATTATAATGCGAGTTACTACAAGACGGTAGCTAAGATCGAACCTTTTTATTAGAAAGCTTGCTCTATAGAAAAGAGATCTTTTGAGGAGGTGATGGAGCAGCGGATTACGATAGGGTTACTTGTTTCAGTAGTAAAAAACAAAATTTGAATTCATTCAAGGGGGAAAAGAAAAATGTCTAAATTTTTGAAACTAGCAGCATCGACAGTATTAGCTGTTTCATTCCTAGCGGCGTGTGGCGGAAACGACGATGCTCCAGAAGAGAACGTAGTTGACGACGCGGCGACAGAAACAATCGGTGATGGTGATGTCGAATTAGTATTCTGGGAGTTCGGTAACACTGGGTACGATAAATTAATTGAAGAATACGTTGCAGAGAATCCGCATGTATCTATCAACCTTCAAAACAGTGACATGAATGACTTACACGACAACTTATTTACTTCTATTTCTGCTGGATCTGGTGCGCCAGATATCACGATGATTGAGGAAGCACAAATTGAGAGATACCGTAATGCAGAGCATGCATTTACAAATCTATTTGACCATGGTGCAGAAGCTGTAAGAGATAATTATCTTGATTGGGTATTCCAAAACGGTGAAAATGCTGATGGCGACTTCCTATTTGGATTACCGACGGATATTGGACCAACAGTAATGTTCTATCGTACAGATGTATTTGAAGAAGCTGGTTTCGAATCTTCTCCAGAAGCAGTTTCTGAATTAGTTGCAACTTGGGATGATTTCGAGAAAGTCGCTGAGGAAATTAAAGACAAAACTGGCAAACTTATGACAGACGCTGGTGAGCTGATTTACAACGCACGTCGTGATCAAGCAACGCAGCAATATTTTAACACAGATGACGAGTTAATTATGACTGAGCACAACCAAATTAAAGATGGTTTTGAGTACGTTGCTAATTTACTTGATAAAGGTTTAGTTGGAGATATTCCTCTTTGGACTCCAGAATGGTTTTCTGGTATGGGTGAAGGAACTTACGCAACAATGTTAGCTCCAGCTTGGATGCAAGGTGTAATCAAAGACAACAGTCCAGAACCTGGAGTTTGGTCACTCACGACAATGCCTGAAGGAGCTGGAAACTGGGGTGGGTCGTACCTAGCTGTACCAGCTGAAAGTGAGAATGCGGAAGAAGCTTACAAGTTCATTGAGTGGTTAACATCACCTGATCAACAATTAAAAGCATTTTTAGATTACGGATTATTCCCATCAGCTCCTGCTGTGTATGATATGCCAGAATTCTTGGAGTATGAAGATGCATACTTCGGTGGAATTGCTACGGCTCAAATATTCTCAGAAGCTGCGCAACAAGTAGTACCAGTATACAAAGGACGTTTATACTATCCAGTAGATGATGAAATGAAAGAAGCACTTGATAACGTAGCTGCTGGTGCAGACGTAAGCCAAGAGTGGGACTCTGCCCTTCAAAGAATTGAAAGAATTATCGGACGCTAATAGCTTCATGAAAGAATAGTGGGTGTCCCATAAGTACTTTCTCAAACGATGGCAATGGCTTTCGTTGATCCTTTCCCACTATGAGAATACTACTCATAGTGGGGTTTTAAAAAGTATCAGCTTCTCTCATTGCTTACAAGTTGTCGTAAAAGGATCTCGAGACAACCACAATATTATAAAGTTCTTCTATAAAGCTGTTCTAACTAGTAACCTTGTTGGTTTCGAGGATGGCTTTACTGTAGAGATATTCTGGAAACTGATAAGAAGTATTGTATTCCGATCCAAGGACATTCTCGAAAACCAACAAGAAAGAAAAGTGTCATTGCCAATGGTTAGCTGCCCACTGAGGCGAGTAAAGTGCCTCAACGTCTATGGGCGGTCAAGCTAGACTGTTTTAAAAGTTAAAGAATTTATCTTTACATTCATAGTAAAAACATAAAAATATTTCTGTTAGGGGGTAACAACATTGGAGACGACTAAAAAGGCCAAATGGCTAACTGAGAAACGACGAACTGGTTTATCGGCATATTTATTTATCTCTCCATTCTTTATTTTGTTTGCCATTTTTGGATTGTTCCCAATGATATTCAGCTTTTATTTATCGTTCTTTCGCTGGGATGGTTTGAACCCGATGACATTCAACGGGTTCGATAACTTCAAATTTATTCTTAATGACCCAGTATTCTATTCGGCGATAAAAAATACGTTTATTATCGGTTTGCTAGGAACATTGCCACAAATCATAGTAGCGATCATCATCGCTTTTGCTTTAAATTCAACACTTATACGTTTTCGTAATACATTTCGAACGTTTATTTTCTTACCATATATCACATCAATTGTAGCTGTGGCCATTATCTTCGGGGTTGTATTTAATAATCAGCCATTTGGATTTGCCAACTATGTTCTGAGCTTTTTTGATATGGGTCCAATCCGTTGGAATGCAGAATACTGGCCGGTAAAAATAGCTATTGCCACAATGGTATTTTGGCGTTGGGTAGGATACAACACCATTATTTTCTTAGCTGGGATGCAAAGTATTCCTAGAGAACTTTACGAGGCAGCGAAGATGGATGGAGCAACTCTCTTTCAGCAGATACGTCTCATTACACTCCCGATGCTGAAGCCTATTACGATGTTTGTTGTATTCACAGCAACGATCGGAAGTTTGCAGTTATTCACAGAGCCATTAATTTTCTTAGGACGAGGTTTGCGTGAAGAAGGGATTACTATGGTAGCTTACCTATGGAGAGATGCATTTGTTTACAATTCATTTGGAACCGCATCTGCAGCAGCAATTGTCCTGTTTTTCATCATCATTACACTTACGGCAATTAACCTATTCATTACGAATCGAATTGGCCGTTCGAAAAAAGTTAGTTAGGGGGGACTATTATGGCAGTCAAAAAAGAAGTTGGAGAAGGGAAATTCTCAATTAAAAAAGCATCTATCTACTTATTTTTAACCGTTGGATCTTTAGTTTCCCTGTTTCCATTTTATTATATGTTCGTGATGGCGACTCGCTTAAATAGAGAGATTAACGCAGTTCCACCACCGTTTACACCTGGGAAACATTTGGTGGAGAATTTTCAAAAGGTAACGAACAATATCGATTTCTTCGGAGCAATGTGGAACTCCTTTTACGTTGCCACAACGATTACGATTGGAACACTATTCTTATGTTCACTCGCAGGTTATGCGTTCGCTAAGTTAGAGTTTAAAGGGAAAAATGTATTGTTCGTAATGATTTTAGTGACGATGATGGTGCCGCCGCAGTTAGGATTAATTCCACAGTACTACATCATCACGACTCTTGGATGGTTGAATGACTTTAAAGCACTTATCATTCCTGGACTTATTAATGCATTCGGTATCTTTTGGATGAGGCAGTACATTAAAGACGGTGTGCCTTATGAAATTATTGAGGCAGCGAAAATTGACGGATGCTCTAACTTCCGAATTTATTGGAATGTTGTAGTACCAATGATACTTCCTGCTTTTGCAACGCTGGGGATCATCGTGTTCATGCACGTGTGGAACGACTTCTTATGGCCACTTGTTGTGTTACGTGATCCGTCAGTGCACACGCTGCAAGTTGCATTACGTGCGTTGAATGACGCTCGTCAAATGGACTATGGTATGATTATGTCTGGAACGTTCTGGGCGACAGTACCTTTAATTATTGTATTCTTATTATTTAATCGATTATTTATTCAAAGCTTGTCAGAAGGTGCTGTGAAGAGTTAATAGGTTTATTGAGACAGTTGGGCAAGTTAGAATGCTAAAGCTATATTCAAAAGTATAAACTCTTGGTGTTTCTGTCACCTAAGGTACAGGAACACCAAATAAATTCTCTACACCATACATCGAGAAAAAACGGGGTGACGAAGTTGGGCAGAATCATTTATTTAATCGCAGATACGGTCTATCGCTTCATAGCGTTAAACATTTTATGGTTGTTGTTCTTTGTAATGGGACTAGGTGTGTTTGGATTTATGCCAGCGACGGTAGCCTTGTTTCGAGTGGTAAGAGAATGGATAAAAGGAGATCCGCATTTCCCTCTTTTCAGCAACTACTTAAAATTTTATAAAGGGGAATTTGTCAGGTCGAATCTTCTAGGTGCATTCTTTGCAATAGTGTTTTATATTATTTATGTGAACTTCTCATTTGTTACGTACTTCTACCAAGAGTCGATTCACTTCTATATCTATCTCGTTATATTCGGAATCGGAACCATCGCAGTGATGACTTTTTTAAACACTTTCTCCGTAATGGCCCATTTCCAATATAAAAAGACGAGCCAATACTTAAAAGCAGCTGCAGGACTTGTGTTTGCTCGTCCGATGACGGCATTGTTGCAGCTAGTTTGGCTGTTGGCTTACTTGTTGGTAGCTATTAATTTCCCAAAAATTTTCATTGCCATTGGTATTAGTGTCTTTGCCTATGTGCTGATGAGTATTAACTATTCGGTGTTCAAAAAATATAATGCAGTCTAAACGTAGATGTTGAGGAAGCTATGCAATAGCTAAGAGAAAGGGGGAACTAAGTATGGCCACGATTTATGATATCGCCAAAAAGACAGGCTATTCCATCAGTACTGTTTCCAAGGTTTTAAATAACTACTCCGATGTAGGAGAAAAAGCTAAGAAAATAATAAACGAAGCTGTAGAAGAATTAGGTTATTTTCCTAGCTCTAGTGCCAGGACGCTTTCAACCAAGAAATCTTGGACAATTGGGGTCGTTTTCGTAGAGGATTCAGGAATTGGAATGGAACACCCTTTCTTTAATGCTGTTATTGAGAGCTTTAAAAAATCTGCAGAGAAGGAAGGTTATGACCTTCTTTTCGCATCCAACAATATAGGAAATGAACCGAAATCCTATTTAGACCACTTCCGTTATCGAGGTGTTGATGGGGTTGTAGTCGTTTGTTCCAATATGAATTCACCAGAAGTGGAAAGGTTAATGGAATCGGATATTCCATCTGTTGTGATCGACCTCGACATGAGAGGTGCTAGTGCGGTATACAGTGATAACATCCATGGCAGTGAGTTAGCGGTCGATTACTTGTATTCCTTAGGCCACCAAAAAATAGCACATATATCCGGAAGTAAGAAATTGTATGTAGGAGAACAACGGTTGAAGGGCTTTCAGAGTGCCATGAGGAAGAATGGCCTTCTGATTCCAAAGGAATACATCGTGGATGGTGGAGTTTTCACTTACGATGGTGGAAAAGAAGCGATGGAAAAGCTCTTGAAGCTAGAGGATAAACCTACAGCCGTTTATGTGGCTGGAGACTTGATGGCCATTGGTGCCATTACGGCTATACAAGAAGCGGGGTTAAAGGTACCAGATGACATTTCCATCATCGGCTTTGACGATATTCAAATTGGAAGATACATGACCCCTGGGTTAACGACGATCAAACAGGATACAACCCTTATTGGGAAAACAGCTGCAAGCCTCCTTTTCGAACAAATTAATTTGAAGGAAAAGCAGTTTATGTCTATAAAAATACCAGTTAGATTGATTGAAAGAACATCTTGTAGACCAATAGAGTAGTTTATTGGTCTACAGATATATTTTTTTATTGATTACGAAAGCGCTTTAGTTGCTTATGATAAGTTGATGGAACACTTGGTATTTTCGTCTTCAGAAAACAATAGTGGGAAGGTGATACGATGTATAAATTAACGGAAAATCAAACGTTTGAAATTAGTAATTATCAACAACAAGCCCCTTTTTCTAGTTTTTTACCAGGCATTGCGGGGGTTAACGGGATCCCAATGTGGGTGTTTTATGTGAACCGTGGCCAAGGGATTGCTAGCTTTGGGATTCAAGATAAAAATCATGCCATGATGGAGTTTCTGCCAGCAGATAAATCCTATCAAAACGTGCAAGTACAAGGCTTCCGAACGTTTATTAAGGTGATAGAAGAGGACAAAGTTACCTTCTTAGAGCCCTTCTCCCCACAAAGTGGTGCGAGCGAATTGATTGAAGAAAAAATGACCATCTCTGAAAATGGCCTAGAATTAGAATATGTTCATCATGAAGTGAGTCTAATGGTCAAGGTAGAATACTTTATTTTACCTGAAGCAGCCGTTGCCGGACTCGTTCGACAGGTGACGTTTAAGAACCTTTCAAAAAATGAGCGAACAATTGAATTTCTCGATGGTTTACCCTCCCTTTTTCCGAGTGGTGTGCCGAACGCAGCTTATAAAGAATTAGGGAATACGATCAAAAGCTGGTTTGATGTAGAGAATTTAGAGCAAAATATCCCTTTTTATCGATTACGAGGAAGCATTGAGGATTCATCTGAGGTGAAGGAAATTCATCAAGGGAATTTTTATGTCAGCTTTTCCCGTGGCCCAAACGGTGAAAAAATCGTTCAACCGATCATTGACCGGGACATTATTTTTGGGACAGATACGTCTTTGCATGTACCACGTCAATTTTTAACAACATCGATTGAAAGTCTAAAAACCCAACCACAACAAACGACAAATAAAGTTTCTTGTGGTTTCTCTGGGGAACGGGTGACGTTGAAGCCTGAAGAAGTGTTTGAGTTTCATACGGTTATTGGCCATGGAAAAAGTCTTCAAACCGTACAATTATACGTAACGAAGGAACTTACCCTCAGCACGCTCATGGAGATGAAGGACAAGGCGAAGTCGATTACGAAACCGATTACGGAAAAAATAAAAACGCGTTCTGGACAGCCTTTGTTTGATGCTTACACTCAGCAAAGCTTCTTAGATAATGGCCTTCGTGGCGGTTTTCCTATGACATTTGAAAATGAGACTGCAAAGAAAGTGTATTACTTGTTTTCAAGGAAGCATGGGGACTTAGAACGGGATTATAATTTCTTCTCCATCAGTCCAACGTATTACTCTCAAGGGAATGGAAACTACCGCGATATTAACCAAAACCGCCGTTGCGATGTTTTCTTTGAACCGAAGGTCGAGGACTACAACGTGAATTTATTTATGAACTTAATTCAGCTCGATGGTTACAATCCTCTAGCTGTAAAAGGAGTGCGCTTCCGTTTAACAGGGGAACTGGATCTTTCTAAAGCCAGTCATGTTGGTCATCAAGAAAAGCTCAAGGCCTTCTTTGCTTCAAGCTATACGCCTGGGGAACTGAAGCACTTTGTGGAAGAGGAAGGAATTGAGCTTGTCGACAGCTTCGAAGCCTTTTTAACAAATGTACTGCTTGCGTCTGAGGAAGAGCAGAAAGCTGAATTCGGCGAGGGATACTGGATGGATCACTGGACATACAATTTAGATTTAATTGACAGTTATTTAGCGATTTATCCTGATAGGAAGAATGACTTTTATTTTAAACCTACCTACCGCTTCTTTGAAAGTCCAGTGCGTGTGAAGAGCCGAAAAGAAAAATACGTGGTGAACAATGGAAAGCTAAGGCAGTATCATGCCGTGGAAAAAATAGAAGAAAAGGCTGCGAAAGCGGCGGCAAATGACGGTGTTCTTTGGATCAGAGATAACTTTGGCAACGGCGACATCTACCAAACGAACTTATACTCTAAGTTATTTATCCTTGGGTTAGTGAAAGCGGCAACCCTAGCTCCATTTGGGTTAGGTGTTGAGATGGAAGGGGATAAACCTGGCTGGAACGATTCATTAAATGGTTTGCCTGGAATGTTTGGATCAAGCACCTCGGAATTGTTTGAGTTAAAACGTTTACTCCAGATACTACTTGAGGTTGAAAGTGGCGGAGAACTTGTACTGCCTATGGAAGTAGACGCATTTTTGAAAAACATCGTGGCTGAGATGCAGGACCTTGAAAGGGGAGACTTAGATCCAACCGAGCATTCCGACCATGACAAAGAAACGGATAGCAGGCCTGAAGCGGACCAGTTGGAGCTTAGCTATTGGGGTCGAGTAACGAAACACAGGGAAAATTACCGTGACGCTATTTACGCAGGTATAGCCGGGGAGGAAGTCGTTTATTCCCTTGATAAGGCGAAACAGATTATAAACATTTTGAAAGTCAGAGTGGACAAAGCGGTTGAAAGAGTCGAAACCTATGGCACTCCGCTGATCCCAACTTATTTTTACTTTGAGCCAGAGGGAACGGTCGATGATGAGTTAAATACAGCAGATCTACAATGGGTTCCAAGACCTGTAACTCCGTTTTTAGAGGGAGTAGTCAAGCAGTTGAAGGTTACTGAGGACCAAGGTCTTGCAAAGGAACTTTACGAAAAAGTGAAGGCCTCTGATATTTATGATAAGAAACTTCACATGTATAAAACGTCCATGAGTATTGCAGAAGAACCGTTGGAGCTAGGTCGTGCGAAGTCATTCACGCCAGGTTGGCTGGAAAATGAGTCGATTTTCCTCCACATGGAATATAAATATTTGTTAGCTACGCTCAAGGCTGGGTTAACGGATGAATTCTTCGAAGATATGAAAAAAGCGATGATCCCATTTCTCGATCCAAAAGTATACGGCAGAAGTACTTTGGAGAACTCATCGTTCATCGCTAGCAGTGCTAATCCTAATGCTGAATTACATGGGCGAGGGTTTGTCTCCCGCTTAAGTGGTTCCACTATTGAGTTTATGAACATGTGGTTTGTCATGATGGCAGGGGAAAAACCATTTCTTTTCAATGAAGGGATTGGACAGGACGGGATGCTCGTTTGTCAACTTAATCCGACACTTCCGAGCTGGATGTTTGATGAAAACGGCGAGGTCTCATTTAAGTTCCTTGGAAAGACCGAGGTTACTTATGTCAATAAGAAGAAGAGAAATACTTACGGAACCGATGGCGTTGTGCCGGTTTCGGTAGAGTTGAGTTTTAAAGATGACGCCAGCACTTCGCAGCGAGTGGGAGCCGATGAGCTAGTGGGTGATCTTGCCGTAGCGATCCGAAATGGAGAAGTTACAAAGATGGTAGTAGAGCTAGGGTAATAAGTCAATACTACTATTCAGATCCATCAATTCTAGTTCAGGTATTGTAAAAAAAGAGTTGATATCTGATCGTATATCTGGAGGCTGTTGAGGAAGTATTCTCAACAGCCTGTTGTTTTGAGTGGAAGGTGGTAATGTCTCTTGCTCTGCAGATTTTCTTTCTAGCAAAATTGTTCTAACTTCAGCGCTTTCCATTTGGAAAAGCAAGTTCAGGGGAGCTTGGGAGATCAGACTGTAAAGTGATCGCGCTTAAATCAACAAAGGAGAGAGAACTCTTCTTGAATAAAATGACTGAATAATCATTCATTTCGTGTTACTATGATAAAAAGAAGTAAAGGCGAGGGGGAAGAGGCTGTGTTATTTAAAAAAAGCTTTGCCCAAGAGACAGTGAATGGAGTGCAGATGGGCAATGGTACAGTAGCTTTTAAGAGTGTAAAGCTAAATGTTCATTGCTTTTTCGTTGATGGTGTCTTAATTGATACAGGTGCTAAATCATTAGAAAAATTATTTGTCCCGTTTTTTAAACAAATGGATATTGAAAAAGTCGTAATGACACACTTCCATGAAGATCATACAGGGTGTGCAGCGTATTTACAAAAGGAGCATCAATTGCCTCTTTTTATGAAAAATACAATGATTGAATACTGCAAGAAAAAGGCCGATTATCCGCTCTATCGCCAATTGTTCTGGGGGAAACGCAGACCTTTCCATGCCAGCCCGATTGGTGATACCTTTCAATCTGCAAATGCAACATGGAGTGTAATTGAAACTCCGGGACATGCGATTGACCACCTTGCTTTTTTAAATCAGGAAACAGGACAGCTTTTTACTGGGGACCTTTATTGTCAGGAGAAGACAAAGGTTGTACTGCGGGAAGAGAGCATTCCTGTCATTATTGCATCGCTTGCAAGAGTTTTAACCTATGACTTTGATGATGTGTTCTGCAATCACGCAGGCCACTTAAGTAATGGACGAACGGCTTTAAGAAACAAACTAGATTATTTGTTGGACATCCAAGGAAATATATTAAAGCTGTATGACGAAGGGAAGACTCCAGAGGCAATTAATAATGAGTTGTTTCCTAGAAAATACCCAATAACGTTTTTTTCTGCAGGGGAATGGGATTCGATCCATATTATCCGCTCCATCATTAAACAGGAAACACTAGTATCATAAACTTTAGAATAGAAAAACGTACATTAAGTGAATAATTAAATAGAACCTTCCACCCCTAAACTAATTTTTGCTTTATATTATATTTTCAGCTGGGAAAAACTATAAAAAAGTTAGCTTTTCTGGTTGGAGGGCGAGACATGAAAGTATTATCCATGATACAGCCCTGGGCAAGCCTTTTTGTTCTTCGGGAAGCTCAGTATGAAACGAGGAGTTGGAAGACAAATTACCGTGGGCCTTTAGCGATACATACAAGTAAAAAAATCGATAAGGCTGTATGTAACCATCGTGCCGTACAGTCATTATTAGCCAAGCACGGGTATACCGTTCAGGATTTACCAACCGGGCAAATAATTGCTGTCTGCCAGCTTAAAGAGTGCCTTAAGGTAATGGAAAACCACCAAACATGGGCAGTGTTAGAAGATGGACGACAAGTATCTGGGAATGACTACTTCTTAGGAGGTTATCCTGAAGGGGGCTATGTTTGGGTCGTTGAGGAGATGTGTATGTTAGATCACTTTATTCCTGCTAAAGGAAAACTGGGGTTATGGGAGCATGAGGTCTATTTGAATGGTTAAAGATTGGCAAGGCGTCATTCGTAACGAATGACGTTTTTTCACGTATGCACCAACAAGTTATAAGCGTCTATAGAACTATAAAATAGATTAAGAATGAATGAACTCAAAGTGGAGCAGTGTGACTTTTTTCACATCTAACTTAGGTCTATTTAAGTATAATTTCTTTAATAAACTTACGGCACACTTTTATAAAATGATCCAATCAGTAATAGGTTCTCCTAGCAATGTGAGCGATCTTATAGTGGGCAGAGAAGGAGAAGAAATATGAGGAACTTTTTTGGATTAGGTATCCACCTAATGAATAAACTTTCGTACATAAAGAAATTTTCATTAATTTTACTATTATTTCTAGTGCCGCTACTTGTCGTATTATTCTTTTTGATAGATGATGCCAATGATAGAGTTAGCTTTGCTGAGAAGGAAAGAGAAGGAATTGAATATATTAGTGAATTGAGTCAATTTGTTCAACTTGTTCAGCAACACAGAGGTCTTTCTGTAACGTACTTGCAAGGCGGAACCCATGTTAAAGAAGATATAGTACAAAGACAAGAGAGTATCACAGCGATTATTCAAAACATTGATCAAATTAATGAACGCTTAGGTAAGGGGTTACTTGTCGAACAACAATGGGATGACATTATACAAGGCTGGAATCAAGTCAGTTCAAATGTATACTCTTATAGCGCTGAAGAAGCGATTAGTGTACATAGTAAATATATTAGAGAGCTAGTTGATTTTCAGATGTATATCGCAACGACTTCTAACTTAATTTTAGATACAGATATGGCTAATTCTTTTCTAGTTAGTTCATTATTAGAAGATCTCCCTAATATGGCAGAATATATGGGAATGTCCCGTGCGGTAGGGACAGCGATTGTAAATAACAAGGAAATGTCAGATCAAGAACGGCTAGACTTATTATTTAACATAAAGACAATGGAAAATTATCTAAACTCGACAAGTAGAAAGTTAGAATTTGCATTTACAGCAAGTCCAGAAGTTGAAACACAACTTGCAGCTGAATATAGAGAGGCACAATTGGCGGCAGAAAAGTCTATTCATCTGATTGAAGAACAGATCTTAAATGCATCGTCGATACGGGTTGATACAAGTACGTTCTTTTCTACAATCACTGAATCACTGGATAACGTATACGTATTGATGAACAAAGGAATGGTTGTCATCGACAATCGCTTAGACCAGCAAATTAGTGAATTGAAATTGAGGGTAGCGACGGTTATAGCGATTTCGATTTTTGTAACTTTATTAATCATCTATTTCTTTGTGTCCTTTTATTTTGGTGTTAGGAACACAATTACGCACATTAAAGAGAAAATGGAACAGTTTGCGAATGGAGACCTTACAGCTATAACGAACTTGGAAACCAAAGACGAATCAAGGCAAATTGGAGAGGCTTTTAATAAAATGGCTAGCGAGTTTCAGGAGATTATCCTTAGTAATAAAGAGATATCGGAACAAATAGCGGCCTCATCTGAAGAACTTACAGCAAGTATAGATCAAACGACAGAAGCAGTAAAACAAGTAGCAACCGTCATAGAAGAGGTCGCAAATGGAGCAGAAACACAAGTAAGTAGCGCAACTGAAAGTGCATTAGCATCTGAGGAAATGGCTGAAGGAATACAAAAGATTGCTGAGGCATCTGGAACAGTATCCGATCTCTCAACGAAAACAACAGAAAAAGCGAAGGCTGGAAGTATAGCTGTTAATGAATCAGTAAATCAATTTAATATCATCAAAGATTTCGTTGGGAATGTGTCGCAAGTGATTAATGATCTGAGTAACCATTCGAAAGAAATTGGCAATATAACGAATTTAATCAATGGCGTAGCAGAGCAAACCAATCTACTAGCACTTAATGCAGCAATTGAAGCAGCAAGAGCTGGGGAACATGGAAAAGGATTTGCTGTAGTTGCTAATGAGGTACGTAAATTAGCCGAAGAAACGAAAAATTCTACTTCTCAAATCTCTAAAATCATTCTTCAAGTTCAAGACTTAACCTCTCACGCTGTAGAAGTAATGGAAGAAGGGACCTCGCAAGTCGAGGCGGGGACACGAGTGATTGAAAGCTTAGGGTTAGATTTTAGTGAAATTATGTCATCTATTGATGAAGTCAGTAACCAAATTCATGACGTATCCGCTGTTTCGCAACAACTATCAGCGAATTCAGAGGAAGTTGCAGCAACTATGAGCGAATTATCAAAAATTGCCCAAGAGAGCTCTATGAATACACAAAATGTGGCTGCCTCAACGGAAGAGCAGCTAGCGACAATGGAAGAAATCAATGCTTCAGCAACTGAACTAAGCCAAGTGGCGCAACAACTAAATGATATGATTAATCGATTTAGATTATAAAATATGGACTGTTTAGGGCTCGCGGGTTTCCGTAAGTAGTTCGATTTTCGTGGAGAAACTAGTAAAAAGTATAAAGAAATAGCATATCAATCATTGATATGCTATTTTTTCGTTTGAGTCCTTCAAAGAGTTGGATGAAGGACATTACAGGATAGAAATATGCTATTAACCAGTCAGAAGACTGCATTTAATGGTTAACTGGTCTTAATTAATACCGAAAATAAACTAAAAGAGGTGGCATCAAGTTGCCGCCTCTTTAGGTTTGGAAAAATAAGCTTCGACTGAAGGATAGGCCAATTGGTGTGACCGTTTCAGTCGAAACCTTTACTAGTAATTTATCCTTAATTCCTACGATCTTCAAACCAACCAATAATATGCTGTAAACGCTCTAAGCGGTGCTTCGGTTTACCAGAGCGTGAAAGGTTATGGTCTTCATCTGGGAAGCGGACTAGCATCGTTTCCACACCTAGACGTTTAAGCGCCACATACCATTGTTCTGCTTGCTCCATTGGACAACGTAAGTCTTGTTCACTGTGCAGGATGAGTGTCGGTGTTTTGACGTTACGAGCGTAATGTAGAGGTGACAGCTTGATTAGTTTGTCTACATCCTCCCATAAGTCGGCATGCCCATGCTGCCATTCAGTAAAAAAGAAGCCAATATCACTTGTGCCATAAAAGCTGTGCCAGTTACTAATACAACGCTGGGTAACGGCTGCTTTAAAGCGGTCTGTACGCGTAACGATAACGTTTGTCATATATCCGCCGTAGCTTCCACCAGTCACGAATAAATGGTCGTGGTCGATGTAGTTAAAGTTTTCTAAAGCATAATCTACACCCGCCATAATATCTTCATAATCCATTCCACCGTAATCACCAATAACAGCATTTACAAAATCATGCCCATATCCATGACTTCCTCTTGGGTTAGTGTATAGGACGATATAACCTTTTGAGGCCATTAATTGCATTTCGTGGTGCAACCCATTACCATAAGCTGTTGCTGGACCACCGTGAATTTGAAGGATCATCGGATACGTTTTTCCTTCCTCAAATCCATAAGGCTTCATTACCCATCCTTCAATATCCCAACCATCCGTGCTCTTGTAGTGGAAGTTTTCAGGAGTGCTTAAATGTACCTCGTTATAAAGCTCTTGGTTCCAATCGGTTAGCTGATTAATGTTATTCACATCATTTAGATCCTGTGTTACTAAATCTCCTGTCGAATGAGGTGTAGCTAGAACCAGTACTGCTTGATCATCACTAACAATATCGTAAGAAGAAACAGAAGCGACAGCTGGAGATAGGGCCACAGACACTTCCCCTTTTAGATTTACTTTAAATAGTTGGCAATCTCCTCCAACAGTAGCACCAAAGAAAATATGGTTGCTAGTAGAGTTCCAAATTAATCGAAGCTCCGCTGTGTCATACTTCGCATCCACACCTACCAGGTTGCCAACGGTATAATCAAAGTTTTCTGTTAAATTTGTTAAAGTACCTGTTTCTAAAGAAAGTAAGAGGACATTCGCGTTACCTTGACTTCTTTCACCACGAGTATGACCAGCAACGGCTAACCATTTGCCATCTGGTGAGAAGGAAGGTGCCATAATATATCCATTTCCTTGATAAAACAGGGTCTCTTCTTTAGCAGCCATATCATATTTCCAAATCGCAGGAAGGTAACCCCACTCTTTATCTTCTGCTTTCGTTCCAATATAGAATAAACTTTTCCCGTCTGGGGAGAAACGAGGCTGTGAAAAGTCATGATCACCTTCAGTAACTTTAGTAAAAGATTTTGTCTCTATGTCAAATAAATAAACATGCTTGCGGTCATCGTTATAAATACCAACTCCATCACCTTTATAACGAAGTCTAGTAATTACTTTAACATCACTTTTTTCTTCAGTTTTTTCTTCCTTATCAGAGGTAAGCTTCAATTCACCGGAAATCGTTAGGGCAAGCTGGCTTCCATCAGGAGACCAAGTGAAGTCTCCAACTCCTTGCTTCACATCGGTTACTTGAACAGCCTCACCACCATCAATATGTAAGAGCCAAACTTGATTTTTTCCTGAACGGTTGGAGCGGAAGGCAAGCTGGCTTCCATCTGGAGACCACGCAGGAGCCGTATCTTTTATTAATTTATCTGTTGAATAATGAGAGGTAAACTGTCTCCCGTTTCCATTTAGGTCAGTTACATAGATAAAAGAATAATAGCCATCTTTCTCTTTATCGACGTGAGTTAAAACATAGGCTGCTTTGTCTTTGTTTGGGGACAGTTGAGGGTCTCCTACAAACTTAAACTTACATAAGTCATCTGCTGTTATTGGACGTTTTGTCATTATAAATTCCTCCATATCTTTCAATCTATTCTTCTATCATAACATTTCGGCATTCGAAATAAAATAAAATTATTTTTGTATAATCAAAATACTTTTATATTGTTAGAAAAAGACATAGACGATTTTACTGAATTAAGGCTGATATCATTCTATCAATCAAAATGCCCTTCTAGCTTTGTCTTAAACCAATCTTTCTTTTCCTCATATTGTTTTCTGCGGTGGCCGTTCGCTCCAGATGGATGGGGGAAATCGTATAAAATGGTTTGGTTGTGAATTTTACCTTCTGCCACCAACAAACGAAGGACTTCCGAAACAGCTTTCCCTGCTGGGATGATCACAGCATCTTTTACTTCAGTTAACTCAGGTCTTCAAACATTTTGTAGGTATACTAAATTTAGTTTAAACTAGAAATAATCAGAAAAAGAAAGAGGGAGAAAAAGGATGAAGTTTTTTATTTCAGCAGATATTGAAGGGGTCACAGGAGTTGCTACGGGCGTCCAGCTAAAAAAGGAAAGTGAATATCAGCGTTTCAGAAAGCTTATGACTCAAGATGTTAACGCTGCAATTGAAGGGGCTTTTAATGGCGGTGCTACAGAAGTTGTTGTTGCTGACGGTCATGGAAATATGTCCAATATTTTTATAGAGGACCTTGATGAGCGTGCAAGTCTTATTTCTGGTAATAACCGTGTGATGTGCCAGCTAGAAGGTCTAGACGATACATATGATGGAATTTTGTTTGTTGGCCACCATGGGCGTGAGGGTGGATCTGAACGTACAGTCATCAATCATTCTTTAGCCGGTATTTGTGTAAACGAATTCCGTATAAATGGCAAAGTTGTTGGTGAAACGGAGCTGAATGCAGCGGTAGCAGGTGATTTTAATGTACCGGCCCTTTTAATCACTGGGGATGATGCTTATGTGGAAGAAGTGAAGGAGACATTACCTCACGTTGAAGCAGCTGTTGTCAAACGAGGAATTGATCGCTTGGCAGCTGAACTGCTTCCGCCTAAAAAAGCCCAGCAATTAATTAAAGAAAAAGCACAATTAGCGGTTGAAAAAGCTAAAAGTGTCGAGCCTTATAGAGTGGAGGGACCTATCACTTTTGAAATTGACTTTAAAGGGACAAACCAAGCTTTGATGACGACAACCATTCCTTCAGTGGAACTTATCGGCCCAAAGACGATCCGCTTTACTGCCCCGGATATGGTGACCGCTTATAAGCACATGTGGGGATGCGTCATTATCGGAATGGCAGCAACTCAAGGTGTTTTAGGACAAGCGAACGCCTAGACTAAGATAGGGTTTGAGAAAAGTAACAGCACACAGATAAAGTTAAAGCAAAAGGCCAAATTAGTAAGGCCTTTTGCTTTTTCAAGCTAAAATCGAATTTTTTATATAATGAAGTGTCCGTAAAAAGCCTAAAAACAGGCATTTTATTAGCCTGACTTCTTTTATGCGTCTAACAACAGATAGAAACATGAAAGCGTTTTAAAAAGAGACAAAGTTTGTTCACTGTTTCACAAACTTTTACGTGCTAATATAAAGGTATGAAAGACATAAGGAGTTGATCAAATTGATTTTATGCCAATGGAAAGACTTTACTACCGACACTGAAACTTACTCACTAGAGATGTTTGAAGATCTTGTTGGCGATGAGTTTGAGGCGATGATGTTTGAAGAGGGTAAGGAAATACCGACTTATATTTGGACCGTAAATTACGTTTGTATCATTAATGAAAACTCCAAGCTCTACAATGATATTTCGATTACAAAAATTCAACGAAATCCAGTTTGTGAGTAATGATTTAATGTAACGATAAAACAAGCATGTCTAGGGCGGTTGGTGAGCTAACACCCAAACTAACTCCATAGGTAACATTTTTTTTTGGAACTACTTGCTCAATGTTTCACAAACTTTGTATTCACTTTTTAAGGGGGACTTCACGTGGGAGTTTTAGAAAAGGAAGTAAAGAAACAAAATGAAGTGACGAGTATGATTGAGAAATTGGTTGAAAACGGTCAGTCTGCATTAGCAGAGTTTATGAGTTTTGACCAAGAAATGATAAACAGCATTGTAAAAGAGATGGCTTTAGCCGGTTTAGACCAACATATGCCCCTAGCAAAAATGGCAGTTGAAGAAACGCAGCGCGGGGTGTATGAGGATAAAATCATTAAAAATATGTTCGCAACTGAGTATGTCTACCATAACATAAAGTACGACAAAACGGTTGGTGTTATTGAAGAAAACGAGCACGAGGGGATTTTGCAAATCGCAGAGCCTGTCGGTGTAGTGGCAGGTGTAACCCCTGTAACGAATCCAACATCTACTACTATGTTCAAAGCACTAATTGCTATAAAAACAAGAAACCCGATTGTATTTGCATTCCATCCGTCGGCACAAAAATCAAGTAGTGAAGCAGCACGAGTACTGAGGGATGCAGCGATAAAAGCAGGAGCACCCGAGCATTGTATTCAGTGGATTAAAACACCATCCATTGCAGCCTCCCAACAATTAATGAACCATCCTGGAATAGCACTTGTATTAGCTACAGGTGGGGCAGGCATGGTGAAGTCGGCTTATAGTACTGGTAAACCAGCTCTTGGGGTCGGTCCAGGAAATGTTCCATGTTATATTGAAAAAACAGCAAGTGTAAAACGAGCCGTTAACGACTTAATCCTTTCTAAAACTTTTGATAATGGCATGATTTGTGCTTCTGAACAAGCGGCGATTGTCGATAAGGAAATTTATGAAGCGGTGAAAGATGAAATGGTGAGGAATGGCTGCTATTTTTTAAATGAAAAAGAACGAAAGAAAGTAGAAAAGCTGGTAATCAACGAAAAGAGCTGCGCAGTTAACCCAGACATTGTTGGGAAATCACCTTACTTTATTGCCAGCCTCGCTGGTGTTGATGTACCTGAAGATACGAAAATATTAATTGCAGAAATTAAAGGGGTCGGCCCAGAATATCCACTATCTCGAGAAAAATTAAGTCCAGTTCTAGCCTTTTATAAAGTGAATTCAACAGAGGAAGGTTTAACTCGGGCAGAAGAAATGTTAGCTTTTGGGGGACTTGGTCACTCGGCGGTCATCCATTCTGAAGATGATGCAGTTATTAGAGCGTTTGGTAACCGAATGAAAGCTGGGCGTTTAATTGTTAATTCGCCTTCTAGTCAAGGAGCGATTGGGGACATATACAATGCTTTCTTACCTTCATTAACTTTAGGGTGCGGATCCTATGGGCGCAATTCCGTTTCTTCCAATGTTAGTGCGGTTCATTTGTTAAATATCAAAAGATTAGCGAGAAGGAATACAAACATGCAATGGTTTAAAGTGCCACCTAAAGTATACTTTGAAAAACATTCAACTCAGTACTTAGCGAAGATGCCGAAAATCTCAAAGGCGTTCATTGTAACCGACCCAGGCATGGTCAATCTCGGTTATGTGGACAAGGTGTTGTATTACTTAAGAAAACGCAGTGATTATGTACATTGTGAAATCTTCTCAGATGTTGAACCAGATCCGTCTATTGAAACTGTCATGAAAGGTGCAGAAATGATGCACAACTTTCAACCAGACGTAATTATTGCGCTCGGTGGCGGTTCTGCGATGGACGCAGCCAAAGGAATGTGGTTGTTTTATGAGCATCCAGAAACGGACTTTAAAGGCTTAAAACAAAAGTTCCTCGATATTCGTAAACGAATTTTTAAATATCCAAACCTAGGTGGAAAGGCGCAGTTTGTTGCCATTCCAACGACTTCAGGAACGGGTTCAGAGGTTACCTCTTTCTCGGTCATTACCGATAAAGAGAACAATGTAAAATATCCGTTAGCTGACTATGAGTTAACGCCTGATGTAGCGATCATCGATCCTCAATTTGTAATGACAGTACCAAAGCATGTTACGGCAGATACAGGAATGGATGTATTAACTCATGCGATTGAAGCGTATGTTTCCATCATGGCTAATGACTATACAGATGGTTTGGCTATGAAAGCCATTCAGCTCGTATTCGACTATCTTCCACTGGCGTATCGTAATGGAAGCAACGAGCTTGCTCGAGAAAAAATGCATAATGCGTCAACGATCGCAGGGATGGCATTTGCGAATGCTTTCTTAGGAATTAACCATAGTTTAGCTCATAAACTAGGTGCTGAATTCCAAATTCCGCATGGTCGTGCTAATACAATCTTAATGCCGCATGTTATTCGTTTTAATGCAACAAAACCGAAGAAGTTTACTGCTTTTCCTAAGTATCAGCATTTCATTGCAAACGAGCGTTATGCTGAAATTGCAAGAATGCTCGGGTTGCCTGCTAAAACGATAGAAGAGGGAGTTGAAAGCTTAGTTCAAGCGGTAATTGATTTGGCAAAAGAACTAGACATCCCAATGAGTATTGAAGCTTGCGGTGTTACGAAAGAAGACTTTGAGGCGAAAGTAGAAAAGTTAGCAGAGCGTGCATTTGAAGATCAATGTACGACTGCAAATCCAAAGCTGCCTCTAGTCAATGAGTTAGCAGAGATATACCGAAATGCTTTTAAAGGTGTATAGCATAATCAATAATTCAGGTTGATGATTTAAAGAACCGGTTAAGGGGTGAACTCCTTGACCGGTTTTTATTATCGGAAAATGACAGGCTTCCTGGCATAGACAGAGTATAATAAATTGGTAAAAGCAGACAATAACAAGGCTATGTGTTCAATGTTAAATAATGTTGTTGATTTGATTGCAAAATTAAAGGCGATCGAACTTTGGTTAAGGTAATCCCTTAGTGATCTCTAAATATCTGGTTTGGTCGGCTTATTGTAAAAAACGGCAATGGATGGTGTTGTAGGTTTTTTAACGGACTCAGAAGCCCTTATTTCTCAAAAATCATTGTATTTTTGACTTTCGCGGACTGAGAGGCCCTTATTTTAATAAATACAGGTGAAAACGCCCCCCTTTTCATCGAATAGAGGCTTCTGAGTCCGCCAAACTATCCAAACCGACGTTTTGTTCACAGATAAAGGCCTCTGAGTCCGGTAACGGTTACCGCTCGTCAAATCCCTTTCTAATGGATTACAGTTTTTAAATAAATTCGGGATGAATGTCCTGTTTTCACTAGAGTAATGTACATTGCTTTATTTTAACGGAAAGAAAAGTTAGGATAGAAAAAAAGACGAAAGAAGAGAAGGAGAGTATGATGACTGAAAGAAAAGCAATGCAAGAAGCCGGCTGGAATTTAGAAAATAGTTATGCAAGTCTACCGAAACCTTTTTTTTCAACCATCGATGTAAATCCTGTTCGTTCACCTGAATTAGTTATTCTCAATGACTCGTTAGCTACCTCTTTAGGGTTAAAAGCGGAGGAGCTAAAAGGAGATGATGCTGCAGCGGTGTTTGCTGGTAATGCGGTTCCTGAAGGCTCGATACCTCTTGCGCAGGCGTATGCGGGGCATCAGTTTGGGCATTTCACGATGCTTGGTGATGGAAGGGCTCTTTTAATTGGTGAACAGTTGAATCCGAGTGGTGAGCGGTTTGATATTCAGCTTAAGGGCTCGGGGAGAACACCTTACTCCCGAGGTGGTGACGGGCGAGCGGCACTTGGACCGATGCTCCGTGAATATATCATGAGCGAAGCAATGCATGCACTTGGTATCCCGACGACCCGCAGTTTAGCGGTGGTAACAACAGGTGAACACGTCATTCGTGAAACCGATTTACCTGGTGCCATTTTGACTCGTGTGGCTGCCAGTCACCTGCGAGTGGGTACCTTTCAATATGCCTCTAAATGGGGTTCGGTTGATGATGTACGAACGCTAGCTGATTATACGATCGAGAGGCATTACCCTGAGGTTAAAACGGAGTCGAATCGCTACCTTTCGCTTCTTCGCGAAGTGATTAAACGGCAGGCGAGTTTAATTACGAAATGGCAAATGGTTGGATTTATTCACGGGGTGATGAATACCGACAATATGACGATTTGCGGGGAAACGATTGACTATGGACCATGTGCTTTCATGGATACCTATGATCCGGACACTGTATTTAGCTCAATTGACAGACAAGGTCGTTATGCTTATGGAAACCAGCCTTATATTGGGGGTTGGAATTTAGCAAGATTTGCTGAAACCCTTTTACCGCTATTACATGATGACCAAGAGGAGGCTGTGAAACTGGCTCAAACCGAAATTTCAGGTTTTACCGAAATGTATACAGCCAACTGGATGGCTGGAATGAGAGCAAAGTTAGGGTTATTTCATGAGAAAGAAGAGGATGAAACTCTGATTGAAGGCCTTCTCAGTATCATGAATGAGTATCGTGCTGATTTTACTAATACGTTCCGCGCATTAACGTTCGATCAGCTGGAGGATACAGGTTTATCTGACAAAAAGGAATTTGAGCAATGGTATGAACTGTGGCAAGCGCGACTTGCGAAACAGGAAGAATCCAAAGAGGCTTCACACGAGTTGATGAAAAATAACAATCCTGCAAT
This sequence comes from Alkalihalobacterium chitinilyticum, assembly GCF_029028005.1. GTDB lineage: Bacteria > Bacillota > Bacilli > Bacillales > Bacillaceae_F > Alkalihalobacterium > Alkalihalobacterium chitinilyticum. The sequence goes on from NZ_JAOTPO010000011.1 coordinate 53,151, forward strand.
CATTCCTCGTAACCATCGCGTAGAGGAAGCGTTAGAAGCAGCCGTGGAACGTGGAGATTACAGTGTGATGGAGAAACTTCTTCATGCGCTAGCCAATCCATACGCTCACTCATGTGAACAAGCCGAGTATAGCACGCTGCCTGATCCATCAAGTCATCCTTATCGTACATTTTGCGGTACGTAATCAAAGTTGTGCAGTAAATAGAAGCTTAAAATAATGAAGCCAGAAATCTCCCATTTAGTGATTAGGGGTCAGAGTTCTGGCTTGTTTGATTTACTTTAAGTAATATGGATGTGAGTATATAAAAAAGCAGTACACATATAATTTTTACCAGAATCGATCGTTAAAATTATGATCACACTTAGAGGAGATAAAAGATGAAGAAAAAAACTGCGCTCATAGTCGGAGCTACGGGCTTAATTGGAAGTGAATTATTACAAATTTTACTTAACCAATCCGAATATAAAAAAGTCATTGCTATTGTACGCAAGCCACTTGGGTTCAACCATTCCAAATTAGAAGAAAAGGTTATTGATTTTGACCGATTAGACGAGTCGATTATTAATTTTGAAGTCGATGATGTGTTTAGTTGCCTCGGCACGACGATTAAAAAAGCAAAGTCGCAAGAAGTGATGCGTAAGGTTGATGTCACCTACCCGTTAACCATTGCAAGGTTAACGAAGAAAATGGGGGCCAAGCAGTTTCTGTTTGTGAGTTCACTTTCTGCAAACGCTCAAGCCTCGAACTTTTACTTAAGAATAAAAGGAGAGCTGGAAGAAGAAGTGAGCAAAATCGACTTTGACTCTGTTACGATTTTCCGTCCATCTCTTTTGATGGGAAAGCGCGACGAATTTAGATTAGGAGAAAGAACAGCTGAAGTGTTCTATAAAGCACTTTCTGTTTGCTTTATCGGCCCATTGAAAAAGTTTAAAGCAATACAAGGAACAACGGTTGCTAACGCCATGTTTAAAGCAGCACAATTGAATCACAAAGGGGTAACGATCTACCCTTCAGATGAAATTCAAGAATTAGGGAGTTCTTGAAGAGTGGAAGCAAGCAAAATTCCCTACGGTCATTTTTATCTTCTACGCTGTAAAAGTATCCCCGAAATCATCTCCAAGTAAAGTGAAAGATCACATCTAATTAGGAATATAAAGCTATAGCTATATTCCTTTTTTTGATTTATAGCTCCTTAAACCTATTACTTGAACGGGCATGCTTGTTCCTAAAAACCCTCAATGGAATAAAGCTTTCGAAGAAGTGCCTGTAAAAGGCCCATAGAGTTCACTGAAATAACTAATATTTTGCTTATTATGTTTAATCTTTTAATATAATTTTTTAAATATTCGGATAGGTTTAAGAATGGGTATCATAGTGAATAGGACTACAACTTAGTTTTTTAGGAGTTGTGGTGAATATGTATCGATTAAGTGATGAATTGCTAGTAAATACATACAAGAAGGCGAAAGATTTAAATTTAGAAAAAGAATTTATAAAAATGTTAGAAAAAGAGATGGATAATCGAAAAATACAAAAGAGATATTAGATTTTATTGATATGGGTAGATTTGAGGTATAAAGAAAGCAATTCTAAATGTAAAGAGATCATAGCGGTGGCACTATGGTCCCTTTTTTGTGTTGAAACAGAAATCACAAAGGACGTTCTTTACAGCAATGAGCTTTTTAACGAGCTTCTTTCCTCTTGGATCGGTATATCGAATAGTCCGGCATCAATATAATGTATTATTCATTATAGCTTCATATTATGTTCCCCTCGTTTCTCAAGGTTTTTAGCGGTTTCACTTGACTCAACATCTTTTTGATCTTTAAATGTTCCTAGTAAAAAATCATAGGCTGGATTCGTAACACCGTACCAGTAGTTTTCGTTTTTATAATGATGCCATAGATGTACTTTCTTCATCCACTTTCCCCATGGAGATACAGGTTGAATGGGGCGGTGAGCGACATAATGTTTCCACTCATAAAATAATAAGAAAAGCATGACACCTGCACTAAAAGCATTGGTAATGGCGAAGCTCCACGTAAAAAGGTAGACAATAACAGCAGTAATAGCAATGGCAGGTAAGCTGTACCATAGAGGTAAAAATAATAAATGCAAGTCATTTGGTGTTGAATGATGATCATAGTGAATTCGCTTCATAAATTTAAGCAGAAAACGGTTTTTAGGTGGCTTCATATGAAAAATAAATCGATGTGTAAGATATTCGTTTAGCGTATAACCAACCATCCCTAGCAAAAAAGCCAGCAAGGTTATAATCGAAAAAGTGTAAATCATCCAACCAAAACTAATGAAGAAGAGAAAGCTCATGACTAACACATCGGGAAATATGAAAAACTCTTTTACGTATTTTCCTTTCATTTAAAAGCCCTCCTAATCGTTTCGATTTTTCCATAGTGTTAAGCTTCTTTTCATTACCTGTCTAGCCATTTTTTCGGCTTCAACGGCGTCCCCCTTTAAAGCTACCGTCAGCAGCTCGTTGTAATATTGCAATGATAAGTTTCTATGGGCATCTATAGAAAAGTATCTTGTTGCCATCCTTAAGTAGAAGGAATCAAAGCTATTTAGAATTAGCAGGTACATCGGGTTTGGTGATAGACGGGCAAATTCTTTTTGTAACTTCCAATCAAAAGCTGCATAGCTATCGGCATCGTCTTTCAAATCTTCTAAATAAGCTAGTACAGCAACGACTTTGGCTTGATTATTTGCAACAGCATCTTGTATGTACGTTGGCGTCAAAGAACATCTTAATTCCAGTAAGTACAGGATAAACTCATCTGTTACCGATTGTTGATTTTGGACAATTTTATCCAGCATCGTTAAATTCCCTTGATTCCAGTAGTCGTTTACGATTGAAGGCTGCCCTTTTCGCGCTGTAACCCAGCCATCTCGTTCTAAACGTTGTAACGCTTCTCGAACGGTAGGGCGTCCTACACTAAACGTTTTAGCAAGCTCTCTTTCGGGAGGGAGTGTAGTTCCTGCCTGTAAATTCCCTGATAATATGTCATCAATTAATTTTCTCTCTACTTTGTCTGATGTACGTTCACTTATTTTCATGTTGGACCTTCCTCCAATAGTATGAATATGTATATCTGCTTTTAGGTATTACATGTTATTGAATTTGGTATTACCAAAATTATAAACTTGAACTGAATTTTCTGTCAATTACGAAGTTATATTACATTTATTACCATATTTAAGATTTGTATAATAGGGTAATTATCATTAATTAAGTTACGTTAAAATCAACTGAATAAGAAAATTTATCGAAGAAGATATCTTGTTTTATTTTCATGCCGTTAATTTACTTAAAATTGAGTGACCTAATATTTTTTTCTTTTCTATTAGTAATTTAGTACTATATAATTAGTCCTATTATGGAGTAAAATAAATCCAAAGGAAGTCATCGGAATTCAACATTAGGACAAGAAATTTCAGGGGTAAATAAATTGAAATTTAAGGTAACTTTAATGAAAAAAATAGATTAAAAGATAGGAAGAGAAGCAATGAGATATTCGGTTGAAAAAAGTGAACATATTTTCGAAACTGGACAGTTACATGAAAAAACGAACCAAATAGATAACATATCATCTAGTTTCGAGCAAAAAGCTAGTAAAAGTGATACTACTTTCGAGAAAGTCGCATGCCGTGATAAACTCCTTCAAGCAATTGCCAATGCTACTCACACTCTAATAACGAACCGGGATCAGAATAAAGCTGTTTTGAGAGCACTTCAGTTTTTAGGGGAAGCTGTTTATGTTGATCGTGTGTATATCTTCGAACACCATAATCACCCTGAAACCGGAAGACCTGCAACCAGCCAACGGTATGAATGGACACAAGGTGATGTAGAGCCGCAAATTGCTAATCCAGACCTTCAAAATGTAGAGTATACGGACATGCAACTTCTCTGGTGGTATGAGAGGTTAATACAGCGAGAAACAGTGAATGGACTTATTCGGCAGATGCCAGAACCAGGTCGAAAAGTGCTAGAAGAACAAGGAATTATCTCCTTACTCGTACTACCAATCTATATTGGAGACGAATTGTGGGGATTTATCGGATTTGACGATTGTCATAATGAGCGCGAGTGGTCAGCAGATGATGAACTTATATTAACAGCAGTGGCAGCTAGCTTCGGAGGAATGGTTAAACGAATGGATACGGAAAAGAAGCTACAGCAGACGCTTAATGAACTTTCGACATTTAATGAAAAGCTAGAAGAAAAAATCAAGCAGGCTGTGTTCGAAAACCAACAAAAAGAAATGATGATACAACAGCAATCTAAACAAGTTGCGATGGGGGACATTATTAATTCCATCGCTCATCAATGGCGGCAACCACTTAACGGGATTAGTTTAATGGCGTCAAACATTGCTTTAGATGCTGAGCTAGGAAGTAGCCCTGAAGAAATTATTGAGCAAGCCAATCAAATTATTGAAGTTGTGGGGAGTATGTCACAGACGATAACGGATTTTATGGGCTTCTTTAATGATAATCAAAAATTAACGACATTTTCTATTCAAGAAGTTATGAAATGTATTTTTGATTTAATGCAGTCTCAAATCTATAGCCGAAATATAGTATTGTACGTTGAGGCATTAGAGGATATCCAAGTCACAACCCATCGAAATGATTTACAACAAGTTTTGATTAACATTATGTCCAATGCCATTCATGCTTTTGATGATAGGGTTGATAATCGACACCGTAAAATTCAGGTTTCAGCTACATTAAAGGAAGAAATGGTGTTACAAGTGCGTATTCAAGATAATGCAGGGGGAATACCACAAGACTACTTAGATGAAATTTTTAAACCATACTTTACAACTAAACAAAAAGGAAAGGGTACAGGGTTGGGTTTGTCAATTTCAAAGAAAATAGTAGAAGAGCGTTTACAAGGAAAAATCCATGCATCCAATCATGGAGATGGAGCACAGTTTGTTATTGAAATTCCTCTTTTAATTGAAGGAGACCATGACAATGATTAAAGAGCTAAAAAGCCTAAGTTGGGAACTAAATGTCATGTATGTTGAGGATGATGAGCTTATTCGTCAACAAATGATTACATTGTTAAGTAAATTTTTTAACCAAGTTTGGATTGCTGAAAACGGTGAGAAAGGGTTACTTCTATACGAGCAGCATGGTGAAGAGATTGACATTATTTTTTCTGATATATCAATGCCACGGATGAATGGTCTTGACATGGTTACTCAAATTAAAACGGTTAGTCCACAGCAAAAAATTATTATTATTTCTGCACATAGTGACCAAGAGAATTTATTACAGTCGATAGAACTAGGTATCGATCAGTTTCTAGTTAAACCCGTATCAGCGCAACAATTTGTTAGTAAAATAACGAAGGTTGTAACTGATATAAAAGAGGGAAGAGAGTCAAATATCGCTAAAAGTGTATCTCTTGATGACTTAACAGGCTTACCGAATCGGACTCAGCTGTATCGAGATCTAGAAGAAGGTAAAGAAGGGACCTTAATCTTACTTGCCATAAATAATTATCATCAGTTAAGTGATACGTATGGTTATGAAAATACGGATTATTTTATCGCAAAAATAGCTAGCAGAATGAGAGAGTTGAAAACTTCACCCAATTTGATTTCCATTTATCGCTATAACATGGATCAGTTAATGATTGTGTGTCATCGAGTAGTAGACCCAGTAAAACTAAAAATCCAACTTAGTGAGATGTTGCACCAGTTAGAGCAAGAGAATGTATATATTAAAGGATTTAACTTTCCTCTTAGTGCACAGCTGACAGTAGGAGTCGCTTTTAAACTAGCATTAGGAACATGGGTTGAGACTGTTCAACAGGCAGAGGTAATATTGAACAATGCTAAAACTGAAGGGGAAAAGCTAGTTGTTTATGATCAATCTCTTAAAGTAGTCGACAAAGTGAAAGAAAATATTGTTTGGTCAGAAAAGATTAGCAGAGCGATTGAAGAAAGTCGTATTATCTTGTTTTACCAACCGATATTTGATAATCATAGACAAATCACTACCAAGTATGAATGTCTTGTTCGCCTCCAAGAGGAAGATGGAACTGTCCACTCTCCGTATCATTTTCTAGAGATATCTAAAAAAACAACAATGTATCGACAAATCACGTTGGTAGTTATTCAACAAGCCTTAAAGAAAATGGAGGAAACCGGTTTTGAGATTTCCATAAACCTATCCATCGACAACCTTTTAGATGAAGAAATTCGAACAGTATTGCTTAAAGAACTTTCAATAAACAAGGATCTAGCCAATAAATTAATAGTAGAAATCTTAGAATCAGATGGTATAGAAAACTATGAGGAAATCAATTTGTTTTTAAAAGAGATCAAAACTTTCGGGGCTCGAATTGCAATTGATGATTTTGGCACAGGCTATTCAAACTTTGCCCATCTCATAAAGTTAGATGTAGATTTTGTGAAGATTGATGGATCATTAATTAAGAACATTCATACCGATGTTAATGCCCTAGCGATTGTTCAGTCTATTGTTGGTTTTTCAAAGAAACTTTCAATAAAAACGGTAGCTGAATTTGTTGATAATGAAGCAGTCTTTCAAACACTCAATCGTATAGGTGTAGATTACTCACAAGGCTTTTATTTAGGTGAACCAACGGCACAGCTTAAGGTATAAACAGGAATAGTGGGGTACTTAGTTTTCAGCATTATACACTCTATCGTCCTCGATAGAGTGTTGTTTCAAGGGTTAAGAAGTTGGTTGTGGTCAATGACTACAAGTTACAATTTAGAAGTAAATGGAGGAAGATGCTATGTATGTAAACTCACTAGAAGTTCAGGTTCTTGAGAGTGCGTTGGAGAACCTAACCGTAAATGATGGTGAATATGTACTCATCTTAGTAGCAGATTCAGAATTAGAACGAGTGGATGAAATGCTGATGTATTTTCGTGAAAACAGTATAGAATGTTTTGGGGGATTATTTCCTGCTGTTATTTATAACAATGAGAGCTATGACAGGGGCGCTGTTGTAAGTGTAGTTTCCCTCGTTCATCCGCCAGCAATTATTAAAGGGATTAATGAGCCTGAAGTAGGTATAACAGAGTTGTTTAGTAATGTAAGTACAAAAGAAGCACAGACAGCCCTTTTATTTGTAGATGGCTTAACACCACATGTTGCTGAGTTTCTGAAATCACTATTTAACAAGGTGGGTCGTTCACTATCCTATATCGGTGGTGGTGCAGGTTCACTATCTTTACAGCAAAAGCCTTGTCTATTTACAAATGAGGGGATTTACCAAGATGCGGCACTTATCGCTCTGCGTAAAGAAAAAACACAACTTGGGGTAGCGCATGGTTGGCAAGCCATTCAAGGTCCTTATGTTGCTACAAGAACAGAGAGGAATAGAATTATTGAACTTAATTGGGAAGCTGCTTTTCCTGTGTATCAACAAGTCATAGAGCAGGAAACAGAAAGGGAGATAACACGAGAAAACTTTTTTGAAATTGCGAAGGCTTATCCTTTTGGACTCATGAAGGACGCGACAGAAGACGTTGTACGTGATCCGATCAAAGTTAATGACGAAGGGGATCTTGTTTGTGTCGGTGAAATACCAGAAAATACTGTTCTTGAGATTTTAAAGGGCGATCCAAAGAGTTTGATAGAAGCTGCAAAACAAGCAAGTATTCAAGCGATCTCCTCCATTGAAAACGTGAAGCATTCACCATTAGTCATTGATTGTATTTCAAGGGTGTTGTTCCTAGGTGAAGATTTCAAGCAAGAGCTAGGCACTATTCATGAAACATTATGTTCGAAACGATCTAATCAGCTACCAGTTATTGGTGCTTTAACTATGGGAGAAATCTCATCATATGGTGATGGGTATCTTGAATTTTTTAATAAGACGACGGTTGTAGGTGTTTTCCATGAATAAATCAAACCATCTATCAACCATTCTCCAGGATATCTCACTTTTATATGAGCTTTCTTTAAACATTGGTAATTCACTAGAATTTAAAAAAGAGTGCAGTTCATTTTTAAAGGTACTTATGTCACGTAAAAATTTAAGTTATGCTTCAATTTGGTTAGGTGAAGATAATAATGGTCCTCACAAGTTAGCTTATGCCTACCCAGAATATTTTATTGGTCAATCTGTGACAGATGATTTAGCTCATTTGAACCAGCAGGTGATTACTGTAAGTGTACAAGAGGCCAAAGAGAATGGATGGCTGCATGAATATGATATACATGAAGGAACTATTGTCCTTTTTCCTTTAAACGATTTAGGTTTTTTAAAGCTTCATTCTTATTCAAGTACTGTTTTTACAACAAAAGAGCTTAAGCAACTAGAAAAAGTGATGTTGAAGTTTTCCATTGCACTTAAGGGTTGTTTATCATTTGAAAAACAAAAAATTGAGGCGATGGAGCGGCGTTTAGCTGAAGAGCGGTACCGATTAGTGGTAAATAGTGTGCGGGAGATAATATTCCAGATAGACCTTGAAGGAGTCTGGACTTTTTTAAATGCTTCATGGAAAAAGATTACTGGGTTTCCGGTTGCGCAAACAATCGGACAAAACTTTCTCTCATATATATATGAAGACGATGTTCTTAAAGCTCAACAACTTTTTGCTCCACTTAAAGAGGGTACAGAAACTGAATGTAAAACGGAGGTTCGTTATTGTCACGCCGATGGCGGGTATCGCTGGGTTGAGGCATATGTTACTCTAGCACATAATTCCGTAGGAGAATGGATTGGGTTCACCGGTACTATTCATGATATTACAGATCGAAAGGTGTACGAGCAACAATTAACTACGGCAAAAGAGGAAGCTGAAAAGGCGAATAGATTAAAAAGCCAATTTCTCGCCAATATGAGCCATGAAATTCGTACCCCGTTGAATGGAATTATTGGGTTTACCGAATTTTTGCAATCGACTGACCTGAATGAGGAACAACTTGAATATGTAAATATCGTAAAAGATTCTTCTAATTCCTTATTAATACTTATCAATGACATCTTAGATTTTTCAAAAATAGAAGCTGGTAAGTTCGAACTGCTGAAAACGCGCTTTCATCTTCCAACCTTCATATTAAATGTCACTCAAACATTCACTGCTGAAGCAGCTAAGAAAGGAATCGAACTGATCCTTGAAATGGATAAAAGTGTGCCAGAATATATTCAATCTGATGAAAAGCGTCTACGACAAGTACTGAATAACTTGGTCGGAAATGCGTTAAAGTTTACCGAGGAGGGCAGTGTCGTTATCCATGTGGTTCGTTCAACTGAGATCAATGGGAAAGCTGAACTGCTCTTTGTCGTTGAAGATACAGGCATTGGTATTGAGGCTGAAATGCAAGAGGAAATTTTCAAACCTTTTATTCAAGTGGATGGATCAAGTACCCGAAAATACGGTGGAACAGGGCTTGGACTAACCATCTCTCGTAAATTGGTTGAGGAAATGGGTGGCGAAATCTCATTTACTAGTAATATAGGAAAAGGCTCTTCATTTTGGTTTTATATTGACGTAGCGGTTGATTCATCAATGAACCAGGATGAATTGCCATCTAACACTTTTATTTATAAGCCGCTTCGTTCGACAGGTGTAAAAAAAGAATTGCTAAAAGATGTGGTTGCAGTGGAGCAAGACCAACATAAGAAGCGAGCGGGTTTTAAAGAAGAAGCGAATTTACGTCAAGACCAAAAAAGAATACTGGTTGCTGAAGACAATGAAGTTAATTTAAACCTTGTAAAGAAAATCCTTGAGAAATATGGTTACGCAGTAACTGTCGTCCGAAATGGGGAAGACGCCGTACAGATGATGCAGTCTGAAACATTTGACCTAGTGTTAATGGATGTACAAATGCCAGTACTTGATGGATTACGGGCGACCACACAAATCAGAACATGGGAAAAAGAAAATCAATCGTATACACCTATCATTGCCCTAACAGCTCATGCCTTACAAGGTGATCGGGAGCGTTGTTTTTCTGCTGGAATGGACAGTTACGTGTCAAAACCGCTCAATGTTAAGAAGTTACTTGAAGAAATAGAACGAATCACAGTAACTTGCTGAAAGGAATAGAGAGTTAGGAGCACACTGGAAGTATGAGTGGAATGAAAACTTATAGAATTATAGAAATAAAAGCGTATGGATTAATTTTTCCATACGCTTTCTTTAGCTTTGAAGCCTTTTTCATAAAAAGGCACATATAAATATGACCCAGTTAAATTAAAGTAAGAATATTCTTTACTATATTCTCACAACATTTTAAACTATGAAAAGGCATGTAAAAATTGCCAACATAATAAAATGAAAGGGGGAGTTGGCGATGATCAAATTCGTCGATGGTATTCAAAAAATTAAAAGTTGTGAGGTTCGACATACAAAAACATAGTGTAGGAGGAAGTTATGAAAACTTCAGCTCAAGTGAAAATAGTAGAATATCATGAAAGTCTTGCTAAGGGAGTTGCCAAGATGTGGAATGAGAGCCGCGATGACTGGGGCGGCGACTCAACTGTTATGTCAGAGCAAGATGTCATAGAAAAGGAAGCAAACTCTGCTAATCTTCATTTATTTTTAGCAATGGTTGAGGATGAAGTCGTTGGTTATTGTGGCCTATCCGAATATAAAGAAGATGAGGGTTCTCTTTATATTCCCTTACTTAATGTCCACCCAGCCTATCAAGGGTTAAAAATCGGAAAGCAACTCGTATTAAGAGCAATAGAGAAAACGGTGGAATTGAACTGGCCGAGATTAGACCTGTTTACGTGGGCTGGAAATACAAAGGCTGTTCCTCTTTATAAAAAGTGCGGCTTCTTTTGGGAAGAAAGAGATGATGTGACACACTTAATGAACTTTATACCAATGGTCCTTCAATTGGATTGGCTTCGTCCTTTCTTTGAAAAACACAATTGGTATACTACGAGTCAACGCATCATTGAGGTAAAGCCAGATGGTATAAAAGAAAACGGCCATACTTACTATGAGTATAAATGGGAAGCCGGAACAGAATTTGTTCGAATTCAAGTAGAACGAACAGGACGAGGAGTTCGCCTCGTTGAAACGCAAGATATATTAATAGAAATGAAGCTACCGGCTTTTAAATTGCTTGAAAAAGAAGAGCACCTTGTGACGTACCGTATCGTTAATAAAACCGATCAACCATTAACAGGCTCTATTTCAGGAAAATCATCTACCGTTGTCAATCATAGCTTCGATAAAACGTTGGATATCAAAGACGAATGGGTTGGGGAAGTACCCTTGAAGCTAATCATGCCACAAAGTGAACCGAGTCCTTGGAAAACGCATCCTGTCGTCGAAGCCAACCTCGAGATGAATGGAACTGTATTTCCGCTAAAAATGGGAGTGTTTACAAAAAGAGCAGGAAAGCTGCATCTGCGTTCGGTGCAGAAAAATTGGATCCCTCAGCAAAAAGGAACCGTTTATCTAGACCTTGAAAGTCAACTAGAGGAAGAAACAACATGGACGATCAAACTTCCTGAAAATGAGGTAGTGAAATGGGAATTTTCAGAGATAGAGACTAGACTTCAAGGAAAAGAACGAGTTTCTATTCCATTATCGTGCGAGCTTCTAAAAAATGAATTTCTAACAAAAGATGTCGAAGTTCGTGTTAAACGTTCGAGCGGTCAATCGTTCACTTTTACAACCACATTGTCTCTTGCCTTTCCTGGGTCCGGGGCAAAGTTTGGCGGTGAGAGTGAAGGATATTGGTATATTTACAACGGTCCTTTCTTTGTGAAGGTAGAAAAGAGAAATCAGATTGCGAAAATCGGCTCTATTCGTTCGAAGCAAGCGCCGCTTACCCTGCTTACACCGAAAATCGGGAAACCTTATAGTGAAGAATTCTCAAAAAAGGAAGCAACTTCGGTAGAATTTAATAATTACAATGAAGCGTCAGAATTAAAAACGACGCTGCATTCGGAGGCTTTTCCTCAGCTTACACTTACTACTTTTATAAAATTATACGGAGATGGATTAGTAGAATTAAGCCATGAACTCCATAACGAAGGAGAGGAAAGCAAGGAATCAATATCGCTTCTGCAACCTTTTATTCCAAAGTTCGAGAATATGGCGGTTCCTCAAAAAGAGGGTGTAATGATTGGTAATGAAGCGACGATCCCATTTACCCCGTACATATCAGATAAGGATATTTCAGAACCTTGGTTATTCACCTCGGCTACAAACGGGGAAACGAAAGCCATTGCCTGGCCTAAGGAAGCGATTGGGAGAAAAGATGACTGGCGCTTTGCAGTTGAATATAAGCTTGGTACGATTGGGGCAAATGAGAAAGCTAACTTCGGTCCCGTCCAAGTTGGAATTAATACGGTATCGACATGGTCGGATTGGCGCGAGTTGGTTGTCGGGGAAGAGACTCATAGTTTAAAGGAATTGCCTCTATATACGTTAGCTGCAGAAGGCGGAAGCATGATTTCTTCTGTCTGTGAAAAAATCAATTATTCTTTCCATTCGATGCTGACTCCTTATGTACATGGCAGTTTAATGTTACAACATAATGGAAAGTTATATATGAAGGAAACAAAACCTGAGGATGCTGTTCATCATATTACACTGCAACTAGAGCACCAGCAGCCAGGTCTACAGTCCATCACTGGAGACTTTCGTTCGTCTAGTCACCGTTCCCAAGTGAAAGCTTTGCAATTGGTGAAAGGAAAACGAGAAGTGACAACTGTCGAGAGTAACGGGGTCTGGACGGTTCAAAATGGTGTAATTGAGTTTAAAGCATCTCCGACTTATTTTCCGGGTGTCTACTCCTTAACTTATAAAGGAGAGGAAACATTACACCACCAATACCCAGAAGCCGGGCCGAAAGCGTGGTGGAATCCATGGGGCGGCGGCTTACGGTACACGTTTCAAGATGTTAGCGCCTATTCGATGCTGAAGGAGAAGACTGCGGTAGAATTTGTAACCAAAGTTGACAAGTACGGGCATCAGTGGACAGGGCTTTGTCTTTCTACTGCATTTTCAGAGCATGAAACGATGAAAGGAGTCGTCCTTCGTCAATTTGCGTTAACGTTACCAGAAGTTCCGGTTGTCGCTTTATTTGCAGAAATTGAGCAAAGGTCGGGAAGAACATTTACAAATGAAGTGTTGGACTTAGAAGCTTTCATTAAACCAGCAGAAAAACTGACGTCTTGTTATGCCAACCTGCCGACTGAAGGAACTATCCATACGTATTATGCTGGGGTAGAGGAGTTTATTTTAAAAGATACACCTTTTGTTACGATGGGGTCTGATGAGCGGGAAGATGATCTAATCGTGATCCATCCAAGGGAGAAAAAAATGGCAGAACTATACATGAATCAAGAAGTGATGTTAGTAGCTTCTGAAACCGATTGGTCTGCTTCATCAGGGGAGATGGTCAGAATTCAACCGACGATCCTGTTATTTGGTGATGGTAAACAAACACACTATACACAATTACAAAGACTTTCGTTTAACTAGGAGTTATGTTGATGAAAATGATTGACGCACATATTCACTTTTCAAATATAGGCAGCTTTAAAGAAACAGCTAAAAATATTTCGTTCGTTGATTACTCAAGTAACGGTCTGCAGCAGGAAATGAAAAACGGAAATATTCAATTAGCGATTGGTATGGGAGTGACGGAAACTCCGCAAATGGGGTTTCCTGATCACCATGCCGTTTCACCAATGGGGCTCGACTTAGAGAAAGAAATCCCGCCAAAAGTAGCGGTATGTCCTGGCATTAATCCATACCACTTAAATCAATCTGGCTTAGATGCTTTAGAAAACGAGTTAAAGAAAACTGAAGTTGTAGGCATTAAAATATACTTGGGCTATTACCCGTACTATGCGTATGACGCCGTTTATCAGCCAGTGTATGACTTGGCAGCGGCTTACCATGTTCCGGTCGTTTTCCATACGGGGGACACCTATTCTGAACGAGGGCTGTTAAAGTACTCTCATCCACTGACACTCGATGAAGTCGCGGTCATGCGACGTGACGTCAATTTTATGATGGCCCATTTAGGCGACCCTTGGGTTTTAACCGGTGCGGAAGTCGTTTATAAAAACCGCAATATGTTTGCAGACCTGTCAGGCTGGGTCGTCGGAACAAAAGAAGAGCTGGACGCCAAATCAAAAGGAAACTTCCTTGATCACATCCGGCATGCCATCACGTTTTGTGATCATTATGAAAAGTTACTGTTCGGCTCAGACTGGCCGTTAGCTCCAATCAAAGACTACGCAAATTTTATTGGCGACTTAATTCCATCGAAGCATGTTGAAGACGTGTTTTATGAAAATGCCATTCGGTTATTTCCTAAAATAGAAAAGATGATGTAGATGGTCGCTGATTGGACCACTGTTTCTAACATTTCATGTGTAGAATACTGCTTTTTAGAAAATATAATATCTGAGTTTGTTTAAACTTAAATCAAAATAAGCTCTAGTAAATAAGTAGAGGTGCATACATCATGTGATATGCCCTCTATTTTATTTGTTTTTAAATAATCGCCCTTACTAATTGAATCCCTTACAAAAAATTGTAAAAAACAAGCAGGATTTTTAGGAGTCTATATCTAATTTAAGATGAGTGAATATTCATTCATTTTCATAGAAGGAGGAGTACTATGCTTTTTTTAAATCCTAAAAACGTTAGCCGACAGGTGGAAGACGAGAAGACTAAAACTTTAATGGAAAAGACAGTAAAATTCTTTGAGGAAAAGGGACTTGATAATATAAAGGAAGAGGACCAAGCTTCTAAATGGTACGAAGATTTTATTGAATTTTTAAAACAAGAAGAAGTTTTTGCTGCGCTATTAACCCCGGCAGGTTATGGTGATGAAGATGCTAGATTTGATTTGTCCCGCATATGTGATTTTAGCGAGTTAACGGCATTTTATTCTTTAGCTTATCAATATTGTTATCAAGTGAGTATACTGGGTCTTGGCCCAATTTGGATGTCTGACAATGAGGAGCTAAAGCAAAGAACCGGGAAGCTCTTGAAAGATGGGGGTATTTTTGCCTTTGGCATGTCAGAAAAAAAACACGGTGCTGATTTGTATTCGAATCAAATGAAGCTGTACACCCAAGAGGATGGTTCCTATATAGGAAATGGTTCTAAATATTATATTGGAAATGCAAATAAAGCAGCGTTAGTTTCTGTATTTGGACGTATAGCTGAAACAGATGAATTTGTATTTTTTGCCGTTGAGCCAACTAATGATAATTATCATTTACAAAAGAAAATTAATACTTCAGGAGTTCGCCCTGCCTTTGTTGGTGCATTTTCGATTGAGGATTATCGAATTACAGATGCTGAGATATTATCAAAAGGCCGTGCAGCATGGGATTCCTCATTATCGACAGTGAACATTGGGAAGTTTCAGTTAGGGTTTGCTTCAGCAGGAATTTGCCAGCATGCTTTTTATGAGGCGCTAAACCATGCGGATAATCGCGTATTGTATGGACAAAAGGTTACTGATTTTAACCATGTCCAAGATTTATTTACCGAGTCCTTTGTACGCATCATTGCCATGAAACTTTATGCATTAAGGGCTGTTGACTACTTTAGGTCTTCTTCTGAAGAAGATCGCAGGTACCTCTTATTTAATCCAATACAAAAAATGAAAGTGACGAAGCAAGGAATGGAAGTCATTGATATGCTATTAGATATCGTTGCTGCCAAAGGATTTGAACAAGACACCTATATGGAATTAGCTATTCGAGACATAGGGATGATTCCACGTTTAGAAGGAACAAGTCACGTAAATATGGCTTTAGTTATTAAATTTATGGAAAACTACTTTTTTAATCATGAAGAATTTGCGGAAATCCCTACACGCCGTGAGGCAAAAGATGACTCTAATTTATTTAAACAAACGACTGGATCGTTAGGAAGTGTAAAATTCCCAGACTATCTCCGTAGCTATGAGGGGGTAAATCACCCTAATGTAATAACGTTCAAAGAGCAGGTTGAGTTATTACGAGAGATGTTATATAAAGCACCGCTGACTAAAGAACAGCAAGAAAATAAAAATTATATGCTTCATTTAGGTGAACTATTTACAATGGTTGTTTACGCTCAACTTGTCCTAGAAAATGCTAAATTGTATCAAGTCAACGGTGATGTTATTAATCATATGTTTAAATTTATGGTAAGTGATTTTGCTCAATATGCTCTTGCACACTTGTCCAAGTTTGAGAATACTTCAGAACAAACCGAGTTTTTAGAAAGAATGTTAAAACGACCACAAATCAATTTAGACCAAGAAAAGAATATTTGGAAAGAACAAGTCCTGCCATTAAAAGAAGCGATGACAGAATTAGTAAAGTGATTTTTAATCCAGTAGTTGTTGAATATAAAGGTGGAACAGTATTGTTCAAACCTGTAATTGAAAGTAGAATATTGCTATGGAAAAATGAGCTCTCGGATGTCCGAAGCTCATTTTTTTCATAGTTATAGAACTCAACTACTTAAGGATTTGTTGACCACAGTCCTGCCGATTTGACAAAAACTCTAGGGTGCAATTTTAATCCTGCAACAAGCATGTCAGCTAAATCTTCTGGGTGCATGACATTTTCAGGGTTTCCGGTAATAAGGTTTGATTCCACAGCTAAGTCTGTAACAACTGTGCTTGGGGTTAGCGCTGTGACACGGATATTATGTTTTCTTACTTCCAGCATCAGTGATTCTGTCAGTCCCATGACGGCAAATTTAGAAGCACTGTACGCGCTTGTAACAGGGGCTCCTTTTTGTCCGGCTGTGGATGCAATGTTTACAATGTCTCCTGATTTTCTTTCAATCATTTGCGGCAATACCGCTCGAGTGACATGATAGACGCCCATTAAATTAACTCGGATGATGTTTTCCCACTCTTCTGGTGTTAAATCTAAAAAGCCTCCAAACTTTGCGACACCGGCATTATTAATGAGAATGTCGATAGAACCTAAATCAGATTGAATATGTTCAACGGCATGTTCAACGGCTTCTAAATTAGCGACATCAGCTGTTGCAGCAGAGATTGTTACACCATAGGGTTCAAGCTCGGATGTAAGTTTTTCTAGGTTTGACATATTAAGTCCGAGTAAGCCAACATTCACTCCTTCTTTTGCTAAAGCGATGGCGATAGCCCGTCCAATTCCTCTGCCGGCCCCAGTAATTAATGCATTTTTTCCACTTAATGAATTCAATGACAACACTCCTAAATCGAAATAGTGACTATAAACAAATTCATCGATACGCTAGTCAGTATATGTTTTGCATTGAAAATTTTTCTATTCGAGTAGTTAGCTGGAGGAAAGGGGGTAGTATAGGATGAAATGGAGCATACTTATCCTTGTAGAGTATGAAATATTTGTTCTGAATAAATCACTCTTTCCTATAAAATTATTTTAATAACGAGAGGTCGAAATGAATGAAGTTTAACAAAAGAACGATACTTGTCCTTTGTTTCATTTTATTTTGCACGAGTTTTTTAATAAAACATCCTGTCCAATCAACTGGTACAGGCCCTACTAAATCTGTACACGTACATAATGTGATTTTTATGATACCAGATGGTTTTTCTGCTAGTTATGCTAGTAATTATCGCATCTTTAAAGGGAGTGAGGATACACGCCTAGACCCTTTGTTAGTAGGAATGATGAAAACGAGATCAGCTAATAACTTGGTTACTGATTCGGCTGCTGCTGCAACGGCAATGGCGACAGGATATAAAACCAATAATGATATGATTAGTATTTCACCGGAAGGAAAGCCGTTAGAAACGATTCTGGAAGCTGCAAAAAAAGCGGGAAAAGCGACAGGACTCGTTGCTACATCTACCGTCACACATGCGACCCCAGCCGCCTTTGCTGCACATGTTACGTCCCGTGAAAGTAAAGCAGAAGTAGCCTTGCAAATGGTAGAAAAAGTCGATGTCCTCCTTGGCGGCGGGAAGCGGTACTTTTTGCCTCGATCAGCTGGAGGGTTGCAAAAAGAACGACACTTAATAGAAGAACTGCAGCTTAAAGGATATTCTTTTATTAAAAATCGGGATGAGCTCTTAAAACTTGACGCAGTTACAAATCAATTCTTTGGCTTATTTGCAGAAGGGCCGATGTCGCCAGAACTTGATCGTGATGTTACAGAACAACCGAGCTTGGCTGAAATGACAACAGCTGCTATCACTGCGTTAAGTCAACATGATGGTGGTTTTTTCTTAATGGTAGAAGGAAGCCAAATTGATTGGGCTGGACACGCTAACGATGCAGCTTGGGCAATGAAGGATATAGAGGCGTTTGAACAAGCAGTTGGAGTCGCGTTGGATTTTGCAGAGAAAGACGAAAGTACATTAGTAGTTGTTGTTGGTGATCATGATACAGGTGGAATGAGCGCAGGAGGGTATGATGAATATGCAGCCAAAGCAGATATTCTTCGCGACGTAAAAGCATCTGGAAAATATATGGCTAAACAATTAAATTCTAAAAGAAGTAATGCAAAAGAAGTTTTGAAGACATACGCAAACATTGAACTAACGAAAGAAGAAGCGAAGCGAATTAAAAAAGCTGATGACGAGAATTTGGTGTATGTCATTAACAATATTATTAGTGAGCGTGCCTGCATCGGCTGGACGACAAAGGTTCATACGGGAGTTGATGTTCCGTTATATGCTTACGGTCCAGCTTCAGAATGGTTTCGTGGTTCCCTCGATAATACGGATGTGCCCAAATGGATGGCTAAGGCGATGGACATACCATTTCTGTCTAGACTTGGTCATTAACCAGATGCTCTTTTCAGTATACAACAGGTGGTAAAGCACCGTGATTGTTAGAGGTTACTAACAATCACGGTGCTTTTCTTATAAAACATAGGATTTTCTGTCATATGGCAAATAGGTAAAATGTTAAAGTCCTACTAGGTTTAAAAAAAGCATAAATTTCATAAATTTACCTATGCATAAAAGAATATTGTTTGTCATCAAAGCTATTTAATAATAGTTTATTAAAGGTAAGTTGGTGCAAGTTTTGGTTTTTGGTTAATTTTGAAGATTGGTAATAATAGTTTTCTCCATTATAGTGAACACACAAGAATTTTTAGAGGCACTAAATGAATTATGTGGAATCAAAATCTTTGGCCAAAGTTTTGATATAAACTAATTAATGGAGGTATTGAATGAAAAAACTTTTAATATTATTACTTGTCTTGGGTATCGTTTTCAGTACTGGGTTAGTTTCTGTAGCAGCAAACCATTCAACGAGTGAAAGTAGCGAGGAGTACTTAGTAATGTTTGACGGACCAGCCGAAAAAGGCATACTTCATGCTTTTGGTGTAAATAATGAAAAGATTTTTCACGAATTCAATCTTAAACCGGTATTTCATCTAGAATTAACTTCAAATCAAGCTCGAGGGTTGCAAAATCACCCACAAATTAAATATGTTGAAAAAAATGCAGAGGCACAAGCATTCGGTCAAACAGTTCCTTGGGGAGTACCGCACGTCCAATCAACTGAAGTCCATAATATGGGGCAGACAGGAACCGGTGTTAAAGTGGCGATTTTAGATACAGGTATTGATAATACTCATGAAGATCTAGCTGCGAATGTTAAAGGAGGACACTCTGTATTTACCGATACGGCCAACAAAGATCCATTTTATGATGGAAGTGGTCATGGTACACACGTTGCTGGAACCGTTGGCGCAATTAACAATGATCTAGGAGTTATTGGAGTTGCTTATCAGTCGGATTTATACGCTGTTAAAGTTTTAAATAATGATGGCAGTGGTTCTTATGCTGGTATTGCAGAAGGAATTGAATGGTCTATACTTAACGGAATGGACATTATTAATATGAGCTTAGGGGGATCTCAATCTTCATCTATCCTAAAAGAATTTTGTGATCTCGCAAATGATGAGGGTTTACTAGTGGTTGCAGCAGCAGGAAACAGCGGGAATCGTGGAGGAAACAACGATAGTGTCGGTTATCCAGCAAAATATGATTCTGTTATTGCTGTAGCAGCCATTGACCAAAATAATAACCGTGCTTCTTTTTCAAGTACTGGGCCTGCAGTAGAGCTTTCAGCTCCAGGAGTAAGTGTATTAAGTACAGTTCCTGGTAATAGTTATGCTTCTTACAATGGTACTTCAATGGCATCACCACATGTTGCAGGTGTGGCTGCACTTATATGGGGAGAGCATTCTCATTTAACAAATCAGGAAGTGCGTCAACTACTGAAGGATACAGCTGTAGATTTAGGACGTAGTAATCAATACGGCAACGGATTAGTTCAAGCTAAAGCTGCAATCGATTTTGTACGTTAACTAAATATTAATAAAGTGAAAATGGAAATTAGGCGTCCCTATAATTTTAGGACGCCTATTTCCATTTTTATGGGTTCAGGTTCATATCATCCTACAGGTTTAGTGTTCTGAAGGCAATTCCGTAGGCTTAGTAAGTTCTTCACCAGATGCAACTTCTACAACTGTTTCATTCAATGCACTTGAAGGGAAATTGCCGAAGTTTCCTTGTAACATTAAACCAAGTACTAAGCATGAAAATCCAATCAAAATTCTCTTTTTCATATTGATCCCACCTCTTTTTATGAATATATTAGATTATAACTCATTTATTAAATTTTCAATTAATAGAATATTATGATTATAATTATAAATATAGTATTATATCAAAGTTTTAATTCCTTTTATCTCAGGTGATATAACTCTAGGCATATTTTGTTTAAAACATTACAAGAATTCATTTGATAGGGGGAAAAGATATGGATACGCTAGGAATAATAATAAAAGAATTACGCTTACAACGAGGAATGTCCCAGAAAAATTTGGCGAAGGGCATATGCACGCAAGCTCAAATTAGTAAAATTGAGAAGGGATATGTTCTCCCGCTGACATCGACTTTACATAGCTTAGCGGAAAGGCTTGGTACAAATGTAAATTACATTTTAGATTTAACCATCTATAAAAAGTTAGATTATGTTATTGAGGTTCAGTCCCAAATGAGACAGCTGGTAAGGAAAAAGAAGTATGGTGAACTCTACGAACAAGTTCAGCTTGAAAAAGCAAGTCCGTTATTCCAAGAGGTGGATAAATACCGTCAGTTTGTGATTTGGCATGAAGGGATTTGCGAATATCACTTTAATCATAACGCAAAGAAAGCTTTAACAGTTTTACAAGAGGCGTTAAGGATTACAAATGTTAGTGAACAAGTATACTCAGAACGAGAGATAGAAATAGTCAACAGTATGGGCATCATTCATTTTGAAACAGGGCATTATGATGAAGCTATTACCAACTATGTCATAGCATTAAAACAGTTTCATAATGATAACAAACCTACAGATATAAGAGTCCGCATATTGTATAACTTAGCTAAGGCACTTACGAGAAAAGAGCAGTATGAGGATTCTATTGAACAGTGTAAAAAAGCAATACAACTGTGTATGAAAAATCATCTGATGTATCTCTTAGGAGAACTTCATTACCATATCGCTTATAATTTTATGTTACTCACGAAATGTGAAAATGCATTAAAATACTATGAAAGTGCTATATCCATATTTAAATTACAAGGAAATCTAAGATATATAGAGTATATCCAGCTAAAGATGGAAGAAGTCACAAAGCCATAGTATTTTCGTTCAGAGATATTTTGTTTAGTGCGCTGGAATTAAACAAAGTGGCAAAAGTTTAAGAGCAAAGGCAGATATAAGAGTTCTCCTACATAATGAATATATCTGTATTTTCTCTTTTTCAAGTATTAGCCTTTCAATTGTTTCTAGTACATCCGTTGCAAAGTATATTAGGGGACTCACAGGCCCTTATTCCTGTCGAAAGTTTAGTTTTTCAAGCTTTAGAGGACTCAGAAGCCCTTATTTGCTACTATTTTTGATGTTTCCCAGTGATTATGATTAAATAAGGGCCTGTGAGTCTGGGAAATATCCAAATATGAAGGTTTTCGTTAAAATAAGGGCCTCTCGAGTCCACAAAAAACTCAGCACTAATAATCCAATTGATTGGCTCCAATCCTTACGTCACAAAAGAAGGAGTGTGTGACTTTCTACCCATGGTACCAGGTACTATCCCTAAAATTGCAGCGCTGTCTGCTTCTGATCCATCAAATGTGTCCAAAAACCAGATCAGCGCTTGTCACCATACAATCCCTTGCCGCCACTAAGAAAGACCCTTCCGCCTCCTCTGTCTGCCACAAATTGCTCACGTTTCTGCCACGGAATTATCAACTCTTTGTAACAGAATTGTTTCATTTGTGATATATTTCACAAACAAATCAGGTATACACTATACATATAGTTTTATATTGATATAGAGACGTAGTTAGAGGAGGGGAAAAATGGAGTCGGTTGAATTTAGTCGCTATTTAACAATGTTAACGCTGTCGGTGCACGTCGTCTTTGCAACAGTTGGTGTTGGTATCCCTGTCATGATTATGCTTGCTCATTGGATCGGTCTCAGAAGACAAGATGAACATTATCTATTAATGGCTAAACGTTGGGCCCGTGGGTATGTCATCAGTGTAGCGGTTGGTGTTGTAACGGGAACCGCGATTGCGTTGCAGCTTGCGCTTTTATGGCCGCGGTTTATGGAGTTTGCCGGTCAGCTTGTTGCACTGCCGCTATTTATGGAGACATTCGCCTTTTTCTTTGAGGCCATTTTCCTCGGAATTTATTTATATACATGGGATCGATTTAAAAATCCAAAGCATCACTTTTATTTACTTGCTCCAGTCGTTTTAGGAGCGACAATGTCGGCATTATTTATTACGTCAGTTAATGGGTTTATGAATACACCACAAGGGTTTACATTAATGAACGGTGAGTTAGTAAATATTTCACCACTGCTTGCAATGTTTAACCCAGCAATGCCTACGAAAGTTGCACACGTTTTAACGTCTGCTTATATGACTTCAGCATTTGTACTTGCTTCAATTGCTGCTTTCCACCTGCTTCGTGGCAATCGTCATGAATATCATCGTAAAGGCCTCGCTCTAACGATGAAGGTTGGATTTATTTTTTGTGTGGCAACAGCGCTTGTTGGAGATTTATCAGGAAAGTTTCTAGCAGAATATCAACCTGAAAAACTAGCAGCTGCAGAGTGGCACTTTGAAACAGAAGCGGAAGCACCGCTTGTCTTGTTTGGTGTGTTAACCGAAGAGAATGAAGTGAAGTACGGTATTAAAATTCCTTATGCACTTAGTATTCTTGTTCATAATCATCCATCTGGAGTTGTAACCGGATTGAATGACATTCCAGAAGAGTATCATCCGCCATATATTGTTCATTACATGTTTGACATCATGGTAACGATCGGTGTAGGGTTAACCGTTCTTTCGATGACTTATTGGATTGCATTATCACGAAATTGGACATTAATAAGAACACGTGCGTTTCGTTTCTTACTCGTTGCAACTGGACCATTAGCGATGCTCGCGATTCAAGCTGGCTGGTGGTTTACAGAGGTCGGTCGTCAACCATGGATTATGAGAGGATTTATGACGACTGCAGAAGGTGCAACGGATTCACCTCACGTTTGGATTATGTTTATTGCATTTGCCGTTCTTTACTTTATTTTGATGGTTGGAACAGCGGTTGTATTAGTTCGTATGTTTAAAAAGAATCCAGTGGAGCGTGAGTTAGAGAAAATTGCGAACGAACAAAGGAGTGTTGCAAGATGACGATTGAGATTATAGGGATATCAGTCTTATGGTTGTTCCTATTTGGCTATGTCATTGTAGCCTCCATCGATTTTGGAGCTGGATTCTTCAATGCTTCGACGATCGTAACGGGGAAACATCATATCGTAAACAATGTCATTCAGCGATATTTATCACCAGTTTGGGAGATTACAAATGTATTCCTTGTGTTCTTTTTTGTTGGAATGATTGGATTTTTTCCTAAGACTGCTTATTATTTTGGGACGGTTTTATTAATACCGATTAGTATTTCGATTATTTTGCTGGCGTTACGAGGGAGTTATTACGCATTTGGAACGTACGGTTCGAAGGGGCATAAGGGATATACACTCATGTACGGAGTTACGGGTGTTCTTATCCCGGCTTCATTGTCCACGGCTCTAATTGTCTCTCAAGGCGGCTTTATTCGCGAGGCATCTTGGGGCGGGATTGAGTTAGATTATGTAGCCCTGCTCACGAGTCCATTTGCATGGTCGATCGTGGTGCTTAGTCTAGTTAGTGTATTATTTATATCAGCAAGCTTTTTAGCTTACTATTCTTCAGTAGCAGAGGATCAAAAGGCACTTCGTTTGTTCCGTAAATATACTTGGATTTGGAGCTTTCCGACGATTATCACAGCTTTAGGAATTATCATTGAAATGAGATGGCACAATCCTGCACATTTTGAAGGCTTGCTTTCCCTTTGGTGGGTATTTGCCGTATCATTTGTATGCTTTGTCGTTAGTTTATGGTTCTTAAAAACAAGACAATACGGTTGGTCATTTATTTTCGTTGTTCTTCAATTTGCTTGTGCTTTCTATGGTTACGGTGTGTCACGCTATCCGTATTTACTGTATCCGCACTTAACGATTTATGACAGTTTTACGAATGAAACAATGGCTTATGCATTGATTGTCGTATTTATTTTGGGGTTAATGCTGCTCATTCCGTCGCTGTATCTAGTATTTAAGCTGTTTGTGATGAATAAGCCTTACATTAAAAAAGGTAATGTATAAGGGGGAAACAATGATGCAAAACTTTTTACTGTTTTACGCTCCGTTCCTAGTTGTCGTGCTTGCGATGATTTTTTCCTTATTCGTAGCCGCTAAAAGTACAAAGTATGAGGACTAGACAATGAAAACACTTCAAAAGCTTGCTAAGGAACAAAAGGGGCGGTACTATTCACTATTTGCGATAGCCATTGCATTCGGTTTTGTCATGATTACGCAAGCGTATTTGATTGTATCAATTGTTGATGACCTTTTCTTAAATCAAGTTACGTTTGATCAAGTTACAGCTTTCTTATTACTCTTGTTAGCCGTCTTTCTTTTCAGGTCTTTACTTTCGTATTGGAGTGGGAAGATCGGCTTGAAAATGGCGGCTCAGGTAAAGGCTGATTATCGTAAACGACTGTTACAAGCGTATTCTCGTCATTCATTAATGTCATCTTACAAAGGACAATCTGGACAAAAGGTAAGTGTCATGATGGATGCCGTCGATGAGCTTGATAACTTTTTTAGTAAGTATGTTCCGCAACGAATTATCACGACGGTTGTTCCAGTGATGATCTTAGTCGTTGTTTTTACGCAGCACGTATATTCAGGATTAATTCTTTTATTTACGGCTCCGTTTATTCCGATATTTATGATTATTATTGGAAAGATGACACAAGAAAAATCAGAGGAAAAGCTGGATAGTTTAACGGCTTTCTCAGGGCGGTTTTTGGATACACTTCAAGGTCTTATGAGCTTAAAATTATATGGACGTTCAAAGCATTACAAAGAAGTAATTCGTCAAAGTAGTCTGGAGTTTCGAGATGCAACGATGAAAATATTAAAAGTAGCTTTTACCTCGTCGTTAATGCTCGAGTTTATTTCGATGCTCAGTATTGGACTTGTTGCTCTCGAGTTAGGTTTTCGCCTAGTTGTATTTAATGAAATTAGTTTCTTTACAGCTTTTTTCATCCTTTTACTAGTTCCTGAATTTTATAATCTATTGAAGGAGCTGGGGAGTGCTTTTCACGCAGGTCGCAGCAGTACGGGCGCATCCGATAAAATTGAGCGGGAACTGTCACAAGCAGAACAAACTCAAACGTGGGGGAGCCGTTCATTGTCAAAAGGACCTGTATCACTAGAATTACGGAACGTTAGTTTTCAATATGAAACAAATGGTTTTACATTAAGCGATATAAATGCCAACCTTCCAAAGAATGGTCAGACTGCGATTGTTGGAAAAAGTGGATCCGGTAAAACAACACTGCTTCATATTGTTGCAGGATTAATCCAGCCTCAAGAAGGAAAAGTACTCACAGACGGACATGAGCGCCTAGAGTATAAAGAAGAAGATTGGTTCAGTAAAATAAGTTATATCACACAACATCCTTATCTGTTTGCCGGAACAATTGCCGAGAATATTGCTCTTGGTACGAAAGCCACTAAAGCTGATATTGAGGAAGCTGCTGTGAAAGCGGGTATTTCTGATTTAATAGAAACGTTACCTGAGCGTTATGATACTCCAATTGGAGAAGGTGGAAGAGGGCTTTCTGGCGGTGAAAAACAACGAATTGCATTAGCTCGTGCTTTTCTAAAAAAGCCATCGATTGTGCTTTTTGATGAGCCAACAACGGGGCTTGATTTATTCACTGAGCAAATCTTACAAAAGTCTATTAAGGAATTAGCCCAAACGTCAACAGTCATTACGGTTGCCCACCGATTACAGACAATTAAAGAAGCCAATCACATTCTGTTTTTAGAAAATGGAGAATTGAAGTCTCAAGGAACTCATGAACAGTTGAAAGCTTCTGTTTCATCGTACAAGAGACTGTTCTCTAAAAACGGGGAGGAGGAGTAGGGATGAATGAGTTATTAAATACGATTCGAATTATCATGTTAAAAAAGAAAGATGTGATTTTGTCTATCGTATTTGCCTATATTGCAGGTATAACGGCTGTCGGTTTGTTTGCTGCAAATGGTTATCTAATCTCAAAAGCTGCTCTCCAACCCCCGTTATATGTCCTATTAATTATGGTTGCTGTTGTAAAAATAGGCAGTATCTTGCGTGCAACGAGTCGGTATGGAGAGAGGTATTATTCTCATCGAGCGACATTTACCATGTTAAGTGA
This sequence comes from Alkalihalobacterium chitinilyticum, assembly GCF_029028005.1. GTDB lineage: Bacteria > Bacillota > Bacilli > Bacillales > Bacillaceae_F > Alkalihalobacterium > Alkalihalobacterium chitinilyticum. The sequence goes on from NZ_JAOTPO010000011.1 coordinate 79,946, forward strand.
TTTACGTGTTCATTTCTTTGACAGACTAGAAAAGCTAGCACCAAGTTTGTTAACCAAATACCGCAGTGGTGATCTGCTTGCCCGTATTGTCGGTGATGTGGAGAGCTTGCAAAACTTCTTCCTGCGCGTTCTGTACCCGCCGATTATTATGGTGACGGTTTTTCTAAGTACAATTTTATTTGTCTCCTTTTATTCGCTTGCAATTGTTATTTTACTAACGATTGGTCTTATCTTAACAGGGGTACTGATTCCAGCATGGTTTGCGTACAAGCAGAAAAAAGTTAGTAATCGAATGCGGGAGGAACGAGGCCATTTATCTACAGAAGTAACCGAATGGTTTCACGGCTTTCGTGAGTTTAAAATTCATCAAACGTTAGAAGATAAAGAACAACAGCTAGTTGCTGCATCCAATGCTTATATTCAAGAGGATCAACAAGCCGGACAACACTCTTTGTATAATCAATCGATCAATACAGCCGTTTCATTAATGATCGTTTGGGCTGTATTAGCAGTTGGAGCGTACTCAGTCGCTAATGGAAGCTTAGATGGACTTTTTCTAGCTATGCTCGTGATGGTTAGTTTAACTGTATTTGATCATTCGACCCCGATGGCTGCTTTCCCGGTTTATTATGAAGAAAGCGAGAGGGCAGCAACACGACTGGGCGCAGTTGTAAAAGAAGATGATCAATCAATGACTTCGACTGTCGAGATGCGTTCTTTTCCAAGCGGGGCACCATCAATTGAACTAAAAGGTGTGCACCTTACGTTTCCTGGAGAAAAACGTAAAACATTGAGTGATGTTAACTTATATTTGCCAGCTGGTTCAAAAACAGCGGTCGTTGGGCCAAGTGGATCTGGTAAATCGACCCTGCTCAGTTTGATGTTAAAATTACAAACGGCGAACGAAGGTAAACTTTTAATAAGTGGTACGAATGTAAACGAATTTGAGCCAGAGAGCGTTTGGAAAAACTCGAACGTTATCTTGCAAGAAAATCACTTTTTTCATGGAACAGTTAAAGAAAATCTTCTTTTAGCATCGAATGATTTGACAGATGAAGACCTAAAACAGTTACTCGTCGCTGTTCAGCTTCCTCACCTTGAATTATCTGATACGGTCTTTGAGAAAGGGCAAAACTTATCAGGTGGAGAAAGACAACGGCTTGCGATGGCCCGGGCTGTTGCAAAAGGTGCATCTTTCTGGCTCCTAGATGAACCGACTTCATCACTAGATTCCTGGACAGAACAACGCCTGTATGAATTGTTGTATAAAAAAGCAAAGGAAGATACGGTAGTCGTTGTTAGTCACAGACTTGAAGGGCTCGAACAGATGGACCAAATTATCGTCATGGATCAAGGAAAAATCGTGGAGATGGGCACGTTCACAGAACTAATGAAGGCAAAAGGGTATTTCTATCAGTTGAAACAAATTGAGAAAAATATATTAAAATAAAAAATGTGAAGACGATCAACCTGCTCCAAAAACGAGATGAAGTTTCAAAAAGGTCGCTGCAGTCATTAGAAAAAGGATTAGCAGGTGTACTGTCCACCGAGGGCTCTTTTAAATAGAGTCCTTTTTTTATTTGTCGTAATAGGCTTGGTCAATGTTATAATCTTAATAATAATAATTTGGTATACAAAAATATACTACATAAGTAGATTTAAAAAACTATTATTCTAGAAAGAAGGTAGGATTATTGTGGAAGGAATTGAACAATTATTGTTAAATGTCCTTTTTATCATTGTATTTTTACTATTTATACCTATTCTAGTAGAAATGAATGCACAAAGATTATCGAAAATCCAAAAGAATTGGATTGTTATCCTATCAGCTTCTTTGGCAATTATTAGCTGTATATCGTTTCCAATTACTATAATGGATGGATATTTTTTTGATTTGCGCCTTGTAGTACTAACAGTTGCGGGACTTTACGGAGGGGTTTCTGCTAGTATTTTATTAGCTGGGGTTACAATTATGTATCGGTTTATAGTAGGCGGAGCTGGGGCTTCTGCTACGTTAATCGTCGTTATCATCCTGCTATTTTGTATTATATTATTAACCGATTATTTCCGAAAAACATCCCGTAAGAATAAAATAATGTTAGGAAGTTCTCTTTCCCTATTTGCAGCTTTGTTGGCTATTATAAATTCAACGCTCATATTTGGTGCGCCTTTCTCTTATGCCTTTCTTTTTATTTTCTTGACCTTAACATTCTGTACGGCTTTTTTCACTATTTATCTTTACGAGGTTTTTCAAGAAACTCTTTTAATTAAAAAACGGATTATTAAGGCGGAAAAAATGGATATCGTCAGTCATCTTGCTTCTTCAGTTTCACACGAAGTTCGAAATCCGTTAACGGTGATTAAAGGCTTTTTGCAAATGATGGAACAAAACGACATTCCAGAAGAGCAAAGAAAGAAGTTTATAAAGATATCCATTGAAGAAGTGGATCGGGCTAATGATATCATTCGTAATTATTTAACATTTGCGAAACCGTCACCTGAAAATAAAACAAAATTGAATGTGAAAGTTGAATTAGAAAGGACAATTCAAATCATTACACCACTAGCTAATATGAACGGTGTTGAAATAGTAACAAAACTTGAAAGTTATTTTACTGAAGGTGAGACTCAAGCTTTTCAACAATGCTTATTAAACTTAACTAAAAATTGTATAGAAGCAATGCCAGACGGCGGGAAACTTTATATAGAAACGAAGGAAGAAAACGGTGATCTCGTAATAGTAATTTCTGATAATGGGAAAGGCATGACTAAAGAACAGGTGTCAAGGTTAGGAGAACCCTACTTTACAACAAAGGGTAGGGAAGGAACGGGACTTGGGATGATGGCTGCTATTAACATAATTGAGACAATGGCCGGGAAATTAAGTGTAACCAGTAAAGTAAATGAAGGAACAAATTTTCATATTCGATTGCCAATCGTAGAGGAGTGTTCTTAATCTAGAAAAACACTTGATACATACAAATGAAAAAGAGCGTACAAGTCCAAATATAATTTTTTAACAGAGTATTGTTAGCGAATTTCTTAATGTAGTTATTTTACAAAAATTCTAAAAAGAATTACTTTACAGCTTCGATGAGAAAGTAAGTAACCACTGCTTATTGATATACAAGGATTTTAGTAAAAGTTAACAGAAAAATCATAGTTTTAGATATAGTAGATATTTTACTAATATAGTTGTTTGTTAGATGTAAACGCTTTACACTTGTTGTTGCAACCTTTACTCACTAATTTTTCTAAAGGAGGTAACACATGAGTCGTTTACAATTAGAAAATGAAAATGAAGCGAAAATGGGACCTATGATGAAGTTTTTAAATGTTGTTGAACGTGTTGGGAATAAGCTCCCGCATCCGTTTATGCTGTTTGTTTATTTGGCAGCAGCAACAATGGTATTTTCGGCAATATTAAGCTTCTTCAATGTTAGCGTATTTCACCCGGGAACAGAGGAAGAAGTACATATTAAAAGCTTAATTTCAGGCGAAGGTCTTCAGTATATTACGGGATCTATGGTTTCCAATTTCTCTGGATTTGCCCCGTTAGGTCTTGTACTTGCGATGATGTTAGGGATAGGGATTGCCCAAAAAGTCGGACTTTTTGAAGCATTTATGAAAAAGACCATCTTAAATACTCCAAAAAGTCTTGTTACTTATGCTGTTATTACAGCAGGTGTCCTAGGAAACTTAGCGTCAGATGCAGCTTATATTATTATTCCACCATTAGCGGCTATGGTCTTTTATGCGATTGGACGTCATCCTTTTGCAGGTTTAGCAGCAGGTTTTGCTGGGGTAGGTGCTGGGTTTACCGCAAACTTTATTGTTGCAGGTACTGATGCACTTCTCTCAGGTATATCGACTGAGGTAGCCAAAACAGTAGACCCGACAGTTATAGTTACACCTGTTGACAACTACTTCTTTATGAGTGCGTCAGTAGTGATGCTAGTCATTGTTGGGGCATTAGTTACAGAAAAGATTATTGAGCCTAGGCTCGGGACTTACACAGGAAAAGCAATCGATACAACGTTTGAAGTAACAAAAGAAGAAACAAAAGCTCTGCGCCGTACAGGAATTGCAGCAGTAATTTATCTTGCGTTATTAGCGCTAGTCGTTTTACCGGCTAACTCTCCACTTCGAGCAGAGGATGGCGGCCTTGTACCATCACCGTTTATTTCTGGGATTGTTCCTATTATTCTATTTTTCTTTATCACACTAGCTATTGTTTATGGTGCTTCAGTAGGGAAGATCAAGAATACGAGTGATGTTCCGACGTTAATGGGTGAGGCAATGAAAGACATGTCTGGCTATATCGTACTTGTCTTTGCAGTAGCTCAATTCATTGCTTACTTTAATTGGTCAAACATAGGCATCTGGATGGCCGTTTCATTTGCTGACTTGTTGCAAAGTGTCAATATGACTGGTTTACCTGTTATCATAGGGTTTATTCTACTAACTGCAATTTTAAATTTATTTATCATTAGTGGATCCGCACAGTGGGCATTGATGGCGCCAGTCTTTATTCCAATGTTCATGTTAATGGGATATGATCCTGCATTTGTTCAGTTAGGATTTAGAATTGCTGATTCTTCAACGAATATTATATCACCGTTAAACCCATACATTCCGATGTTGTTAATGTTTATGAAGGACTATGATAAAAAGGCTGGGTTTGGTACTTTATTCTCTCTTATGCTGCCATTCTCAATTTTCTTCTTAGGGGCGTGGATCGTCTTACTCATCATTTGGGTGTTAGCCGGATTGCCTATAGGTCCTGGAATTACGATGTAACATATTTACAAAAAAAAATTTGGTTGAGGTTGACCTTGAGTCAGCCTCTTTTTCTGATTCTATTTTATTTAAAGTTGTTTTTTTCTGTTAAAAATAAATAAGAGATTAGTAAAAGATCAGGGTTTTTCCTGAATTACTTTTTCTTAAAAACGAGATAAAATGTTTATAGATAGAAAATAGAACTTAGTGGAGATGTAGTGAGATGCATATATTAGAGGAACTTAATTTAAAAACGTCTAGTGATTTTGCAGCAATAGCATTAGTAGTTCCAATCAGTCATCACATTTGCTGGGGAGAAGCAGTTGGCAGTATCAACGAAAGATACAAAGGGATGCGGAAAAAGTACGGCAGTGGTTTAATCGGTGCAGTTGCTCGTCATGGACGAATAATTGTTATTGACGACAGCCTTCCAAATTCAGAGCAAAAGCGATTAGATTCTCCGATCATGCTTGCAGAAAAACTCTTTGCAGCGATTGCAGCACCAATCTTCTTAGACAATCAGATAAAAGGTGTTTTACTTGTAGGAAGCCGAAGCAACCGCATTTATTCACAAGAAGAAATTGAAATGATTGGCGAGAAAACAAAAGAAATTGAATTACTTTTAGGCGTTGAAAGTAACTAACCCATACCAAGAATATAGTGTTCTATGCCCCTTACTGCCACTAATCATATATAAGAGTACTTAACGATGCTGCTTTTTAAGTAATGCTTAAAAGGTGACATCGTTTTTTTGTGTTTAAGTAAGAGATTACACCGAAATAAAAAATATTTTAAAGGTTGGTATATCAAGATAATATAAAGTATTGATATAATAAAGGTGGAATGCTAAATAATAAAAAATTTCCATTTCAATGTAAGATCATCTGATATACTATTAATAAAGTTAGTACTATTAAATTAGTAGAAATAAACCAGATAGGATACTGTAGAAAGTGAGGTATGAGTATGATTAAGCTCCTTATCGTTGATGATCATATCGTTGTACGTTCAGGTCTGACTATGCTTTTAAACGGCAAAAATGATATAGAAGTAGTAGGGGAAGCAGCTGAGGGAGATGAAGCGATCCGAAAGGCACAGGAATTGAAGCCTGATGTCATCTTGATGGATTTAAGTATGCCACAAGGGAAAGGTGGCTTAGCTGCAACAACTGAAATTAAACAGGTGTTGCCCGATACTGCAGTCTTAGTATTGACGATGCACGATGATGATGAATATTTATTTAATGCGATCCATGCAGGAGCTTCAGGGTATATCTTGAAAAGCTCACCTCATGAAGACTTGCTAGCAGCCATCCAATCGGTATATACAGGAAATGCTTACTTAAATCCGACAGCTACAAAGCGATTAATGAGTGAGTATATGGAAAAGCTAAACGATGGTGGAAATTCTAAAACCTTTGAATCCCTTTCTCAACGTGAACGAGAAGTACTTGAGTGGATTGCTAAAGGTTATTCTAATAAAGAAATTGCTGAAAATCTCATTATTAGCGTAAAGACTGTTGAAACACATAAAAGTAATATTATGGAAAAGCTTCACTTTAAAACGAGACCGGAATTAGTGAAATACGCATTGCAGAAAGGATTGCTTAACTTTGACTAACGATAAAGTCTTTGAAAGAGAGTCTAAAGGTTATGAACAAAACGAATTAGGTCTTCTAATGCAAATTGATCAACATATTGAAGACGGTTCATTTAGGGATGATCTAAAGCAATCACTGAAAGAAATGACAGATATTCGTTTTGCATTAGATGAATCAACGATTGTAGCTATTACCAATCATAAAGGTCAAATTAAATATGTTAACGATAAGTTTTGTGAGATTTCTAAGTACAATCGAGATGAACTTATTGGCCAAGACCATAGAATTATAAACTCAGGTTATCATGACAAAGCATTCATGACTAATTTATGGAAGACGATATCTTCGGGCAAAGTTTGGAAGGGTGAGATTAAAAATAGGGCGAAAGATGGTTCCTATTATTGGGTGAACACAACGATTGTTCCGTTTTTATCAAGTGAAGGTGCACCTTATCAATACTTGGCGATACGTAATGAAGTAACACAGTTAAAGAAGGCAGAAGAAGAGTTAAAATTAATGATGAACCGAGTATTAGAAATCCAAGAAGAAGAACGTAAACGGTTCTCACGTGAGCTGCATGATGGAATTGGACAAAGCTTATTTTCTTTAATCATCCATATGGACCGAATGATGAGTGAGGATAATTATTCCTCGATGCAAACACTACGTAATGAAGTGTCAGGAATTATGGAAGAGATTAGAAGTTTAGCTTGGGATTTACGACCGTCCTTGCTCGATGACCTTGGTGTGGTCCCGGCGATTAATCGACACATTGATAAATTCTCTCAGTACTACGGTATTGATGTTGAGTTTACCTGCGATTTACGTCATCGTCTCGATATGCAAAAAGAAACAACCATCTATCGAATTATTCAAGAGTCATTAACGAATATTGCTAAGTATGCCAACGTTTCTGAAGCTTATTTAACGTTAACTGAAACTGAGGATCACGTTCAGGCGACAATTAAGGATGAAGGAAAAGGGTTTGTTCGAAATAATGGAAAGGGCGTCGGTCTCTTTAGTATGGAAGAACGTGCGAGAAGCGTAAACGGCACTTTTGATATTTTGTCGGCGCCAGGCAAAGGGACGACGGTAACCTTAGTTGTACCAAAAGCATAATCATTCACATATGGTTGGATTAGAAAAAGCCAAGCGGTCGCTTGGTTTTTTTTTGAAAGCGGGATGAATTTATAAGGTGGGAGATGGATAACTCGACTTTTCTCATGCTCGATATAATAAGTCGAGCCATAATCGGCTCCATAATGAATGCTGTGTTTGCGTTTACTTTCTGCTTGAGATGGTTATTTTGTGATCATTTTGCTAATTCCCTTTTTTGCGGACTGAGAGGCCCTTATTTTAATGAAAACCTTCATATTTGGATATTTCGCGGACTCACAGGCCTTTATTTAATCATAATCACTAATAAATATCACAAATAGTAGCAAATAAGGGCTTCTGAGTCCTCTAAATCAAGAAAAACTAGACTTTCTACAGGAATAAGGGCCTGTGAGTCCCCTAATTTAATTTCTATAGTTGCACTCGATTCAATTTAAGGTCTAAGTTGAAACTTATGTTTATATTATTCCTAATTATGGATAGTAATCTATTTAAAAAGTGAATTAGACTAAAATTTTTACTTATACTGGTTAATATTTAAAATAAATGACTATTTAGATCAGGGGATTCCCTATATGTGGGAATGGCCATAGCTGAGCTTAGATGAAGAGATGAACTAGTGAGACTGCCTTAATTAAAGGTAGTCTTTTTTAGATGTTGTTTTGTGTGTTTCCGTTGCATTTCTGAGAGGTTGTTGTTAATTATAGGGGTTTTCGATACTAAAAAATTCAGGAATTCTCCCGATAACAATTTGACGAAACAGTTGGTATGATTTAGGAAAGACATCAACGAAGGGAGTTACTTTAAAATGCTTAGTCTAATCGGAACATTCTTGATTTGCTACATATTGCTGATGATGCATCATAGTAAACTCTCAAACAATTAATCAATAACCATTGCAACAAGCTTTATTTATAGGAACAAAAGTTTTTTTAACTTATTAAATAAAAAATTAAAATTGGTGGAGGTAAATGAATGATGAAAACTTCAACATTATTAGTAGCTTATGATGGGTCTGAAACGAGTAAAAAAGCGCTCTTGAAAGCAAAGGAGATCGCAGAACAAAACAACCAAACAACTCTTTTAGTTGCTACGGTCTGGGATTTACCGAATGCTAGTTATGAAGCGCACAACTATCAATATATGACAGAAATTTATCAAAAAGAAGCTGAGGAGAAAATTCAAGAGGTAGAAGAACTCATTCAAGATTTACCAAATGAAAAACAAACCTTCATTTTAAAAGGCTCTGCGGCTAGTACGATTATTGAATTCGCTGAAAAGAAAGAAGTAGATTTGATTGTGCTAGGAAATAGAGGGTTAGGCGGGATTAAGAGATTTTTCCTTGGAAGTGTAAGTTTCCATGTCGTACAAAAAGCTCCATGCGATGTTTTTGTTGTCAAATAAATAGTTGATTTAGAAACTCGGTTAAAGTTTAATTTTAATTCAAAAGGTTATAGTTATAGATATATAACTATTCTATAGGAGGAACGAGTAAATGACACTTTCTTATACAAATATAGACACGGAAAATATCGAGTCCGTTGCTTATGATAAAACAACAAAGAAATTCCACGTGCGTTTTAAAACCGGTGACCTTTACATTTACTACGCGGTAACAGAACAATCTTATGTAAGCTTTATGTCTGCCAATGACAAAGAAGCCTATTATTTAAATGAGATAAAGGATCAGTACGAAGAACGAAGAGTTTCATAAGCTGATATCAAACAAAACGAAAAAAGAGGGATCATTTACACCTATAAATGGTGGAAGGATCCCTTTTTGCTGTCGATCTTAGAGTTTATGTTATCAATTGACTGTAAGGCTAGAGAACTTTTTGACTATGCAATTGAGCGTTTAGTTGTATAGCTGCAGTTCGATTGTATTCATAGAAAAAAGCAGTGTGAGCCCATGTCTGGTCTATACACTGCTTTTTAATGTAAGTATTAGTTCATTTGTGATCCAATGAGAAGAGATGCATTTATTTTAGTAATTTAAAAATTAATTACTTAAGCTTAAAAAGCTTTCATTCATTTCTTCGGTAAATTCAGTATCTATTAAAGTTAGACCGCTTGAGTGTGTATAGGTTTGTAGGGGTTTACTATTTTTAAATGTTGAAATTCCTTTACAAGTAAAGTGAATGACACCGTACGCTTTGTCTTTCTGTCTTTTTATAAAGTGCGAGAACTCACGAATTTCTTCAAGAAGGTTCTCTACTTCAGCCATATCATTTAAGTAGGATATATGTATTTCTGCAATAATTTCAATGCTATAATTCTTTTCTTTAATAATCATCGTTGCAGTCCATGCGTCATTGCCATTTGGACCTGCCCAAAAGCCAAATATATCTTCACAAATCGGGACAATCTTCCACATATTTATCATTCCTTCATCAAGGTTAAAAGTAAGTCTGCTTTTATAAACAAACGATGTTTTGAACAGAGTCTTAATGAAATAGTACGAGTATCTAGTAGGGTTTATTATTTAGTTACTTGAGAGTTTACTTAAATGCATGGTTAATACTACGTAACAGATTAATAAAATTCCAATAAGACTTAGCATAATGCGCAACTCCCTTCCTTTTTCTAAATAATAAACATTTATAATTAACGTTCATTTTGCACAGTGGTTTTTAATTAGTTTCTAGTTGTTATAAAGATAATAACAAGAAAACCAATATATTGTTATCGGGAGTTTTCCTGAACTTTTTTATAGCGAAATCCCCTAATAATGCTTAAGGATTTATTTGAAATAGGATCAGGTAAAAGGACTAGGATTTACGCTTTGTAACAAAAATAAGTGCCACCATCGAAACTAATTCGAAAGTAAGCACTTATAAGTAAATTTATTTTTTTGAGAGATAAAATTCGAAGGTGTCTAGCTCCAGCGCCCAGACCCTCGACGTTGCTTCGAACTATCATATGTGTCCAAAGTGCGGATCGCTAGTCCTCCAGCACTTGTCGGTCTGATCAGGGAGCTTCCGCTTTTCTTGTAAAACTTAAAAAGTAATTCATTTTTTCATCTAATGCTTGGCTTAACTTTATAGTATCTGGATTACTGATACCATTGTTTTGAACTGCAGCATATAAGAGGTTACGGAGTAATTCGATTTCATTGATTTTACTTTCGATCATCATAATCATCCTCCCTAAATAGCAGGTTGTTCTACCTAACCACTAATAGTTTAAAATATTTTTATATTCAAAACAATAGGAACGATCCTGATTTTTTTATAGGGAATTTCCCTAATCGATCTTACTAGTGGAAGTATCGGCTTCAGTTTTGGGAGAGAAAATAAAAAATAACAATAGAAATAGCGTAACAATTCGCAATGATTTGGTACGTTTATTTTTTGTTGATATACCAACATCTTATTAGTTATATACTAATATCATAGGTTTCAGCATACCTATTGGCGCTGTCTATAAGTCTTGCTCATGTTGATGATATTATATCCGATATTAAATGGCATTTAATTGAAAGGCGAATACAAAAAGAGTTGGAAATCACAAGACTTCTTTAAGACACAGCTTACGTCTTCTATTTTTAAATAATAATGCTACAACTCAATATTTAACAGAACGTAGTAATTCTCTTTTTGATTGGATTGGTGAACTATCAGAAGATTTTATGTTTTATCATAATGATAAATGTATATTAGCTGTGTGTTCTCACGAAGAATATTTTAGTGGAAGAAACGATTTGGGATATTTTTTATACGAAAGGTAGCTAGAGTTGAGGAACTGTTGCAATGGCAGTTCTTTCTGTTATTGAAGTAACGAAGCAGGATTGTTAAAGAAAATTATCCAAAATAACCCAATAAAGGTTTGGATATGTTAAAGTAAAAGTAATATTTTAGGAGGGGATACAAATGAACTTATTTGATGTTTTTTGGCAATTGTTTAACATAGCTTTTGTTGTAGCAATTATTAGTCTTATAATATTTGTCATTGGCAAGATATTGAAGAATGGAAAAGAACAAAAGGAACGGTTAAAACGAATAGAAGAAAAAATTGATAAAAGCTAAGAAGAAAATAGAGTCTTAGTTAATTCTACTTCACCTACTGTTGTTGAAGTAACGGAGAGCGTTAGTAAAGTTACGGGCTGTATAAGATGCAGTTCGTTTTTTTATGCCTACTAATTGGAAGATAATGTTAAACTATAAAGATTAATTGATTTTGATAAGTCACTAAAACGGAAAAAAGGAGTTTCAAAGTAGGGCCTACAGCTCTACTTCCTTTTGTTCTTGCTTTAAAACTCAGTTAAACATAAAAGTAACATCGATCACAATGAACCATGTCTAAAATAACCCGCGTGGGAGTAGAAAAAATAAAAAATATCTTTAAAATATTTGAATATGAGTGAACGTTTTTGTGTGGATAGGTGTTTTATATGTAGAAGAAAGGAGCTAAAGATGAAAAAAAGAGAGGTATTTGAAAACTTTAAAGATGATGTATTTAAAACATGTTTTTATATGGTTAATAATTATCAAGATGCAGAAGATTTGACTCAAGATGTCTTTATAAAAGCTTTCGATAAAGATATTGATAGTATTGAAAATATGAAGGCTTGGTTAATAAAAATTAGCATTAATACTTCAAAAAACTATCTGAAAAGAAAGAATAGATTTAACTTGTTTGAAAATTTAACTCATCTAGTTTCTAACCTAAATGTAGAGAAGGAAATAAGTAATAGTGAAACTAAGGATGAATTAGTTAGTTTAATTAACACATTATCTCCTAAGCTAAGGGAAGCAATTATATTACGTTATGTACATCAAATGAAGGTAGAGGAGATAGCAAAAACATTAGGAATACCAGTTGGTACGGTTAAGTCTAGAATTCATAAAGGAATTTCTAACATGAAACATAAGACAAATTCAAAATATGCTCAACAATTAATGGAGGGAAATTTAGATGAATATTGAAGATAGAATTAGAAAACATAAGATAAAACATAAACCTGATTACAATAAGATATGGTACGAGATACAAGAAAATGAAAGTACTAGGAATGCGAGGAAGTACAGATTTAAATTTCCAAAGAAAATGGTTGTGGCACCATTATTAGTGTTTATCGTTGCTTTGGGGATTGGCTCGCATTCAATATTGGCTCAAAAGTTGCAGGAACTTCCTTACATAGGTTCGGTTTTTAATTATTTAGGTGATGAAGGGATAAAAAAAGCATTAGATCAAGGGGATTTAGTTCTAGTGGAAGATACTGATTTAAAATATGTGGATTTAGTTGATCAACCAGAGATTTTAAGTGCAGTAATGGATGGAAGTAAAGTATATGTGTCTTTTATTATTGCAAAAAATGATTTTAATGAGCTAAATAGTGAAGAACTAAATTTAAAGTTTAACAATGAATATATAGAATTATTCGAATTTAGTTATGATTTATCTTACGCAGATAGCCAAAATTTTATTGTTTATATGACAGGAAAACTACCATTAAATCATAATAGTGATAATGAGAATTTTATTGCAGTTAGTTATCAGGAAGAGGATTATATAGTAAAACCTCATACAATTAAAAAGGTTGATAATGAAGTTTACAAAATTGCTTTAAAAGAAGAAATTGATTCTGTAGGCAGTATTTATTTTCATTATGTTAACCTATCGCCTTTAGCAGTAGAATTAAGATTTAGAGTTACTAGCAATCAGGAATTAAATGAAGATATATTAAGTTTTGAAGTTTATGATGCACATGGAAATTACCTAGATCCTTTGTTTGATTCAATGAACCCAACAGTAGGTCAAATAATGTCTACTGAAGATTTATATCAGTACAGTTACACTTTGCGTTATACACCAAGTGAATACACTGATTTCATTAAAGTAGTACCTTTTTTTAATAAATCATCTTTAAATGAATTGTTATTGGATTTAGATTATAAAAATTTATTGCAGTAAACTTTGTTTATAATTGTTGCACATAAAAAAGCAAGAGTACTCTTGCTTTTTTATGTGCAATTTTTTAGTGGTAAGTAGGTTAGTATGAAAAGGTAATTTGAGAAATTATTCGAACAAAAAATCTCCTTAATCGTTGCTCAAAAGTGGATAGATTGGAACAAAGAAAAAATAGAGAAAAAAACAAAAAGCCATTGTATGGTATCGACATACGAAATATTAGTATGTTATTAGTATGATACTTATACTGTTTTTTGTATTTGGTTATTGAAGTAACGGGTGCTTGAATTGAACAAGAAAAAAATGCACTGAATAAAAATCGGTGCATTTTTGTGTGTTAATTTTTATGGGATTGTTATGCTAAATGCAGTGCTAATTCGTTTATGATTCGCTTTTTTCATCCAAAACTGAACTCGTTTTAGTGTAAGGAGGGATTTTCCGGTTCACCTCATATGTAACCCTACATCAGTCTTAATGTTGTATTTGCTATTTCAAAAGATCCTTTAATAGCTGGTCTTCGTTTATAAATTGCAAAGCTTTTGTCCGATAGCGTGGATCGTGCAAGTATGTATAGCGATTTGGTTTTATGCTTGGTGCCAACTGGATGGCTTTAGCAAATTCCTCTTTTTTTAAGTGAAGTGTCTTTACATAATTAAAAAAACCAGTTCGTTCAAAGACTTTTTTCATTCGCTCCGCTCGGTGGTTTTGAACGTTAGCCATGATATAAGTAGCCACCCCGACTTGAATGCCGTGCATCTCAGGTTGTATTGCTATTTTGTCCAAGGCATGAGAAATGAGATGTTCTGAACCGCTGATAGGTGAACTGTTTCCACTAATTGCAGTAGCGATTCCTCCCATTGTGGCTGAACTAATTAATTCCTTTAAAAGGATCGGATTTTGAATGTCCGTCATTGGTGTACGTATAAAACTATTGACGGCCTTTTTACTTAACATCGATGCAAATGCATTGACATCACTTTTTCCGTGTTGTTGTTCAAATTCCCAATCATAAAGAGCAGTGATATTACTCATTAGGTCTCCAATACCAGCTAAAATAAACCGTCTCGGCGCATGCTTGATAATACTTAAGTCAGCTAAAATGCCGTAGGGAACTTTTGCAGGGACGGTTGTCTTTTTTCCATCAACATGGATGGAGCAGTTGCTGCTGGCAAAACCATCATTAGATGCTGAGGTTGGAATGCTGATAAAAGGACTTCTTCTAGCATATGCAATGTATTTTCCATAGTCGATAATTGATCCGCCGCCAATGGCAATGACCGCATCATAGCGCTGCATTTCAAAAGCTTTTTTAATTAAGTCCTGTATATCGAGGTTTGCATTTAGCACAAGAGTGTCAACTTGTAAAGAAGGACAGGCTTTCAAAACTTCCTCTTTAAATTGATCATTCGTAAAATCATCAAAGATAATTACGACGCTTGAAAATTGATGCTTTTGTAAAATTTCACCTAAGCGATGAAGAACATCGTTATTAATTTCTAAGATAGCAGGGATAGGTACACTTGTTACAGGAGTGATCATGAACTGAGCACTCCCTTTGAAATTAAATAATCTTCCACTTCTTTAAAGGTTTCAACAGGAACGAACGGAATCTTTTTTTCATGTAATAACTCTTGCAGACCGTTCTTAGCGAATGTTAGATCAGCAAATTGTGCAGGGTGGCTGTCTGGTTCGCTGTCACCAATAAAATAAACGGTATCGTAATCTTTTTTTAATTCCTTTATAACTTTGGATTTATCAATTCCATATCTTTTTGAAAAATGCGGGTGCGTTTCGTCTATGTTTAGATGGATATTCTTTTCTTGAAAAACACCTTCGTTTGAGAAGACTTTCACATTTTTAATTCCGTGTTTTTCAAGGACGTGATGTATATAATAATCTGTTCCAGCACTCAATACAAAGAAATCTCCATTTTGTTGTTGTACATTCCTTACAAATGTTGGAACATAGTCATCGATAGGGAGAGACAAGATGTCTTTAATGATTTGTTCTTCGCTTTGATGGATAGAAGAAAATACCGTCTTTAAGAAATCGATATCAAGCAGTTCTTGTGCTTTCCACTTCTTAAAAAGGTCGCGCCCCTCTGGGAAGTACTTCTCAATCACTAACCAATAAAAGTCTTGATTTGAAATCGTTCCATCAAAATCAGAAACGAATGCCCATTTTTTCATACGTTCAACTCCTAATTGAAATGTTCGTTTATATGTATTTATCACTTTATCTTTTGAATGTTTGGTAAGGATTATTAGGAAAATTTATAGCCAGACTTCTAGTGCAAGGGTTGAATTCAAAGGATATCAATGAATATGAGACATTGATCGTCACGGTTATAAACCGGATGCTTTTTATCTTCTAAACATTGTACGACCATTTCTTTTAATGTGTCTAAAGGCATCGCAGGATCTTTTGTAAATAAAGAAAGTAACTTATTTAATCCGATGGCATCCGTTACACCATCTGTATACAGTAACAACCGGCCACCTTCCGTATAGGGAAGTGTAACTTTCTCAAATGTTAAGCCCTCTAATAGCCCAATAGGAGGTGTAGTCGATTCGAGTTCAACTTCTTTACCGCTGCGATCTAGCCAGACCGCTGAAGGATGCCCAGAATTGATGTACTCTATTTGTTTCGAAAATGTATCGATTAGCAGATAGATACCCGTACAATAATGTCTTGCGTTATCGTCATTTTCAAAGAGCGTGTGAAGATGTTGGTCCAATTCTTTCATCACGAGATCCACCGACACTCCGTTTGCAATTAGCCTTTCGAACAATGAACGAAGGTACATTGTTATTAAAGCCGAGGAAATCCCGTGTCCCATCACATCTAAAATGATGATCCCGTATTTATGCTCGTCGATTTGGTAATAACCGTACATATCACCAGACAATTCACTAGATGCTTTATAATAAGAAGCAATTTGCAAAATGTCATTCTTGATCGGAACGGGTAACGCTTGTTCCTGAATGCTTTTGGCTAATTGGAGTTCTTTGTTAATTCGCTCTTGGTATTCTTGATTTTGTTCATTAAGCTTAAGCAGTTCCTCTTGCTTATTTTCAAGTGTATGTAGAACTCGTTCTAAATCGCTTAGAGCTTTATTCTTATCTCCGAGTGCTTCTTCTGCAAGCTTCTTAGCCTCAAGAAGTTCACTTTCATAGTTGTTACGTTTTTGCATGGGCATAAATACACATTCGTTTATAAACGTTCCTAAGCTGTGTCGCCGCCTTGCATTGAGAAGTACAGGCATATCTTTTCCGCAGCTCGATCGCAGTGAAATGTACATTTCTTCTACCTTTTCATCTAATTTGATTAAAGGGAAGAAATAGAGTTGATAAAACGCTCGTGCTGCAACACTTAGTATCGAATTGATATGCTGATCTTGTAATTCATCACGTGTAAAGTTAAGAAAGTCGAGTAAAGTTTGATTAATCGCTATAATAATTCCATCATCAGTGATTGAGACGTAGCCACACGGGGCGAAATTAAGTTGCTCATCCATAGTTATAACCGTCTACTTCCTTGTTGTTTTTGGTCAGGTAACCGATTTTGCAAATAATCCTTCATTAATTGTATTGTTTCCTCAGGATGGCTGACGTGCGGACAATGTCCAGTTGCCTGCATCAATTTAAGCGTGCTGTCAGCAAGTTTGTTGTGTACATATTCACCGACTTCGATAGGAGCAATGACATCATTAGCGCATTGGAGAATGAGGGAAGGAACCGTTACCTTTTCCATATCTTTACGATTATCTGCAAAGAACGTGGCAAGAGCAAATTGTTTTGCAATTAAAGGATCTGTTGAACAAAAGCTTTCCTCAAGCTCAAGTGTTAACTCTGGACGGTCCGGGTTACTCATAACTGTCGGCGCAAAAAATTTAGCCCAACCGATATAATTTCTCTCCATCATGTCAATTAACCCGAGAAGGTCTTCTCGTTCAAATCCTCCTGCGTATTCTGGGGGATCATTTAAATAACAAGGAGAAGGACCAATTAAAATAATATGTTTAAAAAGGTCCGGTCTTTGGATCGAAGCAAGTATCCCGATTGTACTCCCAACTGAATGACCAACAAAAATGGTTTCTTTTAAGTCGAGTGAGGAACATATCTTAATCAAATCCTCCGCGTAGGCTGAAAGATTGTTATATTTATTTGGATCGTAAGCTTGAATGTCTGACTGACCTGTACCAATATAATCAAATAAAATCACTCGGTAGTCAGCTTCAAAGGCAGGATATACATACCGCCACATATTTTGATCGCAACCAAAACCTGGAGCGAAAAGAATCGTTCGCTTTCCGTTCCCTCTAACAGTAACGTTTGATTGAGATAGGATGTTCTGAGTCATGTAAAAGCCCCTTATAAGTATAGATAGTAATACCTAAATCTAATTATAATTTGTTTTTTATAAAAGCGAATAGGGAAGATGGGTGTAAATCGATGTTTTTTACTTATTTCTTCTTCCTATAGGTTACCATATTTAGGGTCCTTACTTTTATTAGTTTTCTAAGGTTTGAATATAAGTTTGTAAGTTACTTCGTTTGACGGATTCCCACTTTTGTTTTAATATATAGAATTTGAGACAATAATAATCACTAATACTAGTTATAAGATATTCAATAGAATAATTATTGAGATTGGAAAGAGGGTAACAAATGAATAAAACATCCATTTATGGATTAACATTAGAAAAATTAACGGCATGGTTAATGGAGCACGGCCATAAAAAGTTTCGCGCGCAGCAGGTGTGGGATTGGTTATACCGTAAGCGGGTCACTGATTTTTCGGAAATGACAAATGTAAATAAAGAGTGTTTGCAACTGTTAGAAGACCATTATGTCATCCACACGTTAAGAGAGCATGTAAAGCAAGAATCAGCTGATGGTACGGTTAAGTTCTTATTTAAGTTACAGGACGGAAATTTAATTGAAACGGTCTTAATGCGCCATAAATACGGACTTTCTGTTTGTGTAACAACACAAGTAGGTTGTAACATTGGCTGTAGTTTTTGTGCGAGCGGACTTTTAACGAAAAGTCGTGACTTATCAAGTGGAGAAATTGTTGAACAGATAATGAATGTTCAGCACCATCTCGATCAAGCTGGTGAAGATGAAAGAGTCAGTCACATTGTCGTGATGGGAATTGGTGAGCCATTTGATAATTTCGAAAATCTGATCGACTTTTTAGAAATCATGAAAGATCAAAAAGGTCTAGCGATCGGAGCAAGACATATTACGGTTTCTACGAGTGGGCTTTCAGATAAGATTTATGAATTTGCTGATTTAAAAATGCAAGTGAATTTAGCGATTTCATTACATGCACCAAACAATGAACTGCGAACTCGTATTATGAAAATTAATCGTGCGATTCCGATTGAAAAGTTAATGAAAGCTATTGATTACTATATTGAAAAAACGAACCGTCGAATTACGTTAGAATATATTTTATTAAGAGATGTAAATGATCAACGGGAAACGGCTCAAGAGCTTGCTGATTTAATTGGTGATCGACGTCGTTTAACGTATGTAAACTTAATTCCCTATAATCCAGTAGATGAACATAGCCAATACCAAAGAAGTGAAAAGGAATCTGTTTTGGCTTTCTATGATACGTTGAAAAAGAATGGAATTAACTGTGTCATCCGTCAGGAACACGGAACCGATATTGATGCAGCATGCGGACAATTAAGAAGTAAACAAATTAAACAAAAGCAATAAGGTACGACGAAGAGTAAAAGGAGTGTCATGAATAGATACGCTCATTACAAAAGCCAGTGGGAATGGATTGATTAATCATTCCTGCTGGCTTTTTATTTTTGTACTTTAACATGAAGTTGTATGATCATCACAAAACGTAGTTATTCGAGAATTGAGGAATTGTTTTAACTCTTGCACTGTCGCTTCATAAAACTGGCGACCATCAGGCATCTTGTATTGGTGATAACTGAATAGAGTGTCAATTAGATGTTCTTTTTCATTGGAGTAGGATGTGATAAAGGACATAGTTCTAGCCTCCTTGCATGTAAACGCTTACACTTATATTGTAAGTCCGCTTACTTGAATTGTCAAACTATTTTAACTTTTGACCATTTGTAAAGTTTTAATAAAGAAGTGGATCAGCGCAGTATGTGGATTCCAAATGTTTAGTTGATTTTTTTATCATATGCTAAAGTACAGCTGCTAAAAAACTGACCGGTTTAATCCTTAATTGATAGATTACCTGCCAAGCTATTTTCCATTACACCGAAAATACTACAATTTTTGCAAAAATCGTATGGTATAACTAGAGTTATTAAAGTTACTGAGTAATAGTTGGAACCGAAGTTAACTAAAAGTATTAGCAGTACGAAAAGCTATATTTTACAAAATGATAAATAATTGAATACCACGATTTAACACTTTGTATAGTGTATTAGCCTACGAATGCAAGTAAAATTAACTCAAACTTCAAAATATTCAGCAAAATATTGCTTTCATGTAGAGGAAAGGAGGTACATACAAAGGTAGTAGAAAAGTCGTTACTGTTCCAAAAAGATATGTAAACGCTTACAAGTGTTTATTTGTGATGGCTGCGACTTTGAATATAAAGCTAAGAGGAAGTGACTGAAATCAGTTGATTGGTTTAACTGAGCTTTGCGGGAGGAGTGAATATCCCCGAAGTGAAGTTTCACTTTATCTATAAATGTATTGATATATCAAGGAGGAATGGAAATGTCAGATAACGTAAAAATTGGACTAATTCAAGCTTCTAACGATGTACATGGAGATGAGCCAGTTGAGGTTCATAAAGAGAAGGCGATTGAGAAACATATAAAGTTAGTTAGAGAGGCTAAAGATAAAGGGGCTCAAATTATCTGTTTACAGGAAATCTTTTACGGGCCGTATTTCTGCTCGGAGCAAAATCCGAAATGGTATGATGCTGCCGAAGAAATTCCAAATGGTCCTACAACGAAACGGTTTCAAGATTTAGCTAAAGAATTAGGTGTCGTCATTGTACTGCCAATCTATGAGCGTGAAGGAATTGCGACTTACTATAACACAGCTGCTGTTATTGACGCAGACGGATCTTACTTAGGGAAGTACCGTAAACAACATATTCCTCAAGTCGCTGTTGGTGATGAGGGGTGCGGATTTTGGGAGAAATATTACTTTAAGCCAGGTAATCTAGGTTATCCGGTCTTTGATACCGCTTTTGCAAAAGTAGGTGTCTACATTTGTTATGACCGTCATTTCCCTGAGGGTGCTAGACTACTAGGACTAAATGGTGCGGAAATTATCTTTAATCCGTCAGCAACAGTTGCAGGTTTGTCAGAATATCTTTGGAAGCTGGAGCAGCCAGCTCATGCTGTAGCTAACGGTTTTTACGTTGGAGCGATTAATCGTGTAGGTACAGAAGCTCCTTGGAACATGGGCGAGTTTTATGGTCAATCGTATTTAGTTGATCCAAGAGGCAGCTTCGTGTCTATCGGAAGTCGTGATCAAGACGAAGTCATTATTGGAGAAATGAATAAGAAGATGATCCGTGAAGTGAGAGATACGTGGCAGTTTTACCGCGACCGCCGTCCGGAAACATATGAAGATATGACTTCGTTACTACCATAATAAAAAAAGGGGGATGACTTAAAGTGTCTTCACCGTCTTGATCAAGAGATTCGCGTCTGTGCAGTTCTATGGTTTAGGCGCAGGTTGCTGACACTTCCCGATATAGTCATCCTCTATTTTCAAAATCAAAGAGTAGTAGAAGAAGCTGAGAGCAAAGCTAGAGAATTAAGCAAATAGAACGTTGAAAAGCCCCTAATGAAAAGTTTTACTTTATTTGATAAAGGAGGCATTTGTATTGAACCCGAAAAGCGCTACAAATATATCATTAGTTGATTTAAAGAAAAACTTTGAAGAAGTCCACCCCGGCCTGTCCAATCAAGAGGCCATTGAAGAAGCCAACCGCTGTTTGTATTGTTACGATGCACCCTGTATTACCGCTTGCCCGACTGGAATTGACATCCCAACCTTTATTAAAAAAATCGCATCTGGAAATTTATTAGGATCAGCCAAAACAATCATGACGTCAAACCCGATAGGTGCAAGCTGTGCGCGAGTCTGTCCGACGGAGGAATTGTGTGAAGGAGCCTGTGTTCTCAATCATTCTACTAAACCCATCATGATTGGAAATTTACAGCGTTTTGCAACAGATTGGGCGATTAAAAATGAGCAAGTTCTGTTCAAAGCCGGTCAGAAGAACGGAAAGAAAGTGGCCATTGTTGGCGGAGGACCTGCTGGTTTGTCAGCTGCTCGTGAACTTGCTTTATTAGGGTATCAAGTAACAATCTTTGAAGCAGAAAAAGAAGCAGGTGGTTTAAATACGTACGGTATCGTTTCATTCCGCTTACCACAGGCTATTTCTTTCTGGGAAGTCAATCAAGTGAAGAGCTTAGACGTAGAAATACGTACGAATACTCGAGTCGGTACTGATGTTTCAGTCAAAGAGCTTACGGAAAACTACGATGCTGTCATTCTAGCAATCGGAATGTCGAGTGTTCCACAGCTAGGGATAGACGGAGAAGGTTTGGATGGAGTCTATGATGCGATTGATTTCGTTAAAGAAACGAAGGAAAAAGTTTCTGATCATCTTTTAGGAAAACGTGCGGTCGTCATTGGAGCAGGGAATACTGCGATTGACGGTGCGACATGTTCGGTTCGCCTTGGAGCTGAAAACGTAAAAATTCTTTATCGTAGAACGGAAGCTGAGATGACAGCTTATGATTTCGAGTACGAGTTTGCCAAACAAGATGGTGTAGAATTCCGCTGGTTAACTGCACCGAAGCGGATCATTGGCGATGAAAAAGGCAAGGTGACAGCGATTGAATGTATCAAAATGGAGTTAGGCGAGCCAGATGAAGGCGGACGCAGACGACCTGTACCTGTTGAAGGGTCAGAATTTACGTTGAAAGTAGACGCTGTTATTAAAGCCATCGGTCAATCGAGGTATATTCAATTGATTGAACAGTTCGGCTTAGATCATGATGGCGGGGTTGTTAAAATCAATGAGGGAACGTTCCAAACATCTAACGAAAAAGTGTATGCGTGTGGAGATGTCATTTTTGGTAAAGGACAAGGAGAAGCGATGGTGGTTTCTGCTGCTCAACAAGGAAAAGAAACAGCGTACGCGATCCATAAGCAATTATTTAAACAAGTAACAGAAACAGCATAAAAAACGAGGAGGTTGATTTCACTATGGCTGATTTACGAATAGATCTTGCAGGAATTAAGTCGCCGAATCCATTTTGGCTTGCTTCAGCTCCTCCGACCAATTCAGGCTACCAAGTTCAACGAGCATTTGAAGCGGGATGGGGCGGAGCGGTTTGGAAAACGTTAGGTGATCCGATTTTAAACGTTTCCTCGCGCTTTGCTGCTGTCAGTTTTAATGGTCAAAAAGTTGCGGGATTCAATAATATCGAACTCATTACAGACCGCCCGCTTGAAGTCAATTTAAAAGAAATCTATGAAACGAAAAAAAGATTTCCTAATCACGCGATCATTGCGTCTTTAATGGTTGAACCGAAGCAAGAAAAGTGGCATGAGATCGTTAAACGCGTGGAAGATGTAGGTGTCGATGGGCTCGAGCTTAACTTTGGCTGTCCGCACGGAATGGCTGAGCGTGGAATGGGGGCGGCTTCGGGTCAAGTTCCTGAACTAGTCGAAAAGCAGACCTACTGGGTAAAGGAAGTTGCGAAAACACCTGTTATTGTAAAGCTGACACCGAATATTACGGATATTACAGTTACAGCTGAGTCGGCCGTACAAGGCGGTGCGGATGCGATTAGTATGATTAATACGATTAACAGCCTGGCTGGTGTTGATATTGATACGTGGAATACGATCCCGCATGTAGCAGGAAAAGGTGCTCATGGTGGATATTGTGGACCGGCAGTCAAACCGATTGCACTCAACATGGTTGCTGAATGTGCTCGGAACCCTCGTATTAATGTTCCGATTTCCGGGATCGGCGGGATCTCGAATTGGAGAGATACAGTTGAATTTTTACTGATGGGCGCAACAGGTGTGCAAATTTGTACAGCTGCGATGCACCACGGGTTCCGGATCGTAGAAGATATGATTGAAGGTCTTTCCAATTATTTAGATGAAAGAGGGATCGCTTCTCTAGACGGAATCATCGGAAAGTCCGTAGAGCGGTATTCAGATTGGGGTAATCTTGATCTTAATTATAAAGTGGTCGCTAAAATTAATAATGACGTTTGTATTAACTGTAATAAATGTCATATTGCCTGTGAAGATACATCGCATCAATGTATTGATATGCTGAAGGACGGTCATGGCAATGACTATTTACAAGTCCGTGAAGAAGATTGTGTCGGCTGTAACTTATGTTCGATCGTTTGTCCTGTTGACGGCGCAATCGATATGGTGGAGCTACAAAGTGAACACCCGCCGATGACGTGGAACGAACGCCAAGCTGCAATCGGTTCAGTTCAAAGTTGTGAAGTAGATATCATTAAGTAAGGATAATTAGGGGGAAAACGAATGAAGAAAATTATTAAAAACGGAACCATAGTAACAGCTACCGATACGTATCAAGCAGACTTACTGATTGATAATGGAAAAATTACTGCGATTGGTCACGACTTCCCAGTAGGAGGCGCAGAAGTAATTGACGCTCACGGTGCTTATGTTTTCCCAGGTGGTATCGACCCTCATACCCACTTGGAAATGCCGTTCGGGGGAACGGTATCGAAGGATGATTTTGAAACAGGAACAATTGCGGCTGCTTTTGGGGGTACAACAACCGTTATTGACTTTTGTTTAACTAACAAAGGTGAGCCGATGAAAAATGCAATTCAAACATGGCACGCAAAATCAAAGGATAAAGCAGTTATTGACTATAGCTTCCACTTAATGATTGGGGAGATCAATGATGATGTCCTAGAAGAACTCCCAGTCGTTATGGATGAAGAAGGCATTACTTCATTTAAAGTGTTTATGGCGTATAAAAATGTTTTCCAAGCCGATGATGGTACGTTATTCCGTACCTTACTTGCAGCAAAAGAGCTTGGCGGACTAGTCATGGTTCATGCTGAAAATGGTGATGTCATTGAATATCTAGTAAACGAAGCGCTAGAACAAGGGAATACAGACCCGATCTATCATGCGTTAACTCGCCCGCCAGAAGTGGAAGGAGAGGCAACTGGGAGAGCAGCTCAATTAACAGGGTTAGCAAACTCTCAATTATATGTTGTTCACGTTTCATGTGCTGAAGCAGTTGAGAAGATCGCGCAAGCTAGAAGAAAAGGCTATGACGTATGGGGTGAAACGTGTCCTCAATACCTAGTTCTTGACCAAACCCATTTGGAGAAACCGGATTTTGAGGGAGCGAAATACGTATGGTCGCCGCCGCTCCGAGAAAAGTGGCATCAAGATGTTTTATGGAATGCTTTAAAGAACGGAGACCTTCAAACTTTAGGGTCTGATCAATGTTCGTTTGACTTCAACGGACAAAAAGATTTAGGTAAAGGAGATTTCTCTAAAATTCCTAATGGCGGTCCAATTATCGAAGACCGCGTAAGTATCCTGTTTTCTGAAGGTGTAAAAAAAGGCCGCATTAACATAAACCAATTTGTTGATATCGTAGCGACTAGAAATGCGAAGCTGTTTGGGTTGTATCCGCAAAAAGGAACGATTGCCGTTGGAGCAGATGCGGATATTGTCATCTTTGATCCGAATGCCGAGCGAACGATCTCAGCTGAGACACATCATATGGCTGTGGATTATAACCCGTTTGAAGGAATGAAAATAACAGGTGAACCTGTATCTGTTTTATCTCGCGGTGAGTTTGTTATTCGTGAGAAACAGTTTGTAGGTAAAGCAGGAACGGGTCAGTATTTAAAAAGAGCAAGATATAATTCTTCAACTGCAAGTGTAACAGATAAGGTGAGTAATTAATGAACCCCTTGTGAACCAATATCCAAATAACAATTGCTTGGCCAAGATCTATTTGGCCTTGCAATTGCTCTCATAAACAAGGTAAGAGCCCAACGTCGATCTGTCATTATTTAACTGAATATTTTGAAAATATTTGAAGAGGTAGGGTGATATGATGAAAGAAAAGCAAAGTCATCTCAAGTCTCCAGATTTGTTGCCGATTCCACATAGTGGAAAGAAAATTGGATCCGTTGGGTTTGCGTTCATTTGGGTTGGTATGGCTGTTGTTCTAGCGGCTTTTGCTATTGGTGGTTCTGGTGTGCAAAGTCTCTCGCTCGGCTGGGTTGTTTTAGCAACGATTATTGGAAGTATAGCGATTGGTCTATGCATGACCTTAACGGGTGACATTGGGGTGGAACATGGGTTATCGTTCCCCGTTTATATGAGGGCTCCATTTGGTACGATTGGGACTCATATACCTTCTTTAATCCGTGGATTTGTAGCAGCTTGTTGGTTTGGTATTAATACGTATTTTGGTTCAACCGCGATGAACGGAATCCTCTTCGTTTTATTTGGATTTGATAATTGGTTCGTCTGTTTCTTAATTTTTGCAACACTTCAAGTCATTAATACAGCTTTAGGAATTAAAGCTGTTGAGCGTTTTGCTGATTTAGCCGCACCAATTATTATTATCATTTCAGGTTGGATGTATTTAACGTTATCGGATCAAGCGTTAGCAGAAGGTCGTAATGTGTGGGCTTGGGTAGAGAGTCCAGTAACTGGAGGCGCAGCTATTACTGCATTTATGATTGTTATTATGAGTAACATGGGGTTCTGGGGAACTCTTGCTGCCGATATGCCGTCGATTTCTCGTTTTATTAAAGGACCGAAACTTGAAAGAAATTGGTTTAAACGAAATAAATCACAAATTGCAGGCAGCTTGATTGCGTTACCAATCGTTCAGACGTTCATGGTTGTCATTGGCGGCGTGTCTTATATTGCTGTTGCTAACTATGACCCGGTGGTTGCTCTTCAGCAGGCTGCCAGTGGATTAGTTCTGGGTGTTCTCTTACTCATGATTGTATTTGCTCAATGGTCGACAAATATATCAGCCAACTTAATTCCGGCTGCGACTATTTTTTCTAATGTCGGTGGACCTAAAATTCCGTTCTGGGCTGGTGTAGTAGCAGCAGGTGTGATTGGTTCCCTTGTTCAACCGTGGAGCTTGTTTGGCATTATCATTCCAGCTTTACTGATTGTCGGTGGCATCCTGTCAGCAATTGTGGGGATTTTAATAGCTGATTATTATCTCCTTCGTAAACGTCGTGTGAATGTTCCTGATTTGTATAAGGATGATGGTCAATATCGTTATGCAGGAGGATTTAATGCGGCGGGGTATATTGCTTGGATCCTAGGTGGAGTTGCGTCTTACTTCTTAGCCAACTATTCGTTTATTGTTGGATTTGCCGTTGGGCTGGTAACCTACTATTTCCTCGCGAAGTACTGGTGGTTTGTGAAGTATAAACAGGCAGAAATTGAGAACCCAAGTGATGATGAATATTTAGGTATCACAGTAGGGCGTGATTGGGAAATTAGTGAAGGAAACGAAGAAGTGAAAAAAGCAGCAACATAAGAGTTTGAAAGAGTAGAAAAAAAGAAAGGAGACTATCATGGCCGAATATCAACAATTTATTGCCGAAAGAGAGAAGATTGATTTTTTACTAGAACAAGGTTATATGATTAAAGGTGTAACGGAAAATTTAAGCGGGGCATTTGTTGAATTTGAATTAAAAAAGCCGGACCCATCCGGTCACAAAAGTCCTACTGAAAGACTGCACATCTTAACGGCTGATGCGAGGAAATATTTTAGTTCAATTATTATTCAACAAAATAAAGTGGCGGGATAAAAGAAACGGAAATTTAATAGAAAATCTAATTAGAGACAGGGGGATGCCCCTGTCTTTTGATGTAGAGGAGAGTACGGATAGAAAATCTGACACACTTTATGTTACTTTTATCTGAAAATAAAGGTAATTCTGACATGTGGATAGAAGTAGTTGATAACCTTGTTTTCTTTCGTTTATAGGTAGATGGTGAAAAGGAAGTGATGCAATGAAATCATATATTACCATTAAAGAAATCTTACAAAGAAAGCACTTTGATAAAACAGAAGTAGTTGCTGGAGTGGATGGTTTAAATCGAAATGTTAAATGGGTTCATGTCGTCGAAGTGATTAATATTCGAAAGTTACTAAATGGTCACGAGCTTATTCTTACGACAGGATTAGGTTGGAAAGACAATACAGCATTATTTATTTCGTTTCTCAAGCAACTAATTGAAAGTAACGCTTCCGGTCTATGTATTGAATTAGGAACACATACCTCAAATATTCCTCAAGAAGTTATTGAAATCGCTAATGAACATCAATTTCCAATTATCCTTTTTCACCAAGAAGTAGCATTCGTACAAATTACTCAAGATATTCATTCATTGCTTATTAATCAACAATACCAAATGATTTCTGATCTAGAAAGTTACTCTCAAACGTTAAATAAGAAATTACTAGAAATCAATCAATATGAAGAAATCCTTACGTTTTGCCAGACATTTTTAGATGTCCAGGTTGTTGCGTTTTTTGATGAGGATCGGATTTTTATTCCCCAATTATCAGCAAGCGAAAGGCGTATCGTACTAGAAAAAATAGAGGCAGTACAACATGACTCCTTTTTTTCAATCGGTCGTCAACCTGTACAGATCTTAGGTCATCAATTTGCTGAGTTGGTCATTGTTACCGATCAGAGAGAGATTAATGAATTTGATTTACTTATTCTCGATCGAACGACGACTGCACTTGCCCAATATTTGTTACGAGATTTGTATGTTGAAGAAAAGCGAAGGATGGAAGAAGCGGAATGGATGACGGATTGGTTAGATGGTCATCACAGTAATGAGGGGATTAAGGAGCATTTAGCTTATATAGAGCCAGGCTTGAAGTTAAATGGGGGAATCGTATGCACTTGTAAACTTCATTTAACGAGTCAATCGTCTAATTTAGATGGAACGTACTTTAAACTTTTATTTCGCACGATCTTCGAGCAACAAGGTTTTTATGTTTTTTCTATTGAGATTAGACATCATATTGTTTTTATATTAGGAAATAAGCGGACTCCGAAAACATGGAAGTCTAGAATGGCCGATGGTTTTAAGCGGTTGAATACAGCCGATTATTCGAAGAAAATAAAAGCAACTTCGATTTCCTTTGGTGTCGGAAAGTTTGTCAAGCAGCTAAGTGATATACATATCAGTTATCAAACAGCAAAAGAGACATTACGACTACAAGATAAATTATCACATGAAGGGAAGAGTTATTTCTACGATGACTTGCATATGTACCGTATACTATCACTCATTAACCGGCATAGTGACCTTCAAGAAATCGTAATGGAGTATTTGCAGCCCGTCATGGAATACGATAGAAAATATAATGGGAAGTTAATAGAAACATTGAAAGCCTATCTAGCATGTAACGGATCCAAACAAGAAACAGCAAAAAAGCTTTTTGTAGTCAGACAAACCATGTATCATCGAATCGAAAAGTTAGAAAGCCTCCTAGGACCTGACTTTATGAATTCAGAAAAGAGGCTGGCGATCGAATTTATGTTACTAGCCTACGATTATTTAAACATGACCGAAACCACCAACCCAACCGCCCATGAAATATAAAAGAAAAGATCCGAAGATTCGGTGTCAGGTACCTTTAGCGCGACAGTGCATTAAAGGTACCTGACACCGTTTTTGTTTATTTTTTTGCACTGTTCATTTTGTGGAATTATCTTCTCCAGATATTTGACATTGTGTCTAATGAAGGCCCTTACAAAATGAGAGATAATAAATTACAAGGAGATAGATATTTGAAAAATCAGAAAATACTAGGAGGCAATGAATATGACAGTAATAAAAAATCAAACAAATGTATTAAAAAACTACATTAACGGCCAATGGGTAGAATCAAATGGTACAAACACATTAGAAGTACCAAATCCAGCTACTGGAGAAGTGTTAGCAACCGTTCCTGTTTCTTCAAAAGAGGATGTCGATCAAGCGGTGCAAGCAGCAAGTGAAGCTTTCCGCACATGGAAAAACACACCGGTGCCAAAACGGGCCCGTATTTTATTTAAATTTCACACGCTCCTTTCCGACCATCATGATGAATTAGCAAAACTAATCGTTCAAGAAAATGGAAAAGCGTTTAAAGAAGCGCATGGTGAAGTCCAACGTGGAATTGAGTGTGTAGAGTTTGCAGCCGGTGCCCCAACATTAATGATGGGTGAAACATTATCAGGCATTGCAGAGGACATCGACTCGGAAATGTTTCGTTACCCATTAGGTGTTATCGGTGGAATTACTCCGTTTAACTTCCCAATGATGGTTCCGTTATGGATGTTCCCATTAGCTGTTGCTTGTGGAAATACATTTGTTCTTAAACCGTCTGAACGAACGCCAATGTTAGCGAATAGACTAGCAGAATTGTTTACACAAGCCGGTGCTCCAGCGGGTGTGCTAAATGTTGTTCACGGGGCACATGATGTTGTAAATGGCCTGCTTGATCATGAAGATGTTAAAGCGATTTCCTTTGTAGGCTCCCAGCCAGTTGCAAAGTATGTCTATGAGCGTGCAGCAGCAAATGGTAAACGAGTTCAAGCACTGTCTGGTGCGAAAAACCACCATATTGTTATGCCTGATGCCGATGTAGCAAAGGCAGTTACACATATTGTTGCATCTGCTTACGGCAGTGCCGGACAACGTTGTATGGCTTGTAGTGCTGTCGTTGTAGTCGGCGATGGAGAAGCCTTTGTCAGAGAACTAAAAACAAGAGCAGATGAATTAATCATCGGTAATGGGTTAGATGACGAAGTTCTTTTAACACCAGTCATCAGGGACTCGCACCGTTCAAAAGTATTAGATTACATTGAAAAAGGGGTAGAAGAAGGAGCCTCTTTAATCCGTGACGGTCGTAAGGAAATGGATGAAATGCAAGATGGTAACTTCTTAGGGCCAACAATTTTTGACCATGTGACACCAGAAATGATCATTGCAAAAGAGGAAATCTTTGCACCTGTAATCAGCATGCTGCGTGCAGAAGATTTAGATGAAGGTTTAGAATACATTCGTAAATCTCGCTACGGAAATGGGGCTACCATTTATACGAAGGACGCAAAAGCTGTGCGTAAATTCCGTGAAGAAGCAGATGCAGGAATGCTTGGTATCAACGTAGGTGTACCGGCAACCATGGCCTTTTTCCCATTCTCAGGATGGAAAGACTCATTCTACGGAGACCTCCATGTGAATGGAAAAGACGGTGTTAATTTCTTCACGCGCAAGAAGATGATTACATCAAGATATGATTTTTAAATAAAACGTTCTGAGAATTAGGAATAGAAGGCGGTCTTCGCCGTCAGTCATTATTGAGGTGGAAGCCAACGAATTTCTTATTTTTAAAAATATAGGGGGGAATTCAAGTTACCCCCTGTGAACCCTGCAGTCGGACAGCCAAACAATGTTTTTAGAGGAGAAAGGAGGAAGGGCAATGCTCAGTACAAATGAAAATAGTAAAGCGCTAGAAAAAGATGAGAAATACATCTGGCATTCGATGAAACCATATAACCCGGATGGAACAATGGTGATAACGAAAGCAAAAGGATCTTGGGTGACAGACCAGGATGGGAATAGATTTTTAGATGCGATGTCTGGATTATGGTGTGTCAATGTAGGGTACGGCCGTACCGAATTAGCTGAGGCAGCTTATGAGCAATTAAAAGAATTAGCTTATTTTCCACTGACACAAAGTCATTTACCTGCGATTAAATTAGGGGAAAAATTAAATGAATGGCTCGGAGATGAGTACGTCATCTTTTTCTCAAATAGCGGTTCTGAAGCGAATGAAACGGCATTTAAAATCGCAAGACAGTATCATCAACAAAAAGGGGATATGAGCCGTTATAAATTTATTTCAAGGTATCGTGCGTACCATGGGAATTCAATGGGAGCACTGGCTGCAACCGGTCAGGCTGAAAGAAAGTATAAATACGAACCGTTAGCGCCAGGGTTTATCCACGTTCCCCCTCCGGATCTATACCGTTCAAATGATGCGCCTGATTGCCCACCGGAAGAATTGGAGGCAGTTCAAGCGATCGATCGTACGATGACGTGGGAATTGAGTGAGACGATTGCTGGAGTGATCATGGAGCCAATCATTACAGGAGGCGGTGTACTCGTCCCGCCTGATGGGTATATGTCAGCTGTAAAGGAAGTGTGTGAAAAGCATGGCGCATTGCTGATAGTCGACGAGGTGATTTGCGGTTTCGGTCGTACAGGTGAACCGTTTGGGTATATGAATTACGGTGTCAAGCCAGATATTATAACGATGGCGAAGGGGATTACAAGTGCCTACTTGCCATTATCGGCAACAGCGGTGAAACGTGAAATCTACGAAGCATTCAAAGGTTCGGATCAGTATGACTACTTCAGGCATGTAAACACATTCGGTGGTAGCCCGGCTGCATGCGCACTAGCCCTTAAAAACCTAGAAATTATGGAAAAAGAAAACTTGTTTGCCCGCTCGAAGCAATTAGGGGAACGGTTGAAAAACGACCTCCAAAACCTTCTCCAAAACCATCCTTATGTTGGAGATGTTCGAGGAAAGGGTCTTCTCATCGGGATCGAACTCGTTGCCGATAAAGCGACAAAGACTCCAATTGATGTAAGTATTGTTAATAAAGTAATTGCCTCTTGTAAACAAAAGGGCGTTATTATCGGTAAAAATGGTGCCACAGTTGCGGGTTATAATAATGTACTAACAATCGCGCCACCGTTAAATACAGAAGAAGAGGATCTAGCCTACTTAGTTCAAACATTAAAAGAAGCACTGAATGAATTACGAGATTAACCTTCAGAAAAAAGTAATGCATAAATGGAAAATGGTATTAAGAAAAGTGTAAAAGCTGTTATGACTGAGTATATAAAGGTTGAGTTAGAAAAAAGGATTATGGAGGTTAAAAAAATATGGTAGCAGGTACCTTTAGTCCACTAAAGGTACCTGCTACCATTTAAAAAAGGAGGTTCATTGTTGTGCGGATTGGTGTGCCGAAAGAGATTAAAAATAATGAAAACCGTGTTGCTTTAACTCCCGGAGGGGTGTTAAATCTAGTAAAAGAAGGTCATGAAGTATTTATAGAAACGTGTGCGGGCCTTGGGTCGGGCTTCTACGATGAACTGTATACTGAAGCTGGCGCTGTGATCGTGACGGCTGAAGAGGCATGGGCCTGTGATATGGTTATGAAAGTTAAGGAGCCGTTACGTGAAGAATACCGTTATTTTTATGAGGGGCTTGTTTTATTTACGTATCTGCATCTAGCCGCAGAACGCGAATTAACAAAAGCTCTTCTTGAAAAAAATGTCGTAGCGATTTCATATGAAACTGTCCAATCGGCTGACGGAACTTTACCGCTTTTAACACCGATGAGCGAAGTCGCAGGAAGAATGGCAACGCAAATCGGTGCGCAATTTCTTGAAAAAACAAAGGGTGGCAAGGGCATTTTACTCGGTGGCATTCCTGGAGTGAAACGAGGTAAAGTAACGATTATAGGCGGGGGAGTTGTTGGAACAAATGCTGCTAAAATTGCAATCGGCTTAGGCGCAGAAGTTTCCATTATCGATGTAAATCCAAGTCGTTTGCGTGAGTTAGATGATATCTTCGGTACGTCGATTCAAACGTTAATGTCGAACCCGCAAACGATTAGTGATGCCTGTTCTGAGGCCGATTTGGTCATTGGTGCGGTCTTAATCCCCGGCGCTAAAGCCCCGAAGCTCGTTTCTGAGGAAACCGTTCGGTTGATGGAGGAGGGCACGGTGATCGTTGATGTTGCGATTGATCAAGGTGGTATCTTTGAAACGGTTGACCGAGTAACAACTCATGCGAATCCGACCTATACGAAACATGGTGTTGTTCATTATGCAGTCGGAAACATGCCAGGAGCGGTTCCGAGAACGTCAACGATTGGCCTTACTAATGTAACCGTTCCTTATGCAATCGAAATAGCTAATAAAGGGTATAAAAAAGCATGTATAGAAAATCCGGCCTTACTCAAAGGGTTGAATATTATGAATGGTTCGGTCGTTTATGAAGGAGTAGCAAAAGCGCACAACCTCCCTCATAAGTGCATTTATGAAGTGCTTGAAACACAAGAAGTGTAGTACATGGAAAACCCGGCCGTTAACAAGACAGTTTTATAGATTATAATTAAGGTTGCTAATCTTTTTAATCGTTAATCTTTTTGCGGACTCACAGGGCCTTATTTCCTTAAAATTTATCATTTTATCATTGTTGGCGGACTAAGAGGACCTTATTTGTCGTATTTTTGGTATGAAAGACTGTTTTTATAAGCAATAAGGGCTTCTGAGTCCCCTTAACTTTAGAAAGCATTGATATTGCCACAAATAACGGCCGCTGAGTCCGCTTACACTCCCAGTGAAGACGATTAGGCCAGCCCTTAAAGTCATTAGCACTTTTTTAAAATTGAGCAAATTACTTGTTCACATGGCTAGATCGACTGACATGTATTCCTTATAAATGGAATTGAGAAGTTAAGCAGGATATAAGGAATACTCATAATGAAATAAAAAGAGAGGAAGTTATGATAATGATTTACCTCTCTTTTGTGCGCTATTTAATTATTTCTCTTCGATCCTCTAAGTAGTGAGTGACATTAGTAACAGGATTTAGCTAAGCTTTTATTATATGACGTTCACATTACTACTTATTTTTTTTAGATTTTCAGTCAAATGCTCTACATCCTGCACAGGGTACATAATAAAAGTTTTCTTTTTCTTTTTAGGTAAAACAAAAGTAATCGTCCCTGAATTCTGTGCAGGCCATGTAAAATTATGCATCTTCGTTTGGATCCTCACTTCTTGAATATCCTCTTTTGCCCAGAAAAAATTTTTCTTATCTATTTTCAGAAAATCGAGATTATCGATGAGTGTTGGAGTTAATTCATCTTCCCTATCATGACGTTTTAAGATTTTTTTGTTATAAACCGGTTCAAGAAAAAAGCCAGCCGGATTTCGAGGCAACATAATATCGGCCATAATGGCATCTGGAATTGTCCCTGCGATTACAGCTCCACAAATACCGTTTTCGGTAATAAAAAGTTTATAGTACTTTCTTGATCGGAAACCGTATACATAAGTAAATTCGTTAATGCTTTGTTCGTTTTCTGTCATGACAAAGTAAATCCTCCACTAGTTCTATATTCGGACATTGTATTATGCGTCATTATCCTGAAACGTTTCAATGCTATTTTACAATAGGTTAAGGAGAAATTCATAGTTCATACATGACTTGTCCAAGAAAAATTAGAGAAAAGAAGGTGGGGGGACTACTAATCTATCCATTTATTATATTTTTGAGTATAAAACCTGTCAGTTAAGAGAATATTAGTAATAGTATTTGAGAAAAAAGGTGGCTGCTGTTTTGAAGAGAATGATAGGCTTTTTCATCGGTATATTTGTAGGTTTTTTATATACAGATTGGCTGTTTCACACGCAGCATGTACATGCTTTCGAAATGACAGCTACTACAACTGTAGAACGTTTTAGCGCTTTGGCTTTTGGAGGGGCAGGGACAATTCTGTTTTTTATTATTTGTAAAAAAGTATTTTCCCTTTCATTTTTTCATGGGGTTCTGGCTGCTTCAGGATTTTTTGCAAGTTTTGATATCGTTGTATTTCATTGGTTTTTTAGGTTGCATCGCTTAACTTATGGTCCTGAAGCAGATATTATTGAACCCATTCTCGTTGTGATAGGAATTATATTATTAGTCTATGCCGTAAGAAAAGAGAGAAATCTAACCTTTCAACCCAAGTAGCAAAATACCTACAGTAAGTAGCGGCTTTGGAGGTCTTTACGGTCATTTTTACTAATGCCGAGGTTTTCATATAGATACGTATCAAATGAACCATAATGATCAGTTATTTCTTTTAAGAACGCTTTTAAGTAATCAGGTCTGGCTTCTAATAAAGCATCAATAGCTTTCGGGTCAACATCCTTTGTTTTTTCTATAAATTTCTTAGTGAAAACTTTTTGTCTCAACTGGTCAAGGTATTTATTAGTGTACGTAAAATCTTCGAGTACGATTTCTTCGGGAACACCTAAAGTCATTAAAATAACTGAGCTGCAAACTCCTGTCCTGTCTTTCCCAGCAACACAATGGAACACTAAAGGAACATGTTCTTCTTCAAATATCATTTTTAAAAATTGAGTGTAAGCATCGGTTTGATGAGCAATCACACGATTTAAACGTAACAGCATTTCTCCCGGCTCACCTAAGTTGATTTGTTTCCCGTGTAACGATAGTTCCCCGATTTGCTTTACTTGTTCTTTATCTTTATTCTCCGGAATGATCGGTAAGTGAACGTTATCAATCCCAGGAATAACAGGATTAGGCTGTGCTTTCGTTTCATTCGTACGTCGGAGATCACATATTCTTTTAATACCTAGCTTTTGAAGGTGAAGAATATCATTTTCTGTCAGGTCGCTTAGAGCCGCCGATCTAAAAAATTGCCCCCATTTTACTTTTCGTCCATCACCGGTCGGATATCCGCCTAAGTCACGGAAATTGATTGCTCCTTCTAAGGAAACATCCCGCACATCATTCTCACCTTCGTATTGTGAAGAAAACTTTAGTTTATTCATTAATTTAACTCCTCTACCTATTTTTTTGAACCGCTCCTATAATCCTGTTTTTTTATTAAAATAGATCTAGGTTGAACGTACAGGTTTTACAAAAATCTCCTTTTAGTTTAACAGATTATTCTGAAAGTAATCAAATGACCAAATAACGTGTGTTAGTTTCTCGCACAATTTTTAAGAGTATGGACATTGACCAAATCAACTCCTATAAAAATCTCATAGAGTAATACATGTGAGGAAAGGAGGAATTGAATTGTTCGGATACTCTATGGTTCAACTCGTACGGACCCATGCTCATAAATTAGACAAACCATTGCGGGAGAAGGTGTTAAATCAATACAAGCCTTTTAAGTGGACACCTTGTTTTCTTCATAAAATGTTCGAAGGTTTTATAAAGAGAACGAAAAAACTCTCGGTTATTATTGAGTTTGAAGAAGGGTGTTATGAAGAGGGTTATGACCAAGTAAGGCAAATTTTTAGCCGTCATTTTGGATGTAAGATTCGAAATGAGTTTACTAGTGTATCATGTTGTAGTGCGCAAATGACACCTAGCGCTTTAGAGAAGGTATTAACAACCTGCAGCCATGTGAGAAAAATTTATTTAAACCGTGAAGTTCATGCTTTATTAGATACGGCTGTTGCTGCATCTAATGCACGGGATGTTGTCAGAAATGGTACAACACTTACCGGCGAAGGTGTAACGATTGCTGTTATTGATACGGGAGTTTATCCTCACGAAGATCTTTCTGGTAGAATTGTAGACTTTGTAGATTTTATTAATCAACGCTCTGATCCATATGATGATAATGGACATGGAACTCATTGTGCAGGTGATGCGCTAGGAGATGGATCTGCTTCTGACGGAAGCTATCGAGGGCCCGCACCAAAAGCTAATTTAGTAGGGATAAAAGTGTTAAATAAATTAGGGTCTGGCTCATTAGAAACGGTAATGCAAGGGGTAGAGTATTGTATTCATTACAACGAAAGTAACCCTGAGAATAGAATCGATGTCATTAACTTGTCTTTAGGTTCACCTGCGCTACGCTATGAAAATGAGAATGAGGATCCTATGGTGCGAATGGTAAACCAAGCGTGGGATGCAGGGATTGTTGTCTGTGTCGCTGCCGGAAACAGCGGACCAGAATTTGAGACTATTGCAAGTCCTGGCGTTAGTCAGCAAGTAATCACAGTTGGTGCAATAGATGATAGAGACACGGTGGAAAGAGAAGGTGACGATGTTGCTAGTTTTTCGAGCAGGGGCCCAACCGTATATGGGGAGATAAAACCTGATATTTTAGCTCCTGGTGTAAATATCGTTTCGCTTCGATCACCGAAATCATTCATAGATAAACTGCAAAAAGGAAACCGCGTTGGTTCAGACTATATTACTCTATCAGGTACATCCATGGCGACACCAATATGCGCGGGTATTGTCGCATTAATGTTAGAACATGATCCTGCACTGACTCCTAACCAAGTTAAAGAGAGACTAATGGAAGGTACAGATCTATGGAATAATTTTGGGGTACCTGAAGTTTATATTTACGGTGCTGGTTATATCAATGCAGAAAACTCTATCCCTGAATAAAAAAATGGTGCCAGGTACCTTTTTAAGGTACCTGGCACCATTTTTTTTATTTTCACTTCGGTCTATTTTGGATGGGTAAGCAATAAATTAATATTGTTAAACATTAGAATATTAAAACTATTTGTAATGAAAAACATTTCTTAGTTGTTGCTTTATGTAAGATTTTTTACCATAATACTTTAGTTAACTAATTAATTAACGTTTTAGTATATTGCCATAAGGAAATTTTTAGATTATAATTCGAATATAAAAAAAGTTCAAAAAATTATAACGGGAAAAAGAGGAGGGATTTACTTGGAAAGTTTGATAAACTGGCTTAATGGTATTTTGTGGAGTAATCCGATGATTTACTTTTGTTTGGGAGTAGGGTTATTATTCTCCATCCTTACTCGCTTCTTACAAGTAAGACACATTAAGGATATGGTCACTTTAATGTTTAGAGGAAAAAGCTCAGATGCTGGGGTATCATCGTTTCAAGCGATGTCAATTGCACTCTCAGGAAGGGTTGGAACAGGTAACATCGCAGGTACCGCAACTGCTATAGCATTCGGGGGACCTGGTGCAGTATTTTGGATGTGGACGATCGCATTTATCGGAGCATCAAGTGCATTTATTGAGTCAACATTAGCTCAAGTTTATAAAGAAAAGCAAGATGGATTATACCGCGGGGGACCAGCCTATTATATTGAAAAAGGTATTGGCTGGAAATGGTACGCAGTTATTTTTGCGGTAGCTACTCTTCTTGCTATGAGTCTATTAATGCCTGGAATTCAATCTAATTCAATTGCAATCGCTGTTGATAATGCATTTTCGATTAATCCTTATATAACAGCTTCAATTTTAATTGCTATTATTGGTATTATCATTTTTGGTGGGGTTAAAAGGATTGCAAACGTTGCACAGCTAGTTGTTCCTTTTATGGCTGTAGCCTATATCTTACTTGCTTTCGTAATTATCGGTGCAAACATTACACAATTACCAGCTGTAATCTCATTAATTGTTAGCAGCGCATTTGGAGCAGATGCTGCATTTGGCGGGATTATTGGTTTAGCGATTGCATGGGGTGTTAAGCGTGGTATTTATTCAAACGAAGCAGGACAAGGAACAGGCCCGCATGCGGCAGCAGCAGCTGAAGTTTCTCACCCTGCAAAACAAGGTTTAGTTCAATCATTCTCAGTATACATTGATACATTACTCGTTTGTTCGGCAACAGCATTCATGATCCTATTTACAGGAATGTATAACGTTGTTGATGGAGCAGGAAACACGATCGTAAGTTATATTGCTGAAGTACCTGCCGGCGCTGGTTATACGCAAGCCGCCATTGAATCTGTAATCCCTGGATTTGGTGCAGCATTTGTTGCAGTAGCGTTATTCTTCTTTGCATTTACTACGATTATGGCATACTACTATATGGCTGAAACGAATGTGGCCTACCTCATTCGTGGTAAAGGGAAAAAAGCAGCGATGTTTGTGTTAAAAGTTATTTTACTTGGTGCAGTATTCTTCGGTGCTGTTCGTGAAGCGGACCTTGCTTGGGCTTTAGGAGACGTTGGTTTAGGATTGATGGTTTGGTTAAACTTAATCGCCATCCTTATCCTTGCGAAACCTGCATTACGAGTCCTTAAAGATTATGAAGAACAGAAGAAACAAGGTCTTGACCCAGTATTTGATCCGAAGAAATTAGATATCAAAAACGCGGATTATTGGGAAAATGAGTATAACAAAGATAAAGACAAAATGTCGAGTTAATTAGATAGTTAAATGGAATAACTGCAAAGAAAACTACAGTTTCAGATGAAGCTGTAGTTTTTTGCGTATATTAAGATATGATCTAATAGGATAACCTTTAAGTTCTCAACTGTAAGAAAGGAAGACAAAATGAGAATAAACAAATTTATTAGTTTAACAGGTGTTTGTTCAAGACGAGAGACGGATCGTTTGATTGATGCTGGACGAATAACGATTAATGACAGGATCTGTGAGCATGGGGATACAGTCGAACTCACTGACATTGTCTGTATCGACGGAAAGCAAATCAAAATCAAAGAAAATGAGGAAAAGACGTACATTGTCCTAAACAAACCAGTCGGTATAACATGTACCGCACAGCCTTTAGTCGAAGGAAACATCATACAATTTATAAACTATCCGAAGAGAATTTTTCCGGTCGGGCGGTTAGATAAAGCTTCAGAAGGTTTAATCTTGCTCACAGATGATGGGGATATCGTCAATAAAATGATGCGTTCTGAACATAATCATGAAAAAGAATATATTGTAACGGTGGATCAGCCAATTACAGATGAATTTATAGAGGGGATGTCTAATGGAGTAGAAATTCTTGGGACAACAACAAAATTATGTCGCGTGTCCCGCGTCAATGATGATACGTTTCGGATCATACTTACTCAAGGGCTTAATCGGCAAATCAGAAGAATGAGTAAAGTGTTTGGCTATAAAGTTACGCGTCTGCAGCGGATTCGGATTATGAATATTGAGCTCGGAACCCTTAAGGCGGGGGAGTGGCGCGAACTAAGTGATAGTGAACTCTGCGGATTACTAGAGTCGTTATAGGACATGATGACAAAGTTGAGCAGCGCAGATATAGGAAGAAAATTGATCTAAAGAATGAATTAGAGCAAGGAAATTACAGTAAAAGGGATAAAACTGATCTAAAAAATGATTTAGAGCAAGAAAATTACAGTAAAAGGAAGAAAACTGATTTAAAGAAAGCTTTAGAGTAAGGGAAT
The DNA here is from genome assembly GCF_029028005.1 of Alkalihalobacterium chitinilyticum. Taxonomy (GTDB): domain Bacteria; phylum Bacillota; class Bacilli; order Bacillales; family Bacillaceae_F; genus Alkalihalobacterium; species Alkalihalobacterium chitinilyticum. The sequence goes on from NZ_JAOTPO010000011.1 coordinate 120,385, forward strand.
TACAGTAAAAGGAAGAAAACTGATCTAAATATAGCTTTAGAGTAAGAAGGTTCCAGTAAAAGGAAGAATATCGGCTATAGCCGATAAAATGCTAATAAAAGGAAGATTATCGCCCGTATCACCCGCAGTACCAAACTCAAATCAGCGTAAACCACAAAAAAACCGCTAGCCTTCAATGCAAGGCTGGCGGTTTTCATCTTTCACTACATGTATAGTAAATGTCTTTTACACACTTTCTTTCACTTCGATTTGGTACTGCTTTAAGATGCGGGCATCGTAGATAAACGGTCCAAACGGAAGCATCGCTGCAATGGTAGCACCGATAAAGCGGGTTAATGGCCACTTGTATTTTACAGTAACGTATAGCGCAATGGATAAGTAAAGAACAAATAAAGCTCCGTGTGCAGCCCCAATGACTGTAACGAACTGAGGAATATCTGCAAGGTATTTTAAAGGCATAGCCAGCCCTAGAAGTAATAAATATGACCAACCTTCTAAAAAGCCAATATTTCGAAACCATTTTAGTGGTGTATCTAACATGTTGAACCTCCTCTTGAGATAAACAAGCTTTATATAGTGATTATATCAGTAAATGTTTACACTTAAAAACAACAATATTGTGAAGGGAACTTTCAGCAATATGAATAAATGTAACGCTCTCATTTTAAAAGCTTCCTATCTTCATTCAGTGTGAAGAGTAGGAAGCTAAGAAGTTAGTGATGAATTATTGTTTAATTTGATGAGTGAGGTTATCGGTAAATGATCAGAGGCTTCTTTATACGTAGTGATGACGTCAGAATAGATGACTTCGAACTTGTCGTTAACAAAAATGTAGTCAAGCTGAACCTTTGGTCTCCGTGAAGGAAACGTCCCGAGCTCTTTTTTGATACGCTTATCACACGTATTATGAAAATATTTAGCTATTTCACGGTAATCTCTTGAATAAGGCCTGCAATTCAAGTCTCCCATTAATATAGTAGGGTGTTCACTGTTAGCTTCTTCTACTAATTTTTTCATTTGTTTTTTCCGTAACAAAGGATGCAGGCTGAAATGCGTAACTAAAGTTTTGACTAATGTTTGGTTTATTTGGATCGTAGCATCAATGATTGACCGTGGCTCACATAGAAAAGGACGGAGACGAACGATGTGGCTTTTAGAGTGTTTAATAGGGAACCTAGAGAATAATGCATTTCCGTATTCTCGTTGTTCAACTTTTTTGGATTGAATGGAAATGGCCGGTGCAAACACATATTCCATTTGCAACTGCTCTGCCAGCCAACTCGCTTGATCGATAAAGTGGCTACGTTTTGAAAAAGATTTATCAACCTCATTTAGTCCAATAATATCAGCATCACTTTGTTTGATAATCTTGGCAATTCTATGTAAGTCAACACGGCGATCCGTACCTAAACCATGACGGATGTTGAAAGATAAAACTCTAAGTTTAAATGGAACTCCCCCCTTTTCACTTAGCAACTATCTTTGCCGAGACCTGATCGATTTAGACATCTAAACGGAACATTTCATCGTGTGTCTTTTTAGTGAAATAGTCTTAGATCATGGGCTAGATGGATAAATGTCAGCTATAATAATGGTGTTTAATACGGTCATACTAAATGAAGGTTATTTATGACAATGAGGTGGGCAATTTTGCAAACAAAAGAAGATTTGTACAAAGAAGCTGAGAAATTTATATATAGTTGCTACAGAGAACTAGGAAAAAATGAAGACCAAATCAAAGCAAGGCTGGCAGAAGTCAGGGCGGAAATAGAAAAAAAAGATCACTACGTTCATACATATGAAGAGCTGGAGCACGGGGCACGGATGGCTTGGAGAAACAGTAATCGCTGCATTGGAAGACTGTTTTGGGACAGTTTGCACGTCTTAGATGGGAGGAACGCCGATACGCCTGAAGAAGTAGTCGATGCTTTAAATAAGCATATTGAGTATGGCACCAATGGAGGAAAAATTCTTCCGACAATTACTGTGTTGAAACCGATGATTAACGGAGAAGAGCAGGTAAGAATATGGAACTACCAGCTCATTCGTTATGCTGGCTATGAAACGGAATATGGAATTATCGGCGATCCGGCATCGATCTCTTTTACAAAATTATGTACAGAAATGGGCTGGAAAGGTGAAGGAACCCACTTTGATGTATTACCCTACGTCATCCAAATGAAAAAAGGTGAACCTCAATGGTTTGACATACCTAAAGAAATCGTATTAGAAGTTCCGCTTGTCCATCCTGAATTAGAAGCATTCTCTGACTTACAGTTAAAATGGTACGCTGTTCCGATCGTTTCTGAAATGAAACTAGAAATTGGCGGGATTCACTATACCGCAGCTCCTTTTAATGGCTGGTATATGGGAACAGAAATTGGTGCTAGAAATTTAGCGGATGAAGATCGTTATAACATGTTGCCGAAAATAGCTTCGATTATGGGGTTAGACACAAGTCGCGCCTCAACTTTATGGAAAGATAAAGCATTAGTTGAGTTAAATGTAGCCGTACTTTATTCGTTTAAAAAGCAAGGAGTAAGTATTGTCGATCATCATACAGCGGCGGCTCAATTTCAGCATTTTGAAGATAAAGAAAAACGTTGCGGGCGTTCATTAACAGGGGACTGGACATGGTTAATTCCACCGGTTTCTCCAGCGACAACGCATATCTTTCATAAACCATATGAAAATGAAGTGGTGACACCTAATTACTTTTATCAAGATAAGCGGTATGAATAAACAAGAAGCTGACTCGTGCCTCTTCACCTGATGTATATAAGGGTAAAGAAGACAGAGAGTCAGCTTTATTTTTCGATGTATTCAAATAAAAAAGATTGTCCGTTCCGGTAAAAACGTGGGTCATATACGCCGATTCGCTCGTCATCGTCAACGATGACGACAAAGGGGGACCATTCGTATAAAGTCTTAGCCTCAGGAACTTTTTTAAAGAGTTTTTCTAAATCAGTATCAGGAGCAGACTCTAAAACATAAGCAACGTTTTCTCTACCAAAGAGATTGGTTTCAATAATTTCAACTTCTTTATCATTTTTTCCAATCACTGAAAAATTCCAAGGAACAAAGCTAGCTGAGAGAGTATGTTGTTCATATACTCCTTCGTACTGTTGGTAAATCACATACCCTTGAAACGATTGAAGGGCGACGTGAAGAACAATGACAGCCCCAACGATGTGATATACTTGGTGAGTTGCAGTTTTATTGAATTTTTTATAAAGAAATCCAATTAATAAAATTCCCCAAATGACGAAGTCGATAATAGGGATTGTCCCAAACGTTAGTCGGATAGAGGAGAAAGGTTCAAGATAACCAGTTCCCCAAGCATTAAAAATATCACTGGTATTATGTATAAATACAGCTAGTAATCCAAGATAAAATAGACGCCGGTCTTTTACTCCCCAGATCATGTAACAAACAGCAATTAAGAGAAGCGCCCAAACTGGGATCATAAATAGAGAGTGGGTAATTCCGCGGTGCCACATCTGATATTGCCCCTCGGTATCCCAGAGTTGTGAAATGACGTCAATATCTGGAATGTGACTTCCGACAACAGCTGTAAAAAGAGTTGCTCGCTTCATCGGTTTGGACATTTCACGTTTATCTACACCACCATAAATGGCTAAGCCAAACAAGGTATGGGTAATCGAATCCACAGTACAACATCACTCCTTTTGATCCTTAACAATTACTCAACTATAATAAAATTAATTATAATCGAAAGGATGTCCATAATGGTAGAAGTACACCCTGTAATAAAGAAATTACAACTAAAAGATCAAAGCAAGCCTGTCTTAATATTAAACGCACCGAAAGAGTATGAAGAGGTTATCGCTTCGTTTGAAGCAGAGGTACATACAGAAGCTGCGGAAGATACGTATTCTTTTGTTCAAGTTTTTGGAACTACCAATGAAACCATTCGAGAGTTGGGTGGAAAAGCAGTCGAGTTTCTTTCGGAGGATGGGTTGCTTTGGTTGTGTTACCCTAAAAAATCATCTAAAACATATAAGGGATCGGATTGCAGCCGCGAATCGGTAGCGGAATTATTGGCAGAGAAGGATTTTGAACCCGTACGTCAGGTAGCAGTAGATGAGGATTGGTCAGCACTGCGATTTCGCCATGTGGACAATATTAAGACAATGATTAGAAAACAAGCGGTAACGGAAAAAGGGAAGCAACGAGTGAATGATCTAGAGAATAGTTAATGCTGCTCATAGGAACAGTTGAAAGAAATAAAGACACGAAGGCCTAAATGGTTTTCGTGTCTTTTTTACTGCCTTTTTTTAGCACAACGATAAGTTCAAAGGATATTCAATTTTCTGAGGAATGAAATATTTTAATTCGCATATAACGAGATTGGATTTCATATAGTTTCATAAAGCAAGTTACAAGGAGGGGACATATGAGTTTATTTGAAGGCTTTGTTGTCGTTTTTGTAATCGTATTTTTCTCTCTTTTCTTGGGCTTTATGATCATTGGAAATCGAATTGCACACGCAATTGAAAATCTTACTGCAAGAGACGCTGCTAAAGAATTAGCTGATATTGATAGTAAAATGAACAAATAAAAAAAAGAGGATGAATTCCATGGTGAACTGTTAGGTACATTAGCAAATAGTTACTATACTTTAAGATTAGTAGCTATAGCTGTGTAAGTACTATTAGACAGAAGCTGATGGGAGTCATCCTCATTTTTTGTGCCAGATCGTCTTTTTCGTGTTAGAATATGAACTAAACTAAGGAGGAGGAGTTAATACATGGAACAAGCTATATTTAAAGCGCATTTTGTTCATCCGTTAACCGATGTACCGCTTATTATACTATATAACAATGTCACTGGACTTATTGCGTTTGAGAGAGACGAAGAAGTGATTAAAGTTATTTCATCAATGAAAGATATTATCCCAGAAGAAATAATAACGGAAGAGAAATTATCAAAAACGGATCATATTTGCAGATCAACCTACCCTGCAGGCTCCTTAGAAGACGTGAAAGAGTTGTTAGAAACGATTGGAATTAATACGAAGCATATAAAATTTCAAATGATTTATTTACATTAATTAATCATTTCGAATGAAGAAATAAATGATTAATCCGAGAACAGGGAAAAATAACGTTCCGATTAATACGAGCAGGGCATATTCTTTACTATTCCCATTACTAATCGCATCACGGTAAGCCCAAATACTAGTAAATATATTTAATAAAAACAAACCAAATATAAAAAGTAAGACAATACTAGCCACTGCAAATACTTCCATATAAACGTCTCCTTTACATAACTATACTTTTTATTTTATCATACCTATGATTAGCTAAATGGAAATATGAATAACGAAAGCATCTCGATTAGGAAACAAAAGGCTGTGCCACCGGATCTGACATCCGTAGCACAGCCTTTTCTAGTGAACTAGTTTGTATTTAGTAAACAGAGAATTAATCTTCTACTACTGGATATACTCCGTTCTCATCATGTGTTTCAGTTCCAGTAATTGGAGGGTTGAACACACAAACCATACGCATATCTGTATTGGCACGCAGTAAATGCTCATCATGCTTATCTAAAGCATAGATCATATTAGCTGAAATAGGGTGGATTTTATTATCACTTAATGTTTCTACCTCACCATCACCTTCAATGCAGTAAACGGCTTCAAGGTGGTTTTGATACCAGATATGTGTTTCAGTTCCAGCTTTAATGATTGTATCGTGAACAGAATAACCCATACCATCTTTCTTTAATAATAGTCTGCGACTAGTCCAGTTTTCTCCTTTTACTTCTTGGTCAGTTCCAATAATATCTTCTAATTTAACAACTTTCATTTTAAATATCCTCCAGTAATGTGTTTTTTATAAGTGAAATTAATCTGTAATGTTTAGTTTAGAGCGTTATAAATTGATAGGTGAGCGGCACGGCTAAATAGTGCCGCTCATGTTTTAGGACGATACTGGTTCTTTTTCGTTTACTAAACTTTTGATGCTTTCTTCGATAATAGCAAATCCTTTTTCCAAGCCTTCATTATCAATGGTAAGGGCAGGGAAGAGTTTGAACACTTCATCTTCTGGACCTGCTGTTTCCATAATAAGTCCTCGCTCGAAGGCAGCTTTGGCAATATCAGAAGCAAGACCGTCTACTTCTGTTGCGATTCCTTGCATAAAGCCACGACCGCGTACTGTACCTTTAATTTGTGGATATTTCACAGTAAGGCCGACTAAAAACTCAGTAATTTTATCAGATTTTTCTTGAATGCTCTTCTCAAAAGAGTCAGTCTCCCAATAAGTAAGTGCTTCAGTAGCTGTAACAAAGGCTAAGTTATTTCCACGGAATGTTCCGTTATGCTCACCCGGCTCCCAAATATCGTATTTTGGATTGATTAGGGTTAATGCAAGTGGTAATCCATAGCCACCAATTGATTTTGATAAGCAGATAATATCTGGTGTAATTCCTGCTTTTTCAAAAGAGAAGAAAGTACCTGTTCGGCCCACACCCGCTTGAACATCGTCGACGATGAGTAAAATTCCAAAACGGCGGCAAATGCTTTCTACTTTTTGTAGCCACTCGAAACGGGCAGCGTTAATGCCCCCTTCACCTTGGACTGTCTCGAGGATCATTGCGGCCGGAATTTCAACTCCACTTCCGTTATCTTCTAAAAAGCGCTCGAGATACTCCAGAGTGTCGAGTTCGTCATTGACGAAGCTATCGTATGGCATTGTTACGACGTGTTGCAATGGAATACCAGCACCTTTACGCTTAAAAGAATTACCTGTAACTGATAGAGAACCAATTGTCATACCGTGGAAGCCGTTGGTAAAGCTAATTACATCCGTACGACCAGTTACTTTTCTTGCAAGCTTTAATGCACTTTCTACCGTATTTGTTCCTGTTGGACCAGGGAACATTACTTTGTATTCCATATTACGAGGTTTAAGGATAACATTGTTGAATTTTTCTAGAAACTCAGCTTTTGCTGCTGTAGCCTTATCTAAAGAATGGGCAATACCATCATTTAAAATATAATCCACTAATTTCGCTTTCATTTTTGGATCATTGTGCCCGTAGTTTAATGCCCCAGCACCTGAGAAGAAATCAATATATTCGTTTCCTTCGACATCCCAAAGTTTGTAGCCTTTAGCCTTGTTAAAAATAGCGGGGAAGCTTCTACAATAACTACGTACCTCAGATTCTAATTCGTTAAATATACTCAAATTGTTAGTTTCCATTTTTATAATAGATCCTCCTTTTATTTTGTAAGAAAGGAATTATTCATCAAGGTAATTTGTGAAGTTTTTCACATGTACTGATCGAATCATTCATCTTCTAAGATTATTTCTAATAAATGTTTACTTATCTCGATTGAATGGTCCAATTCGGAAAGTCAGTTCTGCTTCATGGTCGTCTCCAGGAAATAAGTCCTCTGAGAAACATTCTAATACTTCACAGTCTGTATTGAGATCTCGCCCTAGGCGTCGGAATAGTGATTGAGAGGCCTGATTAGAAGGTGTAACAGTGGCTTCAAGATAATTAATATTTTGGCAACCTTCTCGGATAATCAACTCTTGTAAGAGGTGAGATGCTAGACCTTTTCCTCGTTGAGAAGCATCCACTCCGATTTGCCAGACAAAAATGACATCTGGTTTAGTAGGGGGGATGAAAGCTGTTACGAAACCTACTAGTTTGTCATTTTCCTTTGCTACGACACAAGTGTCTGAGAAAAACTCACAAAACATAATGTATTTGTAAGAAGAATTTAAATCGAGCGTAGAGTTATTTACCAGTTCCCACATGGCGGCGCCATCTTCAACAGAAGGCTTTTCAAAAGTAACATTTGGAATAGGTTGGGTAATTGTCTTCGTTAGTTGACTCATCGCTTTTCACCTACAAATCGCATTTTATTGTAAATAATAGCGTATTCCTCCTTAAAATGGATCGTTTATTAATTTTATTCTAGCTATTATAAATGATAAGGGGATGCTGAAATTAAAGCAAACCAGCTATTTATTGATAATTCATGATTAATCAGGATGACTTACGTTGCCATCTAGTAAGAGCACGTATCTTTCATATTCCTTCCATATCTTTGTGTTTTCAAACAATTTGAAAAAATGTGAGCAAATCTAACAAAAGATGACGAAATATGAATAAAAAAATAAATGGCGTGTAAATGACGGTCTAGAGGTAGCTAAAAACAGGCATTTTTCTGTGGAGTATCGAAAGGATAAGCGTGAATTTCATTACTATCTAATGGATTAAATAGCCATTAGAAAAGCTGATTCATGAGCAACAGGCTCATGAATCAGCTTTTTCAAGAATTAAGTATAGAGTTTGAAGGTGTCCAGCGCTTGTCACCGATAAGCAGGCCCCTTACGCTTTTCTTGTTATTTATTTTTCTTTTTCTTTTTGGCGCGGCGATCTGCTGCAGCTCCACGGGCATTTGCTTCAATATCCTCAGCGTCTGCTAATTCAGCAGAATATTCTACGTCCATTCCGTCGTTATCCACGTTCGCGATTTGCTGTTGTTTCTTTTTCTTTTTACCCATTTCGAAACACTCCCCTTAATAATAGTGGTGCTGCAGGTTTTCCGAGCAACACCTGTTACTAGTTTGAAACAGGCGCAGATCATTCATGTTATTAAATAATTTCCAAAAAAAAAAGGTACTCGAAGTGGAGTACCTGCATCTACTATCGGCGTGCAGCACGGTCAGCCGCTTTAAAGTCGGATTGATACGTTACTTGCTGAGCTTTCTTAAGAGTATGTCTTTCTTGTTGGTCACGGCGTTTCTTTTTCTCCATAATATTTCCTCCTCGTAATGAAGTGATATATATAGTATGAGTAAGTAAGAGGAAAAATATTCTAACAGGAGCTAAATCAAATATGTCTTTTTTTAACTCAACAAGAAAACGAATTAACGATCTTGTGTTAATAAATGTTGCAGTGCTTCATCTATGGTTGAGTAATTAAATGTAAATCCATAACGAAGCGCTTTTTCAGGTAAAACCCGTTGTCCTTGCAAGAGTAATGAGCTCATTTCTCCTAACAACAGCTTTAATGCAAAAGCCGGCGTTGGTAACCAGTGCGGTCGCTTAAGAGCAACTGCAATAGCTTTGCCCATTTCTGTCATTTGAACAGGTTGAGGAGAAGTAACATTTATTGCCCCTTCGATCTCGTTCGTTTTAATAGTGAAATCAATAAGTCGAACAACATCTTGAATATGAACCCAGGAATACCATTGATCGCCTGAACCTAAAGCGCCTCCAGCAAACAGGCGATAAGGCAGCAGCATCTTTGGTAATGCACCTTCATTTTCATCTAAAACTAAACCTAAGCGAGGAAGAACGGTTCGAATTCCCAAATCTTCTGCTTTCAGCGCTTCTGTTTCCCACTGAATTCCCACTTCTTTTAAAAAGTTATTTTCGCCTCCTGTGACGTGATCTTCTGTAAACGTGTGGGTGTCAGAGTGACCGTAAATGCCAATGGCCGAGGCATTAATAAATACGTTAGGTTGATGTTCCAACTGTTGAAGTAACGTTATAGCAGCATTTGTAGCTGTAATACGACTTTTTAAGATCCGCTCTTTCTTTTGTTCTGTCCAGCGTCCAGAGCCGATTGAATCTCCTGCTAAATTAATCAGTGCATCAAGAGGCGGGAGGCTTTGCGCTGGTTGCGCCCCTGAAACTAACCACTGAACATAATGAACGTTCTCCTTCTTTTCTTTAGGTGTTCGCGTTAAAATATAAACTTGATGACCTTGTGATATGAAATATTCAGTTAAAGCTGTACCGATAAATCCAGTACCGCCAGCTATTGCTATATTCATACAACCACTGCCCTTCAAATTGAGTATAAAGTACGTTCAATTGTTGTTTAATTATAGTATAAGTAATTTATAAGCTTAACAAAAGAAAAATAATCACTTAAATAAAACTTCATAAATGAAAAGAGCAGAAACTGCAGCCTTTCAGTATACTAAAAATGGGTACATACAAATCAATAACCAGTAACGGTACAATTTAAACAAGTAGTTCTAGCTGATTAATAATAATAGAAAGTAGGTGGTTGATATGGCTGTCATTACAAAAATTACAACTCAAAAGAATAACAAGGAACGGTTTAATGTTTTTATTAATCAAGGAGCAGGAGAAGAGTACGGATTTAGTGTTGATCAAGATGTCCTTATTTCATCGCGCTTGAAAAAAGGGATGGAGATCGATGTTGAGGAATTACAGAAAATCTTAGCTGAGGATAAAGTAAAGAAAGCCTATAACTTAGCTTTGTCCTACTTGTCTTATCGGATGAGGTCAGAAAAAGAAGTTGTCGACTACTTAAAGAAAAAAGAGTATGAAGAGTGGGAAATTCATCAGGTCATTAAAAAACTGAAAGAATATAATTTTTTAAACGATCAAGACTTTGCGGTGGCTTTTGTACGAACGAAAAAAAATACAGGAGTAAAAGGCCCAAAAGTGATTGAACAGGAGCTATTTAAGAAAGGCGTAAATGAAAAAATGGCAGAAGTGGCTCTTGATGAATATACGTATGCAGAACAGTTGGAACATATTATGAAATGGGTGGAAAAACAAGCGAAAAAGACTTTAAAAGAGTCACAGCAAGCCTATGAACAAAGGATAAAACGACAACTTTTATCGAAGGGTTTCTCCTACGAAGTCATTGAAGAAGGACTCAAAGAAAATGGTGTGTCGTTTAACACGGATCAACAATGGGAAGCTATTGTCCATCAAGGAGAAAAAGGTAAACGAAAATATTCTCACCTGAGTAATTATGAATATCGTTATAAACTGAAGCAATGGTTGTACCAAAAGGGTTTTCCAATCGACCTAATTGAACAATATTTAGAGGAGAATCGGGAATAATAAAATGTCATAAAATAATAACATAAAGATTGTGAAGTATTGCACAAAGTTTGTTATTATTAAGTTTATCTTACATAAGAAAGGGAGTAAACAATTGTGAACAGCATCATTGCTTTAACTCCAATCCTTGCCGTTTTATTATTCTTAGTCGTTATGAGGATGCCTGCTATGAAGGCAATGCCAATCAGCTTAATTGCAACAGGCTTACTGGCTTATCTCTATTGGAAAGTTCCTTTTGTACAAATTGTTGCGGCCTCAATCGAAGGAATTATTATTGGTTTTTCCATCTTATATATTGTATTCGGGGCAATTTTATTATTAAATACGTTGCAATTGAGCGGGGCAATTACTACGATCCGTAATAGCTTTTTAGAGATTAGTCCGGATAGAAGAGTACAGCTCATTATCATCGCCTGGTTATTCGGAGCCTTCATTGAAGGAGCAGCTGGCTTTGGCACACCTGCTGCAATTGCTGCGCCTCTTCTCGTTGCACTAGGCTTTCCTCCATTAGCAGCTGTTGTATTAGCGCTAATCGCCGACAGCAGTCCTGTTTCGTTTGGAGCCGTTGGAACACCTATTATTGTCGGTGTCGAGCAGGGATTGCAAGAAGGCTCTCAAGTAGCTGCTGTTGTAACACCTTATTTAGCGGATCCAACTCAAATTGGTGAATATGTAAAAGGTGTTGGAGCGCAAGTCATGCAAATTGATATTTTTGTTGGCACCTTTATGCCACTCATTCTTGTCGTCATGTTAACTCGTTTTTTTGGTGAAAACAAATCTTGGCGAGAAGGGCTGCAAGTATGGAAGTTTGCTTTGTTTGCAGGATTCGCATTCACAATACCTGCTTTAATAGTAGCTGTGTTTCTGGGACCAGAATTCCCGTCCATCTTTGGCGGGTTGTTTGGACTGATGATTGTTGTTCCGGCAGCGAAACGAGGCTTTCTTCTTCCTGAAAAAGCATGGGATTTTGCACCCGCTGATAAATGGTCACCAGACTGGGTAGGAAAGGTGTTAGCTTCGCGTAACAAAGAAGATAAAGGTCCATCGTTAAGTCTAGTGATGGCATGGATTCCGTACCTTTTAGTCGGGTTGTTTCTTGTACTCACACGTCTTGAGGTCCTTCCATTTAAAGCTTGGTTTCAGTCGGTGAGATGGAGCTGGCCGAATATTTTAAATACGAATATAAGTACGGCTCTTGAACCTCTTTATTTACCTGGGACTATTTTTGTACTAGTCGTATTAATCACTTTTGTTATTCATAAGATGAACATCGAAAAAATCAAAACGACATTCGGTTCCTCTGCACAAGCGGTCGTTGGGAGTGCGGTTACATTATTTACGGCGGTGCCGATGGTTCGGATTTTTATTAATTCTGGAGTGAACGCCTCTGGATTGGAAAGTATGCCAATGGAGCTGGCAAATACCGCTTCCGCAGCATTAGGGGGCAGTTGGCCGTTAGTAGCACCTTTCATTGGAGCGTTAGGATCATTTGTGTCAGGTAGTGCAACATTCAGTAATATGATGTTTTCGCTATTTCAGTTTAGCGTTGCCGATCAAATTGGAGTTGACCCTACGTTAGTACTTGCGTTACAAGTGTTGGGGTCGAATGGTGGAAATATGATTTGTGTACTTAACGTTGTCGCAGCTGCTTCAGTTGTCGGTTTATTAGGGAAGGAAGGTCCTATTATACGATTGACATTACTGCCTATGTTTTATTATGCCATCTTTTCAGGTGTGATCGGATTAATTTATGCCTATATCATTTTGTAGCTCAGGCTTGTGATTGGTCGCATAGTGTAAAATCCAGTATAATAAAAACAGGTAGAAATAAGCCGATGGAGGCGTAATGAATGGAAAAGCGTTTTAGTGAAATGACCGCATATGAATTAAATAATGAAATTGCTCAACTGAACGAAAAAGCAAAAAAGGCAGAACAAATGGGGATGGCTAGCGAATTCGCAGTGTATGAGCGCAAAATGCTTATTGCAAAAGCGTACTTGCTAAACCCGGATGATTACCAACCTGGTGATACGTATGAAATGATTGATGAACAATCGAGCTTTTTAATTTCTTATATGAATGGCAGGTTTGCCTGGGGGCACCGGAATGGGAGCAGTGAGCTAGAAGGAGTTCCGATTTCTGTATTAAAATTAAAAAAATAAACTCTTAGCCGTCATCGACAAAGAGCTTACTGATAAAAAAAGGAGAAGCAGAGGAGTTGCTTCTCCTTTTCAAAGTAAGGAAGGAAAAGGTTTGAAGATCGGACACGTTCAATGAAAATTATGAACGTTTTCTTGTCTGGACTTTAAGAACGTAATTGTGGAGGCCTCTTTCTGTTTCACCGTTCACTTGATGGAATGCATGCTTTGGATTAGCTCGTGGAGATTGAAATGGGTCAGCATAGTTTTTACCTCTTACCTTATGCAAGGTAAAACACCTCCTAGATAGCTTAGAGAAATGAAATCAATGTCATGTCATTAGCGGGATTGATTCGATTGCATCATTCGTTGTTGAGGATGATCCCGAATACTGCCATCAGCTCGTTTTGAAGAATACTCTTCTTTCGCTCTTGGTTCTCCCGAAAATGATTTACGGTTTGGAAATCCTTTCTCTTTGTTACGCATCGGTGAACCCTCCTTTTACGACACTTTAAAGTTAAACCAAACATTAAAGCAAGCAAGCACTGTATTGCCTGTGCTTCTCTCCTAGTATGAGATGGTACAAGCGATCATATGATATGCAATAATTGTTAGAGGAGGTAACCTTTAATGAATGAGCGAATTGAACGCTTAGCGGATCAATTACTGAAACGAAATGATCAATTATCCTATGGACAAGCTCGAAAATGGGTCGAGAATTTATGGGAAGATTTTGAAGCGACACGAGCGAAATCAGGAAGAACATATGATGGGCCTGAAAAGACAGAACAGATTGTGCTGCAATGGATAACCAACTATGGTCCTTATCTGCACGAATATGCATCAAAAAATGAGAAATTTAAACACTTACTGGAAGACGACAGTTTGAAAAATTAGTATTCATTACAATGAAAGAATATGGTTACATAAAAAAGGTTGACTCAAGTGCCAGTAAAACTAGACACTCAAGAGTCAACCTTATGATTGTGTAGAAAGATGCAGTTTTCGTTTTAACGTTTCTTCACTATATACCCAACCGGTATAGGAGCTTGCGATATCGAAGTTTTCATCTAATTGAACAATCGCTACAAACGGATAATGGCCTTTTGTACGATATCTTAAATCAACAAATCGAACTTCATGTTGATTATTAACACTTTCGACTTCCCAACGATAGGTCGGAGAAAAGGAAAGAAATGCAGATAGGTTGGCATCTTTTCTTGCTGCATTGATAATTGGATCATCGGGTATCGGTTCAAACGGATATTGTTCAAAGAAATTGATCTTGTGATTTCTGGATTCGGCCACGTACAACATTTCTTTTGTTCGGATCACAAGATGCCATTGATTCCAGCGAAATGTAGGTGAAATGAACACATGAGTTGCACTTGGATGGAGAGACTTAGCATGTGCAATAACTTTTGAACGTGCTTTAAACCTCCAAATGTAATAAAAGATGAGAATGAAGTAAATCGTCAAGAATGTATACCCCGGATCAAATCCATAGCGCCATAAAATAATCCCGGCGACATGTGCTAAGAAAATAAAAGGGTCAAAAATATTAATAGAACCTAAAGCAATCCACCTATGTGTTACAGGTCGCAAAGCTTGTGTACCATAAGCGTTAAATATGTCGACAAAAACATGCAGGAAAACCGCAATGAATGTCCAAAGCCATAAATGTAAATAATTCGCTTCAGGAACAAACATAGATATTCCACCCGCGATAATGAAAGGCCAGATCAATATAGCTGGCAAGGAGTGAGTGATACCGCGGTGATTACGTATATAAACGGCATTATTTCTCAATTTTAGGACGGTATCAAAATCGGGTGCTTGGGAACCGATAATTGCCGCTACCATGACCGTTTGTCTCATCACCGGGTCATTTCCAACGACAGGATCTAATGTAGCAAGCCCACCGAGAGCAATTCCCATAACCACATGAGTTCCAGTATCCAAGTTTGAACGACCTCCTTTCGGGGAAGCTTGATTATTTTACAGCGGAATGACAGAAGCGGACACACAGGCCCTTATTTCGTTCAGAACGCTTCATTTCTTAATTTAGAGGACTCAGAAGCCTTTATTTATGTAGTTTCACGATTTTTTCAACTGATTTTAGGCAAATAAGGGCCTCTCAGTCCGTTAAGACCTATAAAAAGGTGTTTTTTGTTAAAATAAGGGCCTCGGAGTCCGCTAACAATAAAAACAACACCAAAGTTTGTATATAGCTGACCGACAGCTCAATATCCACTGCAGTATACGCCACCTGAGCGTTTGCATCCGTTTTTCTTACTAAAAGTCATTACTATATTTATACCCGAAATCGCACTTATTAAAAAGGGGGAATTGAGATTATGACACAATCTTTACAAATTTTTATGGAGTATAGAATAAAATCACAAATGGTTAACGAATATGAACAAGCTATGGAGCATATTATTGCGGAACTTCCAAACTTTGAAGCGTCAGAAATTCAGTGGTTTGTAGCGACCGACCAGCCGCATTTATATGTTGAAATGTTTAAAGTCCCAACTGAAGCTCATTATGTAGCACTTAAGAAATTAAGACGAGATGAGGAGCATCATCTGTTTAGTAAAATTCATTCAATGGTTGAAGGCGGCAAAGAAAAAATTCATTGCTGGGCATTTCGTGCCAAGAAAGAAGTGTAATCTGGAGGTTAAAAGGTTGACAGAAATACTACAAGAATTTGACATGACTGGTTTTCGTGATCAGTTAGTTCATTGGTTTGAAGAACATAAAAGAGACTTACCATGGAGAAGAACAAGCGATCCGTATCGAATTTGGGTTTCAGAAGTGATGCTTCAACAAACCCGTGTCGATACAGTTATTCCTTATTATAATAACTTTGTACAAAAATTTCCAACATTACAAGACCTTGCTTATGCAGAAGAACAGGATATTCTTAAGGCGTGGGAAGGATTAGGCTACTATTCTCGGGTGAGGAATTTACAAACAGCTGTCCGTGAAGTTGTCGAACACTATGGTGGAAAGGTGCCTGATACTAAAAAAGAGATCAGCCAATTAAAAGGTGTAGGGCCTTATACAGCCGGGGCCGTATTAAGTATTGCCTATCATAAACCGGAGCCCGCTGTAGACGGGAATGTCATGCGGGTTATTTCAAGAGTTCTCTTAATTGAAGAGGATATTGGGAAAGCAAAAACGAGACCTATTTTTGAAAATGCATTAGCTGAGATGATCTCACCGGACAAACCGTCTGAGTTTAACCAAGGATTAATGGAGTTGGGGGCATTAGTTTGTACACCGAAATCCCCTGGCTGTTTGCTGTGTCCCGTTAGAGAACATTGTCGAGCTTATCATGCAGGTAAAGAGAAAAGCCTGCCGATTAAAGAAAAGAAAACAAAAGTTACAGTAAAAGACATGGCTGCGATAGTACTTCGAAATAAACAAGGCGAAGTCCTTATTCAACGCAGGCCGGACACAGGTTTGTTAGCAAAGCTGTGGCAGTTTCCGAATGTCGAAGTTGCCAAAGGGACAGAAAGTGAACAGGAGTGTCTGCAAGAATTTTTTCGTTCGGAACTCGAAATTTCTGTTAAAATAGAAAAAGCGGTCCAAAAAGTGGAACATGTTTTTTCACATCTCGTTTGGAACATCACGGTTTATGAGGGGACTCTTTTATCAGATAAAGAAGGAACCAGTGAAGATATGAGATGGGTAGATGAAAATTCGATTGAAAGCTACCCATTTCCGGTATCACATCAGAAAATCATCGAACAGCAAATAAGAAGGTGAATAAATGTTATGGATTTAAACCTAAGAAATAAAGTTGTATTAATCACAGGTGGTTCCAAAGGAATTGGTAAAGCAATCGCCAAAGGATTTCTCGAAGAAGGCGCAAAAGTAGCCGTCATGGCTAGAGACACTTCTGTTTTAAAAGAGGTAGAACAAGAATTAAAAGGTGTTGTAGGTTTTTCTGCAGATTTAACGAATGCTGCTGAACGTCAGCAAGCTTTTAATCAGTTCCTATCCGAATTTGGAACAATTGATATTTTAATAAATAATGTTGGCGGGAGTAATGGATCAACCACAACAGAAACAGACTTAACGCTGTTTGAAGAAGCGATGCAGCTTAATTACTTTTCTGCGGTACATTTTAGTAAACTAGCTTTACCTGTTATGAAGAAACACCAATCAGGTTCAATCGTAAATATTTCATCTATATTTGGTAGAGAATCTGGCGGTAAACCGACATATAATAGTGCAAAGGCAGCAATGATCAGCTTTACGAAATCTCTTGCAGACGAAGTGATTAAAGAGGGGATTCGTGTCAACGGGGTAGCACCAGGTTCAATCCTTCATCCAACGGGAAATTGGCAAAGACGATTAGAGGAAAATCCAGAGAAAATTCAGCAGTTTATTGCGAATGAAATCCCAGCTGGTCGTTTTGGTACTGTTGAAGAAGTTGCTAATACAGTTCTCTTTCTAGCGAGCGACAAAGCATCATGGGTAGTTGGAGCTACGTTAAATGTTGATGGGGGTCAATCAAAATCGAATTTTTAAGGGGGAAATCCTATGTATTCAGACGAGCAGAAAAAAACGCTGTACGATGTGATTAAACGTCGTCGTGATGTAAGAACTTTTAAAAGCGAAGAAGTTCCTGAAGAAGCGATCATGAACATTATTCAGGCCGGCCATGATGGACCATCCGTCGGTTTTATGCAACCGTGGAATTTTATTATCATTCAATCTCAAGAAGTAAAAGAAAAGCTAGCTTGGGCAGCCAATAAGGAAAAAAGAGCCCTTGCGATTCATTATGAAGATAAAGATGAGAAGCATCAAAAATTTCTTGGTTTAAAAGTACAAGGCTTAAAAGAAGCACCGATCACAATCTGTGTAACATGTGACCCAACCCGAGGCGGTTCACACGTGCTTGGAAGAAACTCGATTCCTGAAACGGACGTTATGTCTACAGCGTGTGCAATTCAAAACATGTGGCTTGCGGCTACTGTAGAAGGATTAGCCTTAGGCTGGGTGAGTTTTTACAAGAAAAACGATATAAGAGATATTTTAAATATTCCTCCACATATCGATCCAATCGCTCTGCTTTCCATTGGCTATACCGATAATTATCCTGAAAAACCAATCTTAGAAGCTGAAGGCTGGGAGAAAAGGCGTCAATTAGACGGACTTATTTTTGCAGAAAAATGGGGCAACAAAGTAGAATAGAAAACAACAGAAAAATAAGGGGGCATTTATATGCTATTAGAAAAAGGAAATGAGTATCCTTACTCATCACAGCGAACGGTCACATACGGAAAAAAAGGAATGGTGGCGACTTCTCAACCACTTGCTGCTCAAGCAGGACTGGACATCTTAAAAAAGGGTGGAAATGCAATTGATGCAGCAATAGCTACAGCAGCTTGTCTGACGGTAGTGGAACCTACATCCAATGGAATTGGCGGGGATGCATTTGCTCTTGTCTGGACCAAGGGGAAATTACACGGGTTAAATGCAAACGGGCCTTCACCGAGCTCCATTTCTATCGATGCAGTTAAAGAAAAAGGACATGAAGAAATCCCGAAATTTGGCTGGATTCCAGTTACGGTTCCTGGTGTGCCTGCAGCGTGGGCAGAATTATCGGAAAAGTTCGGGAAATTATCTTTAAAAGAAGTACTTCAGCCAGCGATTGAGTATGCAGAAAACGGCTATCCGTTATCTCCAGTGTTAGCTTATTTCTGGAAAGGTGCTTATAACAGCTACAAAAAACAATTAAATGGCGATGAATTCAAACATTGGTTTGAAACGTTCGCACCAGGTGGCAAACCGCCGGAAGTAGGCGAAGTTTGGTCATCAAAAGGTCATGCTGACACATTAAGAGCCATTGCTGAAACGAATGCAAAAGATTTTTATGAAGGTGACCTTGCTGATAAGATCGATGCATTTTCAAAAGAATACGGAGGCTTTCTACGTAAAGAGGATTTACAAAACTATAAGCCAGAGTGGGTTGATCCGATTAATGTAAACTACCGCGGCTACGACGTATGGGAAATTCCGCCGAGCGGTCAAGGACTCGTCGCATTAATGGCGTTAAATATCGCAAAAGGGTATGAGTTTTCTCATCGCGATAGTGTGGACACATTACATAAGCAGATTGAGGCGATGAAATTAGCATTTGTCGATGGCTTGAAGTATATTACTGAACCGAAGCATATGAAAACAACAGTGGACAAGCTATTATCTGAAGAGTATACAAAAGCGAGAAGAGACTTAATCGGGGAAGAAGCTTTACTGCCTGAAGCAGGAGAACCACCTCGAGGCGGAACAGTATATCTGGCAACAGCTGATGAAGAAGGAAATATGGTGTCGTTCATTCAAAGTAATTACATGGGCTTTGGGTCGGGTCTTGTAGTTCCAGGTACGGGAATTGGCCTGCAAAACCGCGGTCATAACTTTTCGATGGATCCAAACCACGATAACGCTCTTGCACCCAATAAAAAGACGTTCCATACCATTATCCCTGGCTTCTTAACAAAAGATAATGAAGCTGTCGGTCCGTTTGGAGTGATGGGTGGATTTATGCAGCCACAAGGTCATATGCAAGTGGTTATGAATACTATCGATTTCCAATTAAACCCTCAAGCTGCATTAGATGCACCGCGTTGGCAGTGGATGAAGGACAAGACGGTATTAGTAGAGCAATCGATGCCAAGTCATCTTGTCCAAGCGTTAGCAGCAAAAGGCCATCAAGTTCAGATTGCACCTCATTCCGGCAGCTTTGGCAGAGGACAAATTATTTGGCGTGATCCTAAAACGGGTGTTTTAGCAGGTGGAACCGAGATGCGTACAGATGGGGCAATTGCTGTCTGGTAAATAGAAAGGAAATCCAACAAACATGAAATTACAGTGGGAAATATTTATAGCTTTTTTTAGAGTAGGGATCTTTGGTTACGGGGGTGGGCCTGCGTCCATCCCTCTCGTTCAAAAAGAGGTTGTCGAGCGATATAAGTGGATGGATAATGACGAATTTGGAGATATCCTTGCCATTGGCAATACACTGCCAGGGCCGATTGCAACGAAAATGGCAGGTTATATCGGTTACCGAGTAGGCGGTTATATGGGCATGGTAACTGCACTTATGGCATCTATTGTTCCGACGATTATTTTAATGATTGTATTTTTAACGTCATTAGCCGCATATAAAGATCAAGCGTGGGTTCAAGGCATGACTCATGGTGTTCTTCCTGTTGTCGGTGTAATGATGGCCGTTTTAACTTGGCAATTCTTTGATAAAGGCAGAGAAGGCCTTGGTTGGGTGAAAACATCAGCATTAGTTATCATTTCTTTAGTTATCATTGAGTTTTTAGGAATTCATCCGGGAATTGTCATAGCTGTTCTCCTCACTTATGCACTAGTTGGCGGCAAGAAGAAATCTAGTGAGAAGGAGGGGGCTCAATCATGATTTATGTTGAAATATTTATCGCCTTCTTTATTCCAGGGATTATTGGTTATGGTGGCGGTCCAGCCTCCATTCCGCTCATTGAGCATGAAGTCGTTCATCGGTATGGTTGGATGACTGTTGATGAGTTTGGGGAAGTGTTAGCATTAGGTAATGCGTTGCCAGGACCAATTGCAACCAAGATGGCAGGATTCGTCGGTTATGAGCAAGGAGGAGTACTCGGTGCGATTGTCGGTGTCTTTGCTACTGTAGCACCATCTCTTGTCTTAATGATCGCATTACTTAGCCTTCTATACAAATTCCGTCATTCACCAAAAGTAAAAAAAATGACGATGCTCATCCGTCCAACGATCGCTGTATTATTAGGTGTACTAGCATATCGCTTCTTTGCTTCTTCCTACGAAGCAACAGGAGTATGGCAAACAGGTCTGCTCATTGTTATTAGTTTATTACTTTTAGAAAAATGGAAAGTGCACCCTGCGCTCGTTATTGCTGGTGCATTAGTATATGGCGCGGTATTTTTAGGGTAAGGCAGTTACATGAAGTCAAACTAATGGGCAGTTCAACTGCACTTAAATGAATTAAAAAAGGTCGCATGTGTTGTTTACGTTTAAACGTCACCATGCGACTTTTCTATTTTTATCCCGTTTAACTGGTGCTAAGGACTCCAGCTTCAAAGCAAAGTTTCACTTTAACAGTTAACTGAACAATAGGTACGCCTCTTGTTAGATGAACCTTACTCGTCGTTATCCATCAAATGGATTTCTTCTAATGCTTGTTTTGTCTGGGGTGTACCGAGTTCGTATATCAGTCGATAAACTTGATTTAGCCCGCGTTGTGTTTCACGGCGGTCCGCTTCTGAAAATTCTTCGTTAAAATGCTTGAATGTAAACAGGTCAGCTGCTTCGAGGTCGTGCGCTTGAACTTCTTGTAACAATTTTTGAAGGTCACGGTATTGTTCGTCTGTAGCCTCAATTTCATATTCAATCATCTGACCGTCATTGACAGGTGTACGGCTGATGTTGTCCATACTAATCGGATTTAAATTGACGTAGTAAATATCTTTTCCCATGAAAAAACTCCCCCTTCACATGTTTATGAGATGTCTAGCTCCAGGCGCCATCGGCTCGAGGTCGCTTCGGTCCGCCAAACGTGTCTAAAGGGCAAGACACGTATTGTTGGCCTTCCAGCGCTTGTCGCCGATGAGCAGGCGCCTTCCGCTTTTCTTGTTAGGTTTTGCAAGAGGGAGTGTTTATAAACATTTTAAAACTTGATTAGAATATTTCCGCTAAAATTTTTACTTTCGATCGCTTCATGAGCTTTGGCAGCATCTTTAAAGTCGAACACTTTACCAATATGAGTTGATAATTTTTTTTGAGCAAAAAGCCTTGAAATTTCTTCACCCGCACTCTTTAATTCATGTGGCGGAGCCTTAAATAATAGAACACCTATTAGCGAGGCATTTTTCATATTTAAATAACGCCACGGTAATGTCGGAGTATTATTTTTCGGTGAACCAATCGTAACAATGCGGCCCCCGTTTGCTAAGACTTCAAAATTAGTCTCCATGTTCTCACTTAATGAAACATCCAAAATGACGGGAACGCCTTCGTTGTTCGTCCATGCAATCACCTCATCGACTAAATTCGCTTCATTATAGAGCACCACTTTATCAGCACCAGCATTACTCGCAATGGTTGCTTTTTCAGCAGAACTTGCGGTTGCAATCACATTAGCCCCGTGTTGTTTGGCAAGCTGAACAGCAGCATTTCCAACCGCGCCAGCAGCCCCGTAAATCAGTACAGTCTCTCCGGCACTTAATTTTGCCCGGTTAAACAATGATAAATAGGCAGTTACAAAAGCCATGGATAAAGCAGCACCGTCTTCTTCACTGAGATGACTTGCAAGTGGAAATACCTTATCTTCTGGTACCGAGACAAATTCAGCTGCCGTTCCTTTAATATTTGTTCCCCAAACACGGTCACCGATTTTCCACTTCGTTACATTGGCTCCTAATTCAACAATCGTTCCACCTAAGTCAAAATGGGGGATATATGGGAATTGGTCGACGGGTCGGACACCTGATCGAAAATATGTATCAACTGGATTCACGCCGCTTGCGCCTACTTTTACTAATACCTCACCTGGTTGTGGAGATGGTTTTTCAACCTCTATTATTTCAAGAACTTCTGGTCCGCCATGTTTTTGGTAAGCTACTGCTTTCATTTTTATTCCCTCCTATAAAATAGTCTTTAGCCGTTGGGCTGCTTCTATTAATTTTTCTTCATTTTGAACTAAGGCAATCCGTACATATCCTTCGCCTCCGGTACCAAATGCATTCCCTGGTGTCACAACAACGCCAGCATCTAAAGCAGCAAGGGAAAACGACATGGAAGAATAATGAGGAGGAACCTTAGCCCATACAAACATACCGCCATCGGGCTGACGGACAGTCCAACCAATTTCATGAAGTGCCTCAATTAAAACATTACGGCGACGCTCATAGGTTTGGCAATGTTCGTCTAAAAAAGTAAAGTCTCCTGTTAGAGCTTCCACTGCAGCATGCTGGACAGGTAAAAATACGCCATAGTCAAGATGTGATTTTAACACAGCAAGTGGTTGAAGAAAGCTTGAATCACCGATTACGTATCCTATTCTTGCTCCAGCCATATTAAAACTTTTTGATAAGGAATTAAACTCAAGGGCTGTTTTTTCAGCTCCTGGAATTGAGAAAATACTTAATGGTTCCCTTCCATCAAAAATAAGTTCAGAGTATGCAAAATCATGCAGGATTAAAATATTATGATCAGAACCAAATTGAATTAAATTTTCAAAATAGCATTTATCCGCCAAGGCAGCAGTAGGGTTCCCAGGATAGTTTGTGATCATTAACTTTGCCCGTTTTCTAATATCAGCTGGAATCGCTTCAAGGTCTGGCATAAACTGGTTTTCTTCCGTTAAAGAAACATAATATAATTCAGCACCAGCAATATGTGCACAAGCCGAATAGATCGGGTATCCAGGGTCAGGGACGATAATGACATCCCCTTCATCTAAGTAAGCTAACGCGATATGAGCTAAACCATCCTGCGAGCCCATAAGTTGAAGAACACTGGAAGGCTGAAGTTCAACCCCGTATCTTTCTTTGTAAAAATAAACAACAGCTTCATTAAATGCTTGTGTGCTATTAATTGCATATTGATAAGAATGCTCACGAAGCACTTCATCAGCAAATATTTTTCGTACGTTTTGTGGCGGCGGCTGATCGGGGCTGCCGATACTTAAATCAATCATATCTATTCCTTGACTCAGTTTTTCTCTTTTTCGTCCAGCCATTTCAGAAAAAACACTCGTAGTTAAATGTTCTAATCTCCGTGAAGGGTTGATCATTATATTCTCCTCCAATTCATTACTTTACAGAATATTCTAACGGAAATTAAAAGCTTTGCCTATTTATACGGCTGAATTGAATCAAATTTTTTAAATGCATTTGAGAGGTGAGCCAAGGGAGGATCATTAAGAAAGAGGACACAGTTTTTGCAGCTGTGTCCTCTTTCATTACGGGAGCAGATGAATTAATTCACAATTAGTCATAATGAATTTGACTGCCATGCTCATAATCAGCTTCTTGTTTAAAACCGCCTCTATGTTCGATTTCTTTTATGATTTCACGATGAATCGTAACTCCTTCAGAATTTAAATATGGAGTCATTTGCTGTAAGCTTTTATGAAAATAAGCCAATTCCTTATCAGACCAATCTGTCTTAGACATCATTGAAAGTTCAGTCATGTCACGTCCTACGTACATACAGAGTGTCCCCCTTATTTAATGATACTTATAGTGTTTGTGTGAAGCACTCGTCTTATGCTTGACAACGGTTTGAATGGTTGGTGGAGATAATTCATTTTTTTGTAAAAAATTTTTTTGGATAAAGTGTTAAAGTTCAGGACAATCTAACTTCTGTGGAGGTGATACTCATGAATAACAACCAACAAAACCAAGCTTCTAAAACAAACGCTCAACAGGTGAGACAGCAAAACGCTGCTTCAGCTCAAGGGCAAAGCTACAACACTGAATTTGCTAGTGAAACTGATGCACAAGAAGTACGTCAGCAAAACCAGCAATCAGCTGCACGTAAGCAACAAGCTTCTTCAAACCAACAAGGTCAATAATTTTTATTGACGCCAGGCACTTTCTGAGAGACGTTCAGAAAGTGCCTTTTTTATTTTTGTGTGGGTGGGAATGTTTTTACGGCGTAGACCATTTACTGGATGAATGCCGATGATGAGATCCATGAATGAGTTTAATTAAAGTAAATACCATTAAATGTATTAATTATTAGCTAAGCAGATACTTAGGTTAAATAATTTAAAATAAATGTAATAATGAACATCTAAAAAGATATTTAGATTAAACGATTTACAATAAATGTAACATTTTCATACTAAAAAGGGATTTAGATCAATTATTTTCCACATCCTAGTAAATTATGAGGTCTAAATGCGTACTTAGGTTGTTTTTTTACCATTATAAGTAAAATTCTTGTCCTAAACCTCGCTTGAAGCTTGCTTTTACATCATAAGGTCGATCTGCACCGCTTCAAACCGAATCACAACTAGTCCAATCCTAATCCGTTTAATCAAGCTAATTCGTCTAAATGTTATTTCTTCAAAGTAAACCGTTAAGAAAAAAATGGTTATTCATTTTAAAATAAATTTGAAAAATGTATAATAATAGAGATAAAACTTTTTGTGGCGTAAAAACAGTGAATCGTATTGATAGTTTTCTTAGGGGAAGGAGAAACGTTATGTTCTGGAAAAGGAAACGTAAAAAGGAGGAAGAAGAAGAAAGAAATCAACAAGAAATTGATGTTTCAATTGATGAAGTAAGACAGGCAATCAAGCAATGTGCCAGTGATATGCCAATGGGGATTTCGTTACGGTCGCTAGTGAACGATGATCATTCCATTAACTTTAAATTACTAAAAAATATTCTAAAAGGTATACCTAAGCAAAAATTTTACATGTCAAAAGAGACGTTTGAAGTATTTGAAGACGCTGAAAAGGCAAAAACAATTGATAAAGTACAAGTTGCTGTCGATCAATATATAAGCGAAAAAAATGAGATCCCGGTTATTCCTGGTGAGCCAACATTTCGAATTAGTTACTTTCTAATTAAGGAATATTTACATCATGAGCAGCCAGATTACCCATTATATATCGATCCGAACGACCGTTTAGTTACACACCGGCGTCCAAATCAGTAAGCGAGAAAGGAGTAATCCATGGATTTCCCCAAGACTGGAAGTGTTATTCAAATCCAGAGTTACAAACATAATGGCTTCATTCATCGCGTCTGGGAAGAAACTGTGGTACTAAAGGGGACGTCAAAAGTAGTAATTGGTGGTAATGACCGTATTTTAGTAAAGGAAGCAGATGGTCGCCAGTGGCGGACACGTGAGCCGGCTATATGTTATTTTGATGCAAATCATTGGTTTAATACAATTGGTATGATCAGATCCGACGGGATTTACTATTACTGCAATTTAGGCTCCCCTTTTACATGGGATGAAGAAGCGTTAAAGTATATTGATTATGATCTAGATATTAAAGTTTATCCTGATATGACGTATAAGCTTTTAGATGAAGATGAATACGAAGTTCATCGAAAACAAATGAAATACCCTGAGCAAATTGATCATATATTAGAGCGAAATGTAGAAGAGCTCATCTCTTGGATCCATCAACGAAAGGGACCATTTGCACCTCAATTCGTTGAAATGTGGTACGAGCGCTTTTTACAATATCGGCTATAGAGGCTGACTCATAAGTATCTGTTCTCCTCATATTGTGATATATAGGGTGTCCCATAAAAGGGTGATACTCTGTACATCTTAATAAGGTGCAACAGATACTTGTCATTGAGTCTGCCTTTTTTTATCATGGTTCCCATTTAACCGCTTTATCGAAATATTAGAGCGCATTATTGAGGTTAAAGAGCAAGAGAACAAAGAGCGGTTAGTTGGCACTAAGGCGCCCACTTCAAAGCGTTGAAGGGAAAAATGGCTTAGTAGAGGCGATTGCGCAGGAAGGTGGTGCCTAGAGCTAGAAATCTTCAAAGTTTTTTTGCTCTTTGCTTTTTCCTACAGGATTGAAATAGCGGACTCAGAGGCCGTTATTTCGATTAAAAGCGGTTAATTGATTAGTTTAAAGGACTGAGAAGCCCTTATTTACCATTTTCGGGTGGGTTCATCGTGTTTTTTTTGAAAATAAGGTCCTCTGAGTCCGCTAAACCCTTAAACAAAGGCGATTTTGTTAGAATAAGGTCCTCTGAGTCCGTTAAAAAATGAGCTAGTGTAAAACAGAAGTTTTGGGATTGTTGGGCTTTCGCCTAGCCATAGCAAGGCTACCATTAACAAGGGTAAATGTTAATGCTGGATTTAGCACGAAAACACCGACTTTAGCTTAAAGCACGTAATACATAATGATATGGGGGGATCGATCTGACCTCTATAAGAAGATATTTACAATTTGTAAAGCCGTATTGGAAGATTGTTGCAGTTGCTGTTTGTATCGGCATTTTTAAATTTGGGATTCCGCTTTTAACACCGCTAATTGTGAAGTATGTTATTGATGACATTGTCTTAGCGGAAACATTATTACAAGATGAAAAAATCACAAAACTACTTTGGCTAATGGGGATCATGTTCTTCGTTTTCGTAGTTGTGCGGCCGCCCATTGAGTACTATCGTCAATACTACGCGCAATGGATTGGAAGTAAAGTATTATATGATATCCGTAAAAAGCTGTTTTCACATATTCAAAAATTAAGTCTCCGTTACTATTCCAATCGAAAAGTTGGGGAAATTATCTCGAGAGTCATCCATGATGTTGAGCAAACGAAAAACTTCGTCATCACAGGCTTGATGAATATTTGGCTTGATTTATTTACTATATTAATAGCACTGGCGATCATGTTTACAATGAGCCCGTGGTTAACGTTAGTTGCTATATGTATGTTCCCGTTTTATGGATTTTCGATTAAATTCTTTTACTCTAGATTGCGTCATTTAACAAGGGTGAGATCTCAAGCACTGGCAGAAGTTCAAGGTCACCTTCATGAGAGAATTCAGGGTATGAATGTAATTAAAAGCTTTGCTTTAGAAAATTACGAAAAAGAGCAGTTTGCAAATCGAAATGGACATTTTCTCGAGAGAGCCCTTGATCATACCCGCTGGAATGCAAAGACATTTGCGGTGGTTAACACGATAACAGACGTTGCGCCACTTCTTGTCATACTTGTTTCGGGTTATTTTGTCATCACTGGACGGTTAGAAATTGGGGCGATGGTGGCTTTTGTGATGTATATGGAGCGCCTGTATAATCCTCTTAGAAGATTGGTTAATTCTTCGACTACTTTAACTCAATCGATTGCTTCAATGGACCGTGTCTTTGAATTTTTAGATGAGAAGTATGACATTGTAGACCTTGAAAATGCTAAGCCCCTAAATTATGTAAAGGGCGATATTTCATTTAAAAATGTAACCTTCCGTTACGATGAAGACAGTTTAACGGTTATAAAAGATTTTAATTTGGAAGTAAAAGCTGGAGAAACGATCGCCTTCGTTGGGATGAGTGGCGGGGGTAAAAGTACAATTATTAGTCTAATACCGAGATTTTATGATGTAACAGAGGGTTCCATTGAAATTGACGGTTATGATATTCGAAATTACGAAGTTCAAAGTATTCGAGATAAAATAGGCATGGTGTTGCAGGATAATATCCTTTTTAGTGACACAATTAAGATGAATATTTTGATGGGGAATCCAAGTGCTTCCGACGATGAAGTCGTCGCTGCAGCTATGGCTGCTAACGCCCATGATTTTATTATGAATTTACCTAATGGATACGATACAGAAGTGGGTGAACGAGGAGTTAAGCTGTCAGGCGGGCAAAAACAACGGATTGCCATTGCGAGAGTTTTTCTGAAAAATCCACCTATCTTAATATTCGATGAAGCCACATCAGCACTCGACCTAGAAAGTGAACACTACATTCAAGAAGCATTAGAAATACTAGCGAAAAACCGGACGACATTTATTGTGGCTCATCGACTGTCTACGATTACTCATGCGGACCGAATTGTCGTTGTAGAGGATGGAAGAATGGCTGAAATCGGTAAACATGATGAGCTGATGAAAAAAGACGGAAGCTACAAACGGCTGTTTGAAGTCCAGCAGTTGAACTAAAAAGAACATGATCATTAATTAATAGTAACTAGAGCTTGAAGTGAAAAATGAAAAAAAGATATTAAATTGAAGAAGCCGATTATGGCTTCTTTTTTTTAGAAGACAAATTGCTACTTGTTGCACGTATTGCGCAATCATTTGCACAATGGGTTGAATAAATCATTTTCTCATTAAGTAAGAACTTTGACTGTAGCGTTGTAATCTTATTGTCAGTTATAAAAGTGTAAGAAAATTATAAAAAATAGAAATAAAATACAAAATTAGAGGTCGTATAGACTATTCGAAATATTAATTCAGTCGATTTAATAGTGTTTAAGATCTATCAACTATTAATAAAAAAGTCTACTTTTTGGTCATTGTTTAAAAGGGGTTTTCATAGTAACTTTTTAATTAAGGAAAGCGCTTGCATTTGTGTTATGGAATTTTGAGTATTCCTTAACTTTTTTTATCTTTAATTTGTGCAAACGTTTTTACATAATGAGGAAGGGGAGTAGAAATAATGGTTAAAAGGAAAGATCAAAGAAGTATTTCTATCTTTTTAGTTTTCCTAATGGTATTCAGCCTTTTAACTGGAGCGTTTCCAGCGGTTGCTGCAGGGACAAATGACACAATAAAAAGCCCGGTAGTCGACAAAAAAGGGAATGTTACTTTTAATGCTGAACACGAGGGGGACAACCTTTATGTAGTTGGAAGTATTAATGAGTGGGACGTTGCAAACGCAATTCCTATGGAAAAACGAAATGGCGTTTTTTCTACAACGTTAAACTTAAGTCCTAATAAATACGAATATAAATATACATTGGCGCAAAATTGGAATGAGGGTGACTTCATTGATCCATTAAATCCTCACAGTGAAGGTGGAAATTCCATTCTTTACGTACCAGGGGTAAAGGTAGATCAAATTCCCAGTTCTGTAGAACAAGGCAGTGAAACAAGCTTAAAAGGAAGCTTCATCGATGGAGCGGGAGGAACTACTGAAGTAACTCCAAACTGGTCATTAGTCACATCGATTGAGGGTGTTGAATTAACAGGTAATGTTTTAACCGTTGCAAGTGATGCTGAAGCTGGAAAAACGTTTAGAATTCAGGCGGAGCATGATGGCTATGTGTCCGAAAGAGAAGTTACAATCGTTAGTGGTTTAAATGAATTTATCATCAACTACTATTGTCATGATGGCAAGGCTATGGATTGGAATATGTGGATTTTTGGAGCAGGACTAAATGGTGCTGCTTATGATTTCCAAGCTCTAGATGGTGAGTTTGCTAAAGGTTCCTATCATTTTGTCCAAGATGAGATTTCTGTCATCACTAGACTTGGCAACTGGGATAGCCAAGAAATGGACAGAACGATTAAGGTTCCTCAAGGTGAAAGCCAGGTGGAAGTATGGTTAGTTCAAGGAGATAAAGAAGTCTACTATGAGAAACCAAGCTTCACAGACGATCCTTATCAACCTCCGACGGTTCGTTTTGTTTATGAAAGAGAAAACAAAGATTATGCTGATTGGAATATTTGGGTTTGGAATACAGGTGCCAAAAATGGCCAAATTGACTTTGAAAAAGTAAGTGATGTCGCGACTGCGAATATCGAAGTTGGTAAAACAACGAAGAGCATGGGCTTTAAACTGCGTAAAGGCACAGACTGGAGTGTCGTTGATGTAGATGAAGACCGCTCAATCCACATTAGTCCGACTGAAAAGCTGACGAAAGTTTACGTACAAGAAGGTAAGCAGGAATTCTTTACGGTTCCTTTCGCGCAAGCGCCTTCTATTGAACAAGGAAATGTAACTTTCTTCTATCGTGATGCGGATCTGTATAAACAGGGTGCAATGAACACGATTGATTCTGTACAAGTGAAGCTTGATGGAAAAGTTCACGATATGACGTTTGAAGAAAAAAACGAACGGTTTATCTTCACGTATGAAAATCTCGAAGAAGGAACATATGAATATACGTATCTCGTAACAAAAGATGGTGTTGCGACAGAAATAACGGATCCTTATAACACCAATGCAGATGGAAAATCAATGATTGATCTTTCGTCGGTCACAATAGAGATAACGACAGAAGTATCACCAAGCTCGATTAACTATAATCAAAATGCAGTACTAGCTTTAGAGGTTAAAGATCAAGAGGGTAACGATGCTAACCTTGAAGCAATTAGAGAAATGTATGTAGACCTTTCCGCTTTAGGTGGGAAAGAACGTACAACAATTGACCCGGAATTGAAAGCGATTACGATTGCTGTAAGAGACAATGTATCTGCTGGTACGAAGGCCCTGCCAATTACGGTGGTCGATGTATACGGGAATACACATAATGGAGAAGCGGAAGTTCATATCAAGCCTCGTGAGTTCGCAAACGAAGGTGACTTTGATTGGGATGAAGCTCGTATTTACTTTATGCTGACAGACCGCTTTGCTGATGGTGATGAAACAAATAATGTTCATTACGGGTATGATCCAAGCAATCGAGGATCTTATCAAGGCGGGGATTTCAAAGGAATTACTCAAAACCTGGATTACCTTGATGAATTAGGAATCAATACCATTTGGATTACGCCGATTGTAGAAAATGTCTATCATAATGTTGCCTACAATGATGCAAATGCAGCGATCCCTTATTACGGGTATCACGGTTATTGGGCATTAGATTTTGAAAAATTAAATCCACATCTAGGTACATTAGAAGATTTCCATGAATTAATTGATGCTACTAGTGATCGTGGCATGAACATCATGGTTGACGTCGTATTAAATCATACAGGTTACGGATTAAAACTGGAAAATGAAAATGAAGAGAACCCGCCGAATGGTTTTCCTTCAGATGAAGATCGTCAAAAGTATGCAGACATGCTTCGTCAAGATGGCGGCGGCGGTGATGCAGTAACTGGTGAACTGGCAGGACTTCCTGATTTGATTACGGAGGACCCAGCTGTTCGTGAGCAAATCGTCGATTGGCAAGTCGGTTGGTTACAAAAAGCTACGACACCTAACGGAAATACAATTGATTATTTCCGTGTCGATACCGTCAAGCATGTTGAAGATACGACTTGGATGCACTTTAAAAACGAATTAACACTTGCTAAGCCTGAATTTAAGATGATTGGTGAAGCATGGGGTGCAGGGGCGAATAATCAATATACCGAACAATATTTAAATTCAGGAATGATGGATTCTCTATTAGACTTTGATTTTAAATATATTGCACGTGACTTAGTAAATGGGCAAATCGAGTCGGTGAATCGAAGAATTAAAGACAGAAATGACAGCATTAACAACAGTGCAACATTAGGTCAATTTTTAGGAAGTCATGATGAAGATGGTTTCTTACATCTGATTAATGACCAGGATACGAGTAAATTGAAAGTAGCGGCAGCGCTGCAAATTACGTCTAAAGGTCAACCGGTCATTTACTACGGTGAAGAACTAGGGTTATCTGGCAAGGATAACTGGCCGCATTATGATAATCGTTACAACTTCCCGTGGGATCAAGTAGAAGGAAACGATGTTCATGAACATTATCAAAAACTACTTAATATTCGTGGAGATTATTCACAAGTATTCTCAAAAGGTAGTCATGAACTAGTTAAAGGTAATAATGCTTCAGGTCATATGATTTTCAAGCGAAGTTATGAAGGTCAATCTGTACTTGTAGGGATTAACACGAAAAAAGAGGCTGCAGAGGTAACATTTACTGTGCCATTCAAAGTAGGAGAGACTGTAGAGGATCTATACAATAACACGACAACTACAGTAGCAGCGGATAAGACTGTAACATTAACGCTTCCAGGTAGAGAAGAAGGAGGAACATTCATTCTCGCTTCTAGTGAAAAAGATGATGAAAGTGAGATTACGGTTCCGCCGATTGAAAAAGATACCTTGCGTATCCATTACCAAAGAGACGATAATAGCTTCAAAAATCTAGGGTTATGGTTATGGCATGATGTGGCATCACCTTCTGAAAACTGGCCAGCTGGAGGAACTCCTTTTGTAGAAGGGCAACGTACAGATTACGGAGCGTACATTGATATTCCTATTAAGAAAGATGCAAAAAAGGTAGGTTTCCTCGTATTAAATATGACGAATGGAGACAAAGATGGAGATGATAAGCTAGTTGATCTGTTTTCTCCTCAATTAAATGAAGTATGGATTAAACAAGGTTCAGATCAAGTATTTATCGTCGAGCCCATTGAGCTTCCAGAAAACACACTACGTATAAACTATGAAAGAACCGATAAAAACTACGACGGCTGGGGTACGTGGTTATGGGGAGATGTAGCTTCTCCTTCAAGTACTTGGCCAAGTGATGCAGTAGATGTAGCAGGTGTAGGTAAGTACGGTGCTTACTATGATGTGAAATTAGCAGATGCAGCAAAAGAAATTGGTTTCCTTTTTGTTAATAAAGCAAGTGGTGCACAAACAGGTGATTACAAGTTCTCACAACTAGAATACAATCAAATTTTTATTAAAGACGGCGACGAACAAGTGTATACTAACCCATTCGGCTCGATTCCGGTCGCATTACTCTCAGGTGAAGTCCTATCTGACTCAAAAATCCAACTTCGTTTTACAAAAAC
The DNA here is from genome assembly GCF_029028005.1 of Alkalihalobacterium chitinilyticum. GTDB lineage: Bacteria > Bacillota > Bacilli > Bacillales > Bacillaceae_F > Alkalihalobacterium > Alkalihalobacterium chitinilyticum. Next base: position 153,666 of record NZ_JAOTPO010000011.1, read on the forward strand.
AGAAGGGTTAGTAGAACAGGATTTGAAAGATCAGATCGAAATTGTTGATCGAAATAATAGTGGTATTACTGTTGACAGTGTCACGATTAAAAACGATAACCTAGTTGAGCTTAATGGAACATTGGACTTAGAAACTATGCCATTTACTATTACGTACGGTGAGCAAACGATCACGGTAACGGGTGGATGGAGAATGATCGATGAGATGTTTAGCTATGACGGTGAGTTAGGAGCAACGTTACATGAAGATGGAACAGCGACGTTAAAGCTTTGGTCACCGAAAGCAGATAATGTTTCCATTGTTCTTTATGATAAAAAAGATCAATTTAAAGTAGTAAAAGAAGAAATTTCGATGACTTTAGGTGAACGCGGGGTATGGCAAGTAACACTTAATAAAGAAAATACGGGATTAAATAGTTTAAGAGGTTACTATTATCACTATGCAATAACCCATGGGGATGAAACAAGATTAGCGCTTGATCCATATGCGAAATCAATGGCGACTTGGGCGAATGAAGAACGTGGTGGAAAATACCCGATTGGGAAAGCAGCAATTGTGGATCCATCGGTCATCGGTCCGAAGTTAGATTTTGCTCAGATTGAAGGGTTTGAAAAGCGCGAAGATGCAATTATTTACGAAGTTCACGTAAGAGATTTTACATCTGATCCGAGTATTGAAGAGCAATTAAATGCGCCGTTTGGTACGTTTACAGCGTTAATTGACAAACTGGATTATATCGAGGCTTTAGGTGTTACTCATATTCAACTTCTGCCAGTAATGAGCTACTTCTGGGGTGATGAGTGGGCACGAACCATTCGAGAAATGGAGTACTCATCTTCAGGAAACAACTATAACTGGGGCTATGACCCACATAGTTATTTCTCCCTGACAGGGATGTACTCAGAAAATCCTGATAATCCGGAAAAACGAATTGAAGAGTTCAAAATGTTAATTGATGAAATTCATAACCGTGGTATGGGAGTGGTGCTTGATGTGGTTTACAACCACACAGCGCGCGTTGATATTTTCGAAGATTTAGTTCCTAACTATTATCACTTTATGGATGCGGACGGTACATCGAGAACAAGTTTTGGCGGTGGACGTTTAGGGACAACACATGAAATGGCACGAAGAATTTTAGTGGACTCGATTTTATATTGGGTCGATGAGTTTAAAGTAGACGGGTTCCGCTTTGATATGATGGGCGATCATGATGCAGAAAGTATTCAAATCGCTTATGATCGAGCAAAAGAACTGAATCCGAACATTATTATGATTGGTGAAGGATGGAGAACGTTTGTTGGTGATGAGGGAGACCCTGTAATGGCAGCGGATCAAGACTGGATGCAACATACAGAAAGTGTCGGAGTATTCTCTGATGATTTCCGAAATGAATTAAAGTCTGGTTTTGGCAGTGAAGGTCAGCCACGCTTCTTAACAGGAGGCCCAAGAAACATTCAGCAAATCTTTGATAACGTTGCAGCAAACCCGCATAATTTCGTTGCAACCCATCCTGGAGATGTCGTTCCTTATATTGAAGCACATGATAACTTAACGTTACATGATGTAATTGCGCAATCGATTAAAAAAGACCCTGAGTTCCATCAAGAAGAAATTCATCAAAGAATTCGTTTAGGGAACTTAATGGTATTAACTGCTCAAGGAACAGCCTTTATCCATGCTGGACAAGAGTTTGGACGTACGAAACAGTTTAGAGCTGAAACGTCAGAAGCGCCGTACAAATCAACTTATATGACAGATGAAAATGGTAAGCCATTTGTTTACCCGTACTTCATCCATGATTCGTATGATTCTTCAGACCGAATTAATATGATTGATTGGGAAATGGCAACAAATGCAGAAGAGTACCCAATTAATAATTTAACTCGTGAGTATACAACTGGTTTAATCGAACTGCGTCGTTCGAGCGATGCCTTTAGATTAGGTACGATGGACGAAGTAAATGCGAATGTCTCGTTAATTAATGCTCCAGAGATGAATGAGAGAGATTTAATTATCGGCTATCAAACCGTTTCTTCTAATGGAGCTGAGACGTACTATGTGTTCGTAAATGCTGATAGTAAGGAACGTACACTTACATTAGCAGATATTGATCTTACAGAAGGCAGTGTCATTGTTGACGGTAATGAAGCAGGTACTACAGAAGTCACTGAGCCTAAAGGTTTTGAACTATCTGCCGACCATATTACACTCGACGCTTTAACAGCTGTTGTTGTTAAGATCAGTGATGAAGAGGTTGAAGAACCAACTCATCCTGGCAAAGGTAAAGGTAAGGAAAAAGGCAAAGGTGAAGACCGAGGAAAAGGTAAGGAAAAAGGAAAAGAAAAAGGAAATAGTCAAGGAAATGACAAAGGGAAGGACAACAAGAAGCAAGGAAAAGGAAATCCAGGTCATTCCCCTAAAAAGTCAGATGAAGGTGCTGCTCACCCGAGAGTGAATAGTGGTAAGGACACGTTTCCTCCAGCAAACGGTAAAGGTGCGGCAAACGAACTGTTACCAGCATTCTTCAATTCATCTCCTTGGCAAATGAATTTTAATTACCAGTAATCATTTAAGTGAGTTCTTAACTCCTAGTGATTGGCAGGAAATGATAAAGTGAAAAAAACAGCAGGCACGCTTGTGTCTGCTGTTTTTCCTTATATACTGAGCTCAATTATTCTTCTTCTTTTTGAACGAGTACTTTATTATCTTTTTTATGATACGTAAAGAAACTGTCGACGAGATGATCTAAATGCTCGAGTTTTTCTTCGTATTCCATGATATGAGAAATGATAGGGAGAAGGTGAAGCCATTCTTCTTTACTGATTTCAGCTTGCTCATATAACTCTAAGTAGCTTTCCATTAAGTTAGTTTTACCTTCATCGATTTCCTCTAATACTTCTGGACTTGGTTGAGAGTTTACTTTTCCGGCATATCTGAGCAGTATTCGATTATGATAATCGGTTAACAGTCTTAACTGATCTCTAATGAGTTCCTGAAGATTTTCAGGCATATGAAACAGTTCATTCTCACGGCGTTCCATATTTTTTAAAATGGTTGAGATCTTTTGACTGCTTAAAATCATTTGTTTAAATAAAACGACTTTACGAGCCTTGCTGTATTTGTTTTTTATAAAGTAATTTCGTTCTTCTTTATATAAGAGAAACAGGTTTTCGAGCTTTACCATTTTCTCGTGAAGCATTGAAAGGTCTTTACGCATCGCTTTATGATCGGCATCCCGTGATAAAAGCAAAATCGTCCATTGAATAGTTTGTTCGGTATATTCGACGACTTGATGGTACAGTTTGGTTTCGTAACGCGGTGGGATAAACACCATGTTAACGATAAAGGCAGAAAATACACCGATTAGTATGAGTAAAAAACGAAATGAAGCAAACTCAATAAAGTTATCGACTGGGCTTTCCATAATAATAATGATGGTTACGATCGCTAATGGAATTGTAGAAGCCTCTAGCTTTAATTTTATAATAATAGCAATAGCGATGACGGTTACCAATCCAACGACAAATGGTTCAGGGCCGAATGTAAGAACAAAGATGACAGCGAGAACGGCGCCGATAATATTTGCTTGTATTTGTTCGAGTATCGTTTGAAACGATCGATGGATAGACGGTTGAACCGCAAATGTTGCGGCTAGGGCAGCGTAGGAAGGGTTTTCGAGACCAATCCAGATCGCAATATATAACGATAAGATGATAGCCAAGCCGGTTTTAAAAATTCTTGCACCTAATTTCATAGTCGTATGATCCTTTCATGCCTACAAGCATAATAAAACTAAGACAATGAGGTAATATACACCTTAACAAAAAAATAATCAAGTAGAAAAATCAAACTTCTATCATGTTAACACAATTTTAGTTAATACTTCTTATTATGCGGACTGAGAGGCCTCTATATGAAGTGAAAACTCCATTTTTTTGATTTAGCGGACTCAAAGGACGCTATTTGCTTAAAATCAGTGTCAACCGGCACATAAATTAGCTAATAGGGGCCTCTCAGTCCGTTAAGCACCCCCAAAGTATGCTTTATGTAGAAATAAGGGCCTGTGAGTCCGTTTGTTTCTTATGTAATAACGTTTTGGATGAGGGTGCTAGATACACGAGCTTTGAAAAAGAAAAAATCGCCCTCAAACGAAAGAGGGCGATTGAACTTTTACTCAGTTGAAACTGATGGATCTGCTTGTTGTTTAACTGGAATGACTTGCATGAAATTGGTTTCTAGGTCTTTGAGAAGTTCAGCGATGAAAGCAGCTTCTTCTGTTTGACCATACTCTGTTAAACGATCTTGATAGAGACCTAGTAGTTCATTTAAGTCTTCTTTTCCAGTTTCAGATAGTGGTTGAAGCTCAACTTTAGCACCTTTTGCGATACGTGCTTGTAACGCTTCTTTCGTTAAGCCGAGTTCAGGCTGATGACGAAGGTAAACCACCCCGCCTGTCATACCTGCACAAATCCATGGACCTGGATCACCTAGGACAACCCCGCGTCCGTTCGTCATATACTCAAACGCAAAGCCTTTAAGGTTAGCATTAACTCCAAGATTAGCGTAGTGATTTTCTTTTAATGGTTTTGTCAGGCGTCCACCGAAAATCATGTCAGCTCCTGATAGACGAATACCGGCACGAGCATCGGCATTTCCTTGGAACATGAATACACCTTGTTGTGCACCATAACCTGCTCCTTTACCGACAGAACCATTATAGAATTTTCCATCTTTTCCTTTGGCTTTAAAGATCATCATTTGACCGCCGAAAGATGTTTTACCAATTCCGTCTTGAGCACCGCCATCAACGTGAATAGCAATTCCTTCACTGTTATAAGCACCAAGACCATTTCCAGGAATTGAGCCGTCTTTGAAACTCAACTTAACTTCTGGAAGGTTGCGATATGAGCCATCTAAGTGACCTCTTACACGGTGACAAGAGACGCGGCTTCCGAGAATTCTTTGCTCAGCAGTAACCCCTGAGAACTCTCGAGATTTATTTAAATCTTCTACATTGTAGTCGAGGTATTCTGCACCGGCAGCAACAGCAAGTTGATTTTCTTCAGAAGAAGCAGCAACTTCAAGTTGCGGTAACATTGGAACATCTTGCGCAGCAACGACTTGTAACATGTTGTTTAAGTCCATTAAGTTTGTACCGCGTGTTTGCTCCAGCAAGTCAGAACGTCCGACTAAGTCTTGCGTACTTTCAAAACCGAGTGCACCTGTTAATGCTTGCAGTTCTTTACCAAACGCTGTAAATAAGTTCATTAACCCTTGAACAGCGCTGTCAAACTGACGAGGAACGAAACGGCGCAGGCCATGTTCTTTCGCTTGAGCTTCAGACTCGATTTGTGTTGCGATACCGACGTGACAGGTGTCTAAGTGACAGCCGCGACATGTTGTACAACCGACAGCAATCATGGCTAGTGTACCGAACCCAACACGGTTAGCACCAAGCAGCATAATTTTCACAACGTCAAGTGCACTGCGCATTCCGCCGTCTGCCCATAGCTCCACTTTATGACGGAGACCAGACTCTACTAAAGCGTTATGTGCTGCCTTGATACCAATTTCAACTGGCAGACCAACGTGTTGAAGGGCATGAACACGGGCTGCACCTGTACCGCCGTCAAAACCACTGAGGGTGATGTAGTCAGCACCAGCTTTTGCAATACCTACCGCGATGGTCCCGATGTTAGGAACGACAGGAACTTTAACACACACTTTCGCTTGGTCATTGGCTGTTTTAATTTCAGTAACCATTTGCGCTAAGTCTTCAATCGAATAGATATCATGGTTATTTGACGGTGAAATTAAATCGGAACCTAGAGTAGCATTACGAGCAGCAGCAACTTTCGCTGTTACTTTTGAACCTGGTAAATGTCCGCCTTCACCAGGCTTAGCTCCTTGACCAATTTTTATTTCAATTAGATTAGTAGAGTTAATGAGCTCAGCATTGACTCCGAAACGTCCAGAAGCCACTTGTTGTCCGCGTGTGTTCGGATATTTACCAAGCATATCTTTAATTTCTCCACCTTCACCGTTAAAGCTGATCATGTTCAGACGGTCCGCCGCTTCAGCATACGCTCTAAAAGCAATTTCGTTTTGTGAACCGAAAGACATTGAGCTGATAATGAATGGAAGGCTGTGTTTGTTAACTCCTACATTAACTTTTTCAGCTTCAACCTTTTGTTCAGCTTCTTTAATATCAGCTAGGTGACGAATAGAAATTGGATTGCTTTCTTCTTGGTCTTTTAATTTTTGACTGTATTGACTGTATTCTCCCTTGCCTGATGCAATATCACCAATTGCTTTCCAGATACGAGGGAAGAAGTGGAATGATTTACCCGCTCGTGCTTTATCACTTGTAAAATCTTCGACGCGATCTAATGCGTCTTTTTTCATTTCTTCAAAGTTATAGCTTAATTCATCTGAACCAAGGAAGTTGACGATGTTAAGAACATCAGATACTTCATTATTCAAACCAATTGCAGAGAATAGGCGTCCATACCCGCGCAACTCGTGAATACCAATGGTAGAGATTACTTTTTCTAACCCTTTATTTAACGCCTCTGTTACTTTCAAGACAGGCTCATTAGAATCACCACAAACCGTAGCAATGAGTAAATATGGATTAATCACGTCTGCACCTAAACCGAAAAGAACAGCAATATCATGTAAACTACGGATAGAAGCGGAACGCACGACCAAAGTACAGTGACGACGAATTTGCTTTTCTGTTAAACCTTGATCGATTGCAGAAGTCACAAGGTGAGGATCGAGCCACAGGTTTCCGTCGACATGTGATTTTGCATCGTCTATAACAATCAGCTCTTTGCCGTTTTGAACAGCTTCTGCTGCTTCTTGGACGAGGCGCTCTAAAGCTTCAGCAACACTTTCTGCTTCAGTGAATGTCGCTGATAATACGTGACAGCTTCCAAGGTTTGTATAGTAATTGACAATTTGTTCATAGGACGGGTGAGCTGTTTGTTCTGTTAAATAAACGCCAGCTTCACCTTCAACGATAATTGGTGAAGTAAGCTCTAAATTGGTATGACCTTCTTCATGATCAAATAGAGATGGGCGTTTACCTAAAATAACACGCGTAGAAAAGTGCTCCATTTCACGGTCACGGTCTATCGCTGGATTTGTAACAACAGCAACACTTTCTTTAATAAAATCAGCAATGTTTTTGCGCCCTTCATGCAGTGCTGCTAACGGTGCATCATGACCTAATGAACGAATTGGTTCAACACCTTTTTCTGCCATTTGCTCGACCATTTGAATGTGTTCACGATCCCATCCAAAGGCAGCGTAGTGATTATTGGTTACTTTTAACGGTAAGCTTGATACTTTATTGTTGGTTTCGAGAGCTGGAGGGTTTAGTCTATTGTGACTTCCTGCTGTATTTAACCGCTTATTTAGACGTTGGTACACTTCTTCTTGGTACTCGTCTTGGAAGTAAACGGATAATGTATCATCTTCGTTCCATTTCAGTCCGACTTTTTCACCTGGGGCAAAAGGTTTTGGCTCGGATACGAATTCAGAAGAAGAGATAATTCCTTGTTCTGAAGCAAAATAATACGATGTTTCACTCTCGATCATCCAAACGGGACGAAGACCAAGGGCATCGACACTGAATGCAGCTTCATCACCAAAGCGCGAAATAATCCCTGCTGGACCTTGAGCAAAGTGCCCCCAAGCTTCTCTAATATAAGCATATAAATCTTGCAGATGTTCAGGTAATGCTTTAATTTCATTGACGATCGGCGGAAATAAAATATCTAATACTTCAAACAAGCTGTAACCGTGTCTGTAAATCATCGTTTCAATGACGCGGTTTAAGTCTTGCGAATCAGAAGCACCATCTACAAGAGGAACATCGATCATTCGCGCTTCATCTCTCAGCTTGGCAATCGTATTAATTTCACCATTATGTCCAATAATGCTGAATGGCTGTACACGGAAAAATGTAGATAATGTATTTGTTGAGTAGCGATTATGTCCAAGCGTCATAGCAGAAGCGACGAGTGGATCAGCTAGGTCATCATAATAACGAGGCAGGACATCTCCTGCGCCCATTACCTTGTAAATAGCATAATAGTTACTTAAAGAAGCGACGTGAATACTAGTATCCTCTTCAATCTCAAGCATTAAGTTATAGATTGCTAGGTTTAACTTAGACGCGTCAAAATCAGGGAGTAAGGCAACCTGGAAGAATACCGGTTCTTCTTTACGACCTAATGGGCCTAACGCATCGCTGTTTGTCACTTGATCCGTTTCAAAAACGAGATTAAATTCATGTTTTCCAACTAAGTTACGAATTCGCTCTTTTGCTGATTCCGTATCTACTTTTTTATCAATGAAAAGATGTCCAACAACAAAATCAGGTCGCTCAACGAGACTGCTGTCCGCATTAGCAGCTGACAACTTTTGTTCCCATAACTTCTTAGGGATATCGATATGAATTCCGACTCCATCGCCTTCATCATTAATAAAACCAGCACGGTGGTTCATCTTAACTAACGCATCAATACAGTCATCGATGTTCTTTTTCGTCGGCTTTTTTGCTTTTTCCATGACAGATACAATCCCGCAGCTGTCATGTTCAATTGTGTTAAAATTTTTAAATGTACTCGGACTCCATGTTTTCTCCATATAACTGGTCAGAATATCTGACCTTCACCTCCTAAGGTTGAAAGTGCATGTTCGAAAAGTTTGCAAGCAGTGTGTAATCATGTAATAAAACCTTACAAAAATAACTAAAAGAGGTTGTTCAAAAGTCCGGGAAAAATCTCTTTCGATCGAGGACCTTCGACTAAGAGCCCCACGTCCTGTGGGAACGTCGAAGTCACCACATCCTGTGGTAGCTCGTCAGCTTGCTCTTCCGCTCTTCACGTATTAAACTCATACGCTCCAGTCCTTGGAAAAGAAGATCACTTTTCCGGCGTGCGAGGTCTATGCTTACGGAGCAACCAGCTTTATGCTCAGAGACTGCGCTTCCTCGAACTTCTCGGATCTTTTTGTCCCTTTTTGAACACACACTCAAAAAAATGCAAATGTGCTCAAGAATCAGTTCCACGTTCGTTCTTCTGTTTGTGAACTTTTCGAACAGCCTTCTTGGCTTTAAAACGTTGTAGAAATACTTTTCTAACATATCAAAAATAGAACCTCAAACAGCAGGTTCCAATTGTCAGAATTGTATATCAAGTATATCACGGCGAGTGAATAAATTCAATTATTTTTATTCACGTCTATGCTGTTGTCATTCAAAAATTCCAGTAAAATTGTTAAAAATAAAACAAGAAAATTATGGATGTGTAAGCGTTTTCATAGGGTTTTTCAATAAAAAAACCAGAAAAGGATTTTCTTTTCTGGTTGTATCGAATGCATAATTATTCATTTTGCCATTTTTGAAAATGTGTGTTTGACAGCGATGAGGGTATCGTTGATATCTTGTTCGGTATGGGCTATTGTAAGAAACCATGCTTCGTACTTTGAAGGGGCAAGGTTAATCCCTTGCTCAAGCATGAGCTTAAAGAATTTACCGAACATTTCACCATCACTTTTTTCAGCTTGTTCATAGTTTGTAATTTTCTCTTTTGTAAAGTAAACGGTTAGTGCTCCTTTAAGGCGATTGAGTGTTATCGGAATATTGTATGTTTTTGCATGTTCAAGTATACCCTTTTCGAGAACTTCGCCTAATTGATCCAGTCGATCATATAATCCTTCTTCTTGCAGAACTTCCAGGCAAGCGATCCCAGCACTGATAGAAGCAGGATTTCCAGCCATCGTTCCAGCTTGATACGCAGGGCCGAGTGGAGCGACTTTCTCCATGATCTCTTTTTTTCCGCCATATGCACCGATTGGAAGACCGCCGCCAATGATTTTTCCTAGAGCTGTCATATCCGGTTCAACGTTTACTAAGTTTTGCGCACCGCCATACATGAAGCGGAAGGCTGTAATGACTTCATCATAAATTACTAATGCACCAGCTTCGTGTGCTAATTGATTTACTCCTTCAAGGAAACCTTCTTTCGGTTCAACGATTCCAAAGTTTCCAACAATCGGTTCAACTAAAACCGCAGCTATTTCATGCCCCCATTTATCTAAAGCTTCTTTAAAACTATCGAGACAATTAAAAGGAACTGTAATTACTTCTTTAGCTATGGACTGAGGTACACCGGCAGAGTCAGGAGTTCCTAGTGTCGCAGGACCGGAACCTGCCGCTACTAAGACTAAATCGGAATGTCCATGATAGCAACCCGCAAATTTAATGATTTTGTCGCGCCCAGTATAAGCTCTAGCGACACGAATAGTTGTCATAACAGCTTCTGTGCCTGAATTAACAAAGCGAATTTTTTCCATAGAAGGGATAGCTTCTTTTAGCATCTTTGCAAATTGAATTTCAAGATTAGTTGGCGTTCCGTACAGTACGCCGTTTTCAGCAGCTTTTGTAATCGCCTTTGTAATATGCGGGTGGGCATGTCCTGTAATAATAGGTCCATAGGCTGCAAGGTAATCTATGTATCGGTTACCGTCAACATCCCAAAAGTAAGCGCCTTGTCCTCGTTCCATAAAAACGGGAGAACCGCCGCCAACTGCTTTAAAAGAACGTGAAGGACTGTTAACGCCTCCTACGATATGTTCAAGTGCTTCTGTGTAAAGTGTTTCAGAATTTGTATGATTCATTTCTTTGCACCTCTTCATGTAAATTTACCAACTTTATATTACCATAAGCTCCTATCTTGAGCGAAAACAGGGATTGCGTTAAACTATTTGAGTTATAGAAAAAAGATAGATGTATTAAATATGAAGATAAGGAAATTTGGAAGAGGTGTAAACATGAATGCTATAGAAGTACGTGAATTACGAAAAGAATTCAAGTCCTATTCCAGTCGCGCTGGTTTAGCGGGGGCATTTCGTGATTTATTTACGAGAAACTATAAGATACTTGCAGCGGTTGACGGAATTTCATTTGAAGTGAAAAAAGGAGAGATGGTTGGTTACATCGGTGAAAATGGTGCGGGTAAATCAACGACAATTAAGATGCTTACAGGAATTTTAACCCCGAGTGCAGGTGAAGTCGTTGTGAACGGTATGAACCCGCATAAAGAAAGGGAGCGCTTTGTTCGGACGATAGGTGTTGTATTCGGTCAACGTTCACAATTATGGTGGGATATCGCCGTACAAGAATCGTTCCGGCTGCTTAAAAAAGTTTACAATATTCCTGATGAACAATATGAACCGCATATTAAGGAAATCATTGAAACGTTAGATTTAGAACCGCTGTTAGATAAACCGGTTCGTAAGCTGTCATTAGGCCAACGAATGCGTTGTGAACTAGCAGCGGCTTTGATTCATAATCCGCCGCTCTTATTTTTAGATGAGCCGACGATTGGATTGGATGTGCTTGTTAAGTTAAAAATTCGTGAGTTTCTAAAGAGAATTAATGAAAGATTTAACACTACCATTCTTTTAACCACACATGATTTGAGTGATATTGAAGCGTTATGTGAGCGGGTGATTATGCTTGATGAAGGTAAAATTATATACGATGGCTCCTTAGCAGATCTAAAGGGAAACTGGGGTAAAGGAAAGGAAATTCAATTTCAGTTTGATGAAGTCGTTTCAAAAACGAGTTTAGTAGAAAAAACAGAAGGTCTTGGTTTTCCGATTGAATGGAAACAAGGTGATCAAGAAAATGTTTGGGCAGCGATCGTTTCTCAAGAAGAAGCAGTTTCGCAGATTATTAGTTTAATTGCTAGTCACTTTAAGTTGTCAGATATGAGGATTAACGAGGTTTCAACAGAAGAAATTATTCGTAACATTTATGAAGAAGGTGTGTTCTATGGCAAGTAAATATGTGGAGATGATCCGAATTCGTTTCCTCATGATGCTTGCTTACCGTACAAACTACTATAGTGGTATTCTGATCTACAGCATTAATATTGGTGCCTACTATTTTTTATGGATGGCCATCTATGGTGGAAACGATGAAATTCAAGGACTCTCCGTCTTACAAATGACAACGTATGTGGCCGTTGCTTGGATGGCGAGGGCATTTTACTTTAATAATATTGACCGTGAGATTGCACAGGAAATTAAAGAAGGTAAAGTTGCGATAGAGCTGATCAGGCCTTATAACTACTTGGGTATGAAGACGATGCAAGGGCTTGGAGAAGGGCTGTTTCGACTGTTTTTCTTCTCTGTTCCTGGAATGTTCATTGTCTGGTTAGTTTTCCCGATTACTTTTTCAGCGAGTCCTTCGACATGGTTGTTCTTTGTTATTTCTCTGATGTTCAGCTTTATTATTAATACGCAAATTAATTTACTTACGGGGATATTGACGTTCTTCCTCTACAATAATACCGGACTAATTCGAGGGAAACGGGTTGTGATTGATCTCTTTTCAGGTCTGTTATTACCGATTAGCTTTTACCCGATTTGGGCCCAAAATGTCATGATGTTTTTACCCTTTCAAGCGATTAGTTATATACCAAGTATGATATTCACCGAAGGTTTTGCTCATCATGAAGTTTGGCAAGGGTTAGCTATTCAATTGATTTGGGCGCTTGTTTTAATTGTCCCGATCCAAGCATTATGGGTGATTGCTAGAAAACAAATGGTTGTACAAGGAGGCTAAAATGATGTTTCACGTATCTATGTTTTTCCAATACGCCTCTCAATATATAAAAACAAGACTGACTTACCGAGTAGATACGGTTGTAGAGATTTTTTCAGATTTACTATTTCAAGCAGTTAATCTCGTATTTATTCTCGTTGTCTTTGGGCATACCTCGTTCTTAAGCGGTTGGAATCGAGAGGAAATTATTTTTATTTATGGTTTTTTCTTAGTACCTTATGCTATTTTCACTTCTTTCTTTAATATATGGGATTTTAATGACAGGTACATCGTTAAAGGGGAAATGGACCGTGTTCTAACCCGTCCGATCCATAGTTTATTTCAAATTGTGCTTGAGCGGATGGAGTTGGAGTCCTTATTTGGGGTTATTACCGGTATGGCGATTATGGTTTACGCTGGCAGTCAATTAGGGCTGTCGTTGTCCTGGTATGATCCGTTTATCTTTGCTGCGTTAGTAGCAGGCGGGGCGTTAATTTACGGCAGTATTTTTACAATGCTCGCCAGTATTAGCTTCTGGTCGGACAGTAAGACCGATTTCATGCCAATGATGTACAATATTGGGAACTACGGGCGTTACCCAGTGGACATTTATAATGGAGTGATTCGCTTTGTGTTAACGTGGATTTTACCATTTGCGTTTGTCGGCGTATATCCCGCGGCTTACTTTTTAGGCAGGGAAGAGTGGTTTATGTATGCGGCCCTGACACCTGTAATGGGAATTATCTTCTTTATCTTGGCCGTTGTGATTTGGAATGTTGGGGTAACTAAGTATCGTGGGGCAGGAAACTGATATGAGGCGAGGAGTTAGGTTTAACTCTTCGCTTTTCTCTGTCTAGCTCTAGCTCTTAGCGAGACTTCCCTCACTTGCTTTCGATAAGTCAACATTGGTTGAGCAGTGAAGGGGCCTTCATGACGTATGAAAATATTAGGGAACTCACAGGCCCTTATTTCTTTAAAAAGTCGCTAAGTTGACTCCTTAAGGACCTCAGAAGCCCTTATTTACTATATTTCATGATGATTTTGCCTAATATTAATGAAATAAGGACCTCTCAGTGCCGCAAACGTCTAAAAGAGATCAAATCTGCTAAAATAGCGTCCTCTCAGTGGCGTAAAAGTAAAACACTAGCACCTTAACTATAATCGCGTGTTAAAGTGTTGTCTTGAGTGGTGGACACCGAAAGATTACATATCATTAGGCATCTTGCGCTTTTCACTGTCTAGCTCCAGCTCCCAGCGCCTAGCGAGACTTCCCTCACCTTCGTACGATAAGTCAACATCGACTCACTAGCGATCGTCGTGTTTCCTTTATCTCCTACGGCTCAGTCCAGTCCGTACGTCGCTAACCGGTCGCTTCCGATTTTCACTGTCTAGCTCCAGGCGCCATCGGCTCGAGGTCGCTTCGGTCCATCAAAAGTGTCCGAAGAGCAGGACACATATTGCTGGCCCTCCAGCGCTTGTCGCCAATAAGCAGGCACCTTCCGCTTTTCTCTTGAAGTTGTCCTATTTTTTTTAATTTGCTCATAAAGTGGGTTAGAGGTGGTTTTATGGGGGAATTATTGATATTAACCGTTATCCTAATGTCCGTTTTGGGTGTTCTGATGAGTATATTGTTACTATTAAAAAACCGCCCGGTACGAGGTCAAGCGCTTTCGCTCCGTAATTTTGTTGTACTCTTAATCGTCTATGTCACAATTACGATTGGGTTTGGTGCTTTGTATATGGCTTTGGAAATGGCAGGTTATACGGTTCTTACTGAAGGAAAACGACATGTCGGGGGGAATGTGCTTCATCTGATAGAAGATACGATGTATTTTAGTGCGGTTACGTTATTGTCTGTCGGGTACGGTGATATTACTCCGCTGGGATTTGGTCGGCCGCTTGCGATGTTTCAAGCGTTAATTGGTTATGTTCTTCCGGCGGCATTTGTTGTCACGACGGTTATATATATGGACAAACGTTCAGATTAGTTGTACTTCTTGAGAACTTTCGTTAATCTATACGAAAGAAGACATTTGGAGGGATATAAGTGACTGTAGAAATTGGACAAACTGCACCTGACTTTAAAATACCAGCAAATACTGGAGAAACAGTTTCATTGAGTGATTATAAAGGGAAAAATATCGTATTGTATTTTTATCCGAAAGATATGACGCCGGGGTGTACCACTCAAGCATGTGACTTCAGGGACCATCATGAAAGTTTTGCGGATGTTGATGCTGTTATTTTAGGTGTCAGCCCTGATCCTGTGGATCGTCATACAAAGTTTATAGATAAACACGGACTTCCATTTATTTTACTCGCGGATGAAAATCATGAGGCAGCTGAAGCGTATGGTGTATGGAAGTTAAAAAAGAACTTTGGAAAAGAGTATATGGGAATTGAAAGATCGACTTTTATTATCGATAAAGAAGGAAAAATCGTAAAGGAATGGCGTAAAGTCAGAGTAAAAGGTCATGTGGAAGAAGCACTTTCTTATATAAGAGAAAATTTGACGTAACCACTTTGGAACGATTGGTTTCTTAATGGTGGTTGTAAGTAATGGGACTCTAGCTGAGCATCTGCTTGGTTAGGGTCCTAAAAAGCAATAACAACTTTAGAAGGATAGAGGGAGCCGGTATGAAGGTTGTTCATCTGCGAAAGTTAAATTAGATCGATAACAACTACTAAAAGAAGGTTTTGCGCTGTAACCTTTCCATTTGATTTCTAATATAGATGAAGTAGAATGAATCCGAAGATAAAGAAATACTTATATTCTACGGCGGATGTAACGGTAACACCATATTTCTTGTCAATTTCATTATCAAACATGTGGACTATATATTAAAAACCTGTAAAAAATGTTTAGATAAAAGTGATGGGTTAATTTAGAGAGTGTTAACAAAGGATAATAAGGAGAGGGGATGTAACAGGGTTGAAGTTGATGATTTGTATTATGGAAAACTATTATGCCAATGAAGTAGAAAAGCAATTAAAATATAAAGGCTTCCGCATGACGGAACTAGCGAGTACAGGTGGTTTTTTAAGAAAGGGCAGTACAACCTTCTTGTTTGGTGTCGAAGAAAAAGACATTGAGGAATTAAGGAAGTCATTACAGGATGCCTGCCTGCATGTAGAAAAGCAAAAAGGGAGAAAGAGATCGGTGGCCAACCGATATACCTCATTCATCATCCCCGCGAGTCCGGCATTAGTGCCTTTACTTCAGACTTGATATATGTGTTCAAATCGTTTTCTTTAATGATACGGTGGAAACATTGACAATTTATCGAATAATAATTATACTATTTATAAATATTATAAATTAAGAATTGTTGTTCTGAAAGCGAGGTGCATGACGATGGCCAAACATCGCCTGCAGGAAGCGATCGATTCTTTAAAAACGACGAAAGTTCGCATGACTCCGCAGCGTCATGCAATCTTAGAGTATTTATACGAATCGATGACTCATCCAACAGCGGATGATATTTATAAAGCATTAGAAGGCCGATTTCCTAATATGAGCGTTGCGACTGTTTATAATAACCTGCGTATGTTTAAAGAAGTAGGGATTGTAAAAGAGTTGACTTATGGAGATTCGTCGAGTCGTTTCGATTGTGTAACGACGGATCACTATCATGTGATTTGTACGGATTGCGGAAAGATCGTTGACTTTCATTATCCAGGTCTAGACGAAGTAGAAACTCTTGCTGAACATGTGACGAACTTTGATGTTAGTAATCATCGAATGGAAATCTACGGTGTATGTCCGGATTGTAAGAAGAAATCTACTCATTAGGATCAAAAAAAGCTGAATGCCTATAGAGGCATTCAGCTTTTTTTACGATTATATTTTAAATCGAATTCTTTACCTTCAAGCTCAGGATCTAGTGTTAATGGCTCGTTACAATTCATACATGCATCAACACGGCCTAATACTTTTGTTGTAGTGTTACAGTTAGGGCAGACGACTTTCACTGACTTCGTTGATATCATGCCGATCCAAAAGTAAACGACAGTACTTGCGATAACGAAAAGAAAACCGAGCAACATCGTTAAGGACATTATAATAGGAGAATTCCGAAAGAAAATTCCTACATACATAACGATAATCCCTATAAACACAAGTGATAGGGCGAATGTTCTTATTTTATTTATTTTATTAGAGTGTTTAGTAGACATAGTAGTTTCCCTCCTTTTTTTAGTATAGCATATAGAAGGATGTTAAAAAATTATTTAATAGCAATTTATAATTGGAAAAGGGTTTAGGGTTTTCTTGTCGAAGAACTATTTGACTTATTATATTAGGAACATTGATGTTCTTTAGTTGTAGTAACGAGAGTGTAATATTGTAGTGTTTGTAGAGAGGGGACCACTCAATGGAAGTGATGTTAAGACAATTGTATCAAGATAAAGCAAGCGAACCTGATACATTGGGGATACTTATAGTAGAGAAAGACGCAGGGTTTGACTCTATTACTGATGGGCAGGATGTTATCCTTTTAATTATTAAGGAAAAAGGAACGAGCCCTTGGTTTGTAAGACATTATGAGTATTTAGATAAGACAGTTTCAATGAATATTATTGATGAAGAACGACTTTTTCAATGGATGATATCTGGAGCTAACCGCAGATTTATTGACTGGGTGTTTAATGGGAAGGTTCTTTTCGATCGAAATGAATATGTCTATTATATGAAGAAAAGAATAAATGACTTTCCTTTTGAAGAAAGACAACAAAAGCTCGGGATCGAATTTTCTAAGTTAATTCGACGATATGAAAAAGGAAAAGCCTTATACCAATCTGAGAATTATTACGATGCATTTAATCATATCCTGCATGCACTTCATCACCAAGCGAGACTTTCTGTCATCGAAAGAGGATTTTATCCTGAAATTACAGTATGGGACCAAGTCAAACATATTGAGCCTGAGACATTTAAGTTATATCAAGAATTACTAATGGGTCAGGAGACGATCGAAAAAAGGATAGAGTTAGTTTTACTTGCAAATGAGTTTGCAATTACTTCAAAAGCGCAGCTAGGTAGTATGCATATTCTTAAAATTATGAACACCTCTATGGACCCTTGGTCGATTTCGGAATTAATGGAACACCCAGAGTTAAAGGAGTATTCTATTGACTTAGAACTGCTGGTCAGCTTCTTAGTCCAAAAAGGAGCAATAGAAGTTATACATAATGAAACGAAAGCCAAAGGGATCTACCACCGTTTGTACGAATGCAGATAAAAAAATTGTTAAAGTGTTGACCTAAAAAAATAGATATGATATATTATTAATCGTCGCTGTTGCGGCGATGTTTTATTTTAAAACAGCTTTTATTTTTTAAAAAACAAAGTGTTGACAATGACGTTGGCACGGTGTTATACTTTAAAAGTCGCCATTGGGGCGATGATAAAAAGTTCTTTGAAAACTGAACAAAAAGCCAAGCGAAATAAATGAGATACATGATATCTCGTCAATGTTTTAAAAACGTCACGTTTGTGACAATGAGCTATATCAAACACTTTTATGGAGAGTTTG
>NZ_JAOTPO010000012.1 GCF_029028005.1 Alkalihalobacterium chitinilyticum
CCGCGCAAGCATTGTCATAACAGTTTCCAGTTCGACTCATACTCGCCTCCATACCATAGCTATCAAGTCTTTGGCGATAATCATTTGACGTATATTGTGTTCCACGATCTGAATGGTGAATTAATCCCTTTTCTGGCTTTTTAGACTCATATGCATCATCCAACGCTTCCAAAACGAGGTCATTTGCCATGTGACTTTTGAGACTCCAACCTACAATTTCACGAGTACAAAGATCTAATACAGTGGCCAAATATAGCTTGCCTTCACGACAAGGAATGTAAGTGATATCTGTTGCCCAAACGCTGTTAGGAGTAAGTACGTTAAATTTCTGGTTTAATATATTAGGGGCGATTGGATTCGAATGGTTAGAATTTGTAGTAGCTATCCTGAATTTCCTTGAAACGCAAGAGCGTAATCCTAGCTCATTCATATATTTGCTCACCGTACGCTCACTAATAATGTAGTTTTCTTTTAATAATTGTTGATGAATTTTAGGACTCCCGTAACGCTCGTTAGTATCGTAAAAATGAAACTTAATACGCTTTTGAACATTTAGTTTACGTTGTTCTTGTGCACTGACTTCATGGTTTAGCCACTTGAAAAAGCCGCTCCGAGATACTTCTAGCACTTTACACATCTTCTTCACCGAAAATTCGGAGCGATGACTCTCGATGAACTCAAACCTCATGGCCGTGGTCTGCTGAAGATGTGCACCGCCTTTTTTACAATAGCTAATTCTTCTTTTGTAGATGCTAGCTCGCGGTCCTTTTCTTTCAATTGACGCTCTTTATCACGTAGCTGTTGTTCTAACTGAAGGTTACGTTCTTCAGCTGCTAGAGGTTCATTCTCAAACTCACGATATTGAGTCATCCACTGATGCAAGCAACTAAGCGGAATATCTAATTCCTGTGCAATATCTCTCATTGTTTTCCTTTGTCTTTGTTCTTGTGCGAATTTAACCGTTTGTCGCTTAAATTCTTCATTATACCTTTGCCGATGTTCACCCATGGGAACCCCTCCTTGTTATTATCATCATATCCAAAAATGATGTTCGTTAAAGGGGTGTCCACTTTTTATTCTAATTGCAGTGAGTTCCCTAATAATAGTAACGCTTCATATTACAAGCGTTAGTGCAGGCGGTTGTTTATATAAAGGAGATTGCTTCATAACACAATATAACCGATAAACACGCAGTACATATTTTCTGCATTTTTTAGGGACTATAATAATGAAGGTATTACCTGCAAATCCGTTGTAAGGTAATGATTATACATAAGAAGGTTGATAGAACTTCTTTACTCGAGACGTTTTAAATCTAAGTAACATAAATAAAGCAATGTGGAGGTTCCTTAAATGAAGAAAGAAAATATTGCAGCAAATAAACCAACGCTAACAGATACGCCGAATAAAGAAGAATATTCGATCCGGTCTGATGTGAGCAGCTATACACCACAAGATTCAAACCCTTACTACGCTGGGGACTCAGTAAACGAACATAAAGAACAAGAAGAAGCGAATCAAGGTATAGCAGGAGATGAAATTAAACAGCAAAACGAAAACCTGTAAAAGCCCGGTGGCGGTACCACATCGGTGCACTACCAGTGTCGCATCGGTGCCAGGTACCTTTAGTACTATGCTGTACTAAAGGTACCTGGCACCGTAAACAGTGGCGCCGGCTATAGATAGGAGTGGGAGGCTTGTTATTTATCTTCGACTTAATGAAAATAGTTGTGAAGATCAAAAACCTGACATTAGTTCTAGGTACTATTATTTTCATTGTTCTAAGCTCCTTTATTGTTCATTATTTAGAACCTGAGACTTTTCCAACTTTATTTTTAGGTTTTTGGTATGTAATGACAACTATAACAACGACAGGTTATGGTGACTTCGTTCCTCAAACAGTAGCAGGGAAATGGTTTGCTCTTTTTCTATACTTATTTGGGATAACTTTAATCGGTGTATTTATCGGAAAAATGGTAGAAGGAATAGGTGTGTACCGTAAGCTTAAGGAGGAAGGGAAATTGCGCTTTAAAGGAAGTGGCCATTATGTCATCATCGGTTGGTCGCAGAAAGCCCAAAAAACAATTGATGAACTTCTATTAGCAAAAGAAAAGGCAAATATCCTCATTATTGACCTTCACCATGTGACGCCCTATGACAAAGAACAAATTCATTTTATCCATGGTGATGCGACTGATTCTGACACACTTGAAAAAGCCAATATTACGAAAGCAGATTCTGTTCTAATCTTTGCTCCCGATACGATAAATGACCCAATATCAGTTGATGGAAGATCACTTTTGATTGCTTCTTCCATAGAGCACTTGGCGAGTAAAAAGAAAAAAGACATTTATACGATTGTGGAAATTGTGAGAGAAAGTCATATCCCAACATTTAAACATGCCTGTGTAGATGAATTTGTGTTATCTAGTGAGGCTTTTTCTGATTTAATGGCAAAGTCCGCATTGCATAAAGGGTCGACGAAAGTATTTATGCAATTGTTAAGCCGGGAGTACGGCGATAATGTATGGGAAATCGAAAAAAATCCAAATTGGAAAACTTACAATGATGCTTTTGAATCGTTGAAACAGATAGGCGCTAATTTATTATCAGACCGCAATGATTTTAGCATTATTCGCCGCCTGCAAGATGAAGTTCCAGACAACGCCAAACTGTATGTCATTTGTGATGAACCTACGTATCAAAAAATTAAATTAATGTGATATCGGTAGAGTTATTCTCCCAAGAGGATATTGCTTGATGATAAAAAAGACCCCTTTCTACATCGTCCAAATACATAATGATGCGGTATGTGAAATATGATTGAGATATATATTGCATACAACATTCTTAAATGTATTGGACAACAGAAGTAAGGGGTTTTGCAGATGATGCATGTAATACTGAGAAACTTCTTTTTGTTCCTTTCAAAAAATCAAATATTAAATCGCGGTGCAAGAAAGTGGGGTCTGAAATTAGGTGCTTCTCAAGTTGTAGCGGGTGAGACGATCTCTAAAGCAATGAATGCCGTGCGTGGTCTTAATGAAAAGGGGTTAGTTTGTACCGTGGATCATTTAGGGGAATTCGTAAAAACCGAAGAGGAGGCTGCTGTATCCACGGAATATTGTATTCGAACGTTAAATGCAATTGCGAAAACAGGTGTGAACTGTAATCTCTCACTGAAGTTAACACAACTCGGTTTAGATGTTGAACCGCAGCTCTGTTATGAAAATATGAAAGCCATTTTATCCACTGCAAAAAAGCATGATATTTTTGTTCGAATTGATATGGAAGATTATTCGCATTGCCAACAAACGATAGATATTCTTGAAAAGTTAAGAAGAGAGTATGATGGGTTAGTAGGAACAGCCATACAAGCCTATCTCTACCGGGCGATAGACGATGTAAAGAAATTAAAGGGGGTAAATCTCCGCCTTGTAAAAGGTGCTTACAGAGAATTACCAGAAGTTGCTTTTCAGAAGAAAGACGAAATTGACGACAATTATTTAAAGATCATCAAACAGCATTTACGAAGCGGTAGTTATACAGCGGTTGCAACTCACGATCACCAAATTATTGAGAAGGTAAAAGATTTTTGTCGAGAAGAAAAAATCGCGAAGACCCAGTTTGAGTTTCAAATGCTTTATGGATTTCGAACAGATCTACAAGAACAGATTGCAAAAGAAGGATACACAATGAGAATTTATGTCCCCTACGGGAAAGATTGGTACGGCTATTTCATGAGAAGGTTAGCAGAGCGCCCGCAAAATGTTTCATTTGCATTGAGGGGCTTTTTTTCCAAGTAACGTTAAAACATCCCAATTAAATAAAAGTTCTTTTCTAGTAACCGATTTGAGTTAGCTAGAGTCCTGGGTTTTTAAACATTGACTGCGTTTGACGTATCCTACTAGGTGAAAGCAGTAACTAGTAGCACGAATGGCGAGCGCTGTAGGGAAAAATTAGGAGAAAGCGTGAACGAAAAGAGCGGAATGACGAGCGGTATAGGAAGAATATAGGAGAAAGCGTGAACGAAAAGCATGGATTGGTGAGCAGTAGAGGAAAAAACTAGGAGAAAGCGTGAACGGAAAGAGCAGAATGATGAGCGGTAGAGGGAAAAACTAGAAGAAAGCGTGAACGAATAGAGTAGAATGATGAGCGGTAGAGGGGAAAACTAGGAGAAAGCGTGAACGAAAAGCATGGATTGGTGAGCAGTAGAGGGAAAAACTAGGAGAAAGCGTGAACGAAAAGCGAGGAATGATGAGCGGAAGAGGAAAAAACTAGGAGGAAGCGTGAACGAAAAGCACGGAATGGTGAGCGGTAGAGGGAAAAACTAGGAGAAAGCGTGAACGGAAAGAGCAGAATGATGAGCAGTAGAGGAAAAAACTAGGAGAAAGGGTGAACGAAAAGCGAGGAATGATGAGCGGTAGAGGGAAAAACTAGGAGAAAGCGTGAACGAAAAGCGAGGAATGATGAGCGGAAGAGGAAAAAACTAGGAGGAAGCGTGAACGAAAAGCACGTAATGGTGAGCAGTAGAGGAAAAAACTAGGAGAATACGTGAACGAAAGGCGAGGAATGGTGAGCGGTAGAGGAAAAAACTAGGAGGAAGTGTGAACGAAAAGCACGTAATGGTGAGCGGAAGAGGAAAAAACTAGGAGAAAACGTGAACGGAAAGCGCCCAATGGTGCACTGTGAAGGAAAAAAACTAGTAGAATCCATTGATCAATACCAGTATTTAGTGTTCAAGGGAGCTAGCCTTGGCTTTTAAAACAAATCAACTAGACTCTTTAACAGCATTAAATGAGGAGGCAGATTATGAAAATCTGTACTCCTCATCTACGTGTTCGAGTCATTTACACTATCCTTGTTTATTTTTAAACTTTCGAATGCGGTATTGTAAGTTTTGGCGGCTGAGTCCTAATGCTTCGGCTGCTCTAGAAATATTGCCATCATGCTCTGATAATGCAGCATTGACGTATTGTTCTTCGATGTTATCTAAATAGGCTTTTAAGGGGAGTCTATCTTTTCGCTGAAAATCATTGACAATTGGCGCTTCGACCTTAACGACTTGTGTCTGCTTTTGTGACAGAAACCGCTGTTGGAATATTCTAGGCAGGTATGTCATAGTTATTTCTTCTTCATCCAGCATTAAATTCATAGCAGCTTCAACCATGTGCTCTAATTCCCTGACATTTCCGGGCCAATCATAGCTATATAATTGATGGAGCGTCTCATTTGCAACCCCTGTGACATTCATGTGGAATTTATAATTATAGAGATCAATAAAGTGCTTCATTAACGGTTCGATATCTTCTAATCTTTCGCGTAACGGCGGGATAAATAATGAAACGACACTTAGACGGTAATAGAGATCCTTACGTAAACGACCCTCTGCAATCGCGTTGATTGGATCTTCATTAATGGTCGATATAATACGAACATCAATTGTACGGTCTTTCGTATCACCGACTCTTCGAATGGTTTTTTCCTGAATCGCCCTTAATAACTTAGCTTGAAGATTAGGATTTAAAGAATTGATCTCATCAAGCAATAACGTCCCACCATGTGCTTGTTCAAATAATCCTGGATGATCTGCAGCACCGGTAAACGATCCTCGTTTTGTTCCAAATAAGAGCCCCTCTATTAAACTATCAGGCAGCGCGGCACAGTTTTGCGAAATGAATGGTTGATCTGCACGGTCGCTGCCGTTATGAATACTTTGAGCAAATATTTCCTTTCCAGTACCTGTTTCACCAGTAATTAGAACTGAGGAAGGGGTACGTGTAACTCTCTTGGCATCTTCAATGACTTCTTTAATCGCTGTGCTCGTACCGATAATGCTATCAAAAGAATAGCGTGTGTTTTGGTTTTGTCTGTTTTGACGAATTAATTTTTCAATCTTTGTTACGTCTTTTGCAATCTCGAAAGCACCTTCAAGTTTATCGTTGTAAAGAAAAGGATACGTATGATTAATGGTGATGATTTCTTCGCCTTTATTATTGAAATACTGTTGCTTCACATTTTTAGTTGTTTGTTTCTTTTCTAAAGCTTGAAGTAGAGTACTCGTCTGTTCATGAGGAAACTGAAAAACGTCTCGAATGTTCTTCCCAATCACATCCTGGGCATTCATCGACTCAATCGCTGACATTTTATGATTATATAAAATCGTTTCCCCGTTTTTATTTACAACATGAATACCAACATCTAACTCTTTAATGACAGTGGTCAACATTTTTATTACCTTTTCATGATTGATGTTAGAACGATCTTGCTCTTGCTCCATAGCTTCTCACCCTCTCATTCTATATAAAAGTATAGAAGATTCATAATTCGCAAGCAAATATTTTTTGCATGAAAAATTAATAACCAAAATAATGTGCAAAAAAAATCATTTCTGTGATTATGAAAAGAAAAAACAGCGCTAGAAGTGACTTAAAATACTGTATAGTTGGCACAATTTTTGCAATAAGTAAAAGTAGAAAAGATCATGGAATGGAGGAATTGAAAATGACTAGAACAACTGAAATTATTGAAAAGACGGAAAAATACGGTGCCAAAAATTATCATCCACTTCCGATTGTCATCGCAAAAGGTGAGGGTGTGTGGGTGGAAGACCCTGAAGGCAATCGCTTCATGGATATGTTAAGTGCTTACTCTGCATTAAACCAAGGGCATCGCCACCCGAAAATTATACAAGCACTAAAAGATCAAGCAGACCGGATTACCCTTACGTCACGTGCTTTTCACAATGATAAGTTAGGGGATTTTTATGAAAAGGTGACGGCCTTAACAAGAAAAGACATGGTTTTACCGATGAATACAGGTGCAGAGGCAGTTGAGACAGCTGTAAAAGCTGCAAGACGTTGGGCATACGATGTGAAAGGTGTTGAAAACAATCAAGCTGAAATTATCGTTTGTGAAGAAAATTTTCACGGTCGTACGATGACAGCAGTATCGATGTCATCTAGTGAGGAATATCAACGAGGCTTTGGTCCAATGCTCCCTGGAATAAAAGTAGTTCCTTACGGTGATTTAGAAGCTTTAAGAAGTGCCATCTCAAAAAATACAGCAGCATTTATTGTTGAACCGATTCAAGGAGAAGCAGGTATTAATATTCCACCTGAAGGATTTTTATTGAAAGCTTATGAACTGTGTAAACAAGAAAATGTATTATTTATCGCTGATGAAATTCAAACAGGATTAGGAAGGACAGGTAAGTGGTTTGCGTGTGAATGGGAGAAGGTTGACCCGGATATGTATATATTAGGAAAGGCACTAGGCGGTGGCGTAATGCCAATTTCGGCTGTTGCGGGTGATGAGAACGTACTAGGCGTATTCAATCCAGGTTCTCACGGTTCAACATTTGGTGGAAATCCACTTGCATGTGCTACTGCAGTTGCATCTATAGAAGTGCTTGAAGAAGAAAACTTAGTTGAAAAGTCAGCGAATTTAGGTGCGTATCTATTAAATGAACTGCAAAAAATTGATCATCCTCATATACATGAGGTGAGAGGAAGGGGATTATTTATTGGAATTGAATTAACGGTCCCCGCTAGACCTTATTGTGAAAAGCTCAAAGAACTTGGACTGCTTTGTAAGGAAACTCATGAAAATGTCATCCGTTTCGCCCCGCCGCTTGTAATCAGTCAAGAAGAATTAGATTGGGCACTAGAGCGGGTACGCACTGTTTTTAAAGCATCATAATGAAGGGCTCTTCTCATAGATTGTTGATCTTGCTTTTTAATTGTAAGCCAAGCGAGATACATGATTCTCACGCATAGCGTGAAGCGCTTGAATAAAAAAGCCTCAGACAAATATTTTAAATAAGTAATGAAAAGCCGGCTTAATGAAAAGTACTTTTGCAGTTGTATTGTTTAAAAGACAATACTTCAAGTACGGACTTTAGCCGGTTTTTTTAATTCTATAACTTTATAATAAGATTTCACTGGAACTAATTAAATCTTTGTAAAATAAAGAATAATATTGCAAAATAGAATTTATATACATATATTTTTAACCAATAAAGAGAGGGTGGCACGGATGATTAAGCTTATAAAAAATGGAACGGTGTATAGTCCCGAGTATCAAGGAAAAAAAGATATTTTAATTGTCGATCGAAGAATTGGTGCAATTGATGACGACATAAATGTAGAAGGACTTCCTAATGTGGAGGTATTGGACGCTGAAGGAAAACTGGTTGTTCCTGGGTTTATTGATAACCATGTTCATATTATGGGGGGAGGTGGCGAAGGTAGTTATAAGACACGGACGCCGGAGCTTCAACTTTCAGATGCTATTAAAGGCGGAATTACAACTTTAGTCGGTGTCATTGGAACTGACGGAACAACACGAACGATGGCAAGTCTTGTGGCCAAAGCCAAAGGGATAAAAGAAGAAGGGCTGTCTTGTTTTATCCAGACGGGTTCTTACCAGGTCCCTGTTAAAACACTGACTGGGAGTGTAGAAGATGACATTATTTTAATAGAAGAAATCATCGGAGCTGGAGAAATTGCAATCGCTGATCATCGTTCTTCGCAACCTACATATGAGGAATTAGCTAAGATTGCTTCTCAGGCACGAGTCGCTGGAATGCTATCTGGAAAAGCTGGAATTGTAAATGTTCATATCGGTGATAGTCCTTCAAAGCTCTTATTAATAGAAGAAGTTGTTGAAAAGACGGATATTCCAATCCGACAGTTTTTACCTACTCATATTAACCGGAATCGGAAGTTATTTGAGGCGGGAATTAACTATGCTAAAAGCGGCGGGTATGTCGATTTTACAACATCGAGTATTGAGAAAAAAGTGACGAAAGGCCAAGTGAAGTGCAGTGAAGGTTTAAAAGAAATGCTGGAAGCTGGGGTACCGCTGGAACATATTACTTTTACTTCAGACGGTCAAGCTAGTTTACCAGAGTTCGATGAAAATGGTGTGTTTATCGGATTGCAAGTCGGCAGAGTGACGTCATTATACAAAGAGGTAAGAGATGCGATTGTTAATGAAAAAATTGAAGTAGAAAAAGCGATAAAAGTAATTACTTCGAATCCTGCTGATATCTTAAAGTTTACTTCGAAGGGTTATATTGAAGCAGGGAAGGATGCCGATCTTGTTATCCTCAATCAAAAAACGTATGACATAGAGTCTGTGATTGCTTTAGGGCAAACGATGATGTGGGAAGGCGATGTCCTTGTGAAAGGTACATTTGAATAAATTTCACAGAAATAACAACCGATAGTTTAAGGTTTGTTAGTACAAACGAAACGGGGTGCGCTGGCACTCCGTTTCGTTTGCAGTTTGGCAGTCGTTTAGTTTCTGCCATGACCGTTTCCATTGTTTTTGAGAAGAACTTTAAGTCCTTGACCCATATCAGATGCTAATACATAGTTTCGGTCTACAAATACGCCCCAAACGTTTGATTCCTCTGGTGTGTAGCGAGCAATTTCTACTGGATTACTAGGATCAGTAATGTCAACGGCTAGAACACCGCCAGAATAATAAGATAAGTATAAAGTGTTGCCGTGAACTTTTGGATCATGGACTGTCTTAGCAAACGAAACTACAGGAGCAGAGAAATCAAACGTTAAGTCTGTTTTAAATTCACTTAGTAATACTGGATTTGTTTTATCTTTAATATCAAAAATTCTTGTATAACCGTAGGCGCTTTCGTAGCCTGCACCGTGTGGATTAGCGATTTCGCGGGTTTCAATCAAAACAGTTCCACCTTTAGCAAGTGCTGCAGAGTGAGCTGCACCTTTTTGGTTATTCGCATAATCTGTTCGTCCAAGGTAAACTGGATTTTCCGGATCTTTAATATCGAAAATCACTGTCCCTAAATCCCACATCGACACATAAGCATGTTGTGCGTTATTGTCGGTAATTACACTATGGTTAAATACAGGGCGTGTTTTCCCGTCTGGAGATGCCCAGTGGTAACCGTTAAAATCTTCTGCAACTTCATCTAACTCTCTTGGATCCCATTGCCATAATAATTCAGGTTCTGCTGGGTTAGATACATCAATAATTTGAAAGTCTTTCTGTTCTCCGTGAGTGTAATAGTCTGCATATGGATTTGAAGCTAGAACAAGAGCACGATTTCCTTGCGTTGTTAAGTAAAGCTCATGTGTTCCTGTAATTTTTCGATCTAATTGATAAAAGCCTAAGCGCTCTGGGTTATAAGGGTCCGTTACATCATAGAGTAAAACACCGCCGACACTGTCTGGCCTGTTAGCATTATTTCTAGAGGTTTGCTGTAGACTTACTGCTGCTAGGTCGCCTTTAAAATGCGGAGTATTCACAGATTTAACAATTACTTTTTCTTGCCAAGTATTTGGAATTTCATCTGCAAAAACGGCGACCTCAACAGGATTTGAAGGATCTTTTAGGTCAAAGACTCTTACGCCCCCGTTTGCTCCGTTTGCAGTATGAGTGCCAGTATAAGCAAAGCCTTTATGGGCATAGACATCCGCCATATTATTTTGAACACCATTATTCTTTTCAATTTGTACGGCAGCAGCTTCTCTTAGGAACGAGAGGTTTTTTTGTCCTGTCATGGAGTGGGTTAAAGTTTGAAGTGCCTCACTATCGAATACATAAGCTTCTTTAGAAACACCTTCCTCCAGCGCATCATGTGCAAATACAACAGGAGAAAATGCGGAGAATGCGAGGACGCCTGCCAGTGTAGTATTAATAAATAATTTCTTTTTGTTCAATCAAAACAACCTCCAATTATTTGAATTTTATTACATTTCAGATTATAGCTGTATTTTTTCTTGTTCACTATATTTAACGTTCTTGGTATTTCGACATTCGAAGTTTTATAGTAGATTAGTAGTGGGACGTGATTATTTAAAGAGGATTGTTCAATATATTGAATTTTAATAAATGCGATAAAAGTATTGTGAGAAAATATACTTTTTCTCGTAAAAGTTAGTTCAATTATCATGTAAAAAAAAGTAAGTACTATCAATTTAGTGTAAAAGTAGGGTTTTTATAAGATTTTATTAAAAAAGTGAAAAATCAGCTCCATATCTAACATTTTTTGAAGGATTTAACTGCATGATATTGCCCCTTTTGAAACGTTTTTTCTAGTTACGAGATCAAAAATTCGGTACAATAAGAGGAGCAGAAGACGGAGAAGCAAGGGGATTAAATATGAGTGATTACAACTCAAAGAAAAATGAATTTAAAGTTGCGTTTAGTAACTTACAGGAAGTGGTTGATAAAATAAGTGAATTGCTTCATTGTCCTGTGACACTTGAAGACGAGACTCATCGATTAATTACTTATAGTAAACATGATATTCATACAGATCCTGCCAGGCTGGAGACAATCATTAGTCGTCAAGTACCTTTTAAAGTAACGCAACGGTTGTGGAAGCAAGGGATCATACAAAAATTAAATGAAAGTAATCAACCTTTGCGAATAAAAGCAATTGAAGATATCGGCTTAGGAAATCGAGTCGCCATATCTATTCGGCAAAAAGACGACGTTTTAGGATATATTTGGGTTATCGAAATGGAAAATACGATAGATCAAGTTGGTTTTGATCTGTTAACGGTCGCAGCTGAAACGTTGCGTATGTTTCTAATTAAGCATCGATTACAACAACGGAAGGAAACAGAGGGGCAACAACGTTTCTTTTGGAGGTTGCTAAATAATAGTTACCAAAAGAGAGAAGACATTATCGAGGGGTTTAATAAACTACAAGTCAAAATACCAGAACGCTTTGCGATTGCCAGCTTTCGATTTTCGACTAGGATAACCTCTAGACAAGAACAGCAATTTATTACGTACCTTCATGCTAATCAGGATTTAGAAATGGTTTTTTATCACATTGACCAATATGATTTTACACTGCTTCTGTCACCTAAACATCCGCGTATAACGTTACAAAAGCTTCCTGATATAATAGAAGACATTGTCACTTCTCTTAGTGGAAAAGAAAAAGGCGCTATTCAAGTAATAGGTGGATGTAGTCAGTTATATACCCAAATAGAGCGGATTGATAAAGCTTATCGTGAAGCACTTACTGTCATAGATTTGAAAGAAACATATGCAGGTGAGTTAACATCGACTTATGGTTATTGGGAATTGGGTGTTTTTAAATACCTGGATATTATGATTGAGAGAAAAGCAGAAGACAGTATTGATTGTTTTCCGATTTCGTTCTTAACTGAGTATGATGAAAAAAATCAAACGAATTTATTGGAAACATTAGAAGTGTTTTTGAATATGGATGGGAATGTAAATGAAGCGTCTAAAGAACTGCATGTACACCCCAATACGTTAAACTATCGAATGAAAAGAATTGTGGAGTTAACAGGAATAAAACTGAAAGATCCTAAATTAAAGCTGGATTTATACTTAGAGTTTAAAATAAGAAGGTGGATGGGCAAGTAACTTTGTAAAAATACACAAAGACACTTGCTCTTTTTTTAGGAGTTTAACAAAGCCGGAAATCTTTATAATCTATATACTGTAATTAAAGTAATTAGTTTATAGGAGGCATGTCCAATGATTATCGGCGTTCCTACAGAGATCAAAAATAATGAAAACCGCGTTGCACTTACGCCAGCAGGTGTTGTGGCACTAACTAACGCAGGTCATCAAGTATTAATTCAAGACCAAGCGGGAGTTGGCAGCGGATTTACAAACGAAGATTATACAGCAGCAGGTGCGCAAATTATTGCTTCTGCCAAAGAGGTTTGGAACCAAGCTGAAATGGTTATGAAAGTGAAGGAACCCCTTCCATCAGAGTACGAATACTTCCGTAAAGGATTAATTTTATTCACATACTTGCATTTAGCTGCAGAACCAAGTCTAGCTCAAGCATTAGTTGAAAAAGAAGTTACAGCTATTGCTTACGAAACAGTTGAAGTGAACCGTACTCTTCCATTACTTACTCCAATGAGTGAAGTAGCGGGACGTATGGCTGCGCAAATTGGTGCTCAATTCCTTGAAAAACCTAAAGGTGGAAAAGGGATTTTACTATCAGGTATTCCTGGTGTGAAAAGAGGAAAAGTTACCATCATTGGCGGCGGTGTTGTTGGTACAAATGCTGCGAAAATTGCAATCGGTTTAGGTGCAGAAGTAACAATGATCGACTTAAGCCCTGAGCGTTTACGTCAACTAGATGATATTTTTGGAAACTCTATTCAAACATTAATTTCGAATCCATTAAATATAGCTGAAGCAGTAAAAGAAAGTGATCTCGTTATTGGAGCTGTTCTTATTCCAGGAGCTAAGGCACCAAAGCTTGTCACTGAAGAAATGATCCAATCGATGACAACAGGTTCGGTTGTTGTTGATGTTGCGATCGACCAAGGTGGTATTATCGAAACGGTTGACCAAATTACAACTCACGATAATCCAACGTATGTTAAGCATGGTGTTGTTCATTATGCAGTTGCTAATATGCCAGGTGCTGTTCCGCGTACATCTACGATCGGATTAACGAATGTTACAGTTCCTTATGCATTACAAATTGCTAATAAAGGTGTACAACAAGCAATCACTGATAACACAGCATTAAAATTAGGAGTTAATGCTGCAAATGGTGTAATCACATATGAAGCGGTAGCTAAAGCTTTAGATATGTCATATGTGCCAGTAGAGCAAGCAATCGCTGGTGTTACTGCATAATTCAAACGTTTTCCCCAAAAATGTTTAATTATATAAAAAGAGAGGAAAAGCCATTTGGTTTTTCCTCTTTTTTATCAGCTCAGAAGTTATAAAGTTCGAGGGTGTCTAGCTCCAGTGCCCAGCGACTAGCGAGACTTCGCTCACCTCCTTGCGATAAGTCAACATCGGCTCACTAGCGATCACCGTGTTTCCTTTATCTCCTATGGTTCACTTCAGTCCGTTACGTCGCTAAACGGGCCCTTGCGCTTTTCTAATTTACAAATCTAAAGCAATATTCATGTTTAATTAATATGCTCTTAATAATCATTTGTTATCTTTTACTAATATATTACTGAGTTTTGAACAGGTTTGAAAGAATGTAAATGAACACTTTGGGGGGCACTGATGAAGGAATACAAAACATTTTTCTTTCATTTAGATAGTATGATAGTAACTGGTAACCTAACATTTCCATACATTAGTGAAGTTATTAAATTATTAAAACAACAAAGTAAAAAAGTTTATTTTTTTACGAATCAACTTGATTGCTCGACAACCATAAAGAAAGAATTGGAATTAATCGGGATAAAAACGGCTCTCAATCAAATTATTACCCCGATGCACGCCATCCAAGATTATTTTAGTGACAGAAGTAAAATAGTCAGTCTGTTTATTGCAGGTTCTGACCTGATAAAAGATGAAATGCGCAAGAAGGGAAGTCATATATTAGCTTCCGCCGGTGAGAAAACCAAAGGAGAGGTTTATGTTATTCTCTCGTTGACAAGTACTTTAGAAATTCAAGAGCTGCAAGATGCGTTTTCTCTATTACAACGAGGAGCGAAGCTTATTTTGTTAAATCCAGATTTAAATGGCCCTAATCAAAACAAAATGGAATCAGGATCGATAGCAAGAGTTTTTATCGGTGAACAACCAATCAATAGATTGAAGATCAATGTAACGGGGAAACCATCGATTTGGATGCAACAAGTGTTATTAAAGAAGATCCATAATCAATCTGGCCATGCAGTCATGGTTAGTCATTCATTAGCTAGTAATGTGGCTATAGGTCAAGCTTTAGGGATGGATACCATACTAATTACTGATGGCCAAACGCAAGAAGAAGTAATAAACATAAAGCAGAAACCAACATATACCTTTACAAACCTGGAAGAATTGACTAACGAACTAAAAGGTAAGCAAATGGTACAAGATCAATAGTTTTGAATTTTTCTAAAGGAATAAAGCGAAAAGTTTAGAATAGCTTTAACAAATTAAATACAATGTACAAGATAAAGTTTACTAGTGGCTACAATAAAAAAGGAAGAAAGAAGGGGTAAAAATGAAAAAGGTACATACGGAAGTATTTGCACACCGTGGATTGTCCAGCCTTTATCCTGAAAACACGATGATTGCATTCAAAGCAGCTGCCAAGCTGCCCATTGATGGGATTGAATTAGATGTACAATTAACGAAAGATAAAATACCTGTTATTATTCATGATGTGACGTTAGAGCGAACAACTGAAGGAAAGGGAATGGTACGTGACCATACACTAGACCAACTAATGACGTACAGTGCTGGTGCTTGGTACAGTGAACAATTTCGTCAAGAGAGAATTCCAACTTTAGAGGAAGTATTAATATGGGCAAAGGATTATACTTTCAGGCTTAATTTAGAGTTGAAGTGTCCCTCGTGGGAACGGAAAGAAATGTGGGAAGCTGTTAAGCATTTAATCGATCACCACGGTATGAGTGACCGCATTCTTATTTCATCTTTTGATCATGTATTAATTGCCAGTATAGAACAAGAGGCAACAACAGTAGAGACAGCGGTTATTGTTGTTGCTGGATTGTTTAAACCACTATCTTATATCCAATCAACTGGCACAAGAGGGTTTCATTACTTTTTTCCAATGATGCTAGATGGTGAGATAAAGCCCTTGATGGAAGCAGGCATTTCAGTAAGGCCTTATACGATTAATGATAATCAAATGATGAAACAGGCTTTCCAAAGCAGAGTGACTGGAATATTTACAGACTATCCACATGTCGCTCTTCAAATTAGAGAAGAAATATAAAAGATGAGGCTAAACCTTTTTTTACATTGGTTTAGCCTTTATCGATTAATCTTCAATTGACACCAGATGAGGACGGTTAGTGTTGATATAAACCAGGTTGACTTTTTTACCGACTAATTTATCAAATTTCTTTGCTGTTCCGTATGGGATTTGCAGAACTTTATGCTCTCCTCCAATAAGAACCTCAATTGAGATGTTATCAACAATTCCTACGACCGTAGCTGCGTTCTTTTTGATGTCATTTTTTTTAATAATCAGCTTTTGGTCAATAAGGATAATATCACTTTTGAGTTTATTATCACGTTTGATAGCCTCTATAGAGGTATTAAAGCGTTGTGCGATGCCCCATAACGTGTCGCCAGCTACTGCTGTGTATATGGCAGTTGTATGACTCTTTTGTGAATGGTTACGTTCAGTATCGTTTTTATGGTTGCTTTCACTAGTATTAGTCGATGTTTTAGGTATAACGAGCAGTTGATCGACTCTAATAAGGTCAGATGTCAAATGATTTGTTGATTTAATTTCTTCTATTGTAATTTGGTACCTTTTAGCGATAGAAAAAAGACTATCACCTTGTTTCACTCTATATTTTATATTGTCAATAGATACATCATGATTCGAGCTTTCAATTTGTGGGGGAATGTCAGTGTTGTTATGACTCGAGTTCGTTGGCAGATATAAAAGTTGTCCAGCTCTAAGAAAATCTGTCGTAAGATCATTTGCTGACATAATGTCATGTACTGAAACCCGATGCTTTTTAGCGAGCGAATAGAGAGTATCACCATACTTTACCTGATATTCAGCGCTGCATGCCAGCGCTTTTCCTGTAGCGCTATTAAGGTTGATTAAAGCACTTGTTACAAGAGCTCCTGCTAACGCATAACGTACGACTTTACCTCTTCTTATTTTACATGCTTTTTTCCTCTCATCTAAAATTCTTTGTTTTCGAGTTTTAGTAATCATTTTGTAATCAGACAATGTAAACCTCTCCCCATAACAAAAACTATGTGTCAAATTCCGCAATTTTTTAATAACCTTGTTTATTATTCGACAATTTTTCACATTTGGGAATATGGTTTTGACAAAAGGGTAGAAAAGTAATGTCATAAATCTTTTAGAGCAGGGAATAGGGAGGAGTTAATGAATATACGAGGGGGGATATTTTACTGTAAAGAGATATCTCACTTTATGTCTAAAGACACATTTGTCAATAGGTAGTTTATGGAATTCTATAAAAACAATCTAAGTTGCAGTCTATTATCTAAAGTATGATAAAAAACTCCTCATGGTGGATGCAACCGTTTCAGTCCATTCCCATAGAGGAGTTTTTTATTAATGAAGAGCTTTACTTAATATAAATTATTTATAGTTACTTCGTTTAAACGTGAACCGGACTAAGACGCCATATTTCACTGGCATATTCCGAAATTGTTCGGTCACTAGAAAATTTACCTGAATGAGCGATATTGGTAATACTCTTCTTCAACCAATTGTTTTGATCGCGGTAATTTTGATCGACCATTTCTTGAGCCTCAATATAGCTGTCAAAGTCTTTTAGTACAAAAAACTCATCATTGTTAGATAAAATATTATAGTAGATATCTTTAAATTCATATTCGTCCTTATTAAAGAAGCCATTAACTAGTTGATCAAGAATGGTCCGGATCCTATGGTCTGAGTTATAAATATGTCTTGCGTTATATCCGCCGAACTGATAATAGTTTAGGACTTCTTGTGCTGTTAAGCCGAAAATAAAGATATTCTCGTCACCGACCATTTCTTTAATCTCTACGTTGGCACCATCTAATGTTCCAAGAGTTAAGGCCCCATTCATCATTAACTTCATGTTGCCTGTTCCAGAAGCTTCTTTGCTCGCTGTGGAAATTTGCTGGCTGACATCTGCGGCAGGAATGATTTTTTCAGCAAGAGAAACACTATAATTCTCTAGAAAGACGACCTTTAATTTATTGTTCACAACTGGATCATTATTAATTAAGTTTGCTGCTGTGACAATAAGATTAATGACTTCTTTTGCAAAGTAATAGCTTGGTGCTGCTTTTGCCCCAAAGATAAATGTACGGGGTGTTATATCTAAGTTTGGATTTTCGCGAAGTACATTATATAGATGAATAATATGGAAAATATTCATCAGTTGACGCTTGTATCCATGGAGTCGTTTAATTTGGACATCAAATATCGAATGTTCGTCGACAGTAATACCGCACTGGTCTTTAATTAATCTTGCTAGTTTTCGTTTATTGTCTTGTTTGACATTTCTAACTTTCTCCTGGAATGACGGGTCTGAAGCATATTTTAGTAATCCAATCAGTTCTTTTGGTTGGCTGATCCATCTTTTGCCGATGGTATCTGTAATCAACTCAGCTAGTTTTGGATTAGCATTCAATAACCAACGTCTGTGAGTAATTCCATTTGTCTTATTGTTATACTTGTTAGGATAAACCGTGTAAAAATCTTTCATTTCTTTTTGTATTAAAATATCGGTATGAATTTTCGCAACACCGTTTACACTGAAGCTTCCCACAATTGCTAGATGAGCCATATGTACTTGGTCATAAGCGATGATGGCCATTTGTGGAATTTTTTCTCGTAAGTTAGGAAAATCAAACCATAGCATCTGACAAAAACGTTCATTGATTTCTTCAATGATCATGTAAATTCGTGGAATAAGTTGTTGCACAAGAGAAACGGGCCATTTTTCCAGTGCTTCACTTAAAGTTGTATGGTTGGTATAGGCTACTGTTTCTGTAGTAATCGCCCATGCTTCATCCCAACCGAAACCTTCTTCATCCATTAATATTCTCATTAATTCAGGAACTACTAAGCTAGGGTGGGTATCATTAATTTGCATTGTAATCTTTTCGGGAAGTTTTCTTAGGTCATTGTTATATTTTTCTTTAAACATCTTAATAATGCTTTGGACTCCAGCTGAAACGAGAAAGTACTGTTGCTTTAGGCGAAGCAGTTTCCCTTCAAAGTAGGAATCATCTGGGTATAGGAACTCAGAAATGGACTCTATAGAACGTTTATATTCTAGGTATTTGTAATAGTCGTTTCTATTAGAAGAATGGAAGTTAAAGTCGTTTGTAGTAGATTCAGCACTCCATAAGCGTAACGTATTAACCGTCTGATTTTCATAGCCTACAATAGGTACATCATAAGGAACAGCCATAACGGTTTCATAGTTCGTATGATGGAAAGTTAAACGACCATCTATAAATTCAGGGTTGACATTTCCGCCGAAGCGAACCCCAATTGCTTTGTCAGATCGACGAACTTCCCACACATAGTCTTCTTCTAACCAATAATCAGGAAGTTCTACTTGATGACCATCAATTAGTTTTTGCTGGAATAATCCATACTTATAACGGATCCCGCACCCGTGACCTGGGAGTTCTAATGACGCAAGCGAATCTAAAAAACAAGCTGCGAGCCGGCCAAGTCCGCCGTTCCCAAGACCAGCATCATGCTCTTGTTCAAAAATTTCTTCAGGGTCCATCCCTAGTTCTATTAATGCGTCTTTGACAGTTGTTAGTGTACCTGTATTTAATAGGTTACTTTCCAATAATCGTCCTAGCAAAAATTCCATTGAAAAATAATAAACTTGTTTTTCTTCATTTTTTAAATAATGTTTATTGGTTTCAACCCAGCTTTTATTCATTTTCTCTTTAACAAGTGTTCCAATCGTCTGATAGATTTCAATGGGTGAAGCGTCTTTTGCATCTTTACCAAACTTTTTTTCTAACCTTTCAGTTAAAGCAACTTTAAATGACTCTTTACTAGAAAACATAATCCCCACTCCTTAAACCTTTAAGGTTTTTATATACAAATCTGTATAACGTTTGGCCGATTGTTCCCACGAGTAATTGGATTGATAAACATTTTCTAAGATCTTGGTCCAGTGTTCTTTGTCTTTATAAAAACGAAGGGACCGTTTAATCGTATATAACATGTCATGTGCATTGTAATTGGTAAAACTAAAGCCATTGCCGTTAGATGAAAACTCGTCGTAAGGTTCAATTGTGTCCTTAAGACCGCCGGTTTCTCTAACAATTGGTACACTTTCATATCGTAAGGCGATAAGTTGGCCTATTCCACAAGGTTCAAAGCGGGAAGGCATTAAAAATAAATCGGAAGCAGCATAAATTTTTCGAGCTAACGGTTCACTAAATGTTACACTTGTTGAAACTTTTTCTGGAAAGCGATTAGCGGCATCTTTGAACGCATGCTCAAACTCGGGATCACCAGTACCTAAAATAACGAGTTGAATATCTAAAGAAAGTAATTCCTCTAATACATGTCGAATAAGCGGAAACCCTTTTTGCTCTACAAATCGACTAACGATAGCTATCATTGGAACATCTTCAACTTTAGGAAGACCTAATTCTTCCTGGAGGAGGCGTTTATTCACCATTTTTTCGATCGGTGAATGACTATAATTTTTATAAATATAAGGGTCTGTTTCAGGGTTATATTCTTCGTAATCAACTCCATTAACAATTCCGTGTAAATCATCTTTACGGTGGATGAGCATTCCTTCTAAATTCTCACCGAAGTATGGATATTGAATTTCTTTAGAATACGTTTCACTTACTGTTGTTAGCACGTCTGAGTGAAAAAGGGCTGCTTTCATGAAGTTAATACACCCGTTGTATTCTAAACCAAAATAATGTTCATCCGAAAAGTTAAGAAGATCATGAAAAATCGTTGCAGGATAAATTCCCTGGTACATCAGATTATGAATTGTAAAAACAGTCTTTAATTCACGGTAAAACGGCTGATATGTATACATTGTTTTAATGTAGGCAGGAATTAACCCTGTCTGCCAATCATGACAATGTAAAACGTCTGGTTTGTCTTCTAAATAAGGTAAAGAGTCGATTACGGCATGATTAAAGAAGGCGAATCGTTCGCCATCATCAAAATGTCCGTATAATCCCTTTCTCTTAAAGTAGTATTCATTATCGATAAAGTAATAAGTAATGCCATTATGAATGAACTGAAGCAACCCGCAATATTGTTTTCTCCATCCGACATGAACCGTTAATGTTTTAATTAGTTTCATTTCGTCTCTATATTCTTCCGGGATGTCACTGTAATTTGGTAACATAATAGATACATTAACACCAGTTTTTTTTAAGGAGGAAGGCAGAGAGCCGATCACATCGGCTAATCCACCTGTCTTAATAAATGGTGTACATTCTGATGCAATGAAGAGTACGTTCAATTTTTCCATCTCCTTGATGATGTTTAATATGTCCGTTTCGGCTATTAAACTTAGTTATAATGAAGTTTGTTGGTTAGATGACTTTACGCTTAGCAACAACATAGGGTTGTTCGCTGCAACCGACAAGTGTTCGTTCGGGTGATAAGACCACATCTTTATCTAATATGACATTCTCAAGTTTGCCATCTTCTTTAATATCACAACGTTGCATAACAATTGAATTTTTAATGACAGTTCCTTTTTCTACATGAACTCCCCGGAATAGGATGCTATTTTCAACCGTTCCTTCAATTATGCACCCATTAGCAATTAATGAGTTTTTGACAGAAGAGCCTTTTAAGTATTTGGCAGGAGGTTCATCTTTTACTTTTGTATAAATTAGGTTTTCATTAAAGAATAGATTTCGATACACTTTAGGGTCAAGTAAAGACATACTATGTTTGTAGTAACTTTCAATCGAATTAATCACCGCTAAGTAGCCATGATAAGAGTATCCCATAACTTTGAGTTGATCTAAGTTTTGGATAATGCCATCTCTAAAGAAATTATCCATTCGCCTTGCAATACAATGGTCAACGATATCCATGAGTAGCTTCTTATGAATAATCATCATATCTAGAGATACAAAATGGTTGAAATGGTCGTTAGTAATAGCTGTAATTCTTCCAGTCTCATCCATCTCTACTTTGTGACATTGCTTATGTTCCTCTTCAAGATTTGGGACAGGTTTATAGATCACTGTTACATCTGCACCTGTTTCTAAGTGATATTTAAATGCATGATTATAGTCGATATTACATACATTTTGACTACCTGTGATTAATACGTATTGAGAAATTCCTCTATCAAAAAAATCACGATTATTATGAAAGTGCTGAAGATCTCCTTGCGATATGTCAGAAGGATCATTCCAGTCAGGTGGAAGAATAAATAACCCTCCACGCTTACGGTCTAAGTCCCAAGCTGCGCCTGTACCAAGGTGGTCCATAAGCGAACGATATTTTCTTCTTGTAAATACAGCAGTATCACTAATTTTAGCATTGGTCATGTTAGATAAGACAAAATCGATTAATCGGTATCTTCCCCCAAAAGGAACCGCAGCCCCGCAACGAAAATATGTTAACTCATTTAACAAATCTAATTCACTATCTAAGTTAATAACACCCATCATTGAATCCATATAACATTCCCCTCTCTACTAAGACCCTCTACTAATAAGATCCTCTCCTAAGATCTTTTATCCATTTACAACGGCAATATCTGAAAGAACGGTGTCTTTGTCTATCACTACAATATCTTTTGGTGTACTTGGCTTAATGACAACATTATCCGGAATGATGGTACCATCATTTATAATAGCTCTCTCTATGGTTACATTCTTGCCAACCGTAACATTTGGCATAATGACACTGTCTTTAATTTGACTGTTTTCTTGAATTTCAACTCCATAAAAGAGGATAGAACGATAGACACTACCATAAATCAAGCAGCCTTCGTTAATCATCGAACACTCAATAGATGCTGTAGGAGCAATATATTGAGGTGGTTGATTAGGGTTTACCGAGTAGATCTTCCAATTCGGGTCACTCAACTGTAAAGATGGAGAATCTCTCAATAAATCCATATTGGCTTCCCAGAAACTTTTAACAGTACCGACATCTTTCCAATAGCCTCTAAACGGGAAGGCAACCATGTTCTTACCATCTTCAAGCATCTTTGGAATGATATCCTTTCCAAAGTCATTACTCGAATATGGGTAAGTTGAATCTTCAATTAAATACGATTTTAGAGCTTTCCAATTAAAAATATAAATTCCCATAGAGGCCAAATTATTTTTTGGATTTTCCGGTTTTTCTTCAAATTCATTAATGACATAGTTGTCATCTGTATTCATAATCCCAAAGCGACTCGCCTCATCCCAAGGAACTTCAATGACGGATATAGTAGCATCGGCATTATTCTTCTTATGAAAATCTAGCATAGCAGCATAGTTCATTTTATAAATGTGATCACCCGAGATGATCAGTACATATTCCGGGTCATACTGTTCAATAAAATTAATGTTTTGATAGATGGCATCTGCAGTTCCTTTATACCAAGAGCCACCTGTTTTTTCGATAAAAGGAGGCAACGCACTTAACCCGCCATTCCGGCGATCTAAATCCCACGGGCTTCCAATTCCTAGATGTGTATTTAATGCCAATGGTTCATATTGTGTAAGAACACCAACGGTATCTATACCAGAATTTGTACAATTACTAAGTGTAAAATCAATAATTCGATATTTTCCACCGAAGTAAACAGCTGGTTTAGCAATTTTTTTAGTCAGAAGACCTAATCTTTTGCCTTCTCCTCCAGCTAATAACATCCCCACACATTCTTTCTTTTGTTTCATATTATCGCCTCACTCTCTTTCTATTTCACTGCCTGTAAATTTCAAAACTAGCATAGCTAATGGAGGAACTTTAATCGTTAACCGATATGGTTGGTTATGCCATGTTTCTTTTTCGCTAATTAATGGCTGGTCTAGCGTTTGATTAGAGCCGCCAAATTCTTGTCTATCACTATTAAATGCTTCAACATAAGTCCCCATAAAAGGAACTCCGATATGATAGTTATAACGAACAATAGGAGTAAAATTGCAAACAACGATAACGAAATCTTTAGAGTCATTACTTTTTCTCATAAAACTAACAATACTTTGTTCATAGTCATGCGGGTCAATCCATTCAA
This sequence comes from Alkalihalobacterium chitinilyticum, assembly GCF_029028005.1. Taxonomy (GTDB): domain Bacteria; phylum Bacillota; class Bacilli; order Bacillales; family Bacillaceae_F; genus Alkalihalobacterium; species Alkalihalobacterium chitinilyticum. Next base: position 23,673 of record NZ_JAOTPO010000012.1, read on the forward strand.
ACCCATCATTGTGATGATCTAATTCCCATAATGACTTTTCAGATTTATAAAAGGTGTTAAGTGATTTCATGTAGTGGGAAAAATCTTGGTGTGAAGGATACTCTAGTAGTTCCCAATCTAAGTCTTCAAGGTCTTTCCATTCATCAAATTGACCAAATTCCCCACCCATAAATAACAACTTCTTACCTGGGTGAGTCATCATATAGCCGAGGAATGCACGTAAATTGGCGAACTTTTGCCAATAATCACCTGGCATTTTGTTGAGTAATGATTTTTTACCATGAACAACTTCATCATGTGATAAGGGAAGGATAAAATTCTCTGAGAAAGCATAAAAAAAGGAAAAGGTTATTAATTGATGGTGCCATTTACGATGAACAGGTTCCATTTCCATATAACGGAGCATGTCATTCATCCAGCCCATATTCCACTTATAATTAAATCCTAGTCCGCCGACATATGTCGGGGCGCTGACTAATGGCCAAGAGGAGGACTCTTCTGCCATCATGTAAGTATTAGGGAAAACCTCAAATACGGATTCATTTAGTTTACGGAGAAATTGAATAGCCTCAATATTCTCTTCACCGCCATATTGATTAGTAATTTTTTCTTCATCTTCTCTGTCGAAGTTTAAGTACAGCATACTTGAAACAGCATCCACCCGGAGTCCGTCAATATGGAACATATCAAGCCAAAAAAATGCGTTTGATATTAAAAAACTATTCACTTCAGAACGTCCAAAATCAAAGGACAGAGTTCCCCAGCCCTTTTTTTCAGCTTTGCGCTCATCTGCGTATTCAAATAATGGTTCACCGTCAAATAATCGAAGACCGTGTTCATCTTTACAAAAGTGACTTGGAACCCAATCTAACAATACTCCAATATCATTTTGATGACATTGGTCGACGAAGTACATAAAATCTTCGGGTGTCCCAAATCGACTAGTTATTGAAAAGAATCCCGTGGATTGGTAGCCCCAAGAACGATCATAAGGATGTTCGGTAATCGGGAGGATTTCAATATGGGTATATCCCATCTCTTTTACATAATTAATCAACTCGGTAGCTAATTCTCTGTATGTATAAAACTCACCATTGTCTTTGCGTTTCCAAGATCCAAGGTGAACTTCATAGATGAGCAACGGTTCATTTAATAGATTTTTTGTTTTCTTTGCTTTTTGCCAAGCCTCATCTCCCCATTTGTAGTTATTTAAATTAGATACAATGGAAGCAGTTTGTGGGCGGAGTTCAGAGTAGAAGGCGTATGGATCTGATTTTAGGAGAACTCCCCCATGTTTGGAGTGGATTTCATACTTGTAGATTGCTCCCTCATGTAGATTTGGAATAAAGCACCACCAAACGCCTGACTCACTTATTTTATGCATAGTGTGGTTTGTTCCATTCCAATTATTAAAATCGCCTACAACACGGACGGCTTCTGCATTAGGTGCCCAAACTGCAAAGCGTACCCCTCTTGTTCCCTCTTTTTCACATAGATGGGCTCCAAGAGTTTTGTAGCTGTAAAAAAGGTTGCCTTGATGAAATAAATAAAGATCATATTCACTAAGCTTTTCTGTTTGCAAAAGACCTACAACCTTTCTGAAATAAAGTTCTTAGGTTAAGCTTTCTACATTATAAAAAGAAACCCTCTTGGATTTACACAAAGAAAATAAAATTAATGTTACAAAATCTAACAATCTTCTAGTGGTGATGAAGATTCAAACATCATAAAGGAAGAAAATAATACGGAATGTTGTCTAAAGATAAGAGGTTTTGTCGCAAAGAAGAGAAAATATAGTACAATGGAATTACTTGTATTGAAAGTTGCTTAGGTATAAAGTATTTATAATGTTATATTTTAATAATAATGTAGTGTTAAAATTTTAGTAGGTGATGCTAGTGAAACAGCAAATTGAGCCTTTATATGACAAAGAGATAACTTGTTTAGTATGTGGAGAAAGATATACTACAAAACGAATTCGTACTAGGTTTATAAGGACAGAAAGAATAGAAAGTGATTTTTTTACAGTGTATAAAGACGATAGCTGTAACCCTTATTTGTATGAGGTACATGTTTGTCCAAATTGTGGCTTTGCAGCAACGGACCATTTTACAAACACCTTCCCGCCGGAAGCAAAAAACAGAATTGAACAGGACATATCGTCACGATGGAAGCCAAGAGATTTTGGAAAGGAACGAACAGTTGTTGATGCAATAATGACCTATAAATTAGCTGTCCTTTCAGCGACATTAAAAAAGGAAAAGCATATTGTCTTAGCCGGAATTTATATGAGATTAGGTTGGTTGTATAGGATGATGGAAGAAGAGGATCAAGAGCAGCGTTTTTTAAGATTAGCACTTAAAGAATATGAACAGTCATTTGAACAATCTGATTTTATTGGGACACAGTTAACGGAAATAAGAGTTATTTATTTGTTAGGAGAATTGAATCGCAGAGTAGGTTCAGAAACAGAAGCGATTAAATATTTTTCTAGAGTAATACAACATCGACAGCGTGATACCGATGCTAAAGTAATAGAAAAAGCGAGGGAACAGTGGTATTTAATTAGAAACAAGGAGGAAAGTTATGGTATTTAATAAAATTTTCTAAAAAAATGCCATGTGATCGGTAGTGTATGATAAAATTGACACATGAATAAAGTTGCAGTTAATTCCGAGTGTTATACTTATATCATATCGTTTAAGTATTAATATCTACGATTAGTATGTGGAGGCTATTATGAATGTAAATCACGTGAATGCAATTTGTCGCGCAACGCAAACTATCTTACAAAGTCACTTTGGCATAGAAGTTACACCTTTAAAACCGTCAGCTGGAAAAGGGCCAGTGCCTTCTAATCATGTTTCTGTTATCTTAGGTGTCAGCGGTCAGCTGAATGGACAAATTATTTGTTCATTTTCTGAGAGTACAGCCAAAGGAATCGTTGGTGTCATGATGGGCGGGGTCGAAGTAGAAACCCTAGATGATATAGGCTGGAGCGCTGTGCAAGAGTTTGGAAATTGGGTGGCAGGAAATACAGCGACGGAGCTGTCTAAAGAAGAATGTATTATTGACGTCACGCCTCCTATCGTAAATGAAGGGGCTTCAAAATATCATTCGAATAAAACGTTTATTAGCATTCCATTAGATAGTCAAATCGGAATGATTGAGGTACATATTTCTGTATCAGATCAATAAGAGTTTTTAATTGAAGTGACATATACAAAACTAATATTGAAAACACAAGCAGCCGAAATAATTTTTTGGCTGCTTGTGTTTTTGTCCTAGTCATTGCTTTATTTGCTTGTATAGACTAGTCAATATGCTTATTATTGGTGCAATCGTGTGCGATGGAGGAAGAAATTAGGAGGAAGTGTGAATAAAAAGCGTAATCGTGAGCGGTGGAGGAGGAAATTAGGAGAAAGTGTGAACGGAAAGTGCGTGAACGTGTGTGGTAGAGGAAAAATCTAGGAGAATGATCCTCAAATCAATATAAACTATTAATGTCTTGAGTATTATCTGAGTATTATATGCCCGAACCAGGAGTGGGAGAAAGGACGTTAATTAAAACGCGTAAGTAAACTCATATAATTGAAGATAAATGAATCTGTTTAATGGTTCCTATTATAGGGGATAGGTTGTTATGGTTGTTGAAAGAGCTCGGTTAAGGGTACACTTCTTAATAGAGCTTCAAGGAAAAAGGAGTTGATGGCATGACAAAAATAGATGTATCAAAGTTTGAGAAAAAGATAGAAATTAGAAATATCATGAGAAAAGATTTTGATGAGATTATGGCACTGCAAAAACTTTGTTTTCCTAATATGGAACCGTGGGAAATTCAACACTTAGAAAGCCATATTCGCGTTTTCCCTGAAGGGCAGTTTGTTGTAGAGTATGATGGGAAGATTATAGGTTCATGTTCAAGTTTAGTAATCAATTTTGATGAATACGATGACCAGCATACTTGGGATGAAATTACGGATAAGGGGTATATCACGAATCATAATCCGGATGGATACAACCTATACGGTATTGAGGTTATGGTACACCCGGATTATCGAAGAATGAAAATCGGGAAACGGCTGTATGAGGCGAGAAAAGAATTAGCGAGAAGTCTTAATTTGAAAAGTATGATTATTGGCGGGAGAATTCCTAACTATTATAAACATGCAACGAAATATACACCTCGTGAGTATGTCGAACAAGTCATGTTACATAATATTTATGATCCAGTTCTAACTTTCCAAGTGATGAATGGATTTACACTTAAACGAATTAATCCGAATTATTTAGAAGATGATAAGGCGTCAATGAGATATGCGACGTTAATGGAATGGAACAACATCGATTTTCAACCGAAAAGTAAACGACATTTTAGAACATCGTTTCCTGTCCGGATAACAAGCATCCAGTACATGATGAAAAGAATTGACTCATTTGAAGAGTTTGCTACCCAATGTGAATATTACACTGATGTAGCTGCAGGGTATGGATCTGATTTTGCAGTGTTCCCTGAAATTTTTACCACTCAGCTGTTATCATTCTTACCGGAAAAAAGTCCGAGTCAAGCGATCAGACGCTTAACTGAATACACAGAAGACTATATTAAATTGTTTACCAGTTTAGCTGTAAAGTACAATGTTAATATCATTGGCGGCTCTCACTTTGTGGAGGAAGAAAATAAAATTTATAATATTGCCTACTTGTTTAGAAGAGATGGAACGATTGAAAAACAATATAAAATTCATATCACTCCAAATGAACGTAAATGGTGGGGGATCAGTCCAGGTGATGAAATCAAAGTTTTTGATACCGACTGTGGAAAAATAGCCATTCAAATTTGTTATGACGTTGAGTTCCCAGAGCTTGGACGAATTGCTGTAGATAAAGGAGCAAATATTATCTTTACGCCGTTTTGTACAGATGAACGCCAAGGGTATTTGAGAGTTCGTTATTGTGCGCAAGCACGCGCGATTGAAAATGAGGTTTATACCGTTATTTCGGGTACAGTTGGTAACCTTCCACAAGTCGAAAATATGGATATCCAATATGCTCAATCTGGAATTTTTACACCTTCTGACTTTGAATTTCCGCGTGATGCGATTGTTGGTGAATGTCACCCTAATATAGACACCGTTGTTGTTGGGGATGTTGATCTTGAAATATTGCGTCGTCACAGACGGAGCGGAAGTGTAAATCAATTACGTGATCGAAGAAAAGATTTATATGAAATTAACTACAAACTAGAAAAAAAATAATTTTACGATTGATTGGAGAGGGGCCGTTCGAATGGATCAAAAAAATCTTTTCGAACGGTCTTTTTTCTTTAGTATCATTCAAGATATTGTTAGTAGTTGAATGTGACCATATCATCAGAAATGTTTGTCTTATAAGCTTGGGTTGTAAATGCACATATATAAAACCGAAATGATTCACCCTTATGAGTTTAATTCATTCTTTCGTTGGAAAAGCTGTGATGAGAGAAAGGATGAGCAATTTGAATTTAGAAAAAGTAGTTGTAAAACGATCGGTTATGACCATCTTTATTGCTATGTCTTTTTTGATTATTACGGGATTACTGAGTTATGCTCTCTTATTTCGTGAAAATCTCGTTACGGATTGGTACATGGATGTTGTCGGAAGTGAAAATGTCATTTCGGCGGGGACCACTAATGATCTTCATATTTTTCTGTACGATGAAGAAGGAAATCCAATAAAAAATGCTAATGTTAAAGTAATATTAGACATGCCAGAAATGGTTCACTATATTAAGAAGCCGATGCGTCATGTGGAAAATGGTTTATATGAAGCTGAAATCCTATTATCCATGGGTGGAACGTGGGTTGGTTGGGTAGAGGCAAAACGCGGTAGTGAAACATACATTAACCAGTTTTTACTCCAATCTGATGGTAAAGTTATGTCCAATGATTTTCGTGATCCAAAAGACCACTTCCATTTAGATCAACCACTACCTCCTGTCATTCAACAACAGTTAGATTAACTGTTTATACGTTATTGACAAGCAGAACATCTACTGCTTAAATGACGTATTAGAGGAGGATGACATGTGATGGAGAATTTTAATGGACAAAAAATATTACCTGCTGCAAGAGATATTAAACAGCTAGAGAAATTGTTAGAAAGTCAGTTCACATATATTATTTTATTAAATAGTCATATCGGTCAGTTGAGGAGTCTCACCCGATTGGCAAAAAGTAAAAATAAACAATTGCTTTTGCATGCGGATTTAGTACAAGGACTTAAAAATGATGAATACGCTGCCCAGTTTTTATGTCAGGATATTCGGCCTGCAGGTTTAATTTCAACGAGGAAAAGTGTGGTACTATCAGCTAAAAAGAGTGGGTTAATTGCGATTCAACGATTATTTTTACTAGACAGTATTGCACTTGAAACGAGTTATAAATTATTAGAAGTAACAAAACCTGACTTTATCGAGGTCCTCCCAGGTGTAATGCCACATATTATAACGGAAGTTTATGAAGAAACAAAAATACCGATTATAGCAGGTGGACTTATCCGAAAAAAAGAAGAAGTAGATCATGCTATCAAGGCCGGTTCGGTTGCAGTGACTACTTCAAGGGAATTTTTGTGGCAGTATTAGGTTTATTATCAAAGTACATAAGGTAAAGAAAAGGCTGGAAAATTAATTCTGGCCTTTTTATTATGTGACTGCAGTTTACAATATCTTTAAACATCAATCCCATCGGCGGTCCATAACGTACCACTCATTGACATAGGTTTAATACTTATCTTATTTTGTAAAATACAGGGGGTTTCTGTCTTTATTTTTATAGAAAATTAGCAATGTGATGGCAGGAATGGTAAAGTATTTAGGGAAATAAATAAGTGTTTACTATTAATGAAGTAAGGTTATGTAGAGGACAAGGAGGAGACTATGGTCTGGAAACAAGCTTATAGTAGATGGGTAGGTTTTGGTGGTTTAGAAGTGGAGTTAAAAGAGGCATTAGAGGCTTTAAAGAATGATGATGTTCGCCTGGAAGATTGCTTTTATAAAGGACTAGAGTTTGGTACAGGGGGAATGAGGGGAGAAATTGGCCCGGGACCTAACCGGATGAATACATATACAATTCGTAAAGCCTCTGAAGGTTTTGCACGATATATTTCTGATTTTGGAGAAGAAGCGAAAAAGCAAGGTGTTGTTATTGCTTATGACTGCAGACATAAATCACCTGAATTTGCTAAAGAAGCAGCGTTAACACTTGGAAAGCACGGGATTCAAACGTATTTATTCCGTGATTTACGTCCTACTCCAGAATTATCATTTGCTGTTCGAACTTTAAAAGCATTTGGAGGAATTGTAATTACAGCGAGTCATAACCCTCCAGAATATAATGGTTACAAAGTGTATGGTCCAGATGGGTGCCAACTTCCACCAGGCCCAGCGAATACTCTCATTGAAAAGGTTAATGAGGTTGAAGATGAATTATTAATAGAAGTAGCAGATGAAAACGAGTTAAAAGCAGCTCAACTTTTAAAAGTAATTGGTGAAGAAATTGACTTAGCTTATAATGACGAGCTTCAAACGATTATTGTTAATCCGGAGATGGTGGTTGAGAAAGGAAATAATGTAAACATTGTGTTTACACCATTGCACGGAACAGCAAATATTCCAGTTCGTCGTGTCCTTGAAACGTCTGGTTTTAAAAATGTAGTAGTTGTAAAAGAACAGGAACTGCCTGACCCGAATTTTTCAACGGTTAAATCACCAAATCCTGAGGAGCATGCAGCTTTTGAACTTGCCATCAAATACGGCAATGAACACGATGCTGATGTACTAATTGCAACTGACCCTGATGCTGATCGTGTAGGGATTGCGGCAAGAAATGAACAAGGAGAATATATTGTACTGACAGGGAATCAAACGGGTGCGTTAATGCTTGAATATATTCTTTCACAAAGAAAAGCAAAAGGAAACCTTCCTGAAAATGGGGTAGTCCTAAAAACAATCGTTACTTCTGAATTAGGTAGAGTGATCGCCGAAGAATATGGACTTGAAGCAGTCGATACACTGACAGGCTTTAAATTTATCGGTGAAAAAATGAAGGAGTATGAAGAAACAGGATCTAAAACTTTCTTATTCGGCTATGAAGAGAGCTACGGTTATTTGGTTGGAGACTTTGTTCGTGATAAAGACGCCGTTCAAGCTTGTTTGTTAGCAGCAGAAATGGCAGCCTACTATAAGTCTCGTGGAATGACGTTGTATGATGGACTAATAGAAGTATTCTCTAAATATGGTTTTTATCAGGAAGGATTAGAATCACTAACGCTCAAAGGAAAAGCAGGAGTGGAACAAATCCAGTCGATCCTCGCTCATTTTAGAGCAAATCCGCTTAACGAAATGGGCGGAATGAAGGTTACTGTAGCTGAAGATTATCACTCACAGGAACGGTCCTTCCTAGTAGAAAATCGTAAAGAAGCATTGACACTGCCAGTTTCAAATGTTTTAAAGTATACACTAGAAGATGGTTCTTGGATTTGTATGAGACCATCGGGTACAGAACCAAAAATTAAATTCTACTTTAGTGTGAAAAGACCAACTCTTGATGAAAGCCAAACATGGTTATCAGAACTAAAGCAAGAGTTAATGAGTAAAATTAATGGTCTATTGAAGCAAGCGTAATGTGTGAGGGTGGATTGTAATAAGTCCACCCTCATGCTTTTTTATATAGCCATAAATATTGAACAGCAAAAATGATGTCGAAAAGTTATATCAAAAAAAATTGATATATTAGTTGTCAAAAGAAGAAGAACGATATAAAATAGGATTAACAAGATGACAATATTTGGTGGTGAACAAGGATGAAAGAAATTCCACTACTAGACGTTAACTTAGATAAGACGTTTGAGGAATATGAAAGCAAGTTTAAAGCTTTGGCTGATAAAAAACGGCTTGAAATTATGTATGAGTTGACGCAACGGGGAAAAGTATGTGTATGTGACTTATGTGAGATCTTTCAGATGCCTCAATCAAAAATTTCTTATCACTTAAAAATTCTTTTAAGTGCTGGTTTAATTAAGAAAGAAACAAAAGGTACTTGGAGTTATTATATGTTAAATGATGAACAGGTAAACCATCTTCTATCTGAAGAATTATGTTGTTTGTTTCGAGGCTGATTGTTTTCAGTCAGTCTTGATAACTTATAAATCAATTTTTTTTGTTTTAAATATCAATATTATTTGATTAAAGGGGAGATTGGAAATGAACATTCACGTGGGTTTAAATGTAACAAATTTAGGAAGGTCCATTGAGTTTTACTCAAAGCTTTTTGGAGCACAGCCAGTTAAAGTAAAAGAGAACTATGCGAAGTATTTAATCTCTGATCTTTCATTAAATTTTACGTTAAATGTACAGACCGCTGTCGAGGGAAATCAAATTAATCACTTTGGTATTCAAGTAGACCGGCCAGAAGATATTGAGAGGCATCGAGTTCGTATGACTGCTCAAGGAAATGAAACAAGAGAAGAAATAAACACCGTTTGTTGCTATGCAAGACAAGATAAATTTTGGATTTCTGACCCCGATGGAAATGAGTGGGAGTTCTTTTACACGTGGGAAGATACAGAACTAGAAAATAACTCTAATACATGCTGCTCATAAAGAGGAGGTTATTAAATCATGCTTAATGAACAGACATATCGGGCTGCTATTCAATATAAACAAGAAGTAATTAAGAAAACCTATGATGAAGTTCATCGTAAAGTTAGTAGTGAGGAGAAAAAACAGGGCACTTTATTTAAACGATTAGTAAGTTTTTTTGCAAAGAGAAGAGAAATACAGGTACAAAAACCTTGCTGCAACATGACGTGCTGCGCAGCTTAATCAATAACAGAAAGTAATTCCAAACCTAAAGAGCAACAACCAAAATTATGGTTGTTGCTCTTTTTGCTACACCACATTAAAGATGGAAAGAGTTAGAGAATTAAAGGTGCCAGGTACCCCTTTATGGTGCCAGGTACCATAAAGGGGTACCTGGTACCATAAAGGCACCATAAAAGGGTCATTATTTGCCTGTTTTTTTCATAAATTGTTATAACCGGAAGACTAGAGGAGGGTCGTCTATGTTACCGCACGAACAGAAAGATTTAGAATATGCGATTGATGAGATCACTGAAATTGCTCAAGGGTTTGGCTTAGATTTTTTTCCAATGCGATATGAAGTTTGTCCTGCAGATATTATTTATACGTTTGGTGCTTACGGGATGCCGACGAGATTTTCACACTGGAGTTTCGGAAAACAATTCCACAAAATGAAGCTCCAATATGATTTAGGTTTAAGTAAAATTTATGAGTTGGTCATTAATTCAGACCCTTGTTATGCCTTTTTACTCGATTCCAACACACTTATCCAAAACAAGCTGATCGTTGCCCACGTTTTGGCCCATTGTGATTTCTTTAAGAACAATGTCCGTTTCTCCAACACGAGACGGGATATGGTCGAAAGTATGAGTGCGACGGCTGAAAGAATTTATCGTTATGAAATGATCCATGGCAGGGAAGAAGTCGAGAAATTCTTAGATGCGATTTTAGCGATTCAAGAACATATTGACCCAAGTATTTTACGTTCTAAATTAGCTTGGTCGATGGAAGAAGAGGAAGAAGACGAAACAACGAAGGCAACTTCACCATATGATGATTTGTGGGACCTTGGAATTAATAAACCTGCTGAACCTCAAAAGAAAAAGAAGAAAAAATTCCCGCCAAAACCAGAAAAAGATTTATTGTTATTTATTGAAGAATATAGCCGTGAACTTGACCCATGGCAAAGAGATATCCTTACCATGATGCGTGAAGAAATGCTTTATTTCTGGCCTCAACTAGAAACAAAAATCATGAATGAAGGTTGGGCGTCGTACTGGCATATTCGAATTATGCGTGAACTTTCACTTACAACCGATGAAGCTATCGAATATGCTAAGCTAAACTCCGGTGTTGTTCAACCATCAAAGACGAGCATCAATCCATATTATCTCGGTCTTAAAATTTTTGAAGATATTGAAGAGCGATATAACAATCCAACGAAGGAAATGAAAGAACGACAAGGTGTGAAACCTGGCAGCGGAAGAGAGAAAATCTATGAAGTAAGGGAAATAGAATCCGATATTTCGTTTATTCGCAATTACTTGACGAAGGATCTTGTTAATCGTGAAGATTTATTCTTATTCCAAAAGCAAGGATCAGATTATAAGATTGTTGATAAAGAGTGGGAAAATATTCGTGATCAACTCGTTCAATCCCGAGTTAATGGCGGCTTCCCGTATTTAACAGTTACGGACGGTGACTATTTAAAGAATGGAGAGTTGTATATTACTCACCATTATGAAGGTACGGAATTAGACGTAGGATATTTAGAGAAGGTTATGCCGTATATCCACCAGTTATGGGGCCGGTCCACTCATATGGAAACCGTTATTAATGAAAAGAAAATCGTTTTTACGTACGATGGGAAGAAAATGCATAGAAAATATTTATAAAATGAAAAAAGCTGTCTCAGTGGGATGTGTGCCCATTTGAGACGGCTTTTTTGCTTTGTTTAAGGTGAAAGTTTATGGAATGAATATATAAGTCTTTGTTAATAGTAAAAAAGTAGGTTTATAAGGTGTTAGATTTGGGTATGGGTACTTTAGCATGGTGAAATATTAGTGTTTTACTATGGGGGAGTTTCAAAGAAATCATTTGGAGGAGTAAAAGTGAAAAAGAAAGTATTAATAGCCTTTTTACTGATCAGTTTAGTACCAATGTTAATTTTATTTAGTTTGAGCGTTACAACGTCCTCTTCTGCATTAGAAGAATCGACACTTAATCATCTAACATCGATTAGAGAAGTAAAAAAAGGAATGGTTGAAGATTATTTTGATGAAAGAGAAGGGGATATCACACTTTTAGCTAGAAATCGAATTACATATCTAACGATGGGAAATCAAACAACTGATGAAGGAAGGAATAATAATAGAACAATAGAGCGAACGGCAGAAGAGTATTTTGAAGAATTTATCAAGACGTACAATTATTACGATTTATTTTTAATAGATACAGAAGGAAATATCATATATACAGTGGAGAAAGAAGCTGATTATGGTACCAACTTAATAACGGGTCCCTATAATAATACTAGACTAGCTGATGTTTTCAAAAATGCCAATGATGGCTTTGCAATTGCTGATTATGAACATTATGAACCTTCCGATGCACCAGCTGCATTTATAGCTCACTCTGTTCGAAATAGCACTGGAGAGCATCTTGGCGTTGTGGCCTTACAACTGTCGGATGCCGATATTAGCCAGATGATGCAAAGCAGTGAGGGGCTAGGAGAAACAGGAGAAGCTTACCTTGTTGGTCATGATTTTTTAATGAGATCAAACTCTCGCTTTATTGAAGATTCTACCATAGGTGTAATGGAAGTGAAAACAGAGGCGACAGAGAACGCAATACAAGGTGAAACCGCGGTAAAGATCATTGAAGATTATCGTGGAAATGAAGTGTTAAGTGCTTTTACACCATTAAATATTAATGGACTGGATTGGATAATAGTAGCTGAAATGGATTCGAATGAAGCACTTAGTTCTGTTCAATCGTTGCTTTGGAAAATGGTGCTAGCTCTAATCATTACCACTGCGATTGTTATTATAGTTGCAATTTTATTTGCTTCTAAGTTAACTAAGCCATTACTTTTGTTAAGGTCAGAGTTAGATAATTTATCGCAAAGTGGTGGAGACTTATCGAAAAAAATTAAAGTTAATAGTAATGATGAAATTGGAGATTTAGCGGATTCAACCAACTTATTTATTGGAAATATCAAAAATATTGTTACTAGTGTTAAAGCAAATGCTGATAAAGCGGCATTAACGTCTCAGCAATTATCATTAAGTGCGGAACAGACGGAGCATGTTTCAAATCAGATCGCAGTTACAATTGGTGAGATTGCAGATGGAGTTACGACACAAGCTGATTTTTCAAGTCAAATTCTCACAAAAATGCAAAAGTCATCGGAAGAAGTTGTGCACGGCAGAGAAGAAGCGGTTCTTATGTTTAAACAAGCTAAGGAAACAACTCAATATTCCTATAATGGTGAGCAGTCGATAAAAGAGGCAATTGATCAACTTGCAACGATGTCTCTATCTGTAAAAAAGGCAGCTGATTCTGTAGAACAATTAGGAAAAAGATCAGGTGAAATTGGTGAAATTACGAGCATTATTACCGGAATTTCAGAACAAACCAACTTATTAGCTTTAAATGCTTCTATAGAAGCTGCAAGAGCTGGTGAACATGGAAAAGGATTTGCTGTAGTTGCAGATGAAATTAGAAAATTAGCAGAACAATCGAATGCTAATGCTAACCAAATTGCAAACCTAATTAAATCAATTCAATCTGAAACGAATGAAACAGTTGAACTTATGGGCGAAAATTCAAAGTTAGTTCAAACTCAAGTCGAGAAAATAAAGCTTGGCGGTGAAGCATTAACGAAAATAGTAGAACAAGTAGAATCGACAGAACGAGGCGCAAATGAAGTTAAAGAGTATTTTACAAAAATAGAAGAAAACATAAAAGAAGTGTTAGAGTCCATTGAACAAATATCAAGTATTACAGAACAATCAGCTGCAGCGGCAGAAGAAGTTGCAGCTGCGACAGAAGAACAGGCAGCAACTGTAGAAGAGGTAAATGTAAGTTCAGGGGAACTTGCCGATGTTGCTGAAACGTTACAAAAGGATGTTTCCAAATTTATCGTTTAATTAACAATAATAAACTACTATTGCTCGGATGATGAATAACCACACCTTGATAATAAGGTGTGGTTATTCTGTTATTGGCGGGTCTCAGTAATACCCCAATAGGTTACTTATTTTCAGTGGGAGATGAAAAAACTCCTGCTGAAAAGTTTCACTTTATTAGGATTATAAATATAAAATTTTTTTAAGAGAAAAGATTTTATATGTTTCTGTTTTATATCTAAAAAGTTTTAGTTTTTTTCAATAAATAATTTGACAATTTTGTATATTATAAATATAATCATTTTAGAAACTATAGTCGGTGACTGCGGTTTGTAAATTTTGGTACAAAATTGTTCAACAGCTCCTATTTGTGAATGTGACAGATTTACATTGCTAGGTAGGTAAATCGATTTTTAAGTGCCGCAGACTTTGATTAAGGAAAACAATCTATGAAGAAAGGGCTTAACTTGTCCATCAACTCAGAAAAAATGTAAGCGGTTACCACGTTTACCAACATTACGATATTGTTTTTATTAATTACTGGGGGTGATGAAGAGGTTAACTTGTTAGGTTCAAACTTAACTGGATTAAAAAATGGAAAGGGGCTAATCTAATGAAAAGAAATAGGAACTTCATTGTTTTTTTACTTATTTTAACCGTTATAATTATGAGCGCTTGTATGAACCAAGAGGCTGGCAGCAACCAAAACAACAACAACGATAATACTTCAACGAATACGGCTAGTGGAGAAACTTTTAATTGGCGAATGGTAACGCCTTGGGGTGGAGGCTCATTACACATTGGGCAAGATGAAAGATTTGCTGAACTTGTGAAAGAACTTAGTAACGGTCGATTAAACATTACTGTTCATCAAGTCGGGGAACTTACTGAAGCTGCTGGTGTTCTTGAGGCTGTTCGTGATGGTGTTGTAGAAATGGGTACGGATACACCGCTTTATTGGTCGAATATTAATCCTGCCTTTGATCTATTAAGCTCACAAGTCGTCGGGTTAAGTAATATTGATTATTTATTGTGGATGTATGCTGCTGATGGTTTAGAGATGTATAACAAAATCTACGGTCAACATAATATGGTTTATTTTCCACATACAGTTCATAGCATGGAGTCAGGAATTCGTTCTACTAAACCAATTGAGAGTTTAGATGATTTGCAAGGAATGAATATTCGTTTTGTAGGGTTGATGCAATCTCGTATCATTAACAAATTTGGTGCAAATCCCGTATCCATCCCAACAGTAGAAATTTATGAAGGATTACAGCGTGGTGTTATTGATGCCGCAGAATTTGCTACACCATGGGCAGATCAAATTATGGGACTTGATGAAGTGACAGATTATTGGGCTGTACCAGGCTGGCATCAAACGTCATGTGTGTTCGGTGCGATGATCAATGAAAAGGCTTGGAATTCTCTTCCTGAAGACTTACAAGAAATTGTTGCGATTGCAGCGAAAACGGCAATGCTTGAAAATACAACAAAAGCGATGTATAACGATGCAGTTGCTGCGAATGAAATGGTAGAACAAGGTATTACAATCAATCGAATGTCTGAAGAAGATATCAAACGAATTGAAGAAGTTGCAAATGAAGTGCGTGAGGAAATTGCGAGTGAAAACGAAGATTTTGCTATGGTATTGAATAGTCAAAAAGCGTATTTAGAGACATACGGAATGTATAGAGAGCTACAAGGTAAATGGGGCTTTGGAGATAATTATCCTTCCTTGCTAGATTGATAAGGAGAGGTTGTCCAAGGGCAACCTCTTATTACTATATGAAACATAAAATTTACCTTTTAGGAGAGTCTTAATGAAACTATTGAGAGGAATTATAAAGAGCATTGATACATTGAATAATTTTATAGGTAAGGTTGGTGCTTGGTCTGTTATATTGCTTACATTTCTAGTGGTCTATGAAGTTATAAGTCGCCGCTTTCTAGGTGCACCGACAATTTGGACCTATGAAACGATAACGATGATTTACGGCTTTCATTTTATGATTGTTGCTGCTTATGCTCTTGTGCATAAAAGTATGGTATCTGTAGACATTCTCTATGAAAAACTTCCCCTTAAAAAACAGGCAACCCTAGATATTGTAACGTATTGTATATTATTTTTCCCTTTTGTAATAAGTATTTTCTATGTAAGTATCGGCTACGCTCAATATTCTTGGAGTACTAAAGAGGTTTCCACCTCATTATTTGCACCACCTTTATATCCAATCAAAACGATCATCCCTATAGCATTTGGTTTACTTATGCTGCAAGGAATTTCGGAAGTTTTAAAACGAGTCTATATATTAATAAAGGGGGAGCGTTATGAGTCCTGAACTATTTATTCTTTTAATATTTATCGCTCTCCTAATTGGTTTGGTAACGGGTCATCCACTAGCGTTTGTTTTAGGTGGAGTTGGATTTCTTTTCGGTTATATTGGCTGGGGACCACAAGTAATTAATATTTTTGTCAGTCGAACTTTTGGTGTAATGAATAACTACACGTTAGTAGCAATCCCGCTTTTCACCCTAATGGCTAATCTGTTAGCGCGGTCACAAATCGCAGATGGATTATTTGAGTCGCTGCGTTATTTGCTAGGACGGTTACGTGGAGGTATTGCTTTAGCAATCATTGTTGTTTCAACAGTATTTGCAGCTACAACAGGAGTAGTTGGAGCTTCTGTCGTTACAATGGGGCTTTTAGGAATTCCTGTTTTGCTTAAATATGGATACAACAAAGAACTCTCAACAGGTGTTGTAGCAGCTGGAGGAACATTAGGTATATTAATCCCACCGAGTATTATGCTAGTCATCATGGGAGCACAATCACAAGTTTCCGTTGGGGATTTGTTTAAAGCAACACTTATCCCGGGGCTGATTTTAGCCGCATCGTATTGTATATATGTTCTATTTATTTGCTGGAAAAATCCGGATTACGGTCCTGCTTTATCGGTTGAAGAAGCTGCTGCAATGCCTATCAGGAAGAGAATTACAGGAGCTCTAGTAAACTTAATTCCACCAATGATACTAGTCGTTGCAGTTCTAGGTTCGATCTTTTCGGGGGTTGCAACACCGACAGAAGCATCAGGGGTTGGAGCGTTTGTAGCACTTTTAATGACTTTTGCCTATCGCAAATTCAGTATGAAGATGTTAAGTGAATCTGTGTATGATACGGCGAAAACAACGGCAATGGTTATGGTCATACTAGTTGGTGCAACCGCATTTTCTTCGATGTTTATGACACTTGGCGGCGATCAGGCAATTCAGAATTTTGTTCAGTCACTAGGCTTAAACAAGTGGG
The DNA here is from genome assembly GCF_029028005.1 of Alkalihalobacterium chitinilyticum. Classification (GTDB taxonomy): domain Bacteria; phylum Bacillota; class Bacilli; order Bacillales; family Bacillaceae_F; genus Alkalihalobacterium; species Alkalihalobacterium chitinilyticum. Next base: position 40,729 of record NZ_JAOTPO010000012.1, read on the forward strand.
GCGTATTCATTATTATGATGGCTGTTACCTTTTTACTTGGAATGTTTATTGATTGGATTGGGATCGTTATGATTGTATTCCCTATTTTTCTGCCGCTTATTCAATTATATGATTTTGAGATGCTTTGGGTTGTTACTTGTATTGCACTCATGTTGCAAACATCGTTTTTAACACCACCGTTTGGTTATTCATTATTTTATGTCAAAGGTATTGTGCCTGAGGGGATATCATTAGGAACGATCTACCGAGGAGTTATACCTTTTGTAATCATTATTGTCGTTGTTATTGGATTAGTCGCTATTTTCCCGCAGTTGGTTCTTTGGCTGCCATCAATTTTAAAAACATAGAACAACTCTCTGCTCCTTTTTTAAGGAGCTACTCTTTACTACTTTTACAGACTGAAGTCTTTGAAATGCTTGAATGATTGGGGCTAGCTTTTCCGCAGGTATTAAATGATTAAGGTTTCAAAGTGGTAGATAGATAGTTTGATTGAGATTAACAAGGAGGGATTTATGGATGGAAAAAATCTGTGTTGACTTTATGAATGTCGGATTTATGTTGAAAAGAAATGCTCGTCACTATCCAAATAAACTGGCGGTTGTCGTAGGGGATTTGCGACTTACGTATAAAGAATTTAATGACAGAGTCAATCAAACAGCGAATTCTCTTGTTCAGCTAGGAGTGAATAAAGGAGATAAAGTGGCGATGTTGCTTTCAAACAGCATTGAAATGTTAGAACTGTTCTGGGCAACGGCAAAAATTGGTGCGGTCATTGTACCGTTAAATCCAATGGTAAAAGGTAAAGATAACGTGTTTATTATTAATGATTGCAGCCCTAATTTAATTGTGGTCGGTGAAAATTATTGGGATGAAATTGAAAGTATTAAAAAGGAAATTAAATGTACGAATACGTATGTTGTTGTTGGGGATACAAAAACACCGGGAGTATACAAGTACACTGCTGAAAGAGAGATGGCTTTAACAACCGAACCAATAACTGAAATCTATGAGCAAGATGAGTGTAATATTATGTACTCATCAGGTACAACCGGTCTGCCGAAAGGAATTGTTCATACCCATAAAACAAGAATTATGTATGCTTTTCTTTGGTCTGTTGAATATGGAGTTTCGTTTGAAAGTAAAGTACTAGCAGCTGGCAGTTTAGTATTTAACGGTTCATTAGCTTTTATGTACCCTGCCATTTGTGCGGGAGCTACTTATGTACTCATGCCAAAGTATGATACAGATACAGCGTTACAATTAATTGAAAATGAACAAATCACTCATACGATGTTTGTTCCGACGCAGATTATATCATTATTAGATTCCCCGAATTTTGATAGTGAAAAGCTTCATTCGTTAAGAGTTCTACTAACGTTAGGTGCTCCGCTGCCAACTACAAGGAAAAAGGAAGTTTGTGAGAAGTTACCTGGACGTTTATATGAATTGTATGGGTTAACAGAAGGTTTCTTAACGACGCTTCGCCCTGACGATGTGCTGCGAAAAACCGGATCTGTCGGACCGCCGATGATTTTTAATGAGTTTAAAATCATTGATGAGGGTGGAAAAGAGGTAGCTTTAGGAGATGTGGGTGAGATTATCGGGCGAGGACCGACCATTATGTCTGAGTATTACAATAACCCAGAAGTTACGAGAAGCTCGTTAGTTGATGATAATTGGATTAAAACAGGAGATTTAGGATATTGTGATGATGAAGGTTTTATTTATTTAGTGGATCGGAAAAAAGACATGATCATTTCTGGCGGTGTTAATATTTATCCTCGAGACATAGAGGAAGTTATTAGCAGTCATTCTGAAGTTGCTGAGTGTGCTGTATTTGGCATCCCGCATCAAAAGTGGGGGGAAACACCAGTAGCTCAAGTCATTCTAAAGCTAGGGGCATCGATTCCGGAAGAAGAACTTTTATTATGGGTAAATGAAAGAGTTTCAGCACGTTACCAGAAGCTAAGTCAATTATCAGTTGTTGATGAGTTTCCTAGAAATGCATCAGGGAAAATTTTAAAGCGGAAAATGAAAGAGGAATTTCCACTAACGAATTAATGCGATATGAACAATTGAGAGTAGGCTGAAAAAGAAAGGAAGGAAGGCATGCGAAGTGTTTCTGTTATTGGTATAGGTGAAACAAAAATGGGAAAGCTTCCTGATCAATCCTTAAGGGATCTAATTCAGGAGGCGGGAGTGAAAGCGATACAAGATGCAAAGGTCGATAAAAATCAAATACAAGCTTTATACATTGGAAACTTTAATGGATCTCAACTAGTAAATCAGAGTCATGTGAACGCATTGGCCTCAGAAGTATTAGGGTTGGGGTCTATCCCAACTATACGTACAGAAGGGGCATGTGCTTCAGGTAGTTTAGCTTTCAGGCAAGCATATATTGCGGTAGCTTCAGGCTTATATGATGTTGTTTTAGTTGGCGGAGCTGAAAAGATGACTCATCAAGATACGAATACGGTGACTTCAGCAATAGCTAGTGCTGCGGATGCCGAATTAGAAGTAAATCTCGGGACAACATTTCCTTCAATTTTTGCCATGATTGCAAATCGTTATATGTATGAATATGGTGATGTTCGTGATGCGATGGCTACGTGCGCGGTTCAAAACCATAATCACGCTCTATTAAATCCAGATGCCCAGCTCCATAAAAAAATAGATATCGAGAAGGTAAAAGCTGGTGTTCCTGTAGCGGATCCTTTTACTGTATATGATTGTTCACTAGTAAGCGATGGAGCGGCATTTACCGTTCTCGCAGCTACAAATGTTGCTAAGCAATATACAGATCAACCATTAATAGAAGTGATCGGTTCTGGTCATGCTGGAGATACATTAACCATCGCAGCAAAATCTTCAATTACTACTTTTCGTGCAACGGTTAATGCGGCAGAAGAAGCTTATCGAATGGCTAGATTAAGTCCGAGTGATATTGATTTAGCAGAGGTACATGATTGTTTTACGATTACCCAAATTATTAATATTGAGGATCTTGGTTTTTTTGAGAAAGGCAAAGGGGCAAAAGCTGTTTTATCTGGAGAAACAACATTTGGAGGAAGGATCCCTATTAATACGAGTGGTGGTCTAAAAGCAAAAGGTCACCCAATTGGTGCAACTGGTATTAGTCAAATTTATGAAGTAGTCACCCAGCTAAGAGGAAAGGCAGGGGACCGTCAAGTAAAAAATGCACAAATAGGTCTGACCCATAATTTAGGGGGAACAGGGGCAACTTGTCTAGTTCATATTTTTAAGAAAGTATAAAAATTCAAAGATGTCTATTCCTTGCGCTTTTCTTAAGAGGAGGTAATCGTGTTGTCTGAGAGAGCAAAAATTTATACTTATTCTGTCATTCATGTGGCATCTGTAGAGTTTTCGGAAAAAGTTCCTTATGTCGTTGCTGTTATTGAGGATGGTAACCGCAAACTTTTAACAAGAGTTGAGGGATATAGTCAAGATCAGCAAATCGAGATTGGGATGGAAGTAGTATATAAAACAGAAGATGAAAACGGGAAACCAATATACGAATTAATTAATGCATAGGAGATGGAGTTTATGAGATTACTAGATAAAGTATCAATCATAACAGGAGCAGGAACTGGTATTGGGCAAGCAACTGCTATTAAGTTTGCTCAAGAAGGTGCTAAAGTTATAGTCGTTGATGTGAATGAAGAAAATATGGAAGAAACTGTTTCTAAAATAACCGATCTTGGTGGAGAAGCATTAGCGTTTAGGGTTGATGTGACGAACAAACAACAAATTACTGAAATGGTTGATGCAGTGATGAAAAAATATACTCGTATAGATGTTTTAGTCAATAATGCAGGAATTATTGATGATGCCCAACTATACAAGATGACCGATGAGCAATTTGATAAAGTAATAGATGTCAATTTAAAAGGAACGTACAATACGACTCGTGCACTTGTTGATATTATGAAAAGCCAAAATTCAGGTGTTATTTTAAATGCATCATCGATCGTTGGAGTTTACGGCAACTTTGGCCAGACTAATTATGCAGCGACCAAGTTTGGTGTCATTGGGATGACCAAAACATGGGCAAAAGAGCTTGGCAGAGATGGAATTCGTTCTAATGCGGTTTGTCCTGGATTCATTGCTACGTCTATTCTGGCACCTATGCCAGACAAGGTGATTAAAGCAATGGAAGCCAAAGTACCTCTTGGTCGACTAGGGAAGCCGGAAGAACTTGCCAATGTCTATGCCTTTTTAGCATCGGATGAAGCAAGTTATGTGAACGGAGCTGTTATTGAAGTAAGCGGCGGCGTTGTAGTTTAATTATATTATTTATGTTTACACCCTTGTCTGTTCTTAAATTAATCATTGGTGAGTATCTAGGTCGTTAACTTGTCCAACATGATATTCCGTTATTTCTTACAAACAAACAGATGTGCTAATCCTAGTGATTGGCACATCTGTTTGTTATTTTAATAATTGGGCTCAATAGGTGAATTCTATTATATACCCCTGGGACAGGTGTTTTTATCATCTATCTGCTTTTAATGACGTTCTGTTTTTATTCCTTCTATTATAAGCTCGAGAAAGGTTGTACCTTCTTCTACGAGGTTAAAGTTATCATATAATCCCCAATCATAAAGTGTCCCCCGCGTACATCTGGTAACATAATTTGTTAATCGTTCAGCGTTCATATCCGTTCGAAATTCACCCGTTTCTTGCCCGGCTTCTATAAAGGTTTTTACGATCCTGTAATAAGGTCTTGCGGTACTTACGAGGAAATCGGATTGATTAGGATGAAGCGCATTAATATAGATGGTTCGAATTACTTCTTTACCAAGTTGTTCTTCTAGAAAATGTAACTGTGCATGGATAAGTTTTTTTATTTTAACTTCCTCTGTTTGTTCATTTTCTAGTTCCCTAAGAAAGTTGATATAGAAATCATCAATTTCCTTAAATTTCTCTAAAAATATTTCATACTTCGAGTTAAAATGGTTATAAAAAGCTCCTTTTGATGTACCAGAATCTTTTGCAATATCATCTATAGTTACATTGTTATAACCATTTTTCGAGAAAAGGTCTAGAGCTGTATTTAATATTTTCTTTTTCGTTTCAAGAGCTTTTATTTTTCTAGGGGTTAGTTTAGTCATGAAAATCTCCTCTATTTATTTTTTTTGCTCTTGTCACTTGGCTTTAAAAATCAATACAACAGAGCCAAAGATCCAAAAGTTTCTTAGTATAAAATTTTACAAACTAGAGTCCAAGACTTGAGTTTTTCATTTTGAATAAATTATACACTATTCCAGTTTCAAATTGAAATAAATGAGAAATATAATATGACTTATTGATTAAATCTTACAAAAATTTTCAATTTAAGATAAAATATAAGTAACATCTATACTAGTTATTTAATTTTTTTACGGAGGATACTAATGTGTTTAAACTTTCGAATAGTCAAGTAGAACAGGCATTGTATCAAAATGCTTTTGAGTATGCCTCTAATGGTAAAGCAATTGTTACGTTAGATGGAAAGTTTCATTTAGTTAATAGTACGTTATGTACTATTTTAGGATACTCTAAACGTGAGTTACAAATGTTAACACTATCACAATTATCTCATCTTGAAGATATTTCGAAGACTAATTATTTATTTACAGAACAACCGCCTAATATAGAAGGTAAAATTATTATTGATCAACGATTTATTCATAAAAACGGTAAAGAGCTATGGGTGGCTTTACATTTTTCATTGCTTAAAATAAATGAAGGAAGTAAACATACATCTCATTATCTTGTAGATATTTATGATATTAGTAAACAAATTGAAAAAGAGAAAGAGATTAAAAAGCTTAATCAAATTCATCAACTCATTTTAGATTCTATTTCTGATGGAATTTATGGTATTGATTTAGATGCGAATGTTATCTTTTGGAATAAAGCTGCCGAAGAAATGGTAGGTTATGGTGAAAACGATTTAAGTACTCAAAATTTGCATGATCTTATACATCATACAAATAAACAAGGAAATAAAGTTTCTATAACAAGTTGTCCTGTGTTCAAGGCACTTAAAGATGGTGAGAGCATTCATATCACTGATGATGTATTTTGGAGAAAAGACGGAATGAGTTTTGACGTCGAGTATACGACCAACCCAATCATAGAAAATGGTGAATATATAGGTTCGGTTATAACATTCAGAGATATTACCGAAGTTAAGAAAACGAAGGAAATCTTGCAGAAGTCAGAAAAGCTCTCCTTAGTTGGGCAAATGGCAGCAGGGATTGCCCATGAAATACGAAACCCCCTAACTTCTTTAAAAGGCTTCTTGCAACTTATACAGTCCGGTGAATCTGATAAACAATTATATTACAAAATAATGAATGAAGAATTTAATCGCATCGAATTAATTCTTAATGAATTGTTATTGTTAGCCAAACCCAATCCAACAACATTATGTGAGAAGAATATTATAGGTGTCTTAGATCAGGTCGTAGCTATTCTTCAACCACAGTGTAATATTCAAAATGTACAAATTAATTGTCTTTATCAAACAGAAGAAATTTTAGTCTTTTGTGATGATAATCAGTTAAAACAAGTATTTATCAACCTTATTAAGAATGCCATTGATGCGATGCCTAAGGGTGGTGAAATTTCACTGGAGGTCGAACGTGAAAGTGAACAGGTTATTATTCGTGTTAAAGACCAAGGAGTTGGTATTCCAGAAGAAAAACTTGCATCTATCGGACGACCATTTTTCTCAACAAAAGAAAATGGAACCGGCTTGGGGCTTATGATTTCATTTGGAATTATAGAAAATCATAACGGAAAAGTATCCGTCACTAGCAAAGAAAATCAAGGTACGACGTTTACTATTACGTTGCCTTTATAATAAGCTTTTGAAATTCAAACAAGGCAGTACTCCACATTTTATGGAGAACTGCCTTTTCTAGTTGTCATTTGTTGTACACTCTTATGCATCTACATCCTCATTTTACACTTCACAAACTTGCTTTATTTCTTCGACAAGAATCTTTTTTAAAGTTGTTTGAATTTTCCTTATAATTATTGACTTTATTTTTTAATGAGGTATATTTATTAAAAATTCGGAAAAAAACAGGGGTGTATATCATGAAGTATGCATTTGCAAAACGAGTACGCCATCTTCAATCTTCGGCTGTCCGTGATATATTAAAGGTCGTTTCTAAAGGGAATGTCATTTCGTTTGCAGGAGGTCTTCCTGACGATGATTTATTTCCACTTGAAGGGATTAGAGAAGCTTTTGAAGAGACGTTTAAATCAGGTAAAAAGTCTTTACAATATATAGAAACAGAGGGCTTTCTTCCACTGCGTGACTTATTAATTGACCGTATGAGCAGGAAAGATATTACTAGTTATCATTCAGATGAAATTTTGCTGACAACAGGTTCACAACAGGCAATCGATTTATTTTCTAGAGTTACATTCAACCCAGGAGACATCATTTTAACTGAAAATCCAACGTACTTGGCCGCACTTCAAGTTTTTGAATCGTATGAAGCGAAAGTGGTTCCTGTTGAATCAGATGAACACGGAATGATTGAAGCTGATCTGGTGAAAAAAATAAAGAAATACAAACCGAAATGCATTTATGTCGTACCGACTTTTTCCAATCCCGCAGGAAAAGTATGGTCAAACGAGCGTAGGAAAATGGTTTTGAAACTTGCACAAAAATACCATGTCATTATTTTTGAGGACGATCCGTATGGAGATATTCAGTTTAATAAAGATGAAACTTATTATCCCATCGCTTCATTTGATAAAGAAGGAACTCATGTATTGTATACGAGTACATTTTCTAAAACGGCCGTTCCAGCGTTAAGAACGGGATGGATTGCTGGTCCGCACCAAATTATTAGAATTATGTCTCAGGCTAAACAGGCGAATGATTTACATTCCAACTCTTTGTCACAGCAGGCTTTATATCATTTATGTACGAACTATGACTTAGATGGACATATTCGTAATTTAATTGAAGTCTACCATTCGAGAATGAACATTATGTTGCATGAGCTAGAGAAAGCGAATCTTCCTGGTATGTCTTACGTAGTTCCAAAAGGAGGAATGTTCTTTTGGATTGAATTGGATGAGAGCATTGATACGACCGAGCTATTGAAAACAGCGGTCGAAAGAGGTGTCGCTTATGTACCAGGAGCTCCTTTTTACGTTGGAAAAGGAAAGAAAAATGCACTTCGTTTAAACTATACACACTCAACTCCGGAAAAATTGGAAACAGGAATGAAGATATTAACTGATGTTATTAAAGAGCATACTTCGTTAAAGGAAGTCGTACGATAAACTGTAGTGTATATAAAGAGAGTGCAACTTCACTCTGTGTGTGTTGCTTGCTTATCAACTAACCTGTGAAAGGAGGATCCTTATTTATGCTAGTTGTTAATACAGAGCAGGTCGTAGGTAAAGAAATAGAAACTTCGCTTGGGGTAGTGAAGGGGAATACCGTACAGGCACGACATATTGGTAAAGATATTATGGGCGGTTTGCGCAATATAGTTGGTGGAAGAATGAAAGAGTATGAAGAGATGTTTATTGATGCTAGAAATTACGCAGAACAAGAGATGATCCGTGAAGCAGAAGCACTCGGAGCTGATGCGATTGTAAATGTCCGTTATACAACTTCTTCTATTATGGAAGGTTCATCTGAGATTTTGGTGTACGGGACAGCAGTGAAATTCAAATAGTATTACGAGGGCAGGAGGTGTACCTTCTGCCTTATTAAAGTTTAAGAAAGGTCTTTATTAAAAGACGAACTATTTTGAAAATAATTGTCGGATGATTAAATTTTTTGTATAGTAAGAGATAGAGATATTCTAATAGGTATAAAGGGGAATAAATGATGGTAGAGGTAGAAGATAAATTTTGTCAATATTTAGAGACAAATGCTGAAAGCTTTCTTTCTAACTGGAGGAAAAATGTGCGTATATCTGATGCTGATCCATTTACAATTAATGTAGAGGGTAATGGACAAGCGATGTTTGAACTTTTAATTTACTGTTTAAAAAATCCTTACCAAGACGAATTCGTGCAAGACCTAGCCTACAAAGTTGCAATTGAAAGAGCTGCAGCAAACGTAAACATTAGTGAATTTATTTACAACGTTAACATTGGGAGAAGTATTATTTTCCAATCACTAGAAGAAATTGACCTATCACTGAAAAGTATGCAACCGGTTATTAATAAGATTAATTTTTGTTTTGATCAGTTCATTTATCATGCGGTCTATAAATATACGGAGCTAAAAGATATCCAGCTCCAAGATAAGAGTTTATTTATAGAGCAATCACATAAAGATCGTCTAACCCTGCTAGGTCAAATGTCATCTAGCTTTGTACATGAATTTCGTAATCCGCTAACTGCTGTAATGGGCTTTGTAAAGTTATTAAAAGAAGAAGATCAAAATATCAAGTATATTGATATTATCACGCATGAACTAGAGCAATTAAATTTTCGAATTACACAATTTCTAGTAGCATCAAGAAGGGAAACCACTTCTCATCATCAAAGAGAAAACTTTGATATGAAGCAACTCATGGATGAAATTATTGAGTTTGTCTATCCGAGTATAGCTGATGGTGATGTGATTGTTACTACGGAAATAGGTGAAGAAAAAACAGTCAAAGGATTTCGAGAAGAGATACGACAAGTTTTTATTAATTTGATCATCAACTCTATTGATGCTTTAAAAGATAATAGCGGTAAAAAAGAAATTGTCATCAAATCAAAGGTTACACCAGATCAAAAGATAGAAATTACAGTTACGAATAATGGACCAGCTATACCTGAGCATGTACAAAAAACGATTTTTGAACCGTTTTTTACGACGAAAGAAATGGGTACAGGTATTGGTTTATATGTTAGTAAGAAAATTATGGAAAAGCATAACGGAGAAATATCCTGTGTATCTAATGAAGAATCAACGACTTTTACTGTTACTCTACAACTTGAATAAAAAAGCGTGCAGGCTAGGTTTATGCCATACACGCTTTTTTCTGCACTAGATTAATTGAATAAACCAATTGCACTCAAGAAGACGAGCGCAATTAGAATTGGTGCAATAAATCGAAGAATAAAGATCCAAGCGTGACCAATGAATGTATCACCGAAATCGGATTCTTTCATCGCTTCAGATTTGTTCCAGCCCCATCCAACAAATGTGGCAATAATTAACCCACCAAGTGGAAGGAAAATGTTCGAAGCTAGAAAATCCATACTGTCTAAAATGTCTCGATCAAAAATCGTTATATGTGACCAGACACCTAGACCTAAAGATGATGGGATCCCAAGCAAGAAAATAAAAGATCCAATCACTATGGCAGTAAACTTACGAGTCCAGCCAAACTTTCTAATGAAGTAAGCAACCGCAACTTCTAGCAGTGAAACAGCGGATGAAAGCCCAGCTGCTGCTAATAAGAAAAAGAATGCTAAGCCAACGAAACCGCCGTAAGCGATACTGTCAAATATATCAGGAAGTGTGACAAAGGCAAGTCCAGCTCCATATCCTGGCTCAATACCAAAGGCGAACACGGCAGGGAAAATCATAATACCAGCAACGACAGCGAATACAGTATCAAGTGAAGCAACGCTATATGCTGCACCTGGCAGTTTTTCTTCTTTTGATAAGTAGCTGCCATAAGTGATAAGAGCCCCCATCCCTAAGCTTAAAGAGAAGAACGCTTGACCTAAGGCGGCTAAATATACTTCTGGTTCTCTAAACGCAGACCAGTCGGGTGAAAATAGGAAGGCCAGCCCTTCTTTAGCGCCTCCTAGTGTTAAACTATAACTAGCCAAAACGAGTAACAAGATGGCTAGAATAGGCATTAACAGTTTATTTGTTTTTTCAATTCCATTCTTAACACCAATTAATACAACTCCAATCGTTAAGGCCATAAAGATAAATTGCCACAGAATTGGATGCGTAGGGTGTGTAATAAAACTTTCAAAATAGGCTCCGTATCCTTCAGGTGGAGCACTCCACAATGTTCCTGTTAAATAGTTAATAAAATAATATAAAGTCCAACCTGCGATCACACCGTAAAAGGAAAGAATGATAAATGCAGAAGCTACTCCTAAAAAACCGCCAATGAACCACGGCTTATTTGGCGCGAGTGTTTGAAATGATCCGACGACATCACTCTGTGCTCGACGTCCGATTGTAAACTCAGCCATCATAATCGGGATACCGATTAATAATATACAGAGAAAATATAAAATTAAAAAGGCTGCTCCTCCATTTTCTCCAGTTACATATGAAAAACGCCAAATGTTACCTAGTCCAACGGCTGAACCCATTGCGGCTAAGATAAAACCCAGTCGTGATGCCCATTGCTCTCTAGGTTGATTTCCTAACTGATTACTCAAAAAATTTCCTCCTTTAAACCACTAAAGATAAAACAGTGCTACTAATATAACATAGTATTTAGAAAAATTCGACACTGTTTGACAAAAAGTAATGGAATTAAAAAACATATAACGTTATAAGGAAAAAGGTGGAAATCATATCTACTACACTGAGGAAAAATAAAAAAGTTACAGAATTTTTCTCCCTTAATTTTCCTATTTATATATGCAAGAAATAACATTCATAGACTGTAATTCGGCATAGAGTGACCCCATAAATATAGGGATTTCATCTTATCTATTAAGTCAGGGATGATTTAGATGTTTTGCTGTAATAGTTTTGTTCTCGAAATAGTAAAATATCTAATTTAGAATTTTCTTAAAATTATAAATTTTATATTGACATGAACATATGCTCATCTTTATAATCATGATAGCGCTTACAAAATTACCAAAATCATGAGGAAAAGGGGGAAAATGCATGGGAGCGATATTGGAGGTGCAAAATGTTTCACTTCAATTTGGTGGTGTAAAAGCATTGAATGATGTGAGCTACCATATTAAAGAAGGCGAGATATTTTCACTGATCGGGCCAAACGGTGCAGGGAAAACAAGTATGCTGAATTGCATTAGTGGCTTATACCGTCCTTCAAATGGTTCAATTCGCTTTAAAGGCCAAGAAATACTAAATATGAAGCCTTATAAAAGAACGACGTTAGGAATTGCTAGAGCTTTCCAAAATATTGCCCTTTTTGCTCATATGTCAGTACTTGATAATTTAAAGTTGGGCAGACATACTTTAATGAAATCAGGACTATTGAAGGGCGGGCTATATTGGGGATCCGCACAAAAAGAAGAAGTAGAACATCGTAGGGCCGTTGAAGAAGTAATCAATTTTCTCCAATTACAAGATTATCGGCATACACCAGTTGGTACTCTCTCTTATGGACTTCAAAAAAGAGTCGAAGTAGGAAGAGCCTTAGCTTTAGAGCCAGAATTAATATTACTTGATGAACCAATGGCTGGTATGAATTCCTCGGAAAAAGAAGATATGTCAAGGTTTATCTTAGATATGCATGAATTGAAGAAGATGACTGTTGTCCTAATTGAACATGACTTAGGTGTTGTTATGGATTTATCAGACTCAATAGCAGTATTAGATTTCGGAAAGCAAATTGGGTTCGGTACACCTGCAGAAATCCAAAATAACCCTGAAGTTATTAAAGCTTATATTGGTGAGGAAGCTATTTAAGAAAGGAGGAACTGATAGCTATGTCCAAAGAAAAAACGTTACCTCATCTTTTAATTGAACGTGGTACAAAGATGGGCAACCAAGTGGCATTAAGGCAAAAGGAACTTGGCATTTGGAATGAAATATCGTGGGCCGATTACTTAGAAAACGTCCGCACATTGAGCATAGGGTTAGCTTCTGAGTTAGATGTCAAAAAGGGTGATAAGGTTGCTATTCTAGGTGATAATCGTCCACAATGGCTATATTCTCAGCTCGCAGCACAAAGCTTAGGGGCAATCGTTATTGGTATTTACCAAGAGGCAACAGGTGATGAATTAATTTACTACTTAAATCACTGTGATGCTAAAATTGTTGTTGCTGAAGACCAAGAGCAAGTTGACAAACTGCTTGAGATTGAGGAATTAATACCGAATGTTGAAAAAATTATTTACTACAACGATAAGAGTTTAAGGACCTATAAGAATGAAAAACTTCTTTATATGAGGGAGTTGCAAAAAGCAGGAGAAACACTCACTCAAAAGGAGCCGGACTTTTTTAACAAAAAAGCTGAGCAAGTATTCGGCGATGACGTAGCTATAATCTCCTATACATCAGGCTCTACTGGTGATCCAAAAGGGGTAATGTTAACTCATAACAATTTAATATCTGCCGCAAAAAGTTTAGCTGAAGTTGACCCTGTAGCTGAAAAAGATGATTACTTATCCTTTTTACCACTAGCTTGGATTGGTGAACAAGTAATGAGTGTTACGATGTCGCTGTGTAAAGGGAATACGATTAATTTCCCAGAACAACCGACAACTGTATTGACGGATTTAAGGGAAATTGGTCCACACTCACTTTTTGCACCACCAAGAACCTATGAAAATATCATTTCGAGATTTAAGTTACGAATTGATGGAGCTACATGGTTCAAGCGTAAAGTCTATAACTTTTTTAAACCATTCGGCGATAAAATGGCAGATGCAAAATTAAAGCAAGAACCAATATCACTACCCGCGAAAATCATGTATGGTTTAGGTGACTTTCTCGTGTTCAGTGCCATCCGTGATCATCTTGGTTTATCACGCATTAAGCGAGCGTACAATAATGGTGCTCCATTGGGAGAAGAAGCGATCCACTTCTTTCACTCATTAGGGGTTAACTTGAAACAGTGCTACGGCGCATCAGAAGTTTGTGGTATTTCACTTGTGCAAAGAGATGGTGATCTTAATCAATCAAGCGTCGGCTTACCGCTGCCAAATACGGAAGTAAAAATCTCAAATGAAAATGAAGTCTTGATCAAAAGCTCAAGTCAATTTGTCGGCTATTATAAAGAAGCTAGTGATCATGTTTCTGGAACCGATGGCTGGGTTTCATTAGGCGATCATGGAGACATAGATGACAAGGGTCACTTGCACATAAAAGATCAAGCAAATAGTATCTTTACTACACAAAATGGTGAAACCATTGCCCCGAGTTATTTTGAAAACAAATTAAAAAATAGCCGCTTTATAAAAGAAGCACTCGTCTACGGAAAGGATAAACCTTACTTAGTTTCAATGATTAACATTGATATGGCTAATGTGGGACGTTGGGCTGAGAAAAATCAAATCGTTTATACAACATTTGCAGACTTATCAATCAAAAAAGAAGTCCTTCAGTTAATTGAAAAAGAAGTTGCTTCTATTATGAAGGATATTAAGAGTGAAACGAGAATTAAAAAAATAGTCATCTTCAATAAAGAACTTGACGCTGATGATGGTGAGTTAACACGTACACAAAAAATACGTCGTGGTTATTTAGAAGATAAGTATGAATCTCTTCTTGAAGGCTTATACTCATCCAACGGTCAAGTAAGTCTAACATACAATAACGGAAATCAAAGTGACGTTAATACAAACTTAGAAGTTATTGATTTAGATACGAACAAGGAGGTGGCTTAATCTATGAGTTTTTTCTTGCAACTACTCATTACTGGTGTAGTCGTTGGAAGTATCTATGCATTGGTTGCTCTAGGCTTTGTACTTATCTATAAAGCAAGTGATGCATTAAATTTAGCCAACGGTGAACTTGTTCTAATAGGTTCCTATATATGTCTTACTTTAGTCGCAGTATATAAAATACCTTTTATCATCGCACTTATTATTACACTAATGTTCAATGCTCTTCTAGGAATGGCAATTGAACGAGTCGTACTAAGACCTCTCATAAATGCTCCAGTTATTTCAGTTATTATGGCGACAATTGGTTTAGCTAGTTTACTAGCTGGTCTTGTCCATATGATTTGGGGACATCAAACAAAATCTTACCCGCCTATTTTTCCATCAGAACCAATCCGAATCGGTGAAATTATCATTGCTCCAGTTTACTTATGGTCTTTCGTTATCGTCATGGTGTTACTCGTTATTTTTACAATCTTCTTCAAATACTCCAAAATGGGTCTTGCTATGAGAGCTGTTGCGGATGATCAAATGGCTGCACTTTCTATGGGCATTAGTGTTAAATCTGTATATGCTATCACATGGGGGATTGCTGCTTTAGTAGCTGCAGTAGGTGGAGTTTTATTAGGTAACATCAATGGTGTAAACGCTTCCATGGCTACGATCGGTCTAGCTGTACTCCCAGTTGTTATATTAGGGGGATTAGATAGTATCCCAGGTGCTATTATCGGTGGGTTTATTATCGGGATCGTTCAAAACTTGGCTGCGGGTTATTTACAACCTATCTTTGGTGGAGGATTAAAAGAAGTTATCCCATTTATTATTGTAACGATTATTTTAATGCTTAAACCAAATGGGCTCTTTGGTAAAGGCGGAATAGAGAGGGTGTGAGTCAATGAGAAATCCATTTGTTATGGAATGTGGAAACTATAAAACGAGTTACAGCAGAGACATGGAACTATTCCGAACGCCACAGATGAAACTGAGGATGCTGATCATCGTTATCTTGCTATTCTTGTTCCCGCTAGTTGCATCTAATTATGTTGTTGGTTTAGCAACCCTTTGTGCAATCGCTGTTATTGGTGCAATTGGTTTAAATATTCTAACTGGATTTACAGGGCAAATTTCTGTAGGGGTTGGGGCATTTTTAGCGGTAGGCGGTTACACTTCAGCCATTTTAACGATGACACTTGGATGGAGCTTCTGGATTGCACTGCCTCTAGCTGGGTTAATTACAGCTGTTATTGGTGGATTGTTCGGAATTCCATCTTTAAGGTTAAAAGGTTTATATTTGGCCATTGCCACTTTAGCTGCACAAGTAGTTATTCTATGGATCATCGGCCGCTGGAGCAGTTTAACCGGTGGTGGAGCTGGAATGGTATTAAATCGCCCCTCTATTGGCGGCTACACATTTTCTAGCCATAACAGTTATTACTTCTTGTGCTTGACCATTGCGATTTTAACAACTATTTATGCACTCAACTTATTCCGTACCCGTACAGGTCGAGCTTTTCTAGCGGTAAGAGACCGAGATGTGGCTGCACAAATTATGGGGATTAACTTATTTAGTTATAAAGTAATGTCATTTGCCATCTCTTCTTTTATCGTGGGGATTGCGGGGGCTCTACTAGCTCACTATACGATGGTTGTTACCGTAGAACTGTATAGTATTCAAGTTTCTATTCAATATTTAGCGATGATTTTAGTAGGTGGATTAGGTAGTGTATTCGGAGCGATCTTAGGAGCCATTTTTATTACACTCCTTCCAGTTGGTTTAGGTTTCATGGTTGAATTTTTAACGATTTATATGCCAAATGCTTACCATCTGCTTTCGTCGTTCCGTGAATTTGTCTTCGGTTTAGTCATTATCTTGTTCTTAATCTTTGAACCAGGTGGGTTAGTACACATATGGAATAACATTAAAAATTACTTTAGATTATGGCCATTTTCGTATTAAGGGTTCGCATTGAACTACCACTAAGGGATTTCGAAGTCTCTTACATAAAGGGTCTTCAGCCAATAAATGATGTATCTATTAAGGGGGAAAACAAATGAAAAAAAGTCATTGGAAAAAAACGATGGCAGCTGTTGCAACTTCTGTACTTGCACTAGGGTTGCTCGCAGGTTGTGGGGGAAATGAGGCATCAAGTGATACATCAAATGACTCCGACTCAGGAAAAGTCATTAAATTAGGTGGGATCTTCGATGAGTCAGGTGCAACTGGGGATGTAGGTGCACCTTATGCAGAAGGTGAAAGGGCATTCTTTGAATACTTAAATTCAAACGGCGGCGTTGATGGTTACACAATTGACTTTGTTGGAGAAGATTATGCTTATGATACAAGTCGTGCACAACAAGTTTATCAGTCATTAAGAGACCGACATGAAGTGGCTGCTGTTCTAGGTTGGGGAACAGCAGATACAGAAGCGTTACGTCAACAAATTATTAATGATGAAATTCCATTTTTCTCAGCTTCTTATTCTGAAAATTTAAAAGATACTGGAAGTGAGAGCGGATTTAATTTCCTTGTCGCAGCAAGTTATTCTGATCAGGGTCGTGCGATGCTCGAGTGGATTGCCGAAAATCATCAAGGGTCTTCTCCTGCAACAGTAGCATTAGTTTATCACGAAGGACACCCGTTCAGTGAATCGCCAATTCAAGATATTAAAAACTATGCGGCAGAACACTTAGCAGGTGTAGTTGAAATTGTTCCTGACATCCAAATCGAACTAGGTGACACGGATCCGCAAACTACTCTTCAATCATGGGCAAGAAATAATGAAGTTCCAGATTATGCGATCATCAACTATACATGGAATCAAACAAGAAATGTTGTACGTGATGGGAAACAACTTGGTTGGGATACGCAATTCATGGGTCTGAACTGGACAGCTGGAGAAGGTCTAGTTCCTAGTGGAAGTGATAACCAACAATGGGTTGATGCATTAGACGGATTTATCGGGGTAGTTACACACGCATTCCCGACGGAAGATCTTCCAGGAATGGAGCCTATTATTGAGTACCTAGATTCAAAAGGCAGAACGGTTGAAGATATTAACCAAAAGTTCGTTCAAGGATGGGCGACAGCATCAATCATGGCAGAAGCCATTCGAATTGCCATTGCTGAAACAGACGGAGACGTGACTGGCTCAGACATTCGTGCAGCGATTGAGTCGATCAACAACTTCGATCTTGGTGGTTTAGGTGCAAACGTTTCATTCGCTCCAGATAATCACGCAGGTACAGATCAAATTCGTTTAGGTCAACTGAATAACGGTGAGTGGGATATTATTACTGATTATTTTGGCGTAAGCGATATGCGTTAACTTTAAGGAGAGAGGGTACTTGCCGCTTAGTACCCTCTCAACCAATAAAGTATTTAGACAGTCTGCAAAGTTCAAGTCCTATCACTGTTTTTTCTAGACGTGGGCGAGTTAGCCGAACATCTAGTTTGGATCTTTTAGTTTCTTTATCTACTTTTTAGGGAGGGTAAATAATGCTCCGTCTAAACAATATAGAGGTTGTTTATAACAAAATGATTTTAGCCATCAAAGGAATGTCATTGGAGGTACCTGATGGAAAAATTGTTGCTCTTTTAGGAAGTAATGGAGCAGGTAAATCAACCACATTAAAAGCCATATCAGGATTACTTAAAAATGAAGGTGGCCAAGTAACAGACGGCTACATCGAGTTTGAAGGAGAAAAGATTAGCGGGGTTGATCCAGATAAGATTGTAAAACAAGGAGTCTTTCAATGTATTGAAGGAAGAAGAGTATTTAAACATTTAACGGTTGAAGAAAATTTATTAGCTGGAGCGTATACGAGGAAAGACCGTAAGAACATCTCAGACGACCTAGAGAGAGTCTATCATTACTTTCCGAAGTTAAAAACACTTAGAAGCAGGGCATCAGGGCTTCTTTCAGGTGGAGAGCAGCAAATGCTTGCCATCGGAAGAGGTATTATGGCAAAACCTAAAATTTTATTGCTTGATGAACCATCCCTTGGAATTGCACCGCTTCTTGTAAAAGAAATCTTCCAAAATATCAAGCAAATCAATCAAGAAGAAGGCACATCCATCTTAGTAGTAGAGCAAAACGCCAATGTGGCCCTTTCAATAGCTGATTTTGGTTACATTATGGAAAACGGAAGAATTGTTATGGAAGGACCTGTCGATCAGTTGCTTTCAAATGAAGGTGTCCGTGAATCCTATTTAGGAATGAATAAAGAGGGGAAGAAAAGTTTCCGCGAAGTAAAGTCGTATAAAAAAATAAAACGTTGGGTGTAAAACAGGTATTTTTTTCAAAGAGAGATACTACTTTATTAAGAGGTATCCAAATTAGAGGTTGATTAAAAGAATTTTAGTAAAGGCAATAATTAACTAGCAGTGCGTGTTCAAAAAGAAGGACAAAAAGATCAAGAAGTTCGAGGCGGGCCAGCTGCGAGTACCACAGCGTATGGTATTAATACGTGAGGAACGCAGCAACAAACCAATGAGCTTCCACAGGATGTGGTGACTTCGACGTTCCCACAGGACGTGGGGGGCTTAGTCGAAAGTCTTCTACCGCCAGAGATTCTTCCCGGACTTTTTGAACATCCTCTAGCTATCACTTTTTTTTAGTGAAAATTTGAACCAATGCTCAGTTACATCAAATTTATAAAAAAATTGATTATACAATAGGAGGAAATAATTATGAATTTTGAATTAACGAAAGAACAACAAATGATCCGTGATATGGTAAGGGATTTTGCACAAAACGAGGTAGCTCCAAAAGCAGAGCATGTTGATAAAACGGCTGAATTCCCGATTGAGACGTTTAAAAAAATGGGTGAGTTAGGCATGTTGGGAATTCCGTTTCCAGAACAGTATGGCGGATCAGGCGGGGATACGATTTCTTATGCTTTAGCCGTAGAAGAAATCGGCCGTGCTTGCGGAAGTACTGGATTAAGCTATGCGGCGGCAGTTTCATTAGGAGCGAGTCCAATCTATTATTTTGGCAGTGAAAAGCAAAAGCAAGATCACCTTGTTCCACTTGCTTCAGGGGAAGCATTAGGTTCGTTCGGCTTAACAGAACCAAATGCTGGATCAGATGCAGGTGGTACACAAACTCGGGCGGTTATCGAAGGAAATGAATACGTTATCAACGGTGAAAAATGTTGGATTACAAACGCAGGATACGCAAGAACCGTCATTGTTACGGCAGTAACTGGAAAGGATGCAAGAGGAAAAAATATTATCTCAGCCATCATCGTTCCAACAGGTACGCCTGGATTTACGATTAATAGTAATTATGAAAAGATGGGTGTCCGCGGATCGAATACATCAGAGTTAATCTTAGAAGATGTTCGTGTTCCAACCGAGAACATTTTAGGAGATCCACAAGCTGGATTTAAGCAATTTCTATACACATTAGACGGCGGCCGAATTTCAATTGCTGCACTTGCTGTTGGTATTGCTCAAGGTGCTTTTGATAAAGCATTACAATATTCAAAAGAGAGAAAGCAATTTGGTCAATCCATTTCTAACTTCCAAGCGATTCAATTTAAACTAGCTGATATGGCGATGGAAATTGAACTTGCACGAAATATGGTAATGAAAGCAGCATGGTTAAAAGATCAGGAAAAACCATTCTCTAAAGAAGGTGCTTTTGCAAAACTATTCGCATCCGAGATGGCCACAAGAGTTTGTAACCAAGCGATTCAAATTCATGGCGGATACGGTTATATGCGTGAGTACGAGGTTGAAAGAATGTTACGTGATGCGAAACTAATGGAAATTGGAGAAGGGACATCTGAAATTCAACGTATGGTAATTGCGCGTAATCTAGGTTGCGGTGAAAAAGCTAGAGTAAAAGCGTAAGACAAATCATAAAGTAAAAGTAAATAGATTAAAAGGAGGAATACAAATTGGCAGAGTTAATGAATGTTACGGTTGGTAGATTGCTAGAAGAGGTAGCAAGAAAGCAGCCGAGTCATGAAGCTGTCGTATATCCTGACCGCGGCTTGCGTTATACGTATCAACAGTTTGATGATCTATGTCGTCAAGTTGCCAAAGGGTTTATGAAGCTTGGGGTTGAACGCGGTGAACATGTTGCCATATGGTCGACAAACATGCCTGAGTGGCTGACTTCTCAATTTGCCACAGGAAAAATGGGAGCCGTATTAGTAACGGTTAATACAAACTACCGTACGGCTGAGCTTGAATACTTACTGAAACAATCTGATTCTACGACAATTGTTTTAATGGACGAATTTCGTGGTGCTTCTTACACAGAGATGCTCTATGAAATTATTCCGGAGCTAAAAACTGCAGAACCCGGAAAGTTACAATCAAAAAAACTGCCATACTTAAAAAATGTCGTTTTTCTAGGAGATGAGCGTAAGCCTGGTATGTATACTTGGGCAGATCTACTTGAAATGGGTGACCAAGTAACAGATGCCGAATTAAATGAACGGATGAGTTCGCTTGAACCAGATGATGTGATTAATATGCAGTACACTTCTGGTACAACTGGTTTTCCAAAAGGAGTAATGCTTACCCATAACAATCTAGTAAACAATGCTATTAATATTGCAGAGTGCATGAACTTAACAGCGGATGACCGAATGTGTATCCCGGTACCGTTTTTCCATTGTTTCGGATGTGTGCTAGGGACGATGGCATGCGTGACGGTAGGAGCAACGATGATCCCTGTCCAAGAATTTGATCCGAAACAAGTTCTTCAAGCCGTTCAGGATGAGAAATGTACTGCATTACATGGTGTACCAACGATGTTTATTGCAGAATTAAATGATAAAGAGTTTGAAAAGTACAATTTGTCTTCATTACGTACAGGTATTATGGCTGGATCGAATTGTCCAATTGAAGTGATGAAAGCTGTAATTGAGCGTATGGGTGCTTCTGAAATTACAATTGCCTATGGCCAAACGGAGTCTTCACCTGTTATTACGCAAACGCGTGTAAACGATTCGTTGGAACGACGAGTAGAGACAGTTGGCCGTGCCTTGCCTAATGTGGAAGTCAAAATTGTTGAACCAGGTACTGAAAAAGAAGTTCCGCGAGGCGTTCAAGGTGAACTTTGTACTCGTGGGTACCACGTGATGAAAGGATATTATAAAAATCCGGATGCAACTTCTGCAGCAATCTCCGAAGATGGTTGGCTTCATACAGGTGATTTAGCCGTCATGGATAAAGAGGGATATTGTCGTATTACAGGACGTCTCAAAGATATGATTATCCGCGGCGGGGAAAATGTTTACCCGCGAGAAATCGAAGAATTTTTATATCAACATCCAAAAGTACTGGATGTGCAAGTTGTAGGTGTGCCGGATCCAAAATTTGGTGAAGAAGTTTCCGCATGGATTGTATTAAAAGAAGGAGAATCGGCTACTTCTGACGAAATACGTAACTATTGCAAAGGAAAAATTTCCCGTCATAAAATTCCGCGCTATATCGAATTTGTTTCAGAGTATCCAATGACTGCGTCTGGAAAAATCCAAAAATTCAAACTTCGGGAAATTGCAATGGGTCGTTTTAATTTAACAGAGTCGGCAGAAGTTTAACTTTTTGTAAGCGTTATCAAATACTGAAGAACCTTGTCGAAACAGGTTCTTCAGTATCCTACTTTATTTCAAGAGCAAATATTTTAAAGAGGTGAAGCTATTGTTTCAAAAAGTGTTAATCGCAAACCGTGGGGAAATTGCATTAAGAGTTATTCGTACATGTCAACGTCTAGGTATTAAAACTGTAGCTGTATATTCCGAAGCTGATGCAGAGTCATTGCATGTAAAACATGCAGATGAAGCGTACTTAATTGGAAAACCGAGAGTTAATGAAAGTTATTTAAACATGGAAAAAATTCTTGAGAAGGCGAAAGAAACTGGAGCAGATGCTATTCATCCTGGTTACGGTTTACTTTCAGAGAATAGTAGTTTTGCGAAAAGGTGTAAAGAAGAAGGTATTGCATTTATAGGCCCTTCACCTGAGGTTATTGCTAGTATGGGCAGTAAAATTGAAGCGAGAAAAGCAATGGAAAAAGCCGGTGTTCCTGTTGTGCCAGGAATTACAAGACCGCTTGCTGATGCTGATGAGGCTGTTCTTATAGCGAATGAGATTGGATATCCGGTTATGCTAAAAGCTTCTGCAGGTGGCGGCGGAATTGGAATGCAAGTAGTAAGAAGTGATGAAGAAATTAAAAAAGCGTATGAAGGCAATCAAAAACGAGCAACGGATTTCTTCGGTGATGGAGCGATGTATGTTGAAAAATTCGTTGAAAACCCTCGCCATATCGAAATTCAAATATTAGCCGATCAAGCTGGAAATACATTGTACTTATGGGAAAGAGATTGTTCGGTACAAAGACGACATCAAAAAGTAGTCGAAGAAGCTCCTTCTCCATTTCTAGATGAAGAAACACGTAGAAATATGGGGGAAGCTGCTGTACGTGCTGCGAAAGCAATCGGCTATGAAAATGCCGGAACAATTGAATTTTTAGTAGATGAACACAAAAACTTCTATTTTCTTGAAATGAATACGAGATTACAAGTCGAGCATCCGGTAACAGAAGAGATTACAGGCTTAGACCTCGTCGAACAACAGCTGAAAATTGCTTCCGGACAATTACTAGAAATGAAGCAGGAAGATGTACAGCTGCAAGGACATGCGATTGAAGTTCGCATTTATGCTGAAGATCCAAAAACATTCTTCCCTTCACCAGGAAAAATTACGGCTTTTCAATTGCCTGAACAGCCATTTGTCAGAAATGAATGTGCAGTGAGCGAACACTCAGTTGTTACACCATTTTATGATCCGATGATCGCTAAATTAATTGTTAAAGGTGAAGATCGTGAAGAAGCGATTGAATATTTACAACAAGCATTAAAAAGTTATGTAGTTGAAGGAATTAAAACAAACATTCCAATGCTTCAGCAAGTTGTAGAACATCCTTCATTCATAGTTGGCGATGTGACAACGAACTTTGTATCTGAAAAATTACAAAATAAACCAATTAAAAAGTAAACCGAGGAGGAATTATTATGAGTCAAGTAATTACAAATATGGCAGGTAACCTTTGGAAACTATTAGTTCAAGTAGGAGATAAAGTAGAGGAAGGGCAAGACATTGCAATCCTTGAGTCGATGAAAATGGAAATCCCTGTTGCTGCAGAAGAAAGCGGAACAGTAAAAGAAGTATTAAAAGAAGAAGGCGATTTCGTAGATGAGGGTGAAGTGTTGATCGTACTTGAATAGTAACGGACTTTTTAGTGTGAACATTTATTTTCACATAAAGAAATTCAAATGATTTATTGTCTTCTCGGCAATAAGTTGGGTTTCTATTAAGGGGGAAAATCGGTGAAATTTCCTAACAACATTTTATTGAAGGAAGTTGGCCCAAGGGATGGACTGCAAAACGAAAAGTCCTTTATTTCAACTGAAGATAAAGTGGAATGGATCAATAGGTTGTCTGATACCGGACTTTCTTATATTGAGATTACATCTTTTGTTCATCCGAAGTGGATTCCAGCACTTGCTGACGCTGTCGATGTAGTCAAAAAAATTAAACGAAAACCAGGTGTCACTTATGCAGCGCTCGTCCCTAATGAAAAAGGGCTACAACGTGCTTTAGAGGCTGATATCGATGAAGTTTCGGTCTTTATGTCTGCAAGTGAAACACATAATCAAAAAAATATAAATAAAACGATTGATGAAACATTTAAGGTGCTCAGACCTGTAGTTCAGGAAGCCAAAGCAAATGGTAAGACGACAAGAGGTTATGTGTCTACTGTTTTCGGGTGTCCCTATGAACAAGATGTCTCAATCGAAGATGTGATTAAAGTGTCAGAGCACTTGTTTGAAATGGGAATCGATGAGTTGTCTTTAGGAGATACGATTGGTGTTGGCAACCCTGCACAAGTACAACGTATTTTAGATGAACTGCTAACGAGATTTCCAGCTAGTCAACTTGCTATGCACTTTCACGATACGAGAGGTACTGCTTTAGCAAATATCCTAGCTTCATTAGACATGGGAATTACCAAGTTTGACGCAGCTGTAGCTGGTCTGGGCGGTTGTCCATACGCTCCAGGTGCATCAGGCAATGTTGCTACTGAAGATTTACTTTACATGTTAGATGAAATGGGCATTGAAACGGGTGTAAATCAAGACCGTTTATTAGCAGCAGCACAGTGGATTGAAGAAAAAGTCGGCAGAACATTGCCTAGTCGAAATTTACAAGTAGCAAAAGCGGGCTGTCAAACTAGAGCCTAATTGTAAGGGGGACTTAACATTGGATAAAAAAGTATTGTTGACGATAGACGAGGCAGGTGTAGCACATATTACACTTGATCGTCCAGAAGCAGCTAATGCTCTATCCCTTCAAATGTTATACGATCTACACGAAGCGATACATGAAGTGAAATACAATCCAGAAGTCCGTTGTGTCGTTATAAAAGCATCGGGAGAAAAGGTATTTTGTGCAGGTGCAGATCTAAAAGAACGTGCAGGAATGGACCCTATTCAAGTGAAACGTACAGTGTCTTTAATTAGGGGTAACATTAATGATATCGAAGCTCTTCCTCAGCCAGTTATTTGCGCTTTAAACGGAAGTGCATTCGGTGGTGGACTTGAACTTGCCTTAGCTTGCGATATTCGTATAGCAGCAGATCATATCAAAGTGGGCCTAACCGAGACGTCTTTAGCTATTATTCCAGGGGCTGGGGGAACACAACGTCTTCCAAGGCTCATTGGAAAAGGAAAGGCTAAAGAGCTGATTTATACCGCTAGAAGGGTAGATGCGTATGAAGCAGAGAAAATCGGTTTAGTTGAATATGTAGTGCCTCTTGAAAGCATGGATCAAAAAGTGAGTGAAATCACTTCACAAATCGCAAAGAATGGACCGATTGCCTTGCAACAAGCAAAGTATGCCATTGATAGAGGGTTAGAAGTGGACCTGCAAACGGGATTAGCACTTGAACAAAAAGCATATGAAGTAACGATTCCAACAAAGGACCGAATAGAGGGGTTATCTGCTTTTAAAGAAAAGCGAACACCTAATTATACTGGAGAATAAAGAAATGATTTGAGGAGGAGACCTAGCATGTCATTTGAAAAAGAATTACAGGATCGCATTGAAACGATAAAAAAGGGCGGCGCGGACAAATATCATCAAAGCAATGCTGAAAAGGGAAAATTATTCGTTCGTGAAAGGCTCGAACTTTTATTTGATGACGGATTAAATTTAGAAGATGGATTTTTTGCTAATTGCACGGCTGAAGGACTTCCAGCAGACGGGGTAGTTACGGGGATTGGAAAGATTAACGGTGAGACAGTGTGTGTAATGGCAAATGATTCGACCATAAAAGCGGGATCTTGGGGATCGAGAACGGTTGAAAAAATCATTCGTATCCAAGAAACGGCTGAAAAGCTAAATGTACCAATGCTATATTTAGTAGATTCTGCTGGTGCTCGTATTACTGACCAAGTCGAGATGTTTCCAGGGCGTCGCGGGGCAGGAAGAATTTTTTATAACCAGGTAAAGCTGTCTGGCCGTGTTCCACAAATATGTTTATTATTTGGTCCATCTGCTGCTGGAGGAGCTTATATCCCAGCATTTTGCGATATTGTAATTATGGTTGACGGAAATGCTTCCATGTACTTAGGATCACCACGTATGGCAGAAATGGTTATTGGAGAAAAAGTGACACTAGAAGAAATGGGTGGAGCCAAAATGCACTGCTCTGTTTCCGGATGTGGTGATATTCTAGCCAAAACCGAAGAAGATGCCATTGAAATGGCAAGACAATACTTATCTTATTTTCCAGCAAACTACGGTGAAGATGCACCTGTTAAAGAACCGGTTGCTCCAAAAGCTTTTGACAAAACATTAGAAGAAATTATTCCTCAAAATCAAAATGCACCATTCAACATGCACGACCTTATTAATCGCATTATTGATGAAGGAACGTTCTTTGAAATTAAAAAACTGTTTGCTCAAGAGTTAATTACTGGATTAGCTAGAATAGATGGCCGTCCTGTTGGGATTATTGCGAACCAACCGAGAATGAAAGGCGGGGTATTATTCCACGACTCGGCTGACAAAGCTGCGAAGTTTATTAACTTATGTGATGCTTACAATATTCCTTTATTATTCTTAGCTGACATCCCAGGATTTATGATTGGTACGAAAGTAGAGCGAGCTGGAATTATTCGCCATGGTGCAAAAATGATTTCTGCCATGAGTGAAGCGACAGTACCTAAAATCTCAATTATTGTTAGAAAAGCGTACGGTGCCGGATTATATGCAATGGCTGGTCCAGCGTTTGAGCCTGATTGCTGCTTAGCGCTTCCGAACGCACAAATAGCCGTAATGGGACCTGAAGCAGCAGTAAACGCTGTTTATGCGAATAAAATTGCCCAACTTCCAGAAGAAGAAAGACCTGACTTTGTAGCGCAAAAACGTGAAGAGTACAAAGAGGATATCGATATTTATCGGTTAGCTTCTGAAATGGTTATTGACGGCATTGTTCCTGCTAATTCATTACGTGATGAATTGTCAAAACGTTTTGAAGCTTATATGTCTAAGTATGTTGCATTTACACACCGTAAGCATCCAGTATATCCAGTATAAGATAGGATACAGACTCATAAGTGCCTGGCTCAATCCCAATGCGATGTTGGTGGTGCCCGGCACTTGATGTTTTATGATGAAGCCCATAGTCATTAAAATTAAGAAATTAGTGTTTAAGGGGGATTATGCATGACTGTAGCGTGGAAGCCATCAGATGAAATGATTGAAAAGACGCGTCTTTATCAATGGATGAGACAGCTCGGATATACGGATTATGAAGAGTTTCTTAATGCCTCTACAAAAGATATTGCTTGGTTTTGGAAGGAAGCAGAAAAAGTCCTTAATATAGATTGGTACGAGCCATATAAAGAAACACTTTCACTTGAGGATGGTGTGAAGTGGCCGAAATGGTTTGTAGGAGGCAAATTAAATACAGCCTATAATACAGTTGAAACGTGGGCCGATAAAAAAGAAACAGCGAACGCAAAGGCTATTGTTTGGGAAAGTGAAGATGGGATTGTTCAAACGTACACGTATGAACAATTAGCAGAGGCTGTTGCTCGTGTGGCAAACGGCTTTAGACAACAAGGTTTGAAAAAGGGTGATATTATCGCCATTTATATGCCGATGGTGCCGGAGACAGTCATTGCGATGATGGCGGCAGCAAAAATTGGTGCGATTTATTCACCGATTTTTTCAGGGTATGGAACAGATGCGGTGGCAACACGCTTAAACGCGGCCAAGGCCAAAATGATCGTAACAGCTGATGGCTTTCTACGAAGAGGTCGACCGGTTGCAATGAAAGAAGAAGCCGACCGTGCAGTAGAAAAATCTCCATCAATTGAGAAAGTTATTGTCTTTCGAAGACTCGATCGAGATATTCCATGGAATGATTCAAGAGATGTCGATTGGAAACAATTAATGAAAGAGGAACCGTTAAAAGAAACCCTCTCAATGGATAGTGCAGATCCTTTAATGTTAATTTATACATCAGGTACTACAGGGCGTCCAAAAGGTGCTGTACATACACATTCTGGCTTTCCAATTAAAGCGGCGTTCGATGCTGGAATTGGAATGGATGTAAAGAAAGGCGACACATTATTCTGGTATACAGACATGGGATGGATGATGGGGCCGTTTTTAGTATTTGGTGGTTTGATGAATGGGGCAACGATTTTATTATATGAGGGGACACCTGATTTTCCGCAACCAGACCGGTTATGGGAAGTCGTTGATAAACATCAAGTGACCCATTTAGGGATATCGCCAACGCTTATTCGGTCCATGATGAAGCATGGTGAAGAGTGGCCTCAAAAACATAATTTAAGTACATTGCGTGTTATTGCTTCAACTGGTGAACCCTGGAACCCAGAGCCGTGGTTATGGTTATTTGAAAAAGTAGGTCAATCGCGAATCCCAATTTTTAATTATTCAGGAGGAACGGAAATTTCCGGTGGTATTTTAGGAAATGTATTAGTCCGTCCCATTGGACCGATTACATTTAATTCACCTCTTCCGGGGATGGACGTTGATGTTTTGGATGAAGACGGAAAACCGGTATTAAATTCAGTTGGAGAGCTTGTAATTAAACAACCATGGGTGGGGATGACAAAAGGATTTTGGAACGAACCCCAACGGTATGAAGAAGCCTACTGGAGCCGCTGGGAAAATATATGGGTTCATGGCGACTGGGTCATTAAAGATTCAGATGGCTTCTGGACCATTACCGGAAGATCGGACGACATTTTAAATGTTGCCGGAAAGCGTCTAGGTCCAGCAGAAATTGAGTCCATTTTAGTTGAACATCCTAATGTAGTTGAGGCAGGTACAATCGGCATTCCTGACGACATAAAAGGAGAGGTAGCGGTTTGTTTTGCTGTGCTTAATCAAAATGGTTTGCAGCTAGAACAATTGAGAGAAGAATTGCTTCAACTCGTAGCGGTGAAAATGGGGAAAGCTTTAAAACCGAAAGCGATTTACTTCGTTCAAGATTTACCGAAAACGAGAAATGCCAAAGTCATGCGTAGAGCAATCAAAGCGGCATACTTAAATAAAGATGCAGGTGATTTGTCATCACTTGAAAATCCACAGGCGCTTACGGAAATTAATCAATTAGGTAAAAACGCTTAAGTGTGTTAATTTAGCAAAACATCGCATCGGTCAAAACAACCAATGCGATGTTTTTACTTTAAACTAATTGTTACCTAATATTTCTAATTAAAATTGTACATAGACTTGTCCAAATGAAACATACTATGTTTACAAAGAGGAGGTGAACACACATGCCAACAAACAATAGCAACAACTCAAATCAACTATTAGTACCTGGTGTCCAACAAGCACTAGACCAAATGAAGTATGAGATTGCTCAAGAGTTTGGTGTTCAACTTGGTCCTGATGCTACTTCTCGTTCTAACGGTTCAGTAGGTGGCGAGATCACAAAGCGCTTAGTTCAAATGGCTGAGCAACAAATGGGTGGTTATCAACAACAATAATATATTTTGGCTTAGAAGAGGTGGGTAAACCATCTCTTCTTTTTAAAGAGATCACAATTTTTTTAGGTGACGGGCGTTTGCGTTTTTATTTGGTAAGACGATAGACACTTAAGGAGCTTATGATATGGACCACATTTGCCCAATATGTAATGGTTTTGAAATGATTAGAGCAGCTTGTGATCGGTGTGGGTGTACGCTTGAAGACAAAGGAAGGTTAATGGATTACTTTGACGACTATAGTGCATATTTAGAAATTGATGATATGAAGAAGTCAAATACAATTTCAAATGATTTACAAAATAATCAATGTCCACACACTCTGTCATGCCCCAATTGCGGTACTAACTCAATCATGCTCGTGGGTGAGTGGTAGAAGACAACTTGTAAATGTGAACAAATCAAGTCAGAGCTCGTAATTTATATACAGAAAGGCCACCGATTTTTAAGATCGGTGGCCTTTTCAGGATTAATTAACGAATGCGTTCTTCTGTTTCAGGGTTAAAGAAGTGAACTTTGTTCATGTCAAATGCAAGGTCGATGTTTTGTTCGTTTTGAATATCTGTGCGAGAGTCAATACGTGCTATAACATCTTGGTTATCAATTTTAGTATATAATACTGTTTCTGCACCCGTTAATTCAGCTACTTCTACTTTTGCTGTTACTTTTGTTTCCGGTGAAGATTCGATGAAAAGCAGTTCATCATGGATATCTTCAGGGCGAACCCCTAGAATAATTTCTTTGTCAGCAAAGCCTTTTTCTTTTAATGTTTTTAATTTACCTTGAGGAATACGTACTGATACGTTGTTTAATTTGAAAAACTCGCCTTCAATACGTCCGTTTAGGAAGTTCATTGCCGGAGATCCAATAAATCCACCAACAAACACATTTTCAGGGTTATCATAAACATCTTTAGGTGTACCTACTTGCTGAATAATTCCATCTTTCATAATAACAATACGAGTAGCCATCGTCATTGCTTCTGTTTGATCGTGTGTAACGTAAATTGTAGTTGTTTGCAGACGGTGGTGAAGTTTTGTAATTTCAGCACGCATTTGTACACGAAGCTTGGCATCTAAGTTAGATAATGGTTCGTCCATTAAGAAAACTTGTGGATCACGAACGATAGCTCGTCCAAGTGCAACACGTTGACGCTGACCACCTGACATCGCTTTCGGTTTGCGATCTAGCATTTCTTCTAAGCCAAGAATTTTAGCGGCTTCTTTTACACGACGATCAATTTCTTCTTTCTTGAACTTTCGAAGTTTTAGACCGAAAGCCATATTATCGTATACATTCATATGGGGATATAGCGCATAGTTTTGGAAAACCATTGCGATATCACGATCTTTTGGAGCAACATCATTCACACGCTTATCGCCAATGAAAAGATCACCTTTTGAGATATCTTCAAGTCCTGCAATCATTCGAAGAGTTGTTGATTTACCACAACCTGATGGTCCAACGAATACAATAAATTCTTTATCTTTAATATCTAGGTTAAAGTCAGTAACTGCTGTTACATCACCATCGTAAATTTTATAAACATGATTTAATTTAATATCAGCCATTTTTCATTACCTCCAGATTGTTTTTCATAGTCTTATTGTAATCCCTTACATTACAACTCACAATTGGCACCGTGAACAAAAAATAAACTCCCCCTTGTGCATAGTGCACTATTAGAGAGTCTGGTAAATAATAAGGGCGATATAAACAGAAACGGCTTGGTCAAAATGTTTAATATCAATCCCTGTTTTTTCAATAAATTTATCAATTCGATATTGTAAAGTGTTTCGATGCATAAATAACTCTTTGGCAGCAAGAGTCGTATTTAGATTGTTTTTAAAATACACTTGGATCGTCTTAATGAGCTCTTTATCTAGGTTTACTTCTTTAATTAATTGGCTCGATATCTTTTGAAGTGCTTCAAGCGGCACATGTTCTAGAAGTAAATAAGGAGTTGCTTGGTGAAAATAAGTAACGTGCTGTGAGGTAGAAAGATTTTTCATTACGGCGAAACACTTTTCTTCCCAACCGTATTGCTGGCGTGCTGTTGTAACCTTTGATAATTTAGCTCCTACAAAAAAGTGAACATTTATAAAGAAATCAGAAGTTAAGGCAGCGCTTAGCTCTTCAAAATCATCCGTTTCGATCGGTAAATCATTAAAGAATTCAACAATCAGTCCTTCTTGATTGCTTTTCCAGATAATTATGATTTGGTGATCAGAAAAACTATGTAAAAAAATATCATTGAGCTCACTGGTGTTTTCAATTTCATGACTTGTAGAAAAGTGAATAAATCGAAAGTAGTCTTTATCAAATTGCGGTTCATTTTCATTGGCATGTGTTAAATAATTCAGCCATTGTTGTTCTCTTTCATTTAATTGAACCGGTTGGATCTCCGTTTCCTCTAGAATAATATCCAATAAAGAAATATCTTGATCATCAACTGAAGCTGTATCAATTCCAAACACTTCTCCTGCGGGAGTTGTATACCACTTTATCGTGTTCGGTAACGACGATTGATATTTTAAGTAAAAAGAAGTCCCAAAACGACGTTCAAGTTCGTTAATCATATGTTTCTCCTTATAAGTTCTTATGGTTTGTGGACGATTAGGAGGTCTTTTATTGCCTCATTCAATATTATATCAAAAAAAGAAAGGGCAATCGCCCCTTCTATTTTCGTTCGTCTTCAGGCTGGTTTGGCGGTTCCTCTTCAACTAGGTCTCGTGCTTCTTCTATTATACCTGAGTTATTTTCGTAGCTGACCGTTCCGCCTCCGAGTCCTTCGTTTATCATTCGATCCACATCCATAAAGAAATTTGCCCGATCTTCATTAGCATTTTCAAATTTATCTTTATTTTGATCTTTTTCCAATGTAAATCCCTCCTTTCCCATTAACTTTTGACATTTGTTCAATGGTTATTCATTCTTCAACAGCTTAAAGTAATAATCAAAAAAAGACTAACTCATGACAGTAAGGCAAGGTGTGTAGGTTGGCACCTGGATAGTGCCAAATTCCTTAAATGCTTTACATATGAGTTAGTCTATATTCGTAATGGTTTTAATGTTCTTCATACACATGATAGAGGAAAAGGTCATGAACTCGGGGTTCTAACTGCTTTCTTTCTTCCTCTTTTGGCGCTGGGTCTGACCAGCTAATCGAACCATCTTTATAATATACGCCAAGAAAATATTCTCCTTTATAGAAAAAAGAAAACTCCCACTCTTGACGGACAAGGTTGTTACGAAGTTCTTTCCATTGAAAGTGTGAAATCATTGGCTTCTTCCCCTTTCTTTTCTGCACACAATCTTCATTTTAGCGCATCGAAAAAAAGAAAGCTAGGATAAGCCGTCTGAAACGAACGATTAGGTAATCAACTGATTAATAAATTGATGAGGGGATTCAAAGGCTCTCTTACTCAGATAAATGGCATACTCTAGAGGAAGTTCTCTAGAAATAATATCTTCTCTTTTAAGCTTGCCTTGTTCAAAAATCAATCGTCCTGGCTTTGAGTTTGCTTCAAACAGCCAAACATCCCCGTTCTCATCAATTCCTAAATCGAAGCCAATCTCACCAATGCACCCCTCTAATTGATGATCAAGTGCGTGACTTAATGTGAGCGCAGCCCGTTTCAGTTGACTCACTCTTTTCTTTGAAAGAAGTCCATCATGGACAAGGTCATCTACTGAGATCACTTCGCCTCCACGGTGAATGTGTGTCGTTACACTTTGCCAACCAGCCTTCTTTGCAGCGATCGCAGTAATCTCCCAGCGGCCGTCTATGTTTTTATTTGTATGAATCCGAAAGTCCATCGGTTGTTTACCGAGCTTTAATAGATGGATTCCCTGCTGGACAATGACATCCTCTAATCCATCGGGATATTCATGTTGTAGAAGGCGTGTTAAGCTAGAGTATCTTCGTAAGCGTATTTGATCTTCATCATGGTAACGACAGTAAAAATAAGGTTCTTCCGGAAGCTTAATGATTTGTTTGATTTGTTCACCGTGACTGCCTTCAATTGGCTTAAGATACAAATGCTTATACTTACTTAGTAATGCTTTAAGCTCATGAGAACTTGGTTTAACTAAGCTTTCAGGTAAAAAGGGTAGAACCGTGTCATCCTTAGATAATCTTTCATGAATTTCCTGCTTATTAAAAAAGTTCGGGTTAAAATACGGAATCGCATATTCTGTTTCAAATTTCTTTTTTGTCGATTGGATCGTTTCTAAATTTTCAGTTCGCCGGTTAGGGATACGATTATAAATAACATTTGGAAATGGAACCGTTAATAAAGTCCAAGATCCATCGTTTAAGAAGTACCCGTTAATCTCTCCATTTTCCCAATCGATAAGGTGGTGACCGAATACAAAATAAAAGCCGCCTATGTCCTC
Source organism: Alkalihalobacterium chitinilyticum (assembly GCF_029028005.1). Lineage (GTDB taxonomy): Bacteria > Bacillota > Bacilli > Bacillales > Bacillaceae_F > Alkalihalobacterium > Alkalihalobacterium chitinilyticum. The sequence goes on from NZ_JAOTPO010000012.1 coordinate 74,725, forward strand.
TTGGGATTGCAATATTTTTGCATACTGTGACGTTCTCTGGCCCAATGGAAACTGTTTAGAAGACGTAAATCCGGCTGTGAAAATTCCAACAAGAGGTCCCATTAGTAAGCACCCATTTTGATAAAAAAGATGAATAGACGTTTCAAATGGCAGCTTTAACTGTTCCCAAAGAGAGTCTGAAAGATAGACTGATTGATCACATTCGTTATTTTCTGTAACTCGACAACGGACGGTTTTGCTTCCAAATGACAATTCAATTGAAGTGTTCGCAACTAACGAATGTTGTTGGAGATAGGAAGCTGGCAGCTGAATGGCAGACTCTTCATCGAACCTTCTATTTAATTGAAAAGTTTGTTTCATTAGGAGCTCTCCTTCATTAATAAGATTTATCACATGATGGACATTTCACATGATCAAAATAAGATGTAGCCATTTCTTTTTTATCCATTTTTCGATATGATGGATAATAGTGTCAGTTTTAAATCCAATTTTATATAGGCATTTGCTGATAGCGTATAGTATGTTTTTAATCAAAATTTCGTGAATAGTTGAGTTTTAGGGGGCAAGTGGTAACGTGAAGGAAGTAATAATTATTCTTATGATGATCGTTATTGGAGCAACCATTGGAGGAGTAACGAACTCTTTAGCTATAAAGATGTTATTTAGACCTTATAATCCAATCTATATAGGTAAAAAACGAGTACCGTTCACACCAGGGTTAATTCCGAAAAGAAGAGATGAGTTAGCTGAGCAACTAGGTAAAATGGTTGTACAACACCTTTTGACGACTGAAGGACTGCAAAGAAAGTTACTGGATGAAAAGTTTACAAATGAAATGAAGTTATGGGCGCAAGGAGAAGCTAGAGCTATCCTAGAAAGTGATATGACATTAGCAGCTTTATTTAATGAACGATTTGGTGTAGAAAATGTTAGGGGTACGATTGAAGATAAAACCGAACAATGGATACGAGATGGATTTGAGACGTTCCGGATGCAAAATGGCTCCCGTCCTATTTCTGAAGTGTTGCCATCTAACCTAACACAGAAGTTAGATAATGCAATTCCCGATTTCACTCAATTTATCTTATCAAGAGCGAAAGATTATTTTGAAAGTGAAGAAGGAAAAGATCGTCTCAGTGATATGATTGATCGATTCTTAATGGGCAAAGGAACCCTGGGGAATATGGTGTCGATGTTCTTGGGGAATGACAGGCTAGTCGATAAAGTCCAACCTGAGATTATTAAGTTTTTGGATGATGCGAGTGCTGAGAAGATGATCGAGTCAGTGTTAAAAAAAGAGTGGAATAAACTAAAAGAAAAGCCCCTTTCGTACTACTTAAATAAAGTAGATAAAGAAGAAGTCATTTCTCTAATTAAGAAAACGATTATCAACAGAGTTCCTGTATATGAATGGATTGACCAACCATTGAATGATTGGACAAAGCCATATATGGAAACAATAGTTTCTGACTGGGTACCTAAAGGTGTCGATTTAATAGGACAAGCACTGGTCTCTCGTCTAGACCGTCTAATGAAAAAACTGAACTTAGAAGAGGTTGTTAAAGGTCAAGTTCAAGGATTTGCTGTCGAACGTCTAGAAGAGATGGTACTTTCGATCTCTAGGCGAGAATTTAAAATGATCACCTATCTTGGGGGATTACTTGGCGGAATGATTGGATTAATTCAAGGTATAATTGTTATTTTTCTTTAGGTTTTATAAAAAAATCGACATGAGAGATGAAATTAAACTCATATTATGTTAGAGTCGGTGAAGACCACTTTGAAGGAGGAATCGTTATGTCAAATATTTATGATATAGCTAATGAACTTGGAAGATCAATTAAGGAAAGTGACGAGTTTAAGTTACTAAAACAGTTACATGAGGAAATTGAAAAAGATCCGGCTGCGAACCAAATGCTTGAAAACTTCCGTAGAATGCAAATGGAATTACAACAAAAGCAAATGCAAGGAATGCAAATTACAGAAGAAGAAGCACAAAAAGCGCAACAACTATTTGAGTTAGTTCAGCAGCAACCAATCATTTCTAAAATGATGGAAGCAGAACAGCGTTTAAGTGTTATTATTACAGACATTAACCGTATTATCACTGAACCATTAGAAGAATTATACGGCAACCCTGAACAACAATAAGCTTTACAGGGTATGAGTTCAAAAAAGAGGATTAGAAAACAAGACTTAGCGCCTAATACTGCCAAAGTAAATGTCTTTTCTTATACTTTAATTGAACTAAAATTAAAAATGTTCTATTCAAGCCCCCGTTTTCATAGTCTTTACTATAACGTACGTCACGTTCGTAGTAGAAACAATGAGAAGGGGGATTTTTGTGGCTTATCGTCTATTAGCTCTAAATATTGATGGCGTTCTATTACGCTCAAACGCTCGCCTTAGTAGACAAACTAAAGATGCAATTGAATATGTAAAAAATAAAGGTGTATATATTACACTAGCGACCGACCGACCGTTTCCAGCTGCTAAGAGGGTTGCTAAAGCTTTAAAGCTAGATACGTGTTTAATTACACACGACGGTGCATACTTAGCTTCAGAATTAGATGAGCCTATATTTGAAAGACGTATTCATGAGGATAAAGTTTTTCAGATCGGTGAAATTCTAGAAAATTATACTTGTCATATTCGACTTCTCCATGAAAAATATGGGATCGGAAATAAGCTCAAAAGCAAAAGTCAACTCTTGGCCAAGATGACGATAGGAATTGGTGACCCATTATTTTATCCGGTAACATTTGTTGACTCTATCTGTGATTATATATTAGATAATCCGGTTGCCCCTCCCAAAATCCAAGTCCAGTTTTTAGATAAAGAGCAGCAGTTAGAAGCAATGGAAGAAATTGAAAAACAAGTTTCTAACATAAACATCATTGAAGGAAAACAAGGACGGATCAGCATTGTGCCTGAAGGTGTTTCTAAAGTTAGAGGCTTACAACGTTTAGGGCGCGAGCTTGATATTGGTCTAGATGAAATGGTAGCGATTGGCTCTTCTGAAGAAGATTTGGATTTAATTACTCAAGTAGGCTTAGGAGTGGCAATGGGGAACTCACCTAAAGCGGTCCAACAACAAGCCGATTGGGTGACGCGCTCTAACGACATGCATGGAGTAGCGTACATGGTACGCGAAGTTTTTCGTAAACAATTGAAAATTGAAAAATAATACACAAATAAGGAGACTGCAATTCAGTCTCCTTATTTGTGTAATCAGACGCACCGTTATTCTGTTGTCTAGCTCCAGGTACCATCGGCTCGTTTCTATCGATGGAATAAGAGAATTTTTCCTGCTCTTGTTAGGCGGTGAGCGTACTGACTGTAGTTTGTTTCTGCTAGTTTTTGCTCACCCATTTTTTTTGCTTCTTCATCATTTGCAGCTTGAATCGTTTCGTTTAACAACTGTTCACCAGATTGGTCAAATACAGTTAAATAGTAATCTGCCATTGCGTATCCACCTCTAATATTTGTTAGACTTGTAATAATATTTTAAATTCAATCGCTTACATATTCAAGTGTAACATATTTTGAAATAATATAGCTTTTTAGTGGTTGTTCAAAAGTATTTTAATATTTTGTGAAACATAATCCTAGTTCAACCGTATATAAAAGATAACAAGAGTTTTGGAGGTTTAAAATGAGTTTATTAATAGAGGATCTAACAAAAAAGTTTGGTAAAACAACCGCAGTCAATCATTTAAATTTGAAGATTGAGAAAGGTCAAATGTTTGGGATGTTAGGTGCAAATGGTGCAGGAAAGACGACAACCTTTCGAATGATTTTAAATCTACTAGAACCAACAGAAGGAAAGATTTCATGGAATAATGAGAAAATTAATTACAAGTCAAGTCAAATCATAGGATACTTACCAGAAGAAAGAGGATTGTATCCAAAACTGAAAGTATCCGAGCAATTAATTTATTTAGGAAGACTAAGAGGTATGGGAAAAGCTACTATTTTAAAAGAGATGAATCAGTGGCTTGAACGGTTTAAAGTTCCTGAATACAAGGATAAAAAAGTAGAAGAGTTGTCGAAAGGTAATCAGCAAAAAATTCAATTTATTGCCTCGGTTATTCATCGGCCGGAGTTACTCATCTTAGATGAACCTTTTAGTGGTCTTGACCCTGTAAATGTTGAGCTATTAAAAGAGGCAGTAATTGACCTTAATAAATCAGGAACGACGATCGTATTTTCCAGTCATAGAATGGAGCATGTAGAAGAACTGTGTGAACACTTAGTAATATTACATAATGGTTCGCCTGTTGTAAAAGGAAATATTCGAGATGTTAAACGGTCTTTTGGAAAAATGAATGTCGTCATCCGGGCCGATTTCTCACTCGAATTTCTTGATCAGTTAGAAGGTGTCCAAAAGGTTAAACATACGAAAGAAGGGGCTTTAGTTCAAATAGATGCTGAAGAAACAGCACATAAGTTATTTCAATTATTAGCAACAAAAGGGTTCGTTCGAAAGTTTGAGATAGAAGACCCATCGTTACATGACATTTTCATAGAAAAGGTGGGTGCTCAGTATGAATAAATTTTTTATTGTTTTAGCACATACATATCTTTCAAAGTTAAAATCAAAATCTTTTCTCATATCGACAGCAATAACCCTGTTATTTATTTTTGGCTTCATGAATTTTGATCGAATAATTACTATGTTTGATCAAGATCAAAAAGAGAGTAGTGTTGTATTAGTATTGGATGAAACGGGTCAACTTTTTGAACCTCTTAAACATACAGTTAGTCAAATTAACCCTACTGTAGAATTAAAGGATTTTGGGGGCTCGTATTCAGAAGCGGAAACGTTAGTTATAGATCAAGAAGTGGAAGGTATGATTGAACTATCACTAGGGGACACCGGGTTGCCTGAAGGAAAATACTATGCGATGACAGTTGTCGAACAAATATTGCCTTGGCAATTAGAGCAGGCACTTCAGCAAGTGAAAGAAGAAATTGTAACTTCGGGCTTAAATTTACAACCAGAAGAAGTAGCTAGCATTTATGCCCCGATTCAATTTGAGCGGGTTGCGATTGCGGAAACAGCAAAAACAGAAATGGAACTTAATCAAGCACGTATTTTTGTTTATATCTTACTCTTTATTATTTATTTTTCTGTCCTTATGTTCGGTAATATGATTGCGACGGAAATAGCGATTGAGAAGTCGTCAAGAGTAATGGAAATCTTAATTTCTAGTTCTTCGCCAGTCCAACAAATGTTTGGCAAAATATTCGGGATTGCTTTGTTAGGATTAACGCAATATGTATTAATTTTCTTAGTAGGAGTTCTTTCCCTTAGACAAAGGTTGTCAACAGACTCTTTTGATCAAGAACTAGGGGAGTTAATTGTTGGTCAAGGACTTCCGCTGCATTTGATTGGCTATGCATTCTTATTTTTCATACTCGGTTATTTCTTGTATGCAACGATATCAGCAATGTTAGGTTCGCTTGTTAGTCGCATAGAGGACGTTAATCAAATGGTATCACCGATGATATTTTTAATTGTAGCTGCCTTTTTAATCGCCATGTTTGGCTTATCGAATCCAGAAGCAAAGATTGTTACCGTGACTTCGTTTATTCCATTTTTTGCACCGATGATCATGTTTTTACGAGTAGGAATGCTGTCACTCCCATTATGGGAAGTGTTACTTGGAGTAGCTATCCTTATAGTAACAATCGTTTTATTTGCATGGGTTGGTGCTCGCGTCTATCGCGGTGGTGTACTAATGTACGGAAAGTCATCTTCCTTAAAAGACTTTAAACGAGCGCTACAGTTGTCCAAAAGGGAAAAATAATCGAATAATTCTCTCATACGGTGTACTCTAGTCGCCGATAAGCAGGCACCTTGCGCTTTTCTATGTCTAGCTCCAGGTGCCATCGGCTCGAGGTCGCTTCGGTCCATCAAGCGTGTCTAAAGAGCAAGACACTTATTGCTGGCCCTCCAGCGCTTGTCGCCGATAAACAGGCACCTTGCGCTTTTCTATACAAATGTTATAATTTAACAAAATAGGACTAGAAAGGGGGCGATGAGTGTGTTTGAGGTGACGTTTGATCTTCCTGTTATATGGCTTTTACTCGGTGTGTCCATGGTCTATATTACCGCTGCGTTATCGAGAAGAGTTGTACATTGGCATTTTCAACGCAAGGACTTTGCTAAAAGGAATGATAGAGAAAATCAAATACTCCATGTTATGCCGACAGTACTCATCGTCCTATCGTTTATATTAATAAAAAGAAAGATACCGAACTCTCATGATCGGAACTCGAAAAACGATGATGATGCAAACTCTTCCTTATTATTGAACTCATAGTATTCAATAATAAGGAGGATGTTCATTGAAAAAGACTACGAATACATTTATACTTTTCATTTTGTTAATAGGTTGTACCCTGTTGCTTGCAAGTTGTGGAGCAACGACTCAACCAATTACAGCAGAATCAACAGGGGTTTGGAATCACTACTTTGTGTATCCTTTATCATGGTTAATTACATTTGTTGCTCAACTCTTTAATGGCAGTTTTGGTTTATCGATTATTGTAGTTACGATCTTTATTCGCTTGATGATTTTACCGCTTACTTTAAAACAAAACCGAAGTAGCCGCGTGATGCAAGCGATTAAACCTGAAATGGAAGCATTAAAAGATCGATATAATATGAAAGATCCAAAAGAACAGCAAAAATTTCAAAAGGAAATGCTTAGTATATATCAGAAACACGGCGTTAACCCTATGGCAGGTTGCTTACCAATACTCATTCAAATGCCTGTTTTAATGGCTTTCTATTTTGCGATTATGAGAACGGAAGAAATTGCAAGGCATTCTTTTCTGTGGTTTAATCTAGGCAGTCCAGATCCACTGTTTATATTACCGATTGTGGCTGCGGTTACTACGTTTATTCAAGGGAAACTAACAATGCGTACGTTGCCCGCAAATATGCAAGTCACAATATATATCATGCCTGCAATGATCTTGATGGCTGCATTAGCGATGCCGTCAGCTCTAGCCTTGTATTGGGTAATTGGAAATCTATTTATGATCGTACAAAGTTATTTCCTGTATGGAAAAACAAAAGATCTTGAATTAAATGTATAAATTAGAATGACAGAGGATGACATTTATTAGTCATCCTCTTTTTATGTAGAAAGTATGAAATTCCAAGTGGTCGCGCTTCTCCATCAAAAGAGAGCAAGACAGTTATCGCTGGCCCTCCAGCGTTTGTCGCCGATAAGCAGGCACCTTGCGCTTTTCGAGTCACCATTCGCCCAATGTTGAATATGATGAAATGGACTAATCTTGAGGAGGGCGTAAACATGTATAATAAACAGTACATGCAATCGCTATGTCAGCAATACATGAATCAGCATGTAATGGTGCAAACGGCGGATCAGCAAACGTATCAAGGTATTATCGAACACGTTGATAATGATCATGTATACTTAGCGGTGCCAATGGATGATATACAGCAATCCGGTCATGGATATATGAGAAGTGATGAACGACAATGGGGTTACCCTTACGCGGGATTTGGATATCCTTATGCTCCGTACCCATTCTATCCAAGACCACGGCCGTTTCAACGACTCGTTTTGCCATTAGCAGCTTTAACTGCCATTTCCTTATTACCTTTTTTTTGGTGGTAAGTTCAAAAAAACAATCGGGAGGCTGGGGCCTCCTTTTTTGTTTGTGCTGTTAGTTCACCCTTGAAGAAAAAACAAGGAGAAAGCATGAACAAAAAGCGAGCAATCGTGAGCAGTAGAGGGAAAAAATAGGAGGAAGCATGAACAAACAGCGCGGTATCGTGAGCAGTAGAGGGGAAAATTAGGAGAAAGCGTGAACGAAAAGCGCGGAATCGTGAGCGTTAGAGGAAAAAGTTAGGAGAAAGCGTGAACGAAACAGCGTGAATCGTGAGCAGTAGAGGGGAAAATTAGGAGAAAACGTGAACGGAAAGCGCGAAATGACGAGCGCTAGAGGAGGACCCTAGGGGAGCCCACGGACCCATCAACCTAAACGCCTGAATGGTATACACTAGAGAAAATATCTATGAGACGACAACCGTCGTGAGCAACAGGAGATGGATGATGACGTTGCTTATGGTTATCACCTTATTACTCTTTTCTAAAGCTGCCAAACTATAGAAGTGGGATAGAACACATGTTCACTTTTTGCTATAATAAAACTATGAAAAACAGAAAGAGTTTCTAAGAGGTGGTGAAACATTGAAACAGTTACGTTTTATACATACTGCTGATTTACATTTAGATAGTCCTTTTAAAGGTTTGGTACATTTACCTGAACCACTGCTTAATCAGATATATCAAAGCTCGTTTGATTCATTTAGAAAAATCATTGACATAGCCATACAACATCAAGTTGATTTTATATTAATCTCAGGGGACTTATATGATCTTGATCAAAGAAGTTTAAAAGCTCAACTTTTTCTTAGGAAAGAATTTGCGAGATTAGCCGAAGAAAACATTCCAGTTTATATTATCCATGGGAATCACGATCATCTTAAAGGGAACTGGGTGTCTGTGAATTGGACCAATAATGTTCATTTCTTTTCAAGTGAATTAGAATGTAAACGATTTGTTAGTTCAAATGGTACATCAGCTCATATCTACGGGTTTAGTTATCAAGAACGAGAAATCTATGAGAGAAAAATTGACCATTATAAAAAAATAGAAGGAGCAGATTTCCATATTGGAATGCTTCATGGACAAGAGCATAGTATAACCGGTCATAACCCATATGCACCATTCCATACGAAGGAATTAGAAGAAAAAGACTTTAACTACTGGGCTTTAGGACACATACATCAAAGGATTCAACTAAAACCAACAATTTTCTACCCGGGAAATATTCAAGGCAGGCATAAAAAAGAAACAGGGAAAAAAGGGTGCTTACTTGTAGAGATTGATGAAACAAATGAAGTTCTTGTGGAATTTCATGAAACAGCTCCATTACTATGGGAAACGTTAGAAATCTCGATTAACAACATCCAAACACATGAACAGTTCTTAGCTTACTGTGAACAAATGATCGATGATCGACGGAATTTAAAGAAAAGCGCCATGTTACATCTCCAATTTACCGGCGAAGGGCCAATGACAGAACTATTAGAAGAAACAGATCAAATAGAGGATTGGATAACACATGTGAATGAGGACCAAGACGATGAAGAAACTTTCGTTTGGATCTCTTCTTATGATAATCAAACAGAAAAGAAATGGGATATTCAACAATTACAACAGCAAGATGATTTCTTAGGTGATATTACGAGAGTTGCAGCTGGATTAATGGAAAGTTCTCATGATGATGTAAAAGAAGTTCTCAAAGAATTATATAATCATCGAAAAGCTAAATCATTTCTAGAGCCATTGAGTGATGAGGACTATGAAAAATTACTAGAAGATGGCCGGGATTTGATATTAAAAGAATTATTAAGGGAGTGGAGTTAATGAGAATTACACACTTACATATTTACGGATATGGAAAATTCTACGATAAGCAAATTAACTTCCATTCTACAGGTTTACAAGTTATATATGGAGAGAACGAAAAGGGTAAGTCTACAATAAAATCGTTCATTACAGTGATGTTGTTTGGTTTCCCGACAAAATCACAAGCAGGTGCCCATTACGAACCGAAGCACGGGAACAGTTATGGTGGAAAATTAACGATAGAAATAAGTGATATAGGTAAAGTTACGATTGAGAGACAAAAGGGAAAAAATAATGGAAAAGCTATAGTCTATTTTGAAGATGGAACGGTTGGCGGTGAGGAAACATTAAATAATTTGCTAGGTGGAATAGATAAACGGGTATTCTTAGGGATATTTTCATTTAGTGCTAGTGATCTGCAAAAAATGGAGCAGTTAAAAACGGAAGAATTAAATCAATATTTGCAGGGGGCAAGTATTTGGGGAAAAGGCTCATTAAGTGAACTTGAAAAAAAGATCGAAAAAGGACAACAAGAATTATTTAAGCCTAATGGAAAAAGGCCAGTCCTAAATGAAAAGTTACAACAGTTAGAGGAAATGAAGAAAAATTTAAAACAAGTTGAGAGCCAACTCAATCATTATAATGACTTACTAGTAGAACGAAAGGAACTTCATTCTCAATATAAGCAGGTCAATGAAACGATTAATGTACTAAAGGACAGAATAAAAATTCAAGAAAAACTAAAGCTTATTGAGCCATTGTATGTTCAGGAAAAAGGTATTATTTCACAACTAGAGCAGCTTCCGTTTATTGAAAATTTTCCGATGCATGGCATAGATGCAGTGAAAGACAGCCTAGCAAAAGAACAGACACTGAAAGAGCAGTTAATCGACTTAGAACTTAAGTTAAGCGAACATAAACAACAAATAAAGGAAGGGACAGTAAAAGATGACTTTGAACTAATTAAAGAACAAGCACTACTGCTAAAAGAGCAGTCCTACGAATATGAAAGATTGAAAGAAGAGTTATCTAGTGTAGAGCTAGAGCTGCGAAAAACCAATCAATTAATTGCAGCTCATACAGAAAGATTGGGTCGCAATTGGAGTAATGAAACTATTTTACGTGCAGAAACTAGTTTAACGGGAAAAGAAGAGTTAAAAATACTAGTGCAACGAGAGAGAAAAACTCGTTATGAACAAGAACATTTAGATGGTGAACTGAAGACGAAATCCTTGCAACTTGAACAAATAAAGGAAAAACTTACAGACATACGTAAGCAGTGTCTGTCCAATGAAGATAAAGAAGAAATGGAACAAGAGTTGATAAAACGTAAAGAGGAAAAATCGCAAAGACTTGAATTAGAACAACAGATTCATTGGCAGAAGTTTCAGCCCAAAACCTCGGATCATCAAAAGAAAAACGGGTACTATCTTCTCCTTATATCTCTCCTGTTAGTTGGGGTTGGGGTATGGTTAGCCTATGTACAACAATGGATTCCATCTATGCTTTCATTGATTGCTGCCACCGTTATGCTCTATATGAACAGTACTAACAGGATGAGTACCGATCAAACTAGTGACTCTGAAATTCAAGACCTTGGAAAAAAACTCGAACGGTTAAGAACCATTCCTGAGCTAGAAAGAGAGATTGAACATATAGATCGGATCCTTAACGATAATACAGTCAAAGAAAATCAATTAGAGATAAGGCAACAACAGTTATCACAAGAGGAAAAAGGGTACAATCTAGTATTAGCAGCGATTGAAACTTGCGAAAACGAGCTTGAGCTTATTCAAAATCAATTAGTTGAATGGTGTAGAAAATATCAATTTGGTCATTATGGCAATGGCGAACATCATTTAGAATTGTTCGATCTTATTGTTGACACAAAACAACTAATCAACGATCACAACTACTTCGAAAAAAGAAAAACAGAAATTGGTGAGCGACTTGAGGAAATTGAAAAACTAGGAAAGAAAATAGCCGGTGAATTATTCATTAAAGAAAACGACAGTTTTGCTGTACTTGTACATAAAGTTCAGGAAGTGATAGAACGAGAAGAAAAAACAAGAATGCAAATCTTAGAAACAAACAAAATTATGAAGAGACTCGAATTAGAAATTGATACGCTGAAAAAGAAAATTCAGTATTTACAAGAGGAGCGTTCAACGTGGTTAGAGAAGGGTTCAGCTAATGAAGAAGAAGAATTCTTTTGTTTAGCAAACATTGCAAGTGAAAGACAAAAGCTTGAAAAAGAATTAGTATTTCTTCGTTCTCAACAAGCCCAAATTGGAACTGAAAGTCTAACTAAAGAAGAAGCAGGTGCTCAATTAGAGCAGGGTCTTGTTACTATTGAAGAAACTCTAGCCATGTTAAATGAGCAGTTAACAGAAACAATAGAACTCCAAGCTGCACAACAAAAGCAACTTGGGAGAATAGATCATGAAATTGAACAATTGGAGAAGGGAACGAATCATTCTCAACTCTGTCAAACGTATGAATTGCAAAAATCAGAATTTCAGGAAGCGGCCAAAGAGTGGGCTACCTTGCGAATCGGCCAATTGATACTGAGGCAAGCTAAGTCCATTTATGAATTGGAAAGACAGCCTGTAGTTGTTCAAAAAGCAAAAGATATCTTCTCACAGATGACAAATGGTGAATATATTCACTTATTTGCACCTATTTCAGAGAATACTTTCGTCGTTGAGCGACACGATGGGGTTCGATTTTATCCGGATGAATTGAGTCAGGGAACAGGTGAACAATTATATTTATCTCTTCGACTCGCTTTAGCACTGGCGTATCAGGCACATTCTCCTATGCCGATTATTTTAGATGATATTATGGTCAATTTTGATGATATAAGAAAGGTTAATGCCAAGACAGTCTTAGAGGAAGTAGCTAAAAAGCATCAAGTTCTTTTCTTTTCATGTCACGAACAAATTAAAAATCTTTTTCAACAAGAGTCAACGATGGTACTGTCATAATCATGTTTCTTTATAAAAAGAAATAGATTTGATAAAATATAAATCATATGTGATGACACATTTGTTTGAAAAGAAGAAAAAATCCTGCTGGAGAAGTGGGATTTTTTTAAAATTATAAGTTGTAGAAATTTATGTTGTTGATATTCGTTGATTTTGAGGTACTGCTGTTTTTAAAGTCAACTTCTTGTTAATCCTAGGAGGGATAAGGTATGAGTCAATTTATTGTACATTTAGTAGAAGATGAAGAAAATCTTTCTCAAGTTTTAAAGGCTTATTTAGAAAAAGAAGGTTGGTATGTAAAGACATTTGATAATGGTGATGCAGCTGTCCAGGCGATAGAAGAGAAACCACATTTATGGATATTAGATATTATGTTGCCTGGAACAGATGGTTATCAAGTATTGAAGGCAATTAAGGAACACGGCGATACACCAGTAATATTTATATCAGCACGTGATCAAGATTTGGATCGAGTTTTAGGGTTAGAAATGGGCAGTGATGATTATTTGGCAAAGCCGTTTTTACCTCAAGAACTAATTATTCGAGCAAAGAAATTGCTTTCACGTGTGTATGGAACTGGACAAAACGAACAGCGAAAGATTGAACTAAATGATTATCTGATTGACCCGATTGGCAGAACGGTGGTTGATAAGCACGGGCCTGCAGATCCGGTTGATTTAACGACGAAAGAAATGGACTTAATCTTATTGTTAACAGGAAAAGTCGGTAAGGCTTTTTCGAGGGAAGAAATAATTGAACATGTATGGGGAGAAAACTATTACGGATCGGAACGGGCCGTTGATGATGTGGTAAGACGAGTTCGTAAAAAGATGCCTCGCGTACACTTAGAAACTCTTTATGGATATGGATATCGAGTCTTATCATCATGATTAGAGTCAATTTAACACAAAGGATTTGGCTTTCGTTTATTTCGTTAATTGTACTCGTTGGCCTCTCCATAATTATTATTTATCCAATTTCCCTAAAAGGAACATTGACTGAAGAAACGTATCGAATTATTGAACAAGAGCAGGCAAGATTTGCTAATCCATACAGTGAATTTTTTACGCCACCCCAATCGGAGGTCGATTTCATTGAACGGCGTGAAGCTGAACGGTCTGTAGGGCATTTGTTTGTCATCAACCAATATGGTACAAGGCGTGGAGACTCCGTGCCAAACGAAGTTCTTCAAGAAATGGGTGAAAATGCTTTTGCTCAAGAAACAACTAGAGGGCGTTATGAATTAACATACAACGGAGCTACCTTATTTTATGTTATTACGAAAATTAAGACCACAAATGAGGAAGCTTATCAAATTTCTTATATGTGGGATACGTATCGCGACCGTATGGTTAATAGACTTTGGGAACGATTACTTTATATTTTATTGCTTACGAGTGCATTAAGTTTATTACCAGCTATTTATTTAAACCACTACTTAAGACAGCCTCTTACGGTATTAGGAAATCACTTTGAACAAATTGCTAAAAGAAATTGGCAAGAACCTTTTATTTGGTCGGGCGATGATGACTTCCAAAAGCTATCTTACCAATTTGAACGAATGCGCCAAAATCTGATGCGTTACGATCGAGCGCAAAAGACATTTATTCAGCATGCTTCCCATGAATTAAAAACACCAATTATGGTGATTAAAAGTTATGCTCAAAGTGTTAAAGACGGCATACTGCCAAAGGAAAATATAGAAAGCACAATGAATGTCATCCTTGAAGAAGCGGATCGAATGGAACGACGAGTAAAGGATATGTTGTACTTTACTAAATTAGATTCTTTAAAAGATGAGGATCCTGTACGAGAGGAAATTACATTTGGGGCGATCGCTTTCCACTTAGAAGAACGTTTTCGAATTCAGCGTGAAGATGTGACGTTCATTATTACTGGAGCCGATATTAAGTTCAGAGGAGATAAAGAACAAATACAAGTATTATTAGAAAACTTTATCGAAAATGCCCTTCGTTATGCCAATCAAAAAATCTATATTAAAGCTGAAAAAGGTGAACACACAGTTAGACTTACGGTTGAAAATGACGGTGATCAAATACCGGTAAGTGACATTCATAATATTTTTACCCCTTTTCATAAAGGAAATAAGGGTCAGTTTGGATTAGGATTAGCTATTGTAAAACGGATTGCAGAATTACATGGGGGTTATCCAGGTGTTGAAAACAAAGAAGAAGGTGTGAACTTCTTTGTTGTATTACCGCATGACTATGATTTTAACAAGAAAAAAATTAAAGTGAAAAAAGAGGAATAAAGAAAGAAGGTCAATCACTGATGGAGCAGCAATTCGAAGAAGAAAGAATGAGTAAGAAACCATTAATTATGCTCATGTTAAATATGTTTGTCATCATGATGGGAATTGGATTAGTGATTCCCATTCTCCCATACTATATAGAACAATTTGGTGCTTCAAGTATTGAGCTCGGTATTCTTATCGCCATTTTTTCTTTTATGCAATTTTTGTTGGCGCCATTTTGGGGAAGGTTATCGGACCGTGTAGGAAGAAAGCCGTTAATTGCCCTGGGAATGTTTGGTTTTGCCATAGCTGAATTTATTTTTGCATTTGCCACGCAACTATGGATGCTTTTTCTTTCAAGAATGCTGGCAGGGGCGTTTGGATCTGCGATCATGCCGTCAGCGATGGCCTTTGTATCTGATCGAACATCAGAACGAAAAAGAGGTCAAGGAATGGGGATGTTAGGAGCTGCTATGGCTCTAGGTTTTGTAGTTGGTCCTGGAATTGGAGGGTGGTTGGCAGAAATCAATTTAGCTGCACCATTTGTGTTTGCAGGTATTGCTGCTAGTCTTGCCGGGTTGTTTTCTTTATTTTTATTACCTGAGTCACTTCCAAAAGAACAAAGAGAAGCAAATGCAGTGAAACAAAGCGAAGTAAAACAAAGTCAAATTGCACAAATGGGAAAAGCAATCAAGAGCCCGATTGGATTTTGGCTGATCCTTGTTTTTGTGATGAGCTTTGCTCTCGCTAACTTCCAAGCGATCTTTGGAATTTATGCTCTCTATCAGTTTAACTATTCTCCTAGTCAGGTCGGTACGATCATGGTATTTGTCGGTGTCGTTGGCGCTGTTGCCCAAGGAGTTCTCGTCGGTCGTTTAACAACAAAGTTTGGTGATGATAAAGTCGTGTTAGGTGCCTTATTTATAGGTGGAATCGGATTTATATTCATGTCTCTCGCGTTTAATTTTACAACCGTTCTATTAACGACTTGTTTCTTTTTCTTAGGCAACTCCATATTGCGCCCTGCATTAAATACCACGCTATCAAGACTAGCAGACGGACATCAAGGGATGGTCATGGGCCTAAATAATTCGTTTATGAGTCTAGGAAATGTCGTCGGAGCTCTCATAGCAGGTGTATTATTTGAAGTAAATATCTATCTGCCATATAGTTTAGGGGCTGTGACATTGCTCATGGCATTTTTCGTTACAATCTTTTGGTTAGCTCAAAAAAAACGACGGCAAGCCGTTATCTAATTACATTCTCTTTACTTAATGTAAAAGAACGATATGATATACTAAGGGTAAGAAAACTGTTGAAAGTGGTGTAATTATGAGTAAAGGAATTGTCCACTACCGAACTGGGGATTCTTTAGATAGTTACTTTTTAATAAAAACTGCAATGAAAGGAACAGCCAGCAATGGCAAGCCTTTTTTGACACTTATATTAAGTGACAACACCGGGGAGATTGAGGCCAAACTATGGTCTTGTTCCCCTGAAGATGAAGCGACGTTTAAAAGTAAAGAAATCGTTCATATTATTGGTGAGCTTTCTGAATTTCGCGGAAAGAACCAATTGAAGATTAATAGTATTCGTCCTACTACAGCAATGGACAATGTTAAAATTGCTGATTTTATTCGATCAGCTCCCATTTCCCCTGAAGAAATGCTAGAGAAGGTAACTCAATATATTTTTGATATGAGAAATGCTAATATCCAAAGAATTACCAGACATTTATTAAAGAAGCATCAAGATGCTTTTATTGAGTCGCCGGCAGCTACGAAAAATCACCATGAATTTGTGTCAGGCTTGGCCTATCATGTCGTATCGATGTTAGACTTAGCTAAATCCATTTCGGTGCTGTACCCTAGTCTAGATACAGATTTACTCTATGCTGGAATTATCTTGCACGATTTAGGTAAAGTAAAAGAATTGTCTGGACCGATTGATACACAGTATACGATTGAAGGTAAACTTCTTGGTCATATAACGATTATGGTTAATGAAATAGGAGAGGCGTCAAAAGAGCTTGGAATTGACGGTGAAGAAGTGCTCATACTTCAACACCTTGTCCTTAGTCATCATGGTAAAGGAGAGTGGGGAAGTCCGAAGCCGCCTCTTATTCGTGAGGCAGAAATTCTTCACATGATTGATAACGTCGATGCGAAGATGAATATGATGGATCGAGCCTTAGAACGGGTTCAGCCAGGAGAGTTTTCTGATCGAGTACATGCTCTAGAAAATCGTTCATTGTATAAGCCTAGTTTTCATGAAAAACCGTTAGATATTTAAAGACTAATAATCTATTTAAGTGTGTGTTCAAAAAGGATAATAAGATCACTTTTTGAACAACCTATTAAAAAAACTTCCTTTCATTGTTAATTTAGACATACAAAAAAAAGACAAGCATAGATTAATAGAAAGACAGTGAAAGGAAGGGAGATTTGAATGAAAAATAAGCAAATGCAAATGATAGTCCTCGTATGTATCGGTCTTTTATTATTTCTTGTTTCAGGACTGGATTTTTCATCAATTGTTTTATTGAATGTTGAGCCATGGTGGATGTATTTTGTTATCTTAGGGATTATAATTAGTGCTTATTATTTTATAAAACATTCGCTAGAAGATAAGAAAGTGGATGATGAATTTATTGAAAAAGAAGGACAAGTTTTTATGGAACGGATCCAAGAAGACCGTGAAAAGCGAAAGCGCTACAGTGAAGAGCCATAAGTGATTTCCACTTATGGCTCTTTTTTAAATGCCGTGCTAAACCTGCGCTGGTTAGCAGTAAGCTGCACCGACAATAATTAATAAGATAAATAAAACTACGATTAAAGTAAATCCGCCAAATGCTGGAGTTGCTTTTGTCATTTCAATCATCCTTTCAGTGACCTGATTAGTTATCTAACTATACAATACCCTATGCAAAATGATTGAAGTGGGTTCTAGGCGGATTTAAAAACAAAGAAAACAGGTGAAGCAAAAATGCTACACCTGCGCGGTTATTATTCTTTAGAAAAGTTCTTTAAATTGTGGGTCATTTACCTTAATGTTAGCTTCATTGTATAGTTCTTCCATAACTTCATCGTACGTTTTTACAATGACACGCTTATCGGTAACTTTAATGATGTGGTAACCATATTCAGTTTCTACAAGCTCACTCACTTCACCAATTTCTAAGTTAAACGCAGCTGCCTCAAATTCAGGAACCATTCTCCCTTTTCCAAAAAAGCCAAGTTCGCCACCTCTTTGAGCTGAACCAGGATCAATGGAATGTTCAGTAGCTAGTTCTTGAAAGTCTTCACCTGCATTGATTTTAGCAAGTATTTCTTCAGCCGTTTCTTTTTCTTCCACTAGGATATGACTTGCTTCAACTTCAATTTGATCTTCATCAATAATTTCAAGGTCAGCTCCATCAATGTCCTGAGTCATTAAACCTTGGATAGCCAGTCTTGAAATAATAAATTCATTTTTAAATTCTTCCATTGTTTCTACAGGAAGACCAAATTGCATTTGAAGAATTTGCAGTAGTTCTTCATCAGTTTCTACACCAAATTCTGCTTTAAATGTATTAACTTCTTCTTCAACCTTTGCTTGGTCAATATCAGCATTAGCAATTACTTGATCTAAAATTTGCTTTTCGACCATTTCTTTTAATAATTCATCACCATGTCTATCTTTTAATTCCTGAAGAAAAGCTTCTTCGGTAACTGAAATGTTAGTTCCTTCAACAATAGTTCCACCTGTTGCACTGCCGCCATCATTTGCACAAGCCCCTAATAATAGCGCACCAGATAAACTAAGTGCGAGAATACTTTTTTTCATCATGCTTGTCCACTCCTCAACCAATATGTTTTTGCCTTTTTCCTTGCGCACTCTCTACTATAACATAATCCTTGATGAAAGAAAAAAGATGTTTTTTTAATCAATTGGCGGAATTGGTGCATTCGCCCAGTACGTTGAAATGGTTCGTGCATAGGATATGGTAACGAAGCAATGAGGAGGTGTTATAGATGTCTCACGCATATTACGGTGGCTTCGCGTTAATTGTTGTGTTGTTCATCTTACTAATCATCGTTGGTGCATCTTGGTACTAAGAGATACGGTCTAGATAAACCTCAATCATTTACTTCTGAGTAATTGGATCAAAGGCGATTCTTTTGATGAATGGTCTATAAAAATCCGAATCAATTTAAAGGAGGATGTATTATGTCACACGGATATCACGGTGGATTTGCGTTACTAGTAGTTTTATTCATCTTGTTAGTAATCATCGGAGCTAGCTGGGGTTACGGTTACTAATTAACTCATTAATGTAACAAAAAAGGATGAGACTACGTCTCATCCTTTTTTTCGTTAAGAAATATTAAATTGTAGGAAAAGAAGTACATTTTGACGTAGTAAACAATTTTAGTATTAAGTACAACTACGACTCAGTATTCGCTTAAACACTCGCCAATCCGCGAGTGTTCTTTATTGTTTTGTATTATGTGAATAGTATCTTTACATAAGTTGATGTTAATAAGATAGTAATAAGAACATTTATTGTACGAAAAACAATAGGTTGTCTTTCTTCTGGAATTTCTTTTTGCAAACATAAAGCATTCGTCATAGAATTAAAAATAAATAAAATAAATAAGGCAAATATAGCAAATATAAAAAGCATGAAAGAGCCTCCAATATATTTAATAAAAATAAGATGGACGTGACGCAGCATATTCTTATAAAATTACTTTAACAAAAGATTGGTGAAAAAGATAGTTGTTCGCCTTGAAGTTCTAAATATGATCAACATTAGTAACTAATTATATAGGTGGTGTAATGTGAAAAAGACGATCAATTGGAAAATTAGTTTTTTCATTTTAGCTGGGATCAATATCATCTTTTTACTTACAGTCTTCATTATCATTTTAACACTATTTCCAGCGGTTGATAAGAAAGAGTATTTGACAATTCCTGATGGAACACCTGAAGCAAACTTTACGATCCATACGACAAGAGATGAAATAAATCAACTTATTCAACTAAAACTTCTCGAACAACCTAATCACCTAGTTACATACGATGTTTATTTATCGGAAGAGCAAATTGAATTTAAAACGATGATACCGATATTGTCTAGGGATATTGGAGTACAAGTGGATATGGTACCTGAGGTTGCACCAAATGGGGACTTATTGCTGAACATCTCAACTATTTCAATGGGGGATTTCCAAATACCGCGGCATTTAGTTTTGCAGATGCTTATGGATTACATTTCATTTCCATCCTATGTAAATATTTATCCTAATGACCAATTAGTACATCTTAACATGTCAGAAATTACAGAAGAAGAGAATATCTCATTCTCTTTCAGCAAGTTTGACCTACTTAACAATGAAATTGAATTGTTATTAAAAGTGCAATAGCTAAAGGCTGACTCGGCTTTTAGTAAACGTTTCCCGAGAGTCAGCCTTAGATAGTACTGTTACTTAATGGAGTTTTCAAGTGAAGTTAGCTTGCTTTATTTAATAATATATGAAAGCCGTCTAGGTGATCCTCTATGAAGGATGATTTAGGTGCTTTAATTAAATGATTAACATAAATAATATCGTACACACTAAGTCCAAAATTGATCGTTGCATAAATAGCCAAGTAGGGGAGATGTTCTGGTGAATATATCGCCCCAATCGTTGAAAATAGAGTGATCGTTAGCAGCGGGAACAATGATGATGTAATACATAATCCTTTTGAGATTTTATTAGGTATATAACAAAATAAAACGGGGATTTTCCCGGTACGCTTTAACGTTAATCTCGCTCGTTTTCCGCAAATCCAAATCGGTAAACCATGCAGTAATTTATGAAATAAAGGAACTAAAAAAAGTCCAATAATAAAAGGAATTATTCCATATTGGTTAACAGTTGTAATTTCGACAAATGAACTCAAAAATAAATAGAAAAATAGAAAAAATAAAATTGCAGCACTTATTGATACAATGGCAAGTCTTGTACGACCGAAATCACGTGTAATATTAACAGATTTCCAGCAAAACAAGGTGGATGGCACCTCCTTAATCTATTTGAATAATTTACGATGAATCTGCAAGAAAATCAATAGGTACGACAAAAATATTAAATTTTCTATTTTTAACGACAAATGAAAATAAAAGGAGGGGGAGACATGAAGTTGTATGATGAGGATTATATGAGTAAATTAAAGTTTCAACACAGTTTGTTATTAAAAATGATTGATAAAAATTCGTTTCCTTTTTATTCTCTTGCACTTGAAAAAGACTTGTCGGAGAGCGAAGTAGAACAAGTATTAGTTTTATGTCAAGAACTGCAAAAAGAATACGAGGAGCAGTGTGAACTTGGTTTCGTCCATCATACACCGCTTCTCGTACACTTTGTTGGAATGTTGCCTGATAAATTACCGGTATCTGAAACTTTACAAGCTTTAAAAGCACAAAATTTATATGTTGACTTAATAGATGTATTGCAAAGAGCTGAAAAAAGAGTAGAAGAAGACTAATAATAAGGCTTTCTTATCTAGTTTCAGCAGTTTGTTGAGGTTTTAACGTTCCATCTTCGTCTGTAAATTCATTCTCAAATTTATTTAGTGTCTTTTCAAATATTTCTATAAAGTCTGGACCATAGATATGGCGAACGATACTCATTAACTCAGAAAACTCAGGAAATTTACCGTATAAATCTTTAATCGGCAAGGCCCCGCCATAAATGCTGTATGTCCCAGGGTTATAACATTCTAAAGTTTTAAGAAGTAACTCCTCACCTGCCGGCGTTAAATAAACATAAGTATTTCGTTTATCATTTTCTTTTTTTGAAAAAGTTAGTAAACCGCGTTCTTCAAGCTTTTTAGAAAAGTTGAAAGCTGTAGAGACGTGCATCACTCCGAATTTTGCAATATCAGAGATCGAGGCCCCCTCCAAGTGATAAGCAATCCATAGAATATGATGTTCATTGATGTTTAAATCGAACGGTTTAATCCATGACTGCCAATCTTTTTCAACAGATTTCCACAAAGCCTTACTGAGCTGAGCAACCTTGTGGCTGAACATAATTGACTGCTTAATTGAGTAAGGTACGTTATGGTCCATTGTTCTCCCCCATTACTAAAATATTTTTATACTATATTTTCTTTATATTATGACAAGAAATTGTATATTAATAAAGAGAAATTTTATTTTTTTTCAAAAAATTAGATTTTTTTGTGAATTAATATTCAATCAGGGAGATTAATCCCAGAAAATTTATCGCCACGTCCTGTGGCACCTCTGTGTGACACACATCGTATGGGTCTGAGTAACAATACGATTGCTTCACCTCCTTTTTCAGCGGAGGTGAAGCAATCCGCACTGAAAAAGTTTTAGTTTATGTGTTGCGGCTGTTTTGAAAAACTTCCTGTAATTCATCAATTTCTTTTTGGAGTTGTTTTATAGCAGGTTCGACTTCTTGCTTCCAGTCGTCAATTGAAACCTTTACATCCTGAGAAACAACTTCTATTGCTTCTTTACTTATTTTGGCTGTTTCAGACAATTGATGTTTAAGAGAAGTAGTTTGTTCTTTCGTTTCATTTAAATTTCTTTTTATTGAATTTACTGAATTTGTTAGTGAGGCTTGAACCTCTTTTCCAGACTTAGGTGTCACTAGAAGTGTTGTAATGCTTGCAATCGCACTTCCCGCAATTACTCCATATATCAACGATTTAAGCTTCATAAAAAGACCTCCAAAATTAATTAATTAATTTATTTATTTTCAGGAAATTAGACAATCGTTCCCACATATAATGGTTAAAATCGACACTGTCATACTATAAAGGAGGCTTACAATGATTGGATTAACTTTTGCTTTCTTTGCCTTTGCCATTTTACTATTTTTTAGTACGGGCTATACTTTATTAGTTACGGTTGAACGTTCCCAAGATTATGACGAAAGGAAGAAATGGAAACGATATGGACTAAAGTTAGGTATTTTATCGTTGCTATTTCTAGGTATGGGAATATGGTTATATGTCTCCTTTCATTAAGTTTTTAATAAAGCACCTCCAATAGAAATGGAAGGTGCTTTAAAAGTCCGTTTATTGGTTGTTTCTAAACGTAATCATAAATTCGCGCAGTGCCTCACAAGCCTCTATTGGAACCGCATTATAAGTCGATGCCCTGCAGCCGCCTACAGAACGGTGTCCATTCAGGCCAACAAACCCAGCAGCTTTTGCTTCCGCTAAGAATTTTTTATTCAGCTCATCACTAGGAAGATTAAAAGTAATATTCATGAGAGAACGACTGTCTTTTTCAGCATGCCCACGATAGAAGCCATTACTTTCATCAATGGCATCATAGATGAGTTTAGCTTTCTCTATGTTTCTTTTTTCAACGGTTTGAACTCCACCTTGATCTTTTACCCATTCCAGAACTTTAGCTAACATATAAATAGCGAAAGTAGGAGGAGTATTATAAAGTGAATTAGCATCAGCGTGGGTAGAGTATCGTAAAATTGTCGGTATATCCTGTCTTGAATCTTCAATTAATTGTTTTTTTACGATAACGACTGTTACTCCAGAAGGTCCGAGGTTCTTCTGAGCCCCTGCATAAATCATTGAGAAATTCTCTACTTGGATTGGGCGACATAAAATATCACTAGACATATCAGCTATTAGAGACGTATTTTCAAATTCAGGGAATTGATGCCACTGTGTTCCATAAATCGTGTTGTTAGATGTAACATGAAGGTAAGCGTCATTTTTGTTAATTGAAATCTCTTCTACATTAGGTATTGAGCGATATCCTTTTTCTTTAGTTGAAGCACCGATGAAAGTTTCTCCAATTAATTTCGCTTCTTTTAAAGCTTTTTCTGACCAAGAACCTGTAAGCACATAATTTCCGATCTTTCCTTCTTTAAGAAGATTCATCGGAATTTGTGCGAATTGAAGGCTTGCGCCACCTTGAAGAAATAGAACTTCGTAGTCGTTAGGAATTTGTAACAGTTCCTTTAACATGGATTGAGCTTGTGTATGAACGGCATCGTATTCTTTACTTCGATGGCTTAGTTCCATAACAGACATTCCAGTTTGTTTGAAATTCACAAGTTCTTCCTGCGCACGTTTTAAAACTTCTAATGGTAATGCAGAAGGTCCCGCATTAAAGTTGTATGCTCTCTCCAAGTCTTCCCACTCCTTTAACTCTTTAAAACACTAAGGTTTATAATACTCCTATACTATCATGGGCAGGGTCCTGTTTCTATTATTTTTTTAATTATTAATAAATTTGTCTTTTTTTGAAAAGAACGAGAACTACGAAGTCCTGTGAAGGCAGCAAATTGGGAACAAAAAAGTGAGACTGTTTAAATTCAGTCTCACTTTTTTACTATTTAATTCCGGCAGCAATAGAAGTCGCCATTTCTTGTAGTTGTTCAAATGAATATTGACTGCTGTGGTCTTTCCATACGGCACCAAATCCATCTCCTTCACCATAGCGAGGAATAAGGTGAATGTGATAATGGAACACAGTTTGTCCAGCAGCTTCACCATTGTTATTAACAATATTTAAACCAAGAGGCTTAAATTGTTTCTTAATTGAGTTTGCAATCTTCGGAACTACACTGAAAAGGTGTGAAGCCACTTCTTCATCCAGTTCAAAAATATCTTCTTGATGTACTTTAGGAATGACTAAAGTGTGTCCTTTTGTCACTTGGCTAATGTCCATGAATGCTAAAACATGCTCGTCTTCATAAACTTTTGCGGCGGGAATTTCCCCCTGTACAATTTTACAGAAAATACAGTTTGGATCAAAATTGGTCATCAATTACCCCCACTTTCAATTTAATGGTACTTTTTACTATATGTAAAGGATAACGTTTAATAGATAGGGATGCAACACACTAACAGAATAAGAAATAAAAGTAAGTAAACAAAGTTAATTACTCTGTTATAAAACAGTTGATAATTTTAATAGAATTATCATACAGAATATAGACACAGACTGAGCGGTTTGTTATAATTATTTTAAACATTAGAAAAATATAAAAAATTAAGTGTGGAGAAGATATCACCCAGGGGAGGAATACGATATGCATGTACCTTTAGTTTTAACTCATTTTTTAGACAGGGCTGTCAGTCTTTACGGAGAGAAACTAGCAATCATTGATGACACAAGAGAAATAACGTATAACCAATTAAATGAAAGAGTAAATCGCCTTTCACACGGCTTGAAAGCGCTTAATATTGAAAAAGGCGATAAAGTTGCCTACCTTGCACCAAATACAATAGAAATGTTAGAAGGTTTTTATGGAGTGTATCAAGTAGGCGGGGTAATGACACCGCTTAATACTCGTCTAAAGCCCGAAGACTATGTTTTCATTCTCAATCATAGTGAAAGCCAAGTCTTATTTGTAGATGAAGAGTTGTATCCTTTAGTTGAGCCAATTCGTAATGAATTAACAACAGTTAAAAAGGTAATTGTTCAGGGGGCTACAAAGGCATACGAGGACTGTGAGAACTATGATGAGTGGTTAAATCAATATCCTTCAACATGTTTTGAGCGTGTTGAATTAGAAGAAACAGATATTGCTAGTTTACTATATACAAGTGGAACTACAGGGAATCCAAAAGGTGTTCTATTAACACACCGTTCAAACTATTTACATGCTCTGAGTGTACAACATCATTTAAGAGTTTCTGATCAAGATAAATTGCTTCACATTTTACCGATGTTCCACGTAAATGGCTGGGGTTCGCCTTTCTACTATACAGCAAATGGAGCAACGCAAGTTATGCTTCGTAAAGTAGATCCTAAAGTCATTTTAGAAAAAGTACAAAAATACAATATTTCGATCATGCACATGGCACCGACTGTATTAAATATGCTTTTAGAAGAATACAATCAATCCAAACCTACGATTGAACAAGATGTACGTGTTGTCATCGCTGGTTCAGCACCACCTCCAGCCTTCGTAACACGTGTAGAAGAAGATCTTGGATGGGAGTTTATTCAGGTTTATGGTATGACTGAAATTTCGCCGCTAGTTACTATTGCTAGAGTGAAATCACATCTACAAGACTTACCGATGGATCAGCAATACCGCATCAAAGCGAAAACAGGATACCCGATGATCGGTACGCAAATTAAAGTTGTCGATGAAGATGGAAATGAAGTGGCAAAAGATGGTGTTGCAATAGGTGAGATCGTTACTCGTACGAATGGAGTAATGGAAGGATATCTAAAAAATCCAGAAGCGACAGCGGACACTATTCGCAATGGATGGCTTCATACAGGTGATATGGCGACAGTTGATGAGAATGGATATATTGAAATCTGTGACCGTAAAAAAGACGTCATCATCAGTGGTGGAGAAAATATTTCTTCAATCGAAGTTGAAGGGGTTCTTTACGACCATCCGGCAGTACTTGAAGCAGCAGTCATTGCTGTTCCACATGAAAAGTGGGGAGAAGTTCCGCATGGTGTCGTTGTTCTTCGCGAGGGAGAAACGCTTACTGAAGAAGAACTGATTGCATTTTCTCGTACAAAACTTGCTAATTTTAAAGCACCAAAAGGCATTACATTTACGGACGCTCTTCCAAAAACAGCATCTGGTAAAATTCAAAAAGTTGAAATTCGTAAAGAGTTCTGGGGCGAACGTACTCGCCTTGTGAACTAATAGCAACCAAAGGCTGACCATGTGTCAGCCTTTTATTTTTATCAAGAAAGGTCCCCTTCTATCAGTTTTCTTTTTTGTCAAATCGTTTGGACATCGTTTGTGATATACTTTCTTTGACTACAGGGAAGGTGGGAGTGGCAGAAATGAAACGACTTTCAATTATATCTTTATTTTTCCTACTAATGGCTTCTTTTTTAGCAGGTTGCGGCCAAGACCAAACTACGAACCATCAAGGTCACGAGGTAGGTCATGTTGAACAGTTTAAAGAGGATACTAGAGAGACAACAGCTTCTATTGAAGAGCTTCCAAATTTCTTAGAACATTATCATTCTAATATTATAGATATCTATGAACGCGTACCCTATTATCAAGATCTTTTAGAGCATATCCCTTGTTACTGCGGCTGCGCTGATTATGTGTCTCATCGTCATACTTACGATTGCTTTGTCCATGAGCACTTTGAAAACGGCAATGTTCAATGGGATGATCACGGTGCTAGATGCGGAGTTTGTTTGGAAATTGCACATTATTCCATGAAATATTACGATGAAGGAGTTTCTCCATTACAAATTCGACAGATCATTGATGAAATGTATAAAGAAGGTTTTCCGGAGCCAACAGACACTCCAATGCCTGTTTCTTAAAAAGTAACCATTATAATAATAATGTGTGTTCAAAAAAGAGGACAAAAAGATCCGAGAAGTTTGAGGAAGCGCAGTCTCTGAGTACTGGAGCGTATGGTGATAATACGTGTAGCACGGAAGAGCAAGCTGACAAAGAAATTCAACAGAGATTTTTCCCGGACTTTTTGAACAACCTCTAAAAGAGGCTGTTACCCCTAAGTGTTAGAGACGTTCAAAGTTAGTTGTTGCACTAATATGCACCTATCTTTTGTTTCCCTAATACTTACCGTAGGGTAGAGCCTCTTTATTCATGTATGATCATCGTTTAACGGCTGAATATCTGGTACAATAAGGTAATAGAATTGAGGAGATACAATCATTTTTGAGGTTAATATGTGCAAGATGTTATATAAACGGATAGAAAAGGAAGGGATAGACTAGTGGGAAAAGTATTGGATGTTAGAAACTTAACGGGTGGGTATCACGCCAGTAAACCGGTTCTTCATGATGTAAGTTTTGAAGTTCATCCAGGGGAAATTGTCGGCCTGATTGGCTTAAATGGTGCTGGTAAAAGTACGACCATTAAACATATTCTTGGATTGATGGAACCTATAAAAGGTAGTGTTACGATAGATGGACATTCATTTATAGAACAACCAAATGAATACCGCGCTTCTTTAGCATACATACCAGAGATTCCGATCTTATATGAAGAATTAACATTATGGGAACATCTAGAGCTAACGGCAATGGCTTATGATGTGGATGAAAAAACATTACAAGTAAGAGGAGAAGCGTTACTTAAAGAGTTTAAAATGGATAAAATGAAACGGTGGTTTCCAAGTCACTTTTCCAAAGGTATGAAACAAAAAGTGATGATTATGTGCGCTTTCCTAGTAAACCCTAGCGTTTATATTGTAGACGAACCAATTGTTGGTTTAGACCCTGTCGGTATTAAATCATTTTTAGACTTAACAGTTGAAATGAAAGAGAACGGGGCAAGTGTCCTAATGTCCACACATATTTTAGCAACAGCAGAGAAATACTGTGATCGGTTTATTATTCTCCACCGTGGAAGAGTTATTTTATATGGGACGTTACAAGATTTACAAGCGAAGTTAAACATGCCGAATGGAAGTCTCGATGATATTTATATTGAGGCGACAAAGGATGATAGCCAATGAAAGATGTAGGGCAGTTATGGAGTAGTCGTTTAAAGAGTTACTGGGAGATCGCTATAAGATATTTACGTCTAATTGGGAATAGCGGCTTCTTGTTTACGATCTACCTGTTAATTATTGTAGGCAGTTATTATTATCGTCATTTTCTAGATTGGCTTCCTCAGACATTTCCTGCAGTATTGTTCTTTGTGATCGTGAGTACGTTTTTATTGACGAGAGGTGCAGTTCGAACATTTGTAAAAGAAGGCGATTTAGTTTTTCTATTGCCTATGGAAGGTCGCTTGCAACCTTATTTTCGCTCTTCAATCATATATTCTAGCATTTTACAGAACTTTACGCTGATCGTTATTTTCTTTATTTTAGCTCCAATATTTGCAGAGAGAATTAATAGTTCATTTTCCTACTTTTTAGTCGTGTTACTTATTTTAGCTGGGGCAAAGGTATGGAACTTGCTCTGTCATTTCGAAGAGCAGCGGTTAGCTTCTTCAAGAGAAAGAATTTATCATATCGTGCTGCGTGTTGCAATGAATGCCAGCTTTTCATTTTTCTTATTTGTAGAAGGCAGCTGGGTCTTCTTATTAGCAGTAGCGGTTATTATGTTAGGCGTGTATTTGATTTATTATCGAAAGCTGCAAAGGAACCATAGTATAAAGTGGGAACAACTTCTTTCAATTGAAAATAAAATGCTAACTCTCTTTTTCCGAGTGGCTAATATGTTTACGGATGTTCCTAGTTTAAAAAGTTCATTTAAGAAGAGACGGTGGGCAAATGCGATTGTAACTAGAATTCCATACAAGCATAAGCATACGTTTGACTATTTATATACGAGAGCTTTTCTTCGTTCTAATGATTACTTCGGTATATATATTCGACTGATCATTGTGGGCACGATTATTTTGTTAGTGCTGCCTGATGGAATCGTTCGGTATCTCTTGTATTTTGTATTTATTTACATGTCGGGACTGCAATTATCTACGCTTTGGAAGCATTTCTACAAAGCGATATGGGTTGACTTATACCCAATACAGGCAAAAGATCGACAGCAGTCTTTTTTAAGATTAATATTTATTCTTCTATCAATTAAAGCAACGGTGCTTGTTGCACTATTAGTTATGTTTGCTGAAGTTAATATGGTAACACTTATCCTATTACCACTTGGACTTGCATTCTCATATGCATATAGCTTTCATTGGATGCATAGAAAAGTGAATGTAAGGTAATTACGCTTGTTGGGAGGGAGGAGGTCTAGATGACAGTAGATGTTAGAGTTCAAGATGAACTTCGGAGCTGGCAAAAAAAGATGGAAAAACGTCAATCCATGACAGGACGATTGGCGAAACGATTACAAACCAAAATGAATCAAATCATTCCTGAGAAAGTTCATCACGTCGTAACGACTAGTATAAAAAAGATGGTCCATGCGACTTTGATCGGATCAGAATATACAACTTCGGTAAAACGAATAGATCATACAAGCTTTGAAGAGCGAGAACGTCGAGTGGATGAAGCAATTAAAAAGTATAAAAAAACAGCTGCAGTAGAAGGTGCGGGTACTGGGGCTGGTGGTATCCTGTTAGGAATGGCTGACTTCCCGCTTTTGTTAGGGATCAAAATGAAGTTCCTATTTGAAACAGCAAGTTGTTATGGTTATGATGTAAATAATTTCAGGGAACGTTTATTTATTCTTTATTTATTTCAATTGGCATTTTCAAGCGAGGAGAAACGTAAAGAAGTGTATGAAATCGTTTCTAACTGGGATGCGTATGTTCATACGATCCCTACAGAAGAAGAGTATTTAGAAAACATCAATTGGAAGGAATTCCAACTTGAATATCGTGACCACATCGACTTAGTAAAAATGCTCCAGCTTATTCCGGGGGTTGGAGCCATTGTCGGTGCGGCAGCTAACTATCACTTTTTGGATGTTCTCGGGGAAACCGCTAAAAATGGATATCGAATGAGGTTATTGAAACTGTAAAAAGAATATGAAATAGCATATCAATTAACATAGTGATTGGTATGCTATTTTTTCGTTCGTACACTCACAATTGTGATGAAGGACAAAGCAAGGAAGAAATACAAGGAAAGTGGTCTTCGTAACGTATCGGAAACTACTTCGCGTTTTATTATGCTTTTTTCTTTTTACTGCTCACCACATTGCATAAATTACAATCTGACAACAGAGTCCGCTAATATGAAACATGAGCAGCATCAGGCTTCTTTATAATTAAGAGCGTTTCCACCTCAATAGTGAAAACGCTCAATCTCAAATAATATGGCATGGTAATATATTATACCGTTACTCTTTATCTTCATTACCAAGATAATGTAACGTAATATGACCTAACGTTTTTGCTGCAATTAGCATTGCTCTTTCATCAAAATCAAATTTTGGATGATGATGAGGATAAGCAACATTCCATTCTGGGTTTCTAGCACCTGTAAAGAAAAACGATCCTTTCACATGTTGAAGATAGTAGGCAAAGTCTTCTCCACCCATTTGCGGATCCATGTTTTCTGCCTCGTAGACGCCGGGTACTTTATTAGCGACTGTTGCTACAACTTCGGTTTCCTCATCATGATTTACAACTGCTGGGTATCCTCTAAAATAGTGATAAGTAGCCGAAACATCAGCAGCTAAAGTCGTACCGTCTATTATTCTTTTAATCTCTTGCTCCATTTTAGTACGGATGTCTTCATCAAAGGTCCGAACAGTACCAATCAATTTAGCTGAGTCAGCGATAACATTAAACGCATTTTGTGCCTGAAACGAACCGATAGACAATACGGCTGCCTTTAATGGATCCACTCGTCTGCTCACAAGTTGTTGTAAGTTCGTAACAAGTTGAGCACCAATGACCACTGCATCTTTGGTTAGATGAGGCATGGCACCGTGCCCGCCTTGGCCGTGAATTTCGACTTCAAACCGGTCAGCTGCTGCCATGATAGGGCCTTTTCGATACTGAATTTTTCCTAATGGTTCAGTTGCCCATAGATGAGTTCCGAAGACATAATCCACTCCGTCTAAACAACCGTCTTGGATCATGGCAATCGCCCCGCCTGGAGCATACTCTTCTGCATGTTGATGGATAAATACAACCGTCCCTGACAATTGCTCTTTCATACTGTTAAAAACTTTAGCTAAACCGAGCAGACTAGCGGTATGACCATCGTGACCACATGCATGCATCGCGCCGTCTACTTTTGATTTGTATGGAACCTCTTTCTCGTCTTGGATCGGCAACCCGTCAAAATCAGCACGCAGAGCAATCGTTTTTCCCGGCTTACTTCCGCGAAGAATGGCAACTACTCCTCGTTCTCCTACTCCTGTTTTAACTTCATGTCCAAGATTTTTATGAAATTCAGCAATGTACGCTGGAGTTTTCTCCTCTTGAAATGAAAGCTCAGGATATTGATGCAGGTATCTTCTCATATCAACCATTTCTGAATAAATGGCGTCCAACCCTTTATTAAGCAGTTCTTTCATGACTATCACCCCAACACTAAGAAAATGGCTTTCTTAACATCATACTTCGAGAAACGATCGAAATATTCCTCTAATTCTAATGTTTTAGAGGTTAAACAGTTGAAAACGAGTTAAGTAAGCTGCAATAGCTGCAAATTTTCCAGTGAATAGCAAGATCCCAAGAATGATTAAGAGATATCCGCTGGCTTTTTGGATCTTAGGAAGGATACGGTTTAATTTACGCAGCTTGTCAAGTGATCTCGACCATAATAACGCGACAAGAATAAATGGAACTCCAAGCCCCATGGAGTAAATGAACAGCATAAACATCCCTCTAAACATCGTTTCAGATTCCATCGCTAATAAAAGAATTGACGATAGCACGAGTCCAATACACGGTGACCAGCCTGCACCAAAAAATAAACCGAAAAATACAGAATTTGCAAAGCTTGTTGATTTCTTCGGTGTGTTATTAAAACGTTTTTCGCTTAGAAGCATCGATATCGAAATAATCCCAGCCATTTGCAATCCAAATACAACAATGACAATCCCGCCGATTTGTTGAATCAATTGCTGATTTTCAAGAAATGTTCTTCCAATGAACGTAGAAGATGCCCCGAGCATTACAAAAATTATAGTAAACCCGATAATAAATCCAATACTTCGTGAAAGGATTAAGGACCGATCTGCTTGTACTTGATTGTCACTTACTGATGTTCCTGTTAGTTGTGCTAAATAAGCAGGTACTAATGGGAAGACACAAGGAGATAAAAAGGAAATAACTCCTGCGAAAAAGGCTAACCATATTGTAATTTCTGTCATCATCTCACCTCGTTTAATAATTGCACTTTCGTTTTTCAGTTCGACCTCTCACTTTTAAGGAGTCTATGAAATAGGCAGACAAGTATTCATGTAATACCGTCATTATAACTGATTTTCCCTAAATGAAGAAAATGAATGGACGTTACAATCTTATGATACTTAAAAAATGTGTAGTATTTGTGAAGTTGGTCTGAAAAACAATCCGCCTCAAGGCGGATTGTAAAACCGTTCTCATGCTCGTTATCGCTTCACTTTTTACTGATTACAATAAAGGTAGCTTAAGACAAAGGAGGCGAGGAAATGAATTGGACTGGTAAAGCGATAGTAGGAATTATTCTACTCTTTATTGGAGCGAATCTTTTCTTACAAACATTAGGTATTCAAATTGGAGGGTTAATTGGATTAGCGATATCGGTACTCCTCATTATTTATGGGTATCGAAAAATGAAGTCAGATCACGGATCTAATTTACTCGGAATGGCCATTTTAATTTTTGGATTACTTCTTGCCATTGGTCACCTTCATATATTTACCGGCATCTTCATTGCGGCGATGATCATTTACTTTGGTTATCGATTAGTTACAGGTGAGAAAACGAAAAGAGTGGTTGACCAAGACGAAGAAGTAGCAGCTTCAACATCAGATGCATCTCAAACAAGCAAAGATGCTTTCGATGAAGAATGGAATAAATTTTTAGAAAAAAATCATTTGAAATCTTAGGAGGAATAAAGATGATATTTAAACGAATTCGCGACTTAACGGTAGCTAGTATTCATGAAGGCTTGGATCAATTAGAAAATCCAGTTGTGATGTTGAACCAGTACTTACGTGACATGGAAAAAGAGATCGTTGCAGCGGAAAAAGCAATTACGAAGCAAATGACAATTAAAGCAAATTTTGAAAAACAAAAAAACGAAGCTGTTGAATTGATGGAAAAACGCGGGCAACAAGCCGAACTAGCATTAAAAGCTGGAGAGGAACAGTTAGCCAAGAAAGCCTTACTCTCAAAAAAACAATATGAAGAAAAGGTATCCTATTATGAGGAAGTTTGCTTACAAAATGATGAAAAAATAGCTGAGTTAAAAGATCAGTTATATGAAATGAGAGAAAAGTATCAAGAAATGAAAGATAAAAAAGTAGTTTTAATCGCTCGAGCTAATGCTGCAAAGACAAAACAATCGATGGATGAAGCTATGGACCGTTTTGATCATGAAAAAGCTCAAGCAGGATTTGAGAGAATGGAACGCAAAATCTTTGAAATGGAAACGACCATTAACCTAAACAGAAATAAACGAGATGTTCTATTAAACAGTCAAACGATTGAATTCGAATATAATGAAGCGGTTGAACATGAATTGAATACACTTAAAGAAAAAATCCGCTCCCAAACAACAGTCTAAGGTAAATTTCATAGCAAATAAGATAGGAGAAAAGGAAAATTCTCCTATCTTCCTTTCTTATAGCTATAGTAAAATGAAGATGACTTGAAAAGGGAGGGTGAAAGTGTGAAACGTCCTTTAGGAGTATTGCTTATTATTATCGGCATCTTAATCGCTTTTAGTACCATTTTTCAACCGTTAATAAGCTCTAATCGAACGAGTACTGTCAACGAACAAGGGATTAATATCAATAATGGTTATGATAAGCTCTCTATTACTACATCTGTCGCAGATTTAAATATTCGTCAGTATCCGGGTGAAGAACTAATGTTGGAAGTAAAAGGGAACTCTTCAAATTATCACATCCAGTCAGAATCAAAAAAATCGATCTTAGAAATAGAAATAAAAAGTAATAAAAGATGGCAGTTCTTTAATGCTAGTAAGTCATCTGTAGATGTTCTTATTCCTGATCATTATACGAGGTCGGTCACGATTGAAAATACAGTTGGCGATTTAAGGTTTCAATCACCGCTTACCTTGGCAGAGTTAAATATTAAAATGACAGCAGGCGATGTTAAAGGATTAACAGGTTCGATTGATCACCTTACTTTTCATAGTACGGCAGGCGACTTTCATGCTTATGATTTAAATTCAGTAAGAACTGAGATAAAAGGAACTGCAGGTGACTTCCAAATAGAGAGATTTACAGGAGATTTAAAAGGGACAAACACAGCAGGAAGTATTACAGTAGAGTATGAACGAGAAAATGGTGACATTGAGTTGCAGACGACTGCAGGAGATGTCAGGCTATTGATTCCTGAACCATCTTTTGAACTTAATGCAAGCACAACATTAGGTGATGTTTCTATAAATATTCCAATTATGCTGGAACAAAGCGGGAAGACGTATAAAGGTGTTGTCAATAATGGTGAGAAGAAAGTTAAAGTATCAACAACAATAGGCGATATTAAAATTGATTAAGTGAAAAAACAAAGCAATGTTTACAGGAAGGAGGAACGAAGAATGCACACGTCAAGAAATGTAATCATAGGTATTATTATCATCCTCATTGGACTTAGTGCATTGTTAAACACAATAGGATTTAACTTTCATCTAGGGTTGTTAATCGGTCCCCTTATTTTCTTTGTTATCGGTCTATTCTTTTACCGGAAAGGTCATAGATGGTTAAGTATCATTTTTTTATTAATCAGCTTCGTTACGTTCTTCGACAATGTAGTAGGCGTTAATATTACTGGTATTATTATTGCTGTTGTATTTATATACTTTGGATACAAATTATTAACCGGGCATGAAAAAGCAAAAGACAATGGGGTCAATGACAATACGATTGATAGAGAAATTGATGAACTTGTAAAATCAGTGGATGAACTTGTAGAGGACGTTCCCTTCACAAAAGAGAAACCAAAACAAGAGGAACCGGTAAAAAAAGTTCATACTACACCTTCTTTTAGAAGTGCACTGATTGGAGATTTCAGGTTACTGTCAGACCGTTATGAATTACAAGATATGAACATTCGAAATGGGATTGGCGATATCAAAATCGATCTTTCCAAAGCAATTATTCCAGAAGGTGAAACGGTTATTGTTATTCATGGTTGGATTGGGGATATCGATGTTTACGTTCCCTACGATTTAGATCTGTCTGTCCAAGCTATGGTTACCGTCGGTGATTTAGATATTTTAGACAGCAGGCAAAGTGGAATTAATCGTAATATTGCAATTGCTACTAAAGATTACAAGCAAGCTCCTCGTCGAGTTAAGCTTGTGTTATCACTACTCATTGGAGATATAGATGTGAGGTACGTGTAATGAAACGAGTTCTTCTGGCTAATATTCAATGGCAAATGGTTCGAAATTCGATTTGGATCAGCTTACTTACGGCTTTATTTGCTGTTTTTATTTTAACATATGGGGAAGCAGAGGGGCTGGCCGTCCTGCTGCGAAAGAAATTATTCGGAATTCCTATACTTCTGGTTATCCCGGTGATAGCCATATTCATTGGCGGTGCTTTTGGCTATCTTGCTGGAGATAAGGTGAAAAAACGGTTAGAAATCTTACAACAAGGAACATTGTCATTAGAGCGGGGGAATTTCTCGTATCGCTTCCCGGATCTTGGTGCTGATGAAGTAGGATTGATAGGGAAACAGCTTAATGAAATGGTAAAAAGAGTAGAAAGCCAGGTCATATCGTTACAAAAGTTATCAACGGAACGAGCAGAGTGGCAGGAAACGATCAAACAATCTGCGATAAACGAAGAAAGGCAGCGTCTTGCTAGAGACCTGCATGACGCGGTCAGCCAACAACTATTTGCGATATCCATGATGACAGCAGCATTGCCGCACACTTTAGATAAGGATGTTAAAAAAGCAGCCCAACAAATTGAAATGGTCGAACAAATGGCCTCGAATGCACAATCTGAAATGAGAGCCCTGCTCTTACATTTACGTCCGTCCCATCTTGAAGGTAAGGATTTACAGGAAGGAATTCAAGAGTTACTCGTTGAAATAAAAACGAAACATGGCTTACAAATTGATGCAAAAATTGAAAAAACGAATCCGATACCAAAAGGAATAGAAGATCAACTGTTCCGAATTGTACAAGAAGCATTATCGAATATCTTGCGTCACGCAAAAGCTAGTCGAATTGAGTTTCAATTAAGACAAATCCATGATCAACTTCGATTAAAAATAATCGATAATGGAATTGGTTTTGAATTTAGTGGTCAAAAAATGGGCTCGTACGGTTTACAAATGATGAAAGAGCGGGTGACTGAAATTGGAGGGACGTTAGAAATTATATCAATCCCTAATAAAGGAACCCAAGTCGAAGCGATGATTCCTCTCGTTCCACTTTAGTATAGAGCGATATAATTCTTATCTAAATGCAGTTGGAGGTGGATGGATTTGATTAAAGTTTTACTTGTTGATGATCATGAAATGGTCCGGATGGGGTTAAGTGCATACCTATCAACGGAAGAAGATATAGAAGTAGTAGGAGAAGCTTCTAATGGTAAAGAAGGTGTAGCACTTGCATTACAATTACAACCGGATGTTATCTTGATGGACTTAGTTATGGAAGTGATGGACGGGATTGAAGCGACAAAGCAAATTACAAGTCAATTGCCGGCTGTGAAGGTAATCGTGCTAACAAGCTTTGTTGATGATGAAAAAGTATATCCTGTTATCGAGGCAGGAGCTTTTAGTTATTTATTAAAAACGACAAGAGCGCCTGAAATTGCCCAGGCAATCAGGGCAGCATTTGAAGGTGAATCAGTTGTTGAGTCTCAAGTGACGAATAAAATGATGCAACGAATGCGAACCCAGCAAAAGAAATTGCTGCATGAGGAATTAACACCAAGAGAATTAGATGTCCTTAAGCTAATCGGGATCGGTAAGACGAATCAAGAAATTGCAGATGAGTTATACATTGGAATAAAAACAGTAAAAACACATGTAAGTAATATATTAGCGAAACTAAATGTTGACGATCGTACGCAAATAGCCATTTATGCACATCGTCATGGTCTAGTAAATTAAGAAACTGTCTAAGGTATTGAATATACTTAGGCAGTTTTTTTCTTTAGTCATATGCAATTTCCATAATGTTGATTTCACGCTCATTGTTTTAATTAGAAGTAAAACTATATTATAATTACACTTAATCGGTTTCGACAAAAGGTGATGATTATGACGAAAAAACGACTACTTTTGAGTATTCTAGTTTTATTAGTAGCGATCGGTTTAGGATTTATTATTTATTTTTCAATTATATTAGCCGGGAATTACGTCGTTGATGATAAAAAGCTAGTCATGCACAGTTCATCTTCATTAGTAGATGAAGATGGGAATTTATTAACGAAATTATTTATAGAGAATCGGCAATTAGTTTCTATTCAACAAGTACCTCAGCATGTACAAGATGCGTTTGTAGCCATAGAAGATGCGCGTTTCTATGACCATCAAGGTATTGATTTTCGAGCGATCACTAGAGCTTTATATCGAGATATACGAGCAGGCGCTAAAGTTGAAGGTGGAAGTACGATTACGCAACAACTTGCTAAAAACACTTTCCTCAGTCATGAAAAAACGTTCTGGCGGAAGACAAAAGAAGTCCTTATTGCGATGAATCTAGAACATAAATATAGTAAGTCAGAAATTCTAGAATTTTATTTAAACCGCATCTACTTTGGGCATGGAGCTTACGGCATTCAAGCAGCCTCTAAACTATATTTCGATAAGGATGTCAGTGAGCTGACGATCGAAGAAGGAGCTTTATTAGCAGCGCTTCCGAAAGCACCCAATGCTTTTTCGCCGATTACCTATCCTGAAAGAAGTAAACAAAGAAGAGATGTTGTCCTAAGTGTAATGGAACGAAGAGGCTATTTATCACCAGAAGAAGCTGTTCGGCTGCAGGGAAAAACAGTTTCAGTGCAGCGAAATACAGTCAGTAAAAAAGAAGAATACTTAACGTATATCGATATGGTTCTGGATGAAGCTGAACAACGATATCAAATCTCAAACGAAGAGTTATTAACGGGTGGATATACAATCGTTGTACCGATGAGAACGGAACTGCAAGAAAGTGTTTATGAAAAGTTCCAGCAAAATGAATTTTTCCCTGGCCAAGATCCTAACGTCGAAAGTTCGATTGTTTTAATGGATGTTGAAACGGGCGGTGTTCTTGCGGTACAAGGTGGCAGAGAGTACGTGAGCAAAGGAATTAACCGAGTGAATGTAAAACGTCAGCCAGGATCGGTTATTAAACCATTAGCTATTTTTGGACCAGCGATTGAAACAGGGCAATATCATCCATATTCGATGTTAACCGATGAACTACTTGATTATGATGGATATGAACCGAGAAATTTTACGAATGAGTATAGAGGGGAAGTACCAATGGTCGATGCGCTGACACATTCATTAAATGCACCTGCTGTTTGGTTGTTTAATGAATTAGGAATCGACCGAGGAAAAACATACCTAGAGCAACTCGGTCTGAATACTGAAGATAATGGATTGGCTCTAGCATTAGGAGGAATGACAGAAGGATATACTCCTCTTGA
This sequence comes from Alkalihalobacterium chitinilyticum, assembly GCF_029028005.1. Classification (GTDB taxonomy): domain Bacteria; phylum Bacillota; class Bacilli; order Bacillales; family Bacillaceae_F; genus Alkalihalobacterium; species Alkalihalobacterium chitinilyticum. The sequence goes on from NZ_JAOTPO010000012.1 coordinate 113,632, forward strand.
AATTACAAAAGCTTACCGAGCACTTGCTCATCAAGGAACGTACACAGATCACTATTTTATTAAAGAGTTGTATGATCGTAATGGCGAACTTCTTGTAAATATTGAAAATAGTGAACAAAAAGTATTCTCAGAACAGACAGCTTGGTACTTAACGAGAATGCTTGAATTAGTAGTTGATGAAGGAACGGGTACTTCTGGATTTACAAGTGAACCGTTAGCAGGAAAAACAGGGACAACTTCGTTTACAGCTGTAAGTGGAGGGACAAGAGATGCATGGTTTGCAGGTTACACACCAAAAGTAGTAGGAACCGTATGGATGGGTCATGACCGAACGACAGAAACGTCCTACTTACAAGGTGGGAGCAGCTATCCTACAGCATTATTTAAAGACATCTTGAATGAATTGCCTGATGATCTTAAAACCGACCGTTTTGAAAAGTCAATAGCAGTAAATGATCTTGAACCGGCAATTCACCTTGAGAAAATTTCAGACCTTAACGCTTCAATAGTTTTTGGAGGCAGACGGGTTTTAAGTGTGAAGTTATCGTGGACACCAGCAGCTGATGAACGAGTTCGCTATCATATTTATGAAGTCACAAATGAACAAGGTGCTCAAAAAATTGGTTTCGTTGATGGGAGCGGTGAATACCTAGTTAGAAGTATTAACTTATTCCGACTGCACGAATACTTCGTTGTCCCGTATGATTATTTAACCGACCGAGAAGGGCCAGCATCCAATCTATCATCTGTGTCAGGTCCATTTGGTTTTTAATATCAGCATCATTTTAAAAAAGGTGTCAGTTCTTTCTAGAAAAAGGATGATTAATAATGTTGTTTTCAAATCAACCACAAAATAAACAAATATTGTATAAACAAATGTTAAATTCTGCTGGATCTTTATCAAATCTTTTCTCCGAAAGTGATTCACCTTTTCTAGTTTCAAGAAACGTAGAAAATGCCTATTGTGAGGCATTTGGTGCAAATAACCTGGGGCGGGCAGATTGCTCTGCTGATGCTTCATTAAACAATATTGGGGTAGGAATTAAAACATTTCTGCACGGCAATGGTAAGTCGCTTCAGAAAATTGCAGAATTTAATAAAGATGCCGACTTGTATCGAGATCAGTCGCCTAAGGCACTTGTACAAACAATCGCTAACCTTCGGAATGAACGGATTAAGTTTACAGAAAGAACATATGGCCTCAGCTCGATGATCTATCATTGTGTGACAAGAAAACCAGGGAAAATTCTCATCTTCGAAACGCCTATGGACTTAGTAAATGTTGAATCAATCACAAATATCAAGGTAAGTAATAATAGAAATAATATCACGTTTGAAGATGGCCTCAATGAATATAGCTTTAACGTTACCAAAAGTACTCTTTACAAGCGTTTTATTACAAAAGATCCATTAGAGCAAATTGATGTAGAAATATTCGCGAAACCCTATGAACAGTTGTCTAAATTATTCGGATTTGAGTTAAGCCCAGTCGAAACACCAACTGTTGTCAATCCATTAGAGAACGTTGAACATGTTGTCTTACCGCTGTTCTCTGATCGTGGCGGACGGAGACACGTCCCAGAAAAGAGCGGTTTAAACCAATGGAACGCAGCGGGTAGACCTAGAAATGAAAATGAAGTTTATATTCCTATCCCCATCTGGATTCACAGAGAGTTCGGTGAGTTCTTCCCTGAAAGAGATAAAGAATTCAATTTAACTCTTCCTGACCAGACATCATTGTCCGCAAAAGTTTGTCAAGATAACAGAAAGGCACTTATGACAAATCCAAACAGCGCATTAGGAGAATGGCTATTAAGGCAAGTTATGAATTTGAAGGAGAGAGAACTTCTCACATATGACCAACTTGAAGGTTTAGGAATTGACTCAGTAATAGTCTTCAAGCATGGAAAAGGACAATATTCAATTGATTTCCGTGGATTAGGCACTTATGACGATTTTGAAAATGAACATAACAAATGATATAGAAAAACCACCTATTATAGGTGGTTTTTTCCTTACACTATGGTGTCAATTCACTATTTTACTTATCAAAATATCTATGTGCATTACACTTTGAAATTCGAGATTTTTTGTTCAAGTTCACTCGCAATAATGGATAATTCTTCTGCGGATTGCGTGACACTTTCCATCGTTGCGACTTGTTGTTCCATTGTAGCCGAGATACTGTCCGTGCTGTCATTAGCAATCGTAGAAATGTTTTGAATTTCATTTACAGTCGCTAAGATGTTTTGACTTAACGTATTAACAGAAATAACCATTTCGTTTATTTGACTTGCTTGAGACAGCACCTGTTTTACGGATGTTAAAATTTCCTCAAATGATAGGCCTGTTTCTTGTATGACTTGTTCACCATGTTTAATCATCGTTGTACTAGCATGTGACTTTTCAATCGAATGTCCGACTTGTGTAGAGATTCGGTTAATAATTTCAGAAATCGTATTTGCGGCTTTTTCACTTTGAGCAGACAATTTACGAATTTCATCAGCAACGACTGCGAAACCTTTTCCAGCTTCTCCAGCACGAGCTGCTTCGATATTTGCATTTAAGGATAACAAATTCGTTTGTGCTGAGATTTCTTGGATCATTTGCACGATGTTTTGAATTTCTGTTGAATTTCTTCCTAATTCTTCAATGACAACAACATTCTCTTCATTTTGCTTGCGAATATTTTCCATCGACAAGATCGAATCTTCGAGCTTGTCTTTTCCAACAGTTGCTTTTTCGTTAGATGTTTGTACAGCGGTAACGATCGTTTGTGTAGAGTCCTGTACTTGTTTCAAGCGATCTTCCATCTCCTGAAAAATCGTTGCTGATTGATTGATCGATTGATTTAACTGAGTTTGTCCACTAGCCATTTCTTGTAATGAACCGGCAACTTCTTGCGACCCTGCATTGACTTCTTCTGATGAAGAAACGAGCTCATGGCTTGCAGCGGATACATTTTGTGAAGTCGACGTAATATTAGCAACAAGATCACGAAGGTTACGAGTCATTTCGTTAACGGCTGTCCCTAATAAACCTAATTCATCATTAGAACGAACTTTAATTTCTTCAGTTAAAAGATTACCTTTACTAACTTCAGTTGCTACAGTTAATGTACTTTGCACGGATTGTTTAATAGACCGTGATAAAGCGTAGAATATGATACCACCAAGTACTGCTGATACGATAAATGAAATCACACTAATAATGACAGCTAAAGTCACCGCATTATTTAAGTTAGTGCTTGTCTCAACCATTCGATTTTTTAGGATCGCATCTAGTTCATTAACTGCATTAATTGTTTCATTACGAATTAGCGCAAGTTGCTGCATGGTTTGTGGATTTGTGCCCGTTAAACCTTCAAGGATCGCATCGACCCTGCTGTCAAATTGTGAGTTATAAAGTAAAAGTGATTGATATAGTTGCTGTTCCGCTTCAGTCACCATTACATCTTCAATTGCAGCTAATGTTTCATGAAGTTTAAAGTCATATTGACGATAAAGGTTCTGATCAATTACTCCGTGATAATCGACATCGGTTATTGCTATGTATTTATATCGGAATATAGAGCCTATATCCGAAACTTGAAGTGCTCGATCACTTATTAGTTCCATATCACTTCTATGTTTATCTACTACTTGATACTGATAAAAATTAAGAATAAATCCAATAAAGAATAAGCCTAGAACGAATGCTAAACCACCTAAAAGTTTAAACTGAATACCGATGAAACGTTTCTTTCCTTTTTTTATGTTCTTCTTTTTACCTATTGACCTCATTTTCTCACCTTAGCCCCCTAATTCTAAAAGATGTCTTTGTGTTGCTTGGCTCAGCGCAAGTAGCCTTGCAGGTATAAATGTGCAAAAGCTACAAGTTACAAATATAGAACCAATGATTAAATATAAAGTACTATGTTCGCCAAAAATTTAAAATTTTCGACAAAATATCTTAACATAATTTTAACACATTTTAGTACTATTTGAACATTTGAAATACAAGGAATGTATAAATATATTAAAAAAAGCGGTTTCAAAGTAGGTTAGTTGTGAAAAATATAGGTAAAACATCCTGTTTGGACTTCAAGCTTTTAAATATACGAATGTAAATAAGTCCTAGATATTCATCAATTTTTTGACACTTTGTGACGGAGTATATACATTGTAATTTGTGGGATTTATATTAAAAAGAGTATTTTATCTTACTGTTTAGAAATTCAGAGAAAAATACCCTTTAATAGTTAGTTTTTTTCTTTTAAATTTGTTGCAGGACAACGTTAAGAGGATAAAAATGATTTTTTCCAAAGAATGATTTACAATAAACAGCGTATGATTTATTCGGAAGCAGAAAGGTGTGTAGGAATGACTACCCAATTTAATGATAACTTTTTACGAGCATGTAAAGGTGAAAAAACAGATCACACTCCAGTATGGTACATGAGGCAAGCAGGACGATCGCAGCCAGAATATCGAAAAATCAAAGAAAAGTACTCACTATTTGAGATTACGCATCAACCTGAGCTTTGTGCTTACGTAACGAAGCTTCCAGTTGATCAATATAATAATGATGCAGCGATTCTGTATAAGGACATTATGACACCACTTCCAGCAATAGGTGTTGATGTTGAAATTAAAGCAGGTATCGGGCCTGTGATTGATAATCCAATTCGCTCCAAAGCGGATGTTGAAAAGCTAGGAACGATTCATCCTGAAGATGATGTGCCTTATGTCTTAGAAACGATTAAGCTTTTAGAAGAGCAACTAAATGTTCCTTTAATTGGCTTTGGCGGTGCGCCATTTACGTTAGCCAGCTACATGATCGAAGGCGGACCTTCAAAGAACTATAACAAAACAAAAGCTTTTATGTATGCTGAGCCGGAAGCATGGCATCTCTTAATGGACAAGCTTGGAGAAATGACGATTACATATATAAAATCACAGATTAAAGCCGGGGCAAAAGCAATTCAAATTTTTGATTCGTGGGTTGGAGCATTAAATGTTGCAGATTATCGTTTATTTGTGAAGCCTGTAATGAATCGTATTTTTGCCGAGTTAAGAAGTGAAGGAGTCCCGTTAATTATGTTTGGTGTTGGGGCAAGTCATTTAGTCAATGAGTGGCATGACCTTCCATTAGATGTAGTTGGATTAGACTGGAGACTTTCCATCGCAGAAGCACGAGAAAAAGGTGTGAATAAGCCTGTTCAAGGAAATTTAGATCCAGCTATTCTTTTAGCCCCATGGGAAGTTATTGAAGAAAAGGCAAAGGCTATTATAGATCAAGGGTTAGATCACGCTCCTGGCCACATCTTTAACTTAGGCCATGGTGTATTTCCTGAAGTAAATCCAGATACACTACGCAGACTTACTGCATTTGTACATGAATACAGCAGCACTAAATAATTAGCATTGGAGTGTATGAAGAATGTCTAAACGTAAAATCGGTCTTTTAGTCATGGCCTATGGTACTCCTCGCAGTTTAGATGAGGTAGAACCTTACTATACTCATATCCGCAGAGGAAGAAAGCCTTCTGAAGAAGCGTTAAACGAATTAACTGAACGTTATGAAGCAATTGGCGGTATCAGTCCTTTAGCGAAAATTACAGAAGCACAAGCGCAAGGTCTTGAAGATGAAATGAACAAGCGCTTCGATAACCTAGAGTTTAAAGCGTATTTAGGTTTAAAACATATAGATCCTTTCATTGAAGATGCGGTTCAACAAATGAAAGAAGATGGAATAGAAGAAGCGATTAGTATTGTTTTAGCACCGCATTATTCTACTTTTAGTGTTAAGTCATATAACGGTCGTGCACATGAAGAGACAGAAAAAATATCCGGTCCGACAATACACAGTATCGATAGTTGGTATAATGAGCCATTGTTTATTGAATATTGGGCAGATCAAATTAAACAAACGATGGCTAATATTGAGGATAAAGACTCTGCTGTTGTCATATTCTCAGCTCACAGCTTGCCAGAGAAAATCCTTCAATATGGAGATCCTTATCCTGAACAGCTTCAAGAAACCGCTGATCTGATTGCAAGTGCAGCTAATATTAAAAATTACACGATCGGCTGGCAAAGTGAAGGAAACACGCCGGATCCTTGGATCGGACCAGATGTTCAAGATTTAACTCGTGACCTCTATGAAAAAGAAAAGTACCAATCTTATGTCTATTGCCCAGTAGGATTTGTCGCTGATCATCTTGAAGTTCTTTATGATAATGATATTGAATGTAAAGTTGTAACTGACGAGCTCAATGTGGATTACTATCGACCGGAAATGCCAAATGCGAAGCCGGAATTTATCGACTGTCTAGCAAAAGTGGTGACGGAAAAGCTCAAAGAGAAAGTGCGTGACATCTAGTGGCAGATGAACGGAAAAAAAGTGTGGCTATCGTTGGAGGGGGAATTACAGGTTTAACCATTGCCTATTATCTGCAAAAAGAAATTATGAGCAAAAGGTTAAACTTAGAGTATAAGTTGTTTGAGTCGAGTGACAAACTAGGCGGAAAAATTCAAACCGACTATACCAATGGGTTTGTCATTGAACAAGGTCCTGACTCATTTCTTGCGAGAAAGCAAAGTGCAGCTAAATTAGCAAGAGAAGTTGGACTAGAGAGTGAGCTTGTACATAACGATACAGGTCAATCATTCGTTTTAAAAGGAGACCAACTCTATCCCATTCCAGGTGGTGCTATTATGGGGATTCCAACCAAACTGGCACCATTTGCAACGACAAAATTGTTTTCACCAATGGCTAAATTACGAGCTGCCGGAGATTTGTTTTTACCTAAAACGAGTCAACCAGATGAAGATCAATCACTTGGTCACTTCTTTAGAAAGCGGTTAGGGGATGAAGTCGTTGAAAATTTAATTGAACCACTGTTATCAGGCATATATGCAGGTGACATTGACCAATTAAGTTTGATGGCCACTTTTCCACAGTTTCATCAGGTAGAACAAAAACATCGCAGTCTTATTCTTGGAATGAGCAAGGTCATGCCAAAACCAGCAAAAGCTGTACCGCCCACCAAGTCTAGAGGAATGTTCATGTCCTTTAAAGGGGGCTTACAGTCGTTCGTTGACAGCATTGAAAATCATTTAGATGAAGACGCAGTAAAAAAGTCTGTGCGTGTTCATTCCATTATGAAAGAAGGTGAGCAGTACAAGCTCACCTTTACAGATGGTCAGGTCGAGACTTTTGACCGTGTCATTCTAACAACACCACATGAAGTGACTTCGGATATATTAAGAAATTATTCTCACATTATTCAACCTCTTAAAGAGATCCCGTCAACATCAGTTGCCACGGTTGCGATGGCTTTCCCGCTGTCGAGTATCAAAGGTAATCTCGGTGGAACTGGGTTTGTTGTCGCTAAGAAAAGCGGATATTCCATTACGGCATGTACGTGGACGCATAAAAAGTGGAAACATTCTGCTCCAGAAGGTTATGCGCTTCTTCGCTGCTATGTGGGTCGGTTTGGAAATGATGAAATTGTAAGTCGATCAGATGATGAAATCCTTGCAGCAGTAAAAAAGGATTTAAATAAGATAATGAACATTGATGAACAACCAGATTTCTACAATATAACTCGTTGGAAAAAGGCAATGCCGCAGTATATTGTTGGTCATAAACAAAGAATTGAGATGCTGAAAACGAGCTTACAGAACGATATGCCAGGTGTGTATGTAGCTGGTGGAGCTTACGAAGGACTTGGTTTACCTGACTGTATCGATCAAGGTGAAGCTGTCGTTCAGAACGTCGTTCAATCATTGTAACAGAAAAAAGGAACGAGATTATATCAGGCTTAAACCAATATTTTATACTGAAATGTTAGGTGAACAAAGTTCCATTATAGTAGGATAAAGAACCACTAACAGATTAGTGGTTCTTTGCTTTCTGGTAGATAAACTATAATCCTGAACACAACAAAGTAGATTATGACGTTCAACTTTGGAAAAGGTGTCTTTTCTCTTTTATAGACCAAATCGTTCAAACTAAACCGTCCTAACTTCCTCTCTCACAGGATCAGCACCACCAAGCTCTGGATGGACTTTTCGAATTACAGCTGGCCTTGCAAGGACGAAAGTAGCACTAATTAATAAACTTGCTGACAATAGAAGGATCCACTGTCCTGGAAATTTATCGTACAAGAAACCGTATAACACCATTCCTAAAGGGATCAGCGCCATGGACATCGTTTCAATAATAGAAAAAACTCGCCCTTTGTATTTATCATCAATGGTCTTTTGCAGCATGACTTGTAGCGGTGTATTGACAATAATAATAACGGAACCGAAACAGAACATTAACACTAAATAGTAACCAAACACGAGATGATACGTCAATGGTGTTAATAAAGGAACTGATACCGCCCCAATAATCGCCCCCAGAGCAAGGATTCCTCGCTTTGATACGAGTATCGGATATTTCACTTCTTTTCTCATTGAAAAGTAAATTGACATTAATAGCATCCCTGCTGAAAAGGCACCTTGTGTAAAACCGAAATGCTGTGATTCCATTTTTAATTCCTCTATCAAAATATAAGAGTACCCTACTTCAAATGCGCCAAAGAAGAAATTCACCATTAAACCGATCCACAGCATGATTAATATAATCGGCTGCAGCTTTAAATAACCGATTCCTAATTTAATACTTTGCCAGATCGTTTCCTTCTGCTCTCCTTCAACGACCTTTTTCGGAGTGGCATATAGTTTAAAATTCATTGTTGATTCGAGGAAAACAGCAATGATTGATGCTGCCATATACATAACCAAAAATACAGGCATTGATACTGTTCCATACAATAAGCCGCCGATCGCTGGGCTTCCAATCGCTGCAAAAGAAATCGACATCTGATTTAAGGACATGGCCTTTTGAATACGCTCCTTATTAATCAGTGCAGTAATCGATGAAGTAAATGCAATTCCTGAAAACATCGATGTAATCGATAGAATACTTGTTGTCACATAAATAGCACCTAATGATAGGCCAGACGTTAAGGTAAAAACTAGCAGACCGCCTATAGTTAGCGTTGTAGCAATTTGTGCACTAATCACAATGGCTTTTTTCGAATAGCGATCTGTAATTGCCCCAGCGAACGGAGCTAAAACCGTTCGCGGTAGAATACTGCAAATTAAATTCGTTGCAAAGCTTGTAGCTGATCCGGTCATTTGTAAAATATAAAAACTAATCGCAAATGTATATACTTGTGCGCCAAACGAAGAAATAAGTTTACTAATCATAAATGTATACAGATGATATGTCGCCTTTTTTAACTTTAGTTTTGCGTCCATACGAACACCTCTTTTTTACAAAAAGTTTAATTTAATTAAACAAATCATAACACCCTTAAACTTCACTTTCAAGTCAAAGTTTAATATAATTAAACAAATGGGCGAAAAGGAGTGTTTTGATTCGTATGCTAGGAGAACGGATTAGAAAATTTAGAAAACAGAAAAAGATGACTCTTGAAGCATTAGCGGGTAAAGAGCTGACAAAGGGAATGCTTAGCCTTATTGAAAATAACAAAGCAAAGCCATCAATGGAAAGCTTGTCATATATCGCTCAACAGCTTGAAGTTGAAGTATCTGATTTATTAGGAGCCTTAAGTTCAGAGGAATTGAGAGTTATTTTAGAAAAAGCAGAAAAAATATACAATAGTGATCTTAATAAAGTAAAAGAGAGATCCAAACGGCTTATTGAGTTAATCGAGCCTTATGTTGATAAACTTTCACAAGGCTATGAAGCAGCTCGCTTATTAGAAATTTACAGCTACTCACTTTACAACGAAAAAAGACAAGGTTGGCAGGAACTGTCGGACCTGGCGGCTATGATGTATGACCAAATGAATATTTCAGTTAATCGAGCAGGAATTGCAGTTTTTCGTACATTGGACAAGTTCAATAAGCATGACTATGAGAAAGCGTTAGAAATCTTTTTGCATGAACGGAGCTTAATTGAAGAAAATCACGCTTATATTGACCCGTTGACTAGGCTCGAACTTGATTATCATGAAGCTGTTCTCTACTATGCAGTCGGTGATACAAAAGCTGCAACGGAGATTATGGAAAGTGCACTTCATTTTTCTAAAGAAAAACAGATTTTTTACCGCGTGGATGAATTATACCGACTTGCTGCAGCACATGCGATGATGTTAAGAAATGAGCGTCAAAAAGACTACTACTTAGAAAAGCTAAAGCTATACAGTGAATTTGCGGACAACTTGTTTTCGCTTCAGTTTTACAAGCTCATTCGTATTATGTCTCTAATCGATGAGAAACGTGAATACAAGAAAGCAATAGAAGAGATAGATCAACTCTTTTCCGACGGAGAAAAAATAAACTTTTACGATCCTTGGTTTAATCTTGAAAAGGGCAAGGCCCTTTATTATTTAGAGCGCTATGAGGAAGCTCTTTTATATCTTGACGTGGTTGTCATTCCACCAGAAATCCATCACCCGTTTGATTTATCGATTTTCTATGTCGTGGATGCCTTTAAGGCGCTTTGCTATCATGAGCTAGGAAATAAAAATGATGCGGTTACAGCAATTAAAAGAGCAGTACATCATTTTGAAACGCTCCCAGATACACCGTTTAAGGAAATGGTTTTAAAAGCGAATGAGAAAATAGGAAGTCAACGGTAAGAAGGAAATACATTAATCATAGCAACGGGTTCATAAATTGTACAAGTTAATAAAAAAGGACATGGAGATTAAACTCCATGCCCTTTTTAAAGATAATAATGTGATTTTTGAGATTTACAATTTCCAAGCTCACAAGTAATATCAGTAAATTTAAAAACGACTGTCATTAATTATTTTAACAGTTCTTCAAGTTTAGTTGTATCTACAAAGCCTGTTAAATCTGGATCGTCTTCAATAAAGCTTAATTGATATGAAGCATCAGCCCATGCTTGTAGTGCTTCTGGGAACGTATCTGTAGTAACGACCATACGTTGCCATGCGTTTTCTAGTACACTTTCTGGTAAACGTTGTTGTGTTAAGTTATATAGTGAGTCATTGATTGTTTTTAACGTATCTTCAGTGTTTTCATGTGTGTAGTTAACAGCTTGAATGTGTCCTTTAAGCATAGCTTCAACAATCTCAGGTTGTTCTTCCATGAAACGCTTAGAAGTAACGAGTACAACACTTGCTAATGTTTCTCCAAGGAATACATCATTCCATTCTGAGACAACTTTTGCACCTAATTCTTCAACAAGGTACGTTCCCCATGGTTCTGGAGCTGCAGCCGCATCAATTTGCCCTTGTTCAAACATAGCAACCATGTTAGCAGGAGCGACACGAGATTGGTGCTCTACAGTACCACCTAGACGGTTGGATTGAAGTCCAAGGTCTTGCAGCATAATTTCTAATTGAACGTTATGAGTACAACCATTTCCTGGCGTACAGAACGACTTCCCGTCGAAATCCTCAAGAGTTTCAATACCAGCATCTTCACGAGCAACAATTAATGTAGCACCATTAGCGGCTGCACTAATAACAACAACATCTCCACCACGTAAGAAGTAGTTAATTGCTGGACCTGGTCCGACATAACCGATATCTAACGTACCAGCATCAAGCGCTTCGATAAAGTCATTTCCATTTGGAAAGTCTCTGAAGTTTGCTTCAACCTCTCCAAGTTCATCTTGGAAGAAGCCTTTCTCCATTCCTACAATACCTGCAGCGTGATCTAAGTTTGGAAAGTATCCAATAGATACGCTGTCAGCTGAGCCGTCACCAGATGTGTTACCAGATCCACAAGCAGCGAGCATTCCAACTAAGGCAACACTTGCAACAGTTTTTAAAAACTTTTTCACTTTTTTTCCCCCTAAAAAATTAATTGTTTTTTGATAATCCAAAGCGAGTAAGCACTCGTTTTTCAACTCTATTAAAAATTAAATACTCAACAGTTAAGCCAATTAAAGAAATAATGACCATAATTGCGATAACGAGGTCCATATTAAACATATCTTTTGCATTTAATAGGGTACGTCCCAGACCACCTGTACCGAGAAGCTCCCCAGCCATCAATGCACGCCATCCGAATGCCCATGCAAGTCTGGCACCGGTTAAAGCAGAAGGGATAGAAGCTGGTATCATCACTTTCCAAACGAGTTCGGAACGGTTATAGCCCATAGTCCGTGCTGCCCGAATTAGCAGCGGTTGAACATTCTTTATTCCCATTCTTACATTCATTGTCATTGCCCATGTTCCACCTAACACAATAATAAAGATAATGGCAAGGTCACTTCCTGCAAAAATCATAAGCGCGATTGGTAACCACACAATACTCGGAACCGATTGAAGTGCAATAACGAGAGATCCTAATGTTTCATCAGCCAGTTTTGAACGTGCTAACAAAATACCTAATGATGCACCTATAATAACAGCGAGCACAAAACCGATTGCTATCCGCTGAATACTTGTTGTCAGCGCATGAAACAAAATACCAGTTTCAAAGAAACCACGATACAGCTGGGTTAGTGTCCCGCCTGGTGATGGAAACATCATAACAGAGAAGAACTGATAACTAAGGTTTAGTCTATATGTGATCTCCCATATCGCGATGAGTGCCATAAAGAAGAGCAGCCTTCTTACTATTGTAGTCATCTCCCATTTCCTCCCTCATGACTTTTTCGATTTCACCAGCTAGATGCTCCATAATTTCTTCTTCTAGTTTAATAAATTCTGGACTAGCTTGTTTTCTAGGCCTTGGAATCGTAACGTCAAACGTTTTAATAATTCCGCCGGGTCTAACACCCATTAAGACTATGCGATCAGATAAAAGAATGGCTTCACGAATGTTATGTGTAACAAACAAGATCGTTTTCTTTGTTTCTTCCCAAATGTATTGAACTTCTTTGTGAAGCATAGATCGTGTCTGTTCATCTAGAGCACCGAATGGTTCATCCATTAAAAGGATCTTCGGGTCCATTGCTAAAGCTCGGGCAATCGATACACGCTGCTTCATTCCTCCTGAAAGTTCATGAGGATATGAATTGATAAATTTGCTTAAATGGACGAGCTTTAAGTATTCGATTGCTTTTTTCTTTGCTTCTTCTTTTTTTATTTTCTTTTTCAAAGCAAACATGACGTTTTCAAGTACTGTCAACCAAGGCATAAGTGCTGCTTCTTGGAATACAACCCCGCGGTCAGATCCTGGACTAGTAATTACTTGGTTGCTAACTTCAACCGTACCAGTTGTTGCTTGGTCCAATCCTGCAACAATATTTAATAGTGTTGACTTACCGCATCCAGAAGGACCTAATAACGAAACAAATTCTCCTGATTTTAAATCAAGATTAATATTTTCAAAGACTGTGTAAGCTGTTTTATCATCTTTGTTATGAAATGTCTTACTTACATTTTTAATTTGAACCTCAGCCATTGCACAGACCTCCTTTTATATCCCTAAATTTTCTAATTTTTGATAAAACATATCTTTTTAGTCGGCTTTAATCATGTTGTTAGTATATGACGGAACTTTTTGTCTGTCAACACTTATTTCCGTACATTTTTAGTAAGTTCAACCCCTTGATGACAGCCATCTAAACATGTAAGGTTATATTTACGAAAACAGCCGTATGAAAGTCACATACCAATACAACAAGGGCATGAAGCAAGGGTTCTTCATGCCTTTGTTGTGAGGGGACTCTTCAAATCCCAATATATATCTTCTGATTTTATAACTCTTGTTGTTGATGTAACTGATGGTTTAATTCATATAACATGGCTTGGATTTGTTGTTCCGTTTGCAGTATTTCCTGTTGAATTTGCGGGACGGCTGATTTTTCTTCTTCTTTTAATTGTCGCATTAAATCCTGAAGTTTATTTTCGGCGTCGTACATTAAATTTGGGTTCTGGTCTTTAGTCTGCAAAGCTTGTAAAGCACGCTGCATAGCAAGTATTGATTGATGCACGACTTCGTTCTGTGATTGAGTCACTACAAATCCTCCTATGTAAGACTTTACGATTATTTAAAATTAAATAGAGTCTAACGTCTTTCAAGAAATTGAGTGTAAGATAGGCCAGCCATTTAATAGTATGGATTGGAAAGTAAGGATTATTTGCAAATGTTGTTTAATATGACTTTTATCCTATAAGATGCGGAATTGTCTGCTCAGTTAATAGGTCTTAATAAGATCGTCAGGATCGTCAGACGATTTAAGATATCGTAGAGAAATAGGTCTTAATAAGATCGTCAGGATCGTCAGACGATTTAAGATATCGTAGAGAAAAATGATGGCTGCGGTAATCTTTTTGCACTGAAAAAAGGATAAAACAATGAGCATTTGCTTATAACTTATAGGAAATAATTAGCTGACTTTCGCTTTTCTGACACAAATAAAAAGAAACGTACGTGAATTTTTGCTATACTGTTTAGAGCATAGTAATGATAAGGTGGAGTACAGGCATGGCAAAACCAAATGAAATTATTGATATTTTACGTCATTCCAGGCACGATTGGTTAAATGTAATGCAGTTAATTAAAGGAAATCTTGCCTTGAACCGACCTGAACGAATCGAAGAAATTATTCGTTCAGTCATACAGCAGTCTCAAAATGAAAGTAAGTTATCCAGTTTAAACATACCAGCGTTAGTTGCGGATTTATTAACTTTTAATTGGGAAAACCATTGTTATGAACTAGAAATCGAAGTCATTGGTGATGTGAAAGATTTAAGCCATTATGAGAATGAGCTCCATGAGTGGTATTCTCAATTTATAAAATTGCTGGATCAATGCTGTGATGAAGGTACTGAAAATCATTTATTAGTTACGTTCCAATTATTAGAGGAAGAAGTAAAGATCATTTTTGATTTTCAAGGACAGTTCAAAGATATTTCTGTAATTGAGTCTTGGTTCAAGTCCCCATCATCAGAACTATTAGTCATTGCTGAAAAAGAGCTTTCAGTTAATGAGATGTTTTGTGTAGTAACGTTGAATTAATTTAGAGGTGAGATCACGATGTTTGTAGATAAGGTCAAGGTTTATGTAAAAGGTGGCGACGGTGGAAACGGAATGGTTGCCTATCGCCGTGAAAAATATGTTCCAGACGGCGGGCCAGCTGGCGGTGACGGTGGAAAAGGGGCAGACGTAGTTTTTGAAGTGGAAGAGGGATTACGAACGCTCATGGATTTCCGCTACCAGAAGCATTTTAAAGCACCAAGAGGAGAGCATGGTCGTCCAAAAAATCAACATGGAAAAAATGCGGAAGATTTTGTGATTAAAGTTCCGCCTGGCACAACGGTTGTTGATGATGATACGAAGGAAGTAATTGCTGATCTAACACAACACGGGCAACGTGCAGTCATTGCTAAAGGTGGTCGCGGCGGACGAGGAAATTCGCGCTTTGCTACTCCTTCTAATCCGGCACCTGAAATTGCTGAAAATGGAGAACCGGGTATTGAACGTTATATCTCGTTAGAACTAAAGGTTCTTGCAGATGTTGGTTTAGTCGGTTTCCCGAGTGTTGGTAAATCAACATTACTATCTGTCGTTTCTGCAGCCAAGCCAAAAATTGCGGATTATCACTTTACAACGCTTACCCCGAACTTAGGTGTTGTAGAGACGGAAGATGGAAGAGGCTTTGTTATGGCCGATTTACCAGGATTAATTGAGGGCGCCCATTCAGGAGTAGGGTTAGGTCATCAATTTTTAAGACATATTGAACGTACGAAAGTCATTGTACATATTATCGATATGTCTGCTTTAGAAGGTAGAGATCCTTATGAAGATTACGTCAAAATTAATGATGAACTAAAACAATATAATATGCGTCTATTAGAAAGACCACAAGTCATTGTTGCGAATAAAATGGACATGCCTGATGCAGAAGAAAATTTAGCTAAATTTAAAGAGGCATTGCAAGAAGATATTCAAATTTTCCCGATATCTGCTTTTACAAGACAAGGGGTAAGGGAACTTCTTTTAGCAGTTGCTGATATAGTAGATACAACGCCAGAATTTCCGCTCTATGAAGAAGCACCGGATCAAACAAGAGTTCTTTATAAGCATGAGAAGAAAGAAGATCCTTTCATGATCTCTAGAGCTGACGATGGTTCGTATGTGATTTCAGGGACAGAAATTGAAAAGCTTTTCAAAATGACAGATTTCTCTCGCGATGAGTCCGTTCGTCGCTTTGCTCGCCAGTTGCGTGGAATGGGAGTAGATGATGCACTTAGACAAAGAGGTGCCAAAGACGGCGATATTGTCCGCTTGCTTGAATACGAATTTGAGTTTATTGAATAAGCTGTAAATAGAGAGCTGCCTTAATCTAGGGCGGCTCTTTAGACTTTCACAATTTAGAAAATTAACGATGTATAAAACTAAAAAGTGAAAATCAAATGACCAAGGCACGAAAAGTATTATGAGGTCCAGTGGATTTTACCATTGTCAAAAAGTTCTAACAAATTTATAATGAAAAATAACTTTAGGTAGGGATCGGTGGTGGTATTATGTCCAAGGGAATTGAACAGTTTTATCTTGTTCGAGAAGATATGTTAACTGAAGCGATGCAAAAGACGCTAGAAGCGAAGGAATTACTAGAGTCTGGAAAAGCAAAGAAAATTAATGAAGCGGTTAAAGAAGTCGGATTAAGCCGAAGTGCATTTTATAAATATCGTGATGGGATATACCCTTTTCATAAAATGCTTAAAGAAAAGATTATAACTTTATCGATTAATTTAGAGGATCGCTCAGGAACATTATCGCAGCTTCTATCGATTGTAGCTGAATCGGGATGTAATGTACTCACCATTAATCAAACCATCCCGTTAAAAGGAAGAGCAAATATTACGTTATCATTAGATACGGTGTCAATGAAAATGGAAGTAAGTAAACTTATGCAGTCAATTCGTGATTTAGAGACCGTAATTAAGGTAGAAATTGTAGGTTCAGGCTCTTAACAGAAAGGAACGGTGTACTTAGGTGAAAACGATTGGATTTTTAGGACCGGTGGGGACATTTACAGAAATGGCTGCTATGTCTATATTCCCGAAACAAAAACGAAAAGAATTTTCTACAATTCCAGCATGTATGGAAGGTGTTTCTACTGGAGAGGTAGATGCTGCAGTTGTTCCATTAGAAAATGCGATTGAAGGATCTGTGAACTTAACTCTAGACTATATCATTCATAAACATCAGCTTCCAATTGTCGGAGAAGTCGTTGTACCTGTCGAACAACATTTGCTTATCCACCCAAAACATATGAATGATTGGAAAGCCGTTAGTACCATATATTCTCATCCCCATGCCATTGCTCAATGTCATGAGTTTCTTAGAACGGCCTTACCTCAAGGTGAAGTGGAATATACCAATTCTACAAGTGCAGCAGCAAAATTTATAATGGAAAACTCAGATCTGAAAGCAGCGGCAATTGGTAATGAATTAGCAGCGAAAACCTATAATCTTTCAATTATTGCAAAAAATATACATGATTATGATAATAATCGTACTCGGTTTGTTATCTTATCTAAAAAGAAAGATGAAATCATTACACCTTATACTGTAGGGCATAAAACGACATTAATGGTGACCTTGCCGTCTGATTATTCAGGGGCACTCCATCAAGTGTTAAGTGCATTTTCTTGGAGAAAACTTAATCTTTCAAAAATTGAGTCTCGTCCAATGAAGACGGGCTTAGGTAATTATTTCTTTGTCATAGATGTTGAACAAAAAATGGATGAAATTTTAATTCCTGGTGTTATGGCTGAATTAGAGGCATTAGGATGTGGGGTTCGTGTACTAGGAAGTTATCCTTGTTTTACAATCGCATCGGTTAATGATGTATCTAAAAAGCCAATTCCGGAATAACAATACGAATAAAATAAAGAGTGGAACGATCCCCTTTTCTAATAATTGGTTACCTCCACTCTTTAATCGTGTTAATTTAATAAAAATCCCCTATGTTTTAAAGCCTCAATGGCAGCCTCAATATGCTCCATTCGATCCGCTTCTATCGTGTGAAGATGTACTCCTTCGGTTAATTCGGAGAGGAGAGCAGCTTTTGTATTACGCATTTTTTCAATAAATATTTTTACATCATTTCGATTATTTAACATTAAAGAACCTGTTAAATCCCCATATATCGGGTGTTCAATCATGACATCGCGTATCGTTACGCGATTATCTACGAGTAACAACAGCTCTTCTTCTGTTTCTTCTGGGGAATGCTGACAAGCAATGACTTGCTTAACCGTTTGCTCTTCTGAAGTTGGTTTTATATACATATAGCCTTGTGCCGTAGCGATGAGCGGATAATTTCTTGCTTTTAAAATTGAAATATCTTGGACGATCACTTGACGGCTTACACCTGTTTTTTCTGCTAGTTCATTTCCCGTAAGAGGAGTACTCGCTGTTTTTAACCAGCCTAAAATTAAATTCCTACGCTCTTCTCCTAATATTTTTTTTGTAGTCATTGGTTTCCCCTTCCTGTGTGTTTCAATTATGAGTGTTCCATTTCGAACTAGTGAATTAATTTAATGAGAATAAAATTGTTCAATGATTTCATTTAATGCAGCTACCGTGTAACGGATATGCTCTTCCGTCGTTTCTCTTCCAAACGATATGCGGATCATTTCTCTCGCTTCATCGAGAGTTTTTCCTGTTTCGGTCATTGCTCTTGAAGGTGAAGTTTGTCCAACTTTACAAGCACTTCCTGTTGAAATGGCGATACCCCTCCTGTTGCATTCAAGCATAATATACTGACCTTCTATTCCTTTTATCCGTAAACAAAGATGATGTGCTAAGCGGTTCGTCGGATGCCCTTCAAGGATAATCTTAGTTCGATCAATGGAATTTAAAAACAGCTGTTGTAGTTGCTGACAGCGTTTCATCTCTGTGTCTTGTTCTAAAAACATTTGCGATGCAGCAATTGTAAAGGCTGCGATTCCCGGGACATTTCCTGTACCTTGCCTGAAGCCTTTTTCTTGTGTGCTGTTTGGAACAGTAGCTTTCCATGACAGTTCAGGTGACAAGTATACAGCGCCAACTCCTTTTGGTCCATAGATTTTATGGGCAGACATTGTGACAGCTGACAGATTGCAGGCTCTCACATCAATTGGAACTTTTCCAAACGTTTGTACACAATCACTATGAAAAAAGATGTTTCTATCTTTTAACAGTAGTCCGATCTCTTCCATATTCTGAATGGTTCCAAGCTCACTGTTAGCATGTCCGATTGAAACAAGGACAGTTTCTGGATTGATTTGTCGTTCTAATTGTTCGAGTTCCACTTCCCCGTATGAATTGACAGGTACAAATGAAATTCTAAAACCTTCTTCTTTTAAAAGTTCTAACGAATTAAGAACAGAAGGATGTTCAATGTTTGTCGTTATAATGTGATTACCACGGTGCTTATTCCCTCTTGCAATCGATAAAAGTGACAAATAATTACTTTCTGAACCACCACTAGTAAAATAAATGCCCTCTTTTTCCCCGTTAATCATCTTTGCAATGTCAACTCTTGATTGATCCAGTAACTGGTTAGCGGTTGTTCCATAATCATGTAAACTGCTAGGGTTTCCAAAAAATTCTTTCGCTGCCTTAGTGTATATTTCCAACGATGTTTCAGACATGGGTGTAGTTGCACAGTAATCCAGATATATCATTTATAAAAACCTTCTTTCAGGCGGATTTGCTTGCGTTTCTATTATCTTACACGAATAGAATTGTAAAAAACTCTTGTCACTAGTTTAAAATTATGTAAAGATAGGTGTCAAGACAGGTGTAAATGGCTAAGGGGGTCATTTAGTATGAAAGTATTTACGTCAGATGTCATTATCATAGGAAGTGGAATTGCAGGATTAATGGCAGCTGAGCTTCTTTCTTTCGATAAGAATGTGATACTTATCACAAAGTCAGATGTGGTAAGCAGCAACTCAATTATGGCCCAAGGCGGTATTGCTGCAGTCGTTGATAAAGAAGATGATTGGAGAGATCATTTTCTTGATACGATTCGAGCGGGGTGTTACTACAACTGTGAGGATGTCACTGAGCTTCTTGTTAGACAAGGCGCGAAAATGATTGAAAAGTTGAAAGAAATTGGAGTTCAGTTTGATAAAGGAAAAGATGGTAAGTACTTACTAGGCCAAGAAGGTGCACACTTAAAACGGAGAATTCTTCATGCTGGTGGAGATGCAACAGGTAAGGAATTAATTACAAAACTAATTTCCAGAGTGAAACAAAATGTCACTATTCATGACCATATGGATGCGATTGATTTAATTATTGAGAATGGTCGTTGTAATGGTGTCATTTGTATAGATGAAGATCAACATTATGTTCAATACTTTGCACCGCATGTTGTTTTGGCTACAGGTGGGGCAGGTCAATTATATTCAGTTACTTCAAATGATATGTCGATCACAGGTGATGGTATGGCATTGGCTTATCGTGCAGGTGCTAGATTGGCGGACATGGAGTTTGTCCAATTCCACCCCACAATGCTTGTAAAGAATGGAAAAGGTGCCGGGTTAGTTTCTGAAGCAGTAAGAGGAGAAGGTGGTCGTCTCATTACAGAAGGTGGCAACTTGTTAATGGAAGGTAAACATGAACTAGGTGATTTAGCTCCTCGTGATGTAGTCGCCAGAGAGATTTATGAGAAGGCAGCGAATCATCAAAAAGTTTACTTAGATATAAGACCCATTAAAGATTTTAAACAAAAATTCCCTTCAGTTACTTCACTTTGTACGAAGGCTGGAATTAAATTAGAAGAAGGTCTCATTCCGATTGCTCCTGGTGCACACTTTGTCATGGGAGGCGTAGAAACAACATCGTTTGGAAAAACGACTGTAGAAGGTTTGTATGCGGTCGGTGAAGTTGCCAATACAGGTGTTCATGGAGCAAACCGGCTCGCTAGCAATTCGCTTTTAGAAGGAGTTGTGTTTGCAAATGAACTGGCTCGAGCCATCATTCAT
Organism: Alkalihalobacterium chitinilyticum; assembly: GCF_029028005.1. Taxonomy (GTDB): domain Bacteria; phylum Bacillota; class Bacilli; order Bacillales; family Bacillaceae_F; genus Alkalihalobacterium; species Alkalihalobacterium chitinilyticum. The sequence goes on from NZ_JAOTPO010000012.1 coordinate 134,552, forward strand.
TCCGATGAGAGTATTATGAAAACGAATATTAAGCCGATTGCTATTATGGATAAGAAGTATCCGCAACCGCTTCCGACACAAGCTGAAGTACAAGCGGTTATGTCTAAGTATGTTGGTATTGTCAGAACGAAAGACAATTTAGTAAAGGCACTGAAATGGTTTGAGAAGTATCAAGAGTTCATTCAATCTAATCGAAGATACATCCTTTCAGGTGAACAACATACGGTACGTAATATGTTGACGGTTGGTTACTTAATGACGGCTTCGGCACTTTGCCGTAAGGAAAGTCGAGGAAGCCATTTTCGTTTAGATTATCCGCTTGCGAGTAATCGTTGGCTTAACCAAACGGTATGTTGTTCGATTAGTAAACAACAACCGTATGTACGAAATAAAAAAGATTACGTTAGGAACTTTGTTATATAGGGGGACAATCATGAACCATCTTAAGGTAAAAGAAAAACTACAGCAATTTTTCATTGAGGATATCGGTGAAGGAGACGTTTCAACCAGCACGATATTTTCCGATGATGATATTCAGACAGGAAAATTCATTATAAAAGGCGAAGGGGTCATTTCCGGGCTGCAAATTATTAAGCTAGGGTATGAACTTCTAAATCCAAATGTAGATGTCCAGTTGCATTATAACGATGGAGATAATGTCACCTTTGGAACTTGTGTCGCTCAAGTAACAGGACCTGTAAAAACATTACTGACTGGAGAAAGAGTCATTTTAAATTTATTACAGCGAATGAGCGGAATTGCAACCTTTACAAGAACCGCTGTAGATACATTAAATGATAACCATACAAGAATTTGTGATACGAGAAAAACGACTCCAGGCTTAAGAATGTTTGAAAAGTATGCTGTGCGAAGCGGCGGAGGGTTTAATCATCGTTTCGGACTTTATGATGGGGTCATGATTAAAGATAATCATATCACGGCAGCTGGCAGTATAATGTCTGCAGTAAATCAAGCAAAATCAACGCTTGGTCATATGGTTAATATTGAAGTGGAAGTCGAAACAGAGGAAGAAGTCCGAGAAGCAATTGAAGCTGGTGCCCATATTATTATGTTTGATAATTGTCCTCCAGAAGTAATGAGAGAATGGGTGAAACTTGTTCCAAAACATATCGTTACGGAAGCATCAGGCGGCATACAAGTCAGTAACCTTGGAAATTACCGAAATATCGGTGTCGATTATATTTCATTAGGTGCATTAACACATTCTGTTAAGGCATTAGATATTAGTTTTAATTTAGAAGGGGGTAAAAAAGGATGAGCTTAGTAGAATTAATGAATACAAATCAAGGTCTTCCTGAGAAATATAAACAAATGACAACAGAGGAAATGGAAAATAGGATTCGTGAAATCAAAGCGGAGTTAGGCGAACGTCTATTTATTCCAGGTCATCACTATCAACGAGATGAAGTCATTCAATTTGCCGATGCAAGCGGTGATTCGTTACAACTTGCTCAAATTTCTGCAAAAAACAGTGAAGCAGATTACGTTGTGTTCTGTGGTGTTCACTTTATGGCGGAGACTGCGGATATTTTAACCGATGACCGCCAAGTTGTAGTATTACCTGACATGAGAGCCGGCTGTTCGATGGCTGACATGGCCGATATTAACCAAACAGAAAAAGCATGGAAAGCATTGGGCAGTGATTTTGGAGATACAATTCTGCCGTTAACTTATGTAAACAGTACAGCAGCTATTAAAGCATTTTGCGGACGTAATGGTGGTGCGACTGTTACTTCTTCTAATGCTAAAAAAATGGTTCAATGGGCTTTTACACAAAAAGAAAGAATATTATTTTTACCTGACCAACATCTAGGAAGAAACACGGCGTTTGATTTAGGAATTCCACTGGAACAAATGGCAGTGTGGGACCCAATTGAAGAAAAGCTGGAGTATGAAGGAAACATAGACGATATCAAGGTAATTCTCTGGAAAGGTCATTGTTCCGTTCATGAGAAATTTACAGTCGAAAATATTAGAGAGCTTCGCGAAACGGACCCAGAATTCCAAATTATTGTACACCCTGAATGTACACATGAAGTTGTTCAATTATCAGATGATGCTGGATCTACACATTATATCATTGAAAAATTAAAGGCTGCTCCAGCAAATAGTAAGTGGGCAGTAGGAACAGAAATGAACTTAGTTCGCCGTTTAGGACAGGTTCACACAGATAAAACAGTGATTTCATTAAATCCTAATATGTGTCCATGTTTAACAATGAATCGAATTGACCTTCCACATTTATTATGGTCGTTAGAATCAATTGTAGAAGGAAAGCCAGTAAATCAAATAAAAGTTGATAAAGATGTTGCAAAAGATGCATTGTTAGCCTTAGAGCGCATGTTAGAACGAGTTTAACTCGTAATGAAGGGGGATTATTTCCTCCTTCTTTTTTTATTTTCTTATCATTTTGGTTCGGTTAAGGTGATGGTAGGTGGTTATAGGACGAGGTTTGAGCGCATAGATTGACCTTAGAGTAATCATTTCGTCCATTTATTTTATAAAGCAAATGGAAATTAAGCTAAGGAGGGACATTTATGAAGATTCACATCGTTCAAAAAGGAGACACATTATGGAAGCTTTCCAAAAAGTACAACGTCGATTTTGAACAGTTAAAAGCAGCTAATGATCATTTGTCTAACCCAGACATGATTATGCCAGGAATGAAAATTAAAATTCCAACGGGGAGTGTTCCTGTAAAAAAAGAACAGCCGTTAGATGCTCTCGTAGGGATGGCTAAGAAGAAAGAAGCTCCTATTAAAAAAGAGGAACCAGTAGCTCCTCCAGTAAAAGAGAAACCTATTGTTGCACCAAAACCGCCTGAAAAACCAAAGGAAATGCCAATGCCAGAAATGCCTCCAATGATGATGCCAACTGCACCACCGCCGCCGCCACCTCAGCCACAGCCTATTACTGCAAAACAAATGCAAGAATTTAATATGAATTTTAACATTTATAAGCCGCAGCCGTATCAACCACCAGCACCAGCACCTAAAGTGCCAAAACCACCTAAGCCTATTGCTCCAAAGGTGGAAAAACCGATGGTAAAGCCAGAAGTACCGAAAAAACAGCCAATTAAACAAGAGATGCCGAAAAAACCAGCAGTAATGCCAAAAGAGCCAATGAAAATGCCAACAATGCCAAAAGAGCAGCCGATGAAAATGCCGACAATGCCGAAGGAGGAGCCAATGATGAAGCCTCAAATGAAGCCTCAAATGGAACCGATGGAGCAAATGGCGCCGATGCCTCAAATGGCACCAATGCAGCACATGGCGCCGATGCAGCAAATGGCACCTATGCAACAGATGGTCCCATGCCCGCCATATTATCCTGTATCACCAGTTCTCCCGGGTTGTGCTCCTTGTGGCAGTGGCGGACAGTGGGTATACGGGCAACCAATGGCACCAAGTTACGGACAGCAAATGATGCCACAAGCGATGCCACAACAACATCATCAAATGATGATGCCACAAGCGATGCCGCAACAACATCATCAAATGATGATGCCACAAGCGATGTCGCAGCAACACCATCAAATGATGATGCCGCAAGCGATGCCGCAGCAACACCATCAAATGATGATGCCACAACAAGGAATGCCACAGCACCAGCAAATGATGGTGCCACAAGAAGGAATGCCACAGCATCATCAAATGATGCCACAACAACCATTTGCACCAGAGACACACGAAATGCCTGGAATGCAACCATGGACTGGAATGGCGCATTCGCCACAACTGCCAGGATCTCATCACCAAGCAGGGATGCCTGGATCAATGACAGGTCCAAGTCAGCCGATGAGTCCCCAGATGCCACATCAATTCCAAGAGTTTGATGAATTTGATGACTAATTAAATGAACTTATATATGAAGAGACAGTGTAATGATGCTGTCTCTTTTTTATATTTATTACACCACGGTAGTCATTTTATTTTTTTGTGAAGAAATCCGCACTCAATGAAAATTTTGAGATTTAAAGCCCTTGTTTTTACTTCTTTTCCTACATATTAACAGACTAAAAAAGATCACAAAATGCCACTATAAGTGGTGAAAGGAGGAGATACAAATGCGAAAATTCGCGATCACAATTACTGCAGCAACAATGATAATAGGTGGTTTAGCTGGATGTGGTGTCGATAATCAAGCAAGAGATATGGGTGGCGCTGGTGCAGCTAACAGAGAGATTGGTTATACAGATGCTGGTAGACATGGAGCCGCTGGAGCAGGTGCAGGTGGTCATGGTGAAGTTGGACTATTTGGTCAAGGCCGTGGAGCTGGCATGACTGGACAGGGAGCTGCTGGAGCAGGTGCTCATGGTGGTACTGGAGCTGGAGCAGGTGCTGGTGCTGGTGGTGGATTGTTCGGTGGTGCTGGATTTGGTGGCGCTGGAGCTGGCACTGGTGGACACGGAATGACAGGAGCAGGAGCTGCTGGCGGTCGTGGAGCAACTGGTGCAAGATGGACAGGGGAAGGTCCAATCACGGATATGTTTACACCAAATAACCGTGCTGGACGTCAAGGAATTACTGGCTATGGCGTTGAACAACGTCGTGGACAAGGTATCCGCGGTGGCCAATTAGGCGTTAACGACCGCAATGCTGGTTTAAGAGGTACAGGTGGAACAATGAACCAACGTATGACAGGTCCTAACTATGATATGCGTGGCACTGGTATCGGTGGAGCAGGTTTCACTGGTCGTGGCATGGCTGGAAGAACAGGTATGACTGGTGCTGGAACTGCAGTACCACATGGAACATTAGATGATGGTAACCAAACAGGTATGGGCGGTGCAGCTACTCGAGGCGCTGCTATCCAAGGTAAAGCAGGTACTCGTGGAGCAGGTATGCACGGTCAAGCTGGTACTCGTGGTGGTGCTACAGGTATTACAGGTGGCAACCGTGAAGGTATGGTAGACCAACGTGGTGTTCTACGTGGTCAAAATCGTACAATGAGAGGTCAGACTACAGCTAATTATCACCGTGGGTATGATGGACAAACAGTTCAAGAAATTGAACGTTCTGTAGAGAATATGGACGGTGTTAGAGATTGCCGTGTCGTTATGCATGACGATCAAGTTGTAGTAGCAGTTGAAGCAACAAATAAAGATAATGCAGCAAAATTAGAAGAAAAAGTTGAAAACAACATTGAAAACATGGTACGTGGTAAAAACGTTCATGTTGTAACAGAAAAAGATGCTATGACACGTGTTCGTACAATGGACGATCGATTACGTGGCGGTGCAGCATTTGATGAAGTTGGTGCTACTTTCACTGAAATGGTAAGAGACTTAGGACGTGCAGCGGGTCGACCGTTTGAACGTACTCGTAACTAGTTCTATGTAGGTCATTAAGATTGAGCAGGAGATCATTCTCCTGTTCAATATACATATTATGTATTCAATCCTTCTGTCTACTAGCATATTCAGTAATGGTAAATTTATACCTTTTTACCTTCGTCCCAATCATTGGAATGAATTTCATCACTTTACGGATAAAAGCATTTATTCATGGCTAGAATAAATATGAATAAATGCTTTTATTTTTTATATGGTGGTGATTATATGAAGGACGGTCAAATCATTAAGAAAATAACAAAAAAACATATGGTGATAGCTGTCCTATTTTCTTTATGCTTTGTCTTACTTTTAGGATTTCAACCAGAAGGTGCAAATACTATTCAATCCCATGCTTCTAAGTCAGTAGTTCCAGTAATGAAAATGGTTGAAAATGCAGATGCAGGACCTAAAACGATACAAGTAAAATTACAACGAGTATATCTAGATGGTGAAATAAGTGAAGAAGTAGTTGAAGAAACCATTTGGTCTATGGAAGATTTTTGGGCATTTTATGACCAATGGCTGCTGGTTGATCAAAACGAAGAAGAAATACTTTTTAAGCAGGAGATAGATGATATATCACCTTTATTAAAAATTAATGGATATTTTGGGATCTCGGAAGATGGTGTCTTAAATATTTATGAAGGAAAACCAGACGACCAAAAAATAATCCAGTCGTTCTTCCAGATCAATACCCAAAAATTAAAGAGCCATCATGAAAGTGAATTAAAAAATGGAATTCCCGTAATGTCACGTGAAAATTATCAGGAAGTTTTAAAAACGTTAGAAAAATATGCAATAACAGAAATGTAAAGAGACGTGATACTTCACGTCTTTTTTGTGTTTAGTGTTGCTACTTGTGTTATTACGATGCATTGGAGAAACAATCAATGGTGTGCCTACTAGAAAAAATAGGCGGAAGCAGTAACCAAAAGCACGGAATGACAAGCGACAGAGGAAAAAACTAGGAGAAAGCGTGAACGAAAAGGGTAGGATCGTGAGCGGCAGAGGGAAAAACTAGGAGAAAGCATGAACGGAAAGGGTTGAGTCGTTAGCGGTAGAGGGAAAAACTAGGAGAAAGAGTGAACGAAAAGGGTTGAATCGTGAGCGGTATAGGAAAAATATAGGAGAACCCAGTAACGAAAGAAGAGACTACGTGTCTCCTTCACTCCCCCTTGACACTTAGCTAAAGGGGTAAGGTTGTGTTTACACTATATGAAAAAGTTTGTATGTGATAATATAGAAATACATGTTCGTTTTTTTACATAAGATTAGACTATACTGAATTAAGAAATTAATGTTTTCACAAAGCATCCAGTTAAAAGGGAGAGAGTCGGTTGTTTGATTATATTCAAGGAAAAGTAGACCATATAGATGTTCAATTTATCGTAATTGAAACCCACGGGATTGGATACCAAATTCATTGTCCTAACCCATATATATTCCAAAAAGAATTAGAAGAAACATGTAAAATCTATACATATCAACATGTCAGAGAAGATTTAATCCGCCTCTATGGTTTTAAAACGAGGAAAGAGCGACACTTATTTGAAAAGCTATTAAATGTTTCTGGAATCGGACCTAAAGGTGCTTTAGCCATTCTTGCTTCGGGTCAACCTGAACAGCTCGTTAATGCAATTGAAGAAGAAGATGAAAAGTTCCTTGTCAAGTTTCCTGGTGTTGGTAAGAAGACAGCACGGCAAATCATTTTAGATCTAAAAGGTAAATTAGATGAATTCGCACCAAATCTTTTTCAACAAGATCTATCGGAAGCATTTAGTAAGCCTAAGAATAGCATTGCCTCAAAAGAGCTGGAAGAAGCAGTTGAAGCGTTAAAAGCACTAGGCTATGTGGATCGTGAAATCAATAAGATTGTTCCACAGTTGGAAAAAGAACAGTTGACGACAGATCAATACATAAAAAAAGCATTACAACTTATGCTGAAGCTGTAATAACAATCGGACAGGAGGAAAAATGGTGGAAGAACGTATAATTTCTGCACAATCGCAGATCGAGGAAGACATGATTGAGGGCAGTCTCCGTCCGCAGCAATTCTCTCAGTACATTGGACAGGAGAAGGTGAAAGACAACCTTAAGATCTTTATTGAAGCGGCTAAAATGCGTCAAGAATGTTTAGATCATGTCCTTTTATATGGCCCGCCAGGACTTGGGAAAACAACGCTGTCTGCTATAATTGCCAATGAAATGGGAGTTCAGATGAGAACGACTTCAGGACCAGCAATAGAAAGACCAGGGGATTTAGCTGCCGTATTAACAGCATTAGAACCAGGGGATGTCTTATTCATCGATGAAATCCACCGATTAAACAGGGTTGTTGAAGAAGTGTTATATCCTGCGATGGAAGACTTTTGTATTGATATTGTTATCGGTAAAGGACCAACAGCCAGGTCGGTACGTCTCGATTTACCGCCGTTTACGCTTGTAGGTGCAACGACAAGAGCAGGATTATTGTCAGCGCCGTTGAGAGATCGTTTTGGAGTTTTATCAAGGTTAGAATATTACAATGAGAAAGAACTGTCTCAAATTGTTTTACGGACCGCAGATATTTTAGAAGCAGAGCTAGGAGAAGAGGCTGCATTAGAAATTGCAAGAAGATCTCGTGGAACACCGAGGATCGCTAACCGCTTACTCCGCCGAGTCCGTGACTTTGCTCAAGTACAAGGAGATGGTCAAATAACGGCACCCATAGCTCATCACGCTTTAGAACGTCTGCAAGTAGACCGTTTAGGATTAGACCATATTGATCATAAATTATTAATGGGGATTATTGAAAAGTTTCGAGGTGGTCCAGTCGGTATTGATACGATTGCAGCAACGATCGGTGAGGAACCAGATACTATTGAAGAAGTGTATGAACCATACCTTCTTCAAATCGGCTTCTTACAAAGAACACCGCGTGGAAGAATAGTTACGCCTTTAGTCTACAACCATTTTCAAATGGAGGTGCCAGAAGCTTGAGCAATATGCCTAAGCTGTTAATAACGATTGGTGTCATTTTAATTATTATAGGAATTTTGTGGCAAGTAGGGGGAAGAATATTACCTCTAGGAAAACTGCCTGGTGACATCTTAATTAAAAAGGAAAATACCACTTTCTATTTTCCGATTGTTACTTCCATTGTATTGAGTGTAGTGATTTCACTTATTCTATTGATCATCGGACGATTTCGTTAGGTTGTACTTGTGTTTAAGTTTTTGTTTATGTATGCTAATAAAGATTGACATCTGACCATTTTGAAAAGGAACGAATAAAATGAATGTAAACGACTTTGACTTTCACTTACCAGAAGAATTAATTGCTCAAACCCCTTTACTTGATCGAACGGCATCACGGCTGCTTGTTTTAGATAAAGAAACGGGTGAAATAAAAGACCGACATTTCTACGAAATCGTTGATTTTTTTAACGAAGGAGACTGTCTTGTATTAAATGATACGAGGGTTCTTCCTGCTCGGCTATTTGGAATAAAAGAAGATACTGGAGCTAAAGTAGAAGTTCTTCTTCTCAAACAATTAGAAGGTGACTCTTGGGAAACGTTAGTAAAGCCAGGCAGAAAGGTAAAAGAAGGGACTGTACTCACTTTCGGTGACGGGAAACTTCGCGGGGTCTGTAGACAAAGTCTTGACCATGGTGGCAGAATTATCGAGTTTCAGTATGAAGGAATCTTTCATGAAATATTAGATTCTTTAGGTGAAATGCCCCTTCCACCATATATTAAAGAACAGCTTGAAGATCAAGATCGTTATCAAACCGTATTTGCTAAACATCGCGGGTCAGCTGCAGCACCTACTGCAGGTCTTCATTTTACTGAGGAACTTCTCGAAAAACTTCGAGAAAAGGGTGTACACATTGCTTTTATTACGCTTCACGTTGGTTTAGGTACATTTAGACCAGTTAGTGTTGAGAGTATTGAAGAGCATGAGATGCATGCTGAGTTTTATCAAATGACTGAAGGAACAGCTGGGCTTCTTAATCAGGTAAGGGAACAAGGCGGGAAAATTGTTGCTGTAGGGACAACGTCAGCCCGAACTTTAGAAACGATTGCCAGCCAATGTGATGGAAAGTTTGAAGCTGCTTCAGGATGGACGGATATTTTTATTTATCCTGGTTATACCTACCGTGGAATTGACTCTTTAATTACAAACTTTCACCTGCCAAAGTCAACACTAGTCATGCTTGTGTCCGCATTAGCAGGAAGAGAAAATATACTTTCAGCTTATGAACATGCCGTCCGAAATCAATATCGCTTTTTTAGTTTCGGTGACGCTATGTTTATTAGAGAAGGAGGGCAACGTTAATTGTCTGCCGTAACCTATGAATTAATTAAAACGTGTAAACAATCTGGAGCTCGACTTGGAAAAATTCATACTCCCCATGGCGTAATTGAAACACCGATCTTTATGCCAGTAGGGACATTAGCAACAGTAAAGACGATGAGTCCAGAAGAATTAAAAGAAATTAACGCACAAATTATCTTAAGTAATACGTACCACCTATGGTTGAGACCAGGTCAGGATATTGTTAAAGAAGCAGGGGGCTTACATAAATTTATGAACTGGGACCGTCCCATCTTAACCGATTCTGGCGGGTTTCAGGTCTTTAGTTTAAGTGACTTACGTAAGATCGTAGAAGAGGGTGTCCATTTTAGAAATCATCTAAGTGGTGAGAAGCTGTTCCTTAGTCCTGAAGGCGCGATGGAAATCCAGAATGCGTTAGGACCGGATATTATGATGGCGTTTGATGAATGTCCACCATACCCTGCGGAATATGATTATATGAAAAGCTCGGTAGAACGGACGAGTCGCTGGGCCGAGAGATGTTTAAAGGCTCATAAACGTACAGAGGATCAGGCGTTATTTGGAATTGTTCAAGGTGGAGAATATGAGGAACTGCGTAAACAAAGTGCTGCCGACCTTGTCTCATTGGATTTTCCGGGCTATGCCATTGGTGGTTTATCAGTAGGTGAACCGAAGGATGTTATGAATCGAGTGTTGGAATTTACTACACCGCTTTTACCGACAAATAAGCCCCGTTATCTAATGGGGGTAGGTTCGCCGGATGCTCTTATCGATGGTGCAATTCGAGGAATCGATATGTTTGATTGTGTATTGCCGACACGTATTGCCAGAAATGGGACATGTATGACAAGCACGGGACGTCTTGTTGTCCGTAATGCAAAATATGCTAGAGATTACCGACCGCTTGATGAAAATTGTGATTGTCATGTATGTAAAAATTACAGCCGTGCGTATATTCGACATCTTGTAAAATGTGAGGAAACTTTCGGATTTCGACTTACCTCTTACCATAATCTTTATTTCCTGATAAAATTAATGGAACAAGTGAGACAAGCAATTCGTGAAGACCGTCTTCTTGACTTCAAAGAAGAGTTTTTCGAACAGTATGGATTTAATAAACCTAATGCGAAAAACTTCTAAAGGTGGTTCAAAGGAAAGATCGTATGATCTCTTTTTGAACAACGAAAAACATTATATTTTATAAAGGGGGGAAATTAACATGGAAATGCTAACTACTATTTTACCGTTGCTGTTGATGTTTGCTATCTTCTGGTTTTTACTCATTCGTCCACAGCAAAAGCGTCAAAAAGCAATTCGTGAAATGCATGCAGCCTTACAAAAAGGTGATAAAATTATCACAATTGGCGGCCTGCATGGTGTCATTGATTCAATCGACGAAGACATTATGGTTATTCTTGTCAACGATAATCGCAAGCTTACGTTTGACCGTAATGCGGTACGTGAAGTTGTAAATCCAGATTGATTTACATAAAAGAGACTGACTCCTAAAGACTCGGTTCTTCTACCGCCATTGGTGTAGAAATGAACCTGAGCCTGTAAGTCAGTCTCTTTTTCTTTTTTGTGTTAGTAAGGGTGGAAATATTTGTTCGCGTAATAAAACAAGCTGTCCCTTAAGTGAGTAAACTTATAAGACAGCTTGTTTTATTTATTTTCCTACATTCACGCCAATTATTCCGCCAAATACTGAAGCGAGTAAATACCCGCCGTGATATAGATATTGTTCCATCGTAAAGGTCGAATTGTATCCTAAGTATTGGATCAAGAATGTGATGACTGTAAATAAAAGTGCGGTACCTGCTCCTACCATCCAACCTTTTTGTTTGGCTTTAACACCAGCAATCATCCCACCAATGAAAAGCGCCAAAAAGGAAACGATAAGAATGAACCAAGAAAATGATGCTTCAGTTAAAGAACTGAATGATAATATTAATGAAATAACAAAGCTAAAGGCAACAGCAATAAACAATACACCGATTAGACCATAAAGCATGGATCCGAATATTCCACGGTATACCAATGAAACCCTCTCCTTTCAACCATTCATTTATACAGTTAATACAGCTTATTCATGCTTGGCCAAACCTAGAATAAACTTTTAAAAAAAATGTTTGGTTTGTTAAAAATCAACATGAATGGGACATCCCTGACATAGGATGGTAGAAATAATAGGGAGAGGAAAATTCAACATGGAAGTGACCTTAGCCTTTATCATTTTTATCATCAGTTACATATTCATCATTAGTGAAAAAGTTAATCGGGCGTTAGTGGCCTGTTTAGGTGGAGTAGGGATGCTCTTTGTTGGAATTATTGATTTGGACGGAGCTTTCCTGCAATATATTGATTGGCATACGATCTCGCTATTATTAGCGATGATGATTTTAGTTTCCATTACTAGTCAAAGTGGTTTTTTCGAGTACATTGCCCTTCATGTTGCCAAATACGTAAATGGAAGGCCTATTCCACTTCTCATATTAATATCGCTAATGACTGCACTCGGTTCAGCTTTTTTAAATAATGTGACTATGGTTTTATTAGTTGTTCCGATCATTTTAACTCTAACTAAGCTATTAAAGCTTAATGCTGTTCCTTTTTTGTTATCGATCATACTGGCGTCAAATATTGGGGGAACGGCAACCTTGATTGGGGACCCGCCTAATTTGATGATCGGGCAAGCTGTAGAGCATTTAACGTTTAATGATTTTCTTGTACATCTGGGTCCTGTGGTAGTACTTATTTTTATAGTTGTCATGTTTGGCCTCGTTGCGTACTATCGAAATTCTTTACAGGTTTCATTAGAGGATCAATCGAAGTTAGAAAGAGTACGGCCGAAAGATTATTTAAAGGATAAAGTTTTATTATTAAAATCCATTTCAGTGTTAAGTATTACGACGATAGGCTTTATTATTCAACCGCTTTTGAATGTTGATATAACGAGTATTGCCATGGGTGGTGCGCTTCTGCTCATGTTGTTAACTTATCAAACGCAAGATGTAGAAGAAGTGTTTAAGTCGATTGAGTGGGTGACATTATTCTTTTTTATCGGGTTATTTATGCTTGTAGGTGGAATTAAAGAAGTTGGCTTGATTGATGAAATTGCTAAGTCGATTATTTATTATACAGAAGGTGATTTACCAAAAACCGCTATCTATATCTTGTGGGGATCAGGCATACTTTCTGGTTTTGTTGATAATATTCCGTTTGTGGCAGCAATGATACCAGTCATCCTTGAGTTTGAAAGTTACGGGATGACGAACTTAGATCCTTTATGGTGGTCCCTTGCTTTAGGGGCATGTCTTGGTGGGAATGCAACATTAATTGGCGCGACAGCAAATGTGATTGTTGCAGGCTTAGCGGTTAAAGCGAAACAATCCTTTAGCTATTTAGAGTTTTTAAAAGTAGGTGCGCCGGTTGCTCTTGTTTCGTTTATTATTTCCACTATTTATATTTATTTTCGTTATTTGATCTACTTTTAAAAGATCCTGTATTGTGTATGCGAATGGGAATGCAAAAAATACATTGGACGTGTTGCCAAAAGCTTCATCTCATTTTATAACTGTCTAAGGCAAAAATAAACCTAACTTTACTTGTCACAAGGAGGATTAGGTTTATTTGCTTTTACTGTGTGTTCAAAAACGATGACAAATAAATCCGGGAAGTATGGGAAGCACAGTCTCCGAGAATAAAGTTGGTTGCTCCGTAGCATCATCCTCGCACGCTGTTAATACGTGAAGAGCGAAAGAGCAAGCTGAATTCGACAGAGATTTTTCCCCGACTTTTTAAACAACTTTTAAGATAGGGACGTAGGAGTGAGACGAAGGGAGGCGCAATCAATGGATTTTTCAACGATAATTTTACGGACAATCTTTATTTATTTTATCATTTTGTTTATTTTTCGTTTCATGGGTAAACGTGAAATTGGTCAGTTATCAGTCCTTGACTTTGTCGTTTCAATTATGATTGCAGAGTTAGCGGTAATTTCAATTGAGAATATTCGTGTCCCGATGTTACATACCATCATTCCGATCGTCGTACTTTCATTAATTCAAATTCTATTTGCATTTATTTCGCTTAAAAGTGAGAACTTGCGAAAACTGGTAGATGGTAAACCGTCAGTGTTAATTAATCAAGGAAAAATTGATGAAGGAGAAATGCGAAAGCAGCGGTATAACTTTGATGATCTACTCGTTCAACTGAGGCAAAACAAAGTAAGTAGATTGTCTGATGTGGAGTTTGCTATTCTTGAACCTTCGGGTAAATTATCGGTGATTGAAAAAGATAAAGACCGGCCGGATGATCAGCAACCAAGATTACCATTACCGGTAATTCTCGATGGAAAAGTAAATGAAGAACATCTCGAACAGCTCGGTAAAACGCCATTATGGTTAAGACAACAGTTACGAAAGCTTGGATATCGAGAAGTTAAAAAAATTTCTTATTGTGCTATACATGACGACGACAGCTTCTTTATTGATCTAAAGGATGAAAAATAAAGCAAGTCCCCCTTTATGGATGGGGGACTATATTTTGTTCTTGGGCTTGTATAATTAAAAAAATTGTACAATACAGTACATCCGTACAAGCAATAGGCTCCTTTCTGCAATAGGATGCAGTAGTAACAGAAAGGAGGAGACAAATGGATTATTATCAAATGTGCTGCAAGCACCGAGGTAAGGTTGTTACTATTTATGAAAAATGTGGACGTAGGCATTATGGCCGTATCGTTAATGTAGATCATCAATTTGTTTATATTGAACCGGTACACCCACATTCTGGTGGATTAGGTGGATTTAGTTATGGGTTTTATGGAGGATGGGGTTTCCGTCCATGGGGAGTTGGAGTCGTTCCAATTGCATTAGCAGCAATCGGTGGATTTGCTTTAGCAAGCGCCTTCTTATGGTGGTAAACCACAAATTGCTACCACAGCAGTAAACGGTAATAAACGGTAGCAGGCACCTTTAACACATTAGTTCGTTAAAGGTGCCTGCTACCGACTTTTTTATGCCTTTGTGAATGGGGCTAGCCATTTTCCGATAAATGGTACGCGAATGATTTCTTCTCTTTTGATTAAACCTAATACGATTAGGAGTAATCCGTAGAATAGACCAACAATCGTAAGAGAGAGCAGGGTCTTAACAAGTAAGCTCATCGATAAGAAAGCATGTTCATATAAGAGCATTCCAACGGCTCCAGTCGCTACCATTGCAAGAAGCGATTTACCGACTTCTCGGACATGTAACGTAAAGCTTAATACTTTAACGATAGAAGCGAAGTGTAACAGCGTGACAAGGACCATGCCAATAACAATCGCTAAGGCAGCACCCATTATTCCAAGCTCTGGTCTAGTTGCAAGAACAAATATAGCAGCGGTTTTAATGACGGCGCCGAATAAACTGTTCATCATCGCAGCTTTTGCTAAATTTAAAGCTTGCAAAGTCGCTTGTAACGGCCCCTGAAAATATAAAAAGATGCTAAATGGTGCCATGACTTGTAAATAGATCGCTGTGTTTGGAGCATTATACATTAATGACATAATCGGCTCGGCAAAGATATATAAAACGACAACAGATATTCCACCTGAAATCAGGGCAAGTCGTAAAGCTTGATCTAACCGATGATTAATTAATCGATACTTTTTTTGTGCAGCTGCTTCACTAATTGCAGGGACAAGTGAAACAGACAATGAATACGTAATAAATGTCGGTAATAAAAGCAATGGAATAACAAATCCAGCCAGTTCACCGTACTGCTTAGTGGCAACGACAGTTGCAACACCAGCAATCGCGAGACTTTGAGCAACAACAATTGGTTCAAAGAAAAAAGCAATGGATCCGATTAGTCGACTACCCGTTGTTGGAAGCGCGATACTCATCAGTTCATTAAATGTCGTTTTTCCTTGACGCAAGTAATCCATAAAGCCTTTACGAATACGAATGCGTTTATTTGTTTTGAACATAAACAGCATGTACAGGAGTGATGCAAGTTCTCCAATAACGACAGAAGCCATTGCCCCAGCCGCAGCGTATTCGACCCCGTAAGGTAAAAACGCACTTGTCATAACCGCAACTAGTGTAATTCGTACAACTTGCTCGATAACTTGAGAAAAAGCGGTAGGCCTCATATTTTGACGCCCTTGAAAATATCCTCTAAGCACACTCGACAATGCTACAATTGGGACAATCGGTGCAATGGCAATTAGGGGAAGGTAAGCTCGTTCGTCTGTTAACAGGGTTTTAGCAATGATAGGTGCAAAAGCAATCATAGCTGTAGTAAAAATACCACTTAAAATTCCTGTCGTTGCTAATGAAACCACTAGGATTCTTTTTATCTTTTTACGGTCTTTTTTAGCTTCTGCTTCCGCCACTAATTTCGAAATCGCAACAGGCAACCCTAATTGTGTAATGGTAATTACGAGCAGTAGGGTCGGTACGGCCATACTATAGAGCCCTACACCTTCAGCACCCATAATTCTAGCGACTACAATTTTATTTATAAACCCTAAAATACGTGTAATTAGTCCAGCTAAGATTAAAATAATCGTACCTTGTATAAAGGTTTGTTTTGACATGTGAGAAGCCCTACTTTCTAATAATGGTCTATGTCTACATTCATTTATATGCAAGCAAGGTGGTCAAGCATGACAAGTTGTTCGGTGAAAATAATAGCTGAAAAATAAATTGACATAACTGTTAGAAAGTGAGAAGATGACTTTTGATTCTGAATGTTGACAGCATAAATAAAACAAGCTGTACATAAATTGAAATACATCTCATTGTTGAAGGGGATACAATATGTTTGAGTGGAAAAATATCTTTCGCGGTATGATGATTGGGATATCTGACCTCGTTCCAGGTGTTAGTGGAGGGACAATAGCAGTTATCCTAGGAATTTATGATCGTTTAATTGCAGCAATCAGTGGGTTTTTCAGTAAAAAGTGGAAAGACTATCTGGGCTTTTTAATTCCGTTAGCCATTGGAGCAATATTAGCAGTTTTTCTCTTAAGTCGTCTTATTAAATGGTTGTTGGAGTTCTATCCACAGCCCACTTATTTTTTCTTTCTAGGTTTAATAGGTGGAATTATTCCTTACCTATTTAGCAAGATAGATTATAAGAATACGTTTAAGCCCGCACATTATTTAGTTCTGGTTGTGTCTAGTATAGCTATTGGATCGACAACCTTCTTTGTTGAAAGAGAAAGTCATACCATAATTGAAACGGTGACAGCTTCATCTGGACTAGTATTTTTCTTCTCAGGCTGGATTGCGAGCATGGCGATGCTATTACCTGGAATTAGTGGATCTTTTGTCTTGTTATTACTAGGTGTATATCATTCTGTTATTCACGCTGTTGCGGAGTTAAACCTATTAATTATATTAATTGTTGGAGCAGGAGTAGGGGTTGGCTTAATTGTGAGTAGTAAGATCATTCGTTTCTTGCTTAAGACGTTACCTGTTTTCACATATGCTTTTATCATTGGAATGGTCATCGGATCAATCGTAGTGATTTTCCCTGGAATTGAAAATAACATAATGTTACTGATCGTTAGTGTTGTAACGTTTATCGCTGGTTTTTTTGTAGCTACCTTCTTTGGCAAAATGGAAACCAATCGGAATGGAAAACTGTCCTAAGGGGCAGTTTTTTTTTGGAGGTCGGGAAAACCCTAGCTGATTAAAAAACAAACGCGGAATGATGAGCAGTAGGATCAAGATCAACCCCCACCCAACCCAAAGCCTGGAATGACGAGCGTTAGAGGGGAAAATTAGGAGAAAGCGTGAGCGAAAAGCGCTGGATCGTGAGCGGTAGAGGGAGAAATTAGGAGCAAGCGTGAACGAAAAGAAATGGATCGTGAGCGTTAGAGGAAAATACTAGGAAGAAGTGTGAACGAAAAGGAATGGATCGTGAGCGGTAGAGGAAAATACTAGGAAGAAGTGTGAACGAAAAGGAATGGATCGTGAGCGGTTGAGGAAAGAATTAGGAGAAAGCGTGAACGGAAAGCGCTGAATCGTGAGCGGTAGAGGGAGAAATTAGGAAAAAGTGTGAACGAAAGGGGTAACGAATCGTGAGCGGAGGAGGAAACAATTAGGAGAAAACGTGAACGAAAGCTGAGATTATTATAGAATACACCCGAAGATTCCCAATCGAACGAAAAACAAAAACCATATGAATATAATAGTTTTTTTATCAGAAAAAAGATTATAATGGAAAAAAGGGGAAAAGGAGAGTCGATGGAATGAAACAGCAGTTTGAAGTTTGGAAAGATGATGTCATGCCCGCTTTGCAAAGTAAAGTGGAAGAGTTCCAGATGCTTGGATATAACAAAGCGACAGTGGATCACCTATGGAAAAGTGTTATGTACAAATTACGTAAAAAAAAGGAATATATACATCTCCATGAATTTGTTAATGTGATCTTAACCCTTCGTGCCCCTGAGTATATGAATTATTTAACCGTCGAAAATTACAATGCTGCCGATTGGTTTGCAAATGAAGGAGTTATCGAAGAGTTAGTGGGCGAAGGAATAAGTAAACCGTAATACTAACTATAATTGACATGGAAAAAGTACAATAGCTATAATTGAACTATTGCTTATTTTTTGGACAAGTATAATTGTTGTGATTGTTAAGGAGGAAGTTCATACTATGGTGAAAAAAGGTCGTATTATTACTTTTTTTCTCATTGTAATTATTCTTGGTGGTTTAATAAGTACGACCATTATGGGAATTGCAAAAGAAATTAAGTTAGGTTTAGATCTTCAAGGTGGATTTGAAATTTTATATCAAGTCAAGCCTGTGGATGAAGGCGGTGTCATTGATGATGACGTCCTCAATGCAACCGTTAGTGCTCTAAATCAACGTGTTAACGTTCTAGGTGTTTCAGAGCCATACATAACCATTGAAGGGGAAGACCGAGTTAGGGTTCAGTTGGCTGGAGTAGAGGACCAGCAAACCGCACGTGATTTACTTGCAACTGAAGCACAGCTAACCTTTCGTGACGTCGATGATGTTGTTAAATTAGATGGGGCGGACCTTCAAGAAGGTGGCGCACGTGTAACTTTCAATGAGGCGAACCAACCAGAGGTAGCGGTTACGCTAAAAGATGCGAACCAGTTTGGTGAAGTAACAAGAGAAATTCGTGACCGGGCTCCATTAGGTGAAAACCTTCTTGTCATTTGGTTAGATTTTGAAGAAGGCGATAGCTTCTATGGAGAAGTAGGTAAAGAAAACCCGAAATTTTTATCTGCACCAACGGTTAGGGAAGTTTTAAATACTAGAAATGTAGTTATCCAAGGAAACTTTACGATTGATGAAGCGACGTTTTTAGCAGAAGTACTGAATGCCGGTGCTCTTCCTGTTCAACTAGATGAGCTTTATTCGAACTCAGTTGGAGCGTCACTCGGTGAACAGGCGATGAAAAATACGATCTTCGCTGGATTTATCGGCGTCGCGCTTATTTTTATCTATATGTTAATTTTCTATCGTTTTATGGGGACAATCGCAGTTATTACTTTATCCGTTTACATTTTCCTCGTCCTCGTTATTTTTAACTGGATGAATGCGGTTTTAACACTACCAGGGATTGCGGCATTAATTCTAGGGGTCGGTATGGCAGTTGACGCCAATATCATCACATATGAACGAATTAAAGAAGAAATTCGTTCCGGGAAATCAATCATGTCAGCGTTTAAAGCTGGAAGCAGACGTTCATTATCGACGATACTTGATGCAAACATCACAACAATTTTAGCGGCTAGTGTTCTGTTTTACTATGGGACAAGTTCTGTACAAGGTTTTGCGATTATGTTAATTGTCAGTATCTTAACGAGCTTTTTAACAGCTGTTTACGGTTCAAGATTATTATTAGGGCTTTGGGTAAATAGTCGAATTTTCAATAAAAAGCCTCGTATGTTTGGTGTAAAGGAGAGTGAGATCAATGAGCTTTAATTTTCATGACCGGACGATTGACTTTGTCAAGCACCGTAAAAAGTTTTTCATCCTTTCTTTGGTCGCAGCTCTCGTTGGGGTGGTCTTACTCTCAACCGTTGGATTAAATCTTGGTATTGATTTTGAAAGTGGTTCACGAGTTGAGGTGGCGACAACTGAACCTGCTACGGCAGAGCAAATCATGGAGGACTTTGCTAGTATCGGTGAAGGGTACACCCCAGATGATATTACGATGGCGGGAGAACAAAATAATCTCGTCCACGCACGATTCATTGGTCAGCTTGAACCGAATGAGATTGCTGAGATCCAGATCTATTTTAACGAAAAATACGGCGCAGAACCGAATGTGAGTACTGTATCTCCGATGGTTGGTAAAGAGCTGGCTCGTAACGCTTTAATATCGGTAATGATCGCATCTGTTGGGATTGTTATTTATGTAGCGATTCGGTTTGAATGGCTTTATGGAGTTGCAGCGGTTGTGGCGTTATTCCATGATGCATTCTTTATTATTGCTGTTTTTAGTGTCGTACAGTTTGAAGTCAATGTTCCGTTTATTGCGGCTGTACTGACGATTGTAGGTTACTCGATTAATGATACGATCGTTACTTTTGACCGGATTCGAGAAAATATGAATAAAGCAAAGCGTGTAAAATCTTTTGATGACTTAGCAAATATCGTTAATGTAAGTTTAACGCAAACATTGGCTAGATCGATTAATACAGTTCTTACTGTAATCCTAGCTGCGGCTGCGATCTTCATTTTTGGTGGAGAAGCGATCCGTTCGTTCGCATTTGCTCTCGTTATTGGATTAGTAGCTGGAACCTATTCTTCCATTTTCTTAGCGGCTCAATTGTGGCTCGTATGGAAATCTAAGCAATTAGAAAGAAGAAAATTTAAAAGTAAACCCCAAGCTGAAGGGGAAGTATAAAATACTTAAGGTCATGGTGCATACCGTGGCCTTTTTGTTGGTATAATTTACTTATGTGCTTTTTTACACAGGACAATACGTAATGGAATACGATATTAAGAAGGTGACAGTATGGATGAAGAAATTCGCTATCAGAAAGTGAAGATGGGTGCATGGGTTGGAATTATCGGTAATATTATTTTAGCAATTATTAAAGGCGTCGTTGGATTTCTTTCAAACAGTCGCGCCTTAATTGCTGATGCTGTTCACTCAGCTTCTGATGTCGTAGGTTCAGTTGCTGTGCTCATTGGTGTTCGTGCAGCGAAAATGCCTCCTGATCGCGATCACCCGTACGGACATGGAAAAGCTGAGTCCATTGCTGCGATTATTGTTGCAGTACTTCTGTTTATCGTTGGCGTAGAAATTGCGATTGATGCGATAAAGGCTTTTACTGAACCGATCGCAGTTCCAAAGGTGATAGCCATCTATGCTGTCATTTTTTCCATCGTTGTGAAAGAAATTATGTTTAGATATAAGTATCATTTGGGTAAGAAATATAGAAGTGAAGCGTTAATAACAGATGCGTGGCATCACCGTTCTGACGTTTTTTCCTCAATAGCAGCTTTACTTGGTATTGGTGGTTCTATTATTGGAGGAGCTGTCGGAATACCTTGGCTCGTCTATGCAGATCCAGTCGCTGGGTTATTTGTCTCGATATTAATCGTTAAAATGGCGTGGAGTCTCGGAAGTCAGTCGATCCACAATACGTTAGATCACGTTCTTCATGAAGAAGATACGGTTGAGATGAAAAAAGCAGTAACTTCAGTTGAAGGGGTTTTAAATCTTGATGAATTTTTAGCGCGAGAACACGGTCATTACGTCATTATCGATTTAAAAATTGCCGTCGACCCTGACATTACGGTTAAGGAAGGTCATGCGATTGGGAAAGCGGTGAAAACGAGACTGCTTGAAGAAAACCATGTCCATGATGTGTTAGTGCATATTAACCCATACGAAAAAAATAAGGAGGTGACGTAAGATGCGCGGTCAATGGGGGTTTATATTAGGAATTATTGCTGCACTTATTATTGCAATTTTTGCTGTCATCAATGTTGAAGCAGTTCGTGTCAATTATTTATTTGGAACGGCCGATTGGCCATTAATTCTCGTCATTATCGGTTCCGTATTAATGGGCGGGATTATTGTTGGCGCGGTAGGTATGGTTAAAGTTTACCAATTGCAACAAGAAATAAAGCGTCTAAAGCAAACGAACGCTGTGAAAAATAGTCCAACGAATCAAAAGAAAAAGGACATAAATCAAGATCAATCAAACAAAGAAGGTAGTGAACAAACGAAAGCCAAGGGAAATTAAAATCGATCTAGCTGGATTTGTTATTCCTGTATAATTGGCTATTCATAATAATTGACGGACAATATTATTCCCGTTCATTGAAAACTACCAGATTATTATTCATTGCCCCTCTATGACCCCTCTTGTATAATAGTTAGGTCAAGGGGTGTTTTTTTTATGCTTAAATCAAACAAAAGATGGAAGCTAGCACAGCTAGAACAAGAGAAAGTAGATTTATTAGTAAGTGAATTGAACTTAACACCAATCGTGGCAAAGTTGCTCGTACTAAGAGGTATCGAGACGGTAGAGGCTGCCACACGTTTTTTATATAAAGAAGAAGTTTCTTTTTACGATCCTTTCTTACTTGATGGGATGAGAGAAGCTGTGGATCGAATTAAGTTGGCTATTGAGAGAAATGAAAAGATCTTAATATTTGGTGACTACGATGCGGATGGTGTTAGTAGTACATCCGTTATGGTTTATTTAATGCGAGAATTAGGAGCTAATTTTAATTACTATATTCCGAATCGCTTTACTGAAGGATATGGTCCTAATGAAGCAGCTTTTCGTCAAGCTAAGGTTGATGGATATGAGCTAATAATTACAGTGGATACTGGTATTTCCGCTGTTCATGAAGCAGAAGTAGCTAAAGAAATCGAGATTGACCTTATTATCACGGACCACCACGAAGCGCCGCCGCAATTGCCGGATGCCTATGCGATTGTAAATCCTAAAAAGCCAGGGTGTACATATCCGTTTAAAGGCTTAGCGGGAGTTGGAGTTGCATTTAAACTAGCACATGCGTTACTAGATGAAGTACCTGTTCATTTATTAGATATAGTAGCGATAGGAACGATTGCGGACCTTGTACCGTTAGTTGATGAAAATCGACTTCTTGCTAAAAAAGGAATTGAAGCGTTACAGCGCACGACGAAGCCTGGTTTAAAAGCATTAAAGAAGATAGCGGGTATTGATACGCAAGTAATGAACGCCGAGCATGTCGGTTTTGCAATTGGTCCTCGTATTAATGCAGCAGGCCGGCTTGATTCAGCAGATCCAGCAGTAGAACTTATGACGACAGATGATGAGTTAACTGGAAAAGAAATAGCTGAAGAAATCGACCAACTAAATAAAGAAAGAAAAGCAATCGTGGACGAAATGGCAAAAGAAGCGATTGAACAAGTGGAAACACAGTTTCCGCCTTCTGAGAATCATGTTTTAATCGTTGGAAAAGAAGGGTGGAACCCTGGCGTTATCGGGATTGTAGCTTCACGGTTAGTTGAAAAGTTTTATCGGCCGACGATCGTGCTGAGCATTGATAAGGAAAAAGGAGTAGCAAAAGGATCTGCCCGAAGTATTGAAGGATTTGATATGTTTGTCAATTTATCGGAAAGCAGAGATATCCTTCCACACTTTGGCGGACACCCAATGGCTGCTGGACTTACAATGAAAATTGAACATATTGAAGAGCTGAGAAGCCGGTTAAATAAACAAGCGGATGAACTTCTTACAAAAGAGGATTTTGTACCAGTTACGAACGTTGACCTTGTGGCTAAATTAGATGAAATTTCACTAGATGTCATTAATCAGTTAGATGAATTAGCTCCTTATGGCGTAAGTAATCCGATACCAAAAGTCATGATAGAAGATGTGAATATCGGACAAATCCGCCGAATCGGCAGTGATGAAAACCACTTAAAGGTCCTTTTTGAACAAGATGGAACAACGTTAGATGGTATCGGGTTTCAACTGGGTTATGTCCATCCTGAAATCAATCCAGCTGCGAAGGTTTCTGCCGTTGGTACGGTATCAGTCAATGAGTGGAACGGACATTGTAAGCCGCAACTGTTTATTGAAGATGTTCAAGTAAACGAATGGCAGCTGTTTGATTGGCGAAATGCCAAAAAGTTAGCAGCAAATATCGCGTCTTTACCCAAACAAAAACGAAAATTAATTGCATTCCAATCTACTACGATGGATAAGCTAGGATTAGACACTCTAAATGAAGAAGTTTGTTATGTTGGTTCGGATGATGATGTTAATATAGCCAATAAATATATTGTACTGTTAGACTTACCAAGGTCTACCAAGCAATTGGAAGGGTTACTTCTAAAGGAAACGGGAGGGCCGGAACGTATCTATTCCGTATTTTACCAAGAAGATTCCAACTATTTTTCAACACTTCCGAAACGAGAACACTTTAAATGGTATTATGCATTTTTATCGAAAAAAGGATCTTTTGATATGAAACGCTATGGTCAGCAACTTGCGACCCATAAAGGCTGGTCGAAAAATACGGTAGATTTTATGACACAGGTGTTTTTTGAATTAGATTTTGTTACAATAAACAATGGTATTATTAGCCTGCATCCTACCCCTTCGAAAAAAGGACTCGACGAATCTGAGACGTATCAACGAATGACAGAACAGTCGAAGCTAGAGCAGCAATTTTTATATTCCTCTTATTATGAGTTGAAGCTCTGGTTCGATCAAGCAATAGACCAGGTAAGAAAAGTTAAGGAGTCGGTATAAGAGATGGATTTTAAACAGTATATTACGATAGTAGAGGATTACCCAAAAGAGGGTATTCGATTTAAGGACATTACAACTTTAATGCAAGATGGACAAGCGTATAAAAAAGCGATTGAAGAACTAGCGAATTTTGCTCGCGAAAAAAATGCTGACGTTATTGTAGGTCCAGAAGCACGTGGGTTTGTTGTCGGATGTCCAATTGCTTTCGAATTAGAAAAAGGCTTTGTTCCTGTTCGTAAAAAAGGAAAGCTTCCCCGTGAAGTTATTTCAGTAGATTATGGATTAGAGTATGGAAATGATAGTCTTACGATTCATAAGGATGCTATTCAAAAGGGGCAACGCGTAGTAATTGCCGATGATCTTCTTGCAACTGGAGGTACGATCGAAGCAACCATTAATATGGTTGAACAGCTAGGTGGAGAAGTAGTTGGAATTGCGTTCTTAATTGAGCTGACTTACCTTGATGGAAGAGATAAGCTTCAAGATTACGATGTGTATACATTAACACAATACTAAATAATAACAGGCTGACTTAAAAGTAAATTGTCAGGAGCCTCCATAATGACTAAAGTTCTTTGGAACAAGGGTAATATTAATAGGTCATAGTGTGGGGAACCGAATACTTTTAGGTCAGCTTTTTTTAATGTTGTGTGTGATTTACGTTCAAATAGCGTCTCTCAGTCGGCCAAATGAGAAAAAAGTTTTCATTCTTTACTTATATACTACTCAAGCCCCTGAATCCACTGATCAAAGCTTTCTGCTTCAAATTTAAGGGCTATAATTCAAAATTCTCGTCTAAAATATAAATGAAGTTCGACATTTTTCGTATTTTATCTTTACACATATAGGCTACTTAATGATAATATAAAGAAATATAGAAAAAATGGGACCAATTATGTAGGGATAAAAAGGTGATTCCATGACGATAGATCAATTATTTGAAAAAGCAGAACGTTATCTTTCAGAGAAAGATATGGCGTTTATAAAAAAAGCATATGCGTACGCAGAAGAAGCCCATAGTGAGCAGTACAGGAAATCAGGGGAACCGTATATCCACCATCCGATTCAAGTCGCTGGAATTCTAGTTGAATTAGGAATGGATCCTGATACGATTGCAGCCGCTTTTCTTCATGATGTCGTTGAAGACACAGACGTAACGATTGAGGAACTGAAAGAAGCTTTTAATAGTGAAGTTGCGATGCTGGTAGATGGCGTTACAAAACTCGGAAAAATTAAATATAAGTCAAAGGAAGAGCAACAGGCAGAAAATCACCGGAAAATGTTTGTGGCGATGGCAAAAGACATTCGGGTAATCTTAATTAAATTAGCCGATCGACTTCACAATATGCGGACGTTAAAACATTTACCGCCTGAAAAACAACGTCGTATATCAAACGAGACGTTAGAAATTTTTGCTCCATTAGCACATCGTTTAGGGATTTCAACGATTAAATGGGAATTGGAAGACACAGCTCTTCGTTATTTAGATCCACAGCAATACTATAGAATTGTTAATTTGATGAAGAAGAAGCGTGCCGAGCGAGAGCAGTATGTAGATGAGGTTGTTAAGAGAATACGAGCGAACTTAAATGACATTCATGTCATTGCGGATATCTCAGGACGGCCCAAGCATATTTATAGTATATATCGGAAAATGGCGCTCCAAAATAAACAGTTTAATGAAATCTATGATCTATTAGCTGTTCGCATCATCGTTAAGAACATTAAGGATTGCTATGCCGTTTTAGGTGTCATTCATACGTGTTGGAAACCAATGCCTGGTCGTTTTAAAGACTATATTGCGATGCCAAAAGCGAACATGTATCAGTCATTACACACGACGGTACTAGGACCGAATGGTGATCCGTTAGAGGTTCAAATTCGTTCAGAAGAAATGCACCGGATTGCAGAATTTGGGGTTGCAGCTCACTGGGCCTATAAAGAAGGAAAAGACGTAGGAAATGATGCTGAGTCACTAGAAACGAAATTAACCTGGTTCCGAGAAATTATCGAGTTTCAAAACGATTCACAAGATGCTCAAGAATTTATGGAGTCACTTAAAATCGATTTATTTTCTGATATGGTCTTTGTTTTCACGCCAAAAGGTGATGTAATTGAACTTCCTAGAGGATCGGTACCTTTAGACTTTGCTTATCGGATTCACTCCGAAATTGGCAATCGCTGTATTGGAGCAAAAGTCAATGGGAAGATGGTTCCGCTTGACCATGCACTGAAGACTGGTGACATCATTGAAATTATGACGTCAAAACACTCTTATGGACCTAGTCAAGACTGGATTAAAATTACACAAAGCTCACATGCAAAAAATAAAATCCGCCAATGGTTTAAGAAAGAACGCCGCGAAGAAAATGTGATGAAGGGGAAAGAAGTCATTGAACGAGAAGTTAAAGCATTAGACTTAGATCCTAAAGATGTCATTACAACTGAGAACCTTGCTGAGGTGGCTCAAAAATTCAGTTTCGCAGGCGAAGAGGATATGTTCGCAGCGGTCGGCTATGGCGGAATGAGTCCGAAACAGATTGTGAACCGTTTAGCTGAAAAATTTAAAAAGGACACTGAACCAGAGCAAGAAGAGCAATCGCTCGCGCAAGCAGTAGCCGAAATTCAAACGTTGGCACCTAAGAAGAAGACGAGTACAGGTGTAACCGTAAAAGGTGTCGATAATTTATTAATACGTCTGTCAAAATGTTGTAATCCTGTTCCAGGTGATGACATTATCGGCTACATTACGAAAGGCCGGGGAGTGTCCATTCACCGTACCGACTGTCCAAATGTACTAACGGATGAAGCAAAAACGCGTCTGTTGGGAGTGGAATGGGAAGCTAACCATCTAGAAAACAAAAATTACAACGTTGATATTGAAATTACCGGCTTTGACCGCAACGGCTTACTGAACCAAGTGCTTCATGCTGTAACAGAATCGAGAACTACAATAAATGCTGTGTCCGGTCGTTCGGATCATCGCAATAAAGTCGCAACTATTCATATGACGATTTTAATTCAAAATGTAGATCACTTGCATAAGGTGGTCGAAAAGATAAAGCAATTACCTCATATTTATTCCGTACGAAGAATTATGCATTAAGGAGTTTTAATATGAAAGTCGTATTACAAAGAGTAAGTGAAGCGTCCGTAACGGTCAATGAAGAAGTAGTTGGAAAAATTGGTTCTGGCTTAATGCTTCTTGTGGGTATAACGCATGAAGATACGGTCGAAGATGTTCAGTATCTAACGGATAAAATTGTAAACCTTCGTATTTTTGAAGACGATGAAGGAAAATTAAATCTTTCTCTCTTAGATGTCGGTGGTCAAATACTATCTATTTCTCAATTCACATTATATGGTGATTGTCGGAAAGGGCGTCGACCGAATTTTATGGGAGCGGCTAAACCAGATGTAGCTGAACCCTTATATGAAGCATTTAATGAACAGTTACGCCAAAAAGGTGTTCAAGTAGAGACCGGTATTTTTGGTGCGATGATGGATGTACAGCTTATCAACCATGGTCCGGTTACTCTAATTATCGATAGTCGGCAAAATTAACATGTTTTTCTTCCAAAACTGAAAGAATTAGATGACTTTTGGTTATGCTAGTTCTAGATGTTATTACGGAAGGAAGATTCGATGCGGACAAGTATGAAGCAAGAAGGCAGCGGAAGAAACGAACACCAGCTATTTCATGTGAACTTTCACGATTTTGTAGAAAAAGAAAACAGCAGTACAAGTATGGAACTCGCAGATGAGTTTGGATTGTCGTTAAGAGAAGTAAAGCAATTGAAGAAAAAGCTTGGACGAAACTAATAAATTTATTGACAACTTTATTAAACATTCGTATGATAAAAAGCAAATGCAAAGACCGTAACAAACCGATGATGGGGAATAGTAATTAAGGTAGCACATGTTAAGAGAGGAAATGCCGTGGCTGTAAGCATTTCTACATGGACCTTAATGAATGAACACTCCGTAGGTTTTTTTCTGAAAACTGTTGGTTAGTAGGAAAAAACGTAAGCAAGGCGTTAACTGCTTAAAGTGGAAGCTTAGGCTTCAATAAGGGTGGCACCACGGGTATAACTCTCGTCCCTGATTGATTTATAATCAGGGATGGGAGTTTTTTATATTGCAATGAAAACTAAGGTGAAAGATAGGTATCTTAGTTGAAGCTGTGTAAGCTTTATTAGATGTTTTTGAAATGGGAGGATCAAGATGAGTATACATATTCCAAGAGGTACGCAAGACATTTTGCCAGGAACTTCAGAACTGTGGCAGTATGTCGAAGCCAAGGCACAAGATATTTGCCGCCGTTATAACTATAAAGAAATCCGCACGCCAATTTTTGAACATACAGAACTTTTTCAGCGCGGGGTTGGGGATACGACAGATATCGTTCAAAAAGAAACGTATACATTTACGGATCGCGGCGATCGAAGCCTAACGTTAAGACCAGAAGGAACAGCTTCAGTTACGAGAGCATTTGTAGAAAATAAGTTATATGGAAATCCGGGACAACCGACCAAACTTTACTATATCGGTCCAATGTTCCGATATGAGCGTCCACAATCAGGGAGAATGCGTCAGTTCGTTCAATTTGGCATTGAAGCACTAGGCAGTAATGATCCAGCAATAGATGCCGAAGTAATGGCACTGGCAATGGAGTTTTATCGTGAACTAGGCTTATCAGGTTTGAAACTAGTTATTAATAGTCTTGGAGATACGGAAAGCCGAATTGCACACCGTGAAGCATTAATCAATCATTTTAAACCGAGAATTAATGAGTTTTGTTCAGATTGTCAGCAACGTCTTGAGAAAAACCCGTTGCGAATTTTAGACTGTAAAAAAGATAGAGATCATGAATTGATGGCAACTGCGCCTTCGATTTTAGATTATTTAAATGAAGAGTCAGTCGCCTACTTTGAAAAAGTGAAACAACACCTCGATGCAATGGGCATTTCCTATGTCGTTGATCAAACATTAGTACGTGGTCTAGATTACTATAACCATACGGCTTTTGAGATCATGATAGAAGGTGAAGGGTTCGGTGCGATTACGACATTATGCGGAGGTGGCCGCTATAATGGACTCGTTGAAGAAATCGGCGGTCCTGAAACACCAGGTATTGGCTTTGCACTAAGTATCGAACGTTTGCTTATGGCTCTAAAAGCAGCGAACATTGAAATTCCAATCGAACAAACGATTGGCTGTTATCTAGTGGCACTTGGTGAAGAGGCAAAAGACAAAAGTGCAAGTTTATTGTTTGAACTGCGTAAAGCAGGGTTATCTGCTGAAAAAGATTACCTAGATAAAAAGGTTAAAGCACAATTTAAAGCTGCCGATCGACTAGAAGCGAAGTATACAGCTGTACTGGGTGATGATGAACTAGCTGCTAATAAAATTAATGTAAAAGAAATGAGCACTGGAGAGCAAGTGGAAGTATCACTCGATGATTTTATTACATATATGCAAGATAGATTAAAGGAGGAGTAAGAATGATAGGGAGAACACATCAATGTGGCCAAATATTAGAAAATACAATTGGAGAACGAGTGCAGTTAAAAGGTTGGGTACAAACTCGTCGTGACCTTGGGCAAGTTATTTTTATTGATTTACGAGATCGCTCAGGTATTGTTCAAGTCGTTTTTAACCCTGAAGTATCAAAAGATGCCCATGCAATTGCAGACCGTGTACGCGGTGAATTTGTTTTAGATGTAGAAGGTACAGTTGTTAAACGTGAAGATGAAACGATTAATGAAAAGATTCCTACTGGAAAAGTCGAAGTGCATGTTGATAAGATTACGATTTTAAATGCATCCAAACCGCTTCCGTTCCAGATTGAAGAAGATACAGATGCTTCTGAAGATGTTCGTTTACGTTATCGTTACCTAGACTTACGTAGACCAGATATGCAAAACATCTTTAAATTACGTCATCAAACGACGAAATTAATTCGTGAAACACTAGATAATGAGCAATTCTTAGAAATGGAAACACCAATGTTAACGAAAAGTACGCCTGAAGGAGCACGTGATTATTTAGTACCAAGCCGTGTGCACCATGGTGAATTTTATGCACTTCCGCAATCACCGCAGCTTTTTAAACAGTTATTGATGGTATCTGGTTTCGAACGTTACTATCAAATTGTTCGTTGTTTCCGTGACGAAGATTTACGAGCGGACCGTCAACCGGAATTTACTCAAGTCGATATCGAGACTTCCTTCATGGACAAAGAAGACTTACTTGCCATGATGGAAAACATGATGGCAAAAATCATGAAGGAACTAAAAGGAATTGAAATTTCAACTCCTTTCCAGCGTTTAACGTATGTTGAAGCCATGAATCGATATGGATCAGATAAGCCAGATACACGCTTTGGCTTAGAGTTATCTGAATTAACAGATGTAATGAAAAACTCACAGTTTAAAGTGTTTGCTAATGCGATTGCTAACGGCGGAATTGTAAAAGGGTTAAATGTAAAAGGGGCAGCTACAAAACTGACTCGTAAAGAAATTGATGACCTAGCACATTTTGTAGCGATTTACGGTGCAAAAGGTTTAGCTTGGCTTAAAGTCGAAGAAAACGAGTTGAAAGGACCAATCGCAAAATTCTTAAGCGAAGAAGAGGCTGCAGGCATGCGTGAAGCGATGAATGCAGAACCGGGCGATTTATTATTCTTTGCAGCGGATAAGAAACAAGTGGTGTATGACAGCTTAGGTGCACTTCGTCTTAAATTTGGTAAAGACCTAGACTTAATTGATAAATCTAAATTCAATTTCTTATGGGTAGTTGACTTCCCACTTGTTGAGTTTGATGAGGATGCTAATCGTTACGTCGCTCTTCACCATCCATTTACGAGTCCAAAAACAGAAGATCTGCATCTGCTTGATACGGATCCGGGTCAAGTACGTGCAGAAGCATATGACCTTGTGTTAAACGGATATGAGCTTGGTGGAGGTTCACAACGTATTTATCAGCGTGATGTACAGGAAAAAATGTTCTCTGCTCTTGGTTTTTCTGAAGAAGAAGCAAAAGAACAATTTGGTTTTCTGCTAGATGCCTTTGAATATGGTACACCACCACACGGCGGAATTGCGTTAGGACTAGATCGGCTAATTATGCTATTAGCAGGCCGAAACAACCTACGTGATACAATCGCATTCCCTAAGACTGCGAGCGCAAGTTGCTTATTAACCAATGCACCGAGTTCGGTTAGTGAGGCACAATTACATGAGTTGAATTTATCAATCGTTCCGAAAAAAGAGGAAGAAAAGAAAGTTCAAGTATAAACTTTAAGTTGACAAAGATAGAATAATCGCATTATAATCATAACTATTAAAATTCAAATAATTAATTGTAAAAATAAAACTTATCACGAGAGGCTGAGGGACTGACCCGATGACGCCCGGCAACCGGTTTGTCTGCCAGACAAACAAAGGTGCTAATTTCAGCAGAGCAAATTGCTCTGAAAGATAAGTGGAGGCGTTTTAAAAAAACCTTTCCCTTATCGGAAAGGTTTTTTTATTTTATGCACAACTGATGAGACTAAAGATAGAATCACTCTAAGTAAAAAAGAACTGTGGTGCGGAGGAGTTATCGGGGCATAAGTAAGTGTTTTATACAAGGAGGAGCTTAGGATGTTAAATGTTGGGGTTATCGGGTTCGGAACAGTTGGTTCGGGTATTTATGAGCGGTTATTGAATTCAAGCGAGGAATTAAAGGAGATTTTTCAAACTGAGGTTCAGATGACAAAAATTCTCGTGAAGGACGATACAAAAGATCGTGGTTATACTCAAGTAAAAACACTTACAACAAGTGACCCTAATGAGTTTTTTAATCAACAGTACGATATTGTCTTTGAAGCAATTGGCGGGGTTGAACCTGCTAAAGGCTATATTGTGCAGCTCATTCAATCAGGTACAGCGATTATTACAGCAAACAAAGAATTGATTGCGAAGCACGGTAAAGAGCTTGAAGAGCTGGCTCGCCAAAACGGAGTTTATTTAGGGTTTGAAGCAGCTGTTGGCGGTGGAATACCGATTGTGAACAGCTTTAAAACGTTATTTTCGACAACCCCGATCCATTCTGTGACGGGAATTTTGAATGGGACAACGAATTATATTTTAACAGAGATGAAAGAGAAAAATCGGCCGTTTGCTGATGTGTTAGAAGAAGCGCAACAATTAGGTTATGCCGAAGCGGATCCTACAGATGATATTGAAGGATATGATGCATTATATAAACTCAAAATTTTAAGTCGGCTGGCGTTTAACTCATGGCCAAATGAAGATAACTTTTTCTGTAAGGGGATGAATGTCATTGAGGAAGAGGCGATTGATTTTGCGGAACGAAATGAATTAGCAATAAAATTGATTGCTAGAACATCGAATGAAAATAGAGTTATTCGTGGCTTTGTATCACCCGCATTCGTTACAAAAGATCATCCGTTATATAATATTAACGGAGTGACGAACGGTATCTGTATTGACGGTGCAACCATCGACCGTATTACGATGAGCGGTCCAGGTGCAGGAAAGGATGCAACCGCAAACAGTATGGTAGAAGATTTTGTTCTGCATGAGCAGTTTCAAGGGTTTAATCGTCCATTAAGTCAACAACATAACGATAGAGCAAACGAGGAAATGAGTGTAATTGTCTTTGTTTCTGAACTAAAAAAGGAACAGTTTCATGCGGATTTACTCGGTATTATAAGCGAAGTTGAAATAGATAACGGTTTTAACGATAAGCAAGCGGTGATCCTTAAATTAACGAAGGGCAAGTCGTTGAATGACTTACCTCCTTTATGGCAGCAAAAAAGCTACCCGGTATTAGGTAAGGTAGCTGTTAATAAAATTGCTTTACCTTTTTAAATGTATCAATAAAAGGAGTTGGGTTGGTTTTCACGAGATGAGGTAAAACACCTTGATTCGTATGCAAATACAAAAAGCCAATCTTTTCTGTTGCTTGACGGTAAGAAATATCAAATACATGTTCTAATAGAAACTCTTTGTCTCGTGAGCGGATTTTATCATTAAAGAGCTCCATGTCGAAGTTTCTTTCAACTGTATACTTCTTGGTGTATTCGATTTTTTGTTCGACTTCGATGCAAACTTGAGTTGTAATGGGCTTCATGGAAAACATCCTTTATATAAAGAGTAAGAAACTTTGCTTGTAGAAATAAAATTTTATGGGACTCAAGGGCCCTTATTCCTTTAAAAAGCATGCCTTTTAAGTACGTAACGGACTCGGAGGCCCTTATTCCTTAGTTATTGTAGTAATGTTTTGTGATTTTAAGCAAATAGGGTCCTCTGTGGACCTATGTCAAGAAAGTGGACACCTAAATAACGGATTTTAGTTTTTATAATGGAAACAGTAGGCCCTTCTTCACTTTTTAAAAGCATAGATGATGCCGTGGATGCATCAAGCCCAACCCGCTTGACCCAACCACTCTATCATCTGGTTGGTGGTTAGGTGAAGAAGGAGCCTAACTGCCT
>NZ_JAOTPO010000013.1 GCF_029028005.1 Alkalihalobacterium chitinilyticum
TTGAGACGAAATATCAGGTTGAGCGAATTAACCAAGTAATACGAGGATGGGTTAACTACTTCAGAATAGGCTACATGAAGGGATTACTAAGCAAGATAGATTCCCGCACAAGAGTTCGATTAAGAACTTGCATTTGGAAGAAATGGAAAACAGCCAAGAACCGCAGGAAGAACTTAATCAAACTCGGAATGGATAAATACACTGCCTATAAGTATAGCCATACAAGTAAAGGGGCCGTTCGCATTGCCTATTCGTGGGTACTTACTACGACAATAACAAATAAGAGATTAGCTAACTTTGGGCTAATCTCTTGTGTCCAACATTACAACAAAGTACATGCTTAGTATAAAATTGAACCGCCGTATACGGAACCGTACGTACGGTGGTGTGAGAGGTCGAGGTTAATCACCTCCTCCTACTCGATTGTATTGTAGAATCGGATTGATAGTTTGATTGAGGAGCTACCAATTTCTTATATTAGATAAGATTGAAGTTAAGTCTCCTTTTAGGTTCAATTTTTACCTGTTACTGGGTAAAGTTGAAGCTAAGTCTCTCTTTAGGTTGAAGATTTTCCTTAAACTGGATAAAGTTGAGGCTAAATCTCTCTTTAGATTAAAATTTTACCGTGGACTGGAAAATTTAGAGGCTAAACCTCTTTATTTTAACCTAATCGTTCTAGAATCTTAATCTATGTTTATCCTAACCATCATTTAAAGTAAAAAAAAGAAACCCCAAGACAGGGTTTCTTCCTCCTCGTTCTTACAGCTCGAAGTCTACTCCGATGCTGTCGACTCTTCCTACTTCTTTAATGTAAGCGGCAACGGCTTGGTGCTCAGCGTCTGCCACATAGGCATCTAGTGCTGCTTGGTCTTCAAAGCGTACCATTAATACGACTTGGTATTCTTTATTGCGCTCTAAAATGTTTAGACCGGCTTGCAGGTCCACAATGCCCGTTAAGTGGTTCTTTAAGGCTTTGAAACGGTCAACCACTTCTTGTAGTTGTTCTGGTGTTGTAGTGTCAGCAAATTTTACGAGTACAGTACGTTGGATCATCGGTATTCCTCTTTTCTTTCAATCAAATTTATGTACAACGATAATATTATCTAACTAACTAAAAGATTGCAATTGTAATGATTGTTGTTGTTTCTCATGGTTTGATATGTTTTGGAGATCAACCTTTTTTCTTTAAAAATGAAGCGGTCTCGCTCGACCAACCTCAAAAAATCCTATACTATTAAACTTGTATTAAAAAAGAGAATCTGGAGGCGAAATTGATGGCTAAGCTGTTGGAAACATTTACATATAAGGATCTTGAATTAAAAAATCGTGTCGTTATGCCACCGATGTGCCAATACTCAGCGGCGAATAAAGATGGTGTTCCGACGGACTGGCACTTCATTCATTATACGAGTCGTGCGATTGGCGGAACTGGATTTATTATTATTGAAATGACGAATGTTGAAGCGCGTGGTCGCATTTCCGATCATTGTTTAGGGATTTGGAGTGACGAGCATATTCCAGCTTTCAAACGTATAGTGGATGAATGTCATAAATACGGAGCTAAAGTTGGTATTCAAATTGGTCATGCGGGTCGTAAAGCACAAGATGCACCTGATCCAGTTTCTTGCTCCCCGATCGCATTTAATGATCAATTTAAAACTCCGCATGAATTAACGACGGAAGAAGCAGAACAAATGGTAATTGCGTTTCGAGATGGTGTGGAACGTGCTGTAAAAGCTGGGGTTGATACCGTTGAGCTTCATGGCGCTCACGGCTACCTCATCCACCAATTCGCTTCTGAATATACAAACAAACGAACTGATAAATACGGTGAAGATAAGTTTTTATTTGGCGAAGAAGTGATAAGAGCTGCGAAAAGTGTGATGCCTGAAAACATGACGCTTGTCATGCGAATTTCAGCTGTTGAATATGTCGATGGCGGTTATGATTTAGATTATAGCTCTGAAATGGCAAAACGTTTCCAAGCGGCTGGTGTCGATATTTTTCACATTACTTCTGGTGGTGAAGGTCCAATCGGTTCAACTGGACGACCTGGTGCACACCCAGGATATCAAGTACCGTTGGCTTCTCGTATTAAAAACGAAACAGGTGCACCTGTGATTGCTGTTGGGAGATTAGACGATCCGGTTTTAGGCGAAGCTGTACTCGGAAACGAACAAGCGGACCTAATTGCAGTAGGGCGCGGGATGTTAAAAAATCCACATTGGGCGAATGATGCGTCCCTTCTATTGGAGAAAAAGCCACTCACTCCTTTCCAATATGAAAGAGCGTATTAATTTAATAGCTATGTAATTAGTGATATTGATTTTAAGGAAAAAATTTAGGGAATCCTCATCGTTATAGCGGGTTCCCTTTATTCTTGATTTTTAGGCAAACCTTTACCCTTTTTCAATCAAATATCATTTGGAGAACAAAAAAAAGAAACCTTATAGGTCCTTATTGATTTTTTAGCATTTCTTTAAAGTCTTTGATTTCACTCTCATGCTTAATTGAACGAACTGATAAGGTTTCAATTACTCGTTGTTGGTCTTCTAAAATATCTTTTAATTCATATGTTTTTTCATCTATATGTTTCTCTATATGTTCAAAATATGGTCCTAAACCACTTATAAGATTATCTTTAATACTCGAAACATCCCTCATCAGCACTTGCTGTCCATTTTCCAAGCCGTCTAATCGGTTATCAAGGCCATCTAATCGGTCATTAAAGCCATCTAATCGGTTATCAAAGCCATTTAATCGGTTATCAAAGCCATCTAATCGGTTATCAAGGCCGTCTAATCGGTCGTCAAAGCCATCCAATCGGTTATCAAAGCCATCTAATCGGGTATTAACCTTTTGAAGCTCGGCAAGAATTTTCTTCAAAGTATCTTCCATAATCATCACTCCGTTTTGCCTTTTCTACATTATAACACGGGTAGGTTAAGGAGAAATGTATTGAATGTGTAAAGAATTAAATATCAATATGACAATTATAATAACCAAAACAACCAGGTCCAATGACTGGCACCGAAACTGGTTGTTTTTTGGTCTACCTCACGTTGCCTTCAAGTAATGTTTCTAGAAAAATAGCAACACCGTCTTGATCATTTGTTTTTGTCACGGCATCGCTGTTTTCTTTTAAAATCGGCGCTGCATTTTCCATAGCGATCGCCTGCCCTGCTATTTCGAACATCGACAAATCGTTATAACTATCGCCCATGACGATCGTGTCCTTAAGGTCGACGTTGTAATGAGACGCAAGCTTGGTGAGTGCCCGTCCTTTTGTAGCTCGTTCATTGTTAATTTCGATATTGTTTGGATGTGATGAAGTAATCGTTACACCCGAAATTCCGGAAAAAACTGTAGATGCTTCTTTTAAAGCCTCTTTATTTAAGGAGAAAATAAGAACTTTATAGATGGTTTTCCGTTCATCCGTCCAAATGGTTGATATGTCTTCAATAAAAGTGACGGCTGCTTGCTGAAATTGCTTTTGAATGATTTTTAATAAATCACTCATGCCGTCCCCTGACTCACCAGATACTTTTTCGGATAATTTTACAACAATCTTCTCCAAGTGCTCCAGATTATGAATTCCTGCATACACTTCATCGTCCGTATAAATCTCGAAGTACAAATCATATTGCTCTTTTGTCCATTCAAGAGCGGGTGTGAGTTCTATTTTATCTAGCGGTTCACTACCGAGCATCGTATGGTCTGGTAAGGTAATACCTGCTCCGTTTAGACTAATAACGGGACACTCAAGTTTTGCTACCTTTAACTGAAGACTCACATCTTTGTATGCTCGACCGGTTGCAATGGTTACCAGATGGCCGTGGTCTTGAAGGGTCTTAATGACCTGTTTATTTCGTTCACTAATCGTTCCATCTGAGTTCAATAAGGTTCCGTCCATATCAAGTGCAATAATCATTTGTTTTCCTCCATAGCTGCTTCATTGATGTTTAAATATACTAATAAAATAATCTTCCTCTGGAAAATCTCCTATGTATTCTAAGCTGTTATCCGAATAAAACTCTTTCAACTTTTCATTTCCGGCCCAGCAATCTAAGTATAACGCTAGATTTTGTTGTCTTGCAAAAGAACAGGCAAACTGGACGACCTCTGAACCTAAGTTCTTTCCTTGAAATTTGGGAAGAATAGCAATTTTAGATAAATAAACACCTTCAGGATCGATTGTTATCGTACTTAATTTTTTTATCGGACTTATACAAAACGCACCTACCAACGTACGATTCAATAAAACGACATAAGCTTCGTTTTTCTTGATTTCTTTTTGTATGTTCTCAGCGTCCCAAGGGTAGTCCCATTGCTTAATCTTTCTTTTTAGTAAATGGAGTGTTGTTTCATTATAAATCTTTAGGATCTCGCTTTGATCTTCATTGTTAGCTTTGCGAATTTCAATCATCGGTTTCCCCCATTTTATGGAATATACTACTTATAACATTCTATATATTGGTAATAATGATGTAAGGCAACAGACGCCGCTGAAGGAAGTAATGGGAGGTCGTCAATGAAAAGTAGTTATTTAGCACTTGGGTTTTTAATTCTGCTAATGATCAATTGTATTCGATATTTTACATACATTTTTGAACAAACGGCATCTAATTACGATTATGTGATGTTCACGATGAATATTATCGCGTTTCTCTACCTGGTTACGATGCTCATTGTTCAAAGTAATAAAAAAACCGATCAAAGCGCGAAAGAATAACAAGAAAGTCCTCTTCAAGATCTGGAACTGAGGTAGCCGCAAAGTAAGACTAACTAACTTTGTGGTCCAGTACAAACTTGGAGAGGACTTTTTCATTTAGAGGATTTGACCCCAGTTATTCTTCAATCTGTACATCTTCTTTATAAATATATTCATATAAGAACGGTACGCCCATTCTAAAAAATCTTGGATCGTAAATTCCTAGTTTTTCCTCATCATCGACGACTACGACGAAAGGCGACCATTGATAAAGCGTCTTAGCTCTTGGGTTTTCGCGGAATAAAACATCTAAGTTTGTTTCAGCTTGTGATGTGATTTGATCGACTACTTCCAGTCCGCCCCAAACGGTACCTTGCAAGACCTCTACTTCTAGCCCATTCTTTCCGGCGATTTTAAAATGACCCGGAATAAATCGTGCAGTTAAGGCTTGTTCTTCGTACTGGTCCACTGTTGATTGATAAATGATATACCCTTGTATCGATTGGACCAAAATATGTGCAATGATAAAGACCCATACGATTTTATACACTTTATGCGGGGTTACTTTCTTTATTTTTACGACAAGGAAGCCAATTAGCATGATCAGCCAAATGACGACGTCAACAATCGGTATCGTACCGAATCCGAGTCTTGCATCTGAGAACGGTTCAAAATAGCCTGTCCCCCACGCATTTAAAATGTCGCTCGTATTATGGATAAAGACAGCAAGTGCGGCGATGTAAAATATTCGCCTGTCCTTCGTCTTCCAAATGAGAAAACAGACGAGCCAAATGAGTAACGCCCAGACTGGCACTAAAAAGATCGAGTGGGTAATTCCCCTGTGCCACATTTGGTACATACCTTCTGTATCCCAAAGTTGAGAAATTACATCAATATCAGGGATCATGCTACCGGCGACAGCTGCAACAAATACTGATTTTTTCACTTCTTTTGGCATGTCTTCTTTATTCGTTGCGCCGTAAATTGTTAATCCGAATAACGCATGAGTAACTGAATCCATTTATTATCTCCTTCATTTCATCTTTTTTCATATCCTTCCCTATTTTAGTATAAGCACCATTTGAAGGCAATGATTAGGAATGGACGAGGTTCTGAATTAAAATAAGAAGAAACCATTCTCTTTTTCGGATT
Organism: Alkalihalobacterium chitinilyticum; assembly: GCF_029028005.1. Taxonomy (GTDB): domain Bacteria; phylum Bacillota; class Bacilli; order Bacillales; family Bacillaceae_F; genus Alkalihalobacterium; species Alkalihalobacterium chitinilyticum. The sequence goes on from NZ_JAOTPO010000013.1 coordinate 5,864, forward strand.
TCTGCGTTATTTTAGAGAAGTACTATATTACTTTTAATACGAACAACTATTCGTCGTACTTTACTTAGAAGTTATCGGAGGAAACTATGAAGGCAAAAGCTGTACTTATATTATTTTTATTAATGATGACTAACACGATCTTCTTTACGGATTCAGCATCAAGTCAAGGAGATGCATCTTCTCCTTCATTACAAAGAATGGAGCAAGGCTGGGAATATCAATGGGTTGAGTCGGTCGAAGCTGATACGGGCATTCCACAAACAGGTTGGTTGCCGACAGAAAATGTGAAAGAACTTGATGAGCCTCGAGAGGATCGTGAAATTCTCTATTTACGAAATACCTTCCCTGATGGCGGCTGGATAGACCCTGCTATTTTTATTTCGTTTATGTACGGTACATTTGAAGTCTATCAGGGAGATCAATTAATTTATCAATTTGGGAACATCCCAGAAGCTGATACGGTTACTTATAGAGGGTATAACCGCCGTCATTTTATCGAGCTAGATCCGACAGTTGCTTCTGACCAAATTACGATTCGCTCGTATTCCAACGGGAACTTAATTGGAGTGTCAGGCGCGGTGTCTGCAGGTTCGCACTCCTCTTATTTAACAAAAATGATCAGAGACGATTTTGATAAAATCGTGATTGGTGCGATTCAGATTTTTATTACGGTGCTTGCCTTGATCTTTTTTATCATCAAACGGTTTTCTGTCCTTTACTTGGCCTATGCGGCTATGACGTTTTGTGCTGCACTGTATTCATTTAGTATCACAGGTTCAAAACAATTCATTATCGATGTTCCGTATGTATGGATTTATGTTTTTCAGATCGCGGTCTTTTTCCGGTCTGCCTTCGACTTGATGATTATCGATAAGCTATTTGGTCCAGGGTATAAGAAATGGGTTCGTCGTCTATGGCAAATACATCTGGGGTTAGCGGTCATTGCGTTTACACTTTCAGTCACTAACCCTGATTATTTTACGGTGACAAAAGGAATTTTTGAAAAGTTGTCGGGCTTTGAGGTGCTATTAATTCTTGCGATTGTCATTCGTGTGTTTTTAAGAAATACGGACGCTAAAATTTATGCGGTCGGCTTCCTCTTTATGGCAGGCTTTATGATTCGTGACCTACTCGTGTTTACGGGTGTCATTTATCTGAAAGAATTTTATTTACTTGGGCATATTGGACAATTTGCACTCGTCCTTGCGATAGGTATCATATTGGTGAGGCAGCATCGTGGAGCTGGAGATCGATTGAAGATTAGATGATAAGTTACTCAAGGCCCGCTAGTTGGAGGCAACACTCCTTGCTAGCAGGCCTTGTTTGTTTTATTGAACAATTGTATTATTTTGAAAGAATGGAGCATTATTTGTATAGCAGAATTATGGTATGGACATAATTTGGACAATAAATCGTGAAATTGGACAATAAAAATTAAAAACGGACAATAAATCGTGAAATCGGACAATAAAAACTCAAAACGGACAATAAACCGTGTGATTCGGACAATAAACTAAGAAAACGCCCCAATACGAGCCACAGTTTGTTTATGCCTCCGCCTGACCGGTCGTACAAATCACCATAAAAGGAATATCAGTTTTAGAATTTCGCAAGGTCGCTGTTTAAAAAAGGACCTTTCACTTCAAAATACTCCCCTAACACCTCGGCAAGGTAGTCAAATGGCGTTGTTTCCACTTGTCCAAAATCTTTGTCCGTATATAAGTGTGTGGCATTTGGTAATTCTCGTTTTAGCTGCCTTCGTAATTTTTCTCCAGAATCGTCGGCATCAACTAGTATATACACATCGAGGTCTTCCACAGGTAAAATTAACGTTTCCAACTTTTCTTCACTTAATGTTCCGTGGGTACAAATGATTTCTACATCCTCATTTAAAACTTTCTGCACTCGTTTACGATCGTTTTTACCTTCAACAATTATGATTTTTTCGTCCATGAGATCATCCTCTATACTAATGATTTTTCATTATATTCAGATCAGCTTGTCCTAAGTATAATATATGTTCGTGCTAAATATAAGCTATGATCACGAAGAAGAATTTACGATCACGGAATGCGGGATGAAAATAGAGATTCGTTCAATTAAAGAGACCTAGTCTCAATGACTAGATCCCTATGACAACAAGACTACATCTTCTTCTTAATATCTTCACGAAGCGATTCGATCATGGCATCCGGCAAATTGGCTGGTAGCGTTGTGTCGCTTGCGAACAACCAAGAATTCATTAATTCCAAATCTGTTTTGTGGAACGTAACGCTGTAATCCTTATCGTCATAAGTGAATTCAGCTGTAACGGACGGGTCCCCTTCAAAGTCATCGTCAATAATCATGTGTTTAATTTGATATGATTCCACTAGATCAGCCTCCTGATTTTTCAAGTACTTATAGAATTTACTTTCCAACTCGGTTTATGCAGAAGAGCGTAATTCCTTGTATGAAAAGCTTTTTAACACATTATCCTTTATCTGGATGTAAGCTTTTACAAATTATTTATTAAAAGTAATTTCCCTTTTCTTGTTCAATGTGTTATACTTAACTCAATTATTGTTGTTCGGAATATGATGATTGAAAGTACAAATACCAATGAGTTATTTTGTCTTGAATGAGTATGACGGCAAGGATAGTAATATTTTGTGCAACAAAGCACTAGGAGGAAACACACATGAACACAGGTACAGTAAAATGGTTTAACGCAGAAAAAGGTTTTGGATTTATCGAGGTTGAAGGTGGAGACGACGTATTCGTACACTTCTCAGCTATCCAAGGTGAAGGTTTCAAAACTTTAGAAGAAGGTCAAACAGTTACTTTCGACGTAGAAGAAGGTCAACGTGGACCTCAAGCTACTAACGTTAACAAAGCGTAATTTAGCTTAACAGTAAAGCTTCTCCCCTAGTAGGAGGAGCTTTTTATATTGGGGTAATATATATTGTGTATTGAGATAGTTCTATTTCTATATTGCGGTTAGTAACAAGCACCCAACTTTTTTCTTAAGTTGAGTGCTTTATTTACTTTATATCAACTTACTCATTGCTTTTTGTTTCATCTGTCTTCGTTTCAGTTGCTGCGGTTTGCACTTTGGCGCTTTGATCATCGTTTGGCTGCGCGGCTTCTGTGCGAACGACCGTATGGGTATTTCCTCTGTTCACGAGGTCTGTAAGTAATTTGGAAATATCGAGTCCGGTTAATTCTTTTAAAGGTTCTTGCACTTGTGCCATCGTGTTCGTGATGCTTTTGCTGTAGGATGAGACGCCGTTTCCATTTCCAGTGTCGATAATCTTAACGGATTCAATATTAGACAATGGTTTTGAAATTGACTCAGCAAACTGTGGTAACATCTCAATTAATTTTTCGATAATGATCACTTCGCCATGCTTTGCAATTGCTTCAGCAAGTAATCGTTTTGCCTCGGCTTCCGCTTCCCCTCGTTTACGAATAACTTCCGCTTCAGCAAGACCTTCTTCTCGTTTGATTTTTGCTTTCGTTTCCCCTTCAATACGTGCTCGTTCTGCGTCGGCTTCCGCTTTTTTCGTTGTTTCGTAAAAATCAGCATCTGCTTTCGCTTTACGTACTTTCGCCTCTTCTTCCTCTAGTTTTACAGCACGTTCACGTTCGAGGTGCTGAATACGGAGCTCCTCTTCTCTTTTGCGTGCGTGGAGTTGTAACTCTTCTTCTTGAACCTCTTTATCGAGCTTTGCTTTTTCTAATTGATAGGACTGTTCCGATTTTGCTCTCGCTCGTTCAGTCTCTTCTTTTATCGCTGCATCTTTGAGATCTTTTTCTTTTTGGGCAGCAGAAATTTCGATTTTGCGTTGAAACTCTTGTTCTTTTGCCTCTTTATCATTATTTGCTTTATGAATTCGTGCTTCTTTATCGCTGTCGGACTCAGCGATTTCAGCCCGCTTTCGAACTTCAGCAATTCGAGGACGACCTAAGTTTTCTAAGTATCCGTTTTCAGGGTCGGCGTCACGTAAATCTTGTAATCCTAAAGAAGTAATTTTAAAGCCCATGTCATCTAACTGCTTTTGAGCGACTTTCGTTACTTCATCGTTGAACTTTTCACGGTCTTCGTTAATTTCTTCAACAGTCATTTTTGATAAAATCGCACGAAGATTTGCGTTCAATACTTCTGAAATTTCGTCTCCTATTTCATTTTGTTTTTTACCGAGAAACTGCTCGGCGTAGATGGCAATTCCTCTTAATGTATCGGCCACTTTTACCATCGCTACAGCATCAGCCACAATTGGTACCCCTCCGCATGTGTAAACTCTCGGTGTCGTTAGTTTTAATTGAAAAGAAGTTAAGTCAACCGGTGTTGCGGTTTGATGCATTTTGAGAAGATGGCCGCCACCACGGATGATTTTCATGGAACGCCCTTCATTATCAGTAAAGATATTCGTTTCTTTGTTCGGATCACCTAACTTGGGTCCGGCAATAATTAACGCTTCATTGGATCTCGCTGTTTTATAACGGAACTTCATCCAGAACCACCAAATCACGCCCCCGATCGCAGCAAGAATTAAGATCGGGATGAGAAAAGAAAGAAATACAACTACTGTCATTTTAAAACCCTCCCAAACTATGATTTATAAAACTAAAAAAGGCTGGTAAGTAGTGTTACTAGTAGAAATTAATTATTAAATATACCTGCTTTTATTCGTATGCAAGCTAACCTTCTGTATGCAAAAAGTTACCATCTCAATTAGTTCCATACTGAATTTACGAATTGAAATTTTAATAGTTTCATATTTTTTGAAATTAATGGATAATCCAGTTTTGCTAGGGTTTTTATTGGTTGGGGTTGGAGATAACTCGATATAGGTTACGAGCCCTCTTTTTCCAACAACAGGAAGATGAGAGCCATAAATGCGCGTTGTGAGCCCTCTTTTTCAACAACAGGAATATATGGGCCACAAATGCGTGTTACGACCCCTCTTTTTCCAGTAAAAGGAAGATGAGAGCCGTAAATGCGCGTTACGAGCCCTCATTTTCCAACAACAGGAAGATGAGGGCCATAAATGAGCGTTACGAGCCCTCTTTTTCCAACAACAGGAAGATGAGAGCCATAAATGCGCGTTACGAGCTCTCTTTTTCCAATAACAGGAAGGTGTGGGCCGTAAATACGCGTTACGGGCCTCCTTTTTTCAATAACTGGAATATATGGGCCGTAAATGCACGTTATGAACCCTCTTACCCCAAAAATAAGAAAAATTAGACCGTAAACACCAGTAACAAAAAGTACCCTCCACTCACCATTTATGGTCTATAACTTCATGCGATGCTTTCTTTCTTTTTTTGAAAATAGGATCAAAACTCATGTTAGTGGCTTGCGCCTTAAATCAATTAGAAAAAGTATTTCTCTCTGCATAATTAAACACAATAAAAGCACAGGATCCGCCTGTGCTCTATTCATTATAATTATGTTTTATTTCTTTTCCATATAAGTTATACTGTGCTTCAAATCCCATTTTTTCAAGTGAGTCAACTGGCAGGGGCCGTCGGAAAAAAAGCGGATGCTAGTTGAATTTTCATCGGGATAAATTCTGCCTGTCATCACCTTTTCACCGTCATTTATGAAAACTTCGACGGACGATTTATCGATGAAAATTCGTAAATGAAGGGTATTGTTGATTAATTGGACAGGAGCTTTTCTTACACCGCCAGGTCCAGAGCCGGCTTGGTTTCGGTCAAAGGTCATCACACCACTGTTTACATCATACTTTAATTCGGTATACTGTTCGCCAGTTTCATTCATTCTCAGCTTTAAGCCAAATTGAGAAGCTTCGTTTGCATTTATGTAGACATCTAATTCTAATGAATTGCCGTCAACTTCTTTAAAGGCTACTTCTCCTTCGACGATTAGGTTTTCGTAAATTACTTGGTTGCCGCGAATGTTTTCAATTTCGGGTATAGGTTTTGATTTGATCTTTCCGTTTTCTAATATGAGTTGGCGTGGCAGTGTCATGGCACCGGCCCAATTTTGGTTTTGTTCAGGCATTTCGCTTTCCCACATCGCCATCCAAGCGATCATGATGCGTCTACCTTGATCATCGATCGTTGTTTGCGGGGCATAAAAATCAAAACCGTAATCGAGCATTTCGAATTCTCCGTGCTGTAATACTCCTGTATCGTAATTGAGTTTACCAAGTACATATCCAGCTTGGTGAAGGTTATGATATTTATCTCCTTCGGGCGTTAATCCTTGAGGAGACATGACGAGAACCTCTTGTTCTTCTAATGTAAAAATATCTGGGCATTCCCACATGTAGCCGAAGTTTCCTTCTCCTTTTGCAGAAACTGCCATGAACTTCCATGAAAATAAGTCACGAGAACGATAGAGCAGAATTTGTCCTGTTTCTTCATTTGTTTTCGACCCTAAGACACAATAATAGTAATCGTTATGCTTCCACACTTTCGGGTCGCGGAAATGGTAAGGGTGTATATTTCCTTCAGGTGCTTCCAAAATCACTGGATTTTCTTTTAGCTTATCAAAATGGATCGCGTCTTCACTTACTGCTAAGCACTGGACTTGCTTCAAATCGGTATCACGGTTTTCTCCTGTCCATACATTGCCCGTGTACATTAAATATAAATTGCCGTCTTTTTCAATGGCGCTGCCAGAAAAACACCCGTCTGCGTCATAGTCTTCACTTGGGGCAAGGGCGATCGGTAAATGTGTCCACTGCATCAAATCTGTACTTTTTACATGTCCCCAAAACATAGGCCCCCACTCAGGTGAATATGGGTGATGTTGATAAAATAAATGATACTCACCTTTATAATAAATAAAACCATTCGGGTCGTTCATCCAAAACGCCGGTGTCGCTACATGATAGTTTAATCGCCAAGGATCTTGGTTTACTTTTTCATGCTCAGTAATAACGGATTGCATCGCTTTTGCAATCTGTTCTTTATGGTTGTTTGTGTTGGTTTCCATCATCATTCCACCTTTATTCCTCAATCGAATTTTTAGACATTTATCTTGTTTGAGTGATTAGCATGATTTTGTTGTAGAAAAAGGGCCCTATTCGAGGGTACTAGGATCTTTTGAATGTGTAAAAAAGTGAGGCTGCTAGTGAACCTCACTTTTGTTTGATACGTATTTAGTAATATCCTTTACTTATCGCCTCTAAACGAAATTCCTTTTAAGAAGTAACGGTTAAAGAAGGCGTATATGATCAGTACTGGTAATGTAAACACCATGGAGGCGGCCATAATAAAGTTCCAATACGTGACATATTGTCCTTTGAAGGCATTTAATCCAACCGTTAATGTGAACATCTCTTGATCGGTCATGATAATTAATGGTCTCATAAAGTCATTCCAGAATGCCATGAATACGAAGATCGCTTGTGCTGCTAGTGCAGGTTTTGCAATCGGTAAAACAATTCTAAAGAATGTACCTAAACGAGTTAATCCATCAAGGGCAGCTGCTTCTTCGAGTTCTTTCGGGAAGTTAACGAAGAATTGACGCATCATAAAGATGAATGTTGCGTTTACCATGGCAGGAACGATCATTCCTTGGTAAGAGTTTAACCAGCCTAATTCTTTTAAGATTAAGTAGTTTGGGATCATTGTTACTTGACCAGGGATCATAAGAACTGCTAGTACGATAATAAACACACTCTTTTTTCCTGGGAAACTAATACGTGCTAGTGCATAACCCGCCATAGAGTTAAATAGTAGATTAAGAGCTGTTCCAACTACGGCGATAAACACACTATTAAATAACCATCTTGGAAACAGTGTTTGCTCTATAAAAATTTGACGGTAATTTTCAAGAGTAAACATTTGCGGTAAAAAGTTCATTGAACCGCTTAGAATTTCTTCTAACGTTTTAAACGAAGAAGACAATGCCCATAAGAATGGGATTAACGTTACAATTGCATATCCGACTAGGACCACATATAGGAATGCTTTTCCTATTGAAAATTTTTTCTTCATAAGATCTCTTGTCCTCCTTTGTTGCACAGACGAATTAGGGGCTCGAATGTTAAGTCGTCATACATATTAATAAATCTTTTCATCTTTAGAGAACTTTCTTTGCAATAATGTTGCAACTAAGATGATCAACGCTAACATAAATGCAATAGCAGCTGCATACCCCATCGTACCCATTGAGCTAAATGCATATTGATAGATCAGAAGAACGACAGTTAATGTTGAGTTATCAGGTCCACCTGATCCGCCTGAGAAGATATACGATTGGTCAAACAACTGGAATGTTCCGATAATCCCCATAATAATAACAAAGGAAGTAACTGGACGAAGCATTGGAACTGTAACATGGAAGAACTTTTGGATCGCATTTGCGCCATCCAGATCGGCTGCTTCATATAATGAATCTGGTATATCTTGAAGGGCTGCTAAGTAAATAACCATAAAGAATGGTGCAGTAGCCCAAATATTCATAATCATAATTGCAATTAAAGCGACACTTGGATCTCCAATCCAATTGTACGTTGGTAAGTTAAAAAACGCTAAAATATGGTTAATTAAACCGTTTTGGTTGTACATCCACATAAAAATTAAAGTTAATACCGCTGAAGATGTTAACGTTGGTAAGAAGTAAACAATTCTAAAAAACTTTTGACCTTTCATCCCTGCATTTAATGTTGCTGCTAAAAATAACGCTAATGCAGTTTGAGTTGGAACTACGATAAGTACGTAAAATGCTGTATTTTTTAAAGCGATCCCCGCACGGAAGTCATCAAATATTCGAACGAAGTTATCGAATCCAATAAAAGTGAAGCTCGTTTGTCCAAGTAATTCCACTTTATGAAAAGCCAGAAAAACAGCATAAAGGATTGGTGCAATAATAAACAACCCTAGAGTAAAGATCATCGGGGAAAGAAATAAGTATCCTTGTCCTGCTTCACGTAAATCACGTTTCGTATATGTTCTTTTCTTTTGTTTCTTGCTTGTATTGGAGGCTTTTGTTTCTGGTTGTGACATCTATCTACAACTCCTTTTAAAGAAGAGAAGAGAGGGGTCCCCTCTTCTCGACTACAAACTATTCGATTTCGCGGTTAGCTACTCTTTCTGCTTCTTCTAAAGCTTCATCAAGAGGACGTTGACCTAAAAATGCACTTGTAAATTGGTTGTTAAAGTTATTATTAATGATTGGTAAGTTCGTATCGTCAGCCCATACGGTTGCGTAAGAAGCACCTGAAATAAATGGTTGGCGAATTTCATCATCATATAATCCGAGGCTTTCAGCTACAGAAACCCTAGTTGGTAAGGCAGATCCGCCGCTCGTCCATTGTTCCATGCCTTCTTTACCTGTTAAGTAAGAAATTAACTCCCACGCTGCTTCTTTTTTCTCAGATTGTGCGTTCATTACATATGCTACTGTGAATGCCATTGTTCCGTTTTGACCGTCAATTGTTGGAACTTCTGCTGTACCGAACTCAAGGTTAGGGAATGTTTCAGCTAAGAATGGTAATGTCCAGTTTCCTTCTAAGATCATAGCGACTTTACCTTGTCCGAACATTTCTCCACCCCAGTTTGCTCCAACTTCAGAAGGTTGAGCTGCAGACTTATCGTCTAAACGCATGTCAAGAAGTGGTTGAAGTGCTTCTACTACTTCAGTGCTCCCGAATGTCGCTTTGTTGTCCGTAGCAATTTTTCCGCCTTTTGACTCAGCGATAAATACGTTTCTAGCTAGGTCAGCAACGATTCCATAACCGTATACATCAGTACCTTGAGTTAATTGTTTGGCTACTTCTTGTAATTCTTCAAATGTTGTTGGCGGGTTTTCAATTCCCGCTTCTTCGAACATTGTTTTGTTATAGAATAAGGCTAGCGTTGATGTATCTTTCGGTAACCCGAAGATTGCTCCATCACGTTTAAAAGCATCTAATAAAGGTTGCTCAAAATCATCAATATCAAAATCTTCTGTGATGTAACCGTCTAGTGGCTCTAATACACCTGTTTCCATTAACGCTGGAGCTTCAAAAGCATCTAGGAAAAATACGTCTGCAGCTTGTCCGCCAATTAAGCGAGTTTTCATTACATCCATGTATTGATCAGCGATAACGTCTAATTTTACTTTAATGTGCGGGTTCTTTTCTTCAAATGAAGCTAATGTTTCTTCAAATAACTTTTGCTCTGTAGGTGATGATCCCCAGCCGCTTAACGTGATTTCAACTTGCTCTTGATTTTCATTGTCTTTGTCTGTTGTATCTTCTTTTGTAGAAGAAGTATCACTACCACCGCAACCTACTAATAATCCACTAACTAATAATGTTGAAAATCCTAGTGAAGCAAGAGTTTTCTTTTTAAACATCTTGTTTATCCCCTTTTTTGTAGTTTAAATGTTTATGTTAACTTTTTGATTAACATCAATGTTAAAACCTGTTGTGTTACTTAAAATGTCTACTTGGAACTTCTCACCTTGGCGACGTACAACAAAGTCCATTGAACCGTTGCCAATTGTCAGTTGTTCGACTTTTAAATAATTCACATCGTTTGGTAGTACTGGGTTCATTTCTACCGTATTCTTCAATGCATTCGGGAATATTCCGAGCATCGTTTGCACGAATACAAGTGGTGTTCCAGCAGCCCACGCTTGTGGTGAACATGCGACAGGGTATTTTACTGGTCGTCCTTCTTGATCGGAGTAACCGCAGAATAATTCTGGCAGACGGTCGTACTCGAAGTTGGAAGCTGATTTCATGAGTCCTTCTATGACGGTCATCGCTTGTGTAGCGTGTTTCGTCTTACTCATTCCAAGTAAGATCATGCTATTATCATGCGGCCAAACACTGCCGTCATGGTAACTCATCGGATTGTAGCCTGCCTCGCCTTCACCCATTGTTCGTATTCCGTAACCAGAGAACATTTTATCGCTTACTAATACATCACTGATTAGAGTTGCTCTTGTCTCATTCAACATTTCAGAAAATAGAACGTGACCTGGATTTGACGTGATTGTACCTACCTGCGACTTATCTTTATCTAATGCAAGTGCATAGAATGAATGGTTTTCCATCCAGAAATGCTGTTCAAATTTTTCTTGTAGTTGAGCGGCTTCCTCTCTTAATCTTTCAGCTTCACTTGTGTTGCCGATTGTTTCATAGAGTTCAGCAATACCGACTTTTCCTTGATACACATAGCCTTGTACTTCAGATAAAGCGATCGGTGTTTCAGCATAGTCTCCGTTACGATGGACGATAGAGTCAGCTGAGTCTTTCCAACCTTGGTTAGCAATACCTTTTGAAGACTCTTGATGGTATTCAACAAAGCCATCACCGTCTCGGTCTCCATACTGATTGATCCACGTAATCGCTGCTTGAACATTGGCTTCTAGCTCTCTGAATAATTCAATATCGCCAGTCCACTTGATGTACTCTGTTAAAAGAACTAAGAATAACGGTGTTGCATCAATCGTTCCAAAATAAGGTGTAAACGGGATTTGATCTGTATTCGCTAATTCACCAAAGCGAATTTCATGCATGATTTTTCCTGGTTGTTCATCTCTCCAAGGGTCGACTTTCGTTCCTTGATGAGCTGCCATTGTTTTTAAGGTTCCTTTTGCCACTTCAGGGTTAAACGGAAGCATTTGCAAGGCTGCTATTAAACTATCTCGACCAAAGGGAACTGCGAACCACGGTAATCCTGCAACAGGAAATTTTCCATAACCAAGGTCGGTTAGTAAGACTCTTAAATCAGCAATGCCACGATCCACTAACTTTTGTAACTGTTCGTTGTCTGTTTCAATTTTTGTTGTTGTTTCGCTCCAATGGGCGTAAGAAGCTTTTAATTGAGTCAGGGCTTCTTCTGGTTGAACAATTGTTGGAACATCTTCACCAACGACTGGAGCAATGGTAAATGCGATGACTTGTTCCTCGCCGTGAGCAAGGTTTAGATCGAATGTAATTTCACCCTCTAAGTTGATAGCGCTAGCATTTTGGTCCCATTGAATAACGGTTGCTCTTTGAATGTCGTCTGCCCCTGTATAGTTAAAGCGTAAGCCGCTTTCTAATTTTTCTTGACCTGTACGTTGACCTGTTTCCCCGTTTTGGAATCCGCGAACGATAAACATGTCTTGGAAATCTACATCGACTTCTACGCTCACTTGGAATGAAATCGGTTTTGGATAATAGCTTTTCATTTTTAATAACTCATATACGACATCGTTATAAATAAATCGCTTTCTCTCAATTTCAACCGACTCTCTCCATAAGATGAGGGAACCGTCTTTTTCCATATGCGGGTTCGTAAGTAAGATTGTTGCCATATAGTTCTCATCGGCATTGGACGAAAGTAAAACCGGATTTTCTCCGTTAATCTTTACATTAAATTTACTTAAGTATCTTGTATCTTTTGTATAAAGCCCTGCCCCGTAAGAATGATTTTCAGGAATATTTCCTTTCTCATCGGTTAATAAAAATACGTCATTTTCCTTTATTACTCTGTAATCCATTACATCCTCCTAAGCATCCGAAACGTTTCGGTTTTTGCGTAAAAAAATATTTTAGTATGATCCGAAACGTTTCGGATTTGGTTTAAAAAAATGGTTTAATACCATTCTTTTAATTTATTTTCAGCCGTTGATTCTCTAACTATTAATTGATTTTCTATTAAAACACTTTTATTTGTTTCTTTTTCTTCTAGTAAACCAATTAACATATTCGCGGCTTGATACCCCATTAAATATTTGTTTTGAGAAATCGTTGTTAACGCTGGTGATGCGTATTGTGCCAAGACAATATCATCAAAGCCAACAATCGATAAACTATCGGGTACTTTTCGCCCGAGGGAATTGGCTGCTCTTACAGCTCCTAACGCCATTAGGTCACTTGCACAAAAGAGTGCAGTAATTTGCGGATAGGTTGCTAAGAGCTTTTTAGCTGTAAATTCTGCAGTGCGTTCTGAAAACTGACCATTTACAACCCACTCTTCACGAAGTTCTAATCCTGCTTCTTGAATGGCTTGTTTATAGCCTTTAAACCGCTCTTCACTTACATACGCCTGTTCATGCCCATTGATAAACCCAATGTGTTGGTGTCCAAGCTCGACTAAATGTTCAATTGCTCGTCTTGCACCAAGTTGGTTATTCGTTGAGACATACCCAACATTTTTACCTGTTATCGGAATGTCAATTAGTACACACGGAATGTCACTTTCAACGACCTCTATTAAATAAGGATCATCTTTCTTCATTCCTTGTAAGATGACGCCGTCAACTTTACGTTCTCTACATAATTGCGTGTAGCTTTTAATTCGCTGTTTGGATGTATTTGTATTAAATAAAATTGGATCATACTCATACTCGGCTGCACAATCATTAATGCCACATAGAACTTCAAACGTAAAGTTATCCTTTGTGCCTTCTCTACTAATCTCTGAAACAAGTAAACCAATGGTCTTGGATTTCTTCATGACGAGACTTCTAGCAACGACATTAGGGCTGTAGTTTAAGCGATCGGCAATTTCTTTAATATGTTTCATTGTTTTAGCGCTTACATCCGAATGACCATTAAGTGCTCTAGACACTGTTGTCACTGACGTCCCAGCTGCTTTCGCTATATCTTTGATCGTAGTCATGTGATCCTCCAAAACGTTTCGGAATTTATGTTTTAACTTTAATTGATTTTGAAAACGATTGCAATCACTTTTTTTGAAAGAATTATAATTTTTTATACTAATAACATTTATGTTTAAAATTTAGTCACAATCGGTGATACTTCGATACAATCAAGCACAAAAAAACTGACACTTGTTAAAGTGCCAGTTTTTTACGTAATTGTAAGTAATTATTCCTTCATACGACCAAATTGGGAACTACTCCCAATTTAGAAAGGTTTATTCGGTTGATACGTCGGCTGCTGCTTCTGTGCTGCGTACTGGTGACTTTTCGCTATAGCATCTTGGACATTTTCATCCAAGGAGAATTCAGTATCTGTATTATCAAATTGTTCAGCTTGATTTTGATTTTGAACGACTTGTTGCTGTTCTTCGATTTCTTTTAAATTTTGACGTTTTTTCATTTACTCATCTCTCCTTTTGAACAAAATTATATCCGTAGAATTTCCAACCGTAGTTTATTTATACGACTGCTTCTATAATTAGTCAGGGCGGTTTGCCACCTACCGTACGATTGAGTCGTAATAATATAGCATACTCCCGTACCACTTATTCATTCATCGCTGAACGAAAAAATTTTGATAAAAAGGTGAACGCCTAACCTTTTTTAGTCAGCTAATAGCATTTTTGAAATTACGAGACGTTGAACTTCTTGTGTTCCTTCATAAATTTGCGTAATTTTTGCATCACGCATGTAGCGCTCAACTGGATACTCTTTCGTATAACCGTAGCCGCCGAATACTTGAACAGCTTCAATCGTAACGTCCATCGCTGTATCCCCAGCCATTAATTTGGAGATGGCTGATTCTTTACCGTATGAAAGTCCTTCGCTTTCTCTCCACGCCGCTTGATACGTAAGTAAACGAGAAGCTTCCACCTTTGTCGCCATGTTCGCTAATTTAAAAGCAACACCTTGCTGTGAAGCAATCGATTTTCCGAATTGCTTACGCTCTTTTGCATAGGCAACTGACGCATCAAGTGCACCTTGAGCGATTCCAACTGCTTGAGCAGCGATTCCGTTACGTCCGCCGTCTAATGTCATCATCGCAATTTTAAAGCCTTCTCCTTCTTTACCGAGAAGGTTTTCTTTTGGTACACGTACATCTTCAAAAATGATTTCAGTTGTCGGTGATGAGCGGATCCCTAATTTCTTTTCTTTTTTACCAACGGAGAAGCCAGCCATATCACTTTCAATGATAAAGGCACTTGTTCCTTTATGTTTTAATTCAGGGTCAGTTAATGCAAAGACGACGTAAATATCAGCTTCGCCACCGTTTGTAATGAAAATTTTTGAACCGTTCAGAATGTAGTCGTCGCCATCACGTTTAGCTGTCGTTTTCATTGCGGCTGCATCAGATCCAGAACTAGGCTCAGTTAAACCGTATGCACCGATCTTTTTTCCTTCTGCCATTGGACGAAGATACTTTTGTTTTTGCTCTTCTGTTCCAAACTTATACACAGGCCAGCCAGCTAATGAAGTATGTGCCGATAAGGTAGTACCCATTGCTGCATCTACTCTAGATAGTTCTTCAACTGCGATACAATAACTTAAATAGTCAGCACCGATTCCGCCGTATTCTTCAGGCCATGGAATACCAGTTAAACCTAGTTCCGCCATTTTATTAAATAATTCACGGTCAAAACGCTCTTCTTCATCACGTTCGTGAGCTGTAGGTCCTACTTCATTTTCAGCAAAATCACGGACCATCTTTTTAATCATTTGTTGTTCATCTGATAATTGAAAATTCATCTTCTGTTCTCTCCTCATACCCTAATATATTTTTTTGAAACTTCTGTAACAACTTTCATCTATGTGAAAACGTTGAAACCTTATTCATCATCAAGAAAATACTCTTGATATCTTGGGCTTTGTTTTGCTTTCTTCGTAAGTAATGCATTCATGATAAAATCAATATACACATCAGCAATTTGATCGATGGAAATGCTGCGGTTTTTTTCGTACCATTGATACGTCCAGTTAATCATTCCAAACATCGCCATTCCGTTTAGTAAAAGGGGTGTATTCGAACGAATTTCTCCAGCTTTTATACCCTCTTCTAATATCGTAAAAATATAATCTTGATACTCGTCTCGTTTTTGCTTAATTTTCTCGAAATACTCGGGAGCGAGATAATGATTTTCACGGTACATCACTGAAATTTCGAGATTATACACGTCAAACGCTAAGATAAACGCACGGATCATGCCTTCCAACTTTTCGACCGGGTTTTCCCTTTCGACAGCGGCTGCTTTTCCTGTTTCCATAACGTACGTCAAAATGAAATCATTAATTTGGTATAAAAGTTCGTCTTTTGTTTGAAAGTGATGATAGAAACCGCCGTTGGACACACCGGCTTCTTTTGCTATCATTCGAACAGAAACTTCATGAAAGCCTTTTTCTTTAAATAACATTAATGCAGAATCTATAATTCTCTTTTTTGTACTTTCCGACACAACTGACTTCCTCCTAGCGGTAACCTTTTAGTGCATGAATGATAACTACATATAGGTTACAAATCCCCCATGGACGATCATTTACCTTCAAGTTCTTTTTTCCAACGGTCTAATTTTGATACAAATTCGTGAAAATAATCATTAAATGGATACGAAGCGGCAATATGTCCTAGCTCTTCATCGTTCAAGTTCTTTAACTCTTCTTCTAATTTAGTTAACTCATTGATCGAGCCATCTAGGATCTCAATTACTCTATCCATACGTTTGATTCACCTCATAAATATTTATAGTTGGTGTCCGACCGATCATTCGGTCGGTTTATGTTAATATTAAGAATATTCATCGTATTTGTCAACTAATAACTATTTTTTCTATATGTTCCATGAAAAGAAAACAACGAATGGATCTTTGGAAGGTCCATTCGTTGTTTGATGTCGTTGATTACTTTGTGGAGTGCTCTAAATTTCTTAAATTTTTGCGTAAGATTTTTCCTGTTGTGTTTTTCGGTAATTCCGAAAGAAATTCAATATATTGCGGACGTTTATATTTAACAAGTTTATCAGCTAAGTAATTTTTCAAATCACTTTCTGTTAATGTTTCATTTTTAGATACGACAAACGCTTTAACCGATTCCCCGTAACTTTCATCAGGTACACCGATAACAGCGACTTCGACGATATCAGCGTGGTCATATAGCACTTCCTCAATCTCACGTGGATAAACATTATAACCGCCAACGATGATCATGTCTTTCTTGCGGTCAACGATATAAATATAGCCTTCCTCATCCATTGTCGCCATGTCGCCAGTGTATAACCAACCGTCTTTTATCGAACGCGCTGTCTCTTCAGGCATACCAAGATAACCTTTCATTACGTTTGGTCCTTTTACAATCAGTTCGCCTACCTCACCACGCGGTACTTCTTCGCCTTCTGGGTCAACGACTTTGTTTTCAACATAAGGAATATTAACCCCGATTGAACCAGGCTTACATACGCCTCTTAAAGGATTAAATGCTGTTACTGGAGCTGCTTCACTTAATCCGTACCCTTCTTGAATTTGGATTCCGGAATGCTCTTGGAATTTGTTTAATACGGCTACTGGTAACGAAGATCCACCGGAAATACAAATGCGTAATGAGCTAAATTGTTCTTTAGTTGTTGGGATTTGCAGTAAGAAATTAAACATCGTCGGAACGCCGGCAAAGACCGTTGCTTGTTCTTTTACGAAGGTTTCTACAACTTCTTGCGGGCTGAATTTTGGTAATAAGATCATGGTTGAGCCAGATAAAATAGGAGCATTGAAACAAACCGTCATACAAAATACATGGAAAATCGGTAAAACAGTTACGACGCGGTCCTCAGCTGTCATTTCAAAAAGATCTTTTACAGCTTCAGCGTTCGATTGTAAGTTTTTATGTGTTAACATAACTCCTTTAGGAGCACCTGTTGTACCTGAAGTATATAAAATAACAGCTACATCATTTTCTTCGACAACTGGTCCATTAAAATTCTGGACATCATTATCAATAAACGATTCAAAAGCTAGTTCACTTTCAACTGGTTTCGTATAGACAACAAAGTCTACAGAAGAAACCTTTTGTCTAACTTCTGTTAGTGGGGTATGTAAACTTGCGTCTGCAATTACACCTTTAGCTTTACTATTCGTTAAGATATATTCAATTTCACGAGCTGTGAACGTTGGGTTTACAGGCACTACTGTAGCCCCTGCACAAATCGTTCCGTAGTAAGCGACTACAAATTCAGGTGTGTTCCCTAAAAGTAATGCAACGGTATCGCCTTTTTCAATCCCTTGCTGCGACAAGCTATGAGCAAATTGGTTTACTTTTTGGTGCAGCTCTCGATAAGTCGTACTTTCATTTAAAAAGATATAAGCTTCTTTGTCTGGATTAAGGTTTAAAGCGTTTGTAAGGTTTGAATATAAATTCATGTGTGGCCTCTCCCTTTCATTCCTAATTTTTATGTATATATACTTTAAAGAAGTGTTGCTCGCAAATGATTGGTAGATGGTTCTATTGTTTGTTGCGGATAATGAACGGTCATTAGATTTGTATTAAGTTTTGAGACTATAGATGAACGGTCCACTGGACGAAGTACATCTATTTTTAATGAACCTTTAGTGGGAAAAACAAGCCTACTGAAAACGATTTCATATATAATTATAAAAGACTGAGTAACCGTTCAGTCTAGTTCATTTTATTGGCATTTAGTTATTTTGTCAACGAATAATCAGAATTTTAGTTTATTTAAATATCTTTTGAAGTATATTAATTTTCTCCTACTCTCTATTTTAGCTATTAAATATAGTTGTGACGTCGATTGTTATTAAATTGACAGATGTTTTATTTTGATAGATTGATTTGAATATTAGTTTTTCAATATAATTTTCATATTTATGAAGAACCTAACTTGCCTGGCATAATTCTACTTCCCTGCCAAACAATTGGCATATGCATACAGCAGGATTTACTGTATGATATAGTTATTCACATGAAACATATCGCAATAGACGGGGAGGTAGCGGTGCCTTGTAACCTGCAAACCGCTATAGCAGGGTCGAATTCCTATTGAAGGACTAATGATGTGTGGTCAGTGCTTTGGATGAGGTGTTGAGGAAAAAGTCTTTTGCAAAGGATAATCTCCGAACGGGTCAGATCTGGAAGGAAGCAGCCATAAGGAGAACCCTATTCTTGTGTAAAAGGTCACTTTTTCTGAGTCGCTGAAGAAGTAACGCATGGATGATTAGTTCGTAGATAGGTTTGCGATTTACATAATGAAAAGACTGCCTTTGTGGCGGTCTTTTTTTTGGTTGAATGGACAATGAGGCGTATTGAATAACTTCAAAGCGCTGAATGGTGAGCGGTAGAGGAAAAAATTGGGAAAACACGTGAACGAAACGGCGCGGATCGTGAGCGGTGGAGGAAAAAATTAGGGGAAAGCGCGAACGAAACGGCGGGAAACGTGAGCGGCTGGTGCAGTAATCAGTGTTCGAGGTATATGCAGTCATGCGGTGAACTTCCACGGTGGGCACAGAAAACTAAGCTAAATTTATGAAATAAAAAAGGTTGACGTTACTCCCTGTTGTCTCGTCTACCTATTAAAATTGCGGCTCAGCACAATTTAGACATGCGATTAGAAACAGAAACTAGTCAACCTTCTTTTTATGCTTATCTCACTTAAACCTCAATAATAATCGGCAAGATCATTGGCTTTTTCTTAGTTTGATTAAATAAATATTGGCCCACTGCTTTTTTAAGATTCTTTTTGATCATGCCCCATTCTTTTTTATCTGCTTCTTCCATGTTATTAATCGTTCTTTTAATCAGTGCATTGACATCTTTTAAGAGCTCATCTGAATTTTTCACGAATACAAACCCACGCGAGATCGTGTCGGGACCAGATATGAGTTTCTTATCTGATTTACTCATCGTCAACACAATGACAAGCATTCCGTCTTCGGAAAGTTGTCTGCGGTCGCGAAGCACGATTTCACCAACATCACCGACACCAATTCCATCCACATACGTATTACCAGTTGGGATGTTTCTTGTGTGCTTGGCGGTACCGTCTTTAATATCAACGACATCGCCGTTTTTTAAAATAAAGGTATTTCCTTCTTCTACCCCAACCGCCTCTGCTAATAACCGGTGATGATGGAGCATACGATACTCCCCGTGAACTGGGATAAGGTATTTTGGCTTCATTAGAGTCAACATCAGTTTTAAATCTTCTTGGTACCCGTGCCCTGAAACGTGCATGCCAGAGGAACTGCCAGGTCCATAGATGACATTTGCCCCAAGTGTAAATAAATTATCGACAATTTTTGTGACTGCCTTTTCATTTCCAGGTATTGGTCCTGCGGCTAAGATTACTGTATCACCAGGTAACAGTTCAACGCCGCGATAATCACCAGTCGATAAGCGAGATAATGCGGCCATCTGTTCTCCCTGACTTCCTGTACAAAGCATTGCGACTTTTTCTGGGGGTAATTCGTTGATTTGTTTTGGATCAATGATCATCCCGTCCGGAATATTTAAGTAGCCTCGTTCCATCGCAACTTCTACGACATTCACCATGCTTCGTCCAAGCAAAGCAATTTTGCGGTTTGTTTTAATTGCGGCATCGACCGTTTGTTGAAGTCGACTCACATTGGAGGCAAACGTCGACAGAATTACTTTACGTTCCGCTTTCATAAACGCTTCTAGAACATGTTCTCCAACCAATTGCTCAGTAGGTGTTGAACCAGGGCGCTCGGCATTTGTACTTTCTGATAATAAAAGCAGGACCCCTTCTTGACCGATCTCTGCCATTTTATGAATGTCTGAATGCTCGTTACTCGCCGGAGTTAAATCAAATTTGAAATCTCCAGTATGTACGACATTTCCCTCTGGTGTACGGAAAAGAACTCCTAAACAATCTGGAATACTATGTGTAACTCTAAAAAATTCTAGGTTCATTTCTCCAAAGTTGAGTTTGGAATTCGAGTTGATTTCATGAAGTTCAGTTTCTCTACTAATTTTATGTTCCTTTAATTTTAATTCAATGAGTCCAAGTGTAAAGCGAGTCCCATAGACAGGAATATTCAGTTTTTTCAAGAAAAATGGAATGCCGCCAATATGATCCTCATGTCCATGTGTAACAATTAATGCACGTACTTTTTCTTTATTTTCTTCTAAGTACGAAATATCGGGAATGATTAAGTCAATACCTAATAAGCTTTCATCTGGGAACTTATTCCCGCAGTCGATGACTACGATGTCATCTTCATACTGAACGACATACATATTTTTGCCGATCTCATTCATACCACCTAATGCATAAATTGATAATGCAGTCTCAGCGCTCAATTTGTATACCCCCTAATCAATACATATTAATGGTAGTATACCCAGTTCATTGTCGTTTATCATTTTTGTGAAAAATCAAAGTATTGGTTAGCAACATCTAAGGGTAAAAAAAAGACACAGATTCACTCTATGTCTTTTCAGTCACGATCTTTCTGTAAATAATCTGCTAATAACAATCATCCACCTTTATTGTTTTACACTATCGAGTACAACATATCCTAAAACTAGTCCGACCATGGCATGAATGTGGGCGTCCATTAACTGCAAGATCTTAAATGAAAACGGCCAATACGGACCTATTGCGGTCATCGATAGAATGGGTGTGACAACAACGTATAAAGTCGGTATGCCTATTATAATTAGTTTTGTCCAATGAACAGCCCAGCGTTTGTTTTGACGGATTTCATCGATTAGCCGAGGCAAACGAAGTAACATCCCGATCAACACAGGAAAAAGTGATGAAAAAAGGATAAGTGGCATCATGACAAACATCATATTCGTTTTCTCTAATAGATGGAGGTGAATGTTAAAGCCGATCCATAAAATCAATCCAATAAACAACGTCCAGCCTAAATATTTACGGATATCCCTCACAAAAATCCCTCCTTGGAATTGTGTAATTGCAAGACATTGATCGTTCAGTGACCTTATTCCTATATACGGTTGGGCTCGAATAAAGTTTCATTCAATCGATTGTTGCATTCACCAACTATTTTTGAAACCACATTATATCCAGGCCTGTTTATTAATCAGCTTAGAACATCGTTTTTGGTTGGCTTGAAAATTATGAACGATGACAACAGAAAAAAACACATGAATTCTCTTATGAAAACTCATGCGTTTCTCAAAGTAAATTTGATTTACTTTTAACAAGTGCCCTCTTCTTTACTAAAAGTTACTTCATACAGCACTTCTTATATTTCTTTCCGCTGCCGCAAGGACAAGGTGAGTTACGGCCGATTTTCTTTAGGTTTTTAATATGAATGTCATTGGATTTTTGTTGCAGCGACTCTAATGTATACGTAGGGAAAGGATTTAGATTTTTCTCTTCTGGCGGCGTAATTTCGTTTATTGTATGTCCTTTTAATTCCCATAGGCGCGTTTGGTTTTTTACTTCTTTCAGTAGCTCAGGCAATTGTTGCGACACTTTTTCAGAAAGCACTACCTTACTTTGTACATAGTCAGCGATCAGTGTTAGTTGTACGTCTGTGTTAATCATGTAAAGAATTTGTGCTGCTAATTGATCCCCCGCACTAGCTGTTAAATCCGATTGTTCTAGTAAAATGTTGACCAAGTCATTTAAAGCTGAGCTTTTTTGAATAAATCCAGGCTTACCTGCTCTAAGGAGCTGACCTTTAGAAAACTCAAAAAAGTCGAGATCTGAATTTTTATTTTGTTCTTCAATTACTTTTTTCGTGTTAATAACACGGTAGTCTTGAAGCCCGTACTCTGAGCTTTGAACTTGTCCATAGTAATCGCCTGCTGAGGAAATGACTTGGATAAACAGATCGGGATCAACGGGTTGACCAGTAAGTTCTTGAATTTTTTCGATAAGTAACTCCTCACTCATCACACCAAAATAATAAAGCAATCCTTGCGTGAGTCGAACCCATTCGGTGTTGCGTTGAATGGTTGTATCAAGTTCCGCGTCGCTAAGGGTGTTAAATAGATCGATGAGTTCCGTAGGTAAAAATAAAACTTTTTCCTTGTTGTAAAGACCTGGGTAAACAAGACTTCTTTCTTTTAACCATTCAATTTTTTCTATTGAAAGGTCCGTGACTGGTATTGATCCGCTTTCGTTTACAATCTGTTTCAGTAGATTATAACGCTCTTGATCTAACGGTAATAAAACTTCGTTAAACATCAAAGGAATTTCGTTAGCAAGAAGTGATGCAAGCTCAGCTTTTTTCAATGAACTAGCATTTTTCACTTGAAGGTTTTTACGAATGGGATCAAGTTCTGTTTTAGGTAGACTATTTAACGTATCAAGTAATGTCAACGGGAGTTCCGTCTGTTTCCAAAGTTTTTGTTCACGCTTTTGCTGCTGTGCGTTGTCAACTGTCTCTTTTGCTAGAATTGATGATAAATCTTCTGTCATTTGAATATCCATACTTTCTATACAATCTCCTTACTCTCTGTAATACTTTGCTGTTTTTTTATGTATTTCTATTAAGTTACGTTCTCTATTTTACCATATTGTCGTTTTTTAACCAGTTGATCGGTGATAAACAGGTTGTCTCCCCCATTCATACCAGCTTTTTTTAACGTGAAATAATTAAAAAAGCTTTAATTGAACGTAGTTTGCATCCTCAAAGTTACTTAATCGAACGCCAAATAACCAAAGAGGAATGTCCACTAAATGCCGGTCATACAAATCTTCTACGATTGTATACACCTGATCGGGTTCTGATGTTGAGTCAGCGAGTGTTAAGCTTTTGGAATGACTTGCACCGCCCCTCTCCGTTTTATAAACAACAGCAATCGTGCTAGCGCGCAACTGTTTTTCCTTCAGTCTTTCACAAAGAAGTTCAATCATGGAACGAGCGATTCCAAGCAGTTGATCAGTGTCAGATGTGGGTTGAGAAAATGTTTTTTCTTTTCCAATCGTTTTATCGCCTTTTTCACGATCCGCATCGACGACATCAGAACCAATTCCTAATGCATTGTTACGCAGGATTTCCCCTCTTAAGCCTAGGATAAGCTTGATTTGCAGAGGATCAGTTTGGGCAAGATCTCCAATGGTATAAATCCCATATTTATTAAGCTTCTCTTCTGTCTTTTTACCGCAACCGTGGAGTTTGCTTAGCTTTTGCGGATGAAAATAACTGCAAAATTGCAGCCGTTCGAAGTGTACGTATCCAAATGGCTTTTTTACATCTGCCGCCATCTTAGCGGAACACTTTGTATCACTGATTCCGATGCTGCAGCCTAAATGTAATTTCTCCCACAATGTTCGTTGGATATACTTTGCAATCGTATGCGGTGATGTCCCCTTGTTCACACGATCTGTCAAATCTATATATGCTTCATCGACCGAAGCTACTTCCGTCGGTCCGATTAATCTTAAAAACTCCATAATTTTTCTGGAATAAGATGAGTACAACGGATGATTTCGTGGAACGACAATCGCTTTAGGGACTTTTTTTAGCGCCTCATATACCGACATCGTCGTATAGACCCCTTGATTTTTCGCTTCATAACTAGCTGCTATCACCATTCCTTTGTACTTGTTTGTTGGACTGCCACCGACAATAACCGGTTGATTTCGAAGAGAAGGATCCTCTGCCTGGTGGCAACTCGCATAAAACGCATTCATATCTATTAAAGCAATGGTCCGGTTCCCTGTAGGCATGTTTTCCCCTTCCTTTCATACGAAATCTAGTGGACTCTGGTTATATTTTAAGCTCATGATATTGTCAGCTGGATATGTAAGAAGTCACTGTTCACACTTTCGCAAATAAAAAGGTGAATTCGGACAATAAAATGAAAAAACGGACAATAAACAGGACAAATCGGACAATAAAATGAAAAAACCGACAATAACCGGGACAAAACGGACAATAAGCGCCTCTATCCGATCTTGTCTTACAACCATTTTAGATAGTGGTGAATTAGAGGTCAACCAGTGAGTTGTGATGAAACTTGTTTGAGCGGTTTTTTGTGTATTTATTTTGGGTCTTAGATCGGGTACTCTTTTTCCACCAATTGTGACATCGGCCATAATCATCGTTCTCCTTCCTGAAGCAAGGCATCGGTCTATTGTATTCGCTTATGTCTCTTAAAGTCCTTGTTTGTCGCCTTTTGTCAATAAAAATAGCGAACTGATATCACAGTGTAACATTTTGCTATCAATTTGCTATCGTGAAATCCGATGGAATTTCACCCTCAAACGCTGCTTATGCTCGCGCCATTTTCCTTTTTGTTTGATAGTAAAGTAAATAGCTAGTATTCCTAAGGTAAGAATTGCGGGTACACGTAAGGTGCCTTTTGCATTTGGTTTATTTTTAACTCGATTCGTCCAGACTGAAAGCAGAGGTGATCGCTAGATGAAGGTCCTTATATTAATTGTTAGTATCGTGCTGCCTATTGTTATGATAATTCTTCAAATAAAGTG
Source organism: Alkalihalobacterium chitinilyticum (assembly GCF_029028005.1). Classification (GTDB taxonomy): domain Bacteria; phylum Bacillota; class Bacilli; order Bacillales; family Bacillaceae_F; genus Alkalihalobacterium; species Alkalihalobacterium chitinilyticum. The sequence goes on from NZ_JAOTPO010000013.1 coordinate 30,904, forward strand.
GACAAAAATTCGCATTCTGTATCATTCGCTAGCCTTACTTGCTGCATTGACATTTGGAAACATAGCCTCTTTTGCAATCTATACGGTTCTAAGAGATAATACTGTTTTTATGACGAACATCCATGCGCTGTTTCTTAATCCTTTATTCTTATTAACCGGGGCGTACTTGGGGATTTATTTCGTTTATGTCATAATGAGAGCTATTTTAGAGGAAAAGGCTCAATTCTGAGGAAGGAGTACTCGTTCTGATACGGGCTCTAGAATAGATTGCTACTACGTTTTCTCAATTTGAAAAGCTCTTTCGTGTACAGTTGTCAATCGTTTTTGATGACTGTTTTTTATTATGGTTTCCGCCTTTTTTATTTGTCTTTTTCCACTCACTTGCAAATCTCCTTCAATAATAAAAACAATGAATTTTTTCGTTTCCGCTGTCCATTTTTCAATTTCTCCTAAGCGATATTTTAATTTTCACCATCTAAATCTAATTTTCCCCTGTGTGACCGCATTCTATCAATATTTTAAATTAAAGGTACCGGCGGAATAGTTGAGAACGCGCGTTTTCTATTGGAGAATGTATGTGGTAGAAAGTCAATTAACAGTTGATGAAGTGGTTGAATGTTATGCCCCGATCGTGAAAAAACAATTAAAACAGCTCCAAATTCATAAAGATTATGATGATTATTACCAGATCGGACTGATCGCCTTATGGGAAGCGTACAAACGTTTTGATCCGAAAAAAGGTAATTTTGCCACATTTGCGATTTATACAGTCCGTGGGCGATTACTGACCGAATTATCCAAAGAAAAAACATATGCTGCTAGACATCATCTGACAGATGAAGGTTTTCATTATATCGTTGATGAACGGAATGCCTCCATGCTCGAGGTAGAAATCATCAACTGTTACATGGAGACTCTTTCAGAACGACAACAAACTTGGGTCAAAGAGGCGATTTTAGAAGGGAAAACGATATCTGAAATCGCAAAAGAGTACAATGTTAGCGTGTATACAGTAAGGAGCTGGAAGAAAGCTGCGATCAAAATATTGAAATTAAAGCTTGCTTAAATTTTGGTACGGAATAACCGTATTTTGAGTCTTATATTTTGTTATTCTGCCGATACGTTAGGAAATGATGAAAGCCCCCTTTGCGAAGATAACAAAGTGAGGGCTTTTGTTTTGATTAACGCTCTATGCTCAAGAGAAGTTGACGCAGTGCATTCGTCTGTTCGGGTAAAGTCATGTAGGTGTCCATCTCACCAAAGATGTACGTGAGTGTGCTTTCCTTTCCCTCTTCCCCAAGCCAGACATGAATAGGATGACTCGGATATCCTTCTTTATAGTTTACAATGAGATTAAAATCAGGGAGCGTTTCCTTGACGTTAACGTTAGAATTTTTTTGTACGGCTGACCGAATCGTTTTTTCTAGGATCTTAATTGATTTTTGATCTTCTAACGTTGCGATGACATTGTCATTAATGACACCCGTTTCTATCGTTTTGGATATCTCGATTGTCCTTATTTTTTCATCTAATAAATCCATTGTATCTACTTGGGTTGATTGACAGCCCCCTAACAGGATAATACCTATCCAAAATAGTAAAAAAGAGTAGATTTTCATAGTTTTTACTCCTTATTCCCCGTTAATTGGAAGGATTATATCGACAACTGCTCCGCCGTTTTCTTTATTGTACATATTTAACTGCCCTAAATGGATCGTTTCAATGATTCGTTTACACACCATGATCCCTAGACCGTTGCCGCTTTCTTTTGTTGTTACAAAAGGCTGACCCAATTTGTGAAGTATTTGTTCAGGGAACCCCGGTCCATTATCTTCTATACGAATTAAGATATTTTGTGAGTCATAGGGTTGGAGTGTCAATTCAATTTGTCCGTTTTGATCTAGCGCTTCTACACAATTTTTAAATAGATTAATAATCACTTGCTTTAATTGGTTACCGTCACTATAAATCCGCGGGGTCTCTTTAAAGTTCTGTCTATACTCTATATTTTTTGTGATGGCTAAACTAGATAATAATACATCCATTTCTACAAACAATTTTCTGATATCATACTGTTCTTTTGAGAGTACAGTTGGCCTGGATAGTACTAAAAATTCATTAGTGATTTCATTAATGCGCTCAATTTCTTTTAGCATTACAGGTGTATACGCATCGTTGTAGAGGTTTTGTTGCATGAGCTGTATAAATCCTTTTAATGTAGTCAAAGGGTTTTTTATTTCATGCGCCACCCCTGCTGCTAATTGGCCAACCAGAGATAATTTTTCTGAATTTTGAATATAGGATTCTGTTTTCTTGTACTCTGTAATATCATGAAGCTGGATTAAACAGCCTTCTTGAAAAATGAAATAATCCGCTAAACAAATGATATTTTTATGATTTTGAATGACGACTTCGTAATCTTGTATCGTTTTCCCTTCTTTAAATTGATTGTAAAGGTCATTTAAAGGCTCAATTTCTTGGATGTAGCGACAGTCTTTTTGCACTTTTGTTAGGAATGAATTAGCTTTCGGATTAACCTTGACCACTTTTCCTTTTTCGTCAATGACAATATAGCCGATATTAGATTGCTCTAACATCATTTGATTCATTTGATCTAAATAGTGATTTTCTTCACGTAAATCTAGTTCTCTTTGAATCGAATCAACAACGGTTTCAAGTGTTGTCAAGATCATCGGATGGGCAAAGTCCAAAAAGGTCATAATTGAAACTGTTCCTATTAATCTCTCATGGACATATAATGGAACACTGTAGCACGCCGCACTATGGAGAAAATGGTGGTAATGATCCTCTCCTAACAGTTGTACGGACCTATGAAGTTCGATTGCCGCAAGCACTGAACTTACGCCGGCTTTCTTTTCTGTAAATTGAATCCCTTTTTGAAGCCCCGCTTGTTCAACGATGGTAGCACTTAAACTTTCGTCACCCATATATTCGATAAATGTACCTTTGTCATCTGTGACAGTCACTAATAATGGGATTCCTTTTGTTTTTTTAAGAAATTTATTAATAAATTCATTTATGACCGCTAATGTATCTGCATATTTCTGTTGTACTGCTGTCAATTCCTCAGTTGATATTTGATCAAATGAAGGAAGTTCATTCGGGTTAAGGTCATATTCAAGACAACGTGCTTTCACCTCAGCAAGATAATCTTTTAACATAGTTTGATTTCCGTCCTTTGAAAGATGAATTATATTTGGATATTACTCTAGTAGTTATTTGATTAATTAACTCTATTTAGTGCTTACCTATATCGTTGTTCTGAACGATTTATTATTTAATACTGTTCAAGTCTTAATCATATCACGATAGTAATTAAATTGTAATAATATGTATCTATTTTACTATATTTAGATATTCTTACCTGTTCGCACACTTGGTCTTTTTTTAACAGCAAAAGTCATAGGGATGCAAGGGTTCGTTTGCCGGATAGATCCATTGAGGTTGAAATGCGGGATCTCTCCAATGCCAAGCCCCTAAGGCCGCTGCCACGGAATCAATCATATGACTTTCCTCCTCAATATGGTTTGGTAAACCGAGGATCCCTTGCTTATAAAACCACGCTTTTAAATAGCGGCGCTCCTCTATATTCTGTTTATAGGTTAAGGTGCGTTCTATTTCTATTTGGGGTAGTCTCGCGCCAATAACAGCTCCTGGATGAACCTCTACGATTGAGATGCGATTCGTCGTCTGTAACCTTTCTATTTCACGACTAAGCTTAATGCCGCGCAGCGAAAGATACACCATTCGATTGAAGGTCGGTGCCATAATTGAACCGGATTTCATGCCTAAAGAAATGATAAACTTTCTCAGCTGTCGATCACTTTCTCGATCACCGCCCCCATCTTGATAAGATAAAGGAGCATCTATCCCAACGACGATTTGATCGCTGTCACTTTGTTGTTTAACTTCATTTAAAATCATAAGGTCACTTACATTTCTGATCAGTTTACAAAATGTTAATTGAGCCCCTTGCGTTTCAAACACTGTCAATACAGTATCTTTATGGTTGCTGGGACCGGATAAATCAATGCCGATGACGATCATTACTATGCTCCTCTTTAATTTATTGTTGTATATATTAATGATATATATTGATTTTAGGCTTATTGGTTTTTTCTCTCAAGTCTTAAAAGTTGTAAATTTGAGTTTATGAGTACAAAAGAATGTAATGGTTTACGGCTTCTCTTGTTATTTTCTTATGGTTTGATTAACTATTGTTATTGGTTGCTTGTTTCTCCTAATTTTTCCCTTTACCGCACACGATTCATGCTGTTTCGTTCACGTTTTCTCCTAATCTTTTCCTCTACCGCACACGATCCGCGCTGTTTCGTTCACGGATTTTCCTAAATATTCCCTTTACCGCTCACGATTCATGCTGTTTCGTTCATGTTTTCTCCTAAATATTCCCTTTGCCGCTCATGATCCGCGTTGTTTCATTCACGTATTCTCCTAATTTTCCCCTTTACCGCACACGATTCATGCTGTTTTGTTCACGTATTCTCCTAATATCTCCCTCTACCGCACACGATCCGCGCCGTTTCGTTCACGCATTCTCCTAATTTTTTCCTCTATCGCTCACGATCCGCGCCGTTTCGTTCACGCATTCTCCTAAATATTCCCTTTACTGCACACGATTCGCGCCGTTTCGTTCACCCGTTCTCCTAATTTTTTCCTCTACCGCACACGATCCGCGCCGTTTCGTTCACGCATTCTCCTAATTTTTTCCTCTACCGCGCATCAATCTGGGCTATTGGTTACTCCGTTCTCCTAGATATTCCCTCTACCGCACACCATTCAGGGCTTTTAGTTACGCCCATTCTCTCAAAGGTCCTTAACAGTTTCCCAACCCCTAAATTCGCAAAAAACTCAATAGACAAAGTCCCATTTTCGCCTAAAATGAATACCTTAAAACGATGACAATTTAATAAAGGCAATTGATACACACGCTAAAGCTTTTAATTATATGTACCGACGCAGCTTATATCCATCATATGACTTCAGAAAATACTTGAAAATGATGTAGAACTAGCAAAAAAAATATCTCTTTAAAAACTTGAGGGAAGTATCAAACGACCGTCACTTTGGTTTGATACTCCCTTTTTGCAGTATTATCGAATATCTTGATAGCATAAGAAGGAGTGAAATCGATGGATATCCATACTTTTATTAGACAGAGTTTACATCTAAACGGAATGCCAGTAAAAGAAGCAGACCTTCCTTATATCCAACACGTCTATCATACGATCCAACAAGCGCAGTTACCGTTGCAAGCTCAACCGGACTTAAACGAAGAAGTGCCCATGACTATTGTGGATCCGGAGCTGATCCGTCATGACTGAGTTATACTCCCTAACCGCTGTGGAACTGGGACCGTTACTCGAGTCCAAAGAAATTTCCCCTACCGAACTTACTCACTCCATACTCGAAAGGATCAATGCCGTAGATTCGACCGTCAATGCTTACATTACGACACTTCCAGAACTAGCTCTTCAACAGGCGGCACATGCTGAGAAAGAAATCATGAATGGCCTATACAAAGGTCCTCTTCACGGGATTCCGATTGGTATTAAGGACAATTACTATACGAAAGGGATTCGTACGACCGCAGGCTCAAAGATTTTGTCTGAGTTTATCCCGGATGAAACCGCCACTGCTGTTAAAAAATTGATGGCAGCTGGAGGCGTTATGTTAGGGAAACTAAATATGCATGAGTTTGGTGGCGGCATAACGAATACAAACCCTGTCTATGGAAATGCCAGAAATCCTTGGAACGTTAATTATAGTCCTGGTGGTTCGAGTGGCGGAAGTGGCGCTGCACTAGCTGCAGGATTAGCTACACTCGCTACAGGTACAGATACATTTGGATCCATTCGTGTGCCTGCCTCTATGTGCGGGGTGTACGGCTTAAAGCCTACTTATGGTTTAGTGAGTACAAAAGGCGTTGCCCCGTTAGCATGGTCCCTCGATCATGCTGGTCCGATGGCGCGCTCTGTTTCTGATTTAGCCTTCATGTTAAATGTGATGGCGGGCTATGATCCAAAAGATCCAGGCAGTATTAAAGCACGGATCCCAGACTACACAGAAAATCTAAATAAAGGAATTGACGGATTAAGAATCGGAGTACCTTCCTATTACATGCAAGGCTTGGACCGTGATGTGGAGATCTTGTTTAAGGATGCAATTAAAACATTAGAAACGATGGGTGCGACGGTTGTAGACGTTGATATTCCAGAACTATCAATGTCTACTTTTGCCGGCTATGTTATTACAATCGGTGAGGCATCTTCGTATCACTATGAATGGCTACAGACACGATCTGAGGAGTATGCCGACGATGTACGTATTTTTTTCAAAACAGGTGTGCTCACGAATTCCCCTCATTACGTTAGGTCGCAGCAAGTTCGTCGAGTTTTAACAGAAGCCCTAAAGAAAACGTTTGAAGACGTTGACGTGTTAATTGGACCGACCATTCCAATCACTACCCCGGCTTTCCAGAAAAATTGGGTTGAGCAAAACTTAGAAGTAACGAGACGTGGTATGCCGTTTACTTCTCCACCGAACTTGACGGGTGCTCCGAGTTTGTCCGTACCGATCGGATTGTGTTCCGAAGGGCTTCCGGTTGGAATGCAATTGATCGGAAATCATTTCACTGAAAAGCGGTTGTTACAAGTGGGAAGTGCATGGGAAAAAGTAAACCCTTTAAGTAGAACGGTTCATTCGTGAAAGTCAACTTGGTGCGACGTATTGAACATAAAAACAGCCCATCCATGCTTTTGTGGCATGAATGGGCTGTTTGTTTATTTAACTTTGAATTGCTTGACAAGTTCTAGTAACTGGGAACTTGCTTGGTTCAGTTCTTCTGCAGAACTCGCTACTTGTGTTAATGCGTCGACTTGTTGATCACTTGCGGCGTTAACCTCTTCAACGGAAGCAGATGCCTCTTCTGCGACAGCCGCGATATTTTGAATTCCGTCCATCACCATATCTTTTTGGTCCGACATGATCTCTACTTCGGTGCGTATCGTCGATAGAGACGATACAATGTCTTCGATAGAAGTTACAATTTGTTTAAAAGCAGCTTGTGTGTCATCGACTGCTTCGGTTTGTAAGTTGAAAATTTCTTTTGTTCGATTAATCTCGGATTTTACTTTTTCAGATTGCGTAAAAATGCCACTAATCGTTTCACGCACTCTGACCGTTGCTTGAGAAGATTCCTCTGCTAATTTTCGAACTTCATTTGCAACAACGGCGAACCCTTTTCCATGTTCTCCTGCTCTTGCTGCTTCGATACTCGCATTTAAAGCAAGTAAGTTCGTTTGCTCAGAAATGCCATTGATTGTACTCATTACATGTTCAATATCGGAAATTTTTTCGTATAAACCGGTTACTACATTTTCCACATTGTGAAGCACTTCATTGGCCTCGACTGTTTTTTCCTGTAATGTATCTACTTTTAATGTCCCGTTTTCACTGACTTGTTTCGTGCTGTTCGATACGGTTTCCATTGAATAGGTTTCTTTTGTGACTTTTTCAATTTGATCCGATAATTCGATCGTTCGATTTTTCATATCCTCTACATCATCGACTTGTTTAACTGCACCACTTGCAATTTCAGCAACAGCGGAAGAAACTTCTTCACTTGAAGCAATCGATTCTTCGGATATTGCACTTAAGCTCTCCGCGGAATTGTTAACTTCATTGGCAGATGTTTGAACCGATTGAATTAGTGCTTTCATGATGTTTGTCATTTCGTTAAAGCTATTCGTTAACTCAGCGACCTCATCCCTTGACTTTGTCGTCGCCTCAACGGTTAAATCACCTGCCGCAACTTTTTTAACATGTGATTGCAATGCTTTTAATGGGTTCGTTATGTTCCTAGAAACAAAGTAAGCTACGATAAGCGATAACGATAACATGACAAAAGCAATCATTACTATCTTATTTCGTATGTCATATAAGTCAGCCAGCATATTATCGATGATGTACACGGCATTGACTTTCCAACCTGTTGCAGGGATTGTGCTGTAATACATAAATCGATCTAAACCATCGAAATGGTACTGGATATATCCGCTTTGATCTCCTGAAAGCATTTGTTTAATTGTTTCATTTTCTGAGAGATCTTCCCCCGTTAATGAGGGATGAACAAGAGCGGTTCCATTTGCATCAAAAAGCGCAGCGAACCCTTGATAGTTAACATCTACTTGGTTCACGATCGCTGTTAGGCCATCTAGGGAAATGTTCATTCCAATGACACCTAATAGGTTTCCAGTTGCGGGATCTAGTACTGCTTTGGCTCCAGTAACGATTAGTTCGCCATCAACTGATGCAGATTGGTAAGGATCGGTCCAAATGACTTCGTTAGGATTATTTAGTGCTTGAATGTACCATGGTCGGATTGTTGGATCGAAATCATCTCCTAAGCTTGTTGCAGGAAACGTTTTCATCACCTTTGTCGGCGTACCGATAAATGATGCGTCAATACTTTCATACATTTTCATATACGCTGAAAAACTCTCACCAATTGCATTTTGCATCGAAGAAATTGTTTCACTGTCTTCTTCGTTTAGGGCTGTTATGTACTCTATCATTCGTTGATCGTTACTAAACATCATTAGTTGGTTCGCAAATCCTTCAAGGTATTGATTTGCATATCTCGTAATCTCGTCAACAACGTTACTTGCTTCATGCTGGGTGCTGGTTTCTATAACATCTCTCGTTTGATTGTAGGTAACATATGAGACTGTTACTATAGTCACAACTAACATCGCAGCAATTAGCACCATGATTTTGTTCTGTATCTTTTTAAACATGATGTTCTTCCTCTCTTATCTATTCTCAAAAAATAGTATATCAGAAATATTTGGTAACTGGTGCTTTTATACTATATTCATATAGTTTATATTAGTCTGAAAGTTTGGTCGCTTACGATGTTAGTAAGAGTATTGAACTACTTAATGTGGATGTGAGTGTTTCGTAACTGAAGAACTCAAATAAAGAATGGCCGTTTCATTCAAAAAAAAAGTACCAGGTACCTGTCAATTGGGTCGACAGGTACCTGGTACCATTTAATCGGTAGCAGGTACCATTAAAAAGGTGCCGCATACCGATTATTTTTTATTTTATTGGTATATCAATGGTCTCGTTGTATCGTTTCATGTAGTGCATTCCTTCTATGATTAAGAGTTCGGGTTCGTCTATGGTGTCAAACAACAAGGTTCGTTGTTTTAGAAGCGTTCCATCCTCTAATTTTAATTCGGTTTGGTTGTCGATCGTCCGTAACTCGGTAACTTCATCCCCTGCTTTTATGGAGACACCGTCCAGCATCACGTCATTTTCTGTTGCAATTGTCATTTCTACTCCAGTAGAAGTGGTTGAAATGTCAGTGATCCATAGTGATTTATCGTCCAAAAGTGGAATTGGATCTTTATCAATTGTTCTAAGCTTTACCGTTTGGTTAAGCGTTTCATAACCGACAAACTCTCGTATAACGAGTTCAAGTGACTGTAATGGCTGTGGTAAGGCGTCAAAGCGGATATCAAAATTATAGCCTCTTATAGTCGATGTACTTCCTCCCCCTAGTTGTTGTACAACTTCACCATTAGCCACTAGTTCTATACCACCTAATGCATAGTTAACGCGATCAAAATTATCCACTTGTAACTTTCCGTCAATCACCGTCATTGACGGTGTTGCTGTAATCGAATGAAAGGTAACTTTTCCTTGGTCGACGTTTACAGTTTTGCGAATCGACTGTTTAATCTCAGTTTGCATCGCTTGATTTGGATTATACGGAAAAGAAATAGTGTCTTCGATGAATTGTCCATTTTCCCATTGATTAGAAAAGTGCAAAGTTAATTCTTTTGTAAAAGGACTAACTGGCTCGAATGACATCATTCCTTTAATTTCATTCTCCTCTTCATTAAGGAGAGATTGACCGCCAACGGCAGTGGAGTTGGTTAGAAAACCAGTCATTCGGTAAAATCGGAAATGCTCTTCATAAGAAAGACCGTTCGGATTGGTTAATGTATAGTACAAGATCAGCTGATTGGCATCGGTCATGATTCCGTCCACTGTTAATATCGTTCCGTCTGTTAATTGCTTTTGCTTATCTATGATTTGGCCCATCTCATCGTCATTTAGTTCTTTTAATGTACCTGTGATGACTTCATCAAACCCAAACAGTTTTTTTCCGTAATAAGCAAATCCATTGTAATGGTAGCCGACAATGACCATGAAAAGTAAGGCGACAGCTGCTGCACCGAAAAGCGGTGTTTTGCGTTTCGTTTTTTTAACCGTCGTTCGGTTCTCTAGTGCCCCTCGTAATCTCGCTTCTAATTCAGCTGGTGCAGTCATGTGGTCCAACCGTTCTCTTTCTTCTTTTAAACGCTTTTCCATATTACTCATCCATCTCACCCCCATAGTGCTCTCTTAGTTTTTTAAGACCTTGAAAAACTCTCGATTTCACCGTTCCAACAGACACATTCGTCATCTCTGCTATCGTTTGATAGTCGAGGTCGTGAAAATATTTTAATTGGATCGCCTCTTGCTGATGGTCATTTAAATGAAGCAACAGTTGTTGAATGTCGATTTGCCGTTCTGTCCGAACATACGGGTTCACATTTAGCGCATGCCCCGTTTCGCTTTCGTGTGGCGTATTCCATTCTTCAATGAGGACGACCTTCTTTTGCTTGCGGAGTAGTGTTTTACAGCAGTTCACTAAGATCGTTTTGCTCCAACTATAGAAGGCGTCTTCTTTTTTTAATTGATCAATTTTTTCATAAAGAGTTACGATCATTTCTTCCATTGCATCCATGGCATCGTGTGAGTTCCCCATATAGGTGAGAGCTAGCTTATAGTACACGTCTTTTTCAGCCATAATTAATTGGAGCAATGCTTCTTTGTTGCCTTTTTTCGCTTTTTTTACTAATCGAATGACATTCATGCCTTCACCTCTCTCCCTCTCCCCTATAAGAGTCATCAGCTTTTAAGAAAGTTCATTTTTTTATAAAAAATATTTTTAATAGATTTTTCGGTAATTGGGACTACTTTTGAGCCGACGCTATTGTTGCTAAAATGATATTTGCGAGCCGTTTTTTCCTAATAATGGATATATAGGGCGTGGAAAATATGTTTGTGGCCTGTATTTTCCTAAAAATGGATAAAGTGGGCATGAATATGAGATTTATGGCCTGTTATTTCCTTATACTGGATAAATCGGGTGCGAAAATGAGATTTATGGCTTGGCTTTTCCTTATACTGGATAAACCAGGCATGAAAATGAGATTTTTTGATCCTGACTTTCCTAAAACTAGATAAGTTGAGCACGAAATTCTTTTACGCTCTATTTACATAGAATTACTTTCATCAAATTAACGTAACAATCTATCATTCTACCAATTCATCACTCTTATTATAAACTTTTTTTCTACTAAAAAAATAAGGTCAAAAGCTTTCATAAAGCTCTTGACCGTTGTCTTTCTCAATTTTTTATTCTACCGTATAAAGTTCAACATAGGATGGGCGTGGGAAAATTTGTGGTTGCTGTTGGTCGATACCTTCTGATGTTCCGCGTTTTTTATGGGCGTGTTTATAGGCATTTGATGTTTTCCAATTTTGAAAATCTGCTTCAGTCTCCCAAAAAGTCATGATAATGTACGTATTGGAATTGAGGGGCCGGCACACTCGGATGGCAACAAATCCAGGCTCGTCTTCTATTTTACGGGCACGGTTTCTAAATCGTTCTTCAAATGTGCTTCTGCCTTCTTCTGTAACAGGAATATTGTTAAATACGATAAATGACGGTTTTTTGAGCTCGCCGACACGATCTAAAAGTTGATACACTGTATCCTGAGCCTCTACTTTTTCCTCGTCTAACCTCTGTTCGCTTTCCAATAAAAATTTTACCGACTGTTCACCAGATAGTGTAAATGAATTAGGGTCGTCCATCGGTTTATTTGAGAGATAAAGGTACATCGTTTCCACTCCTCATTCTAATTTTCTTTTATCATCACATATATAAATTTTATATACAAGTATTATACATTTTGTAGAGATAATAAAAAAAAGACTGTGTCTAAGTTCGCTCCTTAAACACAGCCTCATCCTATTTTGTTCTTCCAATCATCTTCCTATTCCTGTGTCTTCTCGTTCATTTTCTCATACATCTCATTAATCTCAGGAACATTCATCCACCAGATGTCGCCTGCTCCAGGTTCATTTGAAGGTGCTCCAGGTAAGAGGTGTAATACAGACGTTACGACAAAAATAACGACGACAAAACCTAATAAATTTACCATTTTTTTCATCATTCCATCTCCTAGAATGGCAGTGTAAAGAACGTTCCGCTAAAGAACACCCACGCTGCAAGTAACGTTAAGATGATATTGAACAGCTGTCCGACAATGTATAGAATAATAGGTTTTCCACCCCGAACGCCTTTTGCTAATTCTTTAAAGTTCGACTCTAAACCAATGCTGACAAACGCTAATGTAAAAAATAAACCACGATAGCCGTCAATAGTTGGTAAGGCTGCTTCAACCGTTTGATCCGGTAATAGAAATGAGAAAATCAGTGAGGCACCGATAAACCCTAAAATAAACTTTGGCATACGGACCCAAATCTCTTTTCCAGTAACTTTCTTCTGACTTGAAGTTCCTTTATTTTCTACACGTGATACGAAGAATATCGCAATGGCTACTGCCACAAATCCAATTAAAATGTTTTGTACCATCTTAATGACCGAAGCGACTTCCATAGCTTCATCGCCTAGTAAAGAACCGGCGGCAACAACTGCTCCTGTTGCATCAATCGTACCACCAAGCCAAGCTCCTCCTACGATCGGATCCATACCAAACAATCGAACAAGTGCAGGCATTCCTAACATCATTAAAATTGTAAAAATCAATGTGATCGAGATCGCAAGTGTAATTTCTTCTTTCTTCGCCTTGGCTGCAGTTCCTGATGCAATCGCTGCAGAGACACCACACACTGCTGTGGCAGATGAAATGGTTATGGCTAATTCTTTTTGGTCGTTCATCTTTAAGTAACGCTGCGAGAACCAGTACATGACAATAATAACGATCGGCGTGACTACCCAAGCGACCCCAACCCCTAACAAACCAAGAGCTAACATGCGGTCAAATAAGATCGAAGCGCCTAGTAAAACTAACCCTGCTTTAATATAAAGCTCGGTATGCAAAACGCTCTTTAAAAACGCAGGTGTTTTTAAAACATTACTAATAAATAAACCGATGGCTAACGCCCAGATTACATCGTTAAACCCGTAATGACGCCAAGGTCCATACTGTCCAAGTACGTAAGCAAGTAACGTTAATGTAAAAAGAACTGGAAATGCTACTAGAAACTGATTACTAATTTCTTTCTTTAAAAAGCGTATGGCCACGTAAAAAATGAATAAGGCAACCATTCCGGTAATGATTACAGGTATGAAACCATCACTTGGTATCGTGTTTAAAATTCCTTGTTGATCACCTGACCCCCAGCGAGCAGGTAATGTAGGTTTAGGTATAAAATTGATAAGGACTAAAAATATAACGCCAAAACCTAACCAAACGGCCCACCAATCTTCAGTGTTCCAACTTCTTTTCTTGCCTTCGTTTGAAGGTACGTTCACTTCTTGTTGTTTATCTTTTAAATTCGGTAACATTTGATGATCCTCCTACAATATAATGTTGTCACTTACTCTAACAGGAAGAAGGACCTCTGGTTTTTCCAGTCAGTACTTTTATATCCGAGTAATCTTATACGTTTTATAATATTACTATACTTTAACAGGTGTCAATACTTTTCTGGAATTTACATTCTTTTTTTCCATCCTGTGGATGATTTCAAGTTTAATCGACTGTCATTATTGTTTTTTAGGGTCGTAATATGAGAATGACACCATCACAAAAAGGCTAGGAAATCCGATGATCTCCTAGCCTTCCGCTTCTTAATTTGTATTCTTGATAATTTTCCGAATTTGGTCAGTATACTTCTGATCTAAGTGATCTGTACTGTAGTGAAAGTTGTCCATACTCGCCACTTTTGGGATATTCAGGTTTACGAGCTGGCTATCGAGTTCAGCTATCATGAAGTATTCATGCTCATTATCTTTTACTCCACCCACCTCTGTTAAATCAATTTTCGAACCATCTTTTAACTCAATAATGTAATAGAATTGTCCTTTTGAATGTGTAAAAGGCAAGTAAAATTGGTCCCCAAACACCCCTGTATGAATCTGAGCAATATCCTGGTAGCTATATTCCTTCCCCTGCGGTGCAAGATAGGAATAATCGATGATTTTAGTATTCGTAATGACAGTGACAGATGTTAGGATCATATAAAACAATACGATGTTGATCATGATAAAAATGATGTAAATGCGTTTTTTATTTCGCTGCCTCCATGCTTTCTGGGCCGGGAACGGTTCTTTATGGGCTAACTTTTTCGTTCGTCGATTCAGCAGGTAAAAGAAACTTATAATGAGTAGGATTTCGTATACAAGCACGAACCTTGAAGCAGGATATTTAAAAATCCACATCATGTAGTCTTCAGGTACAAACAACATACCTTGTAACGCTACAATTATTAGATAGATCGCGATCGTCAAGATAACGATTAGTATGATAGCTAATGTGTATAAAACGAAAGATTTTAATATTTTCAAGTCAATTCTCCTACATTTCCTCTATATTCTGCTACTAATTAGTAATGGATTTTTGCTATATGCAAAACACATGATGTAAGTATATTTATATGATCCAGCATCGTATTCCGGCTAATAAGCTATCTCTTGTTGATGAATACATAAAGTAGAAATATTTACAAACACTAACACAAATTATTAATAGGAGGATCTGATTTGACCTTCTCGCGTATCCAAATTGTATTTGTATTGCTCCTTTTTATTGGCATTTCCAATCATGTGTTAATTATTCCGCATTTATTAGGTGTCGCAAAGCGAGATGCTTGGATTTGTGTCTTAATCAGTTATATTATTCTTCTTTTATGGGGGAAAATCCTTTCATCTATATTCAAAAGAAATCCTGAGAGAGTCCCTTTAGGAGACTGGGTACATTCGAGAGCCGGAAAAGGGGTTTCGAATATTATTCTATTGTTATTTTTCTTATATATTATAATCATTGGCTTTATTTCTTTTTATGATTTAGTCGTATCCGTGAAAATTTATTTTCTGCCATTGACGCCTACAGGATATCTCGTTATCCCTTTTCTCTTTTTATGTATATGGGCCGCTACAACATCTCTTAAAACGATTGTCTATACATCAGCATTCATTTTACCGATTGTATGGGCTCTTGGGCATTTCGTGGCAATTACGACAATGGATAAAAAAGATTATTCTTTTTTATTCCCTCTATTTGATACCGATCATGTTTCTATCGTTCATGGTGTACTTATTGTTCTAGGGGGAAGTGTTGATTTATTGATCCTTTTTTTACTGCAGCAATACTTTAATAAACCGGTCTCCTTTTTATTTATATTTATCTTAATTACCTTATTAACAGGACTCGTACTAGGACCAACGATAGGTTCGATTGTGGCATTTGGTCCTAATATTGCAGCTGATTTACGGTTTCCTGCTTTTGAACAGTGGCGTTTAGTTGAATTAGGTGAACATATATCACACGTTGATGCATTAGCTGTCTTTCAGTTACTATGTGGTGCTGTAATTCGAATATCACTCTGCTTTTATTTGGTTGGCAATATTTTTAAACTTCGCACGGTTAAGAGAAAATGGTTATATATCATCTCGACTGCTGTTGTTTATTCTTTAGTCATGTTTTTTCATGTTAGTGATATTTGGATGCAAACCATCTTAAGAAATTATTTCTATCCTTTCGTCGTTTTATTTGGTATAGGGATTACTTTAACACTTTTAACTGTAGGTTATTTCACAAAAAGAAAGGGTCCCCAAAGTTATGAGAGACAACGAACAACAGATGAAAATTACTAAAATCAATGAAATGTTAAGCAAGGGAGAATTGGTTAAAGAAGACTTAAAATCTTTTTTTGAAAGTTCAGCAGATATTTCATTTTTACCTATTGAAAAACAACCGGATGTAACCGCCTTTATTTGTGAAGGTATGGTGGATATGACTCAGCTTAATGACTATTTCAATAAAGTAGCAGCGTATATAGTGGAAGGTCTTGAGGGAGATAAGAAGGATTTACCACCGATTATCTTAGTTGAAAATATGGAGAAAATCGTCGATAAAGTTTTCTCAGGATTTTTAATTTTTTACATTAATCAAGATTCACATGTTTATGCAGTCGATATTTCTAAGGTCCCATCAAGGTCTCCTGAGGAATCAAAAACTGAAATTTCTTTAAAGGGGCCCAGAGATGGGTTTACAGAGGAACTGCCTATAAATATCTCTCTTATTCGAAAGAGAGTCAAGTCAGAAACGTTACATAATGAACAATTTGAAATAGGTAGTTTGAGTAAAACAAAAGTATCCTTACTTTATCTTAGCAACAAAATAAATACTGAAATCTTAGAGGAAATTAGAAATCGATTAGAAACGTTAGAAACAGAAAGTTTATTAAGTTCGGGTCAGTTAGAACAATGGATTTCAGATCGAACGTTTTCTATTTTTCCTCACTTCGACTATATCACTCGTGCAGATTATGCTATTGAATGCTTGTTACGTGGTCGTTTCGTTGTGATTGTAGATGGTTCACCTTCTGTTTTAATCGGTCCTATCAACTTGTTTGCTATGTTGAAATCACCGGAGGATGTTCATTTCCCTTATTCTATTGTAGCTTTACAAAGGTTAATTCGTTTTATCGGGTTAGCCATATCTATATTTGCTCCAGGTTTTTATATTGCCATTACGACTGTAAATTTAGATCAGCTTCCATTTTCTCTTCTTGCGACAATTGTTATATCTCGAGAAGGTTTACCATTTTCATTACCGTTAGAAGCTTTTTTTATCCTTTTATTATTTGAGATCCTTAGAGAGGCTGTCATTCGAATGCCCTCAGCTGTAGGACAAACGATCTCTATTGTTGGCGGGCTCATTATCGGTGATGCTGCCATTCGAGCTGGATTGACTTCACCAACCTTACTCGTTGTAATTGCTATATCTGCTGTAGCAACCTATACTCTGGTCAATCAATCACTAACAGGGACTGTTACCATTTTACGTATATATTCAATGATCATTTCCCTCTTTTTAGGTGTATATGGATTTGTCCTTGCTTTTTTAAGTATTATTATTTATTTAGCACAATTAGAATCGTTTCGCCTATCTTATCTTGAACCCATTTCCTCTCTACGTTTTAGGGACTACTTAAATGCTTTTTTGACGAATCCATTTAAAAGAAAAGATTTCACGTCGCCTACCATTCAAATGAGGAGAAGGAGAGAATAAAATTGAACGTAGGATCTAGGATTTTTTACTGCCTCCTGATTGGATTACTCATTATATCTGGATGTACTACGGATATGAAAGAAATTCAAAATCTTAATTATGCAACCGCCATCGGTGTAGACTATAAAGAAGGTGAGTACCATTTATTTATTCAATTAATTAACTTAGCATCTGTTGCTAGTACAGAAGGTCAGGAAAGTCCGCCGTTAACTTATGTTTCTGACGTTACAGGACCTACTTTTATTGAAGCTTTCTTTAGAGTGTATGAGTCAGGCCAAAATCGGTTTATTTGGTCTCATATGACAACCATTCTCCTGAGTGAGTCGGCTTTAGAAGAAGGAATTGAAAATATTTTTGATGGCTTAACAAGGTATTATGAATTTCGATTAACACCATGGGTATTTGGAACAAATGAGCCACTAGATGAGATGTTAACAACTCTCGGTTTTTTCGAACGCACTTCGCTAGAAACGGTTTTACACAATCCACAAAGACTTTTCGAGCAAAGTTCTTTAGTAAGACCGATTAAGGTAAACCAATTTGGAAGAGAAATTTTCGAGCCCGCTCAAACTACTTATATTCCCTCCCTAACAATAAACAAGGATCATTGGCAAAAAGGGCAAGAGGATGAGCCTAAACTAGCGTTAAATGGCGCCTTCTTTATTCAAAATTTAAAATACAAAGGATTTTTCAATTTAGACCAATTAAAAGGACTTCGCTGGGTTGCTCCTGAAACAATGCGCGCATCCCTACTAGTTGCTAGTAAGGAAAATGCAGAATTTCTTGTTGTAATGGACCATATAGACACTGAAGTTATTCTGCAAGAACATCAAGATACGTATCAATTTCAAGTCGTCATGAAAGGTGAAGGAAGTATAGGCAATGAGTTAGCGGGATTGACTAAATTAAGGGAAATGGAACAGGAAACAAACGAAAGTATTGCAAAACAAATTCAGGAGTTATATCAGTTAGGCGTTGAGGAAAATATCGATTTTCTAAATTTAGAGCATTTGGTTTATAAAACAAGAAAAGAAGAATGGACAAAATTAAAGAATGATGATTTTTTACATGATCAACTATTAGACGATATAGTAGTTGATGTTACGCTGCTACATTCAGGGGCTTTCAAAAACAAACAAGTTCAGGTGGATGAGTAATTCTCCTGATTGGGGTAATAAGAGCGAGCTTCCAAGTCCGTTAAAACTTAATGGATCGTAGTTTGTTTGTCATAAATAAAAACGTTGGACAGGCAGAAATAAGGTACGATTGACTTTTAGGGGACTGAGAAGCCCTTATTTCCTCCAAATCTACCATTTTAGTAATGTTAGGGCACTGACAGGCCCTTATTTGTCATTTTTACTGTGTGAAAGATGGTTTTTTCAGTGAATAAGAGCTTCTGGGGTCCCTAAACTCTTGAAAACACTGGTTTTGTCACAAATAAGGGCCTCTGGAGTCCGCTTCCGTTCCCGCGATGTTCAAGAGTTTAAGTCAACTATTTTGAGTTGTTGTTTCTTTTGAAAAACAAAGCTTTTAATATGGTTTTTAAAATAGACTCACTCTCTGCATGTGTTCTGATTTCTTCTATAAAAGGGAAATCCGTTGAGGCCACGGATAGTTTCGCCAGTGGCTTTACATTTTGTTCACATACCCACTCATCCCTAATTCCACCTCGATTAAACTGATCTTTAGGTAAAATATAAATGGTTCCAGATGTCCAAATGTCCTCTACCTCTTCATTAATAATAGAAAAATAATAGTAACGTCTGATGCCTTTCTTTGTTGGAACAGTCAAGCAAAGATTTCTTAATGAACCTGCATAGTCTCTTCGATTTTTAACAGAAAAAAATAATGACCATACGCCATCACTTGCGGCAAACACAGCTTTTATTGGCCTCCCATTAAAAAGCGTACTTTCTTTTGGTTCGAAGCTATCGATCATGTGGTTATTAGAACCATGCACTAATACATTTTTATTCTCAATGAGATAATTTAAAAACTGATAGACCGGGTAGTCACTTTTATAAGAAATAAACTTTCCTTCACCTGGTAGTATTGAATGGTGATATATGTCATCAAACTCATCCTTTGCTTGCGCCGGCAAATCTAATTCTTCTATTTTTAATAATTGAAGTCGATCTAATAGATACCGTTTAAGACGGTTTTGTATGGTATGGTCTCTCATACACCCTCCTCTAGAAAGGAAAATAATTAGCGCTATATACATATTTAACCATATTGGAAATTGAATGTGTAAGGAAAAATTAAATATCAATTAAAAAAAGACCATCAATTTAACATAAAATTGATAGTCTATTTTTTAGTTCAATTATATTTAGGTTTTCAATAGTAACGGGAACTCAATTGAAACATTCTTCGTGTGTGAGTGATCAGATTAATCTATACTCTACTCCTCAACCAACTCTTTAAAAACCTCATACAAATCATCACGGAACTTTTTGAGTTTGATTTGTGTCTCCTTGGGCGGGATGACTTTTAGTTTTTCGGATGGCTTAGGTAAATACATGCAGCGGTTGATCTCTAGTTGGATCCACGGGATGTTGCCTTTGTTGCCATGGTGCCTCGTAATATAACCGCCAGCAAATGGCTGATTGAGTGTGACGAGTGGCATACCTTCAGCTTCGTCTTTATAGTCACTGAATTTTTCTTCAAGTAACGCCTTCAATTTTTCCAACGTTTCAACGGGTGCTGTGATCGGCTCGCCTATTGAGTGGCCGGTTTCAGACCCGCGGTTACCGAGACAAAACAGCGGGCGCTTCTCCCAATTTGCCCCTATGGCGACGGGACCGACATCGAGCATCGTATGACAGTCTATTCCTAGCACAACGTTAGGATTATTGGCTGATGCTTCTAGCTGTTGATGGTAGTTTGAATAGTAATCTTCCAGTAAAACTTCAATTTCTGCTTCCGATAAACCGCCGTCTTCTGTATTCCACACAGGCTTTTGGACGACAGACAACGTTTTCACGACGCCATCGGGATTTTGTGGTGGCAGATCATGCAGGTCGCGGTTCATATCAACAACAATACGCGCGATGGGTGTGTCGACAAACTCTTCGACCATTCCATCAAAGTCATAAATCTCATGAGACCATGTGTCACAATCGAGTAAAACTTCCTCTGGTGTAAGCAAGCATTTCTTGATTAGATTCGTTGGGATCATCAGTCCCCCGTGGGGAACTGATATCACAATAGGTAATTTCTTTTTCATAACTTCCATCTTATTGTTCCAGTAAAAACAACCCGAGTAGTAACGAACGTTGAATTAATTCACTTCGATGGATCGCTTCGGTCGGTGTATATAAATTTTTACTAGCCGGCGCGAAACCACACACGACAGGAATATTCGTTGGGATTTCTCCAGCAGCCGTCGCGAGAAGACTCGATTCCATTCCAAATGGCAAGTTCCATTTACTGCTTAATTCTTGCAAGTGTGTAATCATCGGGTTATTATGCTTACGT
This sequence comes from Alkalihalobacterium chitinilyticum, assembly GCF_029028005.1. Classification (GTDB taxonomy): domain Bacteria; phylum Bacillota; class Bacilli; order Bacillales; family Bacillaceae_F; genus Alkalihalobacterium; species Alkalihalobacterium chitinilyticum. The sequence goes on from NZ_JAOTPO010000013.1 coordinate 51,807, forward strand.
AATAATGGCGGTCGTTCAACTAATGTTTCAACGTAAGCTCGCATGGCGCTAGACTTGGATGTAAACGTTTCTCGGATCTGTTTTTCTACATCTTCAGCTAGCTTTTCGTCTACATACGTGACAACGACGGTTGCATGAACGCGATGTGGCAATAACACACTGTAGCGTTGCGAACGTACGTCTTGAACAGCCACGGTTAATTTTTTATTACGACTGCTAAATTTCTTAAGTTTTTCTGCTTTTTGAATAAAATCGCTAAGTACATCGGTTTCATTTGTTTGCTTCCCAATTCGCATCGGATCGCCTTCCACGATAATGCTGTAATGTTTCGACCCTCGGCGTTGGTCGGCAATTTTCCCATTTGTAAATCCAGGTTGCAGGACAATGACCTGTTTAGATTTTTGTGCTGCTTTTCGTAGGGTTGAATTGCTGTAGCGCATCCCTCTTCCTTCGTCCGAATAAAAATAGACACCGACTTTCTTTTCTGACAGCAACCCTTGTGCGTCAAGTGCTTCTAAGGCCGTTAATATGGTAACAAGACCTCCGCGGCTCGAAGCTACACCTTCCCCGTAAATCCATTCTTGCTCGGTGCGGTACGGAATCGGAAAGCCTGTTCGCTCTCCAGGGATATCGATTGGAATGACGAGTAACGTTCCATCTTCAAAGCCTTCTTTTGTTTCCCACGTCCAAGCGGATCGTCCGTTCGTGTGTTCTTCTACGGGTTGTAAGTCTAAAGCTTTTAACCGCTCTTCTAAACGTCTGCGAATTGTGCTTAACCCGACAGGATCTTCTGTCCAACTCGAAATGTTTGTCCAACGTTTTAGATCAGCTTCAATTTTATCGCGTTTTTGTGTAATCGTTGAAATGAGTTCTAGTTGGTCTTTGCCTTCTTCTATATTGTTATCAACAAAATAAGGACCAAAATACCGCTCGTTCGTGATGTCGATCAGCTTGTTCATTAAATCTGCATAGCTTAACCCCATCGTTTCGGCCGCGTAGACAAAAGAGCCGTCAGCCCCTAAGCTCGCCATCGAATTCACTTCTAGAATGTATGGTTTTCCATCTTTATCAATACGGAAGTCAACACGAGCACTGTCATAGCAGCCTAATGCGTTAAATGTATCGATCGCCAGCTGTTGAATTTCTTTCGTTTGTTCTTCAGAAAGCGGCGCTGGACATACCTTTTGTACAGTTCTTCCGCTTTTGTTCTTTTTATCTTCGTATGTATAGATCTGTTCTCCTTCACCGAAGACCAGTTCTACGGGCAGAAGAGCTTCAACCGGATTGTTTCCAAGAAGCCCAACGTTAACTTCTCTCCCTTCGATGTATTCCTCAACTAATGTCGGGGCTTGGAACGTTTCATAGATCAATTGAACACCAGCTCGCAGCTCTTCTTCATTGTGAACGACTTTAAGTCCGAATGAGACGGCTTCATCTTTTGGTTTTACAATGAGAGGGTATTTTAAGTTATCCATGATCGGCGAGTCCGGCTTTTCCATGACAGTAAATTTAGGTGTAGGAAGTCCTCTTTGAATTAAAATCATTTTCGTAACAACTTTATCCAATGCTAAAGCGTGCGTTTCTGGTCCTGAGCCGACATAAGGAATTCCAAGCATTTCTAAAATTCCTGGGATGTGCATGTAACGACCTTTTCCTTGAATACCATAGCTTAAGTTAAAAACAAGACCAGGTCGTTCGCCGGACACAACAGACGGCATGAATTCTTCCAGCTTCGCAATGATGTTTTTATCTCCTTCAAACGTCTTTACTTGATGGCCGCCTGCAACTAAGGCTTCCTTAATGTTTCGAATCGTTTCAAGGCCGTATTTTTCCCGGTTTTGTTTTCCGAATAAATTAATAACAGCTTGACTTTCACGGTTGTAGACAATTGCAATTTTCATTACGCCCTCACCCTTCTATTAGGTTAATGTATCTGGTCCTTTTGCTGTTCCATCTCTTCGCAGGTCGGCCACTCCATAAAATGGTTCGTCCCGTTTTTTCGGGAACTGTATGCCTTGGACACAGCCTAGGTAAAAACTATAAGCCCCTCTTCGTTTTAATTCAAACCCGGTATTTGTTAGTGCTGATAAGACATCCTCAGTAAATCTTGCTTTTTCAATTAAAAGCTGTCCAGTGTCTGAAGAATGAAACCTCGGCGCGGCAATGGCTGCATCTAAGTTTTCGTTACGGTCAATTAATCTTGTAATCACTTGCGCCAGCGAAGTCGAAATGCGGCTGCTACCTGGACTGCCTAGTAAAAATCTTGGTGTACCTTCTTTAAAAATAAGCGTCGGTGCGACACTGCTCCAAGGCTTTCCGCCGGGTAAAAGATAATAGGGATGGGTCATATTTTTATAATCGAACGCACTCATATAGTTGTTGTAAAAGAAGCCAAGCCCTTCAGCCATTCGTTTACTACCAAATACGAGTTCAATCGATTGAGTGATTCCGATTGCATTTCCGTCTCTGTCTGCTACTGAAAGATGAGTTGTTTCACCTGAAGTAGGAGGTGCTGGATACAAATCTGGTAAATTTGTTTCGGCAATTCTAGTAATGAGTTGAGCGACTTCTGCTGCATATTCTTTATCCAACATGAGATTATTAACGGTTTGTAAATAATAATCAGGATGGATCGGCATGTTCTGTCGATTCGTTAGCGCAAATTGGAACGCTAAAGCAGAGAGAACGGCACCGATCGGCTCCTCTGTATTCAGTATGTCAGGAGAAAAGCTTTCTAATGTATTTAAAATTTGAATGAGCACTCTTCCTGCTCCAGGAGGCGGGAAAGTATAAAGGTCGTACCCTCTGTAGCTGCTCGAAAGCACATCTCTTTCTACAGGAAGCGGGATTTGACATAGATCAGCTTCTGTTATTAAGCCGTCTCGATTTTTCATATCCTCGATTATTTGTTGCCCGATCGTACCTACATAAAAATCTTGCCAGCCTCTTTCCACCATCGTTTCTAGGGTGGTTGCAAGTTCTGGCTGCTGGATGAGTTGACCCGTATTTTTCGGTTCACCATTCTCAAAATAGTTTTTGACAATGGAAGGGTCTTCACGTAAATGATCCGCTTCTTTTTTGAGTAACTTGTGGATTAATGGAGAAACAGTAAAGCCTTCTTTGGCTGCACGGATCGCTGGCGCTGCGACTTCAGCAAATGTCAGCTTGCCATACGATTCTTGCATATATCCTAAAGTGGCAGGTGTAGATGGAACGGTCGTTGATTTCAGTCCTAGTTTAATCGGTTTTTCTGGTGTTTTCATCGGTTGAACATTGAAAGGAGCACGCGAGGATCCGTCTAAAGCAAATACGCGATCATCTTCCTTTAAATAAAGCAACGCCATCGATTGCCCGCCAATCCCTGAAGCTTGCGGTTCGGTAACCCCCAAACAAAGAGCGGCTGCAACAGCAGCATCCACCGCATTACCGCCTTTTTCCAGCATCTCAACGCCAGCATCTGTCGCGGGCTTCGAAGCTGTCGAAACCATGCCATACAAACTGTTCGCCGTATAATCTTTTGTTTTTTTCATTCGTGTTCGCCATACTTTCTTTAGAAGATAAAGTGAAACTTTTTTAGTGGGGTTTGCTCATTCGCCACTGAAAATTAGTTGAACGAATCGGGTTGTTACTGAGGCCCACACGATGTGGGTCACACAGACGTTGCCACAGGACGTGGCGACCTTAGTCTGTGTTCAATCCTCTTCCACTTAGCCTATTTTGCTTCCTAACATGCTTGAAGTGGGAGTTTTAGCGCCAGTTAAACGGGATAAATAATTTTCTTATTCTTGAATATTTTACCACAATATAAATCACTTAAGCGTAGATTATTTTATGTTAAATTGGTTACAAAATGCGCTTGTCCGAGTGATATTTTTATATATAGAAGGAATTTACAGTTCTTTTTTGAGGACACCTACTTGAAGGGTTCGACAAACTTTTAACTAAATAAAAAAGAACAAGCTTTCGCCTGTCCTCTCGTTCATCGTCCGATTCATTGTTATATTCATTTTTTGCAAACACTAACCATTGCTGCGTTCCAATGGTTAAACTATACAACAAAATCCAACTACGCCCCGTGAGTATCTCGTTTACTTGACTTTTCTACCCATTCCACAAATTCTCTTCCATGAAAATGCTGGTTTAATTCTTGTTGGAAGTCGGCTAACTGTTCCATGAATTTCTTATTTTCCTCACTGTTCGCTATGAATTGATCAATATAGGCTTGGAGCTTCAGAGTACCCTCGTAAGACGTTCTTACTTTTTCAGCGCCTAATTCAGTTAACTTCACATAGGATACTCTCAGATCTCTTTCATCCTTTTCAATGCTAATAAGTCCTTTTTGCGTTAACCGTTTCGTTACTTGCATAACCGTTGATATATCAATTAAACCGAGTTGAGCTAGCTTTGACATCGATATAATCTTTTCATAATAAACGATGCTCAATAGATGATGCTCGGCTTGCGTTAACCCTAACGCTTGAACCGATTTTTTCCACTCTTCATCTAATATTTTATATGTCGCACGTAAGTAATTAATAAGCTTGTGTATATTAGTGTAATCCATTTTATTCCTCCTACTAAAAATGAATTTCACCATATCTATCCATAGGTCTACATCTTATTTCCTTGTGGAGTTTTTTTAGTTACCTTCACATTGAAATAATTATGTAATTACCGAATTTAGGTGAAGTTGTATGTACTACTATTTTACTTAATATTGCGCCATATATATGTTGCTAGTTGCCACATCGTATTTTGTTATGTATGTATTTTATTGGGTTGTGATTACCGTAGATCCTGTGAGTATTTGATTAGTGTGTTGAGGAATAGCACGCTCTTAAATTTTATAAACAAAAAAACAAGACTTTGAAAGTCCTGCTCCATGGTCATCCACCTTTTGTATTTTCTCATATAACATTTGTTTACAAATGCTTAATAATTTTAATAATATTTATTACTTAATTGGCCCATTATTGATTTTCGACAATGCTTCATTCACTTCAAATAGTTTGGCATGAACGGGTTCGATTCCATAGTCATTTAAGCGTGACATGTGCATTTTTAAATAATTCTGTGCTGTCTGTTTCGAAGCGAATAAATAAATGCCGCCGGCTTCTTTTGACTCGGGATTTTCAGTCCAGATCTTCCATAGCAGGCCTTCTTCTTCATTGATACTTTTGGCTAACTCTCTAAAAGCATCCACCATCTCATCACCAAACGGACCATCCATTGGAAAATCGACTTGTAAAATATAAGCCATACCTATCTCTCCTTTAGTGTTACTTTTAGAAATATTATACAATTAATTTCATTCATGAATCTTTTTGTTATGTGAAGGTTTTGTGCCATCTATCATAAAAAATAGGGTGTAATCCATAAAGGGAGTTCCTAGTTGTACATACTCCTTTTACATAAAAGTTCATAGTTTGAACTACCCACCACTTAACTGCTCTTGCGAGCTGTTTGAAGTGGGGGATTCCTAAGACCACCAGCGTAACCGCTAGTTATGGATTAGGCTAACCCCGTCGCACCGACGGTTAGAAGTCTTATCGCTTCGTTTCTAAGATTTTGTCCTGCGTTAACATCTCTTTGGTGATGGGCTCCACACTTGCATGTCCACTCACGCAAATTTAGATCTTTAACGTCTTTGTTTTTGTAGCCACAACTCGAACAAAGCTGAGAACTTGGGAAGGTCTTACTCACTTCCACTACTTTCTTTCCGTACCATTTAGCCTTGTATTTCAACATGACCTTAAATTGATACCAAGACACATCAGCGATAGCTTGAGCTGTTTTCTCATTTTTCATCATGTTAGACACTTGCAAATTTTCGTTTCCGATAACATCGTGGTTTTTGATAATATCGGTAGAGGTTTTGTGTAAGAAATCCTTCCGCTTGTTTTCAATTTTCTCATGAACACGAGCTACTTTAATTCGTTGTTTATTCCAGTTGCTAGAACCGAACACTCGCCTAGAAAGCACCTGCTGAGCCTTTGCTAATTTTTGCTCTAACGACTTAAAATAACGATTATTTTTGTATATCGTACCATCCGCAAGGGTTGCGAAGTCTTTTAGTCCTAAATCAACGCCTGTACTGGAGTTTGTTTTCGGCAGTTGAATTACTTCTGTTTCAGCTAAGATGGATACAAAGTACTTTCCACTTGGATTACGTCTAATGGTTGCATTGATAATCCGTCCATCCACTTCACGACTTTTAGCAAACCGAACAAGACCAAGTTTAGGTAACTTGATGTATTTATCCTGAACAGCGATATTTCCGTTGGTTTGCTTTGTGGTATAGGATTGCACCTTGTTCTTCTTACTTTTGAATTTAGGAGCTTTATTTTGCTTCTTGTAATAGCGTTGGTACGAATCAGCTAAATTTTCAACCGACTTTTGAAGGGAGATACTGTCCACTTCTTTTAAGAAAGGATAGTGCGCTTTCAACTGGCGAACGGCTTTAATAGAGTCATATTTATTGAAAAAGTCGCCCTTCCAATGGTTTGATAGCAACTGTCCGTTTTGTACCATCTCTTCGACGATGTACCAATAAGCGTCTTTTTGTTTTTGCTTGCCGAGGAAGTAGTTGAACACGAACCTTAAACATCCGATCGTTTTGTTGATTAACTCAATTTGTCTTGGATTAGGGAAGATACGAAATTTAAACGCCTTTTTAACTAGCATGAACTCACCTCACTTTGAAGAACGTACGTTCTTATTGTACCAAACCAGTGAGTGTTTTGGCTATCGCCAACCGCCATTCATCTCCCCCTTACCGCTGAAAAACCTCAGCGATTGAAGAGGGAGTCTTCTGTCGGATAAAGATAAAGGTAATCCAAAAGTCAGGAGGAATTGCTATGTATAGCTTTAATTTTTGGCAACATCCTTTGTACGAGCAAACGAAAGGTAAACAAGCATTCATTCACGAGTATTTAGAAAAAAGAAAAGTGATGAATAACTACCCTACAAATACTTATTCGTATCCTCAGTACACAACCTATTATCCGGTTCGTTCCGTTACGAATTCACCTGTTCCTTCCTATCCTTCCTATCCTGCTTTTTCATCGTTTGGATAGAATACAATGGATATTATTATAAAAGAGTGCCATGAGTAACAAGGACTTTTACGGTTTATAACTTAGAAGAAACTAAATGCAAAATATTTTAGGGCTTCTAGAGTTCCCCCCTTACTTTTTACTTTGCTTTATTCCATTCTGGTATTAGCTTGTTTATCAGATATTTTTCGGCCAGTTCTATTTGCTCGTTATTGTCTATGGTGCATATTTTCAACTCGATATCTTCCTTGTTTAGAGTAACTAAATGATTGAGATGACAATTGGTACTTTGTCCGTCAATATAACAGTTTTTCGGATTAATTTTCCCGTACCCTTGGTTGATTCTCTTTTTAAATGTGTCGCGGCATCTCCCAATATAGTTGAGTTTTCCGTTTACTAGATACGCATAGAGACCCTTTTGATCTAGAAAACGTAAACAAGATATTTTTATTATAAACAAAAAGGTACACTAATTCTGGTATACCTTTCCATTAGTATTTTGAATTTGAGTGATTTATTAGTGTGTATATAGTTATCCAATTATTTCTCTTACTCTTACTCTAAAACGTAATTTCAACGTAAAAAGGGCATAAATCCTCAATGGATCCATACCCTTCACTTATTCTTTTTAAAAGAAGATTTATCCTTCTTGTCCCACTTCTTCTATGTACGCGTTAAATTTCGCTTCGACTTGCTGCCACTCTTCGTCACTTAATTCATCAAAGAATAGCGTTCCTTCTTCGTCTTCAGTATAGCTGAACGAGATAATGTTTGGATCTTTGTCTGGATTCTCTAAGTCTGCGCTTAGACCTGCTACTAAATAGTGTTTTTCATTGAGTTCACACGTATAAAGTACTTCATACAGCTCTTCGTTGCCTTCATCTCCAAAGTATAATTCTTCGCCAATTTCAACAGCCATTTGCTTACCCTCCTTTTTCTTTAGTATGTTTCATTGTACGACTATCTATCATTAAAAAGAAAGTGATTATTGTTCACTATTTGTTGTCTGCATCGTATAGACCTTTTTTATCTTCTCATCGAGTGCGTCTAAGTGAACGAACCTCGCTTCTCGGATGTATTCTTTCTCTTCAATAAATAATAGCATGGCAGGCACTGTAAATATAGAAAACCTACCGGCAATTTCTTCGACGTCATCCGCATTGATAAACCCCATTTGGATGAGTGGGTATTGTTCTAGCAGCTCTTTCACTTGAGGTAATAACGCATGACAAACTCCACAATTCGTACGAGAAATATAAATAAAACTATATTGATGTTCTTTTAAAAAGGCTTCAACCATGTCAAGTGATGTTAACTCCCTCATTTTTCTCCTCCCTCCGGTACCACGTACCTTTAATGCGGTAATGCGCAAGGGTAAATGTCTTTAAGAACCCCTGCTTTGTTTTATCTTATATTCATTTTAAACGTTATGTAAAGAAAATAGTTGATTAATTAAAGTTTCCTTTGAGTTTTTCACCTGTAGTAAAGTCAACTTCAAGTTCCAATTTCCTAACATCTTTATTTGAGATGTTCAACGTCGCTAAAATTTGCTCCATTGCTTCTTTAGGATCTGTATTAGGATCGAGTGCTGTTTGCGAAACCAAGTTTTGTATCTCTTCTATTGCTTCTCTTCCTCTTTTCTCTTGTTTTCCCTCTGCAGTTTTGGTCTCTACTTCAGCTATTTCTTCCCCACCTTTTTGTTTGTATTCCATCTCAATTTCTTCATCATTAACTAAATCAATCTCTAATTCAAATTCTAGGATATGCCCGAGCGATGCTGCTTGTCCTAATTCGTCGGCTGTCGTTTGGTCATCTCCAACCGTCTCTTCCAATTCCGCTGTTTCTTCATGAGTGACTCCATCATGCACTATCTCCTCATTGGCACCATTACCCGCTCCACAGCCTAACATAACAAACGAAACTAAGGTAGTTATTGTTAACAAGCTGACCTTCTTCATCCTCATGTTCACCACCATTTTTTGTTTAGTATGGAATTTCTAACTGTAATTATTCTAGAGCTCTTGAAACGGTGCCAGGCACCTTTACCACTTTGCTGTAGTAAAGGTGCCTGGCACCGTTTGTGTATTTATATTGTTGTTTTGTAGATGTTTAGGCCGTTTTCGATTAGTGATGTTAGTTGGCTGTTATTTTGGCTTAATGATTGCAGATCAGCAATCATTGCTTTTTCTAGTTCTGGCAACCATTCGTTTTGGTGCAGAACTTCGGCGATTTCTAAGCGTAATAGCCAATCGTTTGGATATTGGGCTTGGAGCTCTTCCGCTGCTTGATTAATCACAGTAGCTGGGTTTTCAGCAGTACCCGCTCTTACATCGCGAATGGTTTGGTATAACGCATCTAATTCAGTTTGCTCTTGATTGTGCGTGATTTCACTACTTGTCTCTTCATCGTCTGAATAGTACGCTTCACCGTCGGCAGCTCCTGCAAACACTGAAGTCACTTTCTCGCCGACAGCCATATCGTACATGCCCCAAGCTGCGTCGAATAGAACTTGCTCGCCTAATGCAACCGAACAATTCTTAAACGAGATGAGTACGATACTTCCATCTTGCTTAGTGATTTCTGTTACTGTACCTTTCACTTCAACTCCACTTTCAAAATGGAGCTCACTTTGTTGTCCGACAACAATACCGAGTGCAATCAGTTCACTGTCTGTTAATGCCTCAAGCGGCTTTGCTGTTCCTTTTAACTTGCCGACAGGGGCACCAAACCCATCTTGGTGAGTTTCTGTTCCGTGTCCATCGAGTTGACTGTTGTTGAAAGCCAACGCTGTTGGGCCTAATGTTTTAATGTAAATCGGTTCATTGCTGTCATCTGTGATCATATCGTTAATGACCCCAGTCACTTGAAGGCCTGAACTGTAAACAGCTGTAGCTACATTTGCGGACTGGATCGCTTTTTCTAAGCCTTCTGTGCCGCCCTTCATAAATGCCATTTCTTCCGCAAACTGTTTAAGACCTTCGATTAGCTGTTCGAAGTCCGTACATACAAATAGTTGCGGCTGTGGTTTTGTAATATCAAAGCCTGTTTGAATGATCGTTTCAAGGTCAAACGGCACTTTTTTAACGTCAGGGCTTAAGATGTTGCCGCCCTCTGATACAGAAGATAACAGCCCTGCACCATAAATTTTCGGATCTTCTAGCGTACCAATTAAACCATATTCCACGGTCCACCAGTATAAGCGACCGATTTTCTCAGCTTCCGAAACTCCCGTGATAAGTTTAGATTTTTCGTCTACTTGTTTTTTCGCTTCTGCAATTTCAGCTTCTGTTGCTTCACCTTTTTCAAGAAGGTTGGAGTAGTGACGAACCGCTTCAAACACGTCATGTTCTTCTTTTGTTGCAATTGCTTTTTTACCGATTTCTCCAAATAGCTTCACGTATTCGGAGTACTTTTCGTTACATAGAATTGGTGCATGCCCAGCCGCTTCATGAATCATATCAGGAGCTGGTGTATATTGAATGTTTTCTAGTTTTCTAATTTCTGCGACGACAGGCAAGATGCCGTTCGCTTGGAATTCAAAAAAGGCAACGCCAGGAATAAAACCATCTATTGTTGCTGCTCCCCATCCAAAAGGAGCTAAACATTGATTCATTTCACTAACATCCGGAATTCGCTCAGTATAAATTCCTGAAGCTTTTAATCCTTCGGTATAAGCTTCATGCGCCAAGTCTTTTAATGTGTGATGATTTTGACGCATGACATATCGCCACACCGCATGATTAATCGCTGTATAGCTATCGTAGTTTTGTTCTATCGTATATTTCCTTAAATGTTTTGGTACTTTTCTCGTTGCCATTTTTTCACACCCTTCTGAAACATACCCTAGCGCTTTTTAGCGTTAAAGCGTTATACTATTATAACATATCGGTTTAATATCAATATGTCAAACATTTTTAATTGTTTCATAGATGGCGTCATATTGTTCTGCTAGTTTTGTGTCTAACGGCGTTATCCCATTTTCTTTCCATGAAGATAACCGGACTCGAACTAATTTGTAATCAATCGCAATGAACGGATGATGGTTGATTTCTTCTGATGCTTTCGCGATTTCTTGGACGAAGTCGACTCCATTGAGGTACTCTTTAAATCGATATTTCTTTTCGATCCATTTCTCATCGACTAACTGCCACCCTTGATGGCTTTCTAAAAATTGCTGCAATTCTTGTTCTGTTAATTTTTCCACAGTGATCCCCCTAATTTTTGTAAAATAATTTCTTTATATTTTCTTATTTTAGATGTTATTTTGCCAAAATGCCACGATGAGGTGTTCGGTGATACTATGTGTTAGGTCAATTGCTGTTGGTTTACCATTTACGTGGGTTTGTTGCGAGTTGATTTTTTTGAGTTACGCCGATATAGCGAGTTGCGCCGATAAATTGAAAGTTACGCCGATATAGCGAGTTGCGCCGATAAATTGAAAGTTACGCCGATATATCGTAAGTTGCGCCGATATATCGTTATTTACGTCGATATATCTAGTTTTTCCAGTATAGTGGAAGTTGATCGGATATTCATCATGTGCCTTCTACTAATTAGGAGGTAGACGCTCTAGAAGCTTCTAATCAGTCTAACTCAACCTCATTCCCCTTACTTCCAGCTATATTTGTACTCGACATCTTCGTAATTATGGGCTTGTTTGACGACGCGTAGTGGTCTGAACGTGTCAATCATCACGGCAAGTTCGAGTGTTTCCTTCTTCCCAATACTTGCTTCAATTTTTCCTGGATGGGGCCCGTGCGGTATGCCTGATGGGTGCAAGGTCATTGAGCCCTCACTGATGCCTTTGCGGCTCATGAAATTTCCTTTGACATAATAAAGAACCTCATCGCTGTTTACGTTGCTGTGAAAGTATGGTGCTGGAATGGCTTCTGGATGATAGTCATACATGCGGGGAACAAACGAACAAATGACGAAATTGTTTCCTTCAAACGTTTGGTGGATCGGCGGTGGCATATGAATGCGCCCTGTAATCGGTTCGAAATCATCAACATTAAAAATATACGGGAACAAGTAGCCGTCCCAACCAACTACATCTAACGGATGGTGGTTAAACGTATGAGCATGCATAAAACCTCTTGACTTCGTTCTCACTTCGTATTCATTCTGGTCATCATAGGTTTCTAATTTTTCTGGACCGTGTAAATCCCGCTCACAAAACGGACTATGTTCTAGTAGTTGTCCATGCGCATTACGATAGCGCTTTGGCGTAGAAATCCAACTATTCGTTTCGATAACTAAAAATTTGGCATCCCCTTCGTCTGGTACGACACGGTAAATTGTCCCGATCGGAATAACAATATAATCCCCAGGTTTATACGATAACGTTCCAAACATCGTCTCGACTTTCCCGGTACCGTAATGAACGAACAGTACTTCATCTCCGTCCCCATTTCGGTAAAAAAAGTCCATCGGCTCAGTTGGATTGACGACACCTATGAGGACATCTTCGTTGCCTAACAAATAGTGTCTACCCATAACGGCGTCCGTCTTTTCCGTATATTGATGCGAGTAAAAATGGCGGTGAGCCAAATCAGCTTGCCCCTCATAATGAACGCTGCAATCTTTTAAAAGCTCGGATTTTACGATACTTGTCGGCGGATAATGATGATATAAAATTGATTGAATACCCGAAAAGCCCTTCGTCCCCATCACTTGCTCCCGGTATAACGTTCCATCCTCCTTTTTAAACATCGTGTGGCGCTTGCGAGGAATTTCTCCCATTTGCTTATAAAATGGCACGTTAAACCCTCCTTCTATGACTAGTTTTACTACTATTTTATTAGTCTACGACTGGAAGAATTCGCCCGGTCACTTCTCCAAATCCAATTCGATACCCGTCTCCCTGACACCAGCCGGTCATCGTAATTTCATCTTCGTCTTTTAACCACACTCGCTGCTCTCCATTATCTAGCTCAATTGGCTCTGAGCCGCGCCACGTTAACTCTAGTAAACAACCCCGCTCATGTTTATTCTCACCACTAATCGTACCTGAAGCGAGTAAATCACCTGGTCGTAGATTACAACCCGCTACCGTATGATGGGCAATTTGTTGAGCCATGCTCCAATAGAGATAACTAAAATTTGTGGTAATTATTTTTTGCGAACGGTCCATTTCTTTTCCTTTTAGATAAACTTCAAGGTGTATATCAAACGTACTTGGCCCCTCTTTTTGCAAGTACGCTAAAGGAGCTGGATCTTGTTTAGGACCTTCCGTACGAAATGGTTCAAGCGCCTCAAGCGGGACAACCCACGGTGAAATTGAGGTCGCGAAACTTTTTGACAGAAACGGTCCGAGCGGCTGATACTCCCATGCTTGAATATCACGGGCACTCCAATCATTGACTAACACGAGTCCGAATATTTGTTCTTCAGCAGAAGCAGCAGAAATCGGTTTGCCTCGTTCATTTCCAGGGCCGATAAACCAGCCCATTTCAAGTTCGATATCTAGCTGCTGACTTGAACCAAAAAGTGGTTTGTCCGCATCTTTCGGTTTCATTTGTCCTTTTGGTCGGTAGATATCCGTACCACTTATCACAACCGAGCTAGACCGTCCATGATAGCCCACAGGTAAGTGTGTCCAGTTCGGCATTAATGCATTTTCTTTTCCCCTAAACATTGTCCCGACATTCATCGCGTGTTCCTTTGAAGCATAAAAGTCGGTATAGTCACCGATTTGTGCCGGTAATAGAAGTTCCACTTCACTTTGCTTGCGTATAGCAGCTGTCCGAAGCTCTGTTTGGTCTCGCAAAGTCGTTTCATCTTCTCTTAATAAATGTTGCAGTTTCGCACGTACATTTTTCCAGACGTCTTTACCTAATGCCATGAATTCATTAAGTGAAGGTTTGGCAAAAATCGTTTCGTCAGGTAAACCAGTATCTTTTAAAAGCCCTGCACCTTCGACTACTGAAAGGTCAAGGACATATTCACCGATAGCGACACCTACGCGGGGCTTTCCGCCTTCTAAAGGCCGAAATATACCATAAGGTAAGTTCTGTATTGGAAAATGAGAGTCCGGTTCAACGGGAATAAAAGATTTCAACATCTATAAAAGCCCCTCCTATACTTAGAGAATATTGAATGTTTTCAGATCGTCTCGCGGTTCATCAAAACTGCAGCTTCCGTACGAACATAATGCATACTGCCTGAGGTAATTTACGTCTGGGACTTGAACAAGATACTCCTGCCACCTTGCCCCTTCCTCTGTAAACGTAAAATGAGATGCGTCTTCATCTGCAATTACCTCAGCAAGGGCATCCACGCTCCATGCATTCGTTCGTGCCAGCATCCCAGCTGTAAAAATATTTAGGAACCCGTGCATGTAGGTGTTCACTTCATCTCGGTACATACGGATTGGATGATGAAGGCCAGCGGTGAATTTTTGCGGAATATCCCGCTCAGCACATGCGTGCATTACGGTCGCTACTTGATGTGGCGTTGGGAATGCATTAGCAGTGACACCGCCGGTCCGTAGTTTCAAGCCTATTCGTAAACCGCCTTTGTTATTGTGGATCGCGATTTCATTTAACGTGAGGATCATCTTTTGGGGCCACTGTTCATCATTTAGCGGTACTGTCACTTCACAAAACAGTTGTAGCTGATGATTTTCTATTAAGCTAGATATTTTGTCGAGCAACTGACGATTAGGTATAACAGGGGGAAGCGGCAGCTCTAACACTTGGACTTGCGCAACCTCCCAGTGCTTGTCATGAAAAGAGTGAATACTTTTCAGCTCAGAAGCAAGCTGTTTGAGGCATTGTTCGCTGTTAACGGTTTTTTGGCCAATGGCTGAAACAGGTAAAGGATTATTCTTTGAAAATAGAGACAGGTAAGGGTCAAGCTCATCTAACCTACCAGCAGGAATGATAAAGTGACCTAGCATCCACGCATCCTTATCTTTTTGGTACGCTGCATAATTTTGAATGGACTGCTCTAATGGTAGTTTTGCTGGAGGGAATAAGCCTGCGTAATCAATCAGGTTTGAAAAGAATTGTAGAGTACTAGAATTATGCTTTTGCGTGTCACTTGGGTTATTCTCTTCTACCATTTGTCCTCCCTCCTTTAGTTTGTTTAATCAATCTTGGAGTAACGGAAGAAAAACGTCATTCCAGTTACTCCTTAGTTTGAAGAGTCAATACTCTCGTGTATTAAGGTTTTTCGCTTTCGTTATTGGATTACTCCTGAGCTTTTTCTTAAGGTTACACCGGATCCCCTCATTGGATAACGGCATCCCCTAAATTTTTCCTCTAGTGCGAACGAACCGGTCCTATACGTAAGCGGTATCGCCTAAATTTCCCTCAAGCGCTTACGAACCGGCCCTATTCGCAAGTGGTATCGCCTAAATTTTTCCTCTAGTGCGAACGAACCGGCCCTATTCGTAAACGTGATCGCCTAAAATTTCCCTCAAGCGCGAACGAACCGGTCCTATTCGTAAGTGGCATCGCCTAAATTTTTCCTCTAGCGCTTACGAACCGGCCCTATTCGTAAGGGGTATCGCCTAAATTTTCCCTCAAGCGCTTACGAACCGGTCCTATTCGTAAGTGGTATCGCCTAAAATTTTCCTCTAGTGCAAACGAACCGGCCCTATTCGTAAGCGTGATCGCCTAAAATTTCCCTCAAGCGCTTACGAACCGGTCCTATTCGTAAGTGATATCGCCTAAATTTTTCCTCTAGTGCGAACGAACCGGTCCTATTCGTAAGTGATATCGCCTAAATTTTTCCTCAAGCGTGAACGAACCGGCCACATTCGCAAGGGGTATCGCCTAAATTTCCCCTCTAGCGCTACTCAATCACCGTCTTTGGTTACCAGGTACATCACTTTATACCACTGGTTTCAATCTAATCCGTATTATAGTTACCTCTACCTCCTCTTACGACCCCTTCTTTATATCTATT
This sequence comes from Alkalihalobacterium chitinilyticum, assembly GCF_029028005.1. Classification (GTDB taxonomy): domain Bacteria; phylum Bacillota; class Bacilli; order Bacillales; family Bacillaceae_F; genus Alkalihalobacterium; species Alkalihalobacterium chitinilyticum. Next base: position 67,775 of record NZ_JAOTPO010000013.1, read on the forward strand.
CGCTACCAATCCTTAAATATTTCCACGTCGTTCTTGTTCACGTTCAATGGATTCGAATAGGGCTTTGAAGTTTCCTTCGCCGAAGCCTCTTGCTCCTTTTCTCTGAATGATTTCGATGAATAGTGTTGGTCTATCAACTATCGGTTTTGTGAAGATTTGCAGCAGGTAGCCTTCATCATCACGATCTACTAAAATACTAAGCTCTTGCAGTTTTTTTAAATCTTCATCAATGTCACCGACACGCGCACTCAGGTCTTCGTAGTAAGCAGCGGGTGTATCAAGGAATTCAATTCCGTTTTCCCGTAAGACCTTAACCGTTGAGATAATGTCATTCGTCAGTAGTGCAAGATGTTGCACACCTGGTCCATTGTAAAAATCTAAGTATTCTTGGATTTGCGACTTTCGTTTACCTTCTGCGGGTTCGTTAATTGGAAATTTAATTCGACCTGTTCCATTTGTCATTACCTTCGACATGAGAGCTGAGTAGTCTGTAGAGATATCATCATCATCAAAATGCTTTAAAACTTGGAAGCCAAACACTTTTTCATAATATGATGTCCACTCTTCCATACTTTCTACATTCCCGACTACGTGATCAATGCCGACAAGTCCTGCAGATGCGGAATGATTACTTCCCTCGTAGGTTTGATATCCCGGTAAGAAACAGCCGTTATAATCCACAATTTCAATTAACGTATGAATGGCGTCCCCGTACGTACCAATGATCGCTTTTTTTACTGTCCCGTTTTCATCACTTTCTGTCCAAGGCTCCCGAACGGGTAGGCCCCCACGTTTAACCGCACCCTCATAGGCTTGGTCGACACTCGACACTTTTAAAGCAATATCTTTCGCTCCGTCCCCGTGTAATTTTACAAATGACGCCACTTCGGTATCATCTTTCAGTGAGCCGGTCACAACTAACTGGATCGTTTCTTGCTGAAGAACATATGAGACGAGATCGCGGCTGCCCGTTTCTAGACCTCGATAAGATGTAATTTCAAATCCAAAGGCATTACAGAAAAAATAAGCCGCCTGCTTTGCATTTCCTACGTAAAGTTCCAAGTGATGAATACTTTCTACTGGAAACACTTCATTCTCTGTCTGTTGGTTCACTTCAAATGCATTTTTAGCCATAGACAAAACCCTCCTATCAATTACTGAAAATTCAAAATTAAGCGATGTTAATTTGAATGATAGTAAAATAAAAACACTTTTGCAAGCGCTTACATTACCGCTTAAATTCTTTACATGGTTAAAGATTCCTGCTTCGTTTTTCAGTAGAAACCCTATGTTAACGTTGTTTTTTTAAAACTATACAGTATGGGAATTAAATGTTTTATATAAAAATTTTTTAATTACCTTTCTTAAAACCAATGCAATACTAAATTTATAAAACCGCCTCCACATAAAAAAGAGCAACTACTAGAGATAAAAATTCATACATCTCTTAATAGCTGCCCCATTAGTTTAGGGTTGTGGTGTTTCTGTCGGAATGTAACCTTCAAACATACGATCAATATATTCTCTTATTTCCTGAAGGGCCTTCCCTTCGCCTTTCAACTCAACGTAAATGTTAGTTAAATCTAAACATACTTGACAATACTCCCCGTGCTTTTCTAAGATTCTCTGTCCATCTTCATTGTAGGTGAAGAAACAGTTATGATTACTAGTATGACCGATTTCCCCACAACCGCAGAAACAAGGGATTTTTTCTAAATCATGTTGGTGTAAAATATTCGTATTGTATTCATCCACACCGATGATTGGCATCCATTCGTCATTATGCTCAAATAAGAATGTTTGATTTTGCGATTTTTTATCTAATAATTCCTCAGTTAGAATATCCCCCTCATACGATTCAGTAATAATCTGCACTTTTTCTACACCATCAAACGATAGTAGCGTAAGTGCAATTAATTCTTCTGTTTGCTGCCCAATAGTTGTTCCTATATATTGATCGAAATGATTAGATACTGTAACAATTGTGACTCCATCTGCCCCGTCGATCTGAACAAATTCAACATCATCTGGTATGGGGCTTGTCACTTGTTCTGGTAATTCGGTTTTGATTGCTAGAAGTTCTTGAATGGCAGAAATACGCGGGTAGCGAACTTCAGAGTTATACTTCACAAATCTAGGTATCTCTAAATATTTTCCATCTTCCTTATCTACAGCAAAAATTGAAATTAATATGCTATTTTCTTGATTCGAGTTGCTTTGTGGCAAAATCGGTTCAACCTCATTTGTTTGTAAAAACTCAATCGCTTTTCTGTACGGATCAAGGTCTGTCTCTTTTTCTAACCGCTTTAGCTCTTCACCATTACTATTCAAAAATAATACTGTCGGGTGTTCTTTTACGCCATAATCATTCACAACATCTACATCATTAATAACGTTATATTGGATAAAATTCAAATCTGCAAATTCTTCTTCTAATTGTGATAGGATCTCTTTTGCATTGTCACAACTAGTACATCCTTCCAGACCAAACGAAGCAATTTGGACTAACTCGGTTCTATCGACCTTTGAATCTGCGCTCACAGATGCGTTTTGGTCATTCGTTGAGCACCCTATTAGAATAATGATCAACAGTGCAACGCCAATAAAAATTAAAAATGGTTGAATTCTCATGTTGTAACCCCTGTCTTTAATAGAATCTTTTGGAACTTACTGCTCTTGAAGTAAAAATACCGTTTAAATTTAAAGATTTTGTGAAGAACTTCACAAAATGTGTTGCTATTTGGTGAACATGCTTTCGATTTGTGGATTGTGATCCATAATTTCCTGGAACTGGATAAAGCGGGCTCGTATCAGTGGTTTGCGATCCAGAATTTTCTGATACTGGATAAAACAGGCTCGTATCTGAGGTTTGTGATCCATAATTTCCTGGAACTGGATAAAGCGAGCTCGTATCTGCAGATTGTGATCCATAATTTCCTGGAACTGGATAAAGCGGGCTCGTATCTGTGGTTTGTGATCCATAATCTCCGGATACTGGAAAAAGTGGGGTCGTATCTGTGGCTTGTGATCCATAATCTCCTAATACTGGAAAAAGCGGGCTCGTATCAGTGGTTTGCGATCCAGAATTAAAAAATGCGGCAACTTTCATCGACATTGTTAGTAGACTACTTAATTCCCACCGTCTCTGCGCGCTTGAAGCTGTGCAAGGATGTCTGTGTAATGTTTATCCACTTTAAATAACCAAAGGAGAATGACTTGAATGACTCCTAGTGCGAGTGGAATATAAAGATTTAATGCGAGGATCATGTTCATGGCTGAAGCTGATTGTTCGGCGGCTCCCCCAATGTATCCTCCAAATCCTAGTAACATCTCTAATGTAAAAAGACCGCACAACGGCGGTCTTTCACCTAACGATCATATAGTTACTATTCCGTCAACTTTGTTATAATAGTTATCTCTTTAAGAGCCGCGGGTTCCCATTAGAGACATTAAGATACGAGCCTGTTTTATCCAGTATCAGAAACGGTATTTAAGCCGATGCCCCCATATGCTTCAGGAATGCTGATCCCAAACAAGCCTAGTTCTTTTGCTTTTTCAATCAAATGTTCTGGTATTCGATCTTCTTCTTCGATTTGCTGGGCATACGGTTCCACTTCATTTTCAACAAAACTCCGTATCATCAGCTTCATTTGTAAGTTTTCATCCGTTAAAAGCGACATCGTTTCCACCTCGATCAAATTTGTTTTTGGTGTGATTATTTATTGATTTACTCTACTATTTGGAAGCTTCTCCTCAAAACTTTTTATCCGTTCTGTTCAATCATTCTCGAAATGACTAAACGTTGAATTTCCGCTGTTCCTTCCCAGATTTGATAGATTTTCGCATCACGGAGCCATTTCTCCACAGGATACTCGCGGCTATAACCGTAGCCACCTAAAATTTGGATCGCCTCTGTTGCTGTTTTAACGGCAACATCACCCGCGTATAACTTCGACATGCTTCCTTCACCACGAGCGAATGGTTGGTTATTTTTAACGAGCCAACCTGCTTTCCACAGTAATAATCGAGCGGCTTCAATTTCGGTAGCCATATCTGCTAGTTTAAAAGCAATTGCTTGGTTTTTAATAATTGGTTTACCAAATTGTTTGCGCTCTTTTGCGTATTCTAGCGAATATTCATACGCTGCTCTAGCAATTCCTAGGGCTGCAGCTCCAACAGATGGTCGCGTGCGTTCTAGCATTTTCAATGCGGCAAGACCGCTAATGTGAGTCGGTTCCCCTGGTTCACCACCTAAGCGGTTTTCTAACGGAATTCGGCAATCTTCTAGGATGACTTGTGCAGTATGCGAAGCACGTACACCCATTTTGATTTCCTTTTTCCCCATTTTCAGTCCTGGTGTTCCTTTTTCGACTACGAAAGCAGCGACACCATTCCAACCTTTTTCCTTGTCGGTTTGAGCAAAAATGACGTGAACATCAGCAATTCCGCCATTTGTAATAAACTGCTTAGTTCCGTTCAGTACATATTCATTTCCGTCTTTAACGGCAGTCGTAGCCATTGCAGATACATCCGACCCTGCACTCGGTTCTGTAAGTCCCATCGCTCCGAGTCTCGGGTTATCAGGATCACAAAATTGTGGAATGAATTTCTTTTTTTGTTCTTCCGTTCCAGCTACCATAATGCCTGTCGCAGCTAATCCCGTTCCATTGATCGCTGTACCAATACCAGCACATCCCCAGTAAATTTCCTCTGTCATAATTAAAGAAGTAATCGGATCACTGATTCCTAAACCACCGTATTCTACCGGGTAACGGTACGATGTTAACCCTAACTTGGCCGCTTTTTTAATTACATCCCATGGAACTTCCTCGGTATCATCGTAAATATGCGCAACCGGTCTAATTTCATTTCGTGCAAAATCCCTAGCTAGCTTTTGAAATTCTTTCTGTTCATCTGTTAAAGCGAAATCGATCATTCTAATCATTCCTCCAGTAATTTTTATCAAATTTTGTTTCTCTACTTCTTCAATTGCAAAATTCGTGCCAAAATAAAAAAGCGCTATAAGTAGCGCTTTTCAGGTTCTTGGTATCTTTTTAATTCATTTTTGAATTGAAAGTGAACGGTTTGTTAATTCATTTTTGAATTTTAATTCATTTTTGTATCGATTGGTTTAATCTTATATTTTTGCAGCTTTCGGACAATCGTCGCTTGGCTCGTTGCTAAATGTTCGGCGATTTCATAGGTCGTTTGGAATTGTTGTGCTGCCAACGATAAAACCTCTCGCTCTGCTTGTTCAACAGCTGCCTTTAGAGTACCGATTTCCTTTATAGTTCTTTTTTCTTTTGGAGTTTTTATTTCATTTGAAGTTTCCAACTCCTTTGGGACATACGGGATGTTATCTACCGCTTTTCGGTAATCGTCAGGAAGGTCCTTCATTTGTAGCTCATTCGTGGGCACTGTCAGCATCAATCGTTCGACTAAGTTGGCGAGCTCTCGGACATTCCCCGGCCAATCATGCTGATAAAAAAATTCTTTAAGCGATCTATCAAAGCTTTTAGAGATTTGATATTTGTGATTATTCTCATTTAAAAAATGCTGAACGAGAGGTAAAATATCATCTCTGCGCTCCCTTAGTGGAGGAATGGAAACCGGTACAACGTGTAATCGGTAGTATAGGTCTTCTCTAAAAGTTCCTTCATTAGCCATTTTTTTTAGGTCCTTGTTAGTGCTGCTATCACGCGAACATCTACTTTTTTAACATCGGTTCCCCCAACTCTTTGAATCTCTTTTTCTTGTAAAACCCTCAGCAGTTTCACTTGTAAATCTAGCGGTAACTCGCCAACTTCATCTAGAAATAAGAACCCACGGTCAGCCAATTCAAACATCCCGGGTTTACCGGATCGACTTGCTCCAGAAAAGGCTCCACTTTCATAACCGAATAATTCTGATTCAAGTAAGTCTTTCGGAATAGCACCGCAATTGACTTTTATCAATTTACCTGTATCATAACGGTTGCTGACACGATAGAGATGCCTAGTAAAAACATCCTTACCAACTCCTGTTTCTCCTAAAACTAATACAGTCGTATCCACATTAGCTAAACGTTCGGCCACTTGGAATAACTCTTCCATTTTTTTACTTTTGATAACGACTTCTGGATCTAAATTTTTATGAGCTTTCAGTCGCTCTAATTCATGCTTGTATTGATCGTTTAACTGTTGAACCTTTTTTAATTGTTCGTGAAGGTTATTTAATTCAGAAAGGTCACGGATGTTGGTTACGACTTTTTCAATTTCTCCAGCCTCATTATAGATGGGACTCCCTGTTAACATCGTTTCCATTTGGTTATGATTTTTTTGGACGACCGTTACGGCTTCTTTTTTCTCTAAAACTTTGAGTGTAACCGATTCGGTAAGAATCCCTTTTTCAAGTAGATACTTAATGTTTTTCCCAATATAATATTCTCGCGGAATCCCGGTAATGCGCTCAATCGCAGAGTTGACCTTAAGCGTAGTTCCTTGATGATCAGTAATATAAAAACCATCATAAGAGCTTTCGATGATTGCATCTAGTTCTCGATTATATTTACCTAACTCTTTCACTTTTTCTAACAGGTCCACATAATGTTCACCGTTCAGCAGAATGTACATATAGTGTTTTTGTTCATGATGTTGGTATGTCTTCGAAACTAATAGATACTTATGGTCGTTATAGTAAGCAATATGAAAATCCCCACTAGGCACCCATTGGTCGAAATAGTCAATGAGCGGTTGTCCTTTTTGTACAGTTGGAAGTTCGGTACCTTTAAAATACTCGTTAAAATCGATAATCAGTTGCTGCCCATTCGTTACTAAGACGGGGAATGGAATGGGAAGTTCTTTCGTAAGATTCATCGTATCACTCCGAATAATTATTATAGACAGGCTGTATGTAAGCAAGATTAGTTCATTGTATAGTGAATTATTAAGCGGTTACATTTTTAATGAAAGTCCTCTTTATATCGTAGATTATCAGCATCAGTGATATGGTTTAGTATCTAGGCGCCTAAAAAACTTAGGTACCTTCAGTTTACATTACATTAGGTTAGGAAAGAAATAGTTTCAGAATATTTAGTTGAATTGAATGGATTGATTGTTTAGTAATCGTGTTCTTTGAATTGTTTTTCCTCGTAGCGGATGTGCTAAATAATAACATGGTATTTTTGTCTAAAATTAATATACGGTTTGCGCCCCGAACTTTTCTGGTTTTGAAGATTTCGGGGGTCTATCTACAGTTTGTGACCTGAAGTTAACAGATACTGGATAAAGCCGGTTAAAAACTGAGGTTTGTGATCCGAAGTTTCCTGATACTGGATAAAGTGGTTTCGAAACTGCGTTTTGTGACCTATAATTTCCTTAAACTGGATAAAGCGGGCTCGAAGTTGCGGTTTGTGATCCAGAATTCCCTGATATTAGAAAAACTAGGCTCTAATCTGCGGCGGCTTTAACCTGGATTATACAAACTTTACCTCATTTATTCCAAAGCTCTAATTTAACTCACTAGTAAACAAAAAGACCGCAAAATGCGGCCTTCCCAACAATCTCAAATACATTAGCCATTCATCATCACAATTCCGTCCGCAAATCCCACAACTCTGGGAAGAAGCGCTGGTCTAGTACTTTTTTCAAATAGTTTACGCCGGAAGATCCGCCGGTTCCCATTTTGAAGCCGATGATGCGTTCGACGGTTTTCATGTGACGGAAACGCCATTGTTGTAAGGAATCTTCAATATCGACGAGTTTTTCTGCGAGCTGATATAAATCCCAATATTGATCGACGTTTTGGTAGACAGTTAACCAAGCGTCGCGTACCGATTGGTCTTCCTCATACGGCGTGGAATAATCGCGGTTCAATAGATCTGGATGAATGGTGAATCCGGCTTTGGCCAATTGTTTGATCGCGACGTCGTACAACCCTGGTGCTTTAAATGCTTTTTCTAAATCTGCGTAAAGCTCACGATCTTTTTGATAGATTTTTAACACATGGTCGGTTTTATAGCCGAGCGCAAATTCGATTTTTCGGTATTGAAATGATTGGAATCCAGATGCCTGCCCTAAGAAATCACGAAACTCCATATATTCAGAAGGCGTCAATGTAGAAAGGACATCCCAACCTTGAATGATTTGCGATTGAATTCGAGATACTCGAGCTAATTGTTTGAATGACGTTTGCAAATCATCTTTTTCAATCGACTCTATTGCGGCATTCAGCTCGTGTAAAATCAGCTTCATCCATAGTTCGCTCACCTGATGAATGACGATGAACAGCATCTCATCATGATGATCGGACAAACGATCCTGGCTGGATAAGATTTGATCGAGCTGTAGATATTCTCCGTACGTCATATTGTTTGTGAAATCGGTATGGATGTTTTTTTCAGACTCAGTTGTCGAGTTGTGCCTTTTATCTTTATGTTCCATAGTTAAACTCCTCCGTAAAGCCTCTTATTTTATTATCTATATCGGACGAATCACGGCGCGGACAGGACTTCCATCTGATTCGATGATTGCAAGTGGTAAAGCAATCAATTCATAATCGCCAGGTTCAATTTGATCTAACATCACATTTTCTAAAATATGAATTCCGTGTTCATGTAAGGCGTGATGTCCTTCGAGTTCTTTGCTGTCCAATGGATCAACAGAAGGAACATCGACTCCTAGTAAAATAATGCCTTTCTGCTGCATGTACTCTGCCCCGCTCTTCGTTATGTACGGAATTTCATTCGGAAAAGCGCTCGGGTTGTTTGGTACCGACGTTTTCAGAAGCAGCCGAGTGACGCCTTCTAAATCATATTGACTCAGCGTATCTGCATCGATTTTCGAGGCGTTTGATACATCAATAATTCGACAAGGGCCAATGTAGACGTTGATGTCTAGTTCCCCCACTTTGGCACCGTCATTTTTAAAATGAAACGGCGCATCAATATGTGTTCCGATGTGGACGCTCGTTGTAATTTTCCCAATGTTAACCGAACCGGTTTGTTCTTTTGTATAACTGACATCGTATGAAAATGGTGTATCTTCAGGCCAGTGAGCGATCGAACTCGTTAGCGGCTGTGAGATATCAATCCATCGCTTTTGATTTTGGGTGTTATTTTTCATATCTATGCGACCACTCCCCGTTTATTTTCAAATTTCTTGTACTCCTCATCATCCATAATTTGCTTCAACTTTTCTAGCACCAGCCAAACTTCTTCAAACGTGTTGTACAATGCGACTGGTGCCAGGCGAATCCCGTTCGGTGAGCGGAAATCTGGGATGATCTGGTGAGATTTTAAAGCTTTACAAATCCGTGCAGCTTCTGGATGTTCTAAGAAAATATGACCGCCGCGCTTTTCGTCCTCCATTGGATTTCTCACCGTAAATCCGTAATCTTTTAGCTTGTGATCGATCAGGTCTAGCATGTAGCCAGTTAATTGTAAGGACTTGCTTCTAATTTGTTCAATCCCTGCCTCATTAAACATCGATAAAGAACCGATCAATGGCGCCATGCTGAGGACATGGGGTGTACCCATCTGGAAAGCTCCCGCATGTTCGGCAGGAGTTAGATTATGTTCCATGTCAAATTGTTTATCTTTTCGTGAACTAAACCAACCTGCTAGCCCTGGATCTTTTCCAAAGTGTCGTTTGTTCACATATAAACCGCCGACAGCTCCAGGCCCGCCATTTAAATGTTTATAGTTACACCAAAAGGCAAAATCAACTTCCCATTCGCTTAATTGATGAGGGATCGATCCGATTGAGTGACAGAGATCAAAACCAATTAATATATTTCGTTTATGAGCTACCTTCGTCAATCGTTCCATATCTAAAATTTGGCCGCTACGGTATAAAATACTTGGTAGAACAATTAGGGCAATATTATCGCTCATCGCTTGAATGATATCGTCTTCATCTACGGTGTGGCCGTCGGTACTTTTTACTTTTACTAAATGCTCGGAAGGATCCATTCCTTTCAGCTTTAACTGACTTTGCAGCGCATAAATATCCGTCGGAAAAGCGAGTTCATCGGTTAAAATTTTCGTTTTCTTTCCGCCCGGTTGATAAAAGGATGCCGTTAGCTGATGAAGGTTCGATGTAGTGGAACCGGTTACAATCACTTCTTCATTAGTCGCACCAACGAGAGGCGCCATCTGATCACCCATTGATTCGGACAAATAAAACCAGGGATTGTCTCCCTCGGTCCACCCATCAATACCAAGTGTTTTCCAAGAGTGAAGCAAGTCAAGTAAGGTTTGCTCAGCTCGTTTCGATAACAGTCCTAGTGAGTTCCCGTCGAAATATATCGTACCTTCTTTTATGTAAAATTCATCCCGATATCGAGCTAACGGATCGTTTTGATCTAATTGGCGTGCGTATTCTTGGTTAAAGGTGCCATTCTGTTTGTTCATGATTTCCCCCTATGAAAAATTGTTTTGCTAATAAAATAACTCAGTACTTATAGTATTCATTATAAATTGTAAAAAACCTTCTAGACAATTAGAATGAGTGATCCACCTGTATGGTATGTTCAAAGACATTCTATCCAGGTTTATCAAAAGTGAGAGATTCAATATATTACTCAATGCAGACAGATGCATATACTTTATAATCGATATACAAAAAACCAGATCCGTACTCGGATCTGGTCATATTAATCATTATAAGTTAATCGTTACGTCTGCTTCCTCACGAAGTTTTCCAACTAACGCTTGAGCCACTTCCGTCTGCTTTTGAAGCTTCACTTGCTTTTCAATCTCATCTTTTAACTCTTCAAAAGGCGGTATTTCTACATCTTCTCCACCCATTTGTGCTTGTTGGGCGACTGCGAGCTCATAAAATTCTTTTAGTTCAGCCTCTGTTGGCTCGATCTCTCCCGTCTCACTAGCAATCAGCTTGTCTACTTTTACTTGTAATGCAAGTTCAGATATAACTTCTTCTCGATCCATTCCTTGTTCTTCTAAAGCAGCAAGGAACTCGTCACTTGTACCAAGCCCATATTGCGACGCTAAATCTTCAAGTGTGTTATTGATGTCCTCTTCTGACGCTTCATGTCCCGACTTATCGGCTTCTTGTTTAAGAAGTTCTTGAGCAATCATACTTTCAATCATTTGTTCTTTTAATTCGTTTTGGTTGACTTCTTCACCAAACATTTGTGCTTGCATTGCAGCCTGCATGAATTGATTTACATAAACGGACTCAAAGTCTTCTTTTGAAATGTCTTTCCCGTTGACACTTGCCACAACGTCAGGAATTCCGTCTAAGTCCGGCTCAGGCATGTCCGGTTGTTCGGCATTGACAGGCGCCGCTTCTTCCTGTGTTTCTGGTGCTTCATTATTATTTTCAGCTGATTCATCCGTGTTTCCGCATGCTGCTGTTACAGATACAAATCCAGCAAGTAGTAATGTTAATAACCATTTTTTTCTCATATCATTCTCCTTTTGTTCATTTTGATGGTCATTGTATCATAAATAATTCGCTGATTCATCCTTAGGAAAGCCGAAATCGATAGATCATAACGGAAACATACTAAATTCCGATTGATGAAGTCCGTTATATCAACGTTTATAGATGCTTCCATTTAAATGTGTAAAAATGACCAAACTATCAAAGCCATCTCTACTAGTTCGCTAAATGACTCACACATTCTTCATATCACAAACCAATGGAACATAAAACAAATGAGAAGAACATTTGCAATCGGATGATCCAAAACCTCGTACTGGAAAACTACCGTCGTATCTATTTTTTAAACTGTGCAGAAGCCCGCACGATGTGATCAAACTGACGTTGACACAGGACGGCGACCTTAGTCTGTGTTCAATCCTCTCCCACCTAGCCTTTTAAATTTCTTCTTCAGTCAGTTAAACGGGATAAAAATAAAATGTTCCGTCCATTGGTCTTTTGCCCGTTATTCCGCATATGTATGACCTTGAGATGAATGGCACGTTGTTTAGTTAATCATATTTTATCAGCTTTATGAATGGACGTCTTTTGTAATAAACAAATTTTAATTCATGATTAGGAGGGATGGCATATGATCAATTTCCGGTTTTTTCAAGGCTTCGTCACCTCAATTCAGGATTTTCCGATCAGTGTCAATGATGAAAGTGAAGGATGTTATAAAATGATATCTGTAGAAGACGGTACTGGTGCCCTTGTGAACTTCGTTGTCTCTCCGACCACTTACTTTGTCGATCAAGCGGTTGTTTCAGTAGGTGATCGAGTTACTGGATATTACGATGGGGATGCACCGGTTCCTTTGATTTATCCGCCGCAATATGCAGCCCTGGTTATGGTAAAAGAACAACCACATCAAAATGTAAAAGTCGATTTTTTCACCTCGCAGTTAGTCAGTCGTGATGGACAATTACAATTAAATCTTTCTCCTTATACGCAACTCTTACTAACGAATGGTCAACCGTTCACCACAAATCCTGCTAACCGCAATCTTATTGTCATTTATGGTCCTTCCACTAAAAGCATTCCCGCTCAAACTACACCTTATCGAATCATTGTTTGGTGTTAAATATAAAACCAATATAATCAACAAATGGAAAAAGGCGAAATGCTGAAAAACATTTCGCCTGAAAAAACTGTTCCTCTTCATGCATGACTACTCTTAATAGTTCTCCACTTTAAATTCTTCTTCAACCACTTTTAGACCAAGAGTATAATGATCAAATAAAATCTCTTTGACTAGAGGAATGCGATCTTTTTGGCAATGTATCATAACTACTACTTCTCCACCTTCACCTTTTCGCTTTCTCGTTTTAAATTGCTTTTTGCGGATAAATAAATCAAGTAAAAACCCTACGCCACTACCAACGAAAAGACCAATTAACCCCCACGCAATCGGACCTCCGTCGAGTACAAAACCATAAATCACTCCAAACAGGGAAAACACCGTGCCTAACGTAAACGTTATATCTAAAAGGGAGAACCCTGATCCGCGAATGATCTCGCTGTTTTTCTTTGGCTTGTTTTTTTCGGTTAAAGGTACAGTAAAAATATTTTCTTTGCTAATTCCATGTCGTTCAAGTTCTTTAATCGCTAGCTCCAAGTAAACCGTGTGATCAAAAGACGCCACAACGTTCATTTCACCACTTCTCTCTGTCAATAAATTCGTTTTCTCTTTAAAAGACGAATTCTGATATTCTTCTTGTAAAAAGTAACTTTGTTGTTTCTCCATTAGCTTATTGTAACTTTCACATTGAGCATATGCGGAATAAACAGCGTAACCATACATCGAAGGTAAAAATAACACCCACTGTGGATGTAAGATACTGGTCGCCTGTTGAAATTCACCAATGAATGTTAAGTGAATGGCTGGTAAGAAATTAGAAAACCAGATGGCTACAAGAAACCAGATGAGGAGATAAAATCCGGATGGTAACCGATTGATGTAGAGATGTCCTAAACCAGGTGTTACAATCGACCAAAAAACAGCTAACCAAGGTTTTCGTTTATCCAGATAATTATTTTCTATAGCAGCAATAGCTATCGGTTTAATCTCAGCGATAGAATCACTAGATTGGTCTGCTAAAACGGCGTATTTGTTTAAATCAATCGTAGCCCGTCTGCTATCCCAAATCGCGTAGACATAAACTGGCATATAAAGTAAAACCCATTTTGTATCCACCACTTGGATCGCTTCGTCAAATCTGCCTGTAAACGTATAGACAATCGCCGTATTGATGTTCGCATTCACGTTTACAGCGAACTCCCAAATAATTAATATGAAGCCCTTTAAGTATTTACATAACATCACATGGCCAAAACCAGGCATGGCTGCAGACCACCACATGATAACCGTCGGATTTCTTACTTCTACAATATTGTAATTATAAGGAGTGACAACCCCTTTTTGGTAACGAGTTTTATTTGTACTTAATTTTTGAGATGGCATGTTAACTCCACTATTTGTATTTTTTTATATTATTTTCAAATGAAGCTTAACTATCCTCACTAAGTTACAAATTTAACCTCATTAGATCAAAGGTCCTATTGTGAACCAAAATAAAAAGGACGGCTTACTGCCATCCATTCAGATCGGGTTTAATGTAAACATCAGCTATGTACATTTTCTTGGTGATGCACGAGTTCCTGCCTCTTGTTGAACATAGATTAAACAGTATAACGAATATTCCAGCTTTTTGGGAAGGAAATTTTATTAGCATATGCATAGCGAATTAACTGTCCGTGATGTTGAACTTCATGTTCTAATAAATCAAATAACAAACTACTGTTCATTTGATCTAGGCTAGTTTCTCGTAAAAATCTCTCTATGTTTGTATGTGTTTCTTCCAATTTGCTATTGATTAATGTTTTATCATTACTATCCATTAGACTACAATCAAATCCTGCCCAATGACCCATTTTTAGAGACTTTAAATAGCTTTCTCTCGCTCCGATCATACAATAGGCTTGTTCCCCAATTGTATTGGATGGAACGTTTGATATTCTTAATGTTAAACAAGCGTCATTAATATGATTATAAAAGTCATCTGTTAAACTCATGGCTTGTAAAACCCTTTGTTTTAGTAGATCCACTAATCTTTCCTCCAATTTTCTTATTAGCTGCTGAACTAGTAACCAGCTGAATTAAATTTAAATCAATCCCATGCATTGAATATCGCTTCACCAATCGTACGAGGTTGGTAATAATTCACTTGTTCAATAATGGAAGAAACAGTTCTTAATTCTTCATGCTCTTGTAACTGAAATGGTTTGGATAATTCTTCTACAGATAATACGTAATAATCCGATTTGAATTCTCTTTCTAACTCTTCAAAGTCAATAAATTGATCCCAATGAAAGACATGGCCCTCGCCTAAACTTTCAAATAGACAAAAGCCAATAAACGGATGAGCGCGATTACATAGTACATAAATTGGTCGTGGTTGATAGTTAAATTTTACCGCACAATAACTGCTACAAAATAGGTCATGTATGATTTCGCACTTCAAATGTTTCTTCGCTGCGATTTCTTTACATGTACGATAAAACCCTTTTTCATCTATACAAGGTGGTTCTTTTTCAAGTACTGGTTTATAATATCCGCCCGTCACTCCGTATGGTAATTTCATTGGATCACTCCGTTATTTTCTATTTATTTCTAATATACACCCCTTATTTAACCTCTTAATTTTGGAGGCTTTCTAAAGGTAGTTGCTTGTTCAAAGGCATAAGCTAATTTTATTAAAGTCGCTTCTGAAAAAGCGGCTCCCGCAAATGTTATCCCAAATGGCCTGCCGTCTTTTTTATAGCCAGCCGGGACTGCGATACTAGGGTATCCAGCTTTTGCACATAAGGTTGAGCCAACATAGGAAGGAAACAAAATGACATCGAGATGATTTTGTTTCAATGCGTAGTCAATACCTTGTTCTTGAGAAAAATACAAGTCTTCTAGTCTCGCATTTATATAATTCGGGTTTCTTAATGTATCCGATATTTTCGCTCTTTGTTCTAATTTGTCCTGTCCATATTTTAATGTACCTTCTTCTGCGTTACTTTTATTATACTCGATTAATTCTGAAACCGAATGAACAGGCAGCTGTGGTGACAGTTTGGAAAGATAATTATCTAAACTATGTTTTAACTCATATAATGTGACTTCCCAGCTCCACTCTCTATGAAAAGACGGTATGTCAACATCTCCTACTATTGTTGCTCCTTCACCTTTCAACGTTCGAATCACTTGTTGAAAAAGATGATCGTCATATTCATCTGACTTATAAAATTCTTTTGAAGCGTCTGTGAATATTCCAATTCTAGCTCCTTTCAGACCATTACGATCTAAATAACTCGAATAGTTTTGGGGAGAAATATAGCTATATTTATGAGTTGCAGGATCTAGTTGATCGACACCCGCTAACACTTCTAGCAACAGTGCTGCATCGGTGACTGTTCTTGCTATAGGTCCCGCTGTATCTTGAGAGTATGTAAAAGGAATGATTCCCCTGCGACTAATTAAGCCCACAGTCGGTTTGATACCTACGACTGAATTTTGAATCGCTGGACTAAGGATGGATGCATCGGTCTCCGTACCAATAGAACCGACAGTGAAATTAGCAGCCACCGCAACCGCTGAACCTGAACTAGACCCACCCACAAACCACTCAGGACCATAAGGATTGACGACTTGTCCGCCTCTTGAACTGTAACCGGCCCACATTTCAGTTGCCATTCCATTTGATAATTCGGTCATATTCGATTTGCCTAAGATAACCGCACCGGCGTCACGAAGTCTTTGAACAAGAAATGCATCTTCTTTCGCCAAGTGGCTACTTAAGGCCATTGTACCCGCACTCGTATGCAAGAAATCATCGGTTTCAATATTATCCTTTAAAAAGATAGGGATACCATGTAACGGTCCTCTAGCTCCTGTTGCTTTTCTCTCATAATCCAATGATTCTGCTATAAAAAGAGCATCAGGATTGATTTCAAGAATAGAATTGAGTCTTGGTCCTGCCTGGTCATATTTTGCAATTTGATGTAAATAATACATGACTAACTCTTTTGATGTAATCACTGCATTCTCCATTGACCTCTGTATCTCGTGTATCGTTAATTCATCCCTAAAAAAAGGGTTAAATTTTATTGTCATTATAATCTCCCTATCTATCATTTCTAATACAAGCCCTATTAAAATCGGAATGAAACTTTTATGAAGTTTCTTTATTTTACCATTCATTGTAAGTGATTAAATCTATAAAATATCCTATCTTGAAAAAATTTATTAATTATAGAATACAAGGTCAACACCAGTTAAAAGTGGTTGATGAATTCCTCTCCACATGAATTGACCAACCACAATTCGGAACAATTCAATACAAGACCTAAATGTAACCGTTTACATTTTTATAAATCTTTCTGATAACTGGAACTCCTATTAGTCCGGAACTTAGAATTACCCATTTTAATTTCTTGGAACACAATTACTGCTATACAAAAAACGGCAAAAAGAGCCATAAGTAGAAACATCAGTATTACTTTGTTTGATTGTTCCCCTAGTTGATCTTTGTGCTGTTCTATAAAACCTTGAACAAGATCGTTTTTTACAAAAGAATTCGCCGTTACAAAGCGGTTTAATTCATGATCATAATAGAGCACTTTTGTATAATTCGTACGAAAGATCGTATCACTAGAAGCCGTGTAGGATACGACAATTGAGGTCATTTCTCGTTCACTCATCACTTTTTCTGATATTTTATCTTTAAATTCTTCTTCGAGCTGTGTTAATAATTCACTTTCTTGCTGCTGATATTCTAACCAGTCATCGTTGAGGTTTTGCCAAAATCTTTCTCCCGATAGTGTTAGGTTTTCTTCTATACTTTCAACTAAGATATCTTTTCTTAGTAATTTAATAGCATCACTTTTTTGCTTTTGCTCATTCACGTATTTTTCAACTTTTACTTCTTTCTCAACCTCCACAATAGTCGTGTGATAGTCGATGATTTTAATGCTGTTTTTTTTAACATTAGCTGACTCGTTCATTATTTTTTGCTTTACTTCCGGAAATAAATCGCTAGTTGTATCCAAAGCCAAAGACGGACTACTTATGAAAAACCAACAACAAGTGACGAGGAAAATAGAAATTATCTTTTTCATCCTAATACCTCCTTAAGATATGGTTTGACCAAAATCAAGCAGGACCTACCTTCAGTTCAATAAAGCAGTTATAAAAGTTAAAAAATGTAAGACTTCACCTCCTTATTCAAAGAGTAACATAATAATTTGAAATATTTTACATTTAAAATAAAAATTAACATTATATACACATTTACTACCTTCTTTAACATCGTTTTTCTGAGGATTTATTCATAAAAAATCCATAATAAAATGAAAAGGAATAAATGCCCAGTATTATAATAAAGAAGAACTAGTATTTTTTTGGGTACTAAATAACCTGAGAGGAAATTTAAGATGATGAGATCTATGAAACAAGTGTTTTTGGGGAAACTGACAGGTGTGCTACTTCTCTTTACCTTCATCCTTTTTCATTCGGCACATGCCGAAGCATCTTCTAACAAACTTCCAATAGAGGATGAATTGGATAATTACATTCAACAGACAGTAGATAAATTAGCCATTCCTGGAATGTCTGTTGCGATTTCGCACCAAGGTGAGTTGGTGTACAGCAAGGTCTTCGGTGACGACCTAAACGAGGAAACCCGGTTTTATATTGGCTCGACGACGAAGACATTTACTGCTCTGGCGGTGATGCAGCTTGTCGAACAAGGAATGATCAACCTCGATGAAAGTGTTTCTACGTACTTAGACGATTTCACCGTATCTGATCAAATCACTGTATGGCATCTCTTGCATCATATTAGTGGGATGACTGAATTTGAGTACATGTCTAACCTTTCACCTGAATCGCAGTTTAACGACTTAATTGAGGATATGAATAGCATATCGTTAACGTACGAGCCCGGGGAGCACTTTTCCTATTTTAATCCAAATTATAGTTTGCTAGGAGCGATTGTAGAAAGAGTGAGCGGCCAAAGCTATCCCGAATATATCAAGGAACATATTATTAATCCGCTTGGACTGGAACACACATCGGTAATCGGTGAAGTGGATACACCTGGTCACCTTTCCTTTTTTGGTTTTTCTAAGAAGCGAATGGAACCGCATCTTCAGTACGACCTTCCGGCTGGTTTTATAACGTCTACTTCAAAAGATTTAGTTCGCTTTCTCGAAGCGGTGCGCATGAAGGAGCCCGTCCTTGGCGTGTCTCCAGAAGGTATTGATCTGATGATGTCGAGTGGCAATTTCTATGGAATGGGCTTAATGATCGGTGAAATTGCCGGTCGTCCAGCTGTACACCATGGCGGTTCTTTGCCCGGGTATACGTCGAATGCGATCATGCTCCTTGAAGATGAATATAGCATTGCCTTCTTAATCAACAAAAACCATATGGTGAATGCGTTTTTGTTTTATCCGGATTTAACGAATGGAATGGTCTCGCTTTTAACAGAACAGGAACCTTCTTCTAGAGTTCAGTATCACTGGGCCTATCGTTTACTTATCGTCTTATTTGCTATGACTATCATTTACAACATCATTAAAATTTCAAGAATGATTACCCGTCCAAAACAAAAAACAGTTAGACAAAGACTAACTGCAGCATTGCTTAATATAGCGGTCCCTATTGCTGTCATCGTTTTAATTCCTCGGATAACTGGTATCCTGTTCCAGAGAGGAATGTCTTGGGAACTTGCCTTCTTATTAATGCCCGACCTGTTGATGTGGTTGTTTGTAGGATTGGCCATACATTTTATGATGTCCATCATTCACATGGGGTTTCTTGTAAAATACTATGTGAATTCTCGAGAAGCCATTGCAAAAAATTAACTGTTCCTATAACAAAAAAAGCAGCACTCTTGATGAAGTGCTGCTTTTTGTTTTGATATTATTTCTTAGCAACAATAATATGGTGGGTGCGGATAAGGCGGATATGGTGGATAGCCGAAACCAGGTGCTAATAATGCACCAGCAGCTAGGCCTGTTAAGAATGGAAAACCAAAACCAAGTACAGGGCCAAATCCCAAGCCCGGGCCAAAACCAAAGCCTGGACGCCCGATACCAAATCCGGGACCAAAACCAAAGCCTGGACGTCCGATACCAAATCCGGGACCAAAACCAAAGCCGGGACGCCCGATACCGAACCCAGGACCAAAACCAAAGCCTCCAACAAATCTTTGATCTGTTGGGTTAAACGTATTGTAACTTGAAGCATGAGTATTCACTTTCATCTCTCCCCATTTCGCTTTATAGACGTTTATATTAGAGCGTATGCTTTTGAGATAAAAGTTCTTGGGTATTCATCTTGCTTTTATAAAATATTTAGGATATATGCGGAATTTAACTCGGGTTTGCATAAATTATAACAATTTATTGTTATAAAATGAGGACTGGATGTTGGAAAAAATACGATTATGTATACTTGAGCGCCAACAGCGACGCTCAAGCTCTAATAACATTATTCGTCGTTCGCGAAGCAAGCTAAAAAACAAAATAAACCTACACAAACTATCTGGCAGTTGTCTGGTACGTCTCTTACTGGGATTTTTTTAATCTTTGGAAGTGGAAAAAATTTTAATTTAGGTATTTCATTTAAACAACAGCAACGTTCTTTCTTTTTTCTCTTATTTGACATCTTCCACTCACCTCCTTATTACAACATATTCATGAGGACAGACAAGCGTATAGTTGATAGTCAGGTAAATAAAGAAAAAGCGCTGCTCTAATTTTAAAAGAAAAAATAGAAATATACAGAAAAAAAGAGTTGAGGCTTCAACACCCAACTCTAGAGCCTCTTAATTTTAGTTCTTCGCCATCGCACGACCTGCTACACGGCCGGTGAAAAGACAACCGCCAACAAATGTCCCTTCTAAGGCGCGGTATCCATGTACACCGCCGCCACCGAATCCTGAAGCTTCTCCTGCTGCATACAGTCCTGGAATTTTTTCTCCCGCCTCATTGAGGACTTGCCCGGAAAGATCGGTTTGTAGTCCTCCAAGGGTTTTGCGGCTCAGAATGTTCAATCGTACGGCAATCAACGGGCCATTTTTCGGGTCTAGTATTTTATGTGGCGGTGCTACTCGGATCAGTTTATCACCGATATAGTTTCGTGCCCCGCGTAAAGCCGTCACTTGAAGATCCTTTGTAAATTTATTATCGATTTCATTATCTCTTGCTTTAATTTGATTATCAATATCTTCATAGTTTAGCAAGTTTTCCCCTGTCAGCTTATTCATCCCGTTTACAAGATCCTTCAAGTTATCGGCAATAATGAAGTCCTCCCCCTTGTCCATAAAAGCTTGAACAGGCCCTGATGGTCCAGGCAATGCCCTTCCTAGTACCTTCCGAATGCTTTTTCCTGTCAGATCGGGATTTTGTTCCGACCCCGACAGCGCAAATTCTTTTTCAATGATTTTTTGTGTCAGGATAAACCAGGAGTAATCATGTCCCGTTTTCTTAATCGCTTCAAGCGTAGCCATCGTATCAAAGCCAGGGAAGTTCGGTGCTTGAAAACGCTTACCATTGGCGTCAAGCCAAATGGATGATGGACCTGGTAAGATCCTTATGCCGTGGTTCGTCCAGATCGGGCTCCAATTTTTTATTCCTTCCGTGTAATGCCACATTCGGTCTCGGTTCACAATTCGCCCGCCGGCTTCTTCTGTGATACTGAGCATGCGTCCATCGACATAAGCTGGTACACCTGAAATCATTTGTTTCGGAGGTTCCCCTAATCGTTCTGGCCAGTTTTTACGAATAAGGTCATGATTAGCCCCAATTCCTCCACTAGACACTAGTACGGCCTGTCCTCGATACTCGAAGTTTCCAATGATGTCTCGATTACTATCTTCCCCTCTTGCAGCTGAACTTGGAGCAAGAACCGAGCCGCTAACGCCAACAATTGCACCGTCATCGGTTAGAAGTTGATCGACGCGGTGGCGAGGAAGGTATTCTACTAAACCATTTTTGATATGTTCACGAACTCTTTTCACAAACGGGGCGACAATTCCCGGCCCTGTTCCCCACACGATATGAAAGCGAGGGACCGAGTTACCGTGACCGTCAGCAAGACCTCCTCCTCTTTCGGCCCAACCGACTACAGGAAAAAAGCGAACCCCCATCTTATAAAGCCAAGCGCGTTTTTCGCCAGATGCAAAGTCAACGTACGCCTCGGCCCATTTCTTCCCCCAGTAGTCTTCATCATCCTCTCGATCAAAACCCGCTGCCCCAAGCCAGTCTTGCCAAGCTAATTCTTTCGAATCTTTTATCCCTAGCCTTCTTTGCTCAGGTGAATCGACTAAGAACAATCCGCCAAAAGACCAGTACGCTTGTCCACCCATCGATGCTTCAGGCTCCTGATCCAATAACAACACCTTCTTACCAGTATCGGCAATTTCTGCAGTCGCTACTAATCCCGCTAGACCAGCCCCGATCACAATCGCATCATACCCCATAAAAACAACCCCCATTCAGCTTCTAATCTCTAAAGCTAGCTTATGTAAAATATTTTAAGAAAATGAAATAATTTCTCTTTTATAGATTATATCTTTGAGAATTAAAGGCCGTCAATAAATAGACTGAATTTTTATATTATTAGAATAATAAATCAAGTAAAGTTTAATCAGGGGAATTCTGCACAGATTGTTGACTATACTAAATTCACGTGAGAATAGGTGTTTTTCTGGTCACCACTATTACAGTCTGTTTTTATAGGAATATACTGGTCGTCATCATTCACAAAAAATAAAGCTTTAAATATATTATTTATAACGAATGAATGGCTTAGGTTTTTAGGCTTAGGATATAGGCGTCCTCCCCCATATTACTTTTGCTTTATATAAAATAGTGATGAGGAGAAATTATCCGTATGTACTACCCGAATGACTTAAGTAACCATGCTATAAGAAAAGACCCAAACGAGCTACACGTCTGGGTCATGACCGACACACATTTTAAAACAGAAGTGGATGGAAAGCCAAAGGAACAAAACGCTGTGTTCAAAGATAAATATTTTTACAAAGCCCATAGTCATATGCGGCACTTTGTGGATCTGGTAAACGAAATCAATGCTTACCAACCGGAACTTGTCCTTCATCTTGGGGACATTGTCGATCGCTACCATTCTGATTTTAACCAGTTTAATGACCTGTGGAATGCGATTGATCCAAACATTAGAAAAGAACGGATATGCGGCAATCATGAATTTGGAGAGAACCGCAAAGATAAGGACCTATATCGACTATTTCCAGAAGTGCAAACGAGAAAAGAGATTGCTGGAAGTAAATTTAATCAAAGTTTTGTCGTCGATAATGGTGCGGTCAGGTTAAAAGTGATCATGGCAGAAACGGCGTACGATAAAAATGGAGAGCGTGCAACAGGCGGACCTGGTTATTTTAAGACTGAGGCCTTTGACTGGATCGATTTTGAATTAAATGAAAATCGAGATACTGATTTAGTATTATTAGCTACACACCATGGCCCTTGTCTTCATTTCACAGACGAACAAAAGCTAAAGTTAAAACAAGTCATCGATTCAAGTTGTTCGAGCGACCCTCATCTTGTTATCTATGATATTTCTGGACATAACCATCCGACGTCCGTTCAGTATCAGGATGATTTTTTCCCCAATATGCCGAGCTATCATTTGCCAGCTGGTGTTGGCTTTGTCGGAAAATATACAGTTCTCACGTTTAATACTCGTAAAGAAATGGACGTTGCGGAACGCATTTTGCATTATCCTTATGATTGGTGACTGATAACGCTCATTTATAAGAAAAAGAGAGCTGCATCGGTGTTTCTCGGTGATGAAGATAGCCCCTGCAATCGTTTTATTGTCGGTTTTCACGACTTTATTGTCCGTTTTTTTATTTTATTGTCCAAAATCGAAATTTATTGTCCGATTTCAATTTTTATTGTCCGATTCCTCACTTTTATTTGCCAAAATGTGAACACCACGCCTCACATGGACTTCACTCCAGTGATGGCGTGGTGTTGTTATACTAGTTCCCCAACAATTCGCGGGTTTTCTCTAAAATTTCTTCATCTTTCAAGCGGAATTTAAATTCAACACGGCGTGACTCTTGATTGCTGTAGTTTCCATCTGCATCGGTACGCCCTTCACTGAAGGATCTTCCGTTCACTGTTAGTTTATCTTTCAAGTGTTCTTGAATGTTTTTATACGGGAAATCTTCACTCAAAATATGCTCGGCTACACTAAACGCACGTTGCTGCGACAGTTCTAAATTGTACAAGTAACTACCGATTTTATCGGCGTGACCTTCAATAATAATTTCTGAAATGTAATCTTCATAACCCCTTTCTAGTAATACATCTAAATAAGCGGGAACGAACTCATCTAAAAATTGGAACGCCTCTGGTTTTAATTCAGTTGCATCAAACTCAAACAAAATGTCTGTATTAAAAATCAATGCACCCGTTTTCTCATCGATTTCAATATTTAACGTTGAGTCGCTGAATTCTTCATTTAAATCTTGGATTAAATTAACGCGAACGCCCATAATTTGATCGATCGTTCGTTTCATTTCTTGGATTTGAAATGATTTAATGACCATCATGATGATAAAAATGAGGATAAAACATAGTAAGATCGCCGTTAACAAGTCCGTAAATGACGGCCAAAAGTGCCCTTCCTCCTGCTCTCCGTTAAACAGCTTTTTATATTTATTAATCATTGCTTACAACCCTTACTCGCTCATTTTGCCTTATCGACTCTTGTGAGATCAGATGAAGCTGACGATTTAACTGTTGGAATTCTTGACCTAAATCATTCATCGTTTGCTGCATGGAGCGGGCACTTCTTACTTGATTTTCTTCGGTAATATCACCGATTTGCTTAAACTCTTTTTTAATTGCGTCATTCATTTGGACGACATAATCGCCAATGTTGCGGCTCACTTTATCTAATTTGTCTCCCAACGTTCCTTCTAGATTGGTAACGTATCGGTTCATCGTATCTTTTAGTGCGGTGACACTCGATTCAATTTGATTTTCTCTATGATTAAATGAGTCGCCCATTTGTGTAATCGTTCGATTGATTTCATTTAGTAATTGATAGTTTTGTTGGCCTGTTTGCTCATAGGAACGTGTCGCATCGCTCAAATGTTTTTCAAACGTATGCGCATTAGCCGACTGTGCTTTTAATTGATTAATAAATTCATGGTTGAATTGTTTCAGTTCATCAAATCGATACGATAAAAGATTACGATACTCTGTTTGCGCTTTGTTAATCGTGTCTAGTGAATCCGGTAAACGAACGATTGAATGGTTTAGTTTATTGAAGTCATTTTTCAGTTCATTTAAATACGTCGTGATAGAAGTGAGTTTCGAACTCACATCCTCACCGAAAATCCGCTCAAATTGCTGATTATTTTGCTGCATCATTTTTACTAGATTTTCACTCTGGGCGTTCATTCGGTCGAAAGATACATAGATTGCTTCCTGCCTTTCTGCGACAGAAGAGAAGTAATCTTTTAAATCAACGACCGAGTTTTGGAATTCGTTCATTGTTTCCATCTGAGATGTGGCGAGTTCATCAATTTTTTTATACGTTTCGGTAAACGCACTCGTCATTCGTTCATTGCGTTGGTCCATTTTATAAAAGTATTGAAAGAGTTGATCAAAGTTCTTATTGAGCTTCGTTACGCCTTTATCAAAACCGCTCGTTAGATCTCTCATACTATTAAAAATAACGACGAAATCTTTTAAGTTTTGTGTTAAGCCTTCATTAAATTTAGCCAAATCTTTCGCAGATTGCTGTAGACCGACTGTATATTCTTGAAAGCCCTGGAACGATTGAACGATGCTTTGCAATGATTCCTGATTCGTTTCTCGTAATTCGACAATGGAAGCATTAATCGTTTCAGACACATCAATAAGACGGGCCATACCATCTTGTTCGTTCTCTTCTAAATGGGACTCGGTCTTTAACATAATGTCAGTTAACATGAATTCCGTATTTGCTACTCTAGTAACAACCGTCATGATGAGGGATAATCCCATACCGACAATACTCGTGTAGAACGCCACATCAATACCAGCAAGGACGAGCGCGACATTCTCCACTAGCTGATCCCCTGTTGCATTAATGCTTCCAAGCGACATCGCAAGTCCGATAAACGTTCCTAGTACACCGACTAAAATAAAAACCGACACCGTCATTTGGATCATTTTAATGAGACTAACGACAGGTACATTAAACACACGCCAACTAGAGAACTTATTTTGAACAAACGTTTCTACTTTAACTGCATCTTGATTTTTACTCGCTTCATATTCTTCTTTCATTGTATTTAACGGCGCAATATCCAACGAATTCGTATCATTGATATGGTTTCGAATTCTCCTCAATTTGCTAAACAACGTAAAATGAAGCACAATCGCTGCGACAAATGTCAGAAATAACACCATGAAAATAAGCTCAATCATTGGATTGGCTAAAACCGCTTGGGCTTGCTGCTCACTCGTAAAAAACGTCAAAATAGCTTCAACCATGATAAATCCCCCTATTTGAAAAACTAAGATGTTGTCTCGCCCTAAAACGTTCGTTCACTTTAACGATGGAATGATCCGTGAGATGGATGACTGGTCACTAATCGATGACTTTCCATAGGCCGAGCCCCAATTGGAGTACTTGTCACCCTTGTTAATAGCTATTCAGAACTTGGCCAAATCATGCATACAAGCCGGGGGAAGTTTTACGCTATGGTTACTGCTTTTTTCGATTTGATATAGCGGGAGAATTTAGTTGAACCTAAATTAATCAATGGCAGGTGTCTTTTACTTTTTGTCTAGATGTTGAGGCTAATGATGGGTTGAAATTCTAAATTTAAATGATGAAGACACACTTTGGACAATAAAAATTAAAATCGGACAATATATTTTTAAATCAGACAATAAATTTTCAAATCAGACAATAAATTCTCAAATCAGACAATAAATTCTCTAAAACGGACAATAAGTCTTCTCGTTTCTTCGGTAAATATTCATTTCCCACTTTAGAACCCCTCATGAACTACTCCTGATCTGGAAAACATATACTAAACACCTTAATGAAGGGGTAAAACACATGACACTAGACGCATTTATAATGGGATTTTCCTTTATTTTAATACATTTACTCGCAAATGAAGTAATTCCATCGGACCGGATTAAACGGTTAAAATGGTTTTCCTTTTCTGGTGGATTAGCTGTATCGTATGTATTTGTATACGTACTGCCGACTCTCCACAAGGAGCAGATTATCGTTAAAGAATACAGGGATTATTTTACGATGGAGTCTGAGCTTTACTTTATTGGATTAATTGGGGTGTTAATTTTTTACGGCATTCAGAAAGTCGTTCGAAAGGCGCAGCTAAATGACAAAACCCATAAAGCGAGAACTCTCTTTTGGTTACAGATCATCTTTTTCGGCATTTATAATATGTTAGTCGCCTATACGATCATTTCTCACGATGTGTTAGGAATTCAGGCTGTCTTCTATGGACTAGCAGTTGGTCTGCATTTTGTTGCGGTTGCTCATGATTTGTGGAGAGAGTATGCCGATATTTATAATCATGTTGGGCGTTACGTCCTTGCAACCGGGATTCTAGCAGGATGGTTGTTGGGGGTGACAATCGATTTATCACCGCTCATCGAATCGATAATTTTTGCGTTTATATCGGGGGCGATGATATTGAACGTGCTTAAATATGAATTGCCGCCGGATGATGAAGCTCATTATCTGACATTTACAATTGGAGTCGTTTCTTACACCGCAGTCACGATGTCTTTAAAGTTTTTCTTTCAGTGGTGATTAACCTCTCATTGGCTATATACAAAGAAGGTATAGAGAAATACGTCCTCTATACCTTAATATCTAACATCTATCATTCATCCTCAATCACTAACATGTTGGAAGCATCGAACTCCCAGAACTCCCCGTACGCCACTTCCCAATAGTAGCCGTCTAAGTCGGTAAAATAGCCACCATAACCGCCCCAATCCGTTTGTTGCGGCTGTTTGACAATGACGGCACCCGCTAGTTCGGCTTGATTTAAGATATCATCTACTTCTTGCATTGATTTAGCATTATAAGCTAACGTAATGCCTGGAAATCCCGTACCGATTTGCGGTGGTTGTCCTGGATTAATATCTTTAGCCAGTTCTTCTAGTGGATATAGGGCAATTCTAGTTCCTTCGTTTTTAAAAAAGATAATATCAGGATTAGATTCAGGTCCTCTAATCGACGTATCAAACCCTAACTTTTTAAAGAATTCATGGCTCTTCACAAGATCTATTGTTCCAAGTGTGATAATGTTTAATCTGTTCATCTTTCGTCCTCCATTCATCATATAAAATCACTACCCCTCTTAATCTCAGTTTACTTGACTTTGTTACATAGTTTCAAAGAATTTATACAATTTTCACTAAATACTGATAGAGTTGGAATGTATAAAAGGATACAATCTAAAGGATAAAATATAACTAATACAACACAAAACAGCACATTTTAGTATCATATAAATGTGCTGTTTTTTAGTTTGGCATATAACAAATTTAATCTTGTTGGTGTTTGTGCTTAAATTCGGTTTTCAAAATAACGTGGTCCACGATCCATTTAATGAAAGCTGCCTTTGCGATATAGATAGGTAAGGAATAAATATAGCGCCAGTTCTCAATACGATAAATACCGAGCCAAACCGTAAGAGGTTCAAAAAAGAATGAAAAAAGCAGGGCCATGATCGTATTAGCAATAATGAATCCTTTCCATTTAGGGAAATATTGATATAAGAACATATGTGCCACAATAATAATTCCTTGGTCAATCGGGATTAACCGAGGTAACAAATTAATCAACTGATACGGATATGACCAAAGATTTCCTTCGACCCCTATATCATCTAACAAGATGACGAGTAACATAAGTAACGTTCCAAATAATAAAATCGAACTTATACGTTTCTTATCAACGTACCTCCACCAAATGAACCAAGGCACAATAAACACAATAACAAGAAGCCACCATTGGAGAGTGAACAAATTATGAGAAAGCCAATATTCGTATCTCAACTCGACAAGCTGCTTGTGTAATTTCTCTAATTCATCAAAATAAGCTGGATAATTTCCTGACATGATATCTACCTTTTTTCTCCAATTTAAATTCATTTTCTATAGGTTTTTCCATTGCTGTTGTTTTATGCATGGAGAAATGCAGTCTGATTCTATAATGAAGCTCCACTATACAAAAAAGCGATAGCTTCTTGCCACCGCTTCTCTCTTATTGATTTTTTATCATTTGTACAATGGCTTCGACAACCAAGTCATGCTGAACTTCCCGTGAAATGTTACTCTTTCCATCACCTCTTTGTAGACCGTAATAACCAAAATTAGAATGATTGCCGCCCTCAATTTCAAGAAATACTGTGTCTGTTGGCAAGATATCCTTCGTTTCAATATATTTTTCATAATTCAGTATTTGATCGTTTGTTGCATGAACAGAAAGAACTTTTAAAGGCTTTTCAGCTAAGACACTGCTAGCACTTGGGTAAGAACCTAAAAAGAAGATTCCGTCTATGTTATTAACGTTATTCGCTGTATAAATGGAGGCACTCGCACCTCCAAGAGAGTGTCCACCAATAAACCACTTTTGTCCATTCTCATACGTTTGTCTGATATTCTCAAAGGCACCAGTATTAGTTATAGCTAAATTTAAGAACATTTGAGGCATAAAGACACGTATGCCTTCTTGAGCTAAAGACTGCCCTAAAACGGCATATGCCTCAGTCTTTACTAATCCTCCTTGATAAAAAACAACGTTTGCGATAGGCGGTTCTTCTGGGTTAAAAATAATCGTATTATTTTCCACGACGACATTCGGCCGTTTCATTGATTCTAGAGCTTTTTCCATGGGGTTATATGTATTGAGATTAATAAAAATAGCAGTAATTATAGTAAGTGATATAACTGCTATCGTCCCCCATAACAAAACACGCTTTACTATTAGTTTCATTGTTTCTCATCCTTCTTTACTCGAAAGAAATTAGAAGCGAGGATACCTGCAGCACCGGCTAAAAGGAAAGTATTTCTTAACAGGTCGTTCGTTCCATCGACCAAGGAAAACACTCCAATTAGAAAGATAAAGTACCCGCTATATCCAATTATTTTCCCAACTTTTGTTCTTTTTTTAAACAAGAAATCACCTCACGAATATTTATACTGCTTCACGTACTCATCACTATATATAAATACGGCCAACGAGCTTAAAGGTTTCATTTTGAGTTTATGTATTATATTCATCAATCAAAATAAAAGAAACAATACATTTAGCATGTAATAAACACATCCGTGGATTTCTATTAATTATTTCAAAAGTGTACAGATTTCACCGTCCTATTTTCTTTAATAACTGGTTATTTTTATCGTAGATTTCAATTTCCATATACTCCCCGTCGATTCCTTTTAGCTTACTTGGTACAATGACGCCTCTGCTTTTTACTTCCTCGGTTACTTTTCTGCCCGATTGAAATAAAATGTCTACTCGTTCAGCGGCTTCAAACAGTTCGTCATCATTAATAATGAGACTAACAAAGTTCAAATCAATTACACCGTTAAGAACTGAAACGGGCACTGACTTAGCATTGTTATTACTTCCTAGATAGCTATGTTCCACTTCTCCTGATTCGGTAGAATGCAATACATAATAAGCGTTACTCAAATCTGTTTGAACTAACACGACGGTTGAAAATTCACCTACGTCTCTGATCGTTAATGGTTCTATTTTATGGATTTGCAAAAATTCTTGAACCTGCTCATTTGTTGGTGTGTAATATTGCGGTGAAGTGGAACAGGCTGTTAGTAATAGCGTTAATGGTAATAAAAATAAATATGGGATGATCTGTTTATGGTACATAGTGCCCCCTTATTGAAATGTATATTAATCAGCTATAAATTAATATCTACTCTAACAACCTGTTTTTCTGATATTTTGTTACGTTAAAATTGTAATTTATTTTAATAAATGATCTTTTGTTGGTAATAAAAAAACGATGCTCCTCTAATAGAAGCATCGCTGTATATTTCACCTATCTTACTACTTTCATGTATGCCTAACTAAAGCTTCCATATTTACTTCTCTTGCAAAGCATTAGTAGTTACAGACCCTATTGAAGTGTCCACTGCCTTCTCAACCCGCACAGGAACTCCGTTAAGCACGGCGTTTCCTGAAACGGTGTCAATGACTTGTTCGTCTGTTAAAATATTTACGTTACTTCCGGCATTCTGCTCAGCTACGTGAAGACGTATCCCAGGGAGATTATGGCCCCATCCGTGTGGTAGGCTAACGATTCCTGGCATCACATCTTCGGTAATTTGGACAGGCACTTCGATTTGACCTGTGCGGGATTGCACTAGTGCTTGATCTCCAGCTTGAAGCTTGATCCGTTTGGCATCAACTGGATGAAGCCAAAGTTTACAACGATCTTCTCCTTTTACTAGCACGGGAAGATTATGCATCCAGGAATTATTGCTCCGCAGATCTCTTCGTCCTACAAGAAGAAAGTGATCAGAATGGGAGTTCATCGTTTCTTTCAGACGGTCGACATCAGCAATTAATACTGATGGAGCTAACTCAATTTTGCCTGAAGGGGTTTGTAGACTATCTTTTATTCTTGGTTGAAGCGCTCCTAAGTCCATGCCATGGGGATGATCCTTAAGTACAGCTAGAGTTAATCCATCAGGGTTCTTACCAAAGTGGTCTCCATATGGACCAACCCTTAAATAAAAATCTAGTAACCGCTCAGGTCCTCTTCTTTCATTCAATAAGCCCATTACTTCTACTACATTTTTTTCATAAATAGGAGAATTTTCGTTCTTGGCCTCATGTTTGATGATTTCCTTTATCATAACGTCATCTACTGTTTGCGTTATATCTCCTTTGATTTCCTGATCGCTGATAGCGGCAGTTAAATGTAGGAGCGTTTCCCACTCGTCTTTGTGTTCTTTTGGCAGGTCAAAAACGGCAGGAGAATAATGAGCAATATTTCGAATGGCTAGACTATAGAAAGTAATATCATAGTGTGAGCGCTCAAGCGGTGAAGGTGCTGGTAAAATCACATCGGCATGCCGCGTCGTTTCATTTAAATAACAGTCCAAACTAACCATAAACTCTACTTTTTCCAAGGCTTTGTTTAATCTTTCACTATTAGGCGCTGAAAGAGCGGGATTTCCGGCCATTGATATAAAGGCTTTGATCTGACCTGGACCCGAACTTTCTATTTCTTCAGCCAAACTAGACGTTGGAAGTTCTCCTAGTACCTCGGGTAAATTTCTAACAGCGGATTGAAAGCGATTATAACGCGGCTTACGGGCTTTTTTCGTTTGAGTTCGCCTCGTTGCCGGATTCGTGAACATCACGCCACCCTCACTGTCCAAGTGCCCAGTGAGCACATTGATGACATCAATCAGCCAGCTATTCATTGTACCAAACTGCTGGGTACAGGTTCCCATTCTTCCATAGACAACAGCCTTAGGAGTTGTTGCTAATTCACGAGCGATACTGCGAATCGTTTCAGCTGGTATTCCGCATTTAGGACCTACGAGCTCTGGAGCGAAATCTCTCGACACCTTCTCAATGTCCTCCACCCCATGAACAGAATCCGTTAGATGACCTAAATTCACCAAATTCTCAGCAAAAAAGGTATGGACCATTCCGAATAAAAATAATGCATCTGTCCCAGGACGAATAAAATGATGTTCATCGGCTTGTTTCGCTGTTACCGTACGAACAGGATCGATAACAATAAATTTACCACCGCGTTCTTGAAGTGACTTTAGACGCCCTCTCATATTCGGTGCTGTCATTAAACTGCCATTAGAAGCCAACGGATTTGCACCTATCATGACTAAATAATCGGTACGGTCAATATCAGGAATAGACAGATTACTATCACTTCCAAACATGAATTCCGATGAAAGCTGTTTAGGAATTTGATCTAGTGTACTCGCGGAAAAGATGTTTTTAGTTCCTAAAGAGCGTAGGAACATCGGCATATATAACATCAACCCTAAATTATGAACAATCGGGTTTCCCAGATAAACTCCGACGGCATGTTTTCCATCATTCTCGATAATCGGACGAAGCTTCATTCTGATTTCTGAGAAAGCCTCTTCCCAAGAGGCCTCCTGCCAATTCTCTCCTCTACGAATCAGCGGTTTTGTTAGTCGATCCGGGTCAGAGTGTAATTCTTTTAAACTATAACCTTTAGGGCATAAATAACCACGGCTAAAAGGGTCTAATTTATCTCCTTTAATATGGACGACTTCCTGACCTTTTGTATGAATTTCCAAGCCACATGTCGCTTCACATAAAGGACACGTCCGATAGTTAACAGTTATAGACTGGTCCACCTTACTCGTTTCACTTTTCAAAACGATCACATCCCCTCATTGGTTTAGGGTTACGGATTTAGAACAAGTTTTCCAATTGTTTTACGTCCTTCAATTAATTCATGAGCCTTATCTGCTTGCTCTAATGGCAGTGCTTCACCGACAATTAATTTCAATTGTCCTTCGCTGATATACGTTAGTAATTCTTTTAAACTATCTTTATACAGTTTGGTATCATTTAGAATATGAACTAACCAAAATCCGACGACACTCACATTTCGTTGCATAAGAATCGCTGGATCAAATTGTGTGACCTGTCCCCCAGCGCGTCCATAGATAACGAGACGACCATTGATCGCCAGGCACTTCAGGCTGTTTTTGAAAATTTCTCCTCCTACCATTTCGAGGACCACATCGACACCCTTCCCGTCTGTTACAGAACGTACTTGCTTATGCCAGCCTTCTTCTGTGTAATTGATGACAGTGTCAGCACCTAATGAAGTAGCGAGTTCTAGTTTTTCCGTGCTGCTTGCTGTAGCGATAACGTGACTTGCCCCCATGATTTTCGCCAACTGTACAGCTAATGTACCTACTCCACCAGCGGCAGCATGAACGAGTACAGTTTCATTTTTTTTCATTTGCCCTGATGTTTTTAAAATATGGTACGCGGACAGTCCTTGACCTAGGATGGCAGCGGCTTGGTTGAAATCTACTTGATCTGGTATTTGGACGAGTTGAGATACGTGAAGGGAAATGTATTCTGCATAACCTCCATTGGCAGTTAATGCAACGACACGATCCCCTACTTTAAAGTCAGTGACATCAGGAGCCACTTCGGTAATGACACCGGAAACTTCCCCTCCTGGTATGTATGGAAGTGGAGTTTTTTCTAAGTATTGTCCGTAGCGTCTGGCTGTATCAGCAAAATTGACCCCTGCTGCCTTTACTTGGACAAGAACGTGTCCTTGTTTTACTTGGGGAGTTGGAACGTCTACTACTTTTAACACATCGGGTTTTCCGTACTCATGAAATTGAATTGCCTTCATCATTTCATCTCCTTGTTTGTTGTTGAGTTCGATTTTTAAATACTAGATTATGAATTTAATAGTTCGCAAATTACAGTTATGGTGCTTGCTGGTAAAATAAATCCTTCCTACATATAAAGCGCATACAAAGGCGGTTAAGAAGGAACATACTAACCGGTTGGTATATTTGGTATTATAGTAGAAAATCTCAGATTATTCAATTAAAATCAAACAGGACGTTACATTTTTTTCCTTAACGTCCTGAAACCAAGTCCTATTTTCAATCCAAATCCATTGGTCTAAGCAGTTATATTCTTCTCCGCCTCCACCCTTTTCCTAACGCGATCTGCTTTCTTTTGCTGTTGTAAAAATAAAAAGACACCGAGTAAAACGATAACCCCGCCTACAATCTGAAACAGTAAGACCTGTTCTCCTAAGAGGATAACTGCCAAAAGAGTTGCCCCTACTGGTTCACCTAAGATACTCATGGAAATCGTGGTGGTGTTTACGTATTTTAATAGGAAGTTAAATATGACATGAGCGATCGTTGGTACGATGGCTAATAAAACAAAAATCCCCCATTCTCGTGCGTCGTATCCAACCATCGGTATACTGAATACAAGATTAAATATCGTTAAGGCAACACCAGCAAATAAAAATACACAAAAGCTATATATCCAATGAGAGATATTCTTCACCTTACTTTGACCGACTAGCAAATAAGCGACTACAGCGATCACACTAAGGAATGATAACAAATTTCCGATCATAGCAGCTGAGCTACCATATCCAAAGTCACCCCATCCGACCATAATGACTCCTACAACTGAAATCCCTATTGGTAATATGATCAATTTGCTTGCTTTTTCTTTAAAAAATAAAAAACCCCCTATCAATGCAACGATCGGTTGTAAAGATAAGATAATCGTTGAACTAGCTACCGTTGTCAGCTTTAAAGAACCGAACCACAAAGCAAAATGTAAGCCTAAAAAGACTCCAGCCACCGT
The DNA here is from genome assembly GCF_029028005.1 of Alkalihalobacterium chitinilyticum. Lineage (GTDB taxonomy): Bacteria > Bacillota > Bacilli > Bacillales > Bacillaceae_F > Alkalihalobacterium > Alkalihalobacterium chitinilyticum. The sequence continues at coordinate 102,695 of NZ_JAOTPO010000013.1, forward strand.
TAAAAACAACCAATCTTTACTAGATAGTTTGAAAAATTGCTCTCTTTTCACCCATACGATCGGGAATAAAAGAAGGCAGGCTAAATACATTCGATACATGCTTAAGATCGTCGCAGGTGCGTCGGACCATTTGACGAATATAGCTGCAAAAGATACAGCAATAATTGAAATAGTTAATAGTAAGCCAACAGGCATTTGAATGGTTCCTCCTGATTTCTGTCTCATCCTCTCCTGCCTTTAGCTTATCAAGGTGTAGACAATTTTCTTTACTCTCGTTGCTTTTTATGACCAAGTCGCTATCTTCCTCCAGGGATCTGATCAAATCTATGTTAAGATATACGTTAGTAATTTTTATCCAGCTAATAAGTCAAATTATATCAAAAAAATGGTTTTATAGGTTACTATAATATTGAGAACATACGCTTAAGGAGTGAGTCTGATGTTAGATTTATTTTTGTATAATTGGCAAGTAAGAGATGATTGGTTTAAATGGTGTGAAGCTCTTTCAGAAGAAGAGTTACGAAAAGAGCGAATTGGCGGGGTCGGAAGTATTTTAAAGAACCTATATCACGTCATTGATTGTGAACGATTATGGGTTCATCACATGCAAAATAAACCTGTTATCTCAACTGACTTTAGTTCCATCTCTCGTCTTGATGAGGTCATGGCCTATGCGAAGGAAACAAGGGCGAATACTGAAGATTTTCTAAAGCACTGGACAAGTGAAGATGAGGAAAAACGGTTGGAATTGACAAATAAAAAGGGCGTCTCCTATTCGTTTACGTACAAAAAAGTTCTTCTTCATATCATCACACATGAAGTTCACCATATCGGTCAACTCTCGATTTGGTCAAGAGAACTAGATATGAAACCCATTTCTACTGATTTGATTTTTCGAGATTTTATGTAGGAGAAGATGCATTTCATGAAATGAACGATGGGGTTCGTATATTTAATAACTTTTGAATAAAAGAGTCCGATAGATTGGGTGTTTGGAAAGCTGATGATTTTTTACGGACTGAGAGGCCCTTATCTCGTTAAAATCTATGAGATTTTCAATTTCGCGGACTGAGAGGCCGTTATTTAAAGGATTTTATGAGCAAACAGCTGTTTTTTTAGACAATAAGAGCCTGTGAGTCCGCTAAACCTCTGAAACCACTGATTTTATCACAAATAAGGGCCTGTGAGTCCCCTTCTGCATTTCCCAACCCAACTCTATCAAGGCTGGCTTGAATTTTTGTTCTTCTTTTTCCAAATTAAAGCAGCCGTAAGAAGTACAACACCTATTATAGCTATAATAAGGTGGCTTAATAGTAGATGATCGGCCACCAACCATTTAGTGATAAACAATCCGCCAAAAATAGTAATGGCCACAACCGCTAATTGAACAAGAAATGAATGGATGTTGATAATCTCCCTCCTTACATCAAATTTAATTCATAATGATAAAACTGTTTATCTTGTTGGTAGCCATGTTTTTCATATAATTTCTGAGCCGATAGGTTGTCGGGTGCTGTGCTTAAACTGATGCTTTTCGCCCCGGTTTCTAGCACCAGTTCTTTCGCTTTAAAGAGAAGCATCTCTCCTATTCCCTGCTTTCGCGCACGTTCATCAACATACAGATCGTTCAATATCCATGCCCTCTTCATCGATATGGAAGAAAACGTCGGATACAGTTGAGTAAATCCTAAATAGGTCTGCCGTTGCTAGGTTGATGTTCATTTCCATTCTCACTCTCACTCCTTAGATTGGTGGGATGTTGTTAGGGACCTAAAAATAGGATTTACTTGTAGGTTATATTCCTTTTCAGAATCACATTCTTTGTAATAGTGTAACTCCATTTATTCTCTACTAAATTAAAATTCCCTTCTTTTCCTTCTATTTCAATTCAAAAAAAAGAACTACCAAAGTAGTCTTTTCCGTAGCTTACTAAAAGGCATATTACGATTAAAAATTAGTGAGTATACTTCTCAACTTTATATTTCAAAAGTTACTTATTTTACGATTAAAACAGGACAATTGGCTCGTTTTGCTACTTTATGACTGACACTTCCTAGGACAAATTCTTGAATTCCATCTAAACCCCTGCTTCCAATAATAACGAGATCAAAATTATTTCCATTGGCATATTTGATAATTGATGGTCCTGCTTCACCTTGTAAAATTTGAATCGTGTAATCTACCCCTTCATCTGTCGCTTTCTTGGTTACACCGGTTAATAATTCTTTTCGCTTTTCTTCAATCGATAGCGAGTTCCAATTACTTAATACATCATGTTTTGCTTTATTAGCATCAACGACATAAACGATTTCTAACTTAGAATCCGAGCCGCCGCACTTTGCAATATGTATCGCATTTTCACCCGCTCGTTTGGAATGTTCCGATCCATCGTAGGCTAATAGGATCTTTTTGTACATCGAGTTCACCTCCGTTTAATGCCCACCCAATTTATTCGCTAGTTTTTCCACTAACTCTGAACTTTCTTCATTTAGTCCTGTTACATTCACATGAATATCATTTTCTTGGAATTTATTCACGATTTTATCAATGGCAACGACAGCCGAGTCATCCCAAATATGCGCTCTTGATAAATTGAGTTCCACTTCCTTCACATCATCTTTGTACTCAAACTCGTTTAATAAATCGGTTACGGAAGCGAAAAACAATTGACCTTTTATTTTATAAGTCTTTTTCTCTCCTTTTACCTGACTTTCAACAGTTACTTTCGATATTTTTGAAGCGAAGAAAATCGCACTTAGTAATATTCCTGCAAACACACCAATAGCAAGATTATGGGTGACAACAACGGTTACAACCGTCACAATCATTACGGTTGCATCGGTTTTAGGCACTAGATGAATGGTTCGTAATGAATTCCAATCAAATGTACTGATGGAGACCATAATCATCACCCCAGCCAATACCGCCATTGGAATAAGCACAACGATATCTCCTAGGACAGCTATTAAAAACATTAAGAAAGCACCCGCAACGAAAGCCGACAACCTGCCTCTTCCTCCAGACTTTACGTTTATAACGGATTGACCGATCATCGCACAACCAGCCATTCCTCCAAAAAGACCAACTGCAATATTAGCAATTCCTTGTCCGCGGCTTTCCACATTTTTTTCACTTTCGGTATCTGTCATATCATCTACGATCGAAGCGGTTAATAATGATTCAATAAGACCGACTACAGCTAAAGCGATCGAATACGGGAAAATAATCATTAGGGTTTCTAAGTTTAACGGTACATTTGGGAATAAAAATTCGGGTAATGTTCTTGGAATCGTTCCCATATCCCCGACCGTCCACGCTTGAATATTCATAAAAACGACCATTGCCGTTACAAGAAAGATAGCAACCAAAGTCGATGGCACAGCTTTTGATATGTATGGAAATAAATAAATAATAAGTAACGTCAACGCGACTAATGCATAAATCATCGGCCGGTGACCAACAAAGTGTTCAAGTTGAGCCATAAAAATAAGAATTGCCAAGGCATTAACAAACCCAACCATTACGGAACGCGGTATAAATTTCATATATCTCGCTAATTTAAAAACACCGAATAAGATTTGTAAAATTCCTGTTAAAATCGTTGCAGCTAGAAGGTAATGCAACCCATGATCGGCTACTAGCGTGACAATGACTAAAGCCATCGCACCTGTTGCGGCTGAAATCATCCCGGGCCTTCCACCAACAAATGCGATAACCACAGCCATTACAAATGAGGCATATAACCCTACCATTGGATCTACCCCGGCAATGATTGAAAAGGCAATGGCTTCAGGGATTAAAGCAAGAGCAACTACGACCCCAGCTAGGATATCTGCTTTTATATTTCCAAACCACGATTCCTTGTACTTCATCTCACTCATTATTCTCCTCCTTTGTAACTGGAGTAACCTTCCTCTAATTTATAATTTTTCTTAGATCGAGATTTTATATGTGATAATTTAATTTTTTCTACGATGTAATATATGGGAAGGTTAAATAAATGAGATAATGACCAACAATATCATCGAATTCAAGCCATTGAGGATAATGTAGAAGAACAATTGGTTGTGAGTTATCAAACCCAATTAAAAGATACCTTAAAACGATTATTTCCTGATTTAGAAAAATAATATGAAGGTACACTCTAAACGTTTAACAAAAGTAGGATTCTAATATTGGGATCCTACTTTTTCCATGATTGAAATTAAGATGGATTTCCTTAACGCTCTTCCCAAATGAAGTCTTCACTCTCTAGTGCTTGCCAATAGTTCACTTCATTCGTAACAACAAATGTATCTTGTCTCCTCGTTCGATGTTCACTATCAGTTATCCGCATGTGGTCCTCATAAAGAACGATCGAAATCCTTCGTATGTTAGGGTCAGCAAATTCAGCTGCTCCGTTAATATGTATCCAGTACTTATATTCACCTTGAGACCTCTCTTCTTTTAATTTTACATTCGAAAATTCGTTGAGCAATTCTTTGATCTCGTTCTTATCTCTTAAGGTCACTGTTGCCGGATCCGGAAATCGAGTAATGTAAACACTTTCCAACTCGTTAATGTTTAGCTTTTGGAGAACGACTTCCTCAAATGAAGTGTATTTCATTTGATTCATAATCACTGCTGCCCAAATGATAATTAAAAGTAGTACAGAAATGATCATCCATTTTTTCATGAATTAATTGTGCCTCCTTCAATAAACAATAGCCTTCATTCAGCCTACCATAATGTACCCGTCCATTAAATAAAAAATAGGAATATTTAAAATATTTAGTTTGAATTAATTACTACTCATTACACTTCGGCGCGAAATCAGGAGAGACACTGTATCTTCATACTATAAAATACAAAAGGAGACCTGAAATATATCAGGCCCCCTCAAAAAATATTGTTGTTTAACGCATTACGGGTAGATGTGTCGATGGCTAAACTACGCCTAAATTAAGCGATTATAAAGGGAATTAACGATTAAAAACACTGGAACGATGAAATTCTTCTAAGATCAATTCCGAAGTAAACCCAGTTAAATCCAGTCCATCTCCATCCAGCAACCGATGTTCTTCCTACAAATGTTGGATAGAACCAGAATTGTTGTCTATTTGTTAACCATACATACGTAAAGCGGAATAGACATCCACGAATAGCACCTGGATCAACCGCAAATGGGGTAATTTCTTGAGTTGCTGGTGTGAATGCTGGTGGAGGTCCCGCTGGAGGTCCTGCTTGCCCCGGCGGTCCTGGCGGTGGTCCAAATGGCGGTTGTTGTTGCCCCGGAAATCCCGGTGGTCCTGGTGGCGGCCCCGGTGGTCTTCCAGGTGGTCCAAAGAAACCTGTAAATCCTCCAATATACGGCCCTAAAAATTGAAATTGTCTTTGCATATCCATATCTCCAGGCATATTTTGTGCCTGCATATGTCCTGCATAAGTAGGTTCCATTGTATATCCATAGTCACTTACACCATACGATGGTTGTTGGTAATAATCATACGGGTTCAATTGATAGCCTCCCTCTCCATAGGTGTTTATCTTCTAGGTCAATATCATCCTATGCAGGCTAATGCACAAAACATCTTGTCCCCGTATAAATAGGCATTCGTTTACTATGGAATATATGACCTGCGCACCCACCTATATTTAAACACATAAGATAAGTTGAAAGTTAATAGAGAGGAGGATCAAATTGTATTTTAATCCGTATTTTTATAACTATAACCCACGTCTTAATGGATATTACCGTATCCAAAATGACACTCAACTTATAGACGATATACAAAAAGCAATTAATGCCGAGTATAGTGCTGTTGATTGTTATGAGAAATTAGCAAAAATAGCACCTACTCCAGATGAAAGAACTAAAATTCTTGAGATACAACAGGACGAAAAACGTCATTTAGAAGAGTTTAGCCGGATATATACAAATCTAACAGGCCGTCAGCCATCGTACCAAATTATTGAAGAGTGTCCAGACACGTATAATGCAGGGATTGAATTTGCCTTTAAAGATGAACAAGAGGCAGTTGATTTTTATTTAGACATCGCAGATAAAGCACAGGATGATACTATAAAAGATAGGTTTCGACGTGCAGCTTCAGACGAACAAAATCATGCGGTATGGTTTTTGTATTTTTCACAAAAAAATCGAAAGGTAGAAACCGCCAATCGACAAACTGAAAACTATGGTGCTTTGGGGGCATTAAGCGCCTCTACATTGACCTTACCGCAAATGCTCACGTATGCCCTCCAAGACGAATACCTAGCACAAGCAAGATATGATAATATTTTAACGACCTTTGGAAATGTTCGTACATTTGCACAAATAAAAGAGGCAGAGCTAAGACATATTAGTGCCTTATTGCCACTGTTTGAACGGTACCAGGTACCGATTCCTGTGGATAAGTCCCAAGCATTTGTTACAACACCAGAAAATATTAAGGCGGCGTATGCTGCTGGCGTTCAAGGAGAAATCGAAAATATATCTATGTATGAAAGATATCTGTCTTATGATATCCCAAATGATGTCAGAACCGTTTTTACACAGTTACGAAATGCTTCTTTAAATCATCTTGAAGCTTTTGAAAGAGGTCTTGCAAGGAATTAGGTAGAAGGTCTCCTCTTCTACCTCTTGTAATACTGTATAGACGATATTCATATTTGTAACATATGATAGAGGTTTTACTTTTTAATGTTACGGATAATCTTTGCAGGATTACCGCCAACGACTACTTGCTCTGGTACATCTTTGGTGACTACGGCTCCAGATGCGATTACGGCATTATTCCCAATAGTTACCCCTGGGTTGATTATCGCCCCTCCGCCAATCCAAACATTGTCCTCGATCACTACTCGCCTTCCATACTCCGCACCTGATATTCTTTCAGTAGCATTTAATGGATGGGTCGCCGTGTAAATGTGAACCCCAGGCGCAATCATGCAATTGGTCCCGATGCGAATTTCACACACATCCAAAAATACACAGTCAAAATTAGCAAAGAAATTTTCACCTACATGGATGTTATAACCGTAGAGTTATAAAGTTCTCCATTTAACATTTTTTCTTTTTCTGTTTTCATCTATTAAGCTCCTCGTTATTTGGTGTGTATAAGGTTAGGGATTTTGGATGTCTAAACTTGGATATAAAGTAAATTTTCCTTATTATATTTGTCCTGTAATTAAGTTTTATCTAGGATGTCTGTTTTTTTAAATCAATAAAACTCATGAGGTCAAGTGGGTGTTTGATGACTGCTTTTTACGATATTATCATTTTTCAGGCTTCAAGTGAAGGTTAGATAACCGTTTATATTTACTCTCCTACACTTCAGGTTTAAACCCGCTTTAGAGCTCTAGCTTTTTCTTCTCTCCATTTATCTTGGGATTCACTTGTGTTTTTATATTTGCTGGGATCCCAGCAGCTTAAATAAAGTTCATCATTAATATAGGAAAAGCTCCAATTCATACTTTAATTAATAGAATGTAGGAATGACAACGTAAGGAGGAGAAATTATGTCTTCGTTTCATCCAGAAAAGTTATCGGTTAATATGGTCCCGCCCGCCAACTCGACTGAGCCGATTGAAGGACGAAAATATACACTTACCCATTCTGATATCACCGGAGAGTTATTTTTAGATGTAGGATATGTTTATAATTACGAGGCGATTGACGAAGAAATGCGCGATGAAGTTCTAGCGGAATGGCAACGAAACAACCTTGGACAATTCCGTTTGGTGGGGAGAGCATATGTAGACGGCGGGGAATTTAGTGAGGAGGTTTCTAGAGTTCGATTTACGATTTTCCAAAAAGAGATGATGACGGCACTAAAAGGTATGGTATACGGAGATCGAGCATTCTTTGCTAACCATCCAAGCTTACTAGATGCTCCAATCTATATACACTATGATTCAGTGTATCCTCAATTTAGGCAGACGGTTTATTATGGAACGCCTAGGCAGATTTTAATGCAGATTAACATGAGAACTTTCAACTACTGGAAATGAATCGTGATAAAAATTGAAAAGGTACGATGCCACCTCGTAAAAATCCGACTAGTAACAGCGTACCTTGAATGATTAATTGTTTTAGCACCAAAGGATGAAAATCACCACAGACTTATCTTAATAAACATCACGCTGGTAACGTTTCAGCTTTTGCATATCGCTTAAATATTCTTCAGCTGAGTCGCGGTTCATTTTTCCTTCTTTTTCGATGATATCAATCAGTGTGTTGTGAACATCTTTGGCCATGTATTGCTTATCTCCACAAACGTAGAAGTAGGCACCGTTTTCCAGCCATTCAAATACTTCTTTGCTGTGTTCCATCATCTTGTGCTGGACATACACTTTTTGCTCCGAATCACGAGAAAATGCAGCGTCTAACTTTGTCAGTACTCCATCTTTTTGATATTGTTCTAATTCATCTTGGTAAAGGAAATCTGTAGAAGAATGCTGATCTCCAAAGAATAACCAAGAACGTCCTGTTCCTCTGTTTACTGCTCGCTCTTCAATAAATGAACGGAAAGGAGCAATTCCTGTACCAGGACCAACCATAATAATATCTGTATCTTCTGAAGCTGGCAGATTAAAGTGCTTATTTTGCTGTACGAAGACTGGGAGTGTATCTCCTTCATGTAGACGTTCCGAACATTGTACCGAGCAAACGCCTTTACGGTCGCGTCCGTGAGCTGTGTAACGAACTGCACCAATCGTAAGGTGTACTTGACCTGGATGTTTAGCAAAGCTGCTTGCAATTGAGTACAGGCGTGGTGGCATTTTTCTTAGAAGTGATACGATGTCTTGTGGAGAAGCCTTCCACGGGCCGAAATCACGTAAAAGATCCAGTAAATCGCGACCATCTATATATTCTTTTAATTGATTTACATTTTCAGGTAACACGAGGTTATTTAATTCTTCGTTTTCCGTTAACTCTGCTGCTTGCTGCAATACTTTTTTCGTTAATAAAGTAATTTCGAAATAAGTCGTTAACGCTTCTTTCAAAGAAAGTTGATCACCTTGTTTATTTACTGTTACAGATTGGTTTCCATCTGCTTTTAATTCTTGAAGAAGTTCTGCAACTAGTTCTGGATCATTTTCCGGGAGAATCCCTAAGCAATCACCAGGTACATAAGAAAGGCCCGATTCTTCTAAAGACAACTCAATGTGACGGGTTTCCTTACTAGAGCCAGGTCCGTTTAAATTTTTGTTTTCGAGAACTTTCGCTTGAAATGGGTTCGTTCGAGAATAAACTTTTACCACCTCATTGTTTTCTTTTTGTTGCTCTGAGATTTTTTCTTTTGTATGTTGCATAATACTCACCTCTCATTGTTAATAAAACGGCTGCATTTTTATCTATAGTATTTAAATTACTGCTTCCATTTAATTCTACCATTATTATACCTAATGCGGTTAAATTTGAGATATTATTTAAGAAAAGGGTATCACTATTATTAAATGATACATACGGATTAAGTGTGATTTGTTGATCATTAGATCTTTTGAATAATTCTTACATAAAGAGGATAGCATATATTAGAAAAAAAAGTTGTGTTTTTTATCACATTTCGAAAAAAATTTGGATCATTTTAACTTGAATTTGGTGATCGCCATATTTTATTAATATTGGTATAAAATATTTAACAATTGAACAAGATAATTTGGATAAACGCCTGAAACGGTTCACTTATATTGTGCGACTTTTCATCCCCCGTCATACATTACTTCAGTTTGCTTTTTAGTACATAATAAATAACTTGACTGCTGAAATATAAAAACCCCTTAGAATGCTTTAGTCTAAAGGGGGAATAATCACTGTTATTGAAACTTAACAGACGCTGCGATATCAAAGAAAGTGTTCAATACGTCTTCGCTGTGCTGTTCTTCGTTTACATAATATGCCACTAAATATTGCGTCCGGTCTTCCCAAGCAACGAGCAGATGGGCTGTAAATGGCTTTCCGGTCAGTCGGTCATGATTTAAGTCATCTTCTTGATAGACTCCATCAATTTTCAGATAATAATCATAAAAATCGTCTAGTTCAGGATGCTCACTTAAGTCTATCTCTGAAATCTCACCTGCATGTTGAGCTACGGATACATGTCGTTCCTTTGCCTCTTCGACCGAATGATTGGTTAAGTTTGTTTCCTTACGAGTAATATTAAATGAACTGCCACCATAAGGATGTCCCATGATCGATTGATAACATTCGTCTGTAATTGGATCTACCCAGTTTTCAATTAGTAGAGGGCGTTGCGGCAGTTCTATTATATGTGAATACTCTTCGGGACAACCGCTCATCGGATCATCTGAAACAAGTGATGCGACATATGCCCGTTCAGGAGTAGGCTGAACCTCTGGCTCCTGAAGCGCTACGCCTTGTCCCCCTGGGACAGCAACCGTCAGCCCCATTGCTAAATCATAGCTTTTGGACAGGGTATCAGGTTCAACATTTATACTCTCATCAGTTGCATCATTCACGGGTTCTTCCGACTCTTCCGTACTACACGCAGTCATCAAACCCCCAGCTAAAATTATTAGAATTATAAGTGTTTTAAAATTAATCATAATTTCCCTCCTTGACATCAACGGTCACTATCCTAACACACTTAAACTTTATAGTGAAATGATTTGGTTAATAAACCTCATTCATCACGTTTGTTTAGTTAAAAAACAAAAAAGATGCGAAAATATACAGCTGAATTCGCATCTTTTTGTTTAAAAGCACCGTTTAAAAATTAATACTTTTTATCCGTAAACACCCATCTCGTTTTTAACTCATCTTGTCCTTTATGACCCACCCGCTTAATCAAACCGGTGTCTTCAATATCTTTTAAAAGCTGCTTCACGGTTTCAGTATCGACTTTGTTGGAGAATACCTTTTGTGCGAGTTCTTCTGTAGTCGGACCCACGTTCGCTCCGTGTTTGCGGATATACACTAACAATTTCACCCGTTTTTTCTGGCGTGCTTCTTCTTTATATTTTCCTGTAAATATTTTAAATAACGGATCTTTCACGATGATCCCAAGTATAAGACCGAACATTACTAGAAATAAATCATATAAAATAACACTCATAACTAGACACCTCTTTATGATAACAAACTCTTCATTATTCTAATGGATAGACGTCTCTTCTTCCACTTTAATTTAAAAATAAAGACGTCAGTATCGTACTGTTATGGAACATTTTCTGAAGGTGCTCGTTCAATACCTATTTGTTGTTCCCCCTCATAAAAGTGTTCAATCTAGTACTTCATTTTATAGTTTTTTTCAAAAGAAGGCAATGTAATTTCAAATACCAAGTGTTAAGTTAAGGTGAATAGCACTAAACAAAAAATGACCATCAAATAGAGTACCATTTGATAGTCATTTTTATTTCCACTAATCATTATTACAAAGCCGTTACGGTTTCTATTTTTACTTAAGTGCTTTTCTTTCGTTAATTTCTGCCACAATGTTTGGGTACAATTTATCGAGCTTATACATCCATAGGAACAGTAATTGTAAGATCGTTAATAGTAGTGGCAGATAAATATTTAACGTGATAATCATCATTTCTGCTGAAGCCGATTGTTCTGCAAGTGAACCAACATAGCCGCCAAATGCTAATAACCAACCGATGAGCGCTCCACCTATACCCGCTCCCACTTTCATCCCAAAACTTGCCGCACTGTTTACTAGTCCAGCTGTTCTAAAACCAGACTTCCACTCCCCGTACTCTGTCGTGTCATTAATCATTGCGTATAAGAATGTGATGATCGGTAACAGAGCAAAACCTTGAACGGCATTCCCGATTAAAAAGATAGAGAGATTGTTAGGGTCGATTAACTTGATGACAGAACCAAAAGCTGCGACACACGTCACAAAGATAGCGATATTTCGTTTTCCAAAACGGGCAATCAAACGCCCGACAAAGAAGAAACCAACGATTGTCGGTAAAAATAAAGTAAGAGCAATAAGTGAAAAGTACCCGGCACTGCCTAAAATATATTGAGCATAAAAGATACCGGCCCCAGATAAAAGTGCATTTAATGTGTATGCGATTACACAATATAGAGTAATGATGACCCAATATTTATTACTAAGTAATGCTTTGAATTCTGTTTTAAATGGAATTTTTTCTTTAGACTGAGCGACCGTTTCAATGTCAACTCGTTCTTTTGTTTTTCTAAATGCTAGAAGGCAATTCACAATGATGATTACACCAATAGCAATCGCAACAACCGTCCATCCTAAGTTCCCACCAATGCTACTTGCGATTGGCTGTGCTAATGTCATGACGAGAATGGTTGCCAACATCGTGAAAACACCCGTATAGACATTGACTAACGTACGCCCTTTTTGATCTTGTGTCATTAATCCAAGGAGAGTTTTATAAGGAATTGAAATAGCAGTATACATCAAAATAAGAAGAAAATAAGTTACATACGCATAAACGATTTTTCCATTCGTACTTAGATCTGGAACTGAAAATAATAGTACTCCTGAGACAGCGAATGGTATTGCCATCCAGAGGATCCAAGGTCGTGCCTTACCGTACTTCGACTTCGTTCTGTCAACTAGTGCACCCATACCAACGTCCGTAAAACCATCTAACAAACGAGCAACTAACATGAGTGTACCAACGACACCAGCAGAAATGCCTGCCACATCAGTATAGTAGAAGGTTAAAAATGTTCCCACCATCGTCCATATTAATATAATTCCAAAAAAGCCCATACCGTAAAACAACATTTCATTATGTGCCGGTCTCTCTTGCTGCAGGGGTGTTTCAACAACTGTTTCTTGTTTTGCTTGCAAAGCCATTGATAAATCCTCCCTTGGTATGTATGCGCTTACAGTTTGCTTACTACTATTTCCTCTGCTCGTAAAATCGACTCCCATAAAAATAAGAGCTTAGTCTAGATACATAGAAATTACACGATCAAACCTCTCAACAGATCATTATTTTCAGTATGATATCGTATTAATCTTAACTAGTTCGATCTTTTTAGTGAGTTTATTATGTAGTAAAAAAGCGTATATATTCCTCTGTAAGTCTTTGTACATAATTTAAATTATTTAAAATATTTAGATAATATGTATTATAACATGAATGAACAACCATTCAATGAGAACCTTTGTCGAATGGTGCTGAACTAACGGATTTAGTTTAAAATTAGCTCTTTTTCCCTCTTTAAGATACAAATTTCTGTTAAAAACTACTAGTTTCAAGAACAAAAGCTGTGCTGTGCTGGCTTATTTAGTCAAGCAGTCTTTATATTTAAAAAATAAATACACGTTTTTTTCAAAATTATAGCGACAAAGAATAGTTAGATCTCACTTTATTCAGTATCAAGAAATGTTGAGCCATAAGTTGATTATTCGAGCTCGTTTAATCCATTATCAGGAAATGTTGAGCCATAAGTTGATTATTTGAGCTCATTTTATCCATTATCAGGAAATATTGAGCCATAAGTTGAATATTCGAGCTCACTTTATCCATTATCAGGAAATGTTGAGCCATAAGTTGATTATTCGAGCTCGTTTAATCCATTATCAGGAAATGTTGAGCCATAAGTTGATTATTTGAGCTCATTTTATCCATTATCAGGAAATATTGAGCCATAAGTTGAATATTCGAGCTCGTTTTATCCATTATCAGGAAATGTTGGGCCAGAAGTTGATTATTTGAACTCACTTTATCCATTATCAGGAAATGTTGGGCGCAATAATAATTGTAGAGTGTATTCTTTGTTCTTTATGTGTTGTAGCAGGGATTTGCTGAAGAAACACCAGGTAACTTCAGTGTCTATTATTTTGGTTGATCCACACTTGTGGAATGACCTACAGAGCAAAATACACTTTGCTGAATTTAGCAAAGTGTACTGTCGGGGCGGGACTTTTCTTCTGTTTAAAATTTTTGCCTGTATCCTAAATATGATGAATTATTGTTTAGTGCTCGATATGAATCACCTTAAATGATCATCATTTAGTCCATCACCAATCCACCGTCAACTACAAGGTTCTGGCCTGTTACAGCTCGTGCCCATGGTGATGCGAAGAACAGAGCGGTTTCAGCAAATTCTTCTGGTGTCGTTACTTTTTGTAAAGGAGTCGTCGCTTGAATGATCCCAAACACTTCTTCTGTTGTGACGCTGCTTGCATCGGTTTCTTTTAAGAGCCCACCCGAAATCATATTTACCGTAATCCCGTATTGCCCGAGCTCTTTAGCCATATTGCGGGTAAATCCTAGGAGTGCAGCCTTGCCGGTAGTGTATTCATGGTAGGCGACCACTGGATTTTGCACTAAGTTTGTACCTACATTGACAATACGACCAAACCCATTTTCCTTCATGTCAGCTAAACATGCTTGGACCGTATTTAATGAACCCTTCACACTTCCTTCAAACTGGGTATTAAAGTTTTCCCATTGAAGTTCAAACGCATTTTTCTGAGCTACAGGATTGAATTGAAAGTCGATTAACGCATTGTTTAGGATCGTTGTAACTGGGGTTTTAAAGTAATCTTTCGCTTGAGCTACCATCGCTTCTACTTGGTCTTTATCTCTCACATCAGCTTGAATAGCGATCGCTTTTTCACCTAATGTCTGAGCCAAGTCTTCTGCCTTTTCCTTACTCTTAAAATAGTTCACGATGACATTTGCGCCTTCTTTTACAAAAGCCTTAGCCAATGCAGCTCCTACTCCACGACTTGCTCCAGTAATCAATACGGTTTGTTGCCGTAATTCCATAGCAATCCCTCCATTTTATGTAATAAAAATCCAGATTTGCCCGCAAAAAAAACTAGGCCTGAAATAAGGACCTAGTCATAGTTCAAACTCAACTACTTCCCTACGCTGGTATCACCCAGATCAGGTCCTGAGGGTCAAAAAGTCTGTTCCTTTTTTCTCAGCCTGAACGACAGGCTCCCCTAGTAGAGCATATTCTCTTGGTAAAACTTTCAAATCTATTTCTATTTTATAACTTGACCAAGAATTAATCAATTTAAAGGCTTTGAAATATTAATAGAATATTGAGGATTCGGCGTAACTTTGATTTTATAGGCGAAACTTTTAATATATCGACGCAACTGTACTTCCTACACCAATGCTTCGTTCGGCATCATACTCAATAACAGTTTGCGCCAAAATAAGGCCTTGCCTCGTTACAAGGCATTAACACTGAAACCGATTCCTATACCGCATTTTCTACACGATTTTTCATCCACGAATACAACAATAACCCGAGGATCAACACGGATTGTCCAACAAAGACGACTGCATCCCAAAAGACAGGATCGTTGACCGGTTGCAAAAAGCCTGGAAGTATTTTCGAATAAGCATAAATCGTCTGTGGAATAAAATAAAAGATAAATAGACTGCAAGTTAATAAGATTCCGGTTACATAAAAGATAGAATACAGCTTCACCGTTTTCTCTTCTCCAGCAAACGTTTCTGTTGCAGTTGGGCTTTTGATCCACGGCACCCACCGACTTAACAGCTTTCTCCCGTTTTCCATCACATTGTAACAACCTGTACAATTTTCAAAAACATAATATAAATCCGTTTTCATGTAAAAACAACATTGATAGATCGTACGAATAAAGATATCAAGGACGATGAGCCCTAAAATTCCCGCGATCAAACCGTGACTTACATCAAAAAAGAGCTGCAAACTTAAAGCGATAAAAAGCATCAACTGATCAAAGCATAAACCGCCAAAGTACAATATATTTCTCTGTTTAGGTGCGAGCTTCCATGCAGGTGTTAAATCCGTTTCAAACACAACAAAAAATAACCGGTGTCCGACTCCGAGTTTTGCTGGTAAATCATAAGAGCGGACGGCTAAAATGTGCCCGAGTTCATGGATCAATACTAGCACCAATGAAACTCCCATCCAGGTTAACAAGCTAGGCATGACCGTTTCAAATAAAAAGATATCCTTATAACTAGGAAACAATTGCGGATTAACAATAAAAAATAAAACGTTAATAGCTAGTAAAACGACATACCATTTATTCGAGAACCGGTTAAAAAAGAAACGTCCAACAATGGAAGGAATCCATGTAAACCCCGAGTCTGATGATCGGTTCTTCTCCACTTCAACCGTTACACCGTCCACTTCTTTAATTAACTGTAATTCCAAAAGTTGCTCAGCAAAATCGACCATATCTATCGTTTCTTCTGGGTATGTTTGTTTTAGATCGATTTCAATTTGTTCCAGGGAGCCCCCACGATTGATCTGTTCAATTGCATCAATACAAACTTGCGGCATCTCATAAAACTCACCAGATGTTACTTCTTCAACAATATAATGTTTTTTATCTTTACGAATGGTTAACGGCTGTAATGTCAGTTTCGATTGAAGTGATAGCTTCATGTTTGTGCCTTCCCTCTATAAAAATAAATAAGGATGCCCAGTGTTTCTAGCATCCTTATAATAAATTATCAGCATTATTTATCGTCCGAAATATGTGCACCACCAGCAAGTTAATTTAATCTTTTTTAATTTACGAATTTTCATAGTTTTTCACCTCCTCTTCCTTGTAAAATTTAATCATTTTACTTTCGTGTCTGGCCACGGATAGTTTTTATGATATTCACACCAAGAAGGATAAACTTTTTCAAATAATTCAACTATCTGAGGATCAAACTGAGAGCCTTTTCCATCGACGATTCTTCTATAGGCTTCACTAACCGGCATTGCCGAACGGTAGGATCTAGAAGAAGTCATCGCATCAAAAGCATCCGCTACAGAAGTAATTCTAGCTAGTAATGGTATGTTCGCACCTTGTAATTGTTCGGGGTACCCTTTCCCGTCCCAACGTTCATGATGGTACTTAATGACATCAAGGTGTTCGGCTACACCTTCAACGTGTTTAACCGCTTCAGCCCCCACAGTCGGATGGCTCTTAATCAGTTCAAACTCCTCTTGAGTAAGTCTGCCTGGCTTCATTAGTATCGAGTCCGGAATATGGATTTTTCCAATATCGTGCAATAAACAAACATTATAAAAAGAGTTCAGTTCAACTTCTTTAAACTTCCCTGTTTCTTTAGCTAAGGACATTGCGTAATCGGCTACTCTTTCACTATGGCCTCTCGTGTATGGGTCCTTCAGCTCTAAAGTTGAAATAATTCCTTTTACAATTCCTTCTAACTGTTTATCATAGGAATTCTTAAGAGCCGATAGATAGCTAATAAAACGATTAAGAAGAATGAAAGCTATTAAGGCTAAAACAGCTACAATAAGCATCGGCTGCATCACAGCAAGGTCTTGGATGACTAAGCCGACAATACCTAAACGAACAATAGTACCTAAGGATACGAGTACAAAATAAAACTTATTTACAAAAATAGGCGAGAATAAAACAATCATTAATTCTACAATATTCCCGCTGCTATACGAATTGGGGTTGTCCCAGTAAATGATGATGTCGTTAAAGATTGTTAAAAGTGAAAAGGTAAAAAAATAAACATATTTGATCGTTTCAGGTTGATTGTTTTTTAATAGATAAATTGCAATCGGTAATAGCCCAATAACGATAATATGAAACCAATAGCCTAAACCATCATTAGGCAGTCCAGGTTCTGCTCTTATAAAAAAGTAATAAATAATATCATACGAGAAAAAAATGATATAGAACAGCATTAAAAACCATTTAATGGTTTGGTGCTCTTCATTTAATCTAATTTGATTTTGCATTACTTGCTCCTAACTACTTTTACTACTCCGACAAAGTTCTAGAAAATCCTACCAATTACTCCACAAGTCGAGGTTTTACGCTATTTTCATACTACAATAATTAGTAGCTTTTCACTATGACATTAATACCTATTTTTGATTGTTACTATTATCTTATAAAAATGGAAATAGAGTATTTTCTTGTTTCTTTAGACCTTAGTTTGTTCCTTTATATCCCACATAAAGGATAAATTTAGTAGGATTGATTTTAGGATGTTTTTAAAGTATTATTTATCTTCAACCTATTGGACTACTGTATGAAGTTTTTTGAAACACCGATTTAAATTGTTTAATATGGATTGCGTCTCGAAAATCTTTGTATACAATAGAAGTAGAACCTGCTGCCAATCTCTCTTTGGTAATAAGGTCATGAGATCGAGATGAATGAAAGGAAATACAGACATGATAAAAAAATCTGATATTCATGAACGGTTAGCTTCATTAATTGGACAAGAGTTGACCAATGAAAACTTACATGATGCATTATTTTGTGATGAAAAGCATATAAAAATCCGACGCCGTGTACGAAATGGTACACATTCTTATCTAAACTATAAAGTTAGATCTGCTCCAACCAATAACGGGCAACCCGTCGTCGATATTACCATTTCCGGTACCCCGAACATTTACCGCTTGGCCCTTGAAGAAAAAGACGGGAAACTGATCATTCTATCTGAGCCAAGAATTAACTTTTCGGTTTTGTAAGAATATTAACGAATCTTAGATGAATTTTAACGCATATAAAAACACCTATCGTACTTAAAGATAGGTGTTTTCGTATATCTCTTTTTCCCTTTACTCAATCGAACGCTCATACAAATTGTCTGTCTAACAGCAACTGCTTTTTCAGACGCGACTACGCAATTCGATCATTCGGTGACCAAATCGTCGTCCTGTTCCTGCCACTAGATTTTGATTGGTACATTGCTTTATCTGCAAATAAAAATAGTTCATCTAACGAATGGGTATGAAATGGGAACTCTGATATCCCTAAAGAAATAGTGATTGATGTGCCTACAGTTGTGGTTGTATTCTCCAATCTAGCCCGAATTTTTTCTGCAACGATAAAAGCTTCTTTAGAAGTAGTATCCGGGAGCAGTAAGATAAACTCTTCTCCCCCAAACCGAAAGAAGTGATCTTGTTTTCTTATCAGAGATTGAACCATCTCCGTTAAGTCTTTTAAAACTTCATCTCCTTGTAAATGCCCATACGTATCATTAATTGATTTAAAATGATCAATATCAAGGATCACTAGTGAAAATAGTTGTCCGTCATTCACCAATCTGGTCATCACTTCGTTGAACTTTCGCCGATTTGGTAATTCAGTCAGTGTGTCTGTCATGGCTTCTTCTACAAGTTTTTGATTATTCTGTTGAACGGTTTCTATCGCAATTTTTACACTTTGAGTTAAAAGATCTGCTTCTCGATTCCAATGAGATTTAGGAATAGTGACCCGTACTTCTCGTTCGGTACCTAGCTGGTTGACTAGGTCTGCCAGCTCTATAAATGGTTTGGCTAGTTTTCTGGCAAAAGTCAAGGAAATTAATAATATCAAGATAAAAGGAACTAGTATCGTTAGAATTAAGTTTTGAATATGATTTTTTTGTAGTTCATTGACAGAAGAAACAGGCGTTTGTTGGACGACACCCCAGCTTATTTCAGGAATGTAGTTGTAAGCAGCATACATCGGGACACCTTTTGTATTCACCACGTATTCCTTGCCGCTTTCACCTTGTAAAAGTTTAGAAACTACTGTATTTCCCCTGACTTCGTCCCCAATACGGTTCATATCAGGGTGGAACAGAATTTTTCCTTGTGGTCCAACGACAAAGTAATAAGAACCATTACTTTCAATATTATCATTCCCCAGAATTTCATTAAGAACGTTCTCTTCTTGTAGGTAGATCGAACCACCAATAATTCCTTTGTAATTTCCTTCACTATCGAACAAAGGTTCACTCAATAAAACTAGCATTCGTCCTGAAGGTGCGATATAAGGAGGTGTTAACATCCGGACTTTCGCATCCACTACATCTTTCGTCATCCCTGTAACCGCTTCCCCTTTTAATCCAACAGTAATAGGTGCTATATTCTGAATGACTCCTGTTTCATCTATCCATGCAAGGGAATTAAAATATCTGCTGCTTTTCTTCAAAAGTTCAAGGTAATCCTGTATTTCTTCGTCTGTCATCTGAGGATTATTCGAAAGAAAATAACTGATCTCTTGCAGGCTGATTTTCATTGATTTAAACAGCGAATCCACGGAACTACTTATCTTCTCTGACTTTGAATAATTTAAAGATAAATGAGTATCTATCAGTGACCTCTTCTCGGACTGATAGGATGCAAACAACAAAATGACAGTAGTTAATAAAACTGATGTAGTAATAAGACCGATTAGTAAAGTTGTTAGTTTTAATTTTCGTTTAAATAATGTTTTCATGAGAAAGATCCAATCCTAAAAAGATACATTTGGTAATTTCCGTAACTTTTATATTATACACAAAAAACTAGCGAAAAAAGACTATTTTCACTAGTTTAATATATTTGGTAATCTGGTGCGGTTCCGTAACTCGTATTTAGATCAAACAAAAACAAAGGTATAGATTAATAATGCGAAAATGGACAGCGTTAATACCCCATCCTTGATCGTCATCTTAACCCCCTTTTTCTTGTTATACCAAAATATCTTTGAAACCATTAAAATAAATAGCCAAATAAGGACACAAGTAATAAAAAGATGAATGAAAGGATGTTCATTAATAATAAAAAAGGCAAATAGCCCTATAATTAGTAAGAAAATAAAAAATTTAATAATGGTATATTTTTTCGAGTTAAAGAAAAACTCTATCATGTCTTCATTCATCTTCCCCTCCTTCTAACCTTTTTTTCTGCAATACTGTTATCAATAAAAATGGTTACACAGATTTAAAATATTCACAAACCATTAGGTATAATTATACTTTTTTTCTAGATACTAACTTAATCTGTTGTTCTATATATACCTTACCATAAAAAACCAAAACAAGTCATAGATCTTTATAACTCAACCATACTAAGGTTCTTTTCATATAAAAAGATGCAGAGATACACATCTCTGCATCATATTGCTTTATAATCAGAAAACTACTTGCCTTGCAAGTAGTCTGGTAGATACTTATTTTTTAACGATTTTTCTACTCCAAACCACCTGCCTAAATTCGCTAAGTTATTAAACAATAGGTATTGCACAGCTTTTGGGATTTCACAAATATACGTATCTTGCATTTTTAAGATTAATGCTGTATGAATCATATTTTTCGGCAGCCCTTTTTCATTGACCTTTCTGTCCTCAATTAAACCATAACCAATGCGCATCGATTCTTCAAATTGATGGCCGGGTGTCAACCTGACAGTAAACGTTACTGGTTCGTTCGAAGTATTAGTAAAACGATGATTGACACCTACTGGAACAGTCACTCGGTCGCCAGGTGTTAATTTTATTTCTTCCTCGCGCACTGTAACCATTAATTCCCCTTTCTCTACTTCAAACGTTTCTTCGAAGGCTAAATGATAGTGAAGCGGCGGACCTTCCCCTTCTGGTGGCAGCTTTACTCGAATGAATAAGTATTCCTGATTCGTTTCGTGACAGGACTCAACAAAGGTAATTTCCTCCCCTGTAATCCCATGGACAATTGTTCGTTCTGTTGTACTCAATGTTTACACTTCCTTTCATTAATTGTAGGACTAACTAAGTGAACATTTATACCGTAATCTAAAGAAGTCTACACACATTATCGTTTGGAAGTTATTCTGTTTTTGAGGTGAAGTAATGCAGGTTGTAAGCTGCTGCCATATTGAAAAATGTGTTTAACGGATAGTACTTCAATAGACTCATCACTTTCGCAATATATTATATCTAAATATGGAATTGGTTTCCGTTCTTTTCGTTAAGTTATTACTTTTTTTATGACTATTATCATAGTGTCATAGAACTATGGACCTATTTTATTAATTATATATAAGGATTTTCGTATCTATAAATCTTTTACCATGTATCCGCTCATCCAGGACTCGCTCAACAATGGATTGAAAGTAATTTCCGTGAAACACTCGCAGAGATCGCACGGTTAGTATGAACTTTTATGGACCCCTTTGCCACTGGTGAACTGAAAAATATAAAAGTTTTCATTGAATTTAAAGCAAAAAAAAGCTAGAGCCACAAAAATGTGATGACTCTAGCTTTTAGCTTACATAAATTATTTATTGATTGATTTTATTGTTTTGATTAAGAAGCAATTGCTTAATTTCCTCAATGTCGCTCTTTAGTTCTTGGTTTTCTTTAAATAAGCGATCCATCTGTTCGTCACGCTTTGCATCGTCGTCTTGGCCTAAGTAGCTTAAGATCACCGCAACGACAAGGTTCAGGATAACTAGTGCGCCGATGATAATAAACGATACGAAGTACACCCAAGCCCACGGCACTTCATTAATGATCGGTCGAGCAACCTGACTCGCCCAAGACTCAAACGTTACAACTTGCATTAACGTGAAGAGCGCTGTATGGAAGCTTCCGAAAAACTCATACGGAAGAACCTCACTAAAGAAGGTTGTCCCAATGATCGCATAAATCGAAAACAGCAAAATCGATAAACCTAAAATCCCTGTTAATGCTGGGATGGACTTCATTAATGAGTCAATGATTTTTCGTAACGCCGGGATCGCTGGGATCATACGGATCAAACGCAATACTCGGATCAAACGTAACACGCTGACAAACGGCGTTGCGTAGAATACTAAACTCCCGATGACAATAGTAAAATCAAAGATATTCCATCGATCTCGAAAATAGCCTCTAAAGCCGAGACCTATCATTTTTATGAACAGTTCGACCACAAACACCCAAACAATAATTTTATCTAATGCGAGTAATACGCTGTTTCCAGTCAAATAAGTCTCAGTTACAATAATAAGCCCGTTTAAAAGGATAATACCAATTACAATCGGTTGAAAATATTTATGCTCAACGAGTTGTCTCATGGTTTCTCTAAAGGAACTACGATTAGGATTTAGCTCTTCGTTGTTTTTTAATTCCATCTCTCTCCACCACTTATCCTTTCTATTTAGTTCTATATCTTTTTATTTTATCAGTTTGTTAGATTTATAAGCTAGATCATTACGATAAACAGCAAGCAACTTTAATAAAAGTTTTACATATGAAAAAACCACACTTTACTCGTGTAATGTGTGAGCTTCACTATTTTACCGCACCTAAAGCAAGTGAGGATTTTTACACTTAGATCTAATATTATATCATAAACTAGAATGAAATCCTATTTTATTTCTATTAATCGCTCTTTTCGTTTTTTCGTTCTGCTGTTCTTATAGCTAGCTTTCTCCTACGTATTTTGTCTATTAATATCTCATTATTGTAAATTTTTATTTAATTAAAAAAGGAACTATATAAGATTATCATTCAGTAATTGTTCATATTTCCTGTCTTTTTTAATATATATCTATTTTCAAGACTTACACACCCTAGATATCGCTTATTTTGCGGTTAGCACCGCAGAAATAGGAATGGTATGATTTCAGCTTACGTCTTTTTTAAGACAAAATACGTATTTTTAATACGAAATTTTTAGGAGGATTTTTGTGAAACAAAAAGGTAATCTTGATTGGCCCGTATTACTGATCAGTGGCGGGTTGCTCGTTTTATTTGTGTTAACATCGATCATTAACGAAGACCTAGTAGGTCATTTAGTGAACAGTTCATTTAATTTGTCTGTTCAGTACTTTGGGGCGTTTTGGCAAGTACTTATGCTTGCCACGTTTGTTGTCGCAATTGGAATGGCCGTCTCCAAATACGGGAACATTCAATTAGGAAAAAAAGAAAAGCCCGAAATGAGTACATTTAAATGGATTTCTATCATTATGTGTACATTATTAGCTGGTGGTGGTGTGTTTTGGGCTGCGGCTGAACCAATGTATCACTTTTTAACGGTTCCCCCTATGTTTGATGGCGTAGAAGCTACAACCGAACAGGCGATCATTCCTGCCTTGTCACAGTCATTTATGGATTGGGGATTTCTTGCTTGGGCAATCTTAGGTACATTAAGTGCAGTCGTAATGATGTATGGTCATTATCATCGAGGGATGCCATTAAAACCTAGAACTCTTCTTTACCCGATTTTTGGCGAAAAAATAAAGGAAAAGAGCGTCCTAGGAACATTAGTCGATTCCTTTGCCATTATTGCTGTTGCCGCTGGAACTATCGGGCCGATTGGGTTTCTGGGCTTACAAGCAGCCTACGGATTAGAAAGCCTCTTTGGCATTCCGAATGTTTATGTAACGCAACTACTCATTATCATTGGATTAATTACGATCGCTTCGATATCTGCTGTTACTGGAATCCATAAAGGAATCCAGTTGTTAAGTCGCTTTAATGTTCTTTTTACTTTACTTTTAATTATTGCCGTAATCCTTCTTGGGCCAGGTGCCTTTATCTTTGATGCTTTCATTGGCACGATGGGAACTTATATTCATAGTTTCTTAGAGATTAGTCTGTATCGTGGAGATAGTGATTGGTTAGCTTATTGGACGGTTTTCTTCTGGGGTTGGTTTATCGGTTACGGTCCAATGATGGCGATTTTCATCAGTCGTATTTCTAGAGGCCGAACACTTCGTGAGTTATTTCTCGCAGTAGCTATTATCGCACCGATTGTAACCAATTTCTGGTTTACCGTCGTCGGCGGCTCAGGGATTTACTATGAACTTCTAAATCCAGGGTCAGTTTCAGATGCGTTAACTTCTGGTGGTATGCCTGCAGCGATGATCGCTATTACGCAACAGCTTCCTTTGGGGACATTAATGGCAGCTGCATTCTTATTAGTAACGATTGTCTTTGTAGCAACAACTACCGATTCGATGTCGTATACCATTTCAATGGCTATAACAGGCAGTGACAATCCATCAAGCGGCCTGCGTGTATTCTGGGCTGTTGTCATGGGTGCTGTAGCCGTGATCTTATTGTCCATTGGTGAAGGTAGTATCGGTGCCTTACAATCGTTTATCGTTGTAACCGCGGTTCCGGTTTCACTCATACTTTTACCGATGATTTGGTTAGCGCCAAAAGTAGCGCGCACATTAGCGTTGGAACAAAACATTATTAAAGAAAATAAACAGAGAACTAAAAAAATTAGTTAATTGCAAAATGAAAGGGAACCTCGAATTGTAGGTTCCCTTTGTTTTGTTTGCTAACTAGTCGTAACAGCCTGTTGTATTGATTGTTATTACTTATTAAATAATCAACTATAAATCCGAACTATAGACAATTACGATACTTAAATAAAAACTATTCTTCTATATCGATTATATTCTCGTAAATTTGAACAAAATAACGTTCTAACAATTCATCTAGTTTTCCATTAACCTGATGATAAGCCTGATCCGCTTTTTCGATTACTTCATAAAGATCTTCTTCTGCTTCTTCCCCGTTTTCTAACGCCTGAAATAATCTCCATAATTCTTCACCATACATTTTTTCTATCTTGGAGTAATCGTGAGCACCGATTTTTTCTAGGATACGAGTTAGTTCCTTTAGGTAATTGGAGATACCGACTTCTTCAATGTGCCATGAAAACCAATTAAGCAAGCTTTCATGACCGCCACTTTCCAGTTCAGAATAGTAATTGTAGACAATGTATGTATCATTGGCCACTTCATTTTCAGTTGGGAAATTAAATTCTACCATTACAGTAATGACGGCATTCCAAATATCTTCTTTCGTTAACAAGTCTTTTCTTTTCATTTTATAACTCACTCAATTCCCTCCATTCAGGCTCATCCAATTTATTTGCTATGTTACTTTAAGAATACCAAGTTTTGCAAGATTATCAATACGGTATAAATTCAAACCACAACAGGGATGAGAAACACAAATTAGGGTAACCACGTTTTTTTGTGGCTACCCTACTACATGTGACTAGATGATTAAAAGTATCGGTTTACTAGAAATGAAAACAGGTTAAGTCAGTGGTAAGAATAGAGTAAACGTGGTCCCTTTACCGACTTGACTTTTGACTTGAATCGACCCTTTATGGTGTTCGATAATTTTATAACTCGTTAGCAATCCTAGGCCTGTCCCTTTTTCTTTTGTTGAATAAAAAGGTTCCCCGATTTTGTGCAGCCGATCTGCTGGGATCCCCGGACCATTATCGGTAACCATTATAATTGCCTCTTCTTTGGAGCGACTCACTTCTATCGTAATAACTCCTGTGTCCATGACTTCAATTGCATTTTTTATTAAATTGATTAATACTTGTTTGATTTTTGATTTATCACAATGGATCCATAAATTATCATTTAAATTGAAGGTGTTAATTTTAATGCTTTTTAGAATGGCTTGAGTTTCAAGGAGCAGTACCACTTCTTTAATCAACTGATGCAATTCATTATCTTGATAGGTATTTGTTTGTGGTTTAGCCAGAATGAGCAACTCACCTGAGATATCTTCAATTCTGCTCAGTTCATCATCGATTATCTTAAAATAGTCATCGTTCATGCCGGTTGTTTTTATCAATTGAAAAAAGCCTTTGATCGCCGTCAGTGGATTTCGAACTTCATGGGAAATGCCAGCAGCCAATTGACCTGCGAGCTTTAATTTTTCAGACTTCAGCATGAGCTCCTCTGCCTGTTTTTCCTCTGTCACGTCTCTAAAAGTGACAACGACTCCGACGATCTCTTCATTTTCTATAACCGCACTACTTGTATACTCGACTGGGAAAAAGGAACCATTCCTTCGGCAAAAGGATCCGTTGTCCTGTGTTCGCGTCTGACCATCTTGTAAAGTTAAAAATAGGTTTGTTTTATCACCGATTTTCCCTTTCAGAAATGTGCTAAATGGACTAATGCCGATCAAATCTTCTGAAGCGTAATCGACCAATTTTAAGGTAGAGGGATTGCAGAACGTTACAAGGCCATCGAGGTCCATTCCAAAGACCCCTTCAGACAAGGAATCAAGAACTAGTTGATTTTTATTATATAATCGTTCGTAATCCATTTCTTTGTTGGTATTATGTATTTCTAATTCTATGACATAGGTCATAAACGTCGATAAAGTCTGTAACAATAAAACATCTTCATTCGTAAAATGATAGGTAACTTTATCAAAGCAACATAGGTTGCCAAACAGCTCTCCATTTTTGCGGAAGATTGGGACGCCTAAAAAACTTTTAATCTGAAAGTCCTGTGAAATTTGCATATGACAAGTATCTGGATGCGTCATGGCATCGTTAATAATGAGTGGTTCCCGACCACTTCTAAATAAAAGGTGTCAGTAGGCATCATATACAGATATCTTTACTCCTGAACTGGCAATCGTATCTGACCTGTTGAATACACTAATAAAATAACTTTGTTCTTGGTAAATACTCGTAATACAAAATGTATTCACAGGAATAAATTTTTCTACCAAATCTAAAATGTAATTCCCGGCCTCTTCTAGACTTTGCCCCATTTTTGTTTGATAATCTCCATTCATACAATCTCACCTCCTTTACAACAATAAAAAAATAGAGAACTTTGTATTGTTCCCTATTGTAAAATCATTTTTAGATAATCCTGCTAGTATAATTCTAGATGAATATCTAAATTCCTTTATTAATTTTATGTTTTTTTATGTTAAAGGGATAAAGTGAAACTTGTTTTCTACATTAAAGCAGCTAGCTTGCCCGCCCTACGTTTCGTTGCAGCAGATGTTGCAGTAGTTTCCGAGAAGAATAGCCCTTCTCTTTAAAGTATGTAAATAAGTAACAACCAGCAATTACAATAACACTGCCGATGAGTTGAATGAAAGTCATTCGTTCTCCTAGTATAATAAAAGCTAGAATTACTGTAAAAACGGGGTTGAAATTAAGAAAAAGTCCAGCTGTCGATGCTCCTAAATTTTTTACACCGATATTCCATAATACGATGCAAACGACGGTTGAAATCGCACCAGTATATAAAATCGAATAAACAAAGGTCGCATTCAGATTGGTCACCGTAAAATTAGAGACATTAAACGGGAATAAGATCAGCAGTCCGAAAATTCCCGAATACAATGTCGCCATCAGCGGTGATGTGTAATTCATCGCCCACTTACTGAGGACAACATAAATTCCCCAAATACAAACCGCGCCGATCATGAAGACATCTCCTATATTAAATTGCAGTGAAAATAATAATTCCAAATGGCCATTCGTTAAAACAAGCAAGACACCAAATAAAGAAATGAACATCGCAGCAACCTGAAATGAGGTAAGTTTTTCTTTTAGAAATATAAACGAACAAAAGGCGATCGACAGCGCGATCAAGGTCGAGATTAATCCTACATTTGTCGCCGACGTATGCTCTAGCGCCATAAACTGTAAAACATTAAATAACACAACGCCGGTCAATCCCATTAAAATTAATGGTAAGACTGCCTTGCGTGAAGGTAATAGCTTCCTCTCTACACGCCATACAATCGGAAGTAAACACAAAACAGCAATCAGCCACCGCAGTGTTGTTAACGTCATTGGAGAAGCATGCTCGACAAGCCACTTTCCTACGATAAAATTACCCGCCCACAAAAAACTCGTCAAAAGTAGCAATCCAAAATAAAAATACCGCACCTCAAACTCCCCCAAATTATGTAGTCGTTTCCAATTCGTTTATTTATGTTAATAACTGTAACATTTATAGTTCAAATACAAAATAATGTTTTGTATAATAGGAATTAATTAAAATATTTTAAAGTTTCATAGGTTGTATGGTTTATTTTCTTCTGTTCAGGTGCAGTTAATCAGCTGAATTTGGAATAATTTAAAGGAGGATTTTTAATGGAATCGATCGTTAGTAAAGTACTTGATCAAGTAGACATTCAAATTTTAGATATTTTGCAAAAACAAGCACACGTCAGCAATGCAGAAATCGCGAGACGCGTGAATTTGTCTTCGCCTGCCGTTCACACAAGGATTAAACGGTTGGAAAACGAGGGGTATATCAGTCAACAAGTAGCGATCTTAAATCCTGAGAAATTAGGGTTTGATTTGCTGTGCTTTGTTTTTATCAGTTCTAACATTCATCATTCGGAGAAATTAGATGTTTTAGAAGAGGCATTTCGCCAAATGCCAGAAGTTTTAGAATGCCACTGCTTAACCGGAGAATATGACTACCTGTTAAAGGTTGCGAATAAAGACCGTAGAGACTTACAGACATTTATTCGCAAATTAAATAAGCTCGGGATCACGAAAATCCAGACCAGCTTAGGGCTAAGAGAGATAAAATATTCATCTGTACTACCTATTTGGGATGGTGATGAGGTAGATGAGGGTAAGTTTGAGTAATTGAGTGATTGATTGTTGAGGCGGCGGGATCGTGTAGAGGAAACAGTGGGAATTCGGGTGTGAGGGCGCGATCGTGGCGAGGACACTGTAGGTCCCTGTTGTGCGGTACGATCTTGTTGGAGGCCCGTGTTTTTTCTCTGTTGTGCAGGTAACTCTAGTCGAACACACTGGGACGGACATTTTGAAGTGCACTGGGGTAAGTTCAGTGAATAAAAAAAGCTTCCATCCTGTTGAACAAGATGGAAGCGGACTTCAGAGGCCTTTATTTGTGACAAAAACTATGTTTTCATGAGTTTAGGGACCTCAGAAGCTCTTATTCTCTTGAATAATCGGTTGTTACACAGAGGATTTGGTAAATAAGGTCCTCGCAGTGCCCTAACTTTGTGAAAATGGTAGATTTAGAGGAGATAAGGTCCTCTCGGTGCCATAAAAATTTAACGCACCTTATTTTCCGCTTGCTCTATTCGTTTGTACTTCTGAAAAAGGTGAACATGATAATCAGGAAGACAATTTTGTTGAACAACACAAAAGCGGACTCAGAAGCCCTTATTTCGGTAAAAAGAGGACATTTATACAGTTTAGAGGACCCACAGACCCTTATTTACTAAAGTTTAAGGTGTTTTTAGCTTAGTTTAGCCATATAAGGTCCTCTCAGTCCTCGAAGTACTCCAAATAGGTGGTTTTCTTTAAAATAAGGTCCTCTCAGTCCTCTTATTTACGGGGGCGTTGGTCAGCGTCAGCCTCCTGCAAACTTTTGGTGTCAGTGCTCCTGTGATTTGAGCTTCAATGCCAACATCCTGAACTTTCCGGAAATTACTATTAACCATTCACCAGTAACCATTGGCTCAAACCGATCTGTAATTTTGATAGCCAGCCCCCTGTAGCTGAATGCCTCTCAGTTACCCAAAAAATATAGCGGTCCTTTTTCCCTCTAGTTCTTCTCTATTCAATTAAACTTCAATCGTACTATTGCGAAGTAGAATTGAAAGTGAATCAGTTTCCTAGCAATTACATCAGGCCTTATTTTCCACTTGCTCTTCTCTCTCAATACCGTTTGTCGCATCTTCCATATATGCGATTACTGCTTTTGTTAAAACTTTGGCGGCAATGAGCATCGATTTTTCATCGAGATTAAACTTTGGATGATGATGCGGGTATACAATCCCTTCCGCCTCATTTCCTGCGCCTGTAAAGAAAAAGGTACCTGGTACCTCTTGTAGGTAGTAGGCAAAATCTTCTCCTCCCATCATCGGGTCCATCTTATTCACGTTTTCTTCCCCTACAATTGTTTTAGCCACTTCAGCAAGATGGTTTGTTTCTGCTTCGTGATTCACAACTGCTGGATACCCTTTTCGATACTCAAATGTATACGTTGCACCAGATGCCTCACAAACGCCCTTTAAATGGCGCTCGAGTTTTTCAATAATTTCATCTTGGACCGCTGGATCGAACGTTCGTACCGTACCGTTAAGTTTTACTTTATCGGCGATTACGTTAAATGCATTCCCTGCGTGGAAGGAACCGACACTGATGACAGCCGATTTTAACGGGTCCATGTTCCGGCTGACAATTTGTTGAATGCTCGTTACAAATTGAGAAGCAACAACAATAGAGTCAATCGTCTCATGTGGCGCGGCACCATGACCGCCTTTTCCGATAATTTCGATATCAAACGCATCAGATGCTGCCATAACCGGTCCTGAGCAATACGATACTTCACCAACTGGCATTGTTGACCATATATGAGTTCCAAAGATCGCATCGACGCCGTCCAAACAACCGTCATCGATCATTGGCTTCGCTCCTCCAGGAGATAATTCTTCAGCGAATTGATGAATGAGAACAACATTTCCGCTTAGCTCCGCGCGATTTTCAGATAGCACTTTTGCAATTCCTAGTAATGTAGCCGTATGCGCATCATGGCCACATGCATGCATAACCCCAGGTACTTTTGATTTGTAAGGTACATCCGTTTCTTCTGCGATCGGTAAGGCATCAAAATCAGCACGGATAGCAATTGTTTTCCCTGGTTTTCCCCCGCGAATCATACCGACTACCCCGCGTCCGCCAACACCACGTTTTACTTCAATTCCTAACTCTTCTAAGTATTCAGCGATCATAATTGGTGTTTTTACTTCTTCAAATGAAAGCTCTGGGTTTTCATGTAAGTATCTTCTCAGCTTTACCATTTCAGGGTATAAATCTTCTAGTCGATCTAATAGTTTCGTATGCAATATGATCCCTCATTCTTTTATTTATATCTTTTCTAAATAGTTATATAATTTAATAGATTAATGTTTCGCTTCACTAAATTATAGTAGAATTTTTTATGTAATGTAACTACTTTTTCGAATATTCTTCACCCTGATTTTTTAATAGCCTATGCCCTTGTCTTTATACAACTTGCTTATCGTAATAGAGACTCGATAACAAAACCGCTCTTATCAATGTTTACGTATTTTACAATAATATTTGCATTAGCCCGTCGTTACAAAATAAATCTTTAGGCCTGGGCTCTTTAATTGCAGTCCTACTACGATACAGTATATGATTTGGATTAGCATGGGTTGTCTTATTCGTATTCCTGTACTTCCTCGGCTTGCCGTTAGGACCTGGAAGCGGGAGTTATTTTATATAATGAAGGAGTGATGTAGTTTGTCTAATGTTTTTTCAAAAGAACGATTACTACAAGATGTAGAGAAATGTAAAGCTTATCCAGCGATTGATCCCAAAGTGTTAGCAAATCGCTTAGACGAGTTAGCTGCCATCGGGAAAACATCTGATGGCGGAGTAACCCGCTTTGTCTATACCGATGAGGAAAAACAAGCAAAAGAACTATTTAAAAAATGGATTGGTGAAGCGGGTCTAACCGTCACAGAAGATCCTGCAGGAAATATTTTTGCGCGATATGAAGGAACTGATTCCAATTTACCGGTAGTCATGACGGGTTCGCATATTGACAGTGTCCCAAATGGCGGAGCTTTTGATGGCCCTTTAGGCTGCTTAAGTTCTCTAATGGCAATTGAAGCGATGATCCAACAAAAAGAAAAACCGAAACGTTCGATTGAATTTGTCATTTTCGTCAATGAGGAAGGCTCTCGCTTTAAAAATGGAATTTTCGGAAGCCGCGCAATGATGGGCGAAGTTGATTATGAAGAATTAGAAGCTCATCACGATGATGTTGGCGTAACGGTTGCCGAAGCGATGCGACAACAAGGTCTAACTCCGGAAAACATTGGGGAAAACCCTAGAAAGCCTGAAGACATTTACGCCTTTTTAGAGCTACATATTGAACAAGGGAAACAATTAGAATTAAATGAAGAAACGATTGGAATTGTCACTGGGATTGCCGGCCCATCTTGGCACACCTTTACGTTTTATGGTGAAACCGATCATGCTGGAAATACGCCAATGCATATGCGAAAAGATACCGTGGCAGGTGCTGCTGAGTTTATTCTTGAAGTTGAAAAACTTCCAAGACAAATTAACGAAACTGCAGTTGCTACTGTCGGTAAAATGTACGTCTACCCGAACGGGACGAATGTCATCGCCGGGAAAACAGCGGTCAATGTAGATGCGAGAGACATTCACACCGATACCCTGTCTGAGCTAAACGAACGAATCGTTGCAAAAGCACATGAAATTGCTGAAAAACGAGGCTTAACCGTACATCATGAAAATCCGACCAATATCCCACCGGTTCCTGTTCCAGAAAACATCCAGACGTATATTAAAGAAGCTGCAATCCATCACGATCTCCCCTACCGCCATTTAGTGAGCGGCGCTGGACATGATGCAATGATTGTTGGAAAGTATGTTCCGGCTGGGATGATCTTTGTTCCAAGTGTGAACGGGAAAAGTCATTCACCCGAAGAATTCACGTACTTATCCGATTGCGTAGATGGAATTGCTGTCATGAAGGATGTTTTATGGAAGCTTGCGAATGAGTAGATCGTGTTTAGTAAAGTATCAGTTTTGACCAAAGCTAGACCTAGAGTGTTAGAAAAAATGACGATATTTGAAGTAACACAATAAACCCAAGCCATGAGAAGTGATCCTTTTCATGGCTTGGGTTATGTTATTCTAGTGCCTGTTTAGTTTTCACCTGGGAAAAGGACGGCTAAAATTACTACATCATTATCAATTAACTTGTAATAAACCCTAAATTTCTTAACCACTACCCTTGAAATCCCTTTATATTTGCCAAATTCTTCATTATAAGATTTACCAATAATATCATTCTCTAATAGACCTTCAGTTTCTAATATAATCTGAGAAATAAAGTCAAATGTTTCTTCAGGCGTGTATTTTTCACTTCTAAACATGGTTAGTTTTTCCATAACAGCAGGAGACCAGATAACTTTTCGATCATGCATTACATAAAGTCCTTTTTGGAAAGTGATCTTAATAACTCTGTAGTAGTGATGCCATGTCCATTTTCGTACTGCTCCATACTTTCCTTTAACATACGTTTCAGCTCAGGATTTTTTTCAGCTTCAGTCTTTATGGATTGTTTATCTTCTTCTTGTAGAACAAGTGTAAATTTCCCTTTTCCAGGAATAGAAAACTGTAATATAGAATTCTCACTATTCATATTAGAGATATACTTCATTAGCTCTTCAGAAGACAGGATTTTCCCCATAGTTTTCACCACCATTTTGATCCTTTCTTTAATAATACCATAACGTATTCATGTAATGTCTAACCGAAACTCTTATAGTTTCGACAGGCTAGTGCAATGAACATTTTATTGTTGAGTTAATAGTGGTAACCCTCTAATACAACATAAAACATTAAAATCAAGGCCGCATCCCATGACGTGAAATCCCCAACTGTTGCGGCAGACGCTCGTACGCATCCTTCACCCATTCACACAAAAGTGGTCTTGTGTCTCTCGGGTCAATGATCTCCTCGACTCCAAACGCTTCTGCGGTTCGAAATGGTGAGCGGATCGACTCCATGCGATCAAGTAATTCTTTTAACAGCGCATCTGGATCTTCACTCGCCTCGAGCTCGCGACGATAGGCCACCTGTACACCGCCCTCAACCGGAAGTGAGCCCCAATCACCAGACGGCCATGCATATCGTTGGTTTAAGCTATGCCCGTTACTCATTCCTGCGCCGCCTACTCCAAAGACGCGACGCATAATAATTTCAATCATAGGCACCTTTGCTTGGTAAACAGCAGAAATCGCTCGTACCCCTTTTCGAATCGTGCCTTTCTTCTCAGACGGAAGACCAATGACCATCCCTGGTTGGTCGACAAGATTAACGATTGGAAGATGGAAGGTCTGACAAAGGTCCACAAACCGCTCCAGTTTTTCTGAACTATCAGCGGTAAGTCCACCTCCATTAATAAACGGATCCGGAGCAAGTACACCGACCGGATGTCCATCCAAACGAGCAAAACAAGTAACGGTACCTCCACCATAGTAGCGACCCATTTCAAAAATAGAGTCCTTATCAAACAAAAGTGGCAGCAGTTCACGAATTTTATATGGTGCACGACGATTTTTCGGAATAAAAGAAATCAACCGTTCTTCCCTGCGTTCGGGCGAGTCACCTGATTCCAGTACAGGCGGTAGCTTCCATACATTCGAAGGAAGATACGATAAAAATGTCCGCATTTGATCGAAAGCATCTTCCTCAGATTTGGCGACATTATCAACAGCGCCACTCGAACGGTGGACTTGAATGCCACCCAATTCTTCCTTCGTCAAATCTTGTCCCATCCCATACTTAACGACCGGTGGACCGGCGACAAATAATTGTGAGGTATCCTCAATCATGACGGAAAAGTGAGATGCAGCTACTCGTGCTGCGCCTAAACCTGCGACTGACCCCATACAGGCTGCGACAACCGGAACCCGTTCCATATTGGCGACCACGTAATCCCAGGCCGGGTTGACTGGAATGTACGTATGGCCACTCGTATCAAACGTCTTCACACTTCCACCACCACCGGTTCCATCGACGAGTCGAATGATTGGCAATTGAAGATCGTGCGCCATCCGCTCAGCATACACTTGCTTTCCAAAAATCGCTCCATCTGCAGCCCCGCCTCGGACCGTAAAATCATCCCCGCCAACAACGACTTTGCGACCGTCAATTTGACCGGTACCTAAAATAAAATTAGCGGGTGTAAAATCAATTAAGTTGCCTTCTTCGTCATACTTTGCTTTTCCAGCGATCGCGCCAGTTTCATGAAATGTCCCTTCATCTAGCAACTTATCAATTCGCTCACGTACCGTTAACTTGCCATACGACTTGTACTTTTCTACCCGCTCTTTTCCTCCCATTTGACGGGCTAATTCTTCTCTACGCCGAAGTTCTTGAATTTCTGCTTCCCAACTCACTGCTTATCTGCCTCCTTTTTAATAGCCATTTATTTTTCTAGTAAAATAAAAATTGAGATAAAAGATTACAGAAGAACCTATGTATTGGATCTTCACAAACGCTGACTTAGGTTTCTCTCATTTGAGTATGGAAAATTAGAATAGTTGCTGTAACAGTTACATTGAGGAATTTTTCGAATAGATCTGTGTTTTTTAGAAGAATGGGTACTATGATTAAGGAATATTTAAAGGTTTTATTAAGTCATAGCTTACAATTCTACTATACATCAGAATATTCTGTATTTAAAGAAAAGTATATTCCTATTTTATAGTTGACATGCTACTCGAATCATTTTTGCCCTCGACTGTTGTTTGTTTAACTCCTTTAAAATAAAACAGTTACCTATTTCACTCTAAGTATAGATGATGAGATTTTCATAGAGATCACACATACTCAGCTGATAAGTGCACAAGGCCACAAAGTAGGATCAGTTTCTTACTAATTCATAATGTGTTTCAGTTCTAAATGTGCTTAAACCTTAATAGTTTATAAGAAGAAAACGACATAGCACACTTAGCAACACATCCCATATGAAATAGGTGATTTCAAATGTATAATGTTTATTTTTACAACAAAAGTGATCTATTATTATGTCAGCTGATGCAACAAGTTCCAGCTGAAGGTCAAAATTTAACTATTAAAGGGCGTAAAATTAAAGTGTCCACTGTTCAAAACATTGACGAGAAGTATTATGTAGACGTAACGTTTGAAGTAAAAAAAGGCAAAGCGAACGCTGAGCCTGCCAAAAAGAAGAAATAAGAAATTGAACAAAAGATCTTAACTCCCAGTTACGATAAGAAGTTATACTATGAAACCGAGACAATCTATCTGTACATGCCCATCACTTTCTCTTATAAAGAGAAGGTGATTTTTTTATTGAATTGGAGCCAGCCTTGGTAGAAGCGTATTGTTGAAAAATGTTTTGTGGACTCCAGAGGCGCTTATTCGGTTCATAACTGCAGTTTTTTTAAGTTTAGGGGACTCAAAAGCCCTTATATTACATAAAAAGAGCCCATGACACTAGATTCATAGCTAATAAGGTCCTCTCAGTTCCCTAATAGCTGAAATAGAGTCAATTTTAAGGAAATAAGGTCCTCTCAGTCCCCAAAAGATCAAAACTCCAAATTTCGGTTAAGCGTAGCTTAGGTGAGGTATCGAAATTTCATAGATTAAGCGCAGCTTGGATCAAATCCCAGACTTTATAGCGTAACTCTAGATCAAGCGTCCGATTTTTATACAATTAGTGTAGTTCAATCCAAGCCTGCCAATTTCGTAGGTTAAGCGTAGCCTAATTAAATCCGTAGCAGAAAAACCAAAAAGCAGAACCCTTCTCCAACGAGTTCTGCTTCTACGCATACAAACAATTCTATTATCTCACTAAGTATAAGGTCAACACAGGTAAGAATGTGATGATAAGGACACACACAATCATAACTAAGATAAAAGGAATGATCGCCTTTATTAGACTCTCAAACTTGGTTCCTGCTATATTGGAAGCGACGAAGAGGTTAATTCCCACCGGTGGCGTAATAAAGCCGATCGCTAAGTTTACAATCATAATAATTCCAAAATGAACCATATCCATCCCTAAAGCTTGAGCGACTGGCGCTAGAATGGGAGTTAAAATGATAATTGCTGCAGCCGTCTCTAGGAAAATTCCAACGACTAAAAGAAGTAGATTGATTAATAGTAACATCACAATCCAGTTATCCGATAGCCCTAGCATAAACTCTGTAATTTGAGCTGGTATTTTTTCACGTGTTAAATATGATCCGAAAACCGAAGCCCCGACAATAATAAACATGATAACTGAAGTTATTTGGATGGATGAAGTAAAAATATGATAGAAATCTTTTATCTTAATTTCTCGATAAATAATGAAACCAACTATGAAACCATAGACAACGGCGACGAGAGCTGCTTCAGTTGGTGTAAAAATCCCACCGTAAATACCACCTAAAATGATAACAGGCATTAATAAAGCAAGCGAGGCATCTTTTAATGCGATCAAAAACTCTTTAAAGTTGTATTTTTCGCCCCCACCATATCCTTTGATAATCGAAATCACATAAACAAGGATGGTCAACGATACGACGATAAATAATCCTGGAATAATACCCGCAATAAATAAGTCACTAATGGACGCACCTGCTGCTACACCAAATAGGATAATCGGAACACTTGGAGGAATAACGATTCCAATCGTACCCCCTGTTGCTTGTACGGCTGCTGAGAAATTTCGGTCATAGCCTTTTTTCACCATCGCTGGAATTAAGATCGACCCAATCGCTGCTGTAGTTGCTGCCGCTGACCCAGATAGTGCGGCAAAGAAAGCACAAGCAATGATAGACACGACCGCAAGTCCCCCGCGCATTCTCCCAAAGATGACGTTTGCAAGGTGGATCAGCCGTTTGGACATTCCACCGCTTTCCATCAGCTTCCCTGCTAGAATAAAGAACGGAATGGCTAGAAGCGGAAACGAGTCAACCGAGCTAAACATTCGTTGCATAATGGAAAGTAAAGGAATGGAATCTTGAATAATAAAAATAATAGCAGCTGACATCGCTAACGCAATTGCGATCGGAACATTAATAATAAATAATAGAATTAATAATGCAAAAACTAACATTTCCATACCTATTCCTCTCCTTTCCTTAGCTCTTGCCACGTGACATCTAATAGGTTAATCGCAAGGAGAATTCCACTGATCGGAATGACCAAGTACACATACCCCATCGGAATTCGTAAAACGGCTGATAATTGAGTCATTGAACGTCCTACGAGATTGAACCCTTGTTGAATCATAATGAAGAAAAATCCTAGACTAACTAGTGCTGCCACGACGATTAAAAAACGACGTAAAAGAAGTGGCGACTTGTCAACTAGAGCTGACATTCCAATATGCGATTTGGTACCCATCGCATGTGCCGCCCCTAAAAAAGTAACCCATACCAATGAATAACGTGAAAGCTCTTCTGTCCAAGCCAACGGTTGGTTGATAACAAATCGAAAGAGCACTTGGCAAAATACAGCTACGATTAATACAATGAATATGGCTATAAGGAGATAATTTACGGTTAGGTTGATTGAATTAATTACTTTTCTCATTTGTCTCCCACCTTTTAGATAAGCATAAAAGCCTGTTTACCAATGGTCCATCGAAACAGATTCATTGGGGCTGGTGTTTTTTTTACGAACATTCTATAAAAAAACGGGAAGAAAGAGACTTCCCGTTTTCTCACTACTAAACTATGAAACTTATTGTGCGTCTAAAATACGTTGAAGTAAGTCTTGGTTAGAGAAGTTTTCATAGACGGATACGATTCCTTCACGGAAAGGATCTACATCTACATCTTCAATAATTTCCATTCCTTGTTCTTTTAAGTTTTGTAAAGATTCTTGTTCCATTTCGATAATTAAATTACGTTGGAACTCACCAGCTTTTTGCCCTTCTTCAACAACAATCGCACGTAAATCTTCAGGAAGTTTATCGTACGTTTCTTGGCTTAATAAAAATAATGCCGCTGAGTAGACATGTCCTGTTAATGTCATGTATTTTTGGTTCGCTTCGAATAAGTTGAATTGATCCGCAACGATCGCTGGGTTTTCTTGTGCGTCAACTACTTTTTGTTGTAAAGCAGTTAATGCTTCTGTCCAAGCCATTGGAGACGGTTGTGCGCCTAGAGCTTCAAATGCTGCTCTGTGTACAGGGTTTTCTTGCGTACGAATGCTCAATCCTTTTAGGTCAGCAGGCTCTGTAATTGGTCTTAAGCCATTCGTTACATGACGGAAACCATTTTCACCCCAAGAAAGTGGAACAATTCCATACTGTTCAAAGCTTGCAAAAATCTCTTGTCCAATTTCACCTTCAAGAACTGCAACTGCAGCATCACGATCGTTGAATAAGAATGGTAAGTCTAATACTTCAAGTTCAGGTACAAAGTTCGATACAGGAGCTGTTGATGTAACAACTAAATCAACCGTTCCTAGTGTAAGAGCTTCTGTTAACTCTCTTTCTGCACCAATTTGGCTGTTCGGGAACGTTTCAATTACCACTTGACCATTTGTTCGCTCTTCAATATTTTTTGCCATCTCTTGAAGCCCTAACTCATAAGGATGATCCTCTGGTAAAGAATGTCCTGCTTGTAATACAAATGACTCCCCTGTTGAAACTGCCGGTTCTTCTGTATCTCCACCAGTTTCACCTTCTGTTGATGTCTGAGAACCTCCACAAGCTCCTAATAACATTGTTGTTGCTAATACAGCAGCTGTTAAAAAAGGCCACCTTTTCATCTAAATTCCCCCTAATGTCTTTGTTTTTATATATTTTAATTTTGCTGTTTGATAGACAACAAGATTAAAACCTAAAATGAATAACGTAAAGCAACGTTCTTTAATTGGGTATAGTTTTGGATCGCTTCTAAGCCTTTCTCTCGTCCAAACCCACTCTTTTTATGACCGCCAAATGGTTGAGCCACTCCTCCACCAGCACCATAATGATTGATAAAGACTTGACCACATTCCAATTGGTTGGCCACACGATGAGCTCTTCCCACATCTTCGGTCCACACACCTGCAACCAATCCATACGGAGTCCCATTCGCGATTTGAACGGCTTCTTCCTTTGTACGAAACGTGCTTACAGTCAATACAGGACCAAAGATTTCTTCTTGGGCAAGAAGATGCTCAGGTGGTACATCATCCAATATGGTCGGTTGTAAAAAGTAACCCTCTTCACAGCCATCGACTGTCACCCAGTTTCCTCCAGTCGCGACTGGAATACCATCTTCTTTGGCTAATGTTAAAAATCTTTCAATATGTTCAAATTGCTTTTTCGAAAGGACAGGGCCAAGGTCAGGATGATCAATTCCTGCACCGATTGTAAGCTTTTCCATTGCTTTAGCAAGCTGTTTCACAAACGATTTTTTGATGGTTTCCTGTATGACCAGACGAGAGCCGGCTGAACACGTTTGCCCTGAATTTTGAACAATGGAACGAAGAACCCAATCGAGCGTATTTTCAACGTTGCAATCGTCAAATACGATATTCGGCGATTTTCCACCAAGCTCA
This sequence comes from Alkalihalobacterium chitinilyticum, assembly GCF_029028005.1. GTDB lineage: Bacteria > Bacillota > Bacilli > Bacillales > Bacillaceae_F > Alkalihalobacterium > Alkalihalobacterium chitinilyticum. The sequence goes on from NZ_JAOTPO010000013.1 coordinate 143,216, forward strand.
AGTGTCACAGGAACAATATTTTTAGCCGCACTTTCCATGACTCTTTTTCCTGTTTCAACCGACCCGGTAAACGTAATGTGATTGATGTCTGGATGCCCTGATAGTGCAGCACCAGCTTCATGACCGTATCCCGTCACGACATTTAAAATTCCTTTAGGAAATCCTAATGGTTCAAGCAGTTCAACCAGCTTAAGTATGCTTAAAGGAGTGTCCTCGGCAGGCTTTAATACTGCCGCATTCCCTGTTGCCAGTGAAACAGCAATACTTCTTGCACCAATTTGCAATGGATAATTCCACGGGATGACATGGCCTACGATTCCGATCGGCTCTCGAACGGTATAATTAATAATTCCTTCTTGAACCGGGATCGTTTCTCCCATGATCTTATCAGCAATACCTGCATAAAAATCAAAATAACGAGCGGCCACTTCGACATCGACTTCAGATTGTTTTAACGGTTTTCCGACATTCAATGTTTCGATTTTCGCTAGCTCCTCTTTGTTTTCACGGATGATTTCCGCTGCTTTAAAAAGAAGTCTACCTCTTTGCTGAGGTTCTAACGCTCTCCACTCTTTTGAACGGAAGGCTTCTTTCGCTGCATTTACAGCCCGGTTAACGTCCTCTTGATTTCCTCTAGGAACGACGGCAATCACGCTACCATTCGCGGGATTTTTTACTTCAATTAGATTCAATGGATCTGGGACGGTCCATTCGCCGTTGATATAACACCCTTGGACTTTTGTTGTTGAGTTACTCATCGTTAAATCCCCCTTCCACCATCTACATTTAAGACAGCTCCGGTCACGATCGCGGATTCCTTCGAACTGAGATAAACCAAGGAATTAGCGATATCAATCGGTTGAATTAATTTCCCTAATGGAACACTCTTTTTGAAAATCGTTTCCTTCGTTGTTTCGATATCCATATCTTTCGATGAAAATTGACCTAACATTTGTGTATCCGCTGGTCCCGGATTCACCACATTGACGCGAATGCCATACTCAGCAAGTTCAATCGCCAGCGCCTGAGATAATGATACGGTAGCACCTTTTGAAGCGATGTATGCATTTAAGCCAGGACGTGGTCGTACCGCTGAAATAGAAGCCACATTCACAATCACTCCATCGTTTTGCTGTTTTAAATAAGGAGCAACTTCACGACAGGTGAGAAAAACAGCTGTTGTATTTACGTCGATAATTTTTTTCCACTCATCTAAACTTACTTCTTCAATTGGTGTAGCGGATTGGGCCACCCCAGCTATATTTAAAAGCCCTGTAATTTTGCCGAACACTTGATAGGTCTTAGAAAAAACGTTCTTTACATCTTCTTCATTCGTCAAATCAGCAGAAATCGGTAGCAGCCGATCATTTTTTATAGAGTTGTCGATGTTTAAGTCAACAGCAGCGACATAAGCCCCTTCCTCTAAGAAACGCTTCACGGTTTCTTTTCCCATTCCGCCTTGTGCACCGGTTACTACAAATACTTCATCTCGTAATCTCATGAATGATTCACCTGCCTTTCGTGAATCACTTTTTTAATCGATTCACAAATTGCAGTTCCCATATCACTTGTTGTTGACGTCCCCCCGAGGTCTGGTGTACGAACTTGGTTGTCTAGTAATACTTGCTCAATGGACTCGACAATCACATCTGCTAGATCCGCTCTTCCTAAATGTTCAAGCATCAGGGCAGATGACCAGATTTGCGCGATCGGATTGGCAATTCCTTGCCCCGCAATGTCAGGTGCTGAACCATGCACCGGCTCAAACATAGAAGGAAAATCTCGTTCAGGATTTAAGTTAGCAGACGGTGAAAGACCGAGTCCCCCTACGACTGCAGATCCTAAATCACTTAAAATATCTCCGAATAAATTCGAAGCTACGACAACGTCAAAATCCTGTGGTCTCGATACAAAATAAGCAACAAGGGCATCAATGAAATAGTGATCCGTATGAATGGATGGATAATCCTTACTCACTTCTTTGACGACCTCATCCCACAGTACCATTGAATGAAGGATCGCATTCGATTTGGTTGCACTTGTCACTGATTGTTTCCCGTGCTTTTTCGCATATTCATAGGCAAACTCTGCGACTTTTTTCGTACCAGCCCTTGTGATGATCGTATTTTGAACGGCAATTTCTTGATCTAGTCCGGTATACAGTCTTCCGCCACTATTGGAGTATTCACCTTCTGCATTTTCGCGAATGATAACAAAATCAATATCTTTTTCGTTAGCTAACGGCGAAGGAACACCTTTCAATAGTTTTACAGGACGGAAATTGATATATTGTTGCAGCTGTTTTCGAATCGGCATGATCAGTTGCCAAATCGTCACTTCATCTGGAACACGTGCATCTCCAATCGCTCCAAATAAAATAGCGTCATACTGCTTTAATATTTCTAGGCCATCCTTTGGCATAATCCTGCCGTTTTCAAGGTAATAATCACTGTTCCAATCAAACGTTTCAAAATCGATATGTAATGACGAATCTAATTCTTTCAATAGTTCTAACACTTTCATAGCTTCACGGACAACTTCGGGACCAATTCCATCTCCAGGTAAAACCGCAATCTTATGTAGGGTGGTCATTTTCTATCTACCTCTTCTCTTCGTAATCTATAAAACTAGCACATCTTGCTAGGCTATGACTCACAAGATAGTAGGAAAACATGAGATGACTTGTTAAAAAATCTAACAATCAAAGGAGCGCTTTCAATACGGTCTAAGTTCAAATCACTTCTCTTCTAGCATTAAAGAAAATACTCTTTCCGGTAATTCAAAATGTGAATACATGATACTAGACGCTTCTTCCGCCTTCCCATCTCGAATATGCTCATATATACGTTCATGCTCTCCAAATACTCGTTCAACGACATCCGGTATACTAAAAAACTTATGTACTTGCTTTCGATAGCTTTCAATCATAAGGGTAATCACCCGTTGTAATACAGGGTTTTTCGAAGCTTTAGCGACCGCAATATGAAACTCTAAATCCCATTTCGCAAACACTTCCATCTGATCGAAGTTTTCTCTCATACCATTAATCGCCTTTTCGATCTCCAGCAAATCTTCATTCGTTCTTCGTTGGGCTGCTAAGTAGCTCGTTTCCTTCTCAATGAGTTGTCGCGCTTCGATGACAGATCTCAAATTTTGAACATCATGGAAAATCAACGATGAAAAGTCAGAAGATGTAGATGACCTTCCCTCTTTATTGAGATAAGTGCCTTTCCCTTGATGAAAACTTACCATTCCAATCGCAGATAATTTCGAAAGCGCTTCTCGTAAAACAATTAAACTCACTTGATAATACTCAGCTAAATCTTTTTGTGAAGGTAGTTTTTTACTACTCTCATACTTACCGTCCTCAACATCCTGGATAAATGCAGAAACAACATCATCAACTAAAGAAGTACGTCTTACTTTCAAGTTTTTCACCTTCTCTAAGTCTTCATAAGACCTGTTAACTTAAGAGTATTATATATATGCAATTCTAAATAGTCAATCAATTAAAATTTGTCGGAATTGTGTAAAATGCAGAAATCTTATTTACAATTTCGAATTGTCTTGTGATAACATTTATAGAAAAATAGTTAGTATGCTACTTCAAGGGGGAATTAGATATGGATCACATCACTGCATTAGTCGAACTACTATCTGAAGATCGTGTCTCAACAAATGAAACGACTCTACGAAATCACGGAAAAGACGAATCACACCATACCGAAGCCTTACCTCATGCCGTCGTCTTCCCTAAAAGTACTGAAGAAGTTAGTGGGATTAACAAGATTGCGAGTCAATATGAAGTGCCGGTCATCCCATTTGGACTTGGCTCTAGTTTAGAAGGCCATGTGATTCCTTACCAAGGTGGGATTACCGTGGATTTCTCGTTAATGAATCAAATTATTGAAATTCGAGAAAATGACTTTCTCGTCAAAGTCCAGCCTGGCATCACTCGAACCCAGTTAAACAAAGCCTTAAAACAATACGGATTATTCTTCCCTGTTGACCCAGGAGCGGACGCGACCATTGGAGGAATGATCGCCACAAATGCAAGTGGAACGACCTCAGTTCGATATGGTGTGATGAGTGATCAAGTTCGAAATCTAGAAGTTGTTCTAGCAGACGGTAACATTATTCAAACGGGTAGTTTAGCTGTAAAATCTAGCTCAGGCTATCATCTGAATTCTCTCTTCGTAGGTTCTGAGGGGACGCTCGGTCTGTTTACAGAAATTACATTACAAGTATACGGAATTCCAGAGTACACAACGGCTGCAAGAGCCGTTTTCCCTACTGTTTCTCAAGCGGTTGATGCTGTCGTCAAGATCCTCCAGGCGGGGATCCCAATTGCACGTTGCGAACTGGTGGACAGTTATTCTATGAAACAAGTAAATCATCACAGTAAAACGAATTATCTTGAGGCTCCTACCCTCTTCGTAGAATTTCACGGGAACGAAGCGGGTCTCGCACAAGATGTAGAGTTTACACAGGAAATTGTCTATGATTTAGGCTGTCAAGAAATCATTTTCGAAAACGACTCAAAAGCCGCGTATCAATTATGGGAAGCGCGACATAATCTAGCTTATGCTTTTATCCACGGCGCTTCGGGTAAGAAGTTATTAGTAACCGATGTTTGTCTGCCGATATCCGAGCTAGCTGGAGCAATAAATAATGCTAGGAAAACATTGGAAGAGTTCGCTCTTGTAGGTGGCATCGTCGGTCACGTCGGCGACGGCAACTTCCATGTCCTCTTAATGGTGGATAAAAACGATCCAAAAGAAATGGAACTTACCGAGAAGTTTACTGAGCACCTTGTAAAATATGCCATCGCTCGCGGTGGAACATGCACGGGTGAGCACGGTGTTGGAGTGGGAAAAAAGAAATACCAACGCCTTGAGCACGGCGCTGCTTATGACGTCATGATTACGATTAAAAAGGCATTAGATCCAAAATGTATCCTAAATCCAGATAAAATTATAGATAAATATTAATACGGCTGCGGTAACATGTTGTTGAAAAAAGTTTAGGGACTCTAGAGGACCTTATTTGTTTCAAAATGACCAATTTCTAAGATTTAGGGTCCTCAGAAGCCCTAATTTAGCAAAATAAGAGTCCATGACACTAGATTCATAGCTAATAAGGTCCTCTCAAGTACCCAATAAGTTAAACCAACGACTAATTTGTTATCGTTCTCCATTAAGCTTGTAGTCAATCATAAGGTTGTTAAAACAAAACTACATAATAAAATTTGCAGAATATAATTATTTTAAAATGGACTTACCCTTGTAGTGCCAAAAAGTCGATAACATTTTGTTGCAACCAACAGCAGAATGCACTCCACACTCCCCCCTTAATCAAACTCTAAAAAAACCGCGTCCTCACACCATCATGAGAACGCAGTTTCACTAGCAAACTTTTACAACAAAGCCTACCCCTCTACTTTCTGCTGCTCCTGCTCTTGTAGTTTTCGCCACAGGATCTTGCCGCTTCCTGATACAGGAAGTGCATCAAGAAATTGAATAATTTTTGGAACCTTATAGGCCGCCATATGCTCCTTGGCCCAAGTGATGATCTCTTCAGCAGAAGTATCTTTTCCACTATCATTCAGGACGATAAACGCTTTGACCGTCTCTCCTCGTCTAGCATCCGGCACTCCGATGACACAAGCATTTTGAACCGAAGGATGTTTATACAAAGACATTTCAACTTCGGCTGGCCAGACTTTAAAACCAGACGCATTAATCATACGTTTCACCCGGTCGACTAAGAAGAAATATCCTTCCTCATCATAGCGAGCGATATCTCCTGTTCTAAAAAATTCCTTCCCATCTATCGTAACAAAGGCACCTTTCGTCTCCACCGGTCGATTCCAGTACCCTTTGAATACCTGTTCTCCTGTTACGATGATTTCGCCTTCTTCATGTGGGCCTAGTTCTTTTAACGTCACCGGATCTACGACTCTAGCATCGACATCAAACTGCGGCACCCCTAAACACTGTAACTTCGCTCGATCCAGTGGATTTTGATGAATTTGCGACATCGTTTCTGTCAGTCCATAACCCTCGACATACCGAAGTCCAGTCAATTCAAACAGTTTCTGTCCAACAGCCTCAGGAAGCGGAGCTCCACCACCGCCAATCATCCGCAGGGACTCGATCGCTTCTTTCTTGAGATTCTGGTTGCCTAAGAAATCCACAACCATTGTCGAAATGTTCGTCCACCTCGTGACTCGATACCGCTCCATTAAGGTTAACGCGACATCCCGATCCCAACGTGTCATTACAACCATTGTTCCTCCTAAGTATATCGGGCCGTTCATATTATGTTGCATGCCAGTTACATGGTAAAGCGGCAACGTGGACAAACTCGTATCGGCTGGTGTTGCACCGCCCCAAACTGCGCCTCCTACAAGGGTGGCTTGCAAGGTTTTATGAGTATGCATGCAGCCTTTTGGTTTCCCGGTCGTACCTGATGTATATGGCAAGCAACATAAATCATCGCTTGTGCCTCCACTTGGCCCAGCTTTATGACCCGCTAATAACGCTTCCTTCCAGCCCGTAATTGCTGAAGAAATGAAAATTAGCTTTTCCTCAGTAACAACAGGAGGAACCTCATAATCCAACTCTTGTTGCGCATATTCGGAATAGGCTGCGACGACAATATGTTGAAGAGGTGTGACACCAAGACACGGCTCAATTTCCGGCATTAATTCCTGGCCGGCAATCGCCACTTTTGCGTCACAATCTGATAAATAAAACGCAACCTCATCTTTTACATTCATAGGATTAATCGGAACAACGACAGCACCTACACGTAAAATCGCGTAAAAAGCAATGATATACTGCGGTGAATTTTGCATGTACAGTAACACTCGATCACCTTTAGAGACCTCCAGTTCCTGCTGCAAATAACCCGCCAATTGTTCAACTTCTTTGTGGAGTTGTTCATAAGTAATTTCTGTTCCGTAAAAAACTATCGCTGTTTTATTAGGGTAACGTTTGGTGGTCGTTTCCAAGTTGTCATAAATCGTGGATTCAGGGATCGGTAAAGATTTCGGTAAATGCTTTGGCCAAAATTCAAAATGCCGTGTAAACATTAAAAAGTCACCACCCAAATAAAAAATAATCACTCGGTGAAAGAACAAGTGTAACCGCTTACAAGATACATAGTCTAATAATAACAGAATATTCATATAAATGTAAATTTATTTTCAGGAAAGGAACTCTCCCTCACTTCAATCTTTTACTAGAATATTTTTTTAATATAATCTAAATGTTAGGTGCAGAATATTACTACATAACGAAAGACAATGGACCTGTTGGACTCATTCATTATCTCTTAAATCATAAGTCCGACCATCTACCGTGGATAGGTTTGTTAATTGTCCATAAACAACATGGCAGAGGCGGGATCGCTTCAAAGGCCCTCCACCTGCTCGAGAAAAAACTGATCGATCAAAATAAACAGAAAGTGAGATTGTGTGTTCAAGATGGTAATGAGATTGGGGCAGCCTTTTGGAGACAAGAAGGCTTTGTGATCATCAACTCAGCAACAGACGGACACAATAACCGAGTTGATAATTATGAAAAGAAACTATGATCGGATAGTAAGCAAGTGTTCAAATGCAATTAATTCAAGGTTGACAAGAGGGAAAAATACTAGCATAAATTTTAAGAATGAGCCACTTTTCCAATAAGAAAAGCGAAAGGGTCCGGTTGAGAACATACGGACTGGAGCGCACCGTATGAAATAAAAGAATAGAGCTCGATTAGTACCCGCCCCCTGTTTAAAACGAAGGTCACGGTCACCATAGAGCTTCGAATTTTTAATTTTAAAAAAACCTTCTTCCACAATGATCATAGAAGAAGGTTTTTTGTACGTTTGAAATGTTCTACCAATAGATCAACTTACCGCTTAAATCTAGATCCCAATCATATTGTAATAATTCAATATGAGCAGTACGCTCATGGCCAAAAATAAAACCGTCGTATAATATAGCCTTTTAAACACCGTACCTGATCTAGACAACCAAGCGAAAATAAGGGCAAAGCCTTGTATGAGGACTAATATCAGAGTAATTAATGGAATGTAGAGTGCCAATTGAACCGCGAGAGGCAGTTCAATAAACACAGCCGCAATCCCATCCATCTGAAGGAACCCCGTTACAAGTACAACTAAAAAGAGTAAAAAACTCAAACAAATCAGCATGTTTAGCTTTCCTGCATCCTTATACCAGCTCTGTTTCGTTTCTGTCGAATTTCTTTGTTTATTTCTTGACACTAATTTTTTAATTAGTTTTATAATCAAGAAAAGACCAGTAGCTACAGAAAACAAAACAAAAACACCGAATAGGATGCCGTGCAACATTGCATTTTGGTACCAGGTACCTTTTTCATACACGAAGCTGTCTGGATAAAACAAGTGAGTGATCTGCCCTTTTCCGTCTTCTTCAAAAGCAAGATACTGTTCGGTTTCAGGGTTCATAAATACAAGCGGTTCTACTTGGATAAATGTACTTTCCTGTCCTAAATTCTGAACAATCAATGAATGATCGGTGTCCTGACTTACTTTGATTGGAGGTGCCATCGCTAGTGTAATTTTTGACGCATCTTCATGACTGTAGCGGTTTGTATAATAGCTGCCCTCGTATCGTTTAAGACCTTCCTCAACAGGTTGTGCGGCTGTTTCCATTGCTACAACGGATTGACTCATCGGATAAAAATGGTTAATAAAATGAGACGGAAAATAATAACTAAGTAGTCCTCCTGCAAACCCGTTATTAGACGTAAATATCCCAATATTCCGCTCCTTATCAATCATCAACATACTATTTGTTCCACCTGTGTTACCACCATGTTCCAAAAAGCGATGGGAGTTCTGCAGTCGTTCAAAAAATCCATACCCAAAACCTTGTACATTCGGATGCTGAGAAAATTGCCGTTCATGCATGAGCTTTGCTGTACTTTCGTTTATGACCGTCGTTCCATTCCAAGTACCTTCATTTAAATGAAGGAGCATAAATTTGGCCATATCTTCAGCTGTAGCTACGAACGATCCGGCAGGAGGATAGTGGTAATCATATAAAGGTTCTTCTTGAAAGTGTTCTCCTCTTGGAAAATATTCACGGGCTAGCTGTTCCTCGACAGCTGCGTTCATCGCGACATAAGTATCGTTCATATTGAGCGGTTTTAAAATATGTTTTTCAATGTATTCCTCATAAGATAATCCTGAAACTTCTTCAATAACTAACCCTAATATTCCCATTCCATAATTACTGTATTGGATATACTGACCGGGTTCGCGTATCATCTGTGGTTGGTTTTCTTTTAAGTATTCTCGTAACGGTAGTCGTTTACTATAATGCTCAGCTGCCATTCCGAAAAATCTCTCATCAAAACCCGGTGTATGTGTTAAAAGGTGCTTCACTCGGATTGGTTGAAACTGCTGGGTATCAATTTGGAAATAAGTCAAATACTCATTAACATCCGCTTCTAGATCGACCAATCCCTGTTCGACTAACTGCATAATTGCCGTTGCTGTAAACAACTTTGATACCGATCCAATTCGAAAGAACGATTGACTCGGATCGACTTTAAGCTCCTGTTCCAGATTCGCATACCCGAAACCTTGTTCGTAAAGGATTTCGTTATCTTTTACAACTAGGATTACCGCTCCCGGAATCTGGTACTCTTCCATATTTTCTTCAAACATTTGCTCAACAAACGCCTGCACATTTTCTTTAGTGATCTCGATGCCTTTACCTGGCGTCACGGTTGCATGAATTTGCAGCGGTAGGACGAGCAACAAAATACATAACATGAATACAATTTGTTTCTTCAATTTAATCCCTCCCTTGTTATGATCATTCTAACTTTCTCATTCTAAATACTATTGAACTGTTACTTTTATCATATATTTTTTTGGAATATTTAGGTATGTCAATTTACGTACAATCGTTTAATAACAATACCCTCCCTTGCTTGTTAAAAAAATGCTTTGCTCAAGTTGGAAGCAAAGCACACGTGTAATTAATAATTCTAATTCTAAAATTAGATAAACAGGAGCAATCACATGGATGACTTATTTGTTAAAGCAATTCATCCGTTAATTTCGTCTTCTTTTGTGCTTTAATCAACCCCCATGATAATATCCAGGTAGTTCCAATAAAAAATGTTTCTATTATGTACGATTCTAAATCATTCATATGGACAGCGAAAAATTGTGAGGAATCGGACGAATAAAAATATACATAAATCCACATATAAAAAAGAATGGTTACACTAACATAGACTAAAGGTCCTAATATTACTCTTTTGGTAATCCAAGCTGATAGCATTCCAAGAATAACAGCAAGTGGAATGACAAGCACTTCCAAATTATATGGGTCAAACCAAGTAGAAGCACTAATCATGTAGTGCCACCTCATTTCTTATATTTTTTTAAACCGAGCTGCCCATAGATAGATAACTACTCTGACAACCCTGTCGTTTCTTACACTTATTTCCTATGATATATTTTAACATTAAATTCCAGAATTACTAGAATATTTATCTACTCTCAACAGATGAAAAAAGGCAGCACTTCTAGTTTTAGAGTTATAAAGGAAACAAGGTTTTGCTCTATAATCATACTCATTAAAAATAACAACAAAAAAGCGTACTAAACCATATGATTTAGTACGCAACTCCTATTATCATTTACAATTACGCTCTCTCTAATTTGAACCCGTTTATCATGATAAATAGTTGCTCTTAGTTAATGTTTTATAATCATCTGTATATCTATTATTTTTTGAACACATGTTGTCCGATTCGAGTTGTCGTTTGTTTGCTTTCGAGCCAGCTTGTCTTAACAATGTTGTCATTGTAAAAATACAACGCATCATTCGTTTCGTTGGTTCCTCTCAAAGCTACCTCAACGGCTTTCTCGGCCTTCGCCGTAGCTTCTTTATGAATGGAACCATTTGTTACAGGACAGAATTGGTTCTCTTGGTACACGACCTCTTCTAATTTGTCTGGGAAGTGCTCGCTTTCCATTCGATTTAAAACGACTTCTGCGACTGCAACCTTTCCTTCGAACGGTTCACTTTTAGCTTCTGCAGTGACAAGTCGTTCTAAAAGGTCTTGCTCTTCTTCAGTAAGAGAAACTCGTACAGCAAGTCCATTCAATTCTTCTATATCTTTTTCAGTCTTATAAACGAGACGTTCCTCGTGTAACTGCGGTAATTGTTCTTCGTATAACTTCGGCAAATGTTCTTCCGGAACTTCTGCTCCCGTTAATAATAACAATGTAGTAATAACATTAACCATTCGTAAAACCTCCTTATGGTCAAATGATCAGATCTATATAAAAAAAGAAAAGCAAATCAAGCTTCTCTAAACGTCAAAATAAATACATATACCACCATAACAAATATGGAATAGACTTTAAACCTGTAATGTCTTCCATGGTTTTGGAGGAAAAAGCTGCCATCAGATGATTTGAAGAGAAAAAAACTATTATACAAAACGAGAATTATAGATTAGAGGACTGAGAGGCTCTTATTTAGAGGAAAACCGATTGATTAAGAAGTTAAGCGGACTGAGTGGACCTATGTCAAGAAAGTGGACACCTAAATAACGAATTTTAGTTTTTCCATATTATTAAAACAGTAGGCCCTTCTTCACTTTTTAAATGCATAGATGATGCCGTGGATGCATCAAGCCCACCCCGCTTGACCCAACCACTCTATCATCTGGTTGGTGGTTAGGTGAAGAAGGAGCCTAACTGCCTAACATAGTGCGACTGATCATGCTGATTGATTGGTAAATTGTTTTGCGTATTGAGCTGGTGACA
>NZ_JAOTPO010000014.1:0-58148 GCF_029028005.1 Alkalihalobacterium chitinilyticum
GCTTGATGCATCCACGGCATCATCTATGCATTTAAAAAGTGAAGAAGGGCCTACTGTTTTAATAATATGGAAAAACTAAAATTCGTTATTTAGGTGTCCACTTTCTTGACATAGGTCCACTCAGTCCTCATAAGTCATCAAAACTATGATTTTAGCAAAAATAAGGGCCTCTCAGTCCGTGAAATAATAGAAGAACTTATAATACATGAAACGCCATCAAAAGCAAAGGTACTTAATTAATAACACAAGTAAATGTAGCTATAGAGAGTAGCTAGTATAAGAGAGGCGAGGTATCGTTCCCCTTGTGAAAGGTTTAGAACAAAAAGCACAACCCCGATGGGTTGTGCTTTTTGTTCTCTAAATATTATTGCTGTACGCCACCGCTATAATCAGAGTGACGGCGGATATTATCAGATTCCTAACCTACTACTTTAAGAAGTCATTAAAGTTTTTCATAGCTGGGCTTACTTTAACAGCGTATTCCATAAATTTTTTGTAGCCTTTTTCGACTTTGTCGATATCTACTAGGCCATCTTCGTCTAAAACCATTGCTTCAAGCTGTTTTGAAATAGGTGGTGTTGTTTCTTTTTTGTTATCATTATCACTTGTTTTTTCTTTCGACGTTTGTTTCTGCTCTTTCGGTTTAGGGGGTAAAGGATACATAAAGTGATGGGAAAATGGGTTTTCTTCTTCAAATTCATGGTTATCGAAATCAAATGGATTAAAGCCTTGTTGGTATTGAGACCCTTGTTGAAAGGGGAACGATCGATTTTGGTTCATATTAGGTCCTGCAGGTTGATTTCCTGAAGAAGATTGATACTCTTGAAAGAATGGAAAGTGTTTATTCGAAAAAAAAGGAAACATAATAACCTCCTGTATGCTTAAGATTGGACTTCAAGTGTATGTCTTAAGATAGGGATTTCAATTAAAGGTAGTTGCTTTATGGTGGTGTCCAGTAAACTAAGTAATATCTTGGTCATCAAGCTTAAGTGAACGTTCATAGCAATTAGGTTACGAAAACAGCTTTAATTCTTACTATGAAATGAACTCTTGTATATAATTTATGTCCTGACATCAACAGCGGCCACGGTAAATACCTAAGAAAATAGAGTGTAAAACTCTTATGGTGTATTTTCATTAAATTAGATAGATACCATAAGCAAAGTTTTTCTACAAGCATAGTATGTAACGTACCCGAAATGTAAGGGGAAATGTAGAATGTCGGAGCAATACGTGGCGGTAACTGGAAGTTGGCTGGATGCGATCGGTCAGATTCTATCTGCGATCGGTTATACGTTACAGTTACAAGAGGAAAGAGATGCAAATATAAGAAAAGTTGTCATTGGTGAAGGGGTGCAGGCTGTTGGAAATGCACTGCAGGCCGTTGTTGAAGAAGATCCGATAGCACGAACAGGTGATTGGATTGAAGCAGGGGGTGCTGCAACGACTTCTATAGCTGTTGCATTACAACTTGAAGAGGAAAATCTCGAGTATCAACGATTGGAAGTTGTAGGGGATTCATTACAATCTTTAGGCCCAGCTATTTCTGCTTCTGTAGAGGATAACAACGAACTTTTTGTAGCCCTCTATCTACAATCAATTGGAGCTGCAATTGAAGCCATTGGTGGCTTAAAAGAAATTCGCGGGTTAGGCCGATTGGGATTACAGTTTTCAGCCATTGGTAACTGGATTCAAGTGTTAGGGACTACTTTACAAGCGGTTGTACTGACGAGGGAATTGATTACTAGTGAATATGAAGAGTTTCCTAGTCAAGGGAATAACGAATAAGAGCGAGTGAATTTCCACAGGGATTTCTATTCGTTCTTATTAAGGTTCTTGACAATAAGGATGTAATAGAGATCATAATCACACTTTGCCAAAATGATTACTTGGAGTCTCTATATTACTGTTTATCTGCTACATCTTTGTTTATCGAAAACATCTGAGAGTATAGGGGGAACTGAATTGAAAAAAAGTTGTTCATCACTTTATTAACTGTCTTCATGTTATTTACTTTTATTCCTAAAGGTTTGGCCCATGAGCTTTTCATCCAAATCGAGGAGGATCAAGAAACAGGTGAATTAAGGGTAGATATTTTTTGGGGTCATATTAGGGACTTTATAGTCGCAGGCAATTATGAAAATTATAAATTTCAAGTTCGTTATCCAGATGGGACTGTTGGATCCCTGCCATTAGAAAAGACGTTTTATTAAGGGCAGTGAAACATCCAGTCAACCAACAGACCTAGCATTAGAAGTTATCCCAACACATAGTCTTAGTAGCTTTACTACTGGCGAATTAAAAGGGCAAGTGCTATTAGAAGTTGTAGCGGTATCTGATGCTGCCATTAGCGCCTATGGACCACAAGGAGAAGTGCTGGAAGGTGTAAGTGATGCAGACGGTAACTTTGAACTGTAATTCTCTTCACGCGGTGAGTGGTTAATTAAAGCTAATGTTATATAGATGGTTTTTCAATATTTGAGTGCATGATTTTCAAAGGATTGGTAAATATTATGGGGTAAAGTATACATTGGAAAAATTAGAGAGTTGGTGTAATAAATGCCATCCATATTATCTGTTAGTACAGTGGACCTGCCTCATACGTTAACACAAGATGTCACAACTGAGTTTGCAAAGGAATTGTTCGAGTCTGATTTTCAAGATATTGAGCGGTTGCTAAAAGCCTTTCAAAATGGACAAATCGAAAAGCGGAATTTTTCTGTACCTCTAACTTGGTTTAAAGAAGATCACACACTAGAGGAAAAAAATAACTTATATATTGATCGTGCGGTTCAGTATGGTGCTGAGTCCATAACAGCCTGCTTATCTAACCGAGATTTTTTACATACGAATATGGATTATGGAGAAGTGGATGCGATCATATTTATTTCTAGTACAGGAATGGCCACACCTAGTATTGATGCTAGAATTATGAATGTTCTCCCCTTTTCTCCCAATACGAAAAGAATTCCTATATGGGGGTTAGGGTGTGCCGGTGGAGCCGCAGGGCTGAGCAGAGCTTATGAATATTGTCTTGCTTATCCAGAAGCGAAAGTGCTTATACTATGTATTGAGTTATGCAGCTTAACGTTTCAAAGAAATGACCGTACGAAAAGTAATTTAATTGGAACGTCTCTTTTTGCAGATGGAATTGCTTGTGCTTTAGTTTGTGGAGATCAGGTAGACACTAAAAGGTACTCACAACAAAAAGTTCCAGCTATTATGGGAACACAATCCTGTTTAATGCCTCAGTCAGAAGAGGTGATGGGCTGGGATATAAAAGATGAAGGGTTACACGTTGTTTTCTCAAGGGATATACCAAACATCATTCGAAAATGGTTACAACCGGTGATCAAGCAGTTTTTAAATGAAAATGAACTTGAGCTGAAAGATATTGCCTATTTTGTTGCCCATCCTGGTGGAAAGAAAGTTCTTGAAGCTTATGAAGACGCTTTAGGAATGGGGCCGGAATTTACGAGATATTCGAGAGAGGTGCTGCAAGCGAATGGAAATATGTCTTCGCCCACAGTATTATACGTGTTAAAAGAAATAATGAAATTAGATCATGATACAGGGGAATGGGGGCTTCTAGGTGCTTTAGGTCCAGGTTTCTGTTCAGAACTACTGTTATTAAAATGGAGTGAGTAGGAGGCCGTCGATGTGTTATTCTTTATTATTCTTTCTATTGTAATCATACAAAGACTAGTGGAGTTACTAATTGCTAAGTCTAATGAAAAGTGGATGCGAAATAGAGGTGCCTATGAAGTTGGACAAGCGCAATATAAATATATCGTTCTTGTTCACGTGTTCTTTTTTATTAGCTTCATTTCTGAAGTTATCCTTTTGCAAAAAACGCCGGCCAGTTGGTGGTGGATTCCCTTTGTCTTTTTTATTATCGCCCAATCGATTAGGGTTTGGAGTCTCTCGTCATTAGGACGCTTTTGGAATACAAAAATTATGATTCTCCCGGGGGCCGATGTGGTCGCTAAAGGTCCGTATCGATTTATGAGACATCCTAACTATGTGATTGTGTCGCTAGAGATTTTAATGTTGCCGTTAATCTTTCAAGCGTATGCTACAGCTATTGTGTTTACGATTGCTAATGCCTTAGTGTTATCGGTACGGATTCGGCAGGAGGAAGGTGCTCTTCAGGACGCTACAGATTACCAACAAAAGTTTGAGAAAAGGCTGCGCTTTTTTCCAACGATAGAAAAAGAATAATGAAGGATATTAATAAACATACCATAGGTTTCAAAAGTCATTATTTAGGAAAAATATTCAAAAGGTAGAATTGTCTATCTTTTGGATATTTTTTTTGTTATACTAACAAAATTTAAAGCGACTTTTTGAGCAGTTCTAACTTGATGAAGAAAGATATTGGAGAGGAGTGTCTGATATGATTAGTTGGTTACTTGATAATTGGCTTATGATGATTATCATTATTTTAGTGATTAATATTGTTTATGTCACCTTATTTACGATCCGTATGATTTTTACATTAAAAGGTCAGAGGTATTTTGCTGCATCGGTCAGTATTATTGAAGTCATCATCTATATAGTCGGTCTTGGTCTTGTATTAGAAAACCTAAATCGTATCGAAAATTTAATTGCGTATGCAGTCGGGTATGCTATAGGTGTACTTATAGGAATGAAAGTTGAGGAAAAGTTAGCCTTAGGGTATATTACCGTGAATGTGATAACGAAAGAATACGAACCAGATATCCCAAATGCCCTGCGAGATAAAGGGTACGGGGTGACAAACTGGGTAGCTTATGGGCGAGAAGGCGAGCGGCTAATGATGGAAATTCTTACTTCACGTAAGTCAGAAGAGCATCTGTATAAAACCATTAAGGCCTTAGATCCTAAAGCATTTATCATTTCTCATGAACCGAAAACCTTTTATGGAGGGTTCTGGGTTAAAGGAATTAGGAGGTAATAATGAGCAATAAGCGAAAAAAGCTGCGTTTTGAAGTAGGAGAGAAAGAATCAATCACGCAATGTCTAGAACGAATGGACAAGGAAGGTTATCGTCCAACACGACGAATGGAAGAGCCGGTATTCCAAGAAATATCTAAGAACGGAAAAACAGAAGTAGTCCCAGTGCGTCAAAAAATTATTTTTGAAGGCACTCTAAAGGAAGAAGAATAGTCGCTTTTCGATGATATTTGTAAAAAACTAAGTAAAACACGAACAATGTTTTTGTAAATAAAAACATTGTTCGATTTTTAATTGACAAGTAATCTGACATACTGCTAAGATAAATATATAAATTGAATATGAACGTACCTCATATAAATTTGAGAATAAGGCTCAAAAGTTTCTACCTGACGACCGTAAATTGTCAGACTATGAGGGAAAGTAGCTTTTAAGGCCCTAAGTTATCGAGGGGCTTCCAGGTAACTTTTATTTAAGCCTTGCTGTGGTAACTTTCTCTCTAAGTAGAAACCCTAGTATAGGCTTATTTTTATGGAAAAAAGAGAAAATAAAAGGTCATGATGGAGGGACTTAGAGTGAAACCTATGGTCGGAATCATAATGGGTAGTATTTCAGATTGGGAAACGATGAAACATGCTTGTGATGTATTAGATGAGTTAGGGATAGCCTATGAAAAGCAAGTCGTATCAGCACATCGAACTCCAGACTTAATGTTTGAATACGCTGAAACAGCAAAAGAAAAAGGCTTAAAGGTGATTATTGCTGGTGCTGGCGGCGCTGCTCATTTACCTGGTATGGTAGCGGCGAAAACAATCCTGCCAGTCATCGGTGTACCTGTTCAGTCAAAAGCATTAAATGGACTTGACTCTCTCCTTTCAATTGTCCAAATGCCAGGTGGAGTTCCAGTTGCAACGGTTGCGATTGGGAAAGCTGGAGCCACAAATGCCGGGTTACTCGCAGCCCAATTCATTGGGGCCTATGACGAAGAAGTAAGTGTAAAGCTTGAAAATAGAAGAGAAGCTACCAAAAAGCAAGTATTAGAAAGCAGTGATCAACTATGAGTAACCAATTGATTGAGCCGGGAAAAACGATTGGGATCCTAGGCGGTGGACAGCTCGGTAGGATGATGGCTCTTTCTGCTAGAGAAATGGGTTACAAAATTGCTGTGTTAGAACCTCAAAAAAATTCACCATGCGGGCAAATCGCAGATGTAGAAGTCGTTGCAAATTACAATGATTTGCAAGGAGCTCAGGAGCTCGCGGCAAAATGTGATGTGCTAACGTATGAATTTGAAAACATTGATAGTCAAACAGCAAGGTATCTAGATGAAAACTTATACTTACCACAAGGATACAAGCTCCTAGAAACAACACAACACCGTCTAACCGAAAAGAAAGCGATACAAGAATTGGGTTTACCGGTAGCACCGTATGTTTCAGTTAACGTATTAATCGATTTGGAACAGGGCGTACAAGAGCTAGGGTTGCCAGCTGTCTTAAAAACATGTCGCGGCGGTTATGATGGAAAAGGTCAATATGTTATAAAAACGGAAAGCCAAGTACAAGAGGCTTATGAAACGTTAAAAGCAAGCGGTGAACTTGTCCTTGAGAAATGGATTACTTTTGAAAAAGAATTATCAGTCATTGTTTCCAGAAATGTTTCCGGACAAGTTGAAACGTTTCCAGTTGCTGAAAATATACATGTAAATAATATTTTGCACCAAACAATTGTTCCAGCACGAATTGAGGCAGGAATTCAAGGACAAGCCAAAGAGATGGCTATCCGCTTAGCTAGTGGATTAGAAATGGTTGGTACACTTGCTGTAGAAATGTTTTACACGAGTGAAGGTGAACTCTATATTAATGAGTTAGCACCGAGACCGCATAATTCAGGTCATTATACGATGAATGCATGTGAGACCTCTCAATTCGAACAACATATTCGCGCTGTATGTAATTGGCCGCTTGGTAATACAACATTACTAAAGCCAGTTGTAATGGTGAATATTCTTGGTGAACATCTTCCGCAAGTACTGCAAAAGATCGATCAGTTCCAAGATATGAAGCTTCATCTATATGGAAAAGCAGAAGCGAAAAAAGGTCGTAAAATGGGTCATATTAACGTTTTAGCTCATTCAATAGAGGAAGCACTTGAAAAAATAAACGCACTTGAAATTTGGTAATTATGCTAGAATGGCATCGTAATATATTTCTTAACAGATGATGGAGGCAAAGAAATGATCGAACGTTATACAAGACCTGAAATGGGTTCAATCTGGACAGAACAGAACCGTTATCAAGCATGGTTAGAGGTAGAGATCGTTGCTTGTGAAGCATGGGCAGAGTTAGGCATTATTCCAAAAGAAGATGTTCAAAAAATTAGAGAAAATGCAGGATTTGATGTTAATCGTATTCTTGAAATAGAAGAAGAAACACGCCACGATGTGGTTGCCTTTACACGTGCCGTTTCAGAAACATTAGGTGAAGAAAGAAAATGGGTTCATTACGGATTAACTTCAACAGACGTAGTGGACACAGCCCTTTCTTACTTATTGAAGCAAGCAAACGAAATCCTTGAAAAAGACTTAACGAACTTTATTGAAATCTTAAGAAATAAAGCGATTGAACATAAAACAACGGTTATGATGGGCCGTACTCACGGTGTACACGCTGAACCAACAACATTTGGATTAAAGCTGGCACTTTGGCATGAAGAAATGAAACGTAACTTAGAGCGTTTTAAATTAGCGGCAGAAGGTGTCCGCTTCGGTAAAATTTCTGGTGCGGTTGGTACGTATGCCAATATTGATCCTGCTGTCGAACAGTCTGTATGTGAGAAATTAGGACTTCAAGCGGCTCCAATTTCAACACAAACACTTCAACGTGACCGTCATGCGGAATATATGGCTACTCTAGCGTTAATTGCAACATCCATTGAGAAGTTTGCTGTAGAAATCCGTGGATTACAAAAAAGTGAAACGCGTGAAGTTGAAGAAGCTTTTGCAAAAGGTCAAAAAGGATCTTCTGCGATGCCACATAAGCGTAACCCAATTGGATCTGAAAACATGACAGGGCTAGCACGATTAATTCGCGGCTTTATGGTGACATCTTATGAAAATGTTCCATTATGGCATGAACGCGACATTTCACACTCTTCAGCAGAGCGCGTGATCTTACCAGATGCAACTATCGCTCTAAACTACATGTTAAATCGTTTTGGAAATATCGTGAAAAACTTAACGGTTTTCCCAGAAAACATGAAGCGTAACATGGAAAGAACATATGGGCTTATCTATTCTCAACGCGTCCTTCTTTCGTTAATTGACAAAGGTATGGTTCGTGAAGAAGCTTATGACTTAGTACAACCAAAAGCAATGGAAGCCTGGGAAAAAGGCATTCAATTCCGTGAGCTAGTCGAGCAAGAAGAAAGAATTACTTCACTGCTTTCACCAGAAGAAATTAACGATTGTTTTGACTACAATCATCACTTAAAGCATGTCGATACGATTTTTGACCGTTTAGGATTAGTTTAATATGGATGGGGGAGGTTATTCTCCCCTTATCATTCAACTTTCTTAACTACAATTTGGAGGGCTTCACGTGGAAAAAAGAGGCATGTTATACGAAGGTAAAGCGAAAAGAATATATGAGACAAATGAGCAAGATATTTTGTGGATTGAGTACAAGGATGAAGCCACAGCCTTTAATGGTGAGAAGAAGGACACGATCATTGGTAAAGGTCGCTTAAATAATGAGATTACTTCTATAATCTTCGAGAGATTAAGAGAAAAAGGTATTGAAAATCATTGGGTAAAAAGACTTTCAGAAACAGAACAACTTGTAAAAAAAGTAACGATTGTTCCACTTGAAGTGGTCGTTCGAAATATTATGGCAGGAAGCTTGGCAAAGCGATTAGGAATGGATGAAGGAACGGTAATGGATACACCGATCGTTGAATTTTACTATAAAAATGACGACTTAGGTGATCCGCTCGTTACAGAAGATCACATTCAAGTGTTAAATATCGCTACACCAGGACAGCTGGAGAACATGCGTGAAATGGGTTTACAAGTCAATGAAGTTCTTAAAGAAGTGTTTGCAACGATTAATGTACGTTTAGTAGATTTCAAACTAGAATTTGGGATGACCAATGATGGTGAGCTGCTTCTTGCAGATGAAGTTTCACCTGATACATGTCGACTTTGGGATAAAGATACAAATCAAAAATTTGATAAAGACGTTTACCGTCGTAACTTAGGTAATTTGCAAGATGGATATCAAGAAATTTTAAATCGTTTAGGAGGATCATCATGTACAAAGTAAAAGTATTCGTCACATTAAAGGAAAGTGTTTTAGACCCACAAGGAACTGCAGTTAAAGGATCTTTACATGCATTAACATATAACGAAGTAGAAGATGTTCGTATCGGTAAATATATGGAATTATTAATTGAAAAAAGTGAACAAGACATTGATGCAAGAGTAAAAGAAATGTGTGAAAAGCTTTTAGCGAACACAGTAATTGAAGATTATCGTTTTGAAGTAGAGGAGGCTTAATCTCTATGAAATTTGCAGTTATTGTCTTTCCAGGCTCGAACTGTGATGCAGATATGTACCATGCTATCGCAGATGCGCTTGGTGAGGAAGTTGAATACGTATGGCACGCAGAAACAGACTTAGATCAATTTGACGGAATTTTATTACCAGGTGGCTTTTCGTACGGTGACTATTTACGTTCAGGCGCAATTGCTCGTTTTGCCAATGTAATGGAGTCTGTCATTAAAGCGGCTGAAGCTGGAAAACCTGTACTTGGTGTTTGTAACGGGTTTCAAGTTTTATTAGAAGCAGGGTTATTACCAGGGGCAATGAAGCGTAACGAAAACTTAAAATTCATTTGCCGACCAGTAGATTTAGTCGTTGAAAACAATGAAACGATGTTTACTTCAGAATATGAACAAGGCCAAGTGGTTTCTATTCCTGTCGCTCACGGTGAAGGGAACTACTATTGTGATGAGGAAACACTTGCTAGCTTAAAAGAAAACAAACAAATTGTGTTCAGTTACAGTACAAACGTTAACGGTTCTTTAGAGCAAATCGCTGGAATTATGAATGAACAAGGAAATGTACTCGGGATGATGCCACACCCAGAGCGTGCAGTAGAATCTCTTCTTGGCAGTGAAGACGGACTAAAATTATTTAAATCAATTTTGCGAAACTGGAGGGAAACCCATGTCGCTACATCGTGAACCAACTCCTGAAATGATCAAAGAACAAAAAGTATATGCAGAAATGGGATTAACAGACGAAGAATTTGGTATGGTGGAGTCTATCTTAGGACGCTTACCAAACTATACAGAGATCGGTTTATTCTCCGTTATGTGGTCGGAGCATTGTAGTTATAAAAACTCAAAAGTTCTACTGAAGAAATTCCCAGTTACTGGTGAAAAGGTACTTCAAGGGCCTGGTGAAGGCGCTGGAATTATTGATATCGGTGATGAGCAGGCGGTTGTTTTCAAAATTGAAAGTCACAATCACCCATCTGCCATTGAGCCATACCAAGGAGCTGCAACAGGTGTAGGTGGAATCCTGCGCGATGTATTCTCAATGGGAGCTCGTCCGATTTCGATCTTAAACTCATTACGTTTTGGTGAACTTACTTCACCAAAAGTGAAATATTTATTTGAAGAAGTCGTTGCAGGAATTGCTGGTTACGGAAACTGTGTCGGTGTTCCAACCGTTGGCGGAGAAGTGCAATTTGACCCTTGTTATGAAGGAAACCCGCTTGTAAATGCAATGTGTGTCGGTTTAATCGATCACAAAGATATTAAAAAAGGACAAGCAAAAGGCGTAGGAAACACAGTCATGTACGTTGGTGCTTCTACAGGCCGTGATGGTATTCACGGGGCAACTTTTGCTTCAGAAGAGCTGAGCGAAGCGTCAGAAGAAAAACGTCCTGCCGTTCAAGTTGGTGACCCATTTATGGAAAAACTATTACTTGAAGCAAGCCTTGAAATCATCCAATCAGACGCATTAGTTGGAATTCAAGACATGGGAGCTGCTGGTCTTACATCCTCTTCTGCAGAGATGGCAAGTAAAGCAGGTTCAGGTATTGTAATGAACTTAGATGAAGTTCCACAGCGTGAAAAAAATATGTCAGCTTATGAAATGATGTTATCTGAATCTCAGGAACGTATGCTAATCGTTGTTAAAAAAGGCAGAGAAGCTGAAATTCGTGAGATCGTTGAAAAATGGGGCTTAATGTGCCGCGAAATTGGTTATGTAACAGATGATAAAAAGTTACGCCTTCTACACAAAGGTGAAGTCGTTGCTGATGTGCCAGTAGATGCGCTTGCTGAAGATGCACCTGTTTACCACAAACCTTCTAAAGAGCCTGCTTACTACAGCGAATTCCAAGCACAAGAAAACGCGGCTCCTGAAGTTACAGATGCTAAGGAAACATTAATTAACTTACTTTCACAACCTACAATTGCAAGTAAAGAGTGGGTTTATGATCAATATGATTACATGGTTCAAACAAATACTGTTGTTTCACCTGGTTCTGATGCTGCAGTTGTTCGTATTCGTGGAACAGAAAAAGCATTAGCGATGACAACAGATTGTAACTCTCGCTATTTGTATTTAGATCCAGAAGTCGGTGGTAAGATTGCAATTGCTGAAGCTGCACGTAATATCGTATGTTCGGGAGCAGAGCCGCTAGGAATTACAGATTGCTTAAACTACGGTAATCCGGAACGTCCAGAGATTTTCTGGCAATTAGAAAAGTCTACAGACGGAATGAGCGAAGCTTGTCGCGCATTTGGAGTTCCAGTTATCGGTGGTAACGTTTCTCTTTACAACGAAAGAAGCGGAGAGGCTGTATACCCAACACCTACAATTGGAATGGTCGGTTTAATTGAAAAAACAGAATATATTACTACACAAAACTTCAAGGAAGCTGGAGATGTGATTTACCTTCTAGGCGAAACGAAGAAAGAATTCGGCGGAAGTGAACTTCAAAAGTTAGTAGAAGGCCGTATTTTTGGTAAAGCACCTGCAATTGATCTTGAAGAAGAAAAGAAACGTCAACAACAATTACTAGAAGCGATTCGCGCTGGATATGTTCAATCTGCACATGATATTGCAGAAGGTGGATTAGGAGTAGCGGTGGCAGAAAGTATGATCGACGGAGAAGTTGGAGCTTCTGTAACTATTGGAGAAGATGTCGTAACAGACCTTTTTGCTGAGTCTCAATCTCGATTTATCGTGACAGTGAAAAAAGAACATCAAGCACAGTTTGAACAAATCGTTGATGCTAAAGTAATCGGGGAAGTAACAAACGATAAAGTATTAACAATTGCTTCAAATAACGATGTACTGTTTACTGCAACCCAAGAAGAACTTGCTACTGCTTGGAAAGGAGCTATTCCATGCTTGCTGAAATCAAAGGCTTAAATGAAGAGTGTGGGGTATTTGCTGTCTGGGGACATAAAGATGCGGCTCAAATCACGTACTACGGTTTGCACAGCTTACAACACCGCGGTCAAGAAGGTGCTGGGATTGTCGTTACAGATGGAGAAAACTTAACAGCTCATAAAGGTTTAGGTCTTGTTAATGAAGTGTTTGCATCGAAAGACTTTGAAACTCTTTATGGTAAAGCAGCCATCGGTCACGTTCGTTATGCAACAGCAGGAGGAGGCGGCATCGCTAATGTTCAGCCGCTTCTCTTCCGCTCTCAGACGAGCAGTCTAGCGATTGCACACAACGGAAATTTAGTAAACGCCAATCAATTAAAGCACCAACTTGAAAGCATGGGAAGTATTTTTCAATCGACTTCAGATACGGAAGTGCTAGCTCATTTGATTAAAAGAAGTACGTATCCTCGTCTAGAAGATAAAATGATGAACTCTTTAACAATGATCAAAGGCGCCTATGCTTTTGTCGTGTTAACGGAAGATAAATTAATGGTTGCTTTAGACCCGAACGGTTTAAGGCCGCTTTCGTTAGGAAAACTGGGAGATGCTTATGTTGTTGCTTCTGAAACCTGTGCTTTTGATGTAGTTGGAGCAAAGTTTGAACGAGAAGTAAAGCCAGGGGAAATTATCGTCATTGACGATGAAGGAATCAGAAGTGAAGTGTTTGCTCAATCTTCTGGAAGAGCAATTTGTAGCATGGAGTATATTTACTTTGCTCGCCCGGATAGTAATGTCGATGAAATTAATGTTCATAAAGCGCGTAAAAACTTAGGAAAGCAACTTGCCCTCCAAGCACCGATTGAAGCGGATGTCGTGACAGGTGTTCCTGACTCGAGTATTTCAGCAGCCATTGGCTATGCGGAGCAAACAGGAATTCCATACGAACTAGGATTAATCAAAAATCGATACGTTGGACGTACATTTATTCAGCCTTCACAAGAATTACGTGAACAAGGTGTAAAGATGAAGCTTTCTGCTGTTCGTGGTGTAGTCGAAGGTAAACGTGTTGTGATGATTGATGACTCGATTGTACGTGGTACAACTAGTCGTCGAATTGTAAGAATGTTAAGAGAAGCAGGGGCAACGGAGGTCCATGTTCGTATTAGTTCACCACCGATTACGAATCCTTGCTTTTATGGTATAGATACATCTACAAAAGAAGAGTTAATTGCTTCTAGTCATAGTATTGAAGAAATGAGAGAAATGATGGGAGCAGACAGCTTAGAGTTTTTAAGTGTTGAAGGAATGCTTGAGGGAATTGGCAGATCGAATGAAGATACCAATTGCGGACAATGCGTAGCATGTTTTACAGGAAGTTATCCAACAGAAATATATCCACATACAATGCACCCTCACGATAAGTGCTAGAGTACGTGGACAGGAGGAAAAACGATGTCTGAAGCATATAAAAAAGCTGGAGTCGATATAGAAGCGGGCTATGAAGCCGTAGAACGGATGAAGAAGCATGTAGCTAGAACGAAACGCCCTGAAGTTTTAGGCGGCTTAGGATCATTCGGTGGAATGTTTGACCTATCTCAATTTAACTTTAAAGAGCCTGTGCTCGTATCAGGAACGGACGGTGTAGGTACAAAACTCATGCTCGCATTTATGATGGAACAACATGATACAATCGGAATTGATGCCGTTGCGATGTGTGTTAATGATATCGTCGTTCAAGGAGCTGAACCACTATATTTCCTAGATTACATCGCTTGTGGAAAAGCGGACCCTGAACGAATTGAAGCGATCGTTAAAGGAATAGCAGACGGGTGTGAACAAGCTGGCTGTGCGATCGTCGGCGGTGAAACAGCAGAAATGCCTGGAATGTATTCTGAAGAAGAATATGATTTAGCTGGATTTGCTGTTGGAATTGGTGAAAAGTCGAAACTTATTACGGGTAATGAGATTGAAGAAGGCGATGTGATCATCGGACTTGCTTCCAATGGACTTCATTCCAATGGATTCTCTCTTGTACGTAAAGTTTTACTAGAACAAGCACAATTATCTTTACAAGAAGAGGTCTCAAGCTTAGGAAGAACTTTAGGGGAAGAGTTATTACAACCTACAAGAATATACGTGAAACCATTACTTGAAGCTATGGCAAACTATAACATTAAAGGTTTAGCGCATATCACTGGTGGTGGATTTTATGAAAATCTTCCAAGAATGCTGCCGGACGGTGTAGGTGTCCATATTGATTTCGGCTCATGGCCGATCCACCCAATTTTTGAGTTAATACAAGAAAAAGGTGAAATCACAAGTAAGGACATGTTCTCTACGTTTAACATGGGGATCGGGATGGCAGTCGTTGTCTCAGAAAGTGAGATGCATCCAGTTCTTCAAAAATTAAATGAATCTGGTGAAAAAGCCTATATTATTGGACGAGTAACTAAAGAAGCGGGAGTTTCTATTGGAGGACTCGAGTAATGAAAAAAATAGCGGTTTTCGCTTCTGGAAGCGGTTCTAACTTTCAAGCGATAATTAATGAGATCGAGCGAGGCGAGCTAAGTGCTCACATCGCTCTTCTCGTTTGTGATAGATCAGAAGCTAAGGCGATTGAAAGGGCAAAAACTCACGGAATTGACACGTTTGTTTTTAACCCGAAGGCCTATGCTAGTAAAGAAGAGTTTGAACAAGAAATTATTGATGAATTACAAAAAAGAGATGTCGAGTTTATTGTTCTTGCAGGATATATGCGTTTAGTTGGTACAACGTTATTGAGTGCTTATGAAGGGAAAATTGTTAACATTCATCCTTCTTTATTACCGTCTTTTCCTGGAAAAGATGCAATTGGACAAGCCCTTCTTGCAGGTGTAAAAGTCACAGGTGTTACAATCCATTATGTCGATCAAGGGATGGACACGGGACAAATTATCGCTCAAGAAGCGGTTACTATAGAAGAAAATGAAACAAGAGAAACATTAACGACGAAAATCCAACAGGTAGAGCATCGCCTGTATTATAAAACTTTAATTGAACTTTTATCGATATAAGGAGGACACTAAGATGGCAGTGAAACGTGCATTGGTTAGTGTATCAAATAAAGAAGGAATCGTTCCTTTCGTTCAACAATTAGTGGAGTTAGGTGTGGAGGTTGTTTCAACCGGTGGAACGAGAAAAGCGCTAGAAGAAGCTGGTGTCAGTGTGATTGGTATTTCTGAAGTGACAGGGTTTCCAGAGATTTTAGATGGGCGTGTTAAAACATTACACCCTAATATTCACGGCGGTCTTTTAGCGATGCGTGAAAGTGAAGATCATCTTTCGCAGCTTCAAGAACACAACATCACACCAATCGATCTAGTTGTTGTTAACTTATATCCATTCCAACAAACAATTGCTAAGCCAGATGTAACGTTTGCAGATGCAATTGAAAATATAGACATTGGCGGTCCGAGTATGTTGCGTGCTGCTGCGAAAAATCATGCACATGTGACGGTTGTTGTGGATCCGTCAGATTACGAAACGGTAATCACTCAACTGAAAGCAGACAGTAAAGTGGCAGAAGATACACGCAAGAAATTAGCTGCAAAAGTTTTCCGTCATACAGCAGCTTATGATGCAGTCATTGCTGAATACTTAACGAACGAAGTGAATGAGGAAAACCCAGAGTCACTAACTGTGACGTTTGAAAAGAAACAAGATCTTCGCTACGGGGAAAATCCTCACCAAAAAGCAGCGTTTTACCGTAAGCCATTAGGTCCGACGACATCCATTGCACAAGCAGAACAGCTTCACGGTAAAGAGTTATCTTATAACAACATCAATGATGCGGATGCGGCAGTAGCTATCGTAAAAGAGTTCGATGAGCCGGCAGTCGTTGCGATTAAACATATGAACCCTTGTGGTGTAGGTGTTGGAGAAACGATTGAGCAAGCGTATGATAAAGCCTATGAAGCAGATCCAGTATCCATCTTTGGCGGTATCATTGCAGCTAACCGCGAAGTAGATCGTGAAACGGCATTAAAAATGAAAGAAATTTTCTTAGAAATTATAATTGCACCGTCATTTACTGAAGAAGCTTTAGAGGTTTTAACAACAAAGAAAAATCTAAGACTATTAACACTACCGATTGAAAAAGCAACTAAAGCAGAGCTTAGACTGACAACGATCCATGGTGGTGCACTCGTTCAAGAAGAAGATACATTTGGATTAGACGAGGCTAACATTCGTGTAGCAACGAAGCGTGAGCCGACAGAAGAAGAGTGGAAAGCACTGAAATTAGCTTGGAAAGTCGTAAAGCACGTGAAATCGAATGCGATTGTATTAGCGAAAAACGAAATGACAATCGGTGTAGGCGCAGGTCAGATGAACCGTGTCGGTGCTGCGAAAATTGCGATTGAGCAAGCAGGACAAGAAGCTAATGGTGCTGTAATGGGTTCTGACGCATTTTTCCCAATGAGTGATACAGTAGAAGAGGCAGGAAAAGCTGGAATTACGGCTATTATCCAACCAGGTGGTTCCATTCGTGATGAAGATTCAATTGCGAAGGCTGATGAGTTAGGGATCGCTATGGTATTTACAGGAGTTCGTCATTTTAAACACTAATTAGACGGAGGGAATGTTTCATGAAAGTACTAATCGTAGGTAGTGGTGGACGCGAGCATACAATGGCTTGGAAGGTTTCACAAAGCGAGAAAGTAGCACAAGTATTTGTTGCACCAGGAAATGCCGGAATGAAAGATGTGGCTACCATTGTTGAAATACCTGAAAACGACCACGAACAACTGATTGAGTTTGCTAAAAAAGAGCAAATTGATTTAACGATTGTCGGACCAGAAGCACCGCTATTAGATGGAATTGTCAATCGCTTTAAAGAAGCAGGATTAAAGATCTTTGGACCGGAAAAGGAAGCCGCTTTAATCGAAGGAAGTAAATCATTTGCTAAAGAGATTATGCATAAATACAAAATTCCAACAGGTTATTATGAGACATTTACTTCATATGAAGAAGCAAAAGCATACGTAGAAGAAAAGGGAGCACCTATTGTAATTAAAGCTGATGGGTTGGCAGCGGGTAAAGGTGTTGTCGTAGCAATGACGATTGAAGAAGCGACAAACGCTCTTTATGAAATGCTTGAGAATAACCAATTTGGAAAAGCAAGTGCGAAAGTAGTCATCGAGGAGTACCTAGCAGGAGAAGAACTTTCTTTAATGGCATTCGTTCATGGTGATATTGTTCTTCCGATGGTTGGGGCTCAAGATCATAAGCGTGCTTATGACAATGATGAAGGGCCAAATACGGGTGGTATGGGCGCATATTCACCAGTACCGCAATTTAACGAAGCTTCCGTTCAAGAAGCAGTCGAAAAGGTGTTACAGCCAATGGCTAACGCAATGATTTCAGAAGGCCGTAGCTTTACTGGAATTCTATATGCTGGTTTAATGATGACTGATCAAGGACCTAAAGTGATTGAGTTTAATGCCCGCTTTGGAGACCCTGAAACTCAAGTTGTATTACCTCGATTAGTGACGGACATGGTGGATGTTATTAATGGACTTCTAGCTGGCGAAAAAGTGGAATTAGAATGGTCGGATGAAGCAGTTGTCGGTGTTGTAATGGCTTCAAAAGGGTATCCATTAGCTTATGAAAAAGGTGCAGCAATTGACGGACTCCAAACACTAGATTCGCAAACGCTTGTTTTCCATGCTGGAACCAAATTAGAAAATGATCATTTTGTAACAAACGGCGGACGTGTCTTACTTGTTGCTCGTAAAGACAGCAGCTTGCAAGCGGCTCAAGAAAAAGTGTATGAAGAAATTACTAACGTAAAAAGTGATGGTTTGTTTTACCGCAAAGACATCGGAAACAAAGCTATCGGGCGCGCTTTTTCCTCATAAACAAATAAATAATGGCAACAATTGAACCAATGATTGATGCGTAAACAAATAAAGAATCAATGGCAAATTCCATGGGATTTCATCTCCTTTATAATAAGAGAGGCTGTACTCAATATTATTGAGTTAGCCTCTTTTTTAACATGATTTAGTTGGCGTTCTCATACAGTAATAAACGACCCTTATAATGTATCAACCGTTTCTTGCAGTTTTTCACTGTCAACATTCGTTTGTTGTTCATTGTTTTGTTTTTTAATTTGTACGACTTGTTCTTCAAACATGTATGTTAAAGGACAAAAACGAGTAATTCCTTCTGCTACCTTCATTGCACCCATCATTGCGACAAACAATGGCATACTTCTATATGGTTTTTTCACTATCTTTGCTGTTGCCCAAGCAAGGACAGTAAAGCCGCAAGTAATACGAACAAATGCATTAATCATTCCAATATTTGGTTTCATTTAACTGACAACACCTTTCTGACAGATTATTTTGTAAAATTTCTAATAAATTGTATAACTTTAATGTGTTAAACGGTGAAAATATGGTACGATAATATAAATAAGCTCAAGTAGAAATGGGTGAGTTAAAATGGCTGAACGTATCTATCGTTGGACAAAGAAACTTTTAAGACAACAACTAGCGGTCATTCGTGGAGAGTTAGCCCCTACTGTTGTATTAAAAAATGCAACTTATCTTAATAGTGTAAGAAAAAAATGGCTTAAAGCCCATATATGGATTTATGAAGATCGAATCGTTTACGTAGGCGATCAAATGCCTGCACAATTTAAAGGAACTTCAATTATTGATTGCAGCGATCAATATATCGTACCAGGTTATATTGAACCACATGCTCATCCTTTTCAGTTATATAATCCCCAGAGCTTTGCTAAATATGCATCGACTCGAGGAACGACAACATTGATTAATGATAATCTTATGTTCTTTTTACATCTCGAAAAAAAGAAAGCGCTTACGCTCATTGAAGAATTAGATAGGCTTCCGACCTCAATGTACTGGTGGTGTCGTTACGACGCACAGACGGAATTAGACGGGGAGGAAGAGTGCTTTTCTAATTCAAGAATGAAAGCATGGCTCGAACACCATCTTGTTGTTCAAGGTGGAGAGCTGACGTCTTGGCCAAAAGTGTTAGCCGGGGATGACTCCATTCTTCATTGGATGCAAGAAACAAGGCGCTTACGGAAACCGATTGAGGGACACTTTCCAGGAGCGTCTGAACGAACGCTTACTCAAATGGCTTTATTAGGGGTGACATCAGATCACGAAGCGATGACCGGTGAGGATGCGGTGATGAGGTTAAACCTAGGGTACACGACATCTTTACGGCATTCTTCCATTCGTCCCGATTTACCAAGGTTGTTAAAAGAAATGTTAGAATTGGATGTAGATGATTTTACAAACTGCCTGCTAACTACTGATGGATCGACTCCAACCTTTTATGAACAAGGAGTTATTGATCATTTAATTCAAATTGCAATCGAAAGTGGTGTTCCACTAGTTGAGGCTTACAATATGGCCTCTTACAATGTGGCTAAATACTATAATTTAGACTACAAAATTGGAATGATTGCGCCAGGGCGAGTTGCGCATCTTAACTTTTTATCTGAAAAAGACAACCCTGTCCCGACATCAGTAATGGCAAAAGGTCAATGGGTTGTTCGCGATAACGAGATCGTTGAAAGTTATGAGGGCTTTCCATGGAAAAAATATGAGATGGGGCCACTGCAGTTAGATTGGGACATCACAGAAGAGGATCTTCATTTTTCGATGCCAATGGGTATTGAGTTAGTGAATTCCGTCATTTTGAAGCCCTTTCAAATCTCAGTTGAAGGTACAGGAGACAACCTTTCTAAGGAACACTGTGAGAGCTTTTTTGTCTTGCTTGACCGAAAAGGAAAATGGCGTATCAATACCATTATTAAAGGATTTGGTAATAAAGTTTCTGGCTTTGCAAGTTCATTTTCGAATACAGGCGATATCGTAGTAATCGGTAAAAATAAACAAGATATGATGTTTGCCTTTGAACAATTGAAACAACAAGGAGGAGGTATTGTCCTTGTTGAAGACGGCGAAGTCATTAGTAGTATTCCTTTAAGGTTAATGGGGATTATGTCCGATGAAGCAATGGAAGAAGTAGTTGAGAAAGAGAAAGATCTTGTTCGCGAATTAAAGAAGCGCGGTTATGCTTACGAGGACCCTATTTATAGTTTATTATTTTTCTCGTCTACACATTTACCGTACATCCGGGTAACACAACATGGAATTTATGACGTTTATAATAAAAAAGTACTCTTTCCTTCAATTATGCGTTAAACTATTAAAGAACATTTATATTATATTGGGTCAAAGGTCGTGTAATCATTGAAGAATTCATCGAAACTTTTATTAACAGCTATGTTAGCTATAACGATCAGCATGACAGGGTGTAAAAAAGATAAAGAAACGGTTCAAGATGATCCTGTTAAACAGGAGGAGCCGCAAGAAGAGGTTGTTGAGTATGAGACAATTTTTCCTTTAACAGGCATTCCAACTGATGCAGCCATCGATCATCGACCATTTGCTGTCACGATTAATAATCATCGTCAAGCGAGACCACAGTCCGGTTTGTTAGAGGCAGATGTTGTATATGAAGTTCTTTCAGAATATGAGATCACTCGTCTCGTTGCTATTTATCATAGTATGGAGCCGGAATACGTGGGGCCAGTTCGAAGTGCTAGAGGGTACCACATTGACTTAGCAAAGGGCTATGATGCGTTTTTCGTTAGTCATGGATGGAGTCCGGATGCAAAAGAAAGACTGCTTATCCAAAATGAGACAGATTACCTAAATGGAATGGAAGGCAATAATGACGGAGCACTGTTTAAACGATCATCTGATCGAAAAGCGCCTCACAATTCGTATATTACGTATGATAATATTGTGAAGGGATTAGAAGCGAAAGGCTATAATCTGATGGGTGAAACGGCACCGTTAACCTTCTATGAAGAGGATGATGTTGAACTTGAAGGAAGCACTGCTGAGAGCGTAACGATCGACTATCATAACCTTTATGATGTAACTTATAAATATGATGAAGCGAAAAAAACATTTTCACGGTATAATGGGTCTTATCATGCTGTAGATTATGCAACGGCAGAACCACTTGCGATCCACAATATCTTTGTTGTTGAAACAAAGCATGAAGTCATAGATGAACAAGGTCGACGAAAAATCGATTTAACATCAGGTGGTAAAGGATTATTGTTACAAAAAGGTGTAGCAATTGAAGTAGATTGGGTGAATAAAGACGGAAAATTACTGCCTGAGAAGAATGGTGAGCTGGTGAAGTTTGTACCAGGTCAAACGTGGATTAATATTATTCCAGAAAAGATTGAACAACGAGTAATTATTGAAGAATAGGAAGAGGTGAAATCATTGCAAATTAATAAGTTACGTGGAAAAGAATTAGACCAACTATTTAATGCAATCTTATCGCTAAATGATTTAGAGGAATGTTATCAGTTTTTTGATGACTTATGCACAATAAATGAGATCCAATCGTTAGCACAACGTCTGGAAGTAGCACGTATGCTCCAATTAGGAAACACGTACCATAAAATTGAAACAGAAACCGGCGCAAGTACGGCTACGATTTCAAGGGTTAAGCGTTGTCTCAACTATGGTAACGATGGCTATAAAATGACGTTAGACCGAGTGCACGGCGAAATCAAAGAAGAAAACGAAGAAAAAGAATAAAAGAGCAAAACGGTGCCAGGCACCTTCAACACTGCAAAGTGTTAAAGGTACCTGGCACCTCTTTTTTTCCTCTATATATTTATATGCTTGAATTGTTTGACTTGGAAAAGCCCTGTATCGGTTAGCTTCAAGTCAGGGATTACGGGCAGGGCTAAGAATGACAATGTTAAAAATGGATTAAAGTTACCTGAGTATCCGACTTCAGACAGTGAGGCATTTAACGCATTGATTTGTTTTAGTGTCTCCTCGTAGTGCTGGTCCGTTAATAACCCGCAAATCGGTAGTGGCAGAGTGCTAACAGGCTTACCATTTTTAACAATTGCAATGCCTCCTTGCATGTCTTCGATCATGGAAATTGCTTCTAACATGTCGTCGTCATTCGTGCCACAAACAATTATATTATGTGAATCATGAGCGATCGTCGTTGCGATGGCGCCTTCCGTTAACTGCATGCCTTTAACGATTCCGAGTCCAATGTTTCCTGTTGCATGATGCCGCTCAATAACTGCCAATTTCAGTTGGTCCTTTTCTATAGAAGGAATAAATGAGCCATCTTCGCTATCCACTTCTTCGCTGATATGATTCGTAATTAGTGAATTAGGAATGACTTCAATGATATTCGCCGTTTTCCCGTTCAATGAGATGTTAAAGTCTTCTTGAGTTAGGGGCTTAATGTTCACACTTTTCGTCAAAGATTGAGGTATCGCTATTTCCTTATGACTTGCAGCCTTTTCTATAAGTACTTTTTTCTGAACGATGTGTTCGCCTTTCAAAAATACGTCCTCAATTACAACCTGATTAAGATCGGAAAGAATGAGCAAGTCAGCATCAAAACCAGGCGCAACGGCTCCTTTGTCTCGTAATTGGAAACATTCCGCAGCATTAATGGTTGCCATTGAGATCGCTTGTATCGGATCCAAGCCCTCGGCAATCGCTAAGCGAACATTGTGATCAATGCTTCCTTCCTCTAAAAGGTCATCTAAATGTTTGTCATCGGTTACGAATAAGCAGCGCCTAGAATTCCTTTCCGTTACAGCGGGAAGCAATGCTTTTAAATCTTTAGCAACCGATCCTTCTCTGATCATTAAATACATCCCGCGTTGCAAGCGGATTTTAGCTTCTTCTACATTCACAGCTTCGTGATCGGTTTGAATACCAGCCGCTCGATATGTATTAATTCCATATTGATCTAAACCAGCTGCATGGCCATCGATCAATTTTCCATGTTCTGCGGCAGAAATTAGCTTGTTCACCATTTTCTCACTGCCATTTAAGACTGCAGGAAAATCCATCACTTCGGCAAGCCCTAACACATTTTGGTCGTTATAAAAAGGAGCGATATCTTCTGATTCAAGGACAGCACCGGCATTTTCAAAAGAAGTAGCTGGTACACAAGATGGAATCATAAAATAAATATCTAACAGAGACTCCCGGCTGCTGTCAATTAAATATTGAATACCTTTTGTTCCTGCAACATTTGCAATTTCATGTGGGTCTGCAATCAATGTTGTAACCCCATGTGGAACAAGCACTTTCTCTAGCTGCTGCGGGGTAAGCATCGACGATTCGATATGGACATGACCATCAATAAAAGCAGGACAAATATAACCGCCCTGAGCATCAAATGTCGAGTTACCTTCATACGAACCGATTCCAACGATTTTCCCTTTTGTAATCGCAAGATCTTCTTCGATGAGTCCCCCGTTGAACACATCAATTATTTTTCCATTCGTAATGACAAGATCAGCTTTTTTAGCTTTAGATGCGCTGTGAATATAATCATAGATGTTATTGCCAATATTCAATTGAAAACCTCCTTATAGTTCGTACCCTAATCATTTTGTATAGTATACCAACCTAGATTTTAAAATGTTAGTTTTTAGTCCAAAAATGTACCAATATATTTTTCAAGAGTGTCCCCTTAGATTGCGGTCTGATTTTTGATATAATCATTCAGTGTAGATAAATGTTTTGGATGATGGAGGAAATAGTCATGCTTGAATATAAAGATTGGAAGCATGCCTTTAAATTAGATCCGAATAAAGAACTTAGCGATGAAGATTTAGAGGCAATTTGTGAGTCTGGAACAGATGGAATTATTGTAGGAGGAACAGATGGAGTAACTCTTGATAATACCCTGAGTTTATTAGCAAGAGTCCGCCGCTATTCAGTACCTTGCGCGTTAGAAATCTCAAATCTAGAGTCATTGACACCAGGATTTGATCATTATTTTATTCCAACCGTGCTAAACAGTAATGATACGCAGTGGATCACGAAACTTCATCATCAGGCTGTAAAAGAGTATGGTCCCATCATGAATTGGGATGAAATAGTGATGGAAGGGTACTGTATCCTTAATCCAGATGCAAAAGTTGCCCAACTAACGAATTCAGATACTAATTTGCAAGAAGAAGATGTTGTTGCGTATGCTCGAATGGCAGAGCATATGTATCATTTACCGATATTTTATATTGAATATAGTGGAACGTACGGAGAAGTATCAGTCGTAGAGGCGGTAAAAGATGTGTTAAAAGACACCCGCTTATTTTACGGCGGTGGCATAACGAATACAGAACAAGCAGAAGAAATGGCACAATTTGCGGATACGGTCATCGTAGGAAATATCATCTATGATAATATAAAAGCTGCACTAGCTACGGTTCATGCCGTAAAAAAATAGAGTTGTTGCAAAATAAATAGTACAGTAAAATAGAATGAGAACATACGTTTGGTGGTGGGAAAGTGCAAAGTAAGTTAATGGAAAAGATGTTAGCAGGATTAAACCCAGAACAAAGGAAAGCTGTCCAGCACACAGATGGACCTTTATTATTAATGGCCGGTGCTGGAAGTGGAAAAACGAGAGTATTAACTCATCGAATTGCTTATATTATTCGAGAAAAAGGCGTAGCCCCGTATAATATTCTTGCGATTACATTTACGAATAAAGCAGCCCGTGAAATGAAAGACCGTGTGGCACAAATTGTAGGAGGAACAGCGGAGAATATTTGGATTTCGACGTTCCACTCGATGTGCGTACGTATTTTAAGAAGAGATATTGATCGAATTGGTTTTAGTAGAAACTTTACGATCTTAGATGGATCCGACCAATTGTCTGTTATAAAGCAAATCTTAAAAACGAAAAATATCGATCCGAAAAAGTTTGAGCCGAGAAGTATTCTAGGGACGATCAGCTCAGCTAAAAATGAATTGAAACGTGCAGAAGAATTCTCAAAAACGGCAAGCAGTTTATATGACCAAACAGCTGCAGAAGTATATGTAGAATATGAAAAACAACTAAAGAAAAATCAATCATTAGATTTTGATGATTTAATTATGACGACGATTCGTTTATTTAAGCTAGTACCTGAAGTACTAGAGTATTATCAAAGAAAGTTCCAATATATTCACGTCGATGAGTATCAAGATACAAACAAAGCACAATATGTATTAGTTAATATGCTCGCAGAAAAGTATAAAAATATTTGTGTTGTCGGGGACTCGGATCAATCAATTTATCGCTGGCGCGGCGCGGATATTGCTAACATACTTTCATTTGAACAAGATTATCCTACAGCGGCGGTTATACTTTTAGAGCAAAATTACCGTTCAACTAAGACTATTTTAGAGGCTGCGAACAAAGTAATTGAAAATAACTCGAAAAGAAAACCGAAAAAGCTTTGGACTGAAAATGACGAAGGATGTAAAATTGTCCGCTATGAAGCCGATACAGAGCAAGATGAAGCATACTACGTCATTGGGAAAATAAAAGAAGTAACACGTAATGGGCATAGTAATTCTGATATAGCAATCCTTTACCGTACGAATGCACAATCGCGTGTAATGGAGGAATTACTCGTTAAATCAAACATTGAATATAACATCGTCGGCGGAACGAAATTCTATGATCGTAAAGAGATCAAAGATGTATTAGCGTACTTACGTCTAATTGCCAATCCTGATGACGATATTAGTTTGCAACGTATTATTAATGTTCCAAAACGAGGCATTGGGGCCGCAACCGTTGACCGTATTTTAGAATACGGAGCGAACCAAGGGATATCCATGTTTAAAGTTTTGCAAGAAATTGAAGAAGTCGGCCTGAGTGCGCGAGTGGTCGGTAAGCTCGAAGAATTCTCACGACAGATGAACAACTGGATTAATATGCAGGAGTATTTATCCGTTACTGAATTAGTAGAAGAAGTAATTGAAAAATCCGGCTACCGTGACATGTTAAAAAATGAAAAAACATTAGAAGCACAAAGTCGTTTAGAGAATATTGATGAGTTTTTATCAGTAACAGTTGAGTTTGAAAAAAGTAGTGAGGATAGATCGTTAATTGCGTTTTTAACCGATCTTGCTCTTGTTGCTGATATTGACAAACTTGATGAAGATGATGAAAAGCCAACAGAAGTCGTCACTTTGATGACGATGCACTCGGCAAAAGGGTTAGAATTCCCAATTGTATTTATTATCGGAATGGAAGAAGGCGTGTTCCCTCATAGCCGATCTCTGTTTGAAGAAGAAGAAATGGAAGAAGAACGTCGCTTAGCTTATGTAGGAATTACTCGTGCTGAACAGCAATTATTTTTAACGAATGCTAGAAGCCGTACGTTATTTGGACGCACGAGTACAAATGCTCCTTCGCGTTTCTTAAAAGAGATCCCAGAGTCTTGTCTAGAAGAACCTGCAAAACCAGAACCGGTTTGGGCAAAAACATCACGACCAAGCTCATTTAGTGCACCAAAACGAAATGTTGCGTCTACTCGACCGGTCGCTTCCTCATCAGGTGGAGAAGGCTTCCAATGGGCAGTGGGAGATAAAGCGGAGCACGGGAAGTGGGGAATTGGTACGGTTGTCAGTACAAAAGGTGAAGGGGAACATATCGAGCTGGATATCGCTTTTCCAAAACCAGTAGGTGTTAAACGATTAGTTGCCAAATTTGCCCCGATTAAAAAGGTGTAATGAAAGGACGATTACATGGAAAAGCATGAAGCGAAATCTCGGATTGACCAATTAAGAGAGCTTTTAAATGACTATGGTCATCACTACTATGTATTGGACAAGCCAATCGTTTCTGATGCGGAGTATGACCAACTAATGCAGGAGCTTATCTCCTTAGAACAACAACATCCAGAGTTTTTAACAGATGATTCTCCTTCCGTCCGTATTGGAGGAGAACCGCTGCCATTTTTTGATAAGGTACAACATGATGTTCCTATGTTAAGCTTAGGAAATGCGTTTAATGAAGAAGATTTACGCGATTTTGACCGTCGTGTGAAACAAGGGGTAAACGGTGCTGAACCTACTTATAGCTGCGAATTAAAAATAGATGGACTAGCAGTTTCGCTCAAGTATGAACAAGGGAAGTTTAGTCGCGGGGCTACTCGTGGAGATGGTTCGGTCGGCGAAGACATTACCCAAAACTTAAAAACAATCCGTTCGATACCATTGCGACTAAAGGAAGATGTGACTTTAGAAGTTCGCGGCGAAGCCTTTATGCCGAAACGCTCATTTGAAAAATTAAATGAAGCAAAAGAGGCGGCTGGAGAAGAAAAGTTCGCCAACCCTAGAAACGCAGCAGCTGGTTCGCTTCGTCAATTAGACCCCAAAATAGCGGCAAAACGTAATCTTGATATTTTTCTATATTCACTTGGTCGAATTGAAAATGATCAGATTACTTCACATCATCAAGCATTGAATTACTTACAAGATTTAGGATTAAAGATTAATCAAGAAAATCGCCACTGTAAAACCATTGATGAAGTCATTGAATATGTTCAAAGCTGGGTGGAGAAAAGGCCAGACTTGCCATATGAGATTGATGGTATTGTAATAAAGGTTGATGAGCTTGACCAACAGAAAACACTAGGATTTACAGCAAAAAGTCCACGTTGGGCGATTGCTTATAAGTTCCCAGCTGAAGAAGTGGTCACAAAGTTAATTGGGATCGACTTGAATGTCGGGCGGACAGGGGTAGTTACTCCAACAGCTTTGCTAGAACCTGTTACAGTTGCTGGTACTACTGTGAAGAGAGCTTCATTGCACAATGAAGACTTGATCCGCGAAAAAGATATTAAAATTGGTGATTCCGTTGTAGTGAAAAAAGCAGGTGACATCATCCCAGAGGTCGTTAACGTACTACTTGAATTACGAACAGGAGAAGAGCAAGATTTTCATATGCCGACACATTGTCCTGAATGTGAAAGTGAACTTGTTCGACTCGAGGGTGAAGTAGCTTTACGTTGTATCAACCCAAAGTGTCCAGCGCAAATTCGCGAAGGGTTAACTCATTTTGTTTCTCGAAACGCTATGAATATCGATGGTTTAGGAGAACGAGTGATTGCCCAACTTTTTGCTGAAGGGCTTGTAGAAGATGTTGCTGATTTATATAAGCTAAAGAGAGAGCAATTACTGCAGCTCGAAAGAATGGGTGAGAAATCGGTTGATAACTTACTTAGTGCAATCGAAGCAACAAAAGAAAACTCACTTGAGAAATTACTATTTGGTTTAGGAATTCGTTTTGTTGGTGCTAAAGCGGCGAAAACGTTAGCGATGCACTTTGAGACGATCGAAGCACTTCAAGAAGCTGATTACGAAACACTGAAAGCGGTAAATGAAATTGGTGAAAAAATGGCTAATTCCATAGTGAACTACTTTCAGCAGGAAGAAGTGATCGAGTTAATTAATGAGCTAAAAGAACTTGGTGTGAGTATGACGTATAAAGGGCCTAAACTTCCATCTGCCGAAGACGTTCAGGAAAGCCCGTTCTTAGGTAAGACGGTTGTACTTACGGGGAAATTAGCTCAGTTAACGAGAGATGAAGCAAAAGAAAAGGTTGAAGCTCTAGGTGGAAAAGTAACTGGAAGTGTCAGTAAAAAAACCGATCTAGTAATTGCTGGTGAAGATGCAGGCTCTAAATTAGAAAAAGCCAAACAATTAGGGATTACGGTATGGAGTGAAGAAGAATTCATCCAAGAAACGACTAGCTAGTTTGGTTAAATGAATAACCCTCCTCTTAAATAAACGTTTGTTTAAGAGGAGGTTTAATACGGAGTAGGAGTGATGAAGATGATTAAACGAGCGATACCTTTTGCTCTTTGCAGCGTCATCTTTTTGTCAGGTTGTTTTCCTTTTTTACAGCCAGAGGAGCAGTTGATAGAAGAGGAATTAGAAGGGGAAGACCAAATTGTTGAATTGAGCCCGGAAGTGTATACACCTGAAAACTACTATCGAAGTGTTCTATATGATGGGTCCTATACTCATGGTGAAAGCAGAGGCTTTAGTAATGCTGTTGTATACAATCGTCTTGATATCGAACAGTTGGAATTAGGTTTAATGGGGCTGGCTAATGAAAGATTCGATCCAGAAAAGTATTTTTTTAGGGAAGGCCAGTTTATTTCTCGTGATGAACTAAATAATTGGTTAATACGATATCATGAAGACGATAATCCTCAAGGTTTAAATCCGCCCCTTGGATCAGGGGACACATTAAGAGATCAAGAGGAAAACCAACCCCGTTATTTGTCTCATATATTAGAACATAACTATTTAGTAGAAAATGCAAACGGCCAGCTGGAGTTAGGTGGAGTCGTTATTGGTCTGTCTATGAATACGGTTTATAACTATCGTATTTTTGATGATCAAGGAAGAATATATCGATACGAAGTTGATATTGATCAGAAAAAAATGGAGG
The DNA here is from genome assembly GCF_029028005.1 of Alkalihalobacterium chitinilyticum. GTDB lineage: Bacteria > Bacillota > Bacilli > Bacillales > Bacillaceae_F > Alkalihalobacterium > Alkalihalobacterium chitinilyticum. Next base: position 29,689 of record NZ_JAOTPO010000014.1, read on the forward strand.
CTGAAGGAAAGCGAATGGCCGAAGAAATTGTTGCGCGTTTGCGCAACCCTAATCGTGAAGAAGGAGCATTAGAAAATGTTCCAATTATCGTGGCATTGTTTCAAGAAGAAAAACGAGAAGCAATTGTACCCGGAAATTTCATCATGAAGGGTGTTGCTGAGCCTCAACGCCAAGTTGACAGATGGCAAGCAATTAATCAGAAGTACTATTTTTATCCTTCTACTCGTGCAAACAATGAGCAGCGAAATGATGCGGAACGTTTCTTAAAGTTTAAAGAAGAAATCAATGATTTCTTCGACAACTATGTCGGTGTCGTAGGTAAAGGGTTTTATAAAGATGAACAGCTTACAGAACTGACGATTGAAATCCCGATTCGTTTCCAAGGGAAGGCCGAAATCATTGCACTTACACAATTTTCAGCCGATCGAATTGCACAACGTTTTCCAAGTAACCTAAAAATACAAGTGTATATCACATCTGTATCTGGACAAGAGGCCCTTATTGTTCGCAATCCGAATGAAGATCCTTTTATCCATATTTACAGATAACGCACGAGTTATTAAAAACAACAAAAACGCAGGGGGTGCTAAATCCTCTGCGTTTTTTGGTGTGATTTTATTAGGCGAATAACTCTGTTAACCTTCCTTTGTGAAATTAGTTTTTCTATTTCGATACTCACTATCAATCCAAACTTGTGTATCGAAAATCGAGGAAAACACAAGAGTGTTTACTTTTTATAATACATTTTCAAAGTTTGGGCGGATAGGCAAGCTACGAAAACGTGCTTTAGGCAATAAGTTACTGTATAAGATGAAGGGAGTGAGAATATGGGTAGGCGAATAAATCATACTGAAAATGACGTGAACTCGTTAGCGAGGCTCATGCTGGCCGAAGCGATTGGTGAAGGCGCCGAAGGGATGGATATGGTAGGAACGGTTGTGGCCAATCGGGTTGAGGCAGACTGTGAACCTGACTTCAGAAATTTACGCAATATCAGACATGCTATCTATCATGAGATTCCAGGAACTGGAATACCTCACTTTGAACCTGTTTTAAATGGAGCCTTGTATACACAGCGTCCCACAGAGGAGGACCTGCAGAGGGCCAGGAATATATTGAATGGTCATAGGAATCCTCGAGCCCGAATGAACTTGTGGTTTTTTAATCCAAGTCCAGGGCAAGCATTCCGTGACCCTTGTACCCCAACGATGCCACGATCGCCCATGACACAGTTTGATTTTGCACACAGAAATCATTGCTTCTATGTCGGTGTACCGGGCTACTGCCCTGAGTTTTATAGATGAATTATTATAAGGAGATGAACTTATCATGACTTGCGGAAACTCTAGTTATAATCCAATGAGCTTTTCCCCTGGTTTTTATCCGTCTACTATGATGCAAGCACCTGCTATACAACAACCAACTGGCTTCCCGATGGGTATGCATTCTGGACCTGCATATAATGTGCCTGTTGTTCCGATGGGAACTGGACAGATGCTGCCGACAGGCAGGGTGGAAGAATCATTTATTGAAAATATCCTGCGCTTTAACAAAGGCAAGGTTGGTACCTTCTACTTTACTTACCAAGGGAACAATAGATGGAATGCAATGGTTTACCAAGGTCGTGTGGAAACGGCTGGCCGTGACCATATCATCATCAGTGACCCGGCCAGCGGTAAACGCTATCTGCTGTTGATGGCAAATCTTGACTGGGTAGAATTCGATGAACGAATTAACTATCCTCACATGGAGATAAGTCCGGCTATCCAATTGGATGTATCGGAGTGATGTTGTAGAACTCTAAAACCAGCTGCCATTTAGTTTTTGATCGATGCTCCTAATGTTTATAGCATCATCGCTTGCTGTGCTCAGCTTTTGGAGCGTATCGATCATCCCTGCACCTGGTGTATAGCAAAGTAAATAACCGAAATTTCTTGGCGACTGAAAGGTCGCCTTTTTTCATTTTCTGCTCTCCTCATCAAATAAATCGCGCACAAATTATTATTCATTTTAGTGAATATTTACTATAATTAATCTACTATAGAACCTATTATTAAATTTACTGCTGTATCAATATTCATTCACGTTTAGGTGCAACAATCATTTAAATGTTCGTACATCTTTAATGTGTTAAGGTATTAAAAGAGTGCACCATTCAATCAAGACGATGCTGTTTAAAAGTCAATTGAAAATATTTTGAACATTGTCAGGACGTTAGATGCATAGATTTTGCATAAAGGGGGTGTAGGAATGGAACATCAATTAACGTTAGCTACATCTGTTTTACTATGGGTCCCAATGCTTTTATTAATCGTTTTTTCATTAGTAAGCTTGATTAAAGAAAGGAGAGAATAACTTTGGAGGTTGCAACGTTATTTACGTTTATCATTTATCTTGTTGGAATGTTAGCTATTGGAATTATCGCTTATCGTTTAACTAACAATCTATCTGACTACGTGTTAGGCGGTCGCCGACTTAACGGAAGTGTTGCTGCATTAAGTGCGGGTGCCTCGGATATGAGTAGTTGGTTGCTTTTAGGTTTGCCAGGTGCGCTGTATATCGGTGGAATGGGTGAGATCTGGATTGCAGTAGGCCTTGCAATTGGTGCGTATCTAAACTGGCAGTATGTTGCTGCTCGTTTAAGAAAGTATACAGAAGTCGCAAATGATTCTATTACTCTACCAGACTTTTTCGAAAATCGATTTCATGACAAATCAAAGATCCTTCGAATGGTGTCAGCCCTAGTCATCTTGCTGTTTTTTGCTTTTTATACATCAGCAGGACTTGTGGGTGGCGCGTTGTTATTTGAAGCATCTTTTGGAATGACTTATACACAAGCACTTTGGATTGGTGCGATTGTTATCATTTCTTACACGTTTTTAGGTGGTTTTTTAGCGGTTAGTTGGACAGATTTTTTTCAAGGGATTTTGATGTTTCTTGCATTAATTATTGTTCCGGTTGTTGCTGTATCAAAATTAGGTGGTTGGCAAACAACACTAAATGCTGTCGGTGAAATTGATCCTGCCTATTTAGATGCGTTCCAAGGAGCTACGATTTTGGGTGTCATATCATTGTTAGCTTGGGGATTAGGTTACTTTGGTCAACCTCATATCATAACGAGGTTCATGGCTGTAAAATCAGTAAAGGAAATTCCTAAAGCACGCTTTATTGGGATGACGTGGATGGTTCTCGCATTATTTGGAGCTATTTTTACAGGCTTTGTTGGGATTGCCTATTTTTCAGTGAACGGGCCAGAAGCAGCCATTTCAGCTGGGGCTCATGAAACTGTATTTATATTGTTTACTCAAGTTTTATTCGATCCTTGGGTAGCGGGCTTTCTCCTTGCTGCTATACTAGCTGCAATTATGAGTACAATTGATTCACAGTTGCTTGTTTCATCAAGTGCTTTAGCTGAAGATTTTTACAAAGGCATGATACGAAAAAGTGCATCAGAAACAGAGCTCGTTTGGGTTGGGAGAATAGGTGTTGTTGCCATTGCGTTGATCGCCATCCTTCTCGCCTACAATCCAAATAATTCAGTTTTAAATTTAGTCGGTTATGCTTGGGCAGGGTTTGGTGCAGCGTTTGGTCCATTGATTATTTTTTCATTATTTTGGAAAAGGATGACACGTAACGGTGCTCTTGCGGGAATGCTTACGGGGGGAATTACTGTTGTAATATGGGATCTCTTATCAACACCTCCAAATGGCCCGGATGGTACGCCGTTGCCGCAATCAGAAGCGATTATTCCGTTTGGGCTCTATGAAATCGTTCCTGGTTTTATCTTTGCTGCCATTGCAATTGTAGTCGTTAGTTTGCTAGGTAAGGTGCCTAATCAGGAAATACAAGAAGAGTTTGAGCGAGCAAGATTATAACAGCGGCTTTGGCATACTTACTCGTTTTAAAATTTTAAGATGTAATCAATCAAGCAAAACCATGAGGATAATTCTACTATCCTCATGGTTTTTTATTTGTTTGAAAGCAATTAAAGACTTGAAACAGTGAAAAATGGAAACCCTTATACTTTCTGTAATATTTCGATAATTTGTCAAGTGTTGTTATAATGGGGTTTATTGCCTATTACTACGTAATTTGGTATGATCTATTTATTGTGAAAATGAACGATTTTTGGAGGTGGAAGGATGGCACGTATCACAAAGGACGAGGTAAAGCATGTCGCGAACTTGGCACGCTTATCTGTTACAGAAGAAGAAGCTGAGATGTTTACAAAACAACTAGATGCAATCATCTCATTTGCTGAGCAGCTAAATGAGTTAGATACGGATGGCATTGAAGCGACAACACATGTATTAGATGTGAGAAATGTAATGCGTGAAGATGAGGTAAGAGAATCGTTACCGAGGGAAGAGGTATTAAAGAACGCACCAGATGAGCAGGATGGACAAGTTAAAGTTCCGTCGATCCTTGAGTAGAGGAGGGGTATAAATGTCGTTATTAGAAGGAAGTATTTCAGAAATACATAATCGTTTACATAATAAAGAAGTATCTGTTTCAGAACTCGTGAATGCATCTTACGACAGAATTCAAGCTGTTGATGAGAAAGTTAAGGCATTTATCACGTTAGACGAGGAAAAAGCAAGAAATTATGCAAAAACATTAGATGAGGCACTCAGTTCAAATGATAAAAGAGGTCTCCTTTTTGGGATTCCAGCCGGTATCAAGGATAATATCGTCACAAGAGGGTTAACGACCACTTGTTCAAGTAAATTATTAGCTAATTTCGAGCCCATGCATAATGCAACTGTAATTGAACATTTGCAAGGTGCTCAGTCAGTAACAATTGGTAAGTTGAATATGGATGAATTTGCGATGGGGTCTTCTACGGAAAACTCTGGATTTTTTAATACAAGAAATCCATGGAATACTGATTACGTCCCTGGTGGATCTAGTGGAGGTTCTGCAGCATCTGTAGCAGCTGGAGAAGTTGTATTCTCATTAGGTTCGGATACTGGAGGATCGATCCGTCAACCTGCATCCTATTGTGGAGTAGTTGGACTTAAGCCAACGTATGGACGTGTTTCGCGCTTTGGACTCGTTGCTTTTGCATCTTCTTTAGATCAAATCGGGCCGATAACGCGGTCGGTTGAAGATAATGCTTTAGTTCTTCAAGTGCTTGCAGGCTACGACAAAATGGATTCTACTTCAGCGAATGTAGAAACATCGGACTATCTTTCAGCGCTGACAGGTGAAGTAAAAGGATTAAAAATTGCTGTACCAAAAGAGTATTTGGCTGAAGGTGTTAACGAAGATGTGAAAAACCGTATTCTTGAATCATTAAAGGTGCTTGAAGGAATGGGTGCTACATGGGAAGAAGTTTCCCTACCTCATTCTAAATATGCAGTTGCCACGTACTATTTACTAGCTTCATCTGAGGCTTCTGCTAATTTAGCTCGTTTTGACGGTGTACGCTATGGTGTGCGTTCAGATAACGCTGCCAACTTAATTGAAATGTATAAAGAAACACGAAGTAAAGGCTTTGGTGATGAAGTAAAACGCCGTATTATGCTGGGAACGTATGCATTAAGTTCAGGCTACTACGATGCTTATTATAAAAAAGCTCAAAAAGTCCGTACATTGATTAAAAAAGACTTTGAAGATGTTTTTGAAAATTATGATGTAATTATTGGTCCTACAGCACCGACAACCGCATTTAAAATTGGTGAGAAGATCAATGACCCATTAACTATGTATGCCAATGATATTTTAACGATCCCAGTGAACTTAGCAGGTGTACCAGCTATTTCAGTTCCATGCGGCTTAGGGGAAAATGGAATGCCAATCGGATTACAAATTATCGGTAAGCATTTTGATGAGAATACCGTTTACCGCGTAGCTCATGCATATGAGCAAGCAACAGAACATCATAAAGCGAAACCGGAACTTTAAGGGGGGATAAACAAATGAAATTCGAAACGGTAATTGGATTAGAAGTCCACGTCGAGTTAAAGACCAATTCAAAAATCTTTTGTGGCTGTTCGACTGAGTTTGGTGCCCCGCCGAATACACACACATGTCCAATTTGTTTAGGACATCCAGGAGTACTGCCAGTTTTAAATAAGCAAGCTGTTGAATATGCAATGCGAGCGTCGATTGCGTTAAATTGTGAAATCGCACAAGAAACAACGTTCGATCGAAAAAATTATTTCTACCCAGACAGTCCAAAAGCGTATCAAATTTCTCAGTTTGATAAACCAATCGGAGAACACGGATCGATTGAAATTGAAGTGAACGGAGAAAAGAAAACGATTGGGATCACACGGATTCACCTTGAAGAGGATGCAGGGAAACTAACACACTCAGAGTACGGTGATTACTCGTTAGTTGACTTTAACCGTGTGGGAACACCGTTAATTGAAATTGTATCTGAGCCTGATATCCGCACACCGGAAGAAGCTTATGCTTACTTGGAAAAATTAAAAGCGATCCTTGAATATACGGAAGTCTCTGACTGCAAAATGGAAGAAGGATCATTACGTTGTGATGCTAACATTTCTCTTCGTCCAGTCGGACAGAAGGAATTCGGTACTAAAACAGAGCTTAAGAATTTAAACTCATTTGCTAACGTTCAAAAGGGCTTAGCATATGAAGAGATTCGTCAAGAAAGAGAACTGTTGGAAGGAAACGTGATCCACCAAGAAACTCGTCGATGGGATGATGGAAAGAAAGAAACGATCTTAATGCGTGTAAAAGAAGGATCAGACGACTACCGTTACTTCCCAGACCCGGATCTCGTATCTACTTTTATTGATGAGGAGTGGAAAGAGCGTGTCCGCAGCCAAATCCCAGAGCTTCCTCATGAGCGCCAAGCTCGTTATATAGCTGAGTTAAACCTTTCAGATTATGACGCGCAAGTATTGACGGCTTCAAAGGCGATGTCAGATTTCTTTGAAAAGACATTAGCTCAAGGCGGCGATGCAAAACAAGTGGCTAACTGGTTAATGGGTGATGTGTCAGCGTACTTAAATTCAAATAACAAAGAAATTGGTGAGGTACCATTAACGCCAGAAAGTCTGACAAAAATGATTACTTTGATTGAAAAAGGTACGATTTCATCGAAGATTGCTAAAACAGTCTTTAAAGAAATGATCGAAAATGGCGGCGATCCAGAAACGATCGTAAAAGAAAAAGGACTCGTGCAAATTTCAGATGAAGGAGAATTGCGCAGCATCGTTGTTGCCATTCTTGATAATAACCAACAATCTGTTGATGATTTTAAAGCAGGAAAACAAAAAGCGATTGGTTTCTTAGTCGGGCAAGTGATGAAAGAAACAAAAGGAAAAGCTAATCCGCCAATGGTTAACAAGCTAATTGCTGAGGAGATTGGCAAACGTTAGGCTTGGTATGATGAATATGAAAATAGGGAACACACAGGTCCTTATTTTGTCCAAAACGGTGAATTTCTTAGTAATAGGACACTGAGAGGCCGTTATTAAGTACTAATCGTTACGTTTTTTAGCGATTTTAAGCAAATAAGGGCTACTGGAGTCCACAAGTGACTTAAAAAGGTGATTTCCGTTAAAATAAGGGCCTTATGAGTCCGTAAAAAAAACAACGAACAAATAAGTCAGAGTAATTTACAAAAACGGTCTCGATAGTGTTTAGGAGTAATGCTTCTAACACTAGTAGAGACCGTTTTTTTAATACATTAAAATTCGTACGGCGCGCTCCAGTCCGTACGTCGCTAAACGGGAGCTTGCGCTTTGCTTAAATAAGTTTTATGTTGGATTGGGTCTTTCTTTCATTACAGTTTCTTTCTTCCGTTCTTTTTGTTTTTTAGGACCCATTTCGGCATTTAAAGATTTAACCATTGAGAAGGCCATCGCAATTAGAACAAACGTTAAAGGAAACGCACTAACGATAATCGCCGTCTGCAGACCAGCCAACCCGCCAGTATACATTAAGATGGCAGCTGAGGCTGCTAATAGGATCCCCCACACATATTTAATAATATTGGGCGGCTCTAAACTTCCAGTTGTCGTTTGCATTCCGAGGACAAATGTAGCTGAATCAGCGGATGTGATAAAGAAAACGGTAATTAAAAACAGGGTAATGATAATCAACAAAGCACTTAGCGGTAGCTGTTGAAAAACTAGAAATAAAGCCGTTTCAAGGGTTTGTTCGGAGATTGGAATACCTAAATTGTATTCAAGATGAATACCGGTACCGCCAAAAACGGCAAACCATAAAGCACAGACAATCGTTGGGATGAACAAAACAGCCACTACGAATTCTCTAACGGTACGCCCTCTCGAAACACGTGCAATAAATGTCCCGACAAACGGCGCCCACGCAATCCACCATGCCCAATAAAAAATCGTCCACCCTTGTATCCAAGCTGCATTATCCGCATTAAAAGGGGCCAATCGTAATCCCATCGCAGGTAAATTTTGAATATAAGAACCTAAAGTGGTAGTAAAAAGCTCTAACAAGAACACAGTAGGTCCGAGAAAAAGTACACCAAAAAATAAAAGTACGGCTAATATCATATTTGTATTGCTCAAATATTTAATTCCTCTTTTAATTCCAGTGCCGGCTGAAATGAGGAACAGCACTGTGATGATTGCTATAATTAACAGCTGGATACCAAATGTATTAGGAATACCGGTAACGTAGCTCAGTCCTCCATTAATTTGAGCTGCACCTAAACCGAGGGAAGCAGCAACCCCAAAGATGGTAGCAAAGACCGCAACGACATCAATAACTCCGCCAATCGGTCCTTTTGTTTTCTCTCCTAATATCGGATATAACGTAGCACTAAGTAATCCGGGATAGCCTTTTCTGAATTTAAAATAGGCCAGTCCTAACGCAATCGTTGCGTAAATCGCCCACGCATGAAATCCCCAGTGGAGATATGTATACCTTAAAGCCTGCGTAGCTGCCGCACTCGTCCCAGCTTCGCCTAAAGGAGGGTTAGCAAAGTGCGAGATTGGCTCAGAGACACCGAAAAAAAGGAGACCAATACCCATCCCGGCGCTAAACAACATCGCAAACCAAGTCGGGCGACTGAACTCTGGTTTATCCTCATCTTTCCCGAGCTTTATTTTCCCGTAGCGACTGAAAATGAGAAACAAAGCAAAGATAAGAAAGAAAGTAGCCGAAAGTTGGTAGAACCAACCAAAGTTTTGTAAAAAGAAGCCTAATGTAACATCCATAACACTAGTTAATTGATTTGGTAATAGGACACCCCAAAGTACGAATACAATTGCAATTACAACAGATATCCAGAATACCTTAGTCGCTTTCTCCATATGTACACGCTCCTTTCGTTTACCATAGTTTTTCATGGTTTTATTTCTTTATGTGTTTTTAAAACGTTTGGTAATATGTAGTAGAGTTGCATAGTTATAAGTAAATCGTACGCAAGTCGAAACGCCACAAGTTTTTTCAGGATAATTTAAAGAGCACATTAATTGGTTTATTTTCTATAATGGTGTAAATTGGTACTAACGCGAAGAAATTCAGCATGTCTTTTTCCGAACAAATAGGGAGAGGGTGCAACAATGGAATGGGAAATGGTGGTTTCAATTTTATATGAATTTGGTTATGGGGGCTTATTTCTGTGGCTTTGGCTAGGAATGTTTATTTTTCCTGTTCCTAATGAAGTCATTGTAATAAGTATCGGGTGGTTATCTCACGGTTATTTAGAAGCTATTCCAGCTTTTGCCGCAGCTTACTTTGGTATTATTGCTGCCACGACAACGACATTTTTATTGGGTCGGTTTGCTGGCGCCCCTCTTCTAAACAAATTGAAAAACAGAAGTGTTATAAGAAAAGGCAAGAAAATGATTGATGATCATGGCACCTATGCACTAGTTTTCTGTAGCTTTTTTGCTGGATTACGACATGCGATTCCGTTTTTATGCGGGACTCGGAAATTATCATTCGTAACATTTGCTGTAGTTTCATATACTAGTAGTTTCATATGGTGTTCTCTTTACTTTGCGTTTGGACGATTTATCCTTGTTACTGGGATTGAAAACCTACAACAGCACAACCTATACTTGGTTTCGGTTGTTGTTTTTGTGATTGCTGTCGTCGGCTTTTTCTTAAGAAATCTGTTTCGAAGTAAGAGAGAGGACGAAGCAACAACCTATACAAGTTAGTATATTTTGAAATTAATTAAAAAATATAATAGTTTGTCTTTGAAATATTTCGATACCCGTAATAAGATATAGGTATCGATTTTTTATTTTTTTGCAGAAGTCGAAGCCTCCTACCAGAGGATCTGCTACATATGAGGTTCAATATTTATATACAATAGGCGTAAACAATTGCAATTTATTAAAGGAGTTGTTGCACATGAAGGCAATTATTAATGCACATATTTTAGGTGAAAATGAAATCACAAAAGGGACACTTTTATTTAAAGACGGAAAACTAGTTAATGTAGGGAAAAAAGAGGATGTAAAGATTCCAGCAGAAGCAGAAGTCATTGATGCAAATGGAAGATACGTAACACCTGGATTTATTGATGCTCATACCCACTTAGGAATTGATGAAGAAGGTGTACGTTGGGAAGGACAAGATTATAACGAAACCACTTCAGCTGTAACGCCACATTTACGTGCGATGGACGCTATTTATCCGTATGATCAAGGGTTTCATGATGCGGTAGCATCAGGAGTTACAACGGCTCAAGTATTACCGGGGAGTGCAAATGTCATCGGCGGTTTAACGGTCTGTATTAAAATTAGACTCGGAAAATCAGTAGATGAGATGGTGGTCCGTCAGCCGTCAGGGTTGAAAATTGCCCTTGGTGAAAACCCTAAAGGAGCTCACGGTAATCATGGAAGAGCACCTAAAACAAGAATGGCTGTTGCGGCTATACTTCGTGAACAATTTTCTAAAGCGAAGCACTATATGGAAAAGAAGAAAAACGGTGAGAATGTGTTTGATTTTGAATTAGAGGCTTTACAACTAGCTCTTGAAAAGAAAATTCCTGTTCGTGCTCATGCGCACCGTGCCGATGATATTATGACGGTGATTCGAATTGCAAAAGAGTTTGATTTGGATCTAAGTGTTGAACATACAACAGAAGGACATCAAATTACCCACTTGTTAGCAGAAAGCGGTGCGAAGTTTACAGTCGGACCTACGATTTCAAGCCGTAGTAAAGTAGAGTTAAGAGATAAAGGCTGGCAGACGTATAAAGCTTTAGAAGAGGCGAATATTCCATTTGCCATGACGACAGATCACCCCGTTATTCCGATTCAGTACCTGCAAACTTCTGTAAGCATTGCTGTAAAAGAAGGGTTGTCAGAACTGACAGCATTAAAATCAGTAACAGAACATGCAGCTTCCGTATTAGGTATTGAAGATCGTACAGGTACACTCGAAGTGGGCAAAGATGCTGACATCGTGATATGGGATGCGCATCCGTTAAGAGGTAATAGCTACGCATGGAAGACGTTTGTAGATGGGGAACTTGTGTACGAACAAGAAGCAGAGTAAAGAGAGGCATTAAAAGGGTTGTTAGAAAAAGTTGTGTGATATCACTTGTGTAAGAAGCATGTATCCCTTATCATACAAGTTAATAGATTGTAATAAGATGGATATTACTTCGTAAAAGTGGGAGATAGTATGAAACGAGCCCGAATTATATATAATCCAACGTCCGGAAGAGAGCAAATGCGTAAAAGTTTGCCTTATGTATTAGAACGTCTTGAAAAGGCTGGCTATGAAGCCTCTGCCCATGCAACGACAGGGGAAGGTTGTGCGATTAAGGCAGCTAGGTCAGCAGGTGAGAGAGGCTTTGATTTAGTTATTGCTGCTGGAGGAGATGGGACCATCTTTGAAGTGGTCAATGGGTTAGCAGAATTAGAACAACGACCATTGCTTGGATTAATCCCTGCTGGGACGACGAATGATTTTGCAAGAGCCTTGCATATCCCAAGAGATATTGTAGAAGCTTGTGATGTGTTGTGCGGGGAGCACCAGCAACCAATTGATATTGGCAAAGTAGGCAGTCAATATTTTATCAACATAGCAGCAGGCGGAACACTAACAGAATTAACGTATGAAGTGCCTAGTAAATTAAAAACATTAATGGGACAACTCGCTTATTATATAAAAGGTTTAGAAAAGCTACCGTCCATTTCACCGACTTCTGTAAGAATTGAATATGACGGAAAGCTTTTTGAAGGCGAAATCATGATGTTTTTAGTTTCGAATACGAATTCTGTCGGCGGGTTTGAAAAACTAGCGCCTGATGCCTCAATCCAAGATGGGTTATTTGATTTAATTATCGTTAAAAAAACATCATTTCCTGAATTTATTCGAATCGGTGGTCTCGCGATGCGAGGTGAGCACATGAACCACCCAAAAGTTATCTATACACAAGCTAATCGGATTAAGGTCTATGTTGAAGGAGACATGCAGTTAAACCTTGACGGTGAATATGGCGGGATGTTACCAGGCGAATTTGTCAATCTGTATCAACATTTTCAGATCTTATGTCCTCCCAAAAAATAGGACAACATCAAAAGAGCATCCGATGCTCTTTTTTTGTGCGTTTATGAAAGAAAAAAGTTGAGTCAACGCGGTGGACAAATTTTAACCAAAGTTTTTTATCTACATTCAGTTATGCTACAATCAGGGGAGCATATTTCGGACGTAAAGGAAGAGAGACAATGAGTAAACATAATATACCTGTTCAAAAGAATCAGCAATATGAAGTCATGTTTGAAGATTTAACCCATGAAGGGGCAGCGGTAGCCAAAATCGATGGTTATACTCTTTTTGTACCTAAAGCTCTTCCCGGTGAACGTGGAGTAGTGAAAGTAACAAAAGTAAACAAAGGGTACGGATTCGGCCGGTTAATGGAACGACTAGAAACGAGTGAGCACCGAGCGGAACCGCCTTGTCCTGTTTATCATCAGTGTGGCGGTTGTCAATTGCAGCATTTAAGCTATGACGCCCAACTTAGACAAAAACAGAAGATGGTACAAGATGTACTTGAGAGAATTGGTAAGATTTCAGATATACCAGTTCATCCTACATTAGGAATGGATGACCCGTGGAGGTATCGAAACAAGGCTCAAGTTCCTGTCGCGACAAGAGAGGGTGGACTGGTTGCTGGTTTTTATCAAGAAAGAACCCATCATATCATTGACATGGACGAATGTTTAATTCAACAAGAAGCAAATGATAAAGTCGTTCAAACCGTGAAAGACATTGCAAATAAGCTCCATATTAAAGGATATGATGAAGAAAAGCATAAAGGGGTATTGCGTCACGTTGTAGCCAGATACGGACTAGTCACGAAAGAAGTGATGGTTGTCCTTGTTACTCGAACCAATGATTTACCTCATAAAGAGCAGCTCATCGCAGAAATACGGGATCGACTTCCAGAAGTGAAATCGATCGTTCATAACATAAATACTAGAAGAACCAATGTGATATTTGGCGATCAAACCGATGTTCTATGGGGTGAAGAGTATATTTATGATTATATTGGTGACGTGAAGTTTGCGATTTCTGCCAGATCATTTTATCAAGTCAATCCTGAGCAAACAAAAGTGTTATATGATAAAGCGTTAGAATATGCCCAGTTGTCAAGCGAGGATACGGTAATTGATGCGTATTGTGGAATTGGGACGATTTCGTTATTTTTAGCACAAAAAGCGAAGCACGTCTATGGTGTAGAGATTGTACCGCAAGCCATTGATGATGCAAAGCGAAACGCAAAATTAAACAACATAGACAATGTCGACTTTGCTGTCGGTGAAGCAGAAAAAGTTATCCCGTGGTGGTACGCCCAAGGTATTCGTGCCGATGTCATCGTTGTAGATCCTCCGCGAAAAGGCTGTGACGAAGCGTTACTGAATACCATTATTCAGATGAAACCGAAGCGAGTAGTGTATGTTAGCTGTAATCCGGCAACGTTAGCTCGCGATTTACGAGTACTTGAAGACGGCGGTTATCAAACGAAAGAGGTTCAACCGGTCGACATGTTCCCTCATACGATGCATGTTGAAAGTGTTGCGATTCTAGAGATAAAATTGTAACCCAAAAATAAACATTTCCTAACCAAAATAAACATTTCCGATTTAGACCTGGTTTTCGGTAAAATAAACATTTCCGATTTCCGGGTCTTTTTCATGCTCAGCCCTTGGTATTCCTATCTTTTCTCGATTTTCTCTTCCTTCCATTATCGGTAAACTTTATTTTAACTGCCCAAAAAACCTGAAAAAACCGGTGAAAAAGCGGCTGGAAAACGGCCATTTTTGATTCGAAAATTGTTCAAAATGGGGGTTCGGTCGGAAAACTTTATTTTATCAGCGACGGTGGAATGCGGGTTTAAGGGGGGGGATTTCGGAAGAGTTTATTTTTGTTATACAAAAATAGCTGGACTCCATTATTTCATTAAAAATAACTGTGTAGACGACTTATGAGAGGGTAAGGGTCAGTTAAAGAAAGATATCGGTAAGCTCCTAGTTAAATATAAAAAGTACAAGTTTTATAGGAGTAATTACTTATGCAAGAAGAGTAGCGATTACAAAGCTACTCTTCTTCTTTTTTCTTGAGGAAAAACCTATGGAAGCTACAACAACTATGTTGTAAATATTATTCTTCTTCATTTATACTTATTGGTAGTTCAGAATGGGTTTTCATTTCCTTCCTGAATGGTCTGTTCATCTTGAAATCCATAATCCATAATCCATAGTCTTTCTCTTTTATTTACCAGTCGTTATGAAATACGACTCTCCAAGAAATTTCTTCACTTGATAACTACTTGGTGAAAGTTCACTTTCGATAAAATTGTTACTATCCGATTGCTCAAGATCATACATTACTTCGATTTCTTTTGAGAAAAGGAGTTTTTCGTCTTGAAGTAAAGTTGATAATGCTGGCGGTTGTTCAGGGACAGGCTTTTCACCTAGAACTTGCGTTAATCCATCGATATAAGATTCGAAAGGACGACCACCAACGATTTTAACTCCTTTATTTTCTCCATTAATCATGATAATCGAAGGGAACCCTCTAGCACCAAGTTTTCTAGTTAATCTAATATCTTCATTTAATAATTCATGACCTAATTGTTCGTTAGCTTCTTTTAGAATTGTCTCACCATCTAGTCCTATCCTATTAACGATTTCTTCTAAGACAGGTGCTTCCCCAATGTTTTTATTGAAAATGAAAAGTTCTTCTCTTGCACGACGCAGGTATTCAAATGCTTTTTTCTCACCATGATGTTTTTGAATAATTTTATATACACGAGATGATGGGTAGGATGACTGAACTGGATTGTCAATCATTAGTGAACCATCAATTGGCATGCGATAATGTTCACCAACTTCTCTCCAGTGTCCAGCAACATCGGCAGGTCCGTGAATACCGTTAGCAGGATCTACAGGACCGCCATGTCATTTTTCTAATAAGCCACCCATCACTGTTTTGAAGTTGAAATATTGACCATATTGCTTCATAAAACGACGAAGTGTTGGTTCTAATGCCCAGCAATGTGAGCAGATTGGATCGGTTACATAATATAAATCTATTTTTTTGCTTGGTTGGTTGAAATCAATTACCTCTATTTCATCTTCACCTGTAGTACCACATACACCTGTTTCTAAATCACAAGTCATATTATTATTGTTTTTCAATTCATGTTCCTCCATTTCTGTTTAATAACAACTACACATTTAATCTAAGGAAGGAAAAATTATATGAGTTATTGTCTGATGGTTTTCAATCAGTTGCTTTACAATTGAATTTTAAGCCATAATAAATAAGAAAAACACCAATAGTTCCTTTATTTTGTTGTTTATCCAACAAAATAGAGAATCTGTTTAAAAAGTAGGAGGGATATAAAGTGAATCAACCAAAGACGGACCCTCGAGTTTTGCGTACGCGGAAATTAATTATGGATTCATTCATTGAACTTTCAGGAAAAAAAGAATTTAAGGATATTACGATAAAAGATATTACAACTGAAGCTATGATTAACAGGGCAACTTTTTATTATCATTTTAAAGATATTTACGACTTACTAGAAAAGGTCTTATCAGAAGTATTGTTAGTTAATTTGAATTATGATACTTACGAGATTAATGAACTAAATGAAGAAGCTTTCGTTTGTCTGTTTATAGCGATAACCAATTTTCAAAAGTCATTATCGAATCGGTGCCACAGAGGATACGAAGATACTATTTCTCGAATTATTAGGGATCAACTCGAAGTCATTTTTTATAATATGTTGTTAAAACAACATAAAAAGCAAGAGGATGATGCGCTAAGAATTACTGCGGTCGTATTAAGTTGGGGGATCTACGGAGCTTCTGTAGAATGGAAAAGAAATGGCATGAAGGTACGTCCAGAAGAATTTATTAAACCTGCCATTCCTTATCTTTTGTCTGGGACGGAGTTGCGTTCAGAAATATAACTGTGAGATTATGTACCTCAACAAAAGATTTAGTTCAATAATACCCGTATTCCCTATAAATATACTCGAAATTAGACCAGCAACCCCGTAAATCAAGGAGTTTCAACTGACACTATCTTCCTAGAACTAAAAACCACAACAAGTCCATACCTAAAATAATAGATCTAAGTCTGAAATGCTAAGCAAAGCTACTATATCAATGGTCAACCACTTCCTTAAATTACTGTAACAGGATACCTCTCCCTCTTGTATAAAAAGAATTCATAGGCATTTGAATGGATTCATCAATCATAAACCCATCGTTTCTACTAGATACATAACGTCACTTAGTCCCCATTATAATAGTGGGGGCTATTTGAAGGTTGTATATTCGAGAGACAATTTTCATATCTTCTATAGGTAAAAAGCAATATTTAATCATGGTAAATCGAAGAAAAACTTAGTTACGGTTCTAAATATTCATTTTTAGGAAAATATTCCAACTCAATTGACTCTACATATTGTTAGTAATACCATATTATAGGATAACAAGAAGGGAATTCATTATATTATCCTATGTAATTTCCTGAATTTTGAAAAAGGGAGATGAGTATTCATGGCAGGCCAAATTCGTATGACCCCTGATCAGCTGCAAGCAAAGGCTAAGCGTTACGGTCAGAGTGCACAGCAAATCGATCAAATTTTAAGAGATTTAACTAATTTGCAGGAAGAGTTAAGAGGAGAGTGGGAAGGGCGTGCATTTGAACGCTTTGACGATCAATTCAGAGAATTAAGTCCTCGTGTGCAAGACTTCTCTCGTTTAATGCAAGACATTGAAACACAATTGACTAAAACGGCTGAAGCTGTTGCACAGCAGGATCAAGCTCTTTCTCAAAATTTTGGTCTTAGATAAGAAGCAAAACGAGATAAGTAGCTTTTGAGACTGTACGTGCCTTGGAATGAGCTACATAACAATCGTTGTGTAGCTCATTTCTCTTTAAAAGATAAAAAGTGAAACCTACATAATGTTTAATGAGTATTAATGGTAGATAGTAAGATTTGGTTGCTATTATATATTTTTTTTGCTGAATAATCCATTTTTATATGAAGAATAATCTTACTAAATGCGAAAAAGTAGTGGGAGAAGAGGAAAAACAGATGAAAAGAATAGAGCTAAGGTTACTCGCATTTCTAGTATTAATTCTAGTACTAGCTACTGGTTTATCTTATATGGCTTTAAATCAAGTAACAGAAACTACTAGTACTGATACTGGTTATCAGATGACGATTGCATTGGTAAATGAGGATGTAGGTGCGGAATTTAATAATGAGCGTTTGGCATTTGGAGATGCCTTTGTTCGTAGTGTAGATGATGACCGTAAGCATGAATGGTTTGTCGTGAGCCGAGGGGTTGCTGAGAGTGGCTTGGAAAGACAAACTTACGACATGATGATTGTCATCCCTAATGACTTTTCGGTTAAGGCACTCTCCATAGATTCCGTTTCACCAGAACCAGTTACATTGAATTATAAAATTAATGCTTCAGAAAATGATGAAATCAGAGCAGAGGCTGAAAGAACAGCTAGTGAAATATTAAATGATTTTAATAGACGTATCATCGATGTTTATTTTGCTAGTGTGATTGGCAATTTGCATGAAGCACAGGATCAAATCGGTTATATTGTTGACGAGCAGGCAAAGTATACAGCTACATATAATACAGCAATTCAATCGCCTTTATCAAACTATACGAACCAATTTAGTACTGTGAAGAATTTTACAGAAGCATCAAGAGGTAGCTTTAGCAGTCTTGAAGATACTCTTGGATTCTTTACGGATCGATTAACGGAAGAGACTGAATTAAGTAAAAACTTTGTATCGAATATTAACGATATAACAAGTCTCACAGCATCTAACCAAGCGTTATCACAAGGTTTTTATGATTTATTAAATCAATATAAGTCTACGATTCATGATACAGGTACCCAGCGACAGCTTGATCAACTCGTTCGTGCTAATGAACGGATCCATTATCAGTTTCAACTCCAAGAAGAGAGTGCAACGCTTATTTCTGATGCTGCTCTGTTAAGAGAGTACTTTAATCAAGCTAATCAACAAGTAAGCAGTTTAGAGCAGAATTTAGAAGAAACACTCCAATCGAATATGGAAAAAAACGTTACCAATCGGTTGTCGGGAATTTTTACGAATGCATTTAAAGATGAATTGACAAATTTAAATTCGTTATTTAGACGTCCTGATCGAAATCTGCATCGTACGCTTCAAGAGCAGATTAATCAACTGCCCTCATTAAGTATGCGAGATATTGATGAATCTGGATTGTCTGATCAGATGGCATTAGAGATCAATAATGTCATTGCCACAGCAAGAAAGTATAATCGTGAAAATGACTTTTCTCCAAAGGAACTTGATAATAGCAAGATTTTATCAACCCAAATTCAAGAAATTAAAAACCGCTTAGCTGATACAGGTGTTGTGATGAGAAACTCTGTTGAATTACCAGCTAATCAAAAGTCAGGGCAAACTTTTACCTTATCAATTCCGAATGAATATGAGTTACAAAATTTGTGGTTAACGTTGCCTGATTTTAATGAAGTCAATTACACAGAGGTATATAAAGAAAATGGGCAAGTGAAATTACCTGCAAATGAAGAAGGAGTTTTTACTGTTCGAGTTCAACTACGGTTGAAAGATGCAAATAGTAAAATAGATGTTTTCCAACCTGCTACTTGGAGCTGGAGTATGCTTCAAGAAGATATTACAGATGTTGATGATGTAGAGGAGCTCTTGGGCTATGAGGTTTATAATGCTCCTTTACTTGCAACTACAGTTATCGTTCAAGAAACGGAAGAACCGGGTGGAACTGAAGTTGATGGAGAAAATGGGAAGCGTGAGAGCGAAGAGCAGCCAGTGAGTCCTGGTGATCAGGAGGAAACAAATCCGTCTAACCCTCAAGATGATGAGAACAATGACGGTGGAAACGGGGAAGAGCCTGAACCTCAACCTGAACCTCAACCTGAACCTGAACCTGAACCTGAACCTGAACCTGAACCTGAGCCAGGGCCAGAGCCAATCATAGAAAAGGTGAAAGTGATCAATAACCATATTCACCATCGAGTCATGTCACCCATATTAGATGATGGTACGCAAGCTCTGATTAATGCAGCTGAGCATACGATTAGCGATTATATAAAATTATCCGCTCTTTTCGAAACTTACTTTGGTATAGATATGAATTCGCCAACATTACAGGATTCCTTTGTTGGAAATCGTTTATCTGATTTAGCAACCGAATCTTCTCTATATTATCTGTTCAATGTTCAAGAGTTAGATGAATTGATTACGAATTATGTTGTTGAACGAGTAACGGCGGGTGTTACGAAGGAAATTAGAGAGCCAATTGTACAGCTATATGATCAAATCAGACGATATCATGACCAATCAAAACGGGCTGAAAACCTGATGGATCAACTTGTTGGGAAGATAGCTTCAACGACAGAGCAGGCTCAGGTCATGAATCAAAGCCTATCTGACGTATTGGAAGATGTCATGGACTGGCGAGATCGAAGCATAGCACTAATTGAAGAACAGTCTGTGGTGAGGGCTGCTGGTGATGAGGAACAACAGGCAATCATGGCACTTGGTAATGATTTCATGCCACTGTTATCAACAAGTGAAGTGCTCGCAGAACAAGCGCAAAGTAATTTTTATTCGGCTGAGACTGTTTATCAAACCCTTGAAGACATTGATAATCAGGCGACGATGATACAAGAAAGCGGAAATGATTTAATCAGTCAGGCAGAAGCTCTCTCTATTAATCTGACAAATAAATTAATAGAAGATGAAGAGTTTGTGACTAACTTTACCGACGTATTAGCGAATAGCCGAATTGGCGATAGACAAAATGAGGATTTGTTAGGCTTCTTATCAAGTCCGGTTCAAACGAAAAATGAAGGCGTGATCGTCTCTGGTAATACGTTTACACCATACTTTATCGTGTTAATTGCTTTTATTGTTGCTCTCTTTACAGCATACGTGATTTCAACCAATCACCAACGTCGTTTAGCGAAGGATGAGTTTGAAGGAGAACGTACGATTTTTTCTCAAAATACTCCTATTACGATTATTACTACAGGTGTCGGAATTATTGAGGGTGCAGCGATTGGGTTAATTTCAAGCTACATCTTAGAGATTAAAGGGTCTAACCTATTGTTATGGACACTTCTGTTAACGGGCATTGTCTTAACGATACTACTGTTTTCTACTTACCTACTACGACAATTAAAAATGATAGGAATGTTCTTGTTACTCGCGGTATTTGGTATGTATTTATTCTTTACAAGAGCATTAGGTTCAGTGGCTAATGGAGGATTACGAGCATACTCGCCGTTACAATATGTGGAAAATGTATTGATCCGGGTCTTCGATGGATCGATTAATTATCAAGTAACCTTCTTTATTTTATCTTTGCTATGTTTGGCAGGTATACTGCTTAACCTGTTAGTGTTCAATCGTGCTACAAGGAGTGAGGGAGCGGAAGATGAAGAGGTTTCTAAAGCTAGTTAATGGAGTGTTCTGTATTTTAATCGTTAGCTTATTGCTACCAATGTTCGCTGTGCTTGCTGAGGGTCAACCGAGTACTGAGGAACGAGGTAAATTAAACATGAATTTAGATCGAATTATTGGTAGTAAAGAAGATCAAACCAAAACGAAAACAGAACTTGAAAAAGTGTTTCCAGAGTTGTTTCGGGATGAGACGAGAGAGCTCATTGACAGGAAGCAACTAAAACAGGAAGAGTGGCTTCAAGACCTGCATCAATCAATTTTTGAGATGGAAAGCCAAGCGGATGCGACAGTCGCTCTTGTCCAGGAAACTCTTTTTACCGCAAGTTATACGACTCCGACCACCGAAAACCGTGTACATGAGGAGCCAAGTGAGGGCGCTAATAACGTCCTCCTTTTCTCCTTTGTGGGATTTATCCTAATGGTTGGTGGAGTTGTATTTACGATGATGCGACAAGTTGTGGAATAGGAGAATGGATGATGGCAAAGTCTTCACATATAAACGTAACGATTGACTTTCAAAATTGGGGTGGCGGTGTATACGATTTGCGTATTCCCGTTCAATTAACGGTAAAGCAATTATTGTTAAGTGTTTCTGAGACGCTCCATTTAGAGCAGTCGGGTTCATCTCTTTGTGCCATAAAGGTATTAACGAAAAAGTTACTGATTACTGATGATGATAGTTTGAATGACCATCCAATTACAGACGGTGATATTTTACAAGTGCTATAGAAAAGGTTGTTCAGATTGTTGAATAGGTGAAGGAGTCAACGTTATGGAGGAAAAAAAAGTTCAGTTTGATTCTCTTACTCTTCATTTTCAAATCGAAGATGAAGAGTGGAGAACAGAATTAGCAAAGTCTCAAACAAAAGTGAAAGATATCAAGCAATTAGGACTCATTACAGCCCCTTCAGAATATTTTTTGCCGGTCTCTGTAAAAGAGGAAGAGGATCTTTTTAGATTTTCGTTTGTGGTGAAAGAAGAAAAAAAGAAATGGAAGGACATAAAGGATCTTCAACGGAATGAGAAGCTGCGGTTACTTTGTAACATAGCGAAACTGAAACCTTATTTATCTTCTAGAATTACTTTCTTTCTTCATCCGGATAACGTTGTTTTTGATGATAACTTAATGCCAGCTATTATGTATCGTGGTATTCGGGAGTTGTTACCACCGTACGTAGGAAAAGAGGAAGACTTTTTTCAGCAATACAAATGCTTCATCCTCGCCTTGTTCTCCAAACAACATACATTTGATGATCTGTACAATGGTTCATTAAATAAGGCGAAGGATACAGAATTTGAACGTAATATTCTGGAAAAGAAAAATCTGCAGGAATTGATCGAATATATTCACATCTGTTATCACAAAGAGCAACAAAAAACGGAAAAGACAATGACGACTGTACCCATTAAACGGTTTCGTTTATTTAAACAGTTATCGATTATTATGATCACGTTGTCTATTGTCTTGGCTGTGCCTTTGTTTTATTACATGTTCGTGAAGGATCCATACCAAGATAAATTATTAACAGCTCATGGTGAATATTTATCATCTAATTACAGTGGTGTCATTTCTACACTGAGAGGAGTAGATCCTGAACGACTACCTTATCGAACAAAGTATATTTTGGCCTACTCTTATATACAAGTTGAAAGTTTATCGGATCGTGAAAAAGAGGCGATTATGAGAAACGTGAGCTTACGCAGTCATGAGAATTATTTACTTTACTGGATATTAAATGGTCGAGGTTCTTTTGATGAAGCAATTGATAAAGCGATGTTTATTGATGATCCTCAATTAATTATGTATGGGTTAATCAAACAAATTGAACAAGTACGAAATGATCCTAAATTAAAGGGATCAGATCGAGATGAAGAAGTACGAAGGCTCCAAGAAGAACTAAATCGGTATCGTGAAGATTATATTGAGGCTGGAGAAGAAGAGTTAATCGATCAAACGCCAATTGAAGAGGCAAGTATAGATCAAGAACCAGTGGAAGTACCTGCTGAAGTTGAAGAACCCGCTGAAGATGAAGAAGTGAATGATGATGAGAATGATCAAGAGGCATAGCAGTATGGGGTTGTAAGCCAAGGATAGATGGGCTGACGGAGAGAGGAAGAAAATCATGGCACAAACAAAACTATTTATTCTTTTTGATAAGCAGTTACAAAAATGCTCATTACCTCAAGGGGTGACAAAAGAAATTACGGTAAGTAGCGATTGGTCTGATACGGTGACGTTTACGAACCTAGCAGCATCTTTCGTGATCACATGGGATGGGGAAGCGTGTACCCTTGATGGGAAAGTTCTTACCCCAAATAAGCAAACCCGATTACCGGTAGGCTCTGCTGAAATAGAATTTCTTCTTGTAGAAGAGAAAGAAGTCATCGTTTATGATTTAGCGGGAGTCTCAACGGTAACGTTTGGAAGTAGCGAACAACATGATATTCAACTGAAATCAACGGAAGTAGATTTCTCCCTTATGCGAACGCTCGAACAACCGTTTTTTCAATTAATGGTCAATCGCGGTGAAGTTTATCACAATAACGTTTGTAAGGACAGTGTTCACATTGAACCGGGAGACCAATTATATGCTGATGGAATTTCTATAACGATTCATTCAGAGGATATGGAAATCGCTATAAGCCAAGAGGAACCAGCCTCGACGTTAACACGGTTGATGGAACGAGATACGTATTATAGTGAGGAGTATCCAAATTATCATCGCTCTCCTCGTGTCATTTATCGCGAGCCAACAAAAAAGCAGACGATTGCGAAACCGCCACCTCAACCGTCTAAGCCGAGTGAGCAAATTGCACGAACCGTTGTCCCGTCTCTCGTCATGATTGCGGCCTTTGTTTTGCTAACGATTTTTCAACCACGCGGAATTTACATTGTCGTCATGCTGGCAATGACGGTCACGACCATTCTAGTTTCAGTCATTTATTATGTAAAGAATGTAAAACAATATAAGGTTGACACGAAAGAGCGATTAGAGAGCTATAGAGAGTATTTGCATCGAAAAACAAAAGAGCTTTATCAGATTAGTGAAGACCAGAGGCATTCCTTACGTTATCATTTTCCAAATATCGAGCAAATGAGAGATATGGCTATACGTGTTGATGCGAGAATTTACGAAAAAACAAGGTTTCATCATGATTTCCTTCAATTTCGAACAGGGCTAGGTACAGCAGAAAGAAGCTTTGAGATTGACTTTAATGAAGAAGAGTTCACGCAAGAAAAAGACATATTAGTAGACGAAGCTAGAGAGCTATTAAATCAGTATGATCATATCCGTGAAGTTCCAGTCGTTGCATCGTTGATGAAAGGGCCTGTTGGTTATATAGGTCAACGACACCTCGTATTAGAGCAGCTACAGCTATTAGCAATGCAAATTGGACTGTTTCAAAGCTATCATGATGTTCAAATCATCACGGTATTTCCGGAAGAGGAAAAAGAGCAGTGGAATTGGATGAGGTGGCTACCACATGCAAGTCTACGTGATGTCAATGTAAGAGGGTTTGTCTATCATGAGCGTTCCCGAGATCAAGTCCTATACTCTATGTATCAAATATTGAAGGAACGAAAACAAGTAATAGATGAAAAAGGAAATACAAGTGAAAAAACCTATTTCTTCCCGCACTATGTTGTCCTTATTACAGATGAAAAACTGATCCTCGACCATACGATCATGGAATTCTTTAATGAGGACCCTAGTATTCTTGGGGTATCACTCGTTTTTGTTCAAGATGTGATGCAATCTTTGCCTGAGCATGTAAAAACGGTTATTGATATCCGAGATTCAAAGACGGGAAATATTATTTTAGAAGAGGGAGAGCTAGTCAATCGTGCTTTTGTTCCGGATCACTTTCCGGCGACATTTGATAAGGAAGAAGTATCAAGGGCACTTGCGCCAATTAATCATTTACAAAGTTTAAAAAATTCCATTCCTGAAAGTGTGACCTTCCTTGAAATGTATGGAGTGGAGAGAGTTGAAGAATTAGAGATTTCAGCAAGATGGCAAGCGAATGAAACGTATAAGAGCTTAGCTGTTCCGCTTGGACTGCGTGGAAAACAAGATATCGTTCAGCTTAATCTTCATGAAAAGGCTCACGGGCCACATGGGCTTGTCGCTGGGACGACGGGTTCAGGTAAATCTGAGATTATCCAATCGTACATCTTGTCCCTTAGTGTTAATTTTCATCCATATGAAGTTGCCTTTTTATTAATTGATTACAAAGGCGGGGGAATGGCAAATTTATTTAAAAATCTTCCGCATTTAGTTGGGACGATTACGAATTTAGATCGTAGCCAATCTATGCGAGCGTTAGCTTCTATTAAGGCAGAGCTTCAAAAGAGACAGCGCCTCTTTGGTGAAAATGATGTCAATCATATTAACCAATATCAGAAGCTTTATAAACAAGGGAAAGTTCAAGAACCGATGCCACATTTGTTCCTCATTTCCGATGAATTTGCGGAATTAAAATCAGAGCAGCCTGATTTTATGAAGGAGCTAGTATCGACAGCGCGTATCGGTCGTTCACTCGGTATTCATTTAATCCTAGCCACTCAAAAGCCAAGTGGGATTGTGGATGATCAAATCTGGTCGAACTCCAAATTTAAGCTTGCCTTAAAAGTACAAAATGCAAGTGATTCGAACGAAATTTTAAAAACACCAGATGCCGCAGAAATCACACTGCCTGGTCGTGCCTATTTACAAGTTGGGAATAACGAAATTTATGAACTGTTCCAAAGTGCCTGGAGTGGTGCTGATTACATTCCGGACCAGGATGACTTTGAATTAGTAGATACGACAATCTATGCGATTAATGATTTGGGCCAGTATGATATTTTAACGGAAGATTTAAGTGGATTAGGCCGTAAAGATCAAGTAGAAAAGGTACCAACGGAACTTGATGCAGTCATTGATCATATTCATGATTATGCTGAGGAACAAGAAATTGTCCCATTACCAAGACCGTGGTTACCACCGTTACCTGAGCAATTAACGACAGATGAGCTGCATGTAGTAAACTTTGAAGAAGCTTGGGAAGAAGAAAAGAAACCACTGAAGGTAACAATTGGATTACTCGATCAGCCTGAGCTTCAATCTCAGTCATCGTTAACAGTAGATTTTACGAAGGATGGTCATATCGCTGTTTTTGCGAGTCCAGGATACGGGAAGTCAACTTTTTTACAAACGATTGTCATGGATCTATCAAGACAGCATAGTCCTGAGCATTTTCATGTATATTTGCTCGATTTTGGTACCAATGGGTTATTACCGTTAAAAGGGTTACCTCATGTAGCAGATACCATTCTCGTTGATGAGATGGAAAAAGTCGGGAAGCTAATTCGGTTATTAACCTCTGAGATTAAGAAAAGAAAGCAGCTTCTGAGTCAATATGGAGTGGCCAACTTAGCGATGTATGAAAAAGCGAGTGGAGAGATCGAATCGAACGTATTATTAGTCATTGATAACTTCGACACAGTGAGGGATACAGACTTCTCAGACGAGTTTGAAAAAATAATTACACAAATCGCTCGTGAAGGAGCAAGCGTTGGCATTCATCTAGCTATTAGTGCGGGACGACAAGGTGCTCTGCGCATGCCATTGCTTTCCAATATAAAGACGCAAATTCCTCTATATCTCATTGAACAATCAGAAGCACGTTCTATTATCGGTCGAACGGACTTGGAAATTGAAGAGATCCCTGGTCGAGGATTAGTTAAGCTAGAAGAGCCTGCTTTGTTCCAAACGATGTTACCTGCAGAAGGTACAGAGGCATTAGAAATCATCGACTCGATCCAAAGGACTGCTCAAAGCATGGATGCCTATTGGCAAGGTGAACGTCCAGAGGCCATTCCGATGATGCCAGAGGGTGTGATTGATTTTGAACAGTTTAAGCGGAAAAGAAAAACGAAGAAATTGGTTGAACAAAGCCATTTACCACTAGGGCTAGACTTTGAAGAAGTGGCACCAATAGGGTTTGATCTAGAAAAAGACGGCTTCCTAACTGTTGTTAGTGATCGAAAAGATGGATTGGATAATATGATTAATGCAATTTCAAAAAGTATGACATTACTTACGAAGTCTTTCCAGACCATGATTATTGATACACCTGACCAAGGACTTACTGAAATTGGTGAATTAATGAATAAGTATATTTCTGATCCTGAGGACATCACTGCAATTAAAGAAAACATACTTACAGAAGTTAATAATCGAATGAAAGGTGATCACAATGGTGTGAAATGGATGATTTTAATTAGGGATTTAAAAGATTTTGCAGAAAGAAGTATCCTGATGGAAGAAGATTTATCCGTTTTATTCGAACAAGGTCCAAAAGTCGATGTACATCTAATCGTATGTGGAGATGCTAGCTATATAAATACGAGCTATGAAAAGCCAGCCAAAGTGGTTCGAAGCTTATCTAATGTAGGGTTAGTGAGTATGCGTCTAGGTGATCAAGATATATTTAGTCAACCATTTATTCGTAAGGAAACATATCCGAAAGACTATGAAGCTTATTACGCAAGGGACCACCAGCATATCAAAATAAAATTACCAAAATAAGGAGGAGGAAAGGATGAGTTCGTTAAGTTATTTACGTTGGAGGAAGAGTTCTGTACAGAGTCAAATTCAATCTAACCGTACGTTAGTATCTGTTACTGAGGATAAGATATCTCGCTTACGGCAAGCTGTAAACGAGATATCAACCAGTTTGTCAAATTTGCGCTCTGTAATGAGTTCAATAAATAGTCTAACCATTGATTTAAACAGCTGGCGTGGCAAGAAAGAAGATGATTTCGAAAAGAAATACAATCGCTATAAGGATAGTGTAAAAACATATATATCAAAAGTTGATGATGCTAAAGAAGCAATCAATGATGATATTAGGAGATATGAAGCAGAGAAGGCTTCCTACCAAACTAGTATAACGAGCTTACAGCAGACACTTCATTCTTTGGATAGACAAATAGCTCAAGCACAGAGGGAGTTGAATTAGATGTCTAAAGAAGTTTCTATTAATATAAGTGTTTTTCGCTCTAGTGTATCAAAGTTAAAAACTTCTGTCGCAAGAATAGAAGCGAAACGACCAACGAATGCATTTCGTAATACAAATATTGAACCGTTTACAAAAGATTTAGAGAATGCGATAGAAGCTATAGAGTTGTTGGAGCGATATAAGGGCATTCTGGAGGCAGATGTAACTATTTTAGAGCAGACAGGTGAACAGATGAGAGAAAAAGATCAAGAGTTAGCATCAGTATATCACCCTAATTCTGGTCCACAGCTAATACGTTAAGGAAAGAGAGGGAGTTTACATGGGACAAAAAGTAGACCTGTCAGAAGTAATAGACTTCTCCGATGAATTTAAAGCAAATTCAGAAGATATAAGAGTCAGCCTTTTAAAAGTAGAACAAAACATAGAAGACATGTGCAACATGAGTTCTTTTTCTGGTAAAACAGCAGATCAGGCAAAATTATAT
>NZ_JAOTPO010000014.1:58446-144183 GCF_029028005.1 Alkalihalobacterium chitinilyticum
TATGAAGCACTAGAAGTACAGCATGAAACAGTGAATAACACCATTCGCAGTGTTTCAGATATTAGCAGTGCCACAACTCCCTCTTTCGGTTTCGTTAGGAATGATAATGATACGGGGGTTAATGTAGGTGAGAATTTACTAGACGATTTAAATTCTTTCACAAGCATAGGTCGAAGTAGCACTTCGCAAATAGAGAGCCTATTACAAGAAATCAAAACAACGTTAAATCATGCGGGTGCTGTAAGTGGTAGTGCTAGATTTACGGATTACAAAGGTACATCAGCAACTTCAGGATTGGCAATGCTTAAAGAGTATAATAAAAAAATAGAGCAATATTCTATTAAAAATATGTCTATATCTGAGATTGAGCAATTAAAGGACGCTGCATTAAAAGATATGGATGAGACAACTCAAAAGATTTTAAATAGTGCTTTTACTGATCTGAAAAATGGAGAAATTGATCGGGAGACTTACTATAGTATCTTCACAACGATGAAAAAGTCTACTAAAAATTTAAGTGAAGGAGAACTAAAGGAAGAAGTACCAGAAGCCGTTATTCAATATATTTTTAATAATAGTGGCAAGATCGGTATTGATTTAGCAGTGAATACTACCGCAGGAGCAGTAAAATATATTGGGTATCAAACGAAAGAGATAGGAAAATCAGTAGGAGGAATCGCAACGCAAATAAAGAGTATAGGGGATTTATTTAGTAAGCTTTCAAGTAATGTAGGTAATGCTGTAACAACTGTTGGGAACTTTACAACGAAAACATCTAACGTTATCACGGAAACAGGTAAATTCGTGAAAAATGCAGGCAGATCTTTAGGTGGAGGATTTATAGCTGTTAGTGCTGGTTTCGGATTTTATGAAGACGTGACTGAAAAAGGTAAGACAGTTGGAGAGGCTATAGCGCATAATGGAGCAAGTGTCGCGTTTGGAATTGGGGGGAGTGCGTTAGGTTCAGTTGCTGTAGTACTAGTGCTAGGTTCTAATCCAGTTGGCTGGGCAACGGTAGCTGGTGTAGCTGCAGGTGCAGTTGCAACATGGGGTTTTAATTATGTGTATGATAACAATATTTTGGGGCTTCAAGGTGGATTAGATGCTGTAGGTAGGAAGTTGGACGATATCGGTGAATCGATAGGAACTTTTACAAAGGGTGCTGGAGAGGCTATTAGTAGTGGATTAAATGCAATTAATCCGATGAATTGGGGATGGTAAAATATATGAAGTGTGAAGTGCAAAGAGTAAAAAATAATCCAAGGTTTAGAATTTTAAAGATAGAAGGGAATACCTACATTATAGATTTGAGCCAGTCCATATGGAAAATAATATTCCCATTTTTAACATGGGTCATTCCAAATAAAATATATAAAGTGGATGAAGGAGAGATTAGTAAATTGCAAGTGTTAGGAAAAGACAAATCGAAAAATACCATACCTATTTTATTAACAGCAGGGATTGGAATATTCTTAGGAAATTTACTTACTGTCTTGACAGATTACCTTGAGCTTGGAAGTACTCCTGTGTTTAACGTAGCTCTTTCTGGGATTGTAATCATTTTATTATTTGGTCTTCGTTCATATCTTAGCAATTTAAATAAACAAAAGTTTTATAACGTTATTACACTAGATAAAACTTTACAAGAACGTATTTGGATTAACCCAAAGTCACTGAAGCATTTTATGCAATGTTTTTTTTATTATGTATTTTCCTTAGGAATTAGTTTATTGTTTTTCCTAGTATTTATTCAGGATGGTAATTTGGTCCCTTTAATTGTTGCTACAACGTTTTTGTTAACAATGCTCGTAGCTAATGCAATGACAGTATTAGAAGGAAGTACTACAGTGAAATTTAAGAAAGGCAATTAAGTTAATAAAAAGAAGTAGATGAAAGTAGTCAAACAATTATAAAAAGTGACTATGTTAGGGACACCATGGAAGATATTATTGAACGATATGAAGCACTAGAAGTACAGCATGAAACAGTGAATAACACCATTCGCAGTGTTTCAGATATTAGCAGTGCCACAACTCCCTCTTTCAGTTTCGTTAGGAATGATAATGATACGGGGGTTAATGCAGCTGAGAATTTACTTGACGATTTAAATTCTTTCACAAGCATAGGTCGAAGTAGCACTTCGCAAATAGAGAGCCTATTACAAGAAATCAAAACAACGTTAAATCATGCGGGTGCTGTAAGTGGTAGTGCTAGATTTACGGATTACAAAGGTACATCAGCAACTTCAGGATTGGCAATGCTTAAAGAGTATAATAAAAAAATAGAGCAATATTCTATTAAAAATATGTCTATATCTGAGATTGAGCAATTAAAGGACGCTGCATTAAAAGATATGGATGAGACAACTCAAAAGATTTTAAATAGTGCTTTTACTGATCTGAAAAATGGAGAAATTGATCGGGAGACTTACTATAGTATCTTCACAACGATGAAAAAGTCTACTAAAAATTTAAGTGAAGGAGAACTAAAGGAAGAAGTACCAGAAGCCGTTATTCAATATATTTTTAATAATAGTGGCAAGATCGGTATTGATTTAGCAGTGAATACTACCGCAGGAGCAGTAAAATATATTGGGTATCAAACGAAAGAGATAGGAAAATCAGTAGGAGGAATCGCAACGCAAATAAAGAGTATAGGGGATTTATTTAGTAAGCTTTCAAGTAATGTAGGTAATGCTGTAACAACTGTTGGGAACTTTACAACGAAAACATCTAACGTTATCACGGAAACAGGTAAATTCGTGAAAAATGCAGGCAGATCTTTAGGTGGAGGATTTATAGCTGTTAGTGCTGGTTTCGGATTTTATGAAGACGTGACTGAAAAAGGTAAGACAGTTGGAGAGGCTATAGCGCATAATGGAGCAAGTGCGGTAGCAGGTTTAGCAGGAGGGGCAGCTGGGACAATTTTGGTGACTGGTTTAGCAACTTTTGTCACAGTTAGCAATCCTATTGGTTGGGCAGTAGTAGGTAGTGTTGCAGTTGGGGCAGTTGCAACATGGAGTTTTAATTATATGTATGATAACAATATTTTAGGGCTTCAAGATGGGTTAGATGTTGCAGGTAGAAAGATAGATGATATTAATGAATCTATTGGAGCTATAGTAAAGGGTGCTGGAGAGACTATCAGTAGTGGATTAAATGCGATTAATCCGATGAATTGGGGATGGTAAATTCTATGAAGTGTGAAGTGCAAAAAGCTACGAACATAAGGTTTAGGATTTTAAAAATTGAAGGAAACACTTATATATTAGATATGAGCGAATCCATTTGGAAAATTGTATTTCCATTTTTAACATGGATCCTTCCACATACCATCTATAAAGTCGATGAAGAGGAGATTAATAAGAAGTTAGAATTTCCTAGAGGCTCTCAAAAAAAAATGAACATAAGTATTTTATTTATAGCAGGGATCGGAATTTTCGTAGGGAACTTACTAACCGATTTGACAGATTATTTTTATATTCCAAGTACAACTTTGGTTAATAGTATAATTGCCACATTTGTAATGTTGCTGATCATCTTAGTACGCTCGCTTTTAAGTAATAGGAATAAAAACCAATTTTATAAACTTGTTGCACCAAATT
The DNA here is from genome assembly GCF_029028005.1 of Alkalihalobacterium chitinilyticum. GTDB lineage: Bacteria > Bacillota > Bacilli > Bacillales > Bacillaceae_F > Alkalihalobacterium > Alkalihalobacterium chitinilyticum. The sequence continues at coordinate 62,051 of NZ_JAOTPO010000014.1, forward strand.
TATTATCGAAGGATCGTATTTTTATAAGACCAATGTCACTTAAACATTTTATTCAATGCTTGTTTGTATACATTTTTTTTCTAGTATTTTTCATAGCTACATTTATACTGTTTATTACAGATGGTAATCTGATGTTAATCGTTTCTGCGACTATTTTTGCAATGGCATTATCAGTTACGAATGTTTTATATGTATTTGTGGGGCATACTACAGTGAAATTCAAGAGAAAATAATGTGAATCAATTCAAATTGAAAAAGAAAAAATGAATGCCAGTTGGATCACACTTAAAAAAATCAAAAATAAAAGAATAAAAAGGAGAGACTAGTATGTTACCAATCGGTTCAATTGTATATCTTAAAGAAGGCACAAGTAAGCTTATGATTTTAAATAGAGGTCCGATTCTCGAAGCAGATGGAGAGAATAAAATGTTTGATTATTCCGGGTGTTTTTACCCACAGGGGTTAGTTCATGATAAAGTTTTCTACTTTAACCATGAAAATGTCGATGAAGTTATATTTGAAGGATATCAAGATGAGGAGGAGCAACGTTTCCAGAGGTTGTTTCATGATTGGAAAGAAGAAAATAAAGGTAGTTATGTTAAGGGGAAAGTAGATGGACCACTTCTTTAATACACCGTGTTTTATTTAGTTGGTTAGAATACAAGATTTATAGGGTATGAGTTCTTATCTTAAAATTATTGATCAGGTGATGGTGCTACAGGTGCATATAGAGGAGCCTTGTCATGTGCATTGCCTGTAGCAGGAACAGTATTGATATCAATTAACTTGCATAGGAGCAATTGTTGTTGCTGGTTTAGAAATAATTATAAATGGTGAATTAATTGTGTAATTTGGAAATTTATAAAGAACAAGATCGTATGAGGGTGTTGTTTAGTTAAATGATTTTAAAAAAATTTAATGAGCAGGATTATTTAGTATTAAGAATACCTTTTGAAACAAATAGACAGAGTCCATCATCACTAGGAAGAGTATTTGTATTATGTATTTTCTGTCAAGCTTTATTACTTTTTCTAGAGTTCTATGTAGCTGGGTATTCCGTATTTCCCCATATAGATCAGATTGTATGGTTGCATCTCGTTTTGTCTGTTTTATTGACAGTTGTTTCAATTTTCTTTTCTGTTCCCAAAATCTATAATAAATATCAAAAAAGTCAGTATCTAATCAGTATCCTTATTTCACATAATCTCTTTACTATATCGACCTTTATTTTGCTTTTTGCTTGTCTCGGAACTATGGTTACAAGCAATAATGATGCTATTCAGTTACAAGTCCTAGCAACCGTTATGCTATGGTTAGGTTTACTAGTATTCCTAGTTACATGTATTCGATTTTATATTTTATTGAAAAAGGGTCATTATCGAAAAGGTTCTGCTAACGATCGATTAAGAAGTAAATTTGATACAAAATCTTATTTACCCACTGTTATAATAATTAGCTTAGGCTTTTTTTATATTATGCAATTCCTCTTTAGACAGGTTGACATAGCTCAAATGGATTTATTATTTATTATTGTGATTTTAATACTCATATTTTATGTAATGTTATTTGTTCTTCCAGAGCAACTAGTTATTCTATATTGTAAATATCGTTTCAAGAGTTTTATTTTTGAGTCAAATGGCAAGTATTTAATTTCCGTACAAGACACACAGGAAGTGGAAAAATCCTCCTTTAACAAATGAGAATATAAAAGGCTGGAGCAGTATTTGAAAAAGAGTGCTGAAGTGAAATTTAGAATTATGAAAACCAGAACCACGAGGCCACTATGTTCATCATTATGGATTATAAAGTACTTAATTAGCCCCCATTTTTGGTTATGAAATTTAGAAAAGTATAAGATTAAGGATTAAGAATTACTATTACAAGGATTTGATGGGATAAAGGCTTTTTAGCTGTTAATATCCATCACAGGTGATCTAGATGTTAAAGAACCTATCAGAAAAAGATTTTGTGGTGCTAAGAGGACCGTTTGAATCCGGCAGACAGGCCCCAGGTCCCTTAGGAGTAGCAATACTTTTATTTCTTTTTATTCAACCATTATTCCTATTTTTTGAATATGATTTAGGTGTATATTCTGTTTACCCGTATACAGATGAGATAATCTTTATCCATTTCACTATAACTGGAATTCTGATGGTTTTATCAATAATTTTTTCAATATCAAAAGTATATTTACGCTTTCAAAAAACGCAGTACTTGTTAAGTATTTTAGTATCTCAGAACGTTGGCCTAGTAGCTTCTTTTATTCTAACGATTATGCTTTTAGGAGAAAGTGTTTCTGATATGTATCCACTGCCTACACAATTTTTAATTAGTTACACGGTTATTACTTTATCGGTAGGAGTTTTATTATTTTTATTCACGTGCATTCGTTTCTACATATTAATTAAGAAAGGACAGTATAGAAAAGGTACATCTAAGGATCAACTTAGGAGTAGGTTTGAAACTAAATCATATCTCCCGATGGTCCTTTTATATAGTACAGGTCTGGTATTAGTGCTCCAATACCTGTTTAGAAATACAAGCTTTGTACAGTATGAGTCCATCTTCATAATTGCTATTTTTTTAATGATTTTTTACACGATGATATTTGTTCTTCCTGAACAGCTAGTTATGCTCTATTGTAAACATCGTTTTAAAAGCTTCAATTTTGAATCAAATGGTAAGTACTTAATACCCTTACAAGAAACACAGGAGGATAAAAAGTCCTTCAACAATTGACAGTAGTAAGGATAGAACTCTGCAGATACAAATTTTGCAGAGTTTAACCGCTATTAGCGTCTAATGTTTATTGCTAAGATCTTTATTCTCTTGAAATAGCTCGTAATTCTTTATTATATGTATTTTATCTTGAACTATTGGGTTAAGGTTCTTTACTTGCTACCTATGGGGTAAAGGCACTAGATACATAATAATTGATCAAAGGTGATCTATATTGTTAAATAACCTAACAGAAAAAGATTTTGTAGTACTAAGAGGACCGTTTGAATCCGGTAGGCAGGCCCCTGTCTCACTTGGAGCGAAAAGTGGGGTAATAGACCATTTACAGATTTATTAAAAAAGAGCACATCTACTGCATCAAAAATAGCGAAAGGCGCAGGGGGTTTGGTATCGGTTTAAGTGTATATTCAAACTACGATACTGCTAAAGAAGATGGAGTAACAGGGAAAGGTGCTACTACAAAGAGAGTAGTCGTAGATACGGCGATTGATTTGGTAGTAGGCGGAGGGATACAAGGTGCAGCAACTGTAGCTGGAACAGTATTGATTCCAATCCCAGGTGTTGGGACAGCTGTGGGTGCGGGACTTGGAATAGCTGTAAACTGGGCATTAAATAAAAACTGGGGTACTAGTGAGAAGTCAATAATGGATAAAATAAAAGGAGGGTTTCGTTAAGTAATTAAGGGGTGATGTAATTTATGTTGTTAAAAAACTTTGAAGAAAGAGATTTTGCCGTATTGCGTAGACCATTAGAATCAGGAAGACAAAGTCCCAGGAATATTGGCGTAATTCTTTTAGTTGCTGGTTTGTTTTGCCAAGCTATATTGTTATTTTTAGGATATGAAATAAGTCAACATTCGATTTATCCATATGCTAGAGAAATATTTTACATTCACTTAGGTGTTTCTCTGATACTTGCTGTTATCTCAATATTGTATGCGATACCAGCTATTTACAGTAGATTTCAAAAATCACAGTACTTTGTTTCTATTGTAATATCTCAAAATTTATTTGGTGTATCCCCATATTTATTAGTTCTAATTATGATAGGGGCAGATTTGCCAGTTATCGTTACAGATAACATTAAAGAATCGTTACTAGTATTTACCTATGTGACTCTCACTGTTGGAGTAATCGTTTTAATCTTAACATCTATCCGTTTTTATTTTTTGTTAAAAAGGGGAGCTTATCGCTTAGGATCAAATAAAGATCAAACTCGAAAAAAGTTCGAAAAAAAGTCGTATTTGCCGGCAGTTATAATTGGGAGTACCGCACTTGTGCTGATTATGCAATACCTTCTAAGGACTCTTAATTTAGAGAACTTTGATACTGCTTTAATAGTGACTTTGCTATTATTGATTTTTTACACGATGGTATTTGTTCTTCCTGAACAGTTAGTTATCCTTTATTGTAAGTTTCGTTTTAATAGCTTTAATTTCGATTCAAATGGTACGTACTTAATTTCCTTACAAGAAACAGCAACGGAAGATGAAAAGTCTTCCCAAAAGAAGTGGCAATAATAATGTCAAGAATAGAAAGATTGTTCTAAATAACATAAATTTTAAAGTTTTATTGGTCTAATGTTTTTCTCAGCCTATGATTTATACTTGTATCGACATAAAATGATTTCTTGTAATATTGATTAGATTTACTTTTGCTAGGTACCGATGAGATATTGGTTCGCAGGATGTATAATAACTCATCAGAGGTGATCTAGATGTTAAAGAACCCATCAGAAAAAGACTTTGTAGTACTTAGAGATCCATTGAAATCTGGTAGACAGGCACCTGGATCTTTAGCAGGTGCTATGATGATTGGGGGTTTTTGTCAAGGATTGATGGTTTACTTCACTCATGATATAGGTAGGGATTCTAAGTTACCTTTCACAAATTACCTAGTCAACATTCACCTATGGGTAACGGTCATTTTAATAGCGTTAACGATAGTGTTCTTAGTTCCATATATATATATCAATTTTCAAAAAACACAATACCTTATAAGTATTTTAGTAATTCAAAATTTAATGACATTTTCATGGTATGTTTTAGCATTATTAATAATAGGAGCCTCAATACCCTATGACTCCCGTTTGGAAAATGTAATGACGTATATATACATCACGTTAATAGTAGGAATTTTATTGTTTATTGTGACGTGTATTCGTTTTTATATTCTATTGATAAAAGGAAAGTACAGAGAAGGGTCTTCAAGAGACCAGTTGCGTCAAAAATTTGAAGGAAGATTAAATATGTCTGCAATTATTGCAGGCAGTGTTGGCTTTGGATTTATTATGCAATATGTAATAAGAACGCTTGATTTTGTAAATTCTGGAGATGTGTTAATAGTTGCTATAGGTTTATTAATTTTCTACACAATGATTTTTATCCTCCCAGAACAGCTCGTCATTCTTTATTGTAAATACCGCTTTAAAAGCTTCAATTATAGAGTGAGTGGTAAGCGTTTAATTCTTAATTCTCTGCAAGAAACGGAGGAAGATGAAGAGTTTTCTCTTACAAAATGATAATAGAAAGGATGAGCTGAATGATAATTGAAAAACGAGCGCTTCAGTTTGATAATCTATTAGTTTATGAAAAAACGCAGTTGCGTACGGATTGGCAGGAAGGTTTTTTTATGATGGAAGATTTATTGCTTTCGGGAGGGATTTATAAAACAGGACCTGTTATTTTCTCTGTTGCACCTACAGAAGGGGAAAATTCGTATGGGCATTTTACATATTACTTACCGATTAATGAAGCAGTTCGCTTGGAGAATGAACCTCAGTTCCGGTTTGAGCCTACTTTCCAGGTAGAGGATGCCCTTGTGCTACGACAAGCGAACGAAGAGGTTGATTTTCAAGCTGCATACGAGAAAGTAAGAGAGTATGCGAGTGAACAAGGCATTCTGTTAGAAGAGACCTTTTATTGTGTGTTACTCGAGGTGTATGGCGATATAATTATTGATTTGTATGTTCCTATTCAACGGCGAGGCGATCAAACATGATAGAAAACCATAAGATCGCCTATCGCAATGTAGTCTCGAAGTATTATCAATTCATCCCTGAAGAAATTGCACTAGCGTTTGATGACTTTGGAGCATTCTTGGAGAGGTATAACTATCATCCAACGGGTACAGTTTTCTTCTCTATTATGAGTGAGCCTACGGATGAAGTGATGACAGCGGAAATCTTTTTTTCAATTGAGGAAGAACAATTTAGTGTTGATTCAGATGATTATTTGCGTTTTCGAAGCTATTTTTCGGTAAGTCCAATGTTAATGACACGAGTAGTAGGGAATATTGATGAGCAAGCACAGGTCAAGTATTGGGAGTTAATCGAGCGTCTGAACCAACTTGGGTTAGAGCAAGCAACCCCTATTTTCGTAGAATATAAAAGAATGCATTCCGATAAATCATATATTGAGATGAGTGTTGGATATCGATAATCCTTTGACGAGGTTGATAATTATTTGAGTGAAAATTAGTATGGCCAAGGATAGAGGAATATTATCAATCTTTCACTGGATACGGTGTTTATCGATAATTTTAATTTCCAATGGATGTAGAGGAATAAGTAACAGAAAGAATGGGCAATCAGTTGGTTGCTCATCTTTACTGTGTAAAGGTAGATGTATCTTATGAACGCAGGTGATTTTCGTTGTTTAACGAGAGTGTTGCGGTGTTATAATTGAAATAGACCATAAAATAAAGGATGAAACGATGAGCCAGGAAACGAAATTGAAAATAAAACAAAAGTTTGTTAATGAATATAAAAACGGGTATCCGTTGCTATCAAAAGAAGCCGTTAGTAACTTGAATGACGTTAAAGTTGAAGGAACAATTGTTCAACTAGTTGATGAGAAAAACCGATTTATTGCTAAAGGTTATTACGGAAAACAAAACAAAGGGTTTGGCTGGGTTCTTTCAAAAGATCAAAATGAAACTTTCGATCAAACATTTTTTGAAGCTAAACTCTCTGAAGCATTGAAACATCGAAGTCACTTATTCAATGACCCAGAAACGACGGCATTCCGAGTGTTCAATGGGGAAGGTGATGGCATCGGTGGTTTAACGATCGAGTACTTTGACGGTTACTACTTAATTCATTGGTACAATCAAGGGATTTATGAATTTAAGGATGAAATTATTCGAGCGCTTCAAACGGTTGTAGAGTTTAAGGCGATTTATCAAAAAAAGCGATTTGCAACAGCTGGTAAATACATTGAGGAAGATGATTTTGTTACAGGTGAACAAGGTCAATTCCCTATTTTTGTTAAAGAAAATGGCGTACGCTTTGCGATCTACTTAAATGAAGGAGCAATGGTCGGAGTGTTTTTAGACCAGCGTGACGTGAGAAAAGCCATTCGGGACAAGTATGCGAAAGGAAAAACGGTGTTAAATACCTTTTCCTATACGGGTGCCTTTTCCGTTTTCGCCGCTCTTGGGGGCGCTAAGAAAACGACGAGTGTCGATTTAGCTAATCGTAGTATGAGTAAGACGATTGAACAGTTTAGTATTAACGATATTGATTATGAAGCACAGGACATTATTGTCGAAGATGTTTTCCATTATTTTAAATATGCGGGAAAGAAACATTTAAAGTTTGATATGGTCGTTTTAGATCCTCCTAGTTTTGCAAGGTCCAAGAAACATACGTTTAGTGCTGCAAAAGATTATACGAACTTATTGAAAGAAACGATTGCCATTACAGAAGATAATGGTATTATTGTAGCCTCTACTAATTGCAGTTCGTTTGGAATGGGTAAGTTTAAAAGTATGATCGAAAAAGCATTTAAAGAAATGAATGGGAAGTTTAAGTACTTGGAAGAGTATTCGCTACCAAGTGATTTTAAGACAATAAAAGAGTTTCCAGAAGGGAACTATTTAAAAGTCGTATTTCTTAAAAAGATAAAAGGTTAAAATGAAGTACCGTGCATGTATTTGGGCACGGTACTTCATTTTATGAAAGTTGTTCATGATTGACCTGGATAATCACAATATTCTAAGATAGTTCCTTCTGTATCAGCAGGGTTTAAGTAAATTAATCTTCGTCCATGCTTATTGATCCTTAGCGTATCTTCTAATGTTCGAATTCCGTGTTGTTTCAATTCTATTAAAGCCTCATCAAGGTTATTTACTCGATATGCGATATGATGAACACCTTTGCCTTTTTGTTTAATAAACCGGGCAATAGGTGAAGTCGTATTATTTGTTGGAGCTAATAACTCGACTTTATCGCCATTTATATCGAAAATGGCAATTTCACTCTCAACACCTTTGGCATCACTTCTATATCTGTCTATTAGTGTCCCGCCTAATATGTTCGTGTAAAATGTAATGCTTTTATCTAAATCTCTTACAGCTATACCGATATGGTCAATTACTTTTTCCACTTGTTCCACTCCTATAATTTAAAGTTTGACACGATTTAATGTATTGTTTAGTATAATCGATTTATTCTATTTTTGTTAGAGAGGGAGGTTTTTATGAAGCAAACTTATCATGCCGTAATTTTCGACCTAGACGGAGTACTCGCTGATACAGTGGAATACCATTACTTAGCAACAAAACGAGTAGCCGACGAGTTAGATATCCCTTTTGATAGAGCGCTTAATCAAAAAATGCAGGGAATGAGTCGAGCTTCGTTGATTGAAGCACTTGTTAAAAATAGTGAATATTCATTTACTGCAAAGCAGAAAGAAAAACTAGGCAATCGCAAGAATGAATACTATCAACAACTGATTGGACGCATTACACGTGAAGACATCTTACCAGGGATGGCCAACTTTCTCGAACAATTAAAACAAAATGACATAAAGCTAGCCATCGCCTCTGCTAGCTCGAACGCAAAAACCGTGTTAAGCCATTTAGAAATCAGCCAATTTTTTGAGCACATCGTCGATATTCGAGATGTCCAAAAGATGAAACCTGACCCGGAAATTTTCTTAAAAGCAGCTGATGCTCTGCGAGTTCCATACGAGAATTGTATTGCTATTGAAGATAGTGAAGCTGGAATTAAGGCAATTAAACAAACACCGATGTTTTCAATTGGGGTAGGTACTCATGCAGCGGTAAAAGCAGCCGATTGGCATGTGAATGACACGAGTGAAATTACATATGAAAAGCTGACACGGAACATTTTCCTTTATCCAGTCATCAATTAGTTTATGTTACATAGCTTCTAATAAGGGTAGTTTCAAATAAACGTTAGAAAAAGCATGTTTGTAAACCAAACGGCAACACCCTCAAACGATATAAAAAATTGAGGAGGCGACGTTTACATGACTGAGAAGGACAGAGTGTTAGCTAAGGATGAGAAGTATGTATGGCATGCAATGAAGCCGTATAACCCTGAGGCTACAATGGTTGTTCAGGAAGCAAGTGGGGCTTGGATAACAGATACAGATGGAAAAAGGTACTTAGATGCGATGGCCGGATTATGGTGTGTTAATGCAGGGTACGGGAGAACGGAATTTGCCGATGCAGCCCATGACCAGTTGAAAAAGTTAGCGTATTATCCGTTAACACAAAGTCATTTGCCTGCGATTGAATTAGCTGAAAAGCTTAATAATATGCTTGAGGATGATTATGTTTTCTTCTTTTCGAACAGTGGATCTGAAGCGAATGAAACGGCTTTTAAAATTGCGAGACAGTATCATGCACAAAAAGGAGATCATCATCGACTTAAGATCATTTCTCGATATCGTTCGTACCACGGGAATACGATTGCGACTTTAGCTGCAACAGGGCAGGCTCAACGTAAATATAAGTATGAACCGTTAGCTTCGGGCTTTATCCATGTCCCGCCGCCAGACTCGTACCGCTGGCCGGAAGATTCTTCTGCCAGACCAAGAGAATTAAAGTCGGTTCAAGCTATAGAACAAGTCATGACTTGGGAGCTAAGTGAAACGATTGCTGCTGTGATCATGGAGCCGATTATTACAGGCGGCGGTATTTTAATTCCACCCGATGGATATATGACAGGGGTTAAAGAAGTTTGTGAAGAACATGGCGCTCTGCTAATGGTCGATGAAGTAATTTGTGGTTTTGGAAGAACGGGTAAGCCATTCGGTTTTATGAATTATGGAGTCAAACCAGACATCATAACGATGGCCAAAGGCATTACAAGTGGGTATTTGCCATTAGCAGCAACAGCGGTGAAGCGGGAAATCTATGAAGCATTTAAAGGCTCGGAGGAATATGATTATCTTCGTCATGTGAATACGTTTGGCGGGAGTCCAGCTTCTTGTGCAGTTGCTCTTAAAAATCTAGAAATAATGGAAAAAGAAAACCTGTTTGAGCGCTCCAAGCAAGTGGGAGAGCAAACGCTGACAAAGCTCAGAAATGCAATAGCTGATCACCCGAATGTTGGTGATGTTCGAGGAAAAGGTCTGTTAATGGGTATCGAGCTAGTAACCTGCAAAGAGACGAAAGAGCCTCTTGATGTAAAACGAGTCAATCAAATTTTAAGTACTTGTAAGAAAGAAGGAATTATCTTAGCGAAAAACGGAGCAACGGTAGCAGGGTATAATAATGTGATTTCCATTTCACCTCCACTAACTATTGAAGAAAAAGATCTTGATTTCCTGATTTCAACCGTTAAAAAGGCGATTGGTCAATGGTAAAAAGAGAGTAAAAAAAACAGGCATAGCGCCTGTTTTTTCTTTAAGAATTTACTAATGTGCATTTAGGTTTTCAGCCTTTTCCGTTAACGACGTTGATAAGTAGGCGAGGCTTCCTGTAGCTGTATTAATTTCCTGAATGGCAGCAACGATTTCATCAATATCTTTTTTGTTGTTTTGAAACATTGTTGAGTATTGATCCATTTCCATTCCAACAGTTGTTAAGCCGTTTTTGACGATTTTTAGACTGCTATTTGATGTTTCAGTAGATTCGGTCATGAGGTTCATTGTATTCGTTAAACTAGTGATGTTTGCGTTACTTTCTTTTACAAGTGTAATAATGTCATTGCTAAGCTGTTTAGAAGATTCAGCTAGTTTACGTACTTCGGTTGCAACAACAGAAAAGCCTTTCCCGTGTTCCCCTGCACGTGCTGCTTCAATAGAGGCATTTAAAGCGAGTAAATTGGTTTGATCGGCAATCTTTTCAATTTCAGCGGTCATCGTGTTAATTTGATTTGATATCGATTTCATATCCTCAATTTTTTCTAACGAGACATTCACTTCTGTCATTAAAGTAGAAAAGGAATTCTCCATCTCAACCATATCATGTTCACTTTTTGTCATTAAGTTTTTAAGGTTTTGACTGCTTTTAACGGTACTTTCAGTGTCGTTCCCAATCCTCACAGCTTTTTCAGCCGTTTCCGTCGTTGTTGCTTCAGTTTGCTCAATAGTCGCAGCTAACTCTTGGCTGATAGCTGTTAATTCCTCTTGAAGCTGGTAGTTTGCGTGATTGAGAGATTCGATTTCATTGATACGGCTTTGAATATATGTTTCAACAATCATTTGAGAGTCAAAATTAATGGCATGTGTTACAGCTATAATAGCCCTGCCCAGTTTTTCCGGTTCATGTTCGAGATGCTTTACCAGTTGGGGGATCAGCAAGGTTTGAAATAGTTGGTACGTAGCTAAAAACCACCCGATAGGAAGCGCTCCTTTATTATGAGCCCCGCCAATTCTTTCACGTTGTAATATGTATTGATCGTTTATTTCTCCGGAGAATACGGACCTTAAGTAAAACTGAAACACTTCAAATAATCGTTCACGTGAAGAATGAGTTGTTGCTATTTTTTCAAGCATTGGAAATTTTAACACATGGTCTAATGTCTTGTTCAGTAGTTCATCAGATAATTGTAAGATGACTGGCTGTAATTCTTTTAATAAGAGAGCATGTTCTTTATAAAATGTCATGTACTGAAGGCGTAACTCTTTTTGTTTATCGGATAGTTTAAAAGATTCCCCTGATGGAAGTTCTAGTTTTGGTCGATATTCTTCCTTCTTTTTTAATTGAAATAACATCCCATCCCAACCTTTCTAGGTTTATCGTACTAGGTCTTGTGATATAAATATATAACATATGTATAAGTTTTGTCTATGGTTAAATAAGAGTTTTTATATAAAAGATAAAATTATAAATAGAATAAGATATTATCTAGACTTGTCTCATATCTATATAGAAGTATGTATAGATAAGGAGAGTCTCATGAGAACATTTTTTAAAGGTGCACTTCTGTTAGTTATTGCGGCATTTTTGAGTGAGTGCCTTGAGTTTATTATTAACATGGTATTGGCCAGGGAATTAGGGGATGAAGCGCTAGGGCGTTATATGTCCATTCTCCCAACGATCATTTTAATTGTGGTTCTCGCTAGTATAGAACTGCCAATATCGATTTCTAAGTTTATTGCAGAGCAAGATAAAAAATATCATCTCAACATGTTGCAACATACACTAAGATTTACGTTGTTATTCACGATTATTTTTGTCCTGCTTGTTACAGTTGTTCTACCGTTTATTCCTGTGTTCGATCGTTATCATCCGATGATCCGCTGGCTGATTATCTTATTAATCCCCATCATCTCTTTGTCCTCAGTAGCTAGAGGATACTTTATGGGCTCGCATAGAATGGGGAAGATTGCCTTATCTAATTTTTTACGACGCGCAGCTCAACTGATATTATTAGTGATCTTATTCCAGTGGTTTAATTTTGAACATGAATTAGCGATTCTCATAGCAATTTGTACGTTAATTGGCAGTGAGTTAATTGTATTTCTATATCTAATAACCGCCTATTTTTTACAGTTAAATTCTTTGAAAAAAGAGCCTAGTGAAAAGATAAGTGGAAAGACCGTACGACAGCAATTGCTAGCCGTTTCTATTCCAACGACTGGGGTTCGAATTTTCCATGCGGTAACATTTGCTATAAAACCTTTTTTAATTAAAGCTGCTTTACTTAATTCAGGGTTAACTGAGGCAGTAGCAATGGCCCAATATGGTAAATTAGCAGGTGTGGCCTTTACGATCGGTTTCTTTCCTGCATTTATTGCGCATTCCTTATTAATTGTTCTTATTCCGACGGTTTCTGAAGCCTATGCCAAACGAGACTTTATCAAACTACAAACACTATTACAGAAAGTAATGCTGTTTACTTTCTTTTATGGACTCGTAGCAGTCATTATTTTCTATGTGTATGCTGAGCCGCTAACGACCTTGTTCTTTGAGTCGTCTCGAGCATCGGGATACCTGCAGCTATTATGTCTTTACTTTTTATTTCACTATTTCGTGATGCCGATGCAAGCATATTTAATTGGTCTTGGACTGGTAAAGGATGCGTTTCTTCATGCAGTTTGGGCAACAATTATTTCATTTACTTTAATGTATTTCCTTGGTTCAATGGAGCAACTGCAAATGGAAGGTATCATCATAGGAATGAACACAGGGGTTGTATTATTAACTTTGATGCATTACGTTACCATTTGTAATAAAATAGGATCAACATTACTGTTGCGGGCACCATCTCATTTTAAGTATTAATGATGTTTTTCTTTTATAGATTTAGGCAATACCGGTAGTATGAAAGGAAGGAGAGGTAACATGAATTGGATAAAAATACTACTCAGTGTAAGTATGATCTTTTTCTTTGCAGCGTGCGGTAATGCAGAGGAACCTGGGGAGGAATTGCCGGCTGAAAAAGAGCCGATTGAAGAACCGAAGGATGAACTCGTTGAGGAAGAACCGACTGAAATAGAAGAGCCGGCTGCTGAAGCAGATGAGCTGACGTTTAAAGATATTATTGAAGAATATGACGTTCTTTCCAGTTTTGAAACGGATGGTCCGGGGACAGGTCTAGGACTAGGAATGAATGTCCTTTATAAAGAAGAAGATCTTGCTTTTGTTTCGGGACACCAAGCACATGCGCTAGGGCATTTTAGGTTATTGAAAGTCGATCACGAACAACAAAAGGTCATCGTTACTCATCAATTCTCTGAGGAACAGTATGAAATATATGAAGAACTACAAACGAAGGTTCAAGAAGAGGGAGAGCAGGCTGCTTTTGAATGGATGAAAGCACAAGAATCGAATTACAATGAACTGTTTTTTACATCCGACATTCCGCCAAACACGACAACGGCAACTTGGAATGATCAAGAGTGGGAAGCGATTGAAGTCGAATTAAAAGACGGTGATGAAAAGTATGTTTTTGCAAAAGGCAAAGGACTTATCCAAATTCATTATCAAAGTGAACTAGCTCAGGAGCTATTTGGAGAAATTCGAGTAGCCGAGCGAATAGAAGGAGAGTAACTTTAAGAAGACTGTCACATCGGTGACGGTCTTTTTTGGCTTCTTTTAGAATTGGAAATTATAACAATAAGACACTCGGGTTCTTATGGTTATTAATCGACAACCCATATTCAACCTAAAAGAACCATTAAATGAGCAAATGTAATTTAAAATATGTATCTATAAAAATCATCAGCAACTATACGAGCATGACAAAACATAAATTCTTCTTTATTTTTCAGAAGATTTAAAATCTGCAATCAATTTGGCACAACCTTTGCAATAAACAATAGTGAAAGAAAATTTAAGTGAAAAAGGGGAGATAGTAAGTGGTTGAAAAAAGTAAATGGCTATTGTTTTGTTTATTAGTATTTATGTTGTTAGCCAGTGCAGCAGCATGCAGCTCCAATCCGACGACGGAGGAAAGTGTTGAAACGGATGACCAAACTGAAGAAAGTATAACAGAGGAGACAGCTGAAGGAATAGAGCTGACGATTGGTATAGAGGCAGAACCGACATCGTTAGATCCTTTTAATACAACAGATGGTAACTCAGCAACAGTTCAAAGTACGATGTTTGAAGGCTTACTAAGGTTTGATGAAAATATGGAATTAGTTCCTGTGTTAGCTAGAGACTATACCTATAACGAAGATGCAACAGAGATTACATTCACCCTCCAAGAAGGTGTAACCTTCCATGATGGTACTGCTTTTAATGCGGAAGTAGTAAAAGAAAATCTAGACTTTGTCCGCGATCGTGACAATGGTTTAGCGCGTGCATCATTTTTCTCGTTTATTAGCGAAGTAGTGGTTAATGATGAATTCAGTGTGACGATTAAGTCAGAAGAACCAAACTCAGCAATGGCATCCTACATGGCGCATGCTTCAGCTTCGTTTAAATCAATCGATGAAATTGCTAAGAAGAAAGAAGACGAAAATTACAACTTAGACCGTAATCCTGTGGGAACTGGACCGTTTGTTTTTGATGAATGGAGAGATAGTGAACACGTTGTTGTTCGTAAATTTGAAGAGTATTGGAATAGCAGTGAAGCAGCTAGAGTGGAAAGCATCACTTTCAGACCTGTCGTAGAGGCAAGTACACGAGTCAATATGTTAAAAACAGGTGAAGTCGACTTAATCTATCCAATACCTACTCTTAATGCGGCAGAGCTTGAAAACGATGCTGATATTGACTTATATGTAGGCTCTTCTACAGATGTGTTTTATATTGGCATGAACTTTAAGGAAGATAAATATCAAGATTTAAAAGTGCGTCAAGCGATGAACCATGCAGTGGATAAAGATGGTTTGATTGCACAAATCCTTGATGGTTATGGTCAAATCGCTGCTTCCGCTATTGCACCAGCCGTTTATGGATATTCGGGTCAAAGCATTTATGAGCACGACAAAGATTTAGCAAGAGAGTTAATGGCTGAAGCAGGTATGGAGGATGGCTTTAAGGCAACTCTTTGGACAAGAAATACAACCGAGTTTGTTTCTGTTGCAGAGTATGTAGCCATTCAACTGAGTGAGATTGGAATAGATGTTGAAGTTCAAGCATATGAAAGCGGAACACTGTTTGACATGCTGGATGCTGGTGAGAATACAGACCTTTGGATCGGACGCTGGTCGCCTGGAACTGGTGAAGCTGACTATGGGTTACGCCCTAACTTTGCATCCGACCGAGTCCCGCCGAACTTTAATAACTCTGGTTATTATATTAATGAGGAATTAGATCAATTATTTGATGAGGCATTACGTACACCGGATCAAGAAAAAGCGTTAAGCGTTTATGCTGATTTACAAAAGAAGATTTATGAAGATGCACCGTGGGTATTCTTGCACATCCCAGATACGATTATTGCAAAAGGTAAAAATGTTACAGGCATTTATGTATTACCGTCAGGAGCTGTTCATTTAAACCAAGCAGATAAGAAGTAATAGCAACAGTAACATCGATTTATTTTTACTAGAGTGGTGACTCATGAGGTTATATCGGACTGCTTCAACCGCAACTGCAGTTTAATTGTGTAGGAGGAGAGCCCAAGAAACTTATGAGTCACTCTCAAAACTCAAAGGTTCGCCTTTAGATTGAAGAGGTGAAAAGTATTGGCAAATTATATTATTAGAAGATTAGTTGGCATGATACCTATTTTATTTATCATAACGATTATCGCGTTCCTATTTGTTCACCTGACTCCAGGTGATCCAATCCGCATTATGTACGGAGCAGAGATTGATCAACAAGCTTATGAGTCCTTGCGTGAGAGAGAAGGCTTCAATGACCCTTTATACGTTCAGTATGGAAGATATATGTATAACATGGTTGTACATGCTGATTTTGGTACTTCGTATCGTACGAAAACGGATGTATCTTCAGAAATCATCCGCCGGTTTGGTTATACATTTGTCTTAACGATATTGGCGATGTTTTGGGCCATTTTAATTGGGGTGTTTGTTGGAATTATTTCCGCTACAAAAAGAAATTCGGTGTGGGATCGATTAGGGATGGTTTCAACAATCAGTGCTTTAAGTGTACCTGAATTTTGGTTTGGTCTAATGGTGATGCAGATCTTTGCTGTTCAGCTTGGATGGTTTCCGACGAGTGGCAGCGGCACGTTTCAGCATATTATTCTCCCATCGATTACTCTCGGATTTGGGGTTGCGGCAACTATCGTCCGTTTTACTCGTTCAAGCGTCCTAGAGGTAATGAGAGAAGACTATGTCAGAACGGCACGGGCAAAAGGACAAAAGGAGTCTGTTGTTATTTGGAGTCATGTACTTAGAAATGCCCTGATCCCAGTTGTTACGATGACAGGATTGCAATTTGGGTTCTTAATCGGCGGGGCGGTTGTTGTGGAACAAGTTTTTGCTTGGCCTGGTCTCGGTTCGTATTTAATTGATGCCATACTATCGAGAGATTATCCAGTTATTCAAGCTCTAATCTTATTATTTTCCATGCAGTTTTTAGTCGTTAATTTATTAGTAGATATCAGCTATGGATTTTTAAATCCGCAAATTCGATACGATTAAAAGAAAAAGGAGATTGATCTATGAGCAAAAAAATATATTCGTCGTACTCTCCTTTCAAAAATTTTGTAACAAAATTTTTAAAACAACGCCTCGCAGTCATTGCCTCAATCATTGTAACCATTATTGTTTTTATTGGTCTCTTTGGAAACTGGCTGGCTCCTTACGATCCGTATCGTCCAGTTACGATGCAATACGAAGAAAGAGGAATAGACAGTGATCAATTGACGAGTGAGCGAGTCAGTTTTCGAGGCATTTTAAGTGACGGGACTGTAGTAGAGAGTGATAAGTTTGAAACATTACAGGTAGAAAGCGAGAATCGTAGAGTTGCTTCTGTTAGAAGAGTTGGTGACGGAGTCATCGTCAGTGCAAATACTGGAGGCGCCACTGATGCCATTCTTGAAAGTGAAAATGTATCAGCCATCATCCAAGTGAATGTTTCGGGAGAGGACGTTAACGATGGCGAAGTTAAAATTATCAGGTTAGAGGCGGAGCAACCAACCCGAATTTTAGAGTCAGGTGATCGCTACGAAATTCAATTAACTGCTTTTTTATCGAATGGGGAGGAAATAAAAGGAATTGAAACCATCCGTTCCTTTTTAGCTGAAAGTTTAAGTGAAGAGGAAAAAACATCTACAAGCAGCGGGTTCGTTTCAGGAGGACAAGAAACGAAAGAAACTGGAGGCTTATCAATTGTCTCTTTAACAAGCGACATCGCATCAGTAACGAATGAAGGTATTGTAACGGTCAGGGGAGAGGGAGATGGACTTGTGAAAGTATCAGCTGAAAATGCCTCTACAGTCGTCCACTTGCCAACAAATGTGACGGAAATTAACCCGGTCCTCGTATCCATTGTTCCAACCGTTACTGCAGTAAATCTAGTCGATATCTATAAGCACCAACCGCCATCGCAACTTCACTACTTTGGTACTGACCATCAAAATCGTGATATTTTTAGCCGAGTTATTATCGGAACTAAAGAAACGTTATTAATTGGTTTTGTTTCAGTGGCTATCGGTGCTTTTGTTGGAACCGCATTAGGCCTGATCGCAGGATACTATGGAGGAAGGTTTGATAGTTTTATTACTAGGTTTACGGATATATTACTTGCTTTTCCAGGGATCCTTCTTGCTATTGCTGTTATCGCATTCCTTGGAGCTGGGTTAGTAAATATCATATTTGCTGTAGCTATTTTTACCATTCCAATATTTATACGAATTGTTCGTGGAAGTACTTTAGCACTTAAAGAAATGACGTATGTTGAAGCAGCTAAATCAATTGGTGTTAAAGATCGAATAATTATTTTAAGACATATCTTCCCGGGTACATTATCTGTCGTTATGGTTTTCTTAACGATGAGGATAGGTGTAGCGATATTAATAGGAGCAGCATTAAGCTTTCTCGGTTTAGGAGGGGACATTACAGCACCTGAATGGGGATCCATGTTAAGTGCAGCCAAAGATAATAGTGGAAATCTGTTTCATCCTACCTTTTTTCCAGGGCTGGCTATTGTGATTACAGTGTTAAGTTTTAATATTTTAGGAGATGGATTGCGAGATGCCCTTGACCCGAAGTTAAAAGAATAGGAGGATGACGACAACATGACTAAGAAAGTGTTAGAAGTTAACGAATTAAAAGTTAATTTTAAAAGTGATGGTAAGGAAATAACGGTAGTCAACGGTATTTCCTTTCATATTAACGAAGGTGAAACGCTTGGGGTAGTAGGTGAGTCTGGTTGTGGGAAAAGTGTAACTTCTCTATCGATTATGAGATTAATTCCTTCCCCGCCAGGAAAAATTGCAGGCGGGGAAATAAAGTATAACGGAAAAGACTTATTGAAATTAAAAGAACGAGACATGAGGCGTATTCGTGGAAATGACATTTCAATGATTTTCCAAGAACCGATGACATCGCTCAACCCTGTTTTTACGATTGGAAAACAATTAGATGAGGTGCTTCTGCTGCATCGGGAAATCACAAAGCGAGAAGCGAAAGAGCATTCGATTAGTATGCTGAAGTTAGTCGGGATCCCAAGAGCTGAACAAATATATGACAGCTATCCTTATCAACTGTCTGGTGGTATGAGACAAAGGGTCATGATTGCAATGGGACTTGCATGTGAGCCGCAACTACTAATTGCGGATGAACCGACAACTGCATTGGATGTGACGATTCAAGCACAAATCCTTGATTTAATGCGAGGGTTAAAAGAAAAAACAAACACGTCTATCATGTTCATTACACATGACTTAGGTGTTGTCGCGGAAATGTGTGAGCGAGTAATTGTTATGTATGCAGGTGAAATTGTAGAGCAAGCAGATGTAGATACGATATTTAATGATCCTAAGCATCCTTATACGATAGGTTTGCTTGGTTCCATACCAAACATTCATGAGAAACGGGACCGACTCTATTCGATTGCTGGTCAAGTACCACCGGCAGGCACAATTACAACAGGTTGTCGCTTTGCAGACCGTTGTGACAAAGTAATGGATCATTGCAGGGAACACGATCCTCAATTACTACAGCTGAAAGAAGGACATTCATGTCGATGTTTTCTTTATCAAGATAGGAGTGTTGAAGTATGACAGCTACATTACTTGAAGTTAAAGATTTAAAAATTTATTTCCCTATAAAAAAAGGATTAATAAAGAAAACAACATCCTATGTCAAAGCTGTCGATCAGGTATCGTTTTCCGTTCGTGAAGGTGAAACACTTGGCTTAGTAGGAGAATCAGGCTGTGGTAAATCGACCACAGGAAGAGGAATTACTCAGTTGGTAAAACCGACAGCTGGAAGCATAATGTTTGATAACTGTGATTTGAATGATTTATCCGTTAAAGAGATGCGCAGAAAGCGAAAAGAGCTTCAGATGGTTTTTCAGGATCCTTATGCTTCTTTAAACCCTAGATTAACAGTTGAGAATATTTTAGCTGAACCGTTAAAAGCCCATGGGATAAAAGATCGAAATAAAAGAAAAAAAATGATAGAAGAGATCATGGAAGTCTGCGGGTTGAACAAGGCTTTTATCAACCGCTATGCACATGAGTTTTCGGGTGGTCAACGTCAAAGAATTGGAATAGCCCGAGCCTTAATATTAAAGCCGAAGATGATTATCGCAGATGAACCTGTTGCAGCATTGGATGTTTCAATCCAGGCACAAATTTTAAATTTATTAAAAGATTTACAAGAAGAGTTTAAATTAACTTATCTTTTTATTTCTCATGACCTAAGTGTAGTTCGTCATCTATGTAACCGAGTGGCTGTTATGTATTTAGGAAGGATTGTAGAAATCGGGGAAACCGATAAAATTTACGACAACCCGCTACATCCATATACAGAGACCTTATTATCAGCCATTCCTATTTCTAACCCACGTGAAAAGAAAGAGCGAATTATTTTACAAGGCGATGTCCCGTCTCCTGTAGATCCACCGGCAGGATGTGCCTTTGTTGGCAGGTGTCCAAAAGTGATGGATCGTTGTCATGAACAACGGCCAGAATTAAAGGAAATAGAAGGTGGACACCATGTTGCTTGTCATTTGTATGAAAATGAAGGCTTACAATTGGAGGAGAGTAAAGATGAGAATAGCGTTTATCAAAATATCGGCTAAAGTATTGGTACTTGTAGCTGTGTTAGGTCTACTCGCACCTGCTAGCTTTCTAGCGAATGAAAAAGAGAAAAAGAGTTCTATGCCAGATCATGTACATCAGGTCACACTTCAATCTTTATCCATACAAGGGGCTGAACTCGATCCTCCCTTTTCAAAAGAAATATTAAACTATAAAGCAACGGTAAGTAATCAAGACCAAATTAATTTAAATATAGAAGCAACAGCTAAAAATGCTAAGGTTTCTATTAATGGTAAAAAAGTCAATGCGAATAGAGCTGTGGAGGTAGAAATACCTAATCAGACAAACACAATTGATATTGAAGTAGCAACTCCACATGGAATAAAACAAACGTATACGGTTGTTGTTCAAAAAGAGAACGAATATAAATTACAGGACGTTAAACTGATCCAAACAGGTGAAGGTTCATCCATTCATCATTATCAATTAGGTTTTTTCCCGGCACGAAACATGGACGGTGTAGAAGCTTACTTACTGTTCTATTCGAAAGAAGCCTATATGGATGTTTGGAATTATGTTCGTCATTTATCGACTGCTGAGATTGAAGCTCATTTAACTTCCAACACAAGTAGTGAACAGAAAAATAAAATCTATAAAATTAGTAATTTAAGTTATGCAGATGGAGTCGGAAATACGTTTCGAGAAGGGCAACTTGATATTATGACCGGAAAGTCGCTAGAAGTAGGTGAGTATGTCGCGTATGCAGCAACTTTAGGAGCAAATGGGGTTTTAGGAATGTCAGAAGCAGATCGGAAAATTGAAATCATGCCATTTCCTGTGAATGTCCAAGTTAGCGGGGAAGGTACAGTGATTGAGAATTATGCGGTAACATTCAATCATCCACAAGACAATCGAGTAACAGATTACTTTATTTTTTATTCAGAAGATGGGTTAACACGCTTAGTCGAACCGAAACTTGAAGCGAAAACTAAAGACCATTTAAAAGAGTTGGTCAATCAGGGAAGAGGCAAGCTTGTATCAAGAGAAGAGGTTGGTAGCAGTGCCGTTAACTTTAAGGACAACCAACTAACGATTGACGGAAAATCACTAGGTACTGGACTATATTACGCTTATGTATTGGCCGTTGGCGAAGCGCAAAACTTTGGTATAGCCAAGTCACTTCAAATGATAAATACTAATCCAATGCAAAATCCATTAGGTACCATTGGTGATGGAAAAGGAACTTTAATTCCAGCTGGTGGTTCAACAAGTAATGTGAGCGCTTACTTCGAAGCCATTAGATTAGCAGCTTCAGCAGATAAACCGAAAATTGCTATTTTTAATAGTTCAAGAGACTCTGTCGATGTGGCATATGATCACTTTCATTTAGATGACCCGCCGTACAAGTCATTAAAGAAAGAATTTGAAAACTGGGGGTTTGAGCCTGTTTATATCCCACTGGCTATTGATACGTATGAGTTTATTGCCCATGACCCTTACTTTGTGAACTTAGTAAAAAGCAGTCATGCTGTTATGCTGCAAGGTGGAGATCAAGTAAAACATGCGAGATCTTTGCTAAATGATGATGGTTCCCCATCACCTTTATTAGAAGCAATTAAATATGTGTATGAAAATGGCGGGGTCGTAGCAGGGACAAGTGCAGGTGCTCATGTAATGAGTCAACCGATGTTTGGTGTAGGAGACAGCTTGACTTCGTTTACCATTAATCAAACAGAAGAAAAAACGTTAAATGATGTTCCGTTAACAGGTTTTTTAAACCCGACAACCGCCGGAAACAACATATTTATGCCTGGCATTGGCCTAGCAGAAGATATTCTGTTTGATACTCATTTTGATGCCCGTGGACGATTAGGACGCCTTTTAGTAGGGATGAGAGATACTGGTCATACATTGGGAATCGGGTTAGATGAAGGAACAGGTCTGCAAATGAAAGGAAATATCGGTGAAGTTGTTGGACTAAATGGTGTATTTATTTTAGACCGCTCAGCTGCTACTGTTAATGGTCCAGGTGTTAAGCCAGGATTTGAAACGACAGGAATTCGCGTACACTATTTAACTTCCGGAGACCAGTATAACTTTAGTACAAAGGAAGTTATTCCAGCTGAAGATAAAAGGGTTGTAAATTCAGCTGAGAGTGACACGTATAGTAGTCAAAATTTGTTCGGTGGAAATTATGAGACGACAAAGTCGCTTATTGCTTTTGCGAATAGTTTACAAGAAGAGTTCGTTACAGAAATCAACCACCAGCCAAACTACCAGCTAACGTGGTCAAGAGATGAGCTTACTAAGAACTACACGAGTGGTGAAAGTTTTACAACAAGAGATTTAAGAGCCTACCAGAAACCAACCATTATGAATATGATCCTAGATTTAATTCCTCGTAATGATCAAGTAGAACCAAAGCCAGTTTCTATTGAAAGTGTGAAAACATATTCGTATAACGATACGTTCTTTATTCAATTTACAGGACCAATTGACCCTGCATCAGTTACGAAAGAAACGATTGATCTAAAGGGGCTTACTCACGTTTCTTGGTCACCTGATTACTTACCCGAAAGCTTGGAAATTGAAGTTAGAGCAACAGAAGATATACAAATTGGTTACGAGATTACCATCCAAAACTTGAATGATATAAACGGAAATACATTACCTGCCGAGACGTGGAGAAAAGTAAATGATGTAAATACAGATTGGGAGAAAGTATCGCAGTAGAGTCTATTAGATAGTATTGGATAAAAGGTGGATTAAATAATGATTAAATTGATTAAGAACGCTGAGGTTTACACCCCTGAATATCTTGGAAAAAAGGATGTCTTAATTGTAGATCGTAAAATTGGAGCGATAGAAGACAATATCGCAGTGATGGTTTACCTTCTGTTGAGGTTTTAGACGGTAATGGTAAAGTAATGGTCCCTGGCTTTATAGATCATCATGTTCATATTATCGGTGGGGGTGGCGAAGGAAGCTACCGGACGAGAACACCAGCGTTACAGTTGTCCGATGCACTGTTAGGTGGGATTACAACAGTTGTTGGAGTGATCGGAACAGATGGAACAACTAGAACGATGACAAGTCTGATAGCAAAGGCAAAAGCGTTAAAGGAAGAAGGGATTACTTGTTATGTTCACACTGGATCCTATCAGGTTCCTGTTAAAACATTAACAGGGAAAATTGAGGATGACCTTATTTTAATCGAAGAAGTCATAGGAGTAGGAGAAATTGCAATTTCAGACCACCGTTCTTCACAGCCAACGTGTGAAGAGTTAGCTAAAATTGCAGCAGCAGCTCGTGTAGGCGGCATGTTATCTGGTAAAGCAGGTATTGTAAATGTGCATATTGGTGATAGTTCTTCTAAACTATCTTTACTTCATGAAATTGTTGAAAACAAAGATATTCCGATTCGTCAGTTTATACCTACTCATATCAATCGAAACCGGCAATTGTTTGAAGCTGGAATTCTTTATGCTAATCAAGGGGGGTATGTAGATTTAACGACTTCTAGTGTTCCACAATTTTTTGAACAAGGAGAAGTAAAGTGCAGTACAGGTTTAAAAGAAATGTTAAGTGCAGGTGTACCTGTTGAAAGGATTACATTTACTTCAGATGGTCAAGCGAGCCTCCCTGAGTTCGATGAAGACGGCCTGCTGATTGGCCTGCAAATTGGGAAGGTAACCTCTCTTTATCAGGAAGTTAGGGATGCGATTATAAATGAAAGAGTGAAAGTGGAAGATGCCATAAAAGTAATTACTTCTAATCCAGCTGATATTCTCAAGCTAACGCAAAAAGGACACATTGAGGTTGGCCGCGATGCAGATCTAGTATTGTTGGATGAAGAAAGCTATGAAATAAATTCGGTTATGGCATTAGGGCAGAAGATGTTGTGGGATCGAGACTTACTTGTAAAAGGAACTTTTGAGTGAAAAATTACTAATACAATAGTACACAAAGATGTTTTATAGGTGTTGAATGAAAAAAATTAGAAAAAATATCATTCTACATTCTATAAGACTACAAGATAAAAGTTCATTATTATTCAAAATATTATTATAATAAAGTAATAGTAGAAACAAAGAAACACTGTTCTTAAATGGTTCAGTGTTTCTTTGTATAACGCAAACTTGAACCAAAAGTTTAAGCATTGTGTATGCTTTCATCAAAGGAGAGAGGTGAGGGAATGGCCATTGAAACTAAAGAAATTACATTATTAGCTGGTTCGGAGGAAACGAGAAGGACTTTATCTGACCAATTAAATGAAATCTTAGGAGATTTTATCCGAGTGAGAAGCTATGCAGTCGATGCTAACGAAGTAATCACGGTTCATAATCAGCTCGTAATTTTATCCTCTTACCTAATAGAAGAAGAATCAAAGCCTTATATCGGCGAAAACTGCTCGGTTCTCGTTGCACATCGTATCGTTAATTTCCAAAACATAGAAAAAATCTATTCAATCCCAAAGGGAGAAAAGGTGCTATATGTAAATGATTATCTAGAGACTGTGAATGAAGCTATCTCTTCATTTGAAAAATTAGGAATTGACCACTTGGATTTCATTCCATTTTATCCAGGGAAAAAACAGAAAGAACCGGTAAAGTTTGCAATTACACCTGGTGAATTAGACCTTGTCCCTTCTTTTGTTGAAGAGGTTATTAATATTGGACCGCGTCTGATTGATATTACGACGTTAATTACGATTTTAAATCGTCTAGGACTTCTTGAAGCGAGACAAGAACAAGTCTCTGGAAAGTACATAAAAACGATTACTCAATTAAGTAAAAAGTTAGGCAGTTTAAGTCAGGAAGCGACAATTAGGACCGAACACCTTAAAAAAGTGGTAAACGGGGTAAACGATGGTATTCTAGCCGTCGATTGTAATGGGAAAATAACTGTTTTTAATGAAATTTTAGAACGTTTCTTACGTATGCCTGTAAAAAAAGCCGTCAATCGCGATATACAAGATGTTATTTCACATAAAGAATTAGTTCAGTTCATATTAAATGAGCAGGAAGAAGAAGATCGTTATTTTACAATTGAAGATCGGAGTGTAATTGTTCATCGGTTTACGATTGAAGCAGAGGAGACTGTTGTTGTTACTTTTAAAGATGCTGAAGAAACGGTTGAAATAGAAAAGAAGTTACGAAAAGAATTGTTAAAAAAGGGGTATTATGCAAAATATTCATTTAACGATATTATCGGACTTCATCCTAAATTACAAGAGGTCAAAAAAGTTGCAAATAAGCTTGCACGGACGGATTTGACGATTTTAATTGAAGGAGAAAGTGGAACGGGCAAAGAGTTGTTTTCAAGCTCAATTCATAATGCTTCCCTCAGAAATAAAGGCCCCTTCTTAGCAGTGAATTTTAGTGCCCTTCCTGAAGACTTAGTAGAAAGTGAATTGTTTGGTTACGAAGAAGGGGCTTTTACTGGAGCAAAAAAGGGCGGCAGAAAAGGTCTTTTTGAACAAGCAAATGGTGGAACCATTTTTTTAGATGAAATAGGAGATATCAGCCTGAAAGTTCAAGCCCGATTATTACGAGTTCTTCAAGAAAAGGAATTGCTGCGTATTGGCGGAAATAAAATTATTCCGATTGACGTCCGTGTTATTGCGGCTACAAATAAAGATCTGTTAGCGCTCATTGAAGAAGGCAAATTTAGAGAGGACTTGTATCACCGGTTAAAAGTACTTTTCTTACATTTACCTGAGTTGCGAAAACGGAAAGAAGATATTGATTTGCTTGTTCAAGAATTTATAAATCAAAGTGGAAGATTTCATGTGAAAATAGAGCCGCAAGTTTTGTATAAGTTAAAAGAATATCAATGGTACGGTAATGTAAGAGAATTGAAAAATACGATTGATTATATGTTAGCAGTGTGTGAAGACGATATTATTCGTTTACATGATATTCCTGATGAGGGGTTTTTCCAACAAAAAAAAGCGCCCCAATTAAACAAGGGCGAAGAGAGATATTCTGCCCCTATAAATGAACCAACAGTAGATCCTTATTTCCACTACGAGGATGAGCAAGAATTAACAACGCTACTAAAAATAATTGATCAACTGCAACAACAAGGAGAAAGTGTAAGTCGTAAGAAAATAGCTAGGGAAACTCAACTGCAAGCACAACCATTATCGGAACAACAAGTCCGATTAAGATTAAATAAATTAGAGCAACGAGGATATATCGAAAAAAGGAAAGGTAGATTAGGTACCCGCTTAACTAGATTAGGTCAAAAATATATACAAACCGTGTATTAACAGACGAATAAAACGAAGAGCTCGAACACTAAAATTCGAGCTCTTCGTTTGTATTTATTTACTATTATTTATGATGATTCTTCATTCGTTTCCTTTTTCGCTTCTTCTAACATTTCATTAATCGTTTCAATATACTCATACAAACTCATCTTGGTATTCCTCCCTTTAATAAATAACAAGAATTTTGTTTCAGTAATATTATTTCCAATTTTCTAATTATTAAACTAGTAAACTGTAAAAATAGGAAAATGAGATTACTAGCTTTTATTAGAATAGGCTAGAAGGAGCAGAAGTCAGTTAGACATTTCAATTTTATCTTATGTAAAAGTTGAGTAGATGTGAGATACTAAGGCAGTAAATTAAATTATTGGTATTTGTACTAACGAGGAGTGAACAGAATGGATAGAATTAAAATGGGAGAGGATTTATCTTTCTCGAAAATCGTTCATGGGCATTGGAGATTAAATGATTGGAACTTAACGACAAAAGAGCTTCTTCATTTAACTCATGCTTGTCTAGAAAAAGGATTAACGACGTTCGATCATGCCGATATATACGGGGATTATACTTGTGAAGAGCGTTTTGGCGAAGTCTTAAAACTCGAGCCTAGTTTGCGCTCTAACATAGAAATTGTTACAAAATGCGGGATTAAGCTTTTATCAAACAAGCATCCAGACCATTACATAAAGCATTATGATACGAGTAAAGATTATATTATAAAGTCGGTCAATCAATCGTTAAACAATCTTGCTACAGATTATATCGACGTGCTGTTAATTCATCGTCCGGACCCATATATGGATCCGAGTGAAGTAGCGGAAGCTTTTATCCAATTAAAGGCTGATGGTAAAGTGCGGGCATTTGGCGTATCCAATTTTACCCCGTCTCAAGTTGCGATGCTCGATTCCTATTTACCGTTTTCGTTAGTGACCAATCAGATTGAACTGTCTGTTTTACATACAACCCCATTTCTTGATGGGTCGATTGACCAATGCCTAGAAAGAAGGATGTCACCGATGGCGTGGTCACCGTTAGCGGGAGGCCGAGTCTTCACAGGAGAAGATGACCAATCAGTACGAGTTCGTGAAACGATAACCAAATTGAAAGATGAGCTAAATGTGGTGTCCATTGATCAAGTCATGTTAGCGTGGCTGCTGCAACATCCAGCCAATATCGTCCCTATAATTGGAACAGGGAATTTAGAGAGAATTGAACGTTCGATAGAGGCATTAGACATCAAGCTGACGAGACAACAGTGGTTTGACGTTTGGGAGTCTTCCCTTGGCCATGAGGTACCTTAACCAAATGTGTTCCAAAAACAGGCCTCTTAGCGCTTGTCGTTGATAAACCTGGCATATTTCGGATTTTCGCTATCTAGCAGCAGTGCGGGTGAATAGTGGTGGTCGCCTGCATGTTAATGCTGACATACGAAATGAGCGGACTCACAGGCCCTTATTTCTGTAAAAACGGCTCTTTTTTTAATTTGAAGGACTCAGAGGCTCTTATTTACTACCTTTCGTGTTGTTTTCGAATAAATTTAAGCAAATAGGGTGCTCTCAGTCCGCCAAACGCCTAAATATGGTGGTTTTTATTAAAATAAGGTCCTCTCAGTCCACCAAAGAGTATCAGTAGTCGAAAAGCTACACTTTAAGCTAGTGCTGTTAACGAAATCAGTGGGGGCTCAAGTCTACCATATGCCGGAATGCCGGCGCTTTCACTTTTCAAAATAGTTGCAGGCATAATTTGCTCGAAGTCGCTTTGTTCGGTGAAACGCAGCCAGGAGCAGGTCCCTGTTTTTACAGCGTCAGTCGACAGCACAAACCCTTAATGATCAGGCGTCTTTTACTTTTTTTCGCACATCTTCTTTTTTTCATTTAAAATAGAAGAAACAATATGATACGTAAGGATTGAGAAGATGAGCATTTTTACAGTTGAAAATTTATATAAATCATTCGGTGAAAAAGTATTATTCGACCATATTTCCTTTGCCATTGGTGAACGGGAACGAATTGGTCTAATTGGAGTTAACGGAACGGGGAAATCGACATTATTGAAGGTACTCTCCAAAGAAGAAGGGATGGAAGATGGGAAGCTCACCCATTCCAACCAGTTGCAGGTTGAATATCTTCCGCAACAACCTGATTTAGACGACAACCTAACAACATTAGAGCAAATTT
Source organism: Alkalihalobacterium chitinilyticum (assembly GCF_029028005.1). GTDB lineage: Bacteria > Bacillota > Bacilli > Bacillales > Bacillaceae_F > Alkalihalobacterium > Alkalihalobacterium chitinilyticum. The sequence continues at coordinate 91,073 of NZ_JAOTPO010000014.1, forward strand.
ATTACGGTGACTCGCTGATCATGAAAGTGATGCGGGAGTATGAGCAAGCCCTGCATGAACTTCAAAATCAGCCAGAAAGTAATCAACTTCAAGAACGTCTTTTAAAAATTCAAGCGAAGATGGATGAGTGTGAGGCATGGGAGGCTAACACCGTTGCCAAAACGGTACTGACTCGTCTGGGGATTACTGATTTTACGAAAAAAGTAAAATATCTATCTGGTGGCCAAAAGAAACGTGTAGCAATTGCGAAAGCGTTAATTCAACCTGCAGATTTACTTATATTAGATGAGCCGACGAACCATTTAGACAATGAAACGATTGAATGGTTAGAAGGCTATTTAGCTCAGTATAAAGGGTCGCTCATCATGGTAACGCACGATCGTTATTTTCTTAATCGAGTGACCAATCGGATTTATGAATTAGATCAAGGGCAGCTTTATACGTATGAGGGAAATTACGAGACGTTCCTAGAGAAAAAAGCGGAACGTGAAGCGCTCGCAGAACAAAGTGAAGCGAAACGTCAAAACTTATTACGAAGGGAGCTGGCGTGGTTACAACGAGGGGCTAAAGCACGAACGACGAAACAAAAAGCCCGAATCCAGCGTGCCGAGGAGTTAAGAGATCAAAAAGGCCTTTCACAAAGAGGTGATGTTGATTTTGCAATCGGCTCCACCCGACTTGGAAAAAAAGTAATTGAAGTAAAAGATATATCAAAGTCTTACGGGGACCACAAGCTGTTTCAGCACCTAAATTATTTAATCGTTCCAGGGGAAAGATTAGGAATTATTGGGCCAAATGGAACAGGGAAATCTACCTTATTAAATATTTTAGCGAGTAGAATTGAACCGAGTGAAGGTGAAATTGAAGTCGGTGAAACCGTAAAAATCGCTTATTATACGCAAGATGATGAAGAACTCGATGGGAATTTACGAGTCATTGATTACATTAAAGAAGGTGCTGAGATCGTTCGGACGGTGGATAATCAAATTATTACGGCTGAGCAAATGTTAGAACGGTTTTTGTTCCCTCGGGCGATGCAATGGACGTATATTCGCAGATTGTCTGGAGGCGAACGCCGCCGCCTTTATTTACTTCGTGTCCTGATGGAAGAGCCGAATGTTTTATTTCTCGATGAGCCGACGAATGACCTTGATACACAGACACTGAGTGTATTAGAAGATTACTTAGATCAATTTCCAGGAGTTGTTTTAACGGTATCCCATGATCGTTACTTCTTAGATCGTGTAGTTGATCACTTGCTCGTCTTTGAAGGGAACGGTTCAATCAGCCGTTATCAAGGGGCGTATTCGGAATTTATGGAAGACAAGCGACTGGAAAAAGAACTGGAACTTCAAGAAAGAAAAGCGAAAGTGCAAGAAACGAAAGAACAACCGAAAAAGAAGGAACAACGAAAAAAGTTATCGTATAAAGATCAACAAGAGTGGAATACCATCGAGGAGCGCATTTCAAAGCTGGAATTAAAAATTGAACAAATTGAAGCGGATATTGTGGCAGCAGGCAGTGATTTCGGGAAAATTAATGACTTAATGAAAGAACAGAAACAAACTGAAGAAGAGTTGGAACAAGCGATGGAACGGTGGGAAGAGCTTTCCCTATTAGTTGAGGAAATCGAAGGCCAAAAATAACAGGTGGTTAAATGAAAGAAAAAATCAAAAACATTCTTTCAGAGATGGAAGCGGCACATCATATAAAAATTATTTATGCGTGTGAAGCAGGCAGTAGAGCTTGGGGTACGGCTTCTTCTGACAGTGATTACGATGTTCGTTTTATCTATATCCACCCCATAAACTGGTATCTATCGATTGAGCAAAAGCGAGAGGTATTGGAATTCCCCGTCACGAAGGAACTAGACATGGTCGGATGGGATCTAAGAAAAGCGTTAGCATTATTAAACAAGTCCAACCCTACGCTGTTGGAGTGGTTACAATCGAGCATCGTTTATTATGAAAAGGACGAGATTGTGAATGAACTGCGTTTGCTTTCACATAGTACGTTTTCCGCTAAAACCTGTTTGTATCATTACCTCAATATGGCGAAACGTAATGTAAAAGGAGCGTTTAACAGCCCCAGTGCTAACGTCAAGCTCGTCTTAAATGTTGTAAAACCATTACTAGCCTGTAGTTGGATAGAGAAAAATCATTCCATTCCGCCAAATCAACTTCAACATTTAATGAATGCAGAACTAACTCCAAGTCCACTTCGATCTGAAATAGATGGGTTATTGGCGAACAAATTAAAAAAAGTTGAAGAAGTAAAAACAGAAGAATTGATTGCAACACAAGAATATGTGGCTGAACGAATAGTTCAACTGAGCGATTATATAAAAGCGCTAGAGGAAGATAAACAAAACTTTACAGAAGCATTAGACCAATTTTTCCAAACAACTTTAGGTAAGATTTGGAATTAATTAATCTAAAACTATACTATTAATAACAAAAGCTGCCTGATCCAGAGTACAATAAATGGGTCAGGCTTTTTCGTTTGTTCGCTGTTACTGTGTAACGGTTAGAGGAGTATGAAAAGAAGTCAGAAAAAATCGAAACTTATTAGTAATGCAAACGTATATATGGTTTAGTTATGAAGAGAACTTAGTATTAAAAAAATCTGAGGAGAGGTGTAAGCGTGAATAAGAAACAAATGATGTTCATGATAGGGTTATTTGTCATAGCGATTGTCATTGGTGGTTTTATGTATGATGAATACCAGCAATCGTATCCAGAACCTCAACAAGCGTTATTTGCCACCGATCCTAATCTAATCTTAATTCCTGCCTACAAGATCGGTAATGAGGCTTTATTCTTCTTATTTAAAGAAGGGAAACATTTAGGTGCAGCTCAATTAAAAAAAGGATTACTTGGCTGGAAACCGCCAATGATTACGTACAGTCCTTTAGGTGATGTCGATGCCTACGATAAGCTATCAGGGTATCAAGGATATGGTGGTCACTTAATCTACGGGTTAATTCCAGATGGAACCCGTTATGAAGTAATTGTCGAGGAGGAACCAGCTGGACTATTGCCATTAGCGATGCTGCCGGAAGACGAAGTGGAAGAATTAGGCCTCGAAGGTTTCTACCTTTGGTATTACGAAAGTGGTGACACGATTAGAGGCGGCACGATTTATTTACGGGACCTTAACACCGGAAAGATTGTCGATGAATATACAATTTCTAAGTAGAAAAGCGTTAACTGTGATCTATAGTACTTACTGAAAGGAGTGGGGAGTTTTTGAAATTTGATATCCTTGGCATTCTCTTAACGTTAGGACTCTTTATACTTATTTTTTCACCGATCCTATTTTCAAAAAAGCAGAAAGATAGCACTGAATCTATTGGCTGGGCTGGACTCTTTAAATCAAGGTGGTTTGGTATACCATTCATTTTTCTTTTGCTATTTGGGAACTACTCAGAACTTGCATTTCTTAATTTAGCACTTATCATTACATGTTCTATCATTGCTTCTTTCTTGATTTCATTCATAGCAAATCGAAAATTATTGGTGAAAAGCAAAGATGTGTCATAAGGTGAAATGGGTAATGAAGGGAGAATTAGTCAGTGGCCAATTTTAAGAAAGTGCCATTAAAAGAAAGGGTAATATCTGGAGCCGTTGTATTTGTTATTTTTATTTCGTTCAGTTACTATACTCAACTATTTAAACCTGTTAATTCATTAGACTTATATCAATTATTATCTTTTGCGAAAAGTTTTGAAAAGGCGCAAAGTTTGATGTTAGATGGGTATGAGGCTAATTTTAAGGAAGAAGATTATGAATTTATCACGAGTATAGATAATCAAGCAAACAGTATAAACCAATTTACTCTTTTTGAATATGAAGAGAAAACGTATCTGATTAAAACTTCACCAGGTACACGAGGTTTTCAAAAATTAAAAGTTCATGCAATTGAAGAGGTACCACCAGAAGTAAGAAATTATTTTCTTGAATTGGCTCCATAAATATTTTTTTAATAAAAGGTAAAAAAGAGTAGATAGAAAATGTATATCGTACGCGACATAGAAATGGAGGAAGTGCTATTTTGAAGAAGTTTTTTGCTCTTATTCTATGCACCTTTTATTTGTTAGGTATTTTCGGTTGTTCCCACAACGAAAAAGAGGAAAGTTTGTCCGATAGACGACCGATGATTATGGTAAATGAAAGGATCTACATGGATACTGGGAAAGAAATACCACTAGAAATTGGTGATCATGCAATATCCGGAGTAATAACATCATCGGTAAAAAGCACAGAAAAACCCGCACAGAATGGGGAAAGTAACTTTGGTTACGAAGGTGCACAATATGCTTTATATGATGAAGGTCTTGTAGTGTTAATACAAGAAAAATGGATTTTTTTTAAAGAAGATATAGAATGATAGGTTCATAATGATCATTGTGACACCAGTCTTCAGTGATTATGAATTTTAATAAAACTAGGAGGGGGTTAAATGAAAAGAAAATGGTTTCTAATTATTGGACTTGTAATAATAATCTTTTTCTCTATTAACATTTTTAATGATTATAGAGCAAAGGGATTAGACGATTTAATTAGTTTTAATTCTACTGATTTCGATTCGTTTGTCTTTAATGAGGGTCACGAGCACTTAGAAGTAAGAACTGATAAAAAGGAACATGCAGAAAAGCTAGACGATTTTCTAAGTCAATATCGAGTTAAAAGGATGAATGATAATGAGTGGGATAGTGATGTTTCAGAAGAAGAAGGCTTTATGCTTACTATCTACTCCAAAAATAAACCTATAATGGCTTCCATTTATGAAAGGCGTGTACATTTTTTAAATGAAGGTAAGTATTATAATGTTTTAAATGGACCAATCGATATGGATTGGGTCAATAATTATATTCAGGAATACCAATAATCATAATCTAAAACGTAATATTCTTAAAGTAACGGAGAGCTTTAGTGCCAAAAGGGGAGGGAAAAGTTGAGGAGCCGCGACAAGATAATAGTACTAGTAATAATTATCTTTACCATTAGTTATACGGGCAAGGGTTATGCGGAAGAAAATAATGTGTCTCTTGATGTTTTTCTTTCTGGTAATGGTAGTTACGATGGAATATTTCAATATCAGATGGTGCGTACCTATACTAACAAGACAAATGAGATACAAGTCTTTTCAGAGAGCTTTCAATTAGGAGTTAATGATAATCTAAATGTTGGTTTTGTTCAGCTAGTTAATTTAGCTGATGAACTAACTTTTGAGAACTTGGGCAACGGTTCATACCAAATTTCAGGTAGGTTACAACCAAAAGAAGCAGCATCAATTACAATTTATAAGCAGACTGATGGGTTTAAGTCGAGGTGGCAGCTCGACAGTGACTACATACGGTGATCGTTTTCTGCTATTAAGCAGCATAGAAAATATTTTGCCCCGCATTTTTACTATCAAATTTAATTACCCTGCAGATGTTTATAAAATTACTGATTTTTCTAGTTTAAATGTAACAAATCTTAAGGGGGAAATGAAAAGATTTACCCCTAGCAGAGTTGAGGGAAAGTTGCCGATGGACAGTTGGTATATGACTAATGAAGATGAACTTATAAATGAAGATGACTTTGTTAGAAAAATAGATTTCGAAAATGCTGATAGCGTTGATTTAGAGCTAGCATATCAAGTAAGACCAAATACAACTCCAACTTATTTGATCTATATTGCAATCGGAATAGCTAGTCTTTCATTGCTATTTTCAGTTTTACTTTCAGGAAGATTGAGTAAATTAAAAAAATCCAATAAAGAGCAACCTTTTTAAACTAAACGGATGTTTTTCTTTAAGAAGGAAGTGGGGCAATTCCGTTCCTTGTTGGCTATCTTTCATATATAAGAAGGCGATGGAGAATGTAGGGGGCAGTGCTCGATCTTATTAGGAATACAACATATGGGAGTGTTCTTATTGATAAAATTCTTTGAATATAACTGGAAAGTAAGAGATGAGTGGTTTGACTGGTGCGCCCAAGTAGCGACTGAAGAGTTGATAAAAGAACGCAGAGGTGGAGTGGGAAGTATTTTATATACCTTTTTTCATATTATTGATGTCGAATATAGCTGGATTCGTGGTATTCAGAAGAAGGAAGACGTAACATTTCAGTTTGAAGACTATAATTCACTTAGAAAGGTTAAACCTCTATCAGATGAATTACGCAATGAAATAGCTAAGTTTTTACAATCAAATTTAGATGGTTTAAAGGGAAAAGTTATAAGTGTTTCTTGGGATGAAGAAAAATACACTGTCGATGAAATACTTCACCATATAATTGCACACGAAATTCATCATATCGGTCAACTCTCAGTTTGGTCAAGAGAACTAGGATTACAACCTGTATCTGCTAGTTTTATTGGAAAAGGGATTCATACTTATTGAAGTAAAGGTGCTTTTATTGAATAAAAATTAATCTAGGACCATTTTAGTTTTGGTCCTAGATTAGTTTTGAGAAGCATGACCGTTAATATTAAAAAGCAGTGACTGATAATATACCTGTTGGTTGCACGTCTAGAGTTAATACTGTATCCACGTGGTCATCATGTACATGTAGAAGTGTGTTATTAGTTGGATCTGTAATGACGACTTGATCATTGACTAATGTTAGACTTGGGTAGACATGATCATGACCGTGTCCCTCAGCTAACTCAAATGGATCAATCACCTGAAGTTCAGATATAATCGTTCCATTCGCTAAGTCCAGCTGATAGAGGGTTCCATTTATGCCTAGGACAAATCCTTCTCCATTTGCATTAACTGCCATTGAGCTTATATAAGGTGTTGAGATATCAATGGTATTAAGTGTTTTTTCATTTGTATCAATGACACTAACATTGGTACCGAGCTCTGGTTTTTCTTTACTACTGTAATTTGCTAGGAAATAACGGCTGTCATTATGACTCTTAATCGTTCCCACTCGTGCCTCTTCATCAGGTAACGAAATTTCTATCGCTTCATCTGTATGAGGAAGATACAAGAGAACCTGCCCTTCACAACCAAAGGCAACCATCTCTTTTTCTTTCGACCCGTGAGAAGCTTCACCATGTAGGCGAGGACAAGAGGCATAGCGGGATACTTCTTCGCCTGTTTCATCATAAATAACGATACCTTCTGGAAGTGGCTGTGGATCTTCTTCATCTGTGTAGGATACAGCATAATTTCCATTTGATAATGGTACTGCAACGCCGTGATGTCCAATGCCAGGAATCGTAATCATAGGCTCTGGCTTTTTACTAGTTTTTAAACTTTTGTTTGTATAAACTTCTACAAGACCATCACCATCATAGAAGATGGCTGTTTTTCCATTGTGAGTTACGAAGTGTGTTGGCTTTTCACCATGTATTTCATAGTCTGACACAACAGGTGCCTCTGCATATGTATGTCCATGATCGCCATGGCTATCTACCCATACACCTAAATCAAGAAGCTTTACTATACCTTCTTCGCGGTTGTTGAGAAACAAGTGACGATTGTCGTCTGCTAGACCCATAGCACTTGTGGTTGTTTCTAGAGTTTCAATGACTTGAAAGTTTCCATCTAAAATGATTACACCTGCATCATAGCTGACGGCAATGCGTGTTCCGTTTTTCTCTTCTTTATCACTTTGTTCTGCCTCTTCTTCCTTATGTTCTTCCTCATCAGCCTCATCATTTTCAGATAGAAGCTCATCGGACATATCTTCGCTAGAAGACGTTTCTTCGTTTGCAGTTGAAGTTGAGTTTGAACTGCATCCTGTAATAAGTAAAAATACAGCTAATAACAATACTGAAACAAGTGTCTTTGTGGTGTGTACATAACTTTTCATTTGTAAAATTATCCCCTTTGTAAATAGTAATTATTACGATTTATATTATAGGAAGGATTTTCCTGAAGCGTCAATGAGTAATTAGAGGGTGGGCTAAAGTATCGTTCTATCTATAAGAAAATACTTTATTAATGACTCGACTAGTAAATTTAATGCTGGGAGCAGAAAAAAACGCTAGGGTAAATTTGTTTTCCTAGCGTTAATAGTGTTTATTTATTTTTCTCAATTTATTCAAATAATGCTTTGTGTGAAATAGAAAACCCTGTTTGCTATACATTAACTTGTTTCCTTGTTTTTCTTATCTTTGATTAATTGAAGAATGTCCTGTTTTAAGTGGTTTCTCTTTTCATTGGTTATGGAACTCAACCATGAAGTGACATCTTTTCCGTATTTTCTTTTTCCGCGTTGGTAAATGGTTAAAAATACTTGTTTGAAAACAGATGATTGGTTGTAAATTTTATTTAACTTACGACTTTCATCTAAAACAAAATTCAAAAAAGAGACGTCTTCTAAGGACACTTTTTTAGCTAATCGAGTGAGAAAAGTACTCGCTTCATCATACGCATGATGCTTGTAGTAGTACGATAAAATATCAGTCACTAAAGTGGGGGATTTTTCAAAATGTTTCATAAGATGGATTAAAAAACGGTCATAACGATGTAGTAGTAAGAAATCAATGGATTTTTTTGGATTTGCAGTAGAGAGTGCTGTTATTAGTGTGGAATGGATCAATGAGTTAGAAGTCTTGTGGTTCATGGATTGAGAAGATAATAAACGGGAAGGCCAACAATTTTTAATGTCTTGTAAATGTTCATCCGAAAGAAGTTTTTCTAAGTTTTTATTATGGAATTTAGCATGTTCTTCGTCATTTAAAGCATCTTTAATATCAGCTTGAGTAAGTGGACTATTCGTTCTAGCAGCTTCAATTTGCTTACATTGTTCAAGGCAGCGTGCAGCATGTGGATCATGTGTTTTATTTAGAAAAAAAGATTGTAAAAATTCACCTGTATGAGATATACGGGCATAAATTTTCGGACGGTCCTCTTCAAATAAAATGACATGGTTATCCTTGTCAGTAGGTTCTTGATACTTGATAAGATAGTGGGAATTGTTATTTAAACTAACAGTTTTCCCGAGCAGACAAGCAGGTAGAGTCATAAAATAACCTTCCTTTCGCTGGAGAGATTTTTTGTTCGCCATCTTTCTCCTTACCAACTATTGTAAATGTTTTTGTATGAAAAGTGAAATGTTGTTTGCTTTTATAACTAAGAGAGTGGAATGGCGTACGCTGGAGCGTGAACGGAAAGGCGTGAACCGTTAGCCGTAGAGGGGAAAATTAGGAGATAGCGTGAACGAAAAGCTGTGGATCGTGAGCGGTAGAGGGAGAAATTAGGAGATATCGTGAACGAAAAGCTGTGAATCGTGAGCGGTTAAGGGAAAAGTTAGGAGGAAGCGTGAACGGAAAGGGAGGAAACGTGAGCGGTAGAGGAAGAAATTAGGAGGAGGCTTGAACGAAAAGCTGTGGAGCGTGAGCGGTAGAGGGAGAAATTAGGAGATATTGTGAACGAAAAGCTGTGAATCGTGAGCGATCAGGGAGGAATTAGGAGAAAGCGTGAACGAATAGTTGTAAATCGTGAGCTGGAGAAGAAAAAGAGGTAAAATTGAAAAGGGCCCTTGCGCAGGAACCCTTTTCATCTTATAGCTTTAATTTACTTTGGAAAGTTTTAATAAGTCGTCAACAACAGAATGTAACGATTGAACAGCAGTTGTGATCTCCTCGGTAGCGGCGGTTTGTGAGTGGACATATTGAGAAGTCTGAACAATTTGGTTTTGTATAGCAGTAATGCCTTCCTTCATTTCGTGTAAAGAAAGCTCTATTCCCTTGACAGCGTCATTACTTTCTACTGAGAGCTTTCGAACCTCGTTAGCTACTACAGCAAAGCCTTTACCATGATCGCCTGCACGAGCAGCTTCAATGGCAGCGTTTAAGGCAAGAAGGTTCGTTTGTCCTGCAATTTTTTTAATTAGACTCGTAATTGTTTGTGTTTCATCAGCATGTTTTTTCATATCATGAGCAGATTCTGTAATTTTTTCTTGAGAAGCAGATGATTCTAAAGCTGTATTTGAAATCTCTGAAAGGCTGGCAGATATTTCTTCAATAGAAGCAGCTAGCGTTTCTGATAATTCATTTATTTTATACACTTCCTCTAGACTCCAGCCAATTCCGAAAGCACCAATAATTTCTCCGTTGTTAGCACGAATAGAAATTGTAACTGCACGAAAGGGAACACCTTTTACCTCTTTAGGTATATTAACACGTAGCGTCTGCTTGGCTTTGATCGCGTCAAACAGCCCGTCTCCCTCTACAAGCCTATCTCCTATTCTGGCTGTATTTAGAGTTTTACCGGGAACATAATATACAATTTCGCTTAAGTTGCTTATTGCAATCATATTGTCTTCTTCTAAAAACAATTCTTTTAGTAATGGTGCTACTTCAATTAACTGGTCTAATTTATTCAATTTTTTCCCCTCCACATTCATGTAAACAAGCGTATTAGTACTCTGGATGAATTGGCTGAAGATGTCAACTTTATTGTAGCTTAAAAAGATAGAGACCGAGGTAGCAAAGATAAATAGATTTTGTGTCAATAAATATTTAAAAGAGAACTAACATTCGCTTTTTTCTGGTGATTTCTGTATAATTAAAGGGTGATTTACTAAAAGCTAGGAGGTTAATATGAATCCTCATTCTATTATTGAGCAACTCATTGAAATTGTTACAAACAATAAATTAACAGAAAAGATTTTTGTTGTTCCTTCACACCGTGATGGACAACTCGTGATACAAGCTTTAGCGAGAGCCGGCCAACCTGTTCTTAATGTCAAGGTCAAAACGTTTATGGACTTAGCTCTTGAGTCGATTAAACCTGTTATGAAAAAAGCCGATTATAAACAAATGCCATACCAAATTGGCAAACAATATATTTTTTCAGAACTGCAAAAACTGAAAGCCAATAAACAGTTAAATTATTTTAACACTGTTCAATTGACCCCTGCATTTAGCCAAGCTGTTTACCAAGCGATATTAGATTTAAAACAAGCGAGAGTATCTGTACAAACTTTTCCAACACAAGCATTTCTAAAGCGAGAGAAAGGAGAAGATCTATACCAGCTCTTTCAAGCGTATGAACAAAAACGCCAAGAAAATCGATTGCTGGATACGGCTGATATCTTCGAGCTTGCCATGCAACAACCTGTCGCGCCAAAAAAACAGTCACTTTATATCTTTTTTCCTCATGAAGCTTATTACCGAATCGAGAAAGAATTTTTCTTGCATTATACAAAAGGCGAAGAGGTTGTTGCACTAGACTTTCCAGCAGTTGTTGGGTTAGAGCCGCTGCCGTCGATGGTGCCCCCGACCAAGAATATCGAATCGCATCATCCATTTAGTTTCTTATATCAAATCGAAAATGCCCCTAGTGAACCGGATCTTGTTTTAAAAGCAGCCATCAGTGAAGATGAAGAAATTCATGGTGTATTTAGGGAATTGAAGAATAAGAAATTGCCTTTTGATCAATCCGTCATTTTCTATACAAGTGGACGACCATACGTAGAAAGTGTTCTTCGCTTTGTGCAAAAACAAAAGCTGGAGGAGTGTGTCACGTTTGCTGAAGGCGTCCCAGTTAATCTGACAAAACCTGGAAAGCTTATAAAAGGTGTATTTCAGTGGATGCGTGAAAACTACAGCATCAAGATGCTGGCTAAATTAATTAGAGAAGGCTGTATATCATTAAACCAAATAGAACTGTCAGGAGAAAAAGTCATTGAGCTTCTTCAAGATGCAGACATTCATTGGGGAAAGGAAAGGTATATACAGAAGCTTCATGAAAAGATGACCGATTTAGCGCTAAAAATAAAAGAAGATCCTTCCAATACACGGGTCGTTCAAAAGCTAGAGAGATACAAACAATTAGAAAAATGGTTAACCCCATGGATGGAACGGTTTGAGGGAGACAGCACGTGGAGTACTATCTCGTATAAACAGTGGTTAATTGCTTTGAAAGATTTAATTTCAATAGAGGATAACTCAAACAATGCACTAAACACGTCTGCCAAAAATCAACTAATTGAAGCGATAACAGAAGTTGAACATTTAGCTGATGGAGACATGACGTTAGGTGAGGCACTAAATGATACAGAACAGTGGTTAATGAAGCTTACAGTTGGAGCATCTATGCCTAAGCCGGGTCATCTCCATATCTCGCCTCATCGGATTGGATTGTATTTAGATCGTCCTCATGTGTATATCGTAGGTTTAGATAACGGCAGATTTCCTGGCCGTCAAAAAGAAGACCCTATTCTTCTTGATCTAGAAAGAAAAGCGATTCATCCTGAGATGACGTTAGGCCGTGAGTTTGTTAAACGAAACTTTTATTTATTTGTTCAGCTATTGTTAACGACAAAAGGACATGTGCAAATGAGTTATCCGTTTATGGATACGGTTGAAAATCGGCGATCTGCTCCAGCGCATATCTTTTTACAAGCGTATCGATTATTGACGAAACAACCTAGCGTAACAGGTGAGGAGCTTGTTCTTGCTCTGCAAGATGATGTTCATTTTATCCAAAAAGAAACTGCAAATGTACTTCATGAAAATGAATGGTGGGCCAAGCAAGTATGGGATCAGAGCCAGTTAGATAAAGAGGTCTTTAACGAAGTTTCATTTATGCACTTAAAACAAGCTGAGCTGGCTAGAGAAGCGCGTCGTAATGAGGTGTTTACTGAATTCGACGGTCGAGTAGAATATGATCACGACAAGCTTGATCCTAGAAAAAATGAACAGCTTACGATTACAACGAGTAAGTTAGAGATGCTAGGGACTTGTCCGTATAAATATTTTTTAAAGCATATTTTATATGTTGAAGAAGAACAAATAGAAGAATTCGATATGTATAGCTGGCTCAACCCTCCAACTAGAGGAAGTTTAATGCATGAAGTGTTTGAGCGTTTTTATGGACGTTTAAAAGAAGCAAAAGAAAAGCCGCAAGTAGAACAGCATCTAGATCTGATTATTGAAATTGCTGATCAAGTGCTCTCTTTCGAACGAGAAAGCAATCCGCCCCCAAGTGAAATCATTTATTTATTAGAGCGCCAGGAAATTCTAGAGTCATGTGCGGTCTTTTTGAAGGCAGAGGAAGAGGCAAGTGGTGAAGGCGACCCGTTATTCTTTGAATTTAATTTTGGAATTAGTGGACAAGACCCAGCAACGATTGATCTCGCCAATGGGGAGTCGATCCGATTAAGCGGAAAAATTGACCGTGTCGATCGTTTGAAGAATGGACTATATGCAATTATTGATTATAAAACAGGAAGTTCCTATGGCTATACGGAAAAAGCTTATTTTAACGGGGGACGTAAACTTCAACACAGTCTGTATGCACTTGCATTTGAAAAGCTTTTTACGCATCAAAATGCACAAGTCAGCTCAAGTACCTACCTTTTTCCAACGCTGAAAGGGCAAGGTGAGAGAATTGTACGAAAGCATAACGATGAGGAACGGCAGCAATTTTTAACGATCGTCGAGCACTTATGTGACCTCCTTGCTAAAGGGCATTTTCCTTACACCGATGCAGCTGATGATTGTAAGTATTGTGATTATAAAATAGTTTGTCAAAGACACACGTACGAAGAAGAGGTACTTGCAAAAAAACACGAAGAAGAAACAGCTTCAGGAGCTTTACGGTTAAAGGAGGTGCGCTCGTATGACTGATGTTGTATTAATGGATAAATCTGAACGTGACAAGATTATGGAACACTTGAACACGAACTTTCTCGTGGAAGCAGGCGCAGGCTCTGGAAAAACCTTTAGCCTTGTTCAAAGAATGGCCAATCTCGTGACAACAGGAACATATGAAATCCGAGAAATTGTTGCGATTACGTTTACACGAAAAGCGGCAGACGAGTTAAAGGAACGGTTTCAAACCGAACTAGAGAAAAGAAGAAAAGAAATAACGGATGCTAATGTGAAAGAAAGAATTGAACGTGCCTTAGCGGACTTTGATCAATGTTACCTTGGAACGGTTCACTCGTTCTGTGCCAGGCTGTTACGGGAACGACCAGTAGAGGCTGGACTTGATTTTGATTTTAAAGAGTTAGATGAACAAGAAGATAAACTGATCGCCGATGAAGCGTGGGAACGTTACATTAATGATATTCGCTTAAAATCTCCAGAACATTTGGATGAGCTATCCGAATTAGGCATTGATGTCGCTTCTTTGCGAGCAAACTTACATGAGTTGCGCGAGTATGCTGATGTAGTCTGGTTTTATGAAGAAACAGAAAGACCGGATTTAGGTGAAGTGTTCTCTGAGCTAAAAGCATTCATAGAGTATGTAAAAACAAATCTACCAGAAGAAGAGCCTGATAAAGGTTATGACTCGCTTCAGAAGAAAGTTCTTCGCACGATGCGGGAATTAAAGTATTTTGATATTGCGAAAGATAAGACGAAAGTGGCGATGTTAAGACCCTATCAAAAGAAAACAACGGTCACCTTAAATCGTTGGAAAGATAACGATGTAGCAAAAGAAATAAGAGATGAGCGCCAAATCATTCTTGCAGAAGCTGTTGCTCCTGTATTAGAAAGTTGGTTTGAATTTTGCCATAGTCGGTTAATTCCATTTTTAAAGCCAGCGTTAGCTTATTACCAAAACTTAAAAAAGAAGCGATCTTCATTAAACTTTCAAGACTTGCTTTCTGAATCGGCGAAACTATTAAAGGAAAACAGTGAGGTTCGTCGGTATTTCCAACAGAAATATAAGTGCTTACTCGTTGATGAATTCCAAGATACGGATCCAATCCAAGCTGAATTAATGTTGTATCTAACGGGTGAAGAAATTGAAGAAAAGAATTGGACGAAGTTAACCCCTCGTCAAGGATCTCTCTTTGTAGTTGGAGACCCGAAGCAGTCGATTTACCGGTTCCGGCGCGCAGATATTGATATTTATCAACGCGTAAAGGAGATGATTGCGAGTACGGGCGGGGAAGCGCTGAACCTAACGATGAACTTCCGAACGACGAGCCTTGTTACGGAACCATTAAATGAAGTATTTGTTCAACATTTACCTGAACAAGAAACGAGTTATCAAGCCGCATACAGACCGTTAAATTCTGTCAAAAGAGATGACCCGAAAGAAGAACAGAAATTGGGCATTTATAAATGGATGGTTCCTAATGCAAGAAAAACAGCGGAAGTGATTGAAGCTGATGCTGACGGTATTGCAAAGTATATTCGTGAAAAGCTAACGAATGGTGAAGCGCAACCAAGAGATTTTATGATCCTGACCCGGTACAACGGCGGTATCGATGATTACGCTAAAAAATTAGAAGAATATAGTATTCCTGTGATGACAACCGGAGAGGTCAGCTTAGCTGAAGATGAAGAACTTCGTGCGGCGCTCTATCTGTTCAAGCTCTTAGCGGAACCGACGAATTCTCTTTATGCTGCAGCTGTATTACGAGGCCCGCTATTCGGCATTAGCGACAAGCTTTTATATAACTTCACGACTCATGGCGGGAGGCTCGCATTATTTACAGCCATCCCTGAACCATTAGCTGAAGAAGAGCAAGCATTATTAAAAACAGTATATGACAAGCTGAAGCAATACTATATGTGGCGCAGACAAGACATTCCGACTGCGGCCATCGAGAAAATCTTGTTAGATGTCGGTTTATTACCTAAGTATATGAGTTTGAAAAAAAATAAACGTGATTATACACGCACCTACCAAGTACTCGAGAAATTAAGAGCTTATGAAGCAAGCGGACATGCTGAGTTTTACGCTGTCGTAGAACGATTAGAGCAACTAATTGTTGACGAAACGATAGAAGAAATGACCTTACCGGATGAAGAAAATGCCGTACGTGTCATGAATGTTCATAAATCAAAAGGGCTTGAAGCACCAATCGTGTTTTTAGTTCATCCGAAGAAGTTTGTCGATCAAAAAGATAAAATTGGCCGTCATATCCAGCGCGAGCAAGAAGGTTCGATTGGTTACTTTTGTTTTACCAATGAAAAAGATGAGATGATGGCACAACCGCCGAACTGGCAACGCCTGCAAGCAGAAGAGTATGAGTATTTAAAAGCTGAAGAAATGCGACTCGTTTATGTGGCAGCGACTCGTGCTGAGAAGATGCTTGTCATTAGTTGTATGGATAAAGGCAATGAAAAAAATAATCCGTGGAATGATCTGCTTGAGGGACTTGAATTGGAAGAGTTTAAAGTGCCTGAAGATATCGTTAAACCTGAAGTGGTTGATAAAAACGTAATTGGCGCAGTCGAGTGGAATCAGATCCGCGAGCAAGTCTTGAACTGGGCCGAACCGTTAAAACAGAAGACGTACGAGATGGAGCGACCGACGGACCGTACAGGAGACGACCATTCCTTACTAGGCATCGCTAGGGAAACGGGCGGTGGCAAGGACTGGGGAAGTGTCATTCATGAAGCGTTTGAAGCAATTTTAAAAGGAAATGAAACTAGAAGTGAAGTCATTGAGGAGCTTCTAGTGAAATATGATATTCCAGTAGAACGTGCTCCAGAAGTAAACGATGCGATTGATGCCTTTTTACAGTCACCTATATGGGAGCGGTGCAAACAATCAGATGAGTGGTATGCAGAAATGCCATTTACAGTCATGGTTCAAGAAGGCCATCCATTGTACCGAGAAGAAACAGGTGAAACGATATTAACGGGGATCATCGATCTTATTTTTAAAGAAAATGATGAGTGGATTATCGTCGACTACAAGACGGACCGATTTACAAGAAAAGAAGATATAGAAAAGCTAAAAGATCATTACGCCAAGCAGCTTAATGTTTATAAACAAGCATGGGAAGAAATAACGAAGGAACAAGTAGGAGAAATGAATATCTACTTTGTTCAGACGCAGGATTGTGTGAAGATCTAAATGAATGAAAGATACACCCCCCCTTCTTCAACAAGGGCATTTTCAGCTGATTGTTGGAGGAGGGGTTTTCTGTAATTTTACAGAGTGTTACGCTGAGCGATGATTTAGGACAGATGATTTCCTTATAACGGAAGGATAGAAGAGTAAATCAAAGGTGAGAGGTAGGTAATAAACGAAACACCCTTTATTTTTGTTAAAATATAGAATTTTCTGATATATATCGATATAATATATAAATAGTTATTTCCACCAATACAATAGTAAAAATGGAAACGGGGGAACTTATTTGGAAACGATCGTTCAAAGCCAGAGTAGTCGTACAAAGCAACAATTGTTCAAAAAGATTGCATTAATTGGAGCGCTAGTTTTAGTATTAATCGTCACTTCTGTTATTATTTGGGGATACCTTCAAATGAAAAAGCCTCTACCAGTTATTGAAGGAACGATACATCTCTCAGGATTACAAGAAACTGTAACAGTCTGGCGCGATGAGAACGGTGTACCTCATATTGAAGCTTTAAATGAAAATGATCTTTATTTTGCACAAGGGTATGTGACAGCGCAGGATCGACTCTTTCAAATGGATTTAGGCCGAAGACAAGCTTCGGGAATGTTAAGTGAAGTGATTGGGGAAGCAACTGTAGAAAATGATAAATTTTTTAGAACCTTTGGATTAAGAAGAGCTGCTGAAGCAACGATTGATCACTTATCAGCGGATGCCATGAAGGCATTAACAGCTTATGCAGACGGTGTAAATGCCTTCATTAGTGAAGCCAAAGAGGCAGGAACGTTACCTCTAGAGTTTCGTTTCATGGGTTATGAACCGAACCCTTGGTCAGTAATAGATTCTATTACTCTAGGAAAGTATATGGCCTATGATTTAGGCGGGAACTGGGAAAGTCAGATGTTTAGACATTATTTACTTCAAAACTTTTCAGAAGAGGAAGCTCTTGAGTTATTCCCAACCTATCCTGCAGGTGGTCCACACGTATTGGATTTATTGAAAGCGCATACATTGGATTTCTCCAAAAGTTTTGGCTATGCGGACAGCCCTCATTTAGAAAATGGGAGTAACAACTGGGTGATATCTGGAGAAAAAACAGTAACAGGAAAGCCGTTACTCGCAGATGACCCACATTTAGGATTAGCGACACCATCGATTTGGTATGAAACGCATTTAAAATCACCTGAAGTGAATGTAACAGGGGTCATCTTTGCAGGAATCCCTGGGATTATTGTAGGTCACAATGAACATATCGCGTGGGGAGTTACTAATGTCGGTCCAGATGTCCAACAATTATATATTGAGAAGCGTAATCCAGATCATCCATATGAATTTGAGTACATGGGAAATTGGGAGAAAGCTGAAATCATTAAAGAAGAGTTGAAGATTAAGGGGGAAGAATCAATAGAGTTTGATGTCGTCATTACACGACATGGACCAATCATTTCGGAATTCGCTCATGATGATCAGCCAGACAGTGCGTTATCTCTCCGGTGGACAGCGCATGATCCAACACCTGAATTAGATGCTGTAATTCGTTTTAATAAAGCGACGAATTGGGAAGAGTTTGAGGACGCTTTAAGGTATTTCCATGCGCCTGCTCAAAACTTTGTGTTTGCATCAACAGATGGAACGATTGCTTATCGTGCGAACGGACTTATTCCCATTCGTAAAACAAACGAGGCCCTGTTACCTGTTCCAGGATGGACAGACGAACATGAGTGGCAAGGATATATTCCGTGGGAAGAGCTACCGACTATTATTAATCCAGATGGAGGTTTTATTGCGACCGCAAATAATAAAATTGTCGATGATAACTACCCATACCATATTGCTCACAGCTGGGCGCAACCGTTCCGGCAACAGCGAATTGTTGATGTCCTATCGAGTAAAGAAGTAATGTCAACTGATGACATGAAGGCATTACAATTTGATCAAAGAAATTTGCAAGCCGAGGAGCTTTTGCCACTGCTTTTACCAACGCTAAAATCACACAGTATGTTGCGGTATATTGATCAAGAAGCCATTCGTTTGCTAGAAGAGTGGAATTTTAAAGATGATCCTAATTTAGTTGCACCACTTATTCATCATTTATGGATTGCTTCGATATCCGATGTCTTGTTTGAGGAACGCATTGACCCAGATTTATTTAAACATTTTAGAGAGCGACGTAGTGTTGTCGATGAACTAATCCGCCTGGCAGCTAACGGTGAAGACAGCCTTTGGATAGAAAATCAGGGGGGATATCAAGAAGTGGTATTCGAAGCCTTTCAGCGAGCAGTAAACCGCGGGATTGAGGTGCAAGGACCTAGAATGGAGAAGTGGTCATGGGGAGATTTCCATCAAGTTAAACTTAAACATCCACTAGGTGCTATTGCACCGTTGCATATACTTTTCAATCCAACGCCACAACCAGTAGGTGGAAGTGCGATTACAGTTATGGCAGCAGCGTGGAATGTAAACAGCGGAGAAGTCAATCATGGTGCAGGCTGGCGTGGTGTCATGGATCTATCCGATTTATCGGAAAGCTACCACGTCGTTGTACCAGGTCAATCCGGGCATGTAACGAGTCGCTGGTACGACAATCAAATAGAGGATTGGGTAAATGGCAAATATCATTCAACTAATATTAATCCAAAAACTTATCATAAGACGAGTAAAAAACTAGAATTACATCCCGCTGAATAAGAAAGAATTTACACATTTTTTAGAACTACTCTCTTACTCTACTTTTCTGCTATAATTACTATCGGAAGGATAGAGTGGAGGGTACATCATGATACGAACGATCATCTGGGTGATTTACTTAGCCCTTTATTTAATTTATAGCTTACCAACGTTGTGGAAAATGAAGCGACTAGACAACTCTATGCCCGTTGAAGCAAGAGATCAAATGTCAGGTGCGCTACCAAAGCGTTGGTCTCGTTCGCTCGTTAAGCTTGCAGGGGCGAAAGTGAATGTAGAAGGATTAGAACATGTACCGAAACAAGGTGCAGTATTATTTGTTTCAAATCATCAAGGTAATTTTGATATTCCAATATTGCTAGGTTATATCGATAAGCCAAAAGGATTTATATCAAAGGAAGAAGTAAAAAAAGTACCGATTGTTGGTCAATGGATGACAGTAATCAATTGCGTATTTATGCAACGAAAAGACCGCAGACAGTCACTTCAAGCAATAGATGAAGGTGCAAAGCTGTTACAAGAAGGTCATTCCTTAGTCATTTTTCCAGAAGGCACGAGAAGTAAAGGCAAAGAAATGGGACGCTTTAAAGCAGGGAGTTTCAGGCTTGCTTTACAATCTGGTGTTCCGATTGTGCCAATTTCAATTAATGGCTCCTATCAATTATTCGAAGAAAAAAAGCGGATTCGACCCGGAGCTGTTGACTTAAAAATTGCAGCGCCTATCTATGCTGAACAGTATAAAGATATGGATGTAAAAGAAATCGCTAACTATGTTAGGGATGTTATTCAAGAGCAGCAATTAAATAGGTAGCAGGTACCATCAGCACTTTAAAGCGCTGATGGTACCTGCTACCCTTTTTTATTAAGATTTATAAATAATTAAGTAGTAATTGCTAGACATTAAGGAGTAAGTTCGTTGTAATAGTATAGGTACATAATGTTCGATTAGAGAAAGTTGGTCACATCATGAAACAAACAAACACATGGCAAGAAAAGTTAAGGCTGTTAATGTATATACTAATCCCCATCCTAATTACGCAGTTAGGTCTTTATGGGATGAACTTTTTTGATACCGTGATGTCAGGGCAAGCAGGCGCTGATGATCTAGCCGGTGTTGCGATCGGTTCAAGTATCTGGCTGCCGGTATTTACCGGGCTTGTTGGGATATTAATGGCTTTAACACCAATCTTGGCGCAGGATATAGGAGCGGAAAAATACGACAAGGTCCCTTTTTCTGTTATCCAAGCGACGTACTTATCAATTGCAATTGTCATTGTCATTATTGTTGCGGGGGTCATTGCTCTTAATCCAATTCTTAACGCCATGAGTTTAACCGATGAGGTAAGAAGAATTGCTAAGCATTATTTAATCGGATTGTCTTTTGGAATTCTCCCGTTATTTTTATATACCGTGGTGCGTTGCTTTTTTGACTCACTCGGTCAAACGCGCGTTACGATGATTATTACATTGTTAGCCTTACCGATTAATGTGTTCTTTAACTATATTCTCATTTTCGGTCATTTTGGTTTTCCAAGATTAGGGGGAGTCGGAGCAGGATATGCCTCTTCAATCACGTATTGGTTTATATTAGGGATTTCCTTGTTGTTCGTTATAAAAGTTCGCCCCTTTTCAGAATACAATATATTCAAAACGTTTTTCCGTGTTTCCTTTTCCGCGTGGAAAGAGTTACTTTTATTAGGCTTACCGATTGGATTTACAATCTTTTTTGAAACGAGTATTTTTGCTGCAGTCACATTACTGATGAGTCAGTTTAATACTGAGACGATTGCAGCTCACCAAGCGGCGATTAATTTTGCATCGTTGCTTTATATGATACCGATGAGTGTCGCATTTGCTTTAACGATTGCCGTCGGCTATGAAGTGGGGGCGAAACGATTACAGGATGCTAAACAATACAGCTATTTAGGAATAGGGTTTGCCGTCTTGTTCTCCCTTGTGGCGTCTTTAATTTTATATGTGACAAGAGGACCGGTAGCTGGTTTATACTCAAATGATCCAACGGTATTACTGTTAATTAAGCAGTTTCTATTGTATGCAATTTTCTTCCAAATTTCAGATGCGCTAGCGACCCCAATTCAAGGGGCTTTGAGAGGATACAAAGACGTTAACATTCCGTTTGTCATGGCTTTAGTTTCTTTTTGGATCATTGGTCTTCCAACGGGTTATATCATTGCTAACTTTACACCACTCGGACCATATGGATATTGGGTCGGGTTAATTACGGGTCTTGGTTGTTGTGCGGCGGCCTTGTTGTATCGATTAGTAGTCGTTCAAAGAAAGTTTGCTGTAATAGTGAGTTCATAAATCATAAGAATAATAGAAAATTGATAAAATTTAGTCTGGAGTGAATGTCTTGGCAAAAAAGAAATATTATGTGGTATGGAGCGGGAGAAAAACTGGAATATTCAATACGTGGGCGGAATGCGAAGCGCAAGTAAAAGGATTTCAAGGCGCTAGGTTTAAGTCATTTGAAAGTAAAGCAGACGCAGAAGCTGCTCTTTCTAGTGGGAAGGTTCAGGCAAAAAAAACGTCTTCTGCTTCTAAGAAGCCCGCTGCCAAAGGGAAAGAAGAAGCAGTTGGTGATGTTGTATGGGATAGTGTATCAGTCGATGTGGGCTGCAGAGGCAATCCTGGTATTGTTGAGTATAAAGGTGTGAATACCAAAACAGGGGAAATTCTGTTTTCTCATCCAGAAATACATATAGGTACGAACAATATGGGTGAGTTTTTAGCGATCGTACATGGACTTGCGTGGTTAAAACAACAAGGAAAAGATACAACGCCTATTTACTCTGACTCGAAAACAGCGATGAAGTGGGTACGAGATAAAAAAGTAAACTCGAGCTTAAAGCGTGATAAAGACACAGAGTATATCTGGTCTCTAGTTGAACGCGCTGAAAAATGGCTGAAAACAAATACGTACAAAAACCCAATCCTCAAATGGCATACAGAATTATGGGGCGAAATTAAAGCCGATTACGGTCGTAAATAATCGATTTATTCCAAGCTGTTACAGAAGCAGTTTGGAATGAGAGATGATAACATAAAGGTAGCGATAAAAATTGGATTGGGGGTTTAACAAATGAGCAAATCGTACGAAAACCTTCTTCAAATGCAAAAAGATTATTTTTATAGCGGTGTAACCCATGATGTCAATTTTCGAATTAAACAACTTAAGAAATTAAAAAAAGCTCTTAAAGCTAATGAAAAGAAGCTTAGTGAAGCACTTCGCAAGGATCTCAATAAATCAGACTTTGAAGCGTACCTTACTGAAATGGGCGTCCTTTACAGTGAAATATCAGAAACGATTAAACATGTAAAAGGCTGGGTAAAGCCACGTAAGGTAAAAACGCCAATGACCCATGTCGGTTCAGATAGTTATATTTATCCGCAGCCGTATGGGGTTTCGCTTATTATTTCACCGTGGAATTATCCGGTGCAATTAACAATAGCACCGTTAATTGGGGCAATTGCTGCAGGGTGTTGTGCCGTTATTAAACCGTCAGAATTAACACCGCACACATCTGCTGTTCTGGCACACTTATTACAACAGACGTTTGAGGAACAATATGTAGCAGTCGTTGAAGGAGACGTAGAAACGAGCACAGCGTTACTTGCTCTTAACTTTGACCACATCTTCTTTACAGGTAGCGTTGCAGTTGGAAAAGTAGTTATGGAAGCCGCAGCAAAGCATTTAACACCAATTACTCTTGAATTAGGCGGGAAAAGTCCTACGATTATACATGAAGATGCAAAACTAGATATAGCAGCGAAACGGATCGCGTGGGGGAAATTTACAAATGCCGGGCAAACATGTGTGGCTCCAGATTACTTACTCGTGCATAAAAGTGTAAAAGAAACCTTCTTAAAGAAACTGATTGAACAAATTAAGGACCAATTCGGTGAAGATGTTTCTCGGAATTCAGATTTTCCGATGGTCGTTAACGAAAGGCATTTCGATCGTCTAACTGGGTATATGCAAGATGGGACGATTCTTTATGGAGGAAACGCCATTAGAGAACGGCGCTTTATCGAGCCGACGATACTGGATCATGTCTCATGGGACTCTAAAGTAATGGAGGAGGAAATCTTTGGACCAATCTTACCTGTGTTTGAATATGAAACGGAGCAAGAGGTCATTGAGATGGTACGGAAACGTCCGAATCCATTGGCTCTTTACCTTTTTACAGAGAACAAAAAGACCGAGCAAAATATAGTCACTCACTTATCATTTGGCGGCGGTTGTATCAATGATGTCATCTACCATGTCGGAACGTCTCAGTTACCATTTGGCGGAGTAGGTTCAAGTGGTATGGGCGCTTACCATGGAAAATACAGCTTTGATGCGTTTTCACACGATAAAGGGATATTACACCAATCTACTAAGATGGATATTCCATTGAGGTATCATAAAGCTAAAGGTGGATTAAAACTGATAAAAAGAATTATGAAATAAGAAACAGAAACATACAAGGGAAGCTGACTTTACGTCAGCTTCTTTTATGTAACAGAGGCGACGGTATTTTCGGTTTGATTTATTGAGCTTACATTGTGTATTGCCGGGTCCACTCAGTCCGGTAAAATAAATAGGCGTCCTCGCTACGACAGTAACAAATCAAATGGAAATGACGAGGTATAGAAGAAGTCGGCTTTCTTCAGATGATGATACTAAAAGCTCGAAAAGAACGACTAGATAGAAGGGGAATCACAGTTATGTAACGTAATAAAAACGAACCCTCTGTGAAATAGAAGGTTCGTTTTTTAAAAAAAATTATAGATCGGGCATATACAAATCTGAAGTTCCTGATTTGACTAAACCTTCTAGTTCAAGGGCTAAAACCCATTGGTACATCTCTTCAGAAGTCATACCGAAGTCTGTATGAGTGACTTCGCTTGCTTCAAGAGCAGCGATCAATTCCTTTTCTTCATCTGTTAGTTCAAAGTCATGTTCATAGTCAAAATTGTCCGCCATAAGTTCCATCATATAATCTTCTAAAGCTAATTCAATTTGATAGCCTATATCATCAAGTTCAGCTTCTGTAATTGCTTGGCGGTCTTTACCGTAGAAACTAAACTCAGTATCCACTCCATAAACATATTCACTGTTTACAGTTCCAGACATGTTAATCTTTTGGCCGTCTTCTTCAAAAGTAAGCGAGAAGTCGAATTTGCTCTCTTTAATGATATTTTTTTCGACTAAGAAGCTTCCAGTTAGAAGTAATGACACATCTTCTAAATCCTTACTCGTGTCTTCCAAATCACGAATGGTTGTTTCAATATCTTGCTCGCCAGATTCTTCATATGCTGCTTTGGCTTCTTCATCTTTTTCTACTTCTTTCATGGCATATATAAGGGAGTCAAACAACAATTCTTCTTCTAAGCTTAGAGAAATCCAGTTGTCTTCTTCGGTAACGATTTCTTCTTCGCTGTTATCTTTCATATATTCCAGCATTTTTTCAAAAACAAAAGTATATAAGTAACGTTCATCGTCTTCACGGAACATTTTTCCGTCAATATCTAGAGGCTCCGTATATTTCTTCCCACGAATCGCATCTTCGATAATCGGTACAATGAAAGTATTTAATTCTGTTGAAACAAATTCTCCAATATCCTGCCCATCCGTGAAGTAAGCTAATTCTTCCTGTAGATCTGGAATGTTCGGTAAGATATTGTAAGAAATAATATCAATAATATCAGATGTGAAATTAACGTATGGATCTAGGTCAAATGCTATTTCATCATTATTTTCATCTATATAAAGTGAAAAGGGCATTTGCAAATCAATAGTTTCACCTTGAATGTCTCCTGAGATCCCATAGGTAGCATTCATTTCCATCACTTTATTTTCACTGTCCCAAATCATTGAACTTGTTCCAGAGATATTTTTTAACAAGCTTTGCATGATTTCAAAGAAAATTTCTTCTTCTCCATACAAACCAAGCTCATGAGCATTCCAATCTACATCTACACTCATATTCATACCACTTGTTACTTGCACTTTGTCTTCTTCAGATAAATTAATAATGGCACGAGCCAATTTAACTTCTGGCGATGATGAGAATGAATAAAATAAAATCCCACCAATAATTAAAATAAGCAGTGAACCAATCCCAATCCCAATTTTAGTACCTTTCGATTCCAATTCCATATACCTCCTTGAATAATAAATATTGGAAATAATTACCCTAACCATTATTGCATAAAAAGGCTAGGTATAGGGAACTGTTTTTTCTGTTGGACTAGTTATAACTTAGTACCTATGTCGTTACATGATGAAGTTTGTTAGATTATGAGGTATAAAAATTTAGAAGTTTTTATGTGAAGTGGCAGGAAATAAACTAAATGTAGCGTATTTATATATTTGTGAAAATTTAGATAATTAAATCATCTTCTAAAAATTAGTAAGGAGCATCTCAAATAAATTGAAAACAATCATTGAAATAAACACACCTTATGCCGCCTCTCATTTGTTAGAAAGATTATCTGCTGACCCACTGCATGTTGTCGATCGTATCAATCATGAGGTTAAAGTTCCGATTTATACTGAAAACAAAGTCGTGTCTGTTTCTTTTGAAAAAAACAATGGAGTAACGAGACTTACGATAACCGGCGATGTTGAAGATGAGGAGAAGGTTCTTGAAAAATTAAAGCAGATTTTTTTATGGGATGTCGATTTACAAGACATATCCGATCATTTTAAACATACGAAACTAGCACCTATATTTGATATATTTTATGGTACACCTATCGTTTGTGATTTTGATTTATATGGTTGTTTAATGAAAACGATTATTCATCAACAGTTGAACATGAAGTTTGCCCATGAACTTACTTCTCGGTTTGTCAAAACGTTTGGGTTTGAAGTGGGTGGCGTTCCTTTTTATCCTGAACCCTCAGTTGTAAGCAAGCTAGAGCCCGAACAGCTGCGCCAATTACAGTTTAGTCAACGAAAAGCCGAGTATGTTATTGATACATCTAAGAAAATAGCAAACGGTGAACTGGATTTGGAAGCCTTTCATTTCAAAACAGATGAAGAGATTATCGAGAAGTTAGTAAAAATTCGCGGGATCGGTAAGTGGACTGCTGAAAACTTCTTATTATTTGGGTTAGGGCGTCCTAATTTATTACCTGCCGCTGATATTGGAATTCAAAATGCACTAAAGCGACTGTATGATTTAGAAACAAAACCGAAGCTGGATCAAGTTTTAGATTTAGCAGCTGAATGGGAGCCGTATTCAAGCTATGCGAGTCTATATTTATGGCTGAGT
The DNA here is from genome assembly GCF_029028005.1 of Alkalihalobacterium chitinilyticum. GTDB lineage: Bacteria > Bacillota > Bacilli > Bacillales > Bacillaceae_F > Alkalihalobacterium > Alkalihalobacterium chitinilyticum. The sequence continues at coordinate 117,828 of NZ_JAOTPO010000014.1, forward strand.
ACTGAGCGTCCACAATTGGTAGAGGAAATTTACCAAAAAATAGAATGATACTAAACCCTCGAACATAAAAATGTAAAGTGTGAAAAACTAGAAGTAAAACATTTAGTTTGACTCTAGTTTTATATAAAAAGTAAGCGCTTACAAATAGACCTACTGATTACAACTTCATTCGTTTTTTAGTGATTACTAGTTTAGAAAATAAAAGCTACTAGAAGCAGCCTAATCTCAGAAACTATTCTTTCATACGTGTAATACGGCTCTAGCCGAATTATAAATATTTTAGGTTATTTAGGAGGCGTTTTTTATGATGAATGTACCATTAAACATTTCTTCTATGATGGAAAGAGCAGAAAAGTATTTTCCGAAAAAAGAAGTGGTTACGAGAACACCAGCAGGAAACAAACGACATACGTACCGTGAAATTGCTCAAAGAACGAGACGATTATCAAGTGCGTTACAGAAGCTAGGTGTAGAGCAAGGTGACCGAGTAGGGACATTTGCATGGAACTCTAATCGTCATTTAGAAGCGTACTTTGGTATTCCAGGAATAGGGGCGGTACTACATACGATCAATATTCGTTTAGCTCCAGAGCATATTTCTTACATTGTAAACCACGCTGAAGATAAAGTACTTCTCATCGATAGTGACCTCCTGCCATTGGTAGAACGTGTGAAAGATAGTTTTAAAACCGTTCAAGCCTATGTCGTAATGACCGATGGAGAATTGCCGGAAACGAGTTTATCTCCAGTGTATTCGTATGAAGAATTATTAGCTGAGGGAGATCCAGAGTTTGAGTTTGTGAAAGATATTGATGAAAATTCTCCAGCAGGTATTTGTTATACATCAGCAACAACAGGAAATCCAAAAGGGGTCGTATATAGTCACCGTGGTATTTTTCTCCACAGTATGGCACTAGGAATGGCCGATACAGGAGGTCTGTCAGAGTCAGATCGTTGTATGGCTGTCGTTCCTATGTTCCACGCTAATGCTTGGGGAATGCCTTTTATCGCTACTTGGCTAGGTTCGACTCAAGTGATGCCAGGTGCACAGTTTACTCCGAAAGTTCTAGCAGAGCTTATAGAGAGTGAAAAAATAACAGTAACCGCAGGTGTTCCAACAATTTGGCTCGGTCTCCTTAAGGAGCTTGAGACGGGTGAATACGATACGAGCAGCTTAAGAGCAGTTCTTTGCGGTGGTTCAGCAGCACCTCCTTCTATGATTAAGGCGTTTGAAGTGAAGTACGGAATTCCGTTCTTACATGCCTATGGAATGACGGAAACGAGCCCGCTCGTCAGCGTTTCTAGGTTAAAAAGCTATGAAACGGATTTACCGGAAGAAGAAAAGTTATCTATTCGTGCAAAACAAGGTCTTGTCGTGCCAGGACTTGAGGTAAAAATCGTCGGTAAAGACGGTGAAGTGAAAATGGATGGAGAAGAGATGGGTGAACTTCTCATTCGTGGACCTTGGATTGCCAGCGAGTATTACAACGATGAAAGGAGTAAAGATGCCTTTTATGACGGATGGCTGCATACAGGTGATGTAGCAACAATGGATGAAGAAGGGGTCATCAAGCTCGTTGACCGTACAAAGGATTTAATTAAAAGTGGTGGAGAGTGGATCTCTTCTGTAGATTTAGAAAATGGTATTATGGCGCATGAAGCTGTATTTGAAGCTGCAGTAATTGCGATCCCACACCAAGAATGGCAAGAGCGACCGCTAGCATGCGTTGTTCTTCATGACCAATTCAAAGATAAAGTATCTAAAGATGATATTATGGACTTCTTACGTCCGCAATTTGCCAAATGGTGGTTGCCAGACGATGTGGTCTTTTTAGATGAAATTCCGAAGACTTCAGTTGGTAAATTCCTAAAAAGAGCATTGCGTGATCAGCTGAAAGAGCATTATCAAATTCAATAAGACTGTAAAATTAGAAAAAATTCGGACCATAAACCGTTCACGGAGCCAAGCACATGCTTGGCTCTTAGTGGTTTGCGAAGAAATAATTAATTTATTTCTTTACCATTTGTGTACAATTGGTAAAATAAAAGTAAAGGTTTGTAAAATTATCCAACCCATAATTTTGGATCATGGAGTGTGTTTAGTTGATAGCGGTCTATGTTTATTTAGGAGTATTAGTCTTACTATTAATTGGAGAATTTATAAAGTCGATCAGTTTGAATAAAAATAACGGGGTATTTGTTCAATCGAAGTTTTCAATATGGCTCTCGATCCTGCCTACGTTACTTGTTTTTCCTCTACAAGAAGGGCTGGATGATCAGTTTCTTTTAACCATGTATATTGTGGTTATTGGTGTTTCACTTTTGTTTTTATTAATGAAAATAGCTAATATTGGCTATATTACAATTTATAAATCAACTGGGCATCGAACAGCAGATGTCATTCGGAAAGTTTTACAAGCTAGACATATCAGCTTCACTGAAAAAGAGCATACCATTGATTACTGTGAAATTACATTTACATTACCTGACAACCAATTAATGATTAGTGTAGAATGGACGGAATCAGAAAGTGTTTTTACAACGGTGAAGGTTCATTTTAAAAAAGCTTGGAAATACCCAGATGCTGAAGTTTTAAGAGAAGATATTGTTGAACAGTTACGTTTAGACTTAGGGGACAGGTCCTTTTCAACAAAAGTATGGCTTCAAATTGCCGGTGTAGTCACGGGTTTAACGGCGTTAATGACGTTTTTACTTCTAGTTAATTAAACGTTTATTTAATAGGTTCGGAAAGAAATTTATTAAATAATTGCAAAATCACTCATAGAAATTAAAAATTGCACATAATAACAGGAAAATCTTTAATAAAGAGGGATTAGTAATGTTACTATCAAACGGTGTAATTAACACAATTTCAGTATCGGCTGCTTTAATATCGATGATCCTTGTGTTGCTCCTGCAATGGAATATTGAAAAGGAAACGAAAGAACGGAAGCTGTCACTTTTCTTTCATTGTATTAATGCACTCGTCATGCTTATGTTTTACAGCACGTCACAATTAGCATTGTATGGATCCGTTTCAACATACAGTGACCACGGTGGTTTTGCTCGTGTTTTATTAGAGGCGCTCGTGTTCCCAATTCCTTTTATTGCGATTACTTATGTTCTAGCAGCTGTCACGTACCGGAATTTTGTCCGTCCCTATGTAAAAGTAAAGGGATCAAATTTGGTAGTGTTAAAACGCAGACGAAGATGGAGAATATAGAAAGGTACTATGGCTCAGCTAAATAAAAATAGTTGTTGGAAGGATATGACGAAAGACAAAAGTATACTTTCCCTAGTAGTAAAATAAAAACGCAGCCCTTCTTAAACTGCACCTTAATTGTTAGTACTCACTGACAGTTGAGGTGCAGTTTTTTTATTGTTCAATCAATGTCCGTTTAAGGTGCGTCGGATGGGGAATTGCTACACTTTTCTGGATTTAATATAGCACCTAAAAAACAATTGACACATTTGTATATACAAGCTACTATTTCGTTATAGCTATCTTGTATATACAAGTTTCATGAAAGCGTATTTTTGGGTGATTTATCCATATTACATAAAGTACCTCAAAACTAGAATAAGATACTGTTGTGGTGAAACATTAAATGGTAGGAATAATAGGATAGATCCTCATTTTTAATTTCGAAATGAAAACGATATCAATCTAAAGGAGAGTTGGTTATGGCCGATGTTAACAGACAAGCCGTCGAAGAAATAATTGAAGCCATTGGCGGAAAAGAAAACATTGCTTCTGCCAGTCATTGTGTAACCCGTTTACGATTTGCGTTAAACGACGAAAGTAAAGTCGATCAAGAAAAGTTAAGTAATATTGATATGGTAAAAGGGTCATTCTCAACAAACGGCCAATTCCAAGTTATTATTGGACAAGGTCTTGTAGACAAAGTGTATAAAGAGCTCGTCAATATAACGGGGATTGGAGAAGCGTCAAAGGATGATACGAAGAGTGCCGCGGAGAAAAACTTAAATCCGCTTCAACGTGCAATTAAAACGTTAGCTGACATTTTTATTCCTATTCTACCGGCCATCGTTACAGCTGGTTTATTAATGGGGCTTAACAATGTTCTTACGGCTCCAGACATTTTCTATACTGGACAAGGAATTGTTGATGTTCATGAACAATGGGCCGATTTTGCTGGAATAATTAATTTAATTGCAAATACCGCCTTCGTGTTCCTCCCAGGTTTGATTGGTTGGTCCGCTGTAAAACGTTTCGGCGGTAATCCATTACTCGGTATTGTTCTAGGATTAATGCTCGTTCACCCTGATTTATTGAATGCATGGGCATACGGGGCAGCTTTAGAAGCGGGCGAAATTCCGTACTGGAACTTGTTTGGATTAGAAATTGCGAAGTTAGGTTATCAAGGGCAGGTACTTCCGATCCTTGTTGCATCCTACGTGTTGGCCAAAATGGAATTAGCACTAAACAAACGGGTTCCTGATACCATCAAGCTTTTAGTCGTAGCACCTGTTGCCTTGCTTGTTACTGGTTTTATTGCATTCGTTGCGATTGGACCTGTTACTTTTACAATTGGTAACTGGATAACAGATCTTTTTGTTTGGACTTTTGGAAACTTTGCAGCCATTGGTGGTTTACTCTACGGGGCAATTTACGCACCGCTAGTTATTACAGGTATGCACCATACGTTCTTAGCCGTTGATTTACAGTTAATCGGCAGCATTGGTGGAACATTCTTATGGCCGATTGTTGCTCTTTCTAATATCGCACAAGGTTCAGCGGCATTAGCGATGTACTTTGCAACAAAAGAAGATAAATTAAAAGGGTTATCATTATCATCATCCATATCAGCATACTTAGGAATTACCGAACCGGCGATGTTTGGGGTTAACTTACGATTTAGGTATCCATTCATTTGCGCAATTATCGGTGCCGCCACGGCAGGTATGTTTATTACGATTAGTAACGTTATTGCACCGTCTATCGGTGTAGGTGGTCTGCCTGCATTCTTCTCTATTGTTGCTGATAAATGGGTACCTTTCTTTATCGGTATGGGAATTGCAATCATCATTCCGTTTACATTAACGTATTTTTATGCAAAATATAAAAAGCTACAGTAGTAGGGTCAAATAAAAATAGGAAACCTCGTATCACATTTACTAAATACAAAAAAATACCATTGGTTTGCCACACTGCAGCCAATGGTATTTTTCAACATATGAGCAATTTTTTTAGACAGACAAAATGAAGATTAGCACTTGCGCAGAAGTTAAGGTGGTGGAGGTTAGTGATGCAAAAAGCATGGTGGAAAGAAAGTGTTGTTTATCAAGTGTATCCTCGAAGCTTTATGGATTCGAATGGTGATGGAATCGGCGATCTTCAAGGAATGATTTCGAAGCTTGATTATTTAAAAGAACTTGGCATTGATGTGATTTGGCTCTCACCTGTCTATCGGTCACCAAATGATGATAATGGTTATGATATTAGCGATTATCAAGACATTATGGATGAATTTGGAACGATGAAAGATTGGGAACAACTTTTAAAAGAAGTACATAATCGTGGCATGAAATTAATTATGGACCTTGTTGTTAATCATAGTTCAGATGAGCATAAATGGTTTGTTGAAGCAAGGTCTTCAAAAGCGAATAAATATCGAGATTATTATATATGGAGATCTGGAAAAGATGGAAAGGAACCAAATAACTGGGGTTCCAACTTTGGTGGTTCGGCTTGGGAATATGATGAACAGACGGATGATTACTTTTTACATCTTTTCTCTAAAAAGCAGCCTGATTTAAACTGGGAAAATCCTGTAGTGCGAAAAGAGATTTATCAAATGATGACGTGGTGGCTAGAAAAGGGAATTGACGGCTTCCGAATGGACGTTATTAATTTTATTAGTAAAGTGGAAGGGTTGCCGGATGACGAAGTAAAACCAGGTAAAAAATATGCTTCAGGTAGTAAATACTATCGGAACGGTCCGAAAATTCACGACTACTTACAAGAAATGAATAAGGAAGTGCTCTCGCAGTATGACATCATGACGGTCGGGGAAATGCCAGGAGTAACACCCGAGTTAGCTAAGCTTTATACGGATGATGATCGACACGAATTGAATATGATCTTCCAATTTGAGCATATGGGACTCGACAATGGTGCAAACGGCAAGTGGGATTTAAAAGAACTTCACCTGAAGGACTTAAAGGCCAACTTGTCCAAATGGCAAACGGAACTCGAGCATAGTGGATGGAACAGCTTATATTTTAACAATCACGATCAGCCTAGGTCCGTTTCTCGGTTTGGAGATGATAAACAATATCACCGTGAATCTGCAACGATGCTTGCCACTTTACTACATATGATGAAAGGGACACCCTATATCTATCAAGGCGAAGAATTTGGAATGACGAATGTTTCCTTTGCCTCGATTGATGATTACCGGGATATTGAAACGTTAAATTTTTACGCTGAGGCAAAAGAACAGGGCCAGTCGGAAGAGCAAATCATGGCTAGTATTTATGAAAAAAGCCGTGACAATGCAAGAACCCCGGTTCAGTGGGACGATAGTGATAACGCGGGTTTTACTTCAGGAGAACCATGGATACAAGTAAATCCTAATTATAAAAAAGTGAATGCCAAACAAGCGATGGAAGATCCAGGTTCAATCTTTCATTTTTATAGAAAATTAATTCAGCTAAGAAAGCAATATGAGGTTGTCGTTTACGGCTCATATCATTTACTTCTTGAAGATCATCCTGAGGTTTTTGCTTACAAACGAACGCTAGGTCATCAAGAGTTATATGTCATTTGTAACTTTTATGGTAAACCTGCGACAATTGATCTCGATAAAGTAAGCGGAGGCCAGTTGCTAATCAGTAATTATAAAGAAACAGAAACTAAGGAATTAAGACCATATGAAGCTAGAGTCTATTTGGTAGAAAATCAACGTTGAGGATGGTGCAGCAATGAATGAATGGTGGAGAAAATCAACAGTTTATCAAATTTACCCAAAGAGTTTTAATGATACGACCGGAAATGGTGTAGGTGATATTCAAGGCATTATTAATAAACTAGATTATTTAAAAAAACTCGGTATTGATGTGGTTTGGCTAACACCAATCTACAAATCGCCACAGATTGATAATGGCTATGATATTAGTGACTATTTCTCAATTCATGAAGAGTACGGAACGATGGAAGACTTTGACCGATTGTTAACGGAAGCTCATAACCGCGACATTAAAATTATTATGGATATTGTCGTTAATCATACGTCCACTGAACACGAGTGGTTTAAAAAATCACAGCAATCGAAGGATAATCCATACCGTGATTTTTATATTTGGAAAGATCCGGTGGAAGGAAAAGAACCAACGAATTGGGTTTCTAAATTTGGGGGTTCCGCGTGGAAGTTAGATGAACAGACAGGTCAATATTATTTACATCTTTTTGATGTAACTCAAGCCGATCTCAACTGGGAAAACGAAGAAGTACGTAAACAAGTTTATGACATGATGCACTTCTGGTTTAAAAAAGGGGTAGACGGTTTCCGCTTAGATGTAATTAATTTAATTTCAAAAGATCAACGTTTCCCGGATGATGATGGATCTGTAGCACCGGGAGACGGTCGTAAATTTTACACAGATGGACCGCGTGTTCATGAATATATGAAGGAAATGAATAACGAAGTGTTTTCGAAATATGACAGTATGACGGTTGGTGAAATGTCTTCAACGACAATTGATCACTGTATTCAATATACGAACCCGGACAGTAATGAGTTAAGTATGACATTCAACTTTCATCATTTAAAAGTCGATTATCCAAACGGAGAAAAGTGGGCAATCGGTGATATGGACTTCCATGCGCTAAAGGACATTCTCTCGAAATGGCAAGTGGAAATGCATAAAGGAGGCGGCTGGAATGCGCTGTTCTGGTGTAATCATGATCAGCCTCGTGTCGTTACTCGTTATGGAAATGATGAAAAATACCATAATGAATCAGCGAAAATGCTGGCAACAACGATCCATATGATGCAAGGTACACCGTACATTTACCAAGGTGAAGAGTTTGGCATGACTGACCCTAAGTTTGAAAACATTAAGGAATATCGTGATGTGGAAACTTTGAACTATTATGAAATCATGAAGGAAAAAGGGATGGCAGAAGAGGAAATCATGGAAATCATTAAGCGGAAATCCCGTGATAACTCAAGAACTCCAGTTCAATGGAATGATGAAAAAAATGCAGGGTTTACAACGGCAACTCCTTGGATCGATGTAGCAAGCAATTATAAGGAAATCAATGCAGAAAAAGCGGTACAAGATGAAAACTCAATTTTTTATCATTATCAAAAGCTAACCCAGCTGCGAAAAGAATATGACATTATTACGTATGGAGATTATGAGTTGTTAGACCGCGACCATGACGAGCTCTTTGTTTATGTTCGAGCTTATAATAATGAGAAGCTCCTTGTAATCAATAACTTCTCTGCAAACGAAGTGGCGTATGAACTACCGTCATCTATTGAAGTTGATTCGTTCAATTCTGAATTACTTATTTCAAATTACAATGACTCTGTATCTATAGCCAATGCCGTAACCATGCGTCCTTATGAATCGGTCGTTTATCACCTTACGAAAAAGTGATACAATTGTAATTGGTGATATCCGTGAAAAATAAGTACGTGAAAATATACGAAGAACTATCAATAAAAATTGAAGAAGGAGACTATCCGGTCAATAGTCTTCTTCCTTCAGAAAACGAACTAGTTGACCTTTATGCGACGTCACGGGAAACAATTCGTAAAGCGCTAAAGTTACTGTCTGAGCATGGGTATATTCAAAAGGTGCAAGGAAAAGGTTCCATTGTGCTGGATGTCCAGAAGTTCAACTTTCCGATTTCAGGGCTTGTCAGTTTCAAGGAACTGGCAAAAAAAATGGGCGGTCGTGCAAGTACGACTGTAGAAGACTTTGCTGAAATAATACCAGATGCTTTTTTAAAGGAACAATTGAAGGCAGCTGATGAAGATAAGGTTTGGAAGGTCCTTCGTGTCCGAGAAATCTCAAAAGAGAAGATTATTTTAGACAAAGACTATTTATTAGAAAAATATGTCCCTAACCTTACAAGATCAATTTGTGAAAACTCGATTTATGAATACATTGAAAACGATCTAGGGTTAACGATTAGCTTTGCAAAAAAAGAAATTACGGTTGAAGAACCGACTGAAGAAGATCGACGTTATCTTGATCTGGACGGTTTTGTTAATATCGTTGTTGTTAAAAACTTTGTGTATTTAGATGATGCGAGTTTATTTCAATATACAGAGTCCCGACACAGACCGGATAAATTTCGGTTCGTCGATTTTGCGAGACGAAAAATTAATTAAAAAAACCGTGCACTCTTGCTAAATGTGTTAGAAGCAGGGGTGTTTTTTTGTTTTTCAACGGTTAGGTTTGGTTTTATCAGTGGTTTTAGAGAGTGGGGGGAACTGGCTTTTGAAGAGTGCATTTCCGCAACTATGGAGAGAGTGAAACTAAATCAGTCGTTGTTCGTATATAAATGAATAACTACATATAAAGAGGTGACGTCATTGAACAGGCTTAGACCGTTAGTACTTTTATCGATCGTTTCTGTCGTTTTTCTAATCATCTATTATTCTGTAAATACAGAACCCGTTTACCCGCTCCAAACCGTAACTAAAGCAGACATAACCGAGTCGATTGAGCAGCTCAGTAAACAATTTGACCTGAATACCGACATTAAATCAAAAGCGCCAACTTATGAAACCAGAGCCAATGAAAGTATTGGTCAATATATTGCTAAACACAAATGGACTCCTGAAGAAATCGAAAATCTGACAAGTGAAATACCGATCTATACGATTTCTGTGCTAGTTGATATGGAACATTTTGAAGTCGACCCTTTCACAGCCGAAGTGGTTCGTGCTAGTAATATCTTCTACGAGATTAATAGTGAAAAAGAAGTGAGTGAATTTATTGAGACGGTATTTGGAGCTGGCTTTGAAAAAGTAGATGAGGAGCAAACCTTTTTTGGAGAGGTAGAGCAAATTTACAGCCGTGGTGAAGTGATCGGAGATATTGAGGAAAAGCTAAGTATTACTCTTACCGATCATGCAATTATTGGATTTCATAAGTATGGCGAAGTTCGTGAATTCCAGCTATCAACATCATTATTTAACTTTTGGGAAATACTCTTAATCCTTATCTTTATGGTTACGATAGTCATTATTGCGATTGTTGCAACTGTTCAACTGATTAAAAGGCTGAACAAAAACGAAATAGAAACCTTTTTAGGTCCCTTTTTGATTTCTCTTTTAGCAGGGATCGGATGGTTTTTTGGGCTATATTTAGCAATGGGTACCGTTGATGTGTTTAGTTTACTATTTACAGGTGTACTCACATATACGACATTTATCATCCTTTTGATAACGGCGAAGAAAGCAGACTACGTGCAGCCGTTCAGCCAAATAGCCATTAAGCTTCAACCTGCCGTCTGGAATGGATTTCTGCTCATGCTCGTCTCAACGGTTTTAGTCACCATTTTTTATGGGATTTGGGCACAGTTTGGGGCATGGACGTCACCTGTTATGGATTACTCCATCTTTTTAAATACACCGCTATGGGCTTTACCTGTGTTTGCTTTATCGTTAGGAATTTGTGCATCAATTAGTGAAGAGACCATTTTCAGGCGTTATTTAATACCTGCGTTTGACCGCTGGGGTGTAATTTTCTCAGTGATAGCAACCTCTTTCTTATGGGGGATTGGTCATATGGGCTATCATATGGTTCCATGGCATATTCGTATATTTGAGTTTATGATTATTGTCGGACCATTCTTTTATTATGTGTACAAAAGGTATGGATTCGTGACAGCGATCTTCTGTCATTACTTCTACAACAGCTTATTTGGTTCGATCTTCCTTATCTCAATTTACTGGCCAGTTGGCGTATTGTCAGTTGTTTTAACATTAGTTCCATTTCTTGTCTTCTTGAAACGATCACCTGAAAAAAGAGGCCATTTGTTGTTTCGGTCGGTGAGTTAGTAAATAAAATTAAGTAACATATTGTGCTACGGGTAATTATATTTTTGTAGTTAAACGGTCTGACAGTAAGGGATAATTATGTTATAGAAGGTTGGATGGTCAAACCCTCATTTCTTTCTTATGCTAAAGAGCAAATAGCTGAAGATGGGAATTACTAATTGGAGTAATTAATATTGAGGCAACATTAAATATAAGAAAGGCGACCGATTTCGGTCGCCTTTTTGATCCGTGTATAATTATTATGAACCTGGTGCTGGGATGATTGTCGCGAACCAGAAGCTGATCACAGGAAGTAAGGCTATGATAAACAGAAGGAACATCCAAGTTAAGCCTTTACGGTCCAATGCAGAACGAGCATCACGAACAAGTTCGCGAAGTGGTGGTAATTTACTCATGCGTAGCATTACAAGTTCGAGCACTAAAAGTAGTACTGTAGCGACCGCAGATACGAGACAGAAAGGACAAATCGCTTCAATGACAAATAATTGTAAATATACAAAGAATGCAGAAGACATCACACCAATGATTGTTAATGGTGTTAACACTTTAAGTACTAAAGGATGACGTGTTTGAAACCACAATCCAGAAAGTACGAGAGTTGTAAGGTAATAAAATCCTCCCATTAAAGCAAGTGGAATCCCCATCACATACGCCCATTCACTCGTCATAACCGCCCATGGTGTTCCGGTTACATCAAAGTCTGCAGGTAATGGAAGTACCCAGAAATGAACTCCCGTTAAGAAAATACTCACAGCCCAACCAATTACGGCAATGGCCGTAAAGGCCGCAAATAATTTCGGTACAGCCGATCCATACGAATGCGCGGAAGTAACTGTTGTTTCTTGACTTTTAAAATTTATCGTTCTTTCATGTAACATCTCTTTCAAAGTAATCCCTCCATCCAATTTAGATACCCTACAAGGTATATTTGAATTATAGTATAGGGTAGGGGGTATGTCAAGGGGGTTCAAAAAAAGAAAATAAAATAAGGAGGATAGTGCGCCCATCATTAACTAAATCTATTATGTTAACGGATGTTACTATCTACTTTCTTTGATGGTCACCATAGTGCGCTGTAACCAACGGCAAAAGCAATTAAAGATAGGGCAAAAGGCTCCTATTCTCTCGCCATATTTTCTACCATCCTCTGATTTCAGTGCTAGTAGATACATGTCACTTTGAAGTTGACCCTTTTACATGTGAGGTAGTTAGGGCAGACAACTATAATAGAGAACAATAGTGAGAAAGATACAGGGACTTTTGTCTAAATGTTATCTTATCAGGAATTTGAAAAAACAAAGAACAAGCGTGGATTTATTGGGGAAATCAACCATATATACAGTCAAGTCAAATTATGGCGGATATTGAAGAAAAGGTACGAATTTCACTTACAAACAATGCAATTGTCGAATATTATTAATATGATGAATTTGATTACACCATTTTTAGTATTCTTATTCGATCACCACAACAACGTTGGATTTTACTTTTTGTAACATAACGAAAAAAGAAGTATTAAAGTATAGTCTGTTTTACCAGTATTATGATAGGCGAAAGTTTGGAGGGAGAATTTTGAAGACCAGTAGAATTTACTTTGTTATATTTATATCAATTATTGCTCTAACAGCTTGTAATTATGGTTACCATGAAAACGTTACATTCATAGAGTCTTCAACAATAGAGAACTTTCCAATACCAGAGAATGCTGAGATGACAACGAATCGAACACCTACGAATCCAAAGATTGAAAAGTATGAGTTATATAAATTAACTAGTGGAAGGCAAGAGTTGATCCTGCCGCAGCGTTACTTAGAAGAAATAGAAGCTTGGGGCTGGATAGAGCTTGAAGAAGAAAGGTTTGGAGTAAAGAATGTCTTTAAAAAAGAAGACAAAAAAGTGTGGTTTATTATAGAAGATGGTGTATTTTCAATAACTGAAATAAGCGAATGATTAAATGGTACTATCATGCTGAGCTTACAAATATGCTACAAAATGGAGAACGAATTCGTAAAGAGTTCATTCTCCATTTTCATTTAACTACGATCTCAAAAATAGATAGACACAAGCTGTTACTTGGATGATTTCTCTGCCTGCAAATAACGCTTATCTTTCATGAACAGTCGCCAGAAGAAGTAAAAAGCAGGCACTAAGATAGCTAAACCGATCCCGTATCCAATTAATAATGAGTAGAACATCGTCTCATTGGTAAACGCATCAAAAATAGTTAAATCCGGATATAAAATATAAGGCATATGAGCCATACCGTAGGCAAAGCTTGCTAAACCAAATTGAGTTACGATCGCAAGTACGGCTACACGAGGTTGTCCAATATCGACTTTCTTTGATGGCCACCATAGTGCGCTGTAACCAACGGCAAAAGCAATTAACGATAGGGCAAAAAGCTCCCATTCTCTTGCCATATTTTCTACCATCCACTGTGCCTCTGGTATCAGTGTCAAAGTAGCTGCGACAGCAAAGCACAACGTAATCGGACCAAGTATGATCGCATTTCTTCGATAGACATGATATGTACTTTCTGAATTCGCTTCCCGTGCATAGTCACTTAATAAGAGCGAAGAGAGAAATAACTCTGTACTTAACCCAAATCCTAGATGAGCGTATAGAGTAGGGCTCGTTAGTAACTCGTTATATAGTATATATTGGCGCGTTCCAACCGTTTCAATAAAACCGCCAATGGCGATAGGTAGCATACTGACCATTAGCGCAGGGATTAAAAGACCTGTAATACCAGAAATAACGGTCAACATTTTCGTATACTTTTGGACGGTATAGGAATAGACCATAAAGGCACTGCGGATCGTTAACAAAAGCAAAACAAAGCTTACAGGAACAATCATAATGGTACCTAGTGAAAACGCCGCACCTGGAAAAAAGCCAACGAGAGCAACGACTAATAAGACGAGGAAAACATTCGTTACTTCCCAAGACGGGGAAAGATACCGATTGGCGATACTTGAAGCCTTCGTATCTTTTCGACCGTAATAATACATCGCCCAAAATCCAGCTCCAAAATCAATAGATCCTCCAATAGAGTAGACAAATAAAAACACCCAAATTATTACAATTGCAATATATGCTTCATTCAAGGAACATTCCCTCCTTAAGGAGTCACTTCGAGATCTTTAGAAACCGGATTTCGTTTAAAGTAGAAGTTCATCACTAAATATGTTAAGACGAGAAGCATAACGTAAAGTGTGATAAACAAGAAAAACAACATGCCGAGATTTCCGGATTGTGTAGCGGCATCAGCCGTAGTCATCACTTGATGTATGGTCCAAGGTTGTCTAGCGGTACAACTAAATATCCACCCAGTTTCAATGCCAATCATGGCCAGCGGACCACCGGCAATGACCGGAACTAAAATCCAAGCGGGAAAGGGCCTATCCTTCCTAAATATCCGGTAAGCTAAAGCGAGGAATGATATACCGATTAACATCGTGCCAATTCCGACCATTATATTAAATAGCGTATGAACAAATAATGGGGGCCACTCTTCTTCTGGGAAGTCATACAGACCTACGACTACGCCGTCAGTAGAACCTGTTGCTAGCCAACTGAGCATACCAGGTATTTCAATTCCACCAACAACACGCCCGGCTTCAGGATCTGGTTCACCAAAAATGGCGAGTGGAGCATTGGATTGGGTTTCAAACAATCCTTCAGCAGCAGCTAGCTTAACAGGTAAATAATTATGAAGCATTACGGCAACATCGTGACCATTAACGGAAGTATATACTGATGTAATTGCAGCAACGATTAGTGAAAGGATCATGCCTTTGCGGTGATACATCCGTTCACGGTCGGAGAGTCCCCCGCGAAGGAGGCGATAGGCAGCTACAGCAGCAATAGCAAAAGCGCCAGCTAGATAAGCGGTGCTCACTACATGCAAAGCTGTAACATAAATACTTGGGTTAAAAACAGCTTCCCAAGGTCTAACGTTCACAACTTGACCGCCGACAATATCAAAACCACGCGGCGTATTCATCCAAGCATGAGCATCTGTAATGAGCACCGCAGATGCCGTGGCTCCAAAGGCAACAAAAAATACACTGATCAGGCGCATTGTGCTCGAGAGTCTGTCAGCAGCATAAATATAAATCGATAAAAATACAGCTTCAATAAAAAATGCAAAAATTTCGACTTGGAAAGGCAGGGCAATAACTTGACCGACCATCTCCATAAAACCAGGCCACAACAAGGAGAGCATAACACCAACGATTGTTCCAGACGGAATAGCCACACCTAATAAAATCGCTACACCTTTTGTCCAGCGTTTGGCCAATAGACCGTAATCATTGTCTTTTGTTATTGCACGAACAATTTCTGCGATTAATATCATGAGTGTAATTCCGACACCAAGTGTTGCAAAAATAATGTGAAAAGCCATAGACGAACCAAAAAGCATTCTTGCCAGTAGTACGTTATCCATTGATTTTCTCCCTTTCCATATAATTACCATTAATAAAGGCTTTTCCAACCTCTCTTACTATTTGTTAGGAAATGTAATAATATGCGATCGAAATGGATTATTAGGAGAGTATCTTTAATTAGGATAATGACAAGGCTATAACTCTTTCAAAAAATAGTTTCTTTTCTTTAGTTAGGACTTACCTGTTGTTTAATGTGGAGTCAATAATGAAAAACAAGGAATAAGACTATATCAGCGTGTTTAATGGAATTATAATGGTACATAAAGTAGTGAGTAACTCTAGTAGGAGAGAAGACGATGAGAAAAACTGAACTCCAAAAGATGATCAATTATTTAAGAAACAAAACCGATCGTTTAGATATGAAGACACCTACAGATCAAACCAATGAGCTGAAAAAATACTTGGAAATTTATAAACTGCCAGTTGAAAATGGAAGCTACCATTTTGGTAACTTATATGTAGACAGCTATACTATTAAAGTTCAAATGTTTGAAGCGTCACACCTAATGAAAAAAAGAGATATCATCTTATTACTCCATGGTTATCTAGATCATGTGGGAATATTAAGTTCTACGATTCGCTTCTTAACAAACAAAGGATACTCAGTTGTTACGTTTGACTGGCCTGGACATGGTTTATCAAGTGGGAAACAGGCAGAAATTAATCACTTTGAAGAATATCAACAGGTGTACGAAACAGTACTTCGTGAAATAAAAGAGCAATGTGGTTGTATACCTCATGTAATCGCCCACAGTACAGGCGCTGCTGTCGTTATCAATGATTTACTCACAAGAAATCAACAAGTGTGTAAATCTATTATTTTAATTGCCCCTTTAATTCGTTCAAATATGTGGACCATTACAACGTTCGGATACTATTTTATGAAACCTGTCTTAAAAAGAGTAAAGCGGGTTGTTCGTGAGAGTAGTGGAGATGAGCAGTTTGTTCAATTCTTAAAAAATGATCCGTTTCAATCATCGACGGTTCCTCTAAAATGGTTGAAAGCATTAATAGATTGGAACGCTGAAGTTCATGCAATGCAAGAAAAAGAACATCGTATCCTTGTCCTGCAGGGAGTTAAAGATGAAACAGTGGACTGGAAATATAATTGTCAGTTTCTTGCTAGACTATTCTACAATAGTGAAGTTATTTTATTTGATGAAGGCAGACACCATTTACTGAATGAAGTGGATGGGATTCGTTCAAATGTATATGAAAAAATTCTGAATGAATTAAAATAAACAATTATATGAAAATTATAAAATAAATAATGAATGGCCATTCATTCTGTGGTACACTTTGAATAGTTAAAGCAAAGGAGCGAATGAAAATGGCAGTAAAAGAAACATTAGAAACTTTAAAAGAAAAAATGAACAGTAATCCTGAAGGAATTCAAGGGCTAAATACAACGTATCAGTTTGATTTAACAGGCACTGATGAAGGAATCTATCAAATTAAATTTGAAGATGGTCAAGTAGAATATGTTTTAGGTGAAACCTACGAGCCAAAATGTACACTGGCGTTATCAGATGCTAACTTTTTAAAGCTAGTAGCTGGTAAGTTAAACCCAACAATGGCTTTTATGGGTGGTAAGTTAAAGATCAAAGGTGAAATGGGATTAGCATTAAAATTACAAAACGTTCTAAAAAACTATCAATAATAGAAAAAACAGGGGACCGCTAAAGCGGTCCCCTGTTTGCTGTATAAATCAAATATTTCAGTTTGATTTTTTATTTGTAGTTACGAGGTCAAACTCTTTTGCTTTTCTTTCTTCAATACGCTTTTCTATTATATTTAATGCGTCCTGATCCTGAAGTAGTTGCTTTTTGTTTTCAAGAACTAACTCTTCAAACGATGGTGCGTGTTTTCTCATCTCTCATCATACCTTTATATTTTATTTATAGGATATGTTAATGGTTAATGCTGCTGTTTTTCATCGCCATCGAAGGGTTATTCAGATGAATGGTTTTGGCTATATTTTATGGGAAGTCCAATTTTTTATTTGCGGTTTACTGTTTCTGTGCTTAAGTCTTAATACTTAACAACATTAGCATTAGCAAAACCTATTTATAAATTTATTATAATCTGTTTTTATTAGGGATATATTAATAAATTGTTACAATTTTTCAAATAATTATTTTATTTCTGGTGAAGTTTGTAAGAAGAGGTGAAATGTACCTCCCGTATAGAGCAAGCTGTCAATTCATATTTATAAAAGATGAATAAAGGCAAAGCAGGGGGGCGCATCATGAATTACTATGAAAACTGGTATAGGAGCACTGCTGCTGCAACGGTTATAGAACAGTTGCTAACAAGGGAGAGTACTTCGATTATCACCTATGATTATTTAATGGTTATTGCTGAAGCAGAAGAAAATAAGCAATTACTAAGACAAGTTATTCAAATTCGACGAAGAAGTGATGAGCAGCTCAAAAGGGTGTATTTTCAATTAACAGGACAAATGGTCGCCGTCGATCAAGATGTATTTGAACGTCCATATACCTACCAAGAAGGCATTCAAAAAAAGGTTGAACGACAACAACGAAGAATAACTCGTTTAAGACAGTTGCATTCCGAATTAACAGGAAATAGACTCCAAACGGTCGTTGAAAATATTATTGTAGAAGAAGATTGGGTCTACGAAGTGCTTCAGTACGTAAAGAGATAAAAATAGTTATCTATTATTATCCACAAGTTTATCCACAATTGAACTATATGTGTTAATTAGTAAAAATGGAGTTTTAGAAGTTACTAACATTGTTCACAATCTGTGGATAAGTTCTGTGGAAAAGTCCAAAAAAATTATTTTACAACTGTAAGCGATTACATTTTAAAAAGAGGTTTACAAACACCAAATACGTTGATAGAATATTCATAAATTTAAAACGATTTAAAACGATTTAAAGCGTTACAGTAAAGAGAGACAGATCGTAACTGATGTCAAGTGATTGTTGTTAGTGGAGACTTGAGAGCAACCTTGTTTATGTAATTAATTATCAGAATATTCATTTAATTTTATTTAGGGGGAGTTAATTATGACAGTAACAGTTGAAATGAGAGTATTAGAAGAGATGGAAAAGAAGATTGAAAGATTAACGATGGAGATCCGAGAATTACGAAAAGTTGAAAATGGGTTTGAACCATTAGAGACAGATATGTTTTTAACAGAAGTCTATAACTAATTATCATTAAACTTACTGCTATAAGGCTGACTTTTAGAGTAAAGTGTCTAACACCTCAACTACAGATATAGTTGCTGCGGATTTCGAAGCCCATTATATCGAAAGTTAGGAGGGAAAAGCGCTGTCTAAGTCAGCTTTTTTGTCGGTAAACATCAGAGAAAAAACGAAGCAGGGAGAGAATAATATGCTTGAGGGAATACGTATTTTAGATTTTTCGCAGTATTTGCCAGGACCCTATGCCAGCTTAAGGCTTGGAGATATGGGAGCAGAGGTTATAAAGGTGGAACCGTTAACGGGTGATCCTGCCCGTGCGCTTGGAGATAAGCGTGAGGGCACAGGGTTGATTTTCTTAGCGAATAACCGTAATAAAAAAAGTATTGCGCTCAATCTAAAAGAGGATGAAGGAAAACAAATAGCTCTTGATCTAATGAGACAGTCCGATGTTGTTATTGAAAGCTTCAGACCAGGGGTAATGGAGCGTCTGGGTTTAGATTATGAAGTAGTAAAAAAAGAGAATAAGGATATCATTTACTGTTCTCTCACGGGTTACGGGCAAGATACAGCTTTGAGTCATTTTGGCAGTCATGATATTAACTACATTGCGTTAAGTGGCATGTTAAGTCAGTTAAAGGATAAGAGATCTGAACCGGTTCACCCAACGATCACTCTAGCTGATTTAGCCGGTGGAATGGCTGCATCAGAAGCAATATTAGCTGCGCTCGTTCAACGGTCGATTAAAAAAGAGGGAAGCTATATTGATTTATCATTAACAGATGTCATGGTATCTCTTATGAACAATCACGTGTTGATAGCCAGTGAAAAAGGGCGGCAACAAGGGGTTGCGGAGCTGACAGGAGCGATGATATCGTATCATGTATATAAAACGAAAGATAATCGTTATATGAGTTTAGGTGCACTAGAACCTAAGTTTTGGATTAATTTCTGTAATGCAGTTGGGAAGGATGAGTGGGTACCTGCGCATATGTCTGAAACAACTGATCAAAATCCAATTTACAGAGAAATGAAAGAACTATTTCAATCGTACTCGATGCATGAATGGATGAGTTTTTCACAAAAAGTGGATTGTTGTATGGCGCCTGTGCTAGAACCGGGTGAGTTAACTTCATCTAAGTATGTAGAGGAACGCCGTTTGATTTTTACTCCTTTCGAGGGGTACCCCGAGGTGGCAACTACATATGATAAAGACAGCCATACGTTCCCTGATTTACACCCGGCACCACGTTTAGGAGAACATACCGAAATGATTTTGAAAGACGTGCTGAAATATCCAAATGAAAAGGTTAGCAGATTAAGGACGACAAAAGTGATTAAAACGGAAGGGGTTTATCATGGCGTATCTTAAATGTGAGCAAAAAATAACTGCCATTACGCTTCCGACTCCTTTTTTAGTAGGTCCAGTAAACGTCTATTTAATAGAAGGAAATGAAGCACTTACCCTCGTAGACACTGGACCCAAAACAGAAGAAGGCTGGAATGTACTGACTCATGAATTAAAAGCAAGAGGGTATGTACCGAGTGATATTGAGCAAATCATTATCACTCATCATCACCCTGATCATGTTGGTCTATTGGATCGGTTTGTGAATGCAAAAAGGACGGGTCATGTAAAAGCTGTACCGTGGATTGAACAGGATGCTGTGTTTTTAAGGAAAAGCAGTGATTTCCTTTCTAGTTTTTATAAGAAACATGGAATGGATGAACATGTGATATTGGAAATTCATCAACGTAGTTCTAACTATCGCCAGTTTACGAGTAAAGCCAGCATCGATTATATTGTCGGTCATGGTAATGAAATTCCTGGGCTTACGGGTTGGAAAGTACTTGAAACACCGGGACATGCACAAACTCAAATCATGATTATGCATGAGGAAGAACAAAAGGCCATTTCAGGTGACCACCTTATTAAGCACATTTCCTCCAACGCGATTATCGAAGCGCCGTACAATGAAGGGGAAGAACGTTCAAGATCGTTATTGCAATACCGCGAATCCCTCAAGATGTTAAAAAATTATCATTTAAAAGTGTCATATTCTGGGCATGGGCTCCCAGTTGTTGATATACCATCATTAGTGGACGAACGAATAAAAGAACAAGACCTTCGAGCTACTCATATTGAGGAATTGCTCGGAAGTGAAACTCTTACTGCTGTTGAAATAACGCAACGACTGTTCCCGAAAATGTATGAAAAACAACCCGAACTTACTTTTTCAGAAACGTTAGGACATATAGATTTACTTGAAAGTAAAGGGCATGTCAAATGCATAAATGCTGGGGAAACAATTTTTTATAAAGCAAACTGACTGGGCGTTCATTCAGAAGGTTGTCCTTTTTTCCTTTAAAGATTATTGTTAAACTATAAGTATGAAAGTATTTCCAGAGGAGGGGCACCAATGGAGAAAAAACAATGCAATTCAGTTTGCAAAGGGATCATTATAGGAAGTGCTGTTACTGTTGCTGCATTATTAACGTACCCCAAAACGCGAAAGAAAATCGTTGAAGGTGCTGAAGAAATGAGGCATGCAGCACAAGGTGCTACATCGTATATTAAAGAAAATCGGGAAGAACTAATTGAGAAGATCAGGGATACGAGTACACAAATTTCTGATGCACTAAAATCTGTTAGTCATGATGTAAAACAAATATCAGAAAGTGCGCAGCACATTAAAACGAGCTCGGTTGAAGTCATTGATGCAGCTCGTGAAGTAGTAGAGGATATAAAAAAGATCAAGGAACCCAAAAAAGAAGATCCGTTCGAAGGAATATAATTCCTAAAAAAGATCTGCATATCTTAACGAAGTTGTGACATCATAATTAGTGAGGAAGGCAGTTGCAATCCTCTAAATAAGTTTTCACCCAAGCTGAAGGAAATAACGATTGTTGATCAGTACCTCAAGAGGTGGTTGCGTTGAACAAGTATGCAGAAAGTGCAATTTGTTAGTAACTTCATTGAAAGAGGTGTTACCGAAAGACAAATATCGTTACGGCCCCAGAAGCATTTAATGGTGAAGCTTTCAAAAAAGGTGACCTTTAGGGGTCACCTTTTTTAGGTTGAAGTACAATTTTTTTGAAAGATTTGGTGGAGTCTCGAGTGAATTCATATGCATTGTCTTAATTTAATTAGGGTTCATAACATATTTAAGATGAACAGCGAAAAAAATTAAAATAAGCGTACATACTTTTTTGTAAGCGGGACATCATAATAAACGAGGACGGCGGTTGCTATCCTCAACCAACAAGTCCACATCAAAGAAGATTAAAATTACGGTAATAACATTTTGTCAGTACTACCTCAGAGGTGAATTGCGTTGAACAATTATGCGGAAAGTGTAATTCGTTAATCCAACAAGTTCGTTGAAAGAGGTGTCTATGAAGGACAAAAATCGTTACGGCCCCAGAGTGTAATTTTTTCGAATAACGATGTGGGACTTGAAAGGGAAGGTGGCCACTATCGTTGGTCGCCTTCTTCTTTTTTAAAAAAGGAGAGGTGTAAACGATGAGTAACAAAAAACACAATAAAAAGAATAAAAACAATACAAGCCATAAACATTCAAACAACCATAAAACGAGCAGTTCAGCAAATAAATCAAACGGTTATCATTAATTTCTTGAGAAGCACTAAAAAAGTGCTTCTTTTTTTAGTTTAATGAAGAATATAAATGGTAATAGGGATATATATCTTGTCCTAAAGGGGGAATTTTTTTGGCTTTTACAAAACGGATCAAGGAATTAAAGGAAGCCCGGTGTGACAAGGGTGTATTAACTATTTATTTAAACACACTGCGTAGTGGTCAAGATGATTGGAAGCTACAATTTAAGAATGGTTTGAAGAAATTAGAGCAATATGTAATGGCAAGAAAAGACAAAGAGGAACTAAAAAGTTTTCGGGATGTAAAAAAGAAAGTTACAAAGCAACTCATGGAAAGGCAACATGATATGTTAAAAGCTGTAGTGATCTTTGCTTCACCGGATCAAAACATATGGGAGTTCCACCATCTGCAGCTTTCTGTAGAAAATAGCTTTTGCTGGGAAAAAGAACCAGTGCTTGATCAACTGGAGGCGATCCAACAGCAGTATCCAGCCAGTGGTGTATTAGTATTGCAACAAATGGAAATGCTTGCTTTAGACACACGTCTTGGAGAAGTAACGCAACAAATCCGTTACACACTAAACATAGAAGATGACAATTGGAGAAAGTATGAGGGAACGGCCGCTGGAGAACGAATGGCATCGAGTGCTAATCATAAGGACCAGTATCAAGAAAGGCTAGAAGTTAATCAGCAACGTTGGTTAAGAAGGTTGGCACCGTTAATTGACCGGGAATCCAAGGAGTTTCAGTGGCAGGGAGTTTATATTGTTGGTTCACAGGAACTGGCAAAAGAATTAGGGAAATACTTACAAACGAAAATTATAAGAGTAATACCGAAAAATTTAGCTTCACTCCCAAGCCATAGGGTAGTAGGGGAAGTGATCGGATAAAAATCTTTTGGTTTGGCTATATTTGAACGGCCGCTAACAGAAGTGTTGATTTGAAAATGAAGGTAACACCTGAGGGATTATGTAAGGGGGCTGAATTATAAATGTCAGCCTCCTTTTTAAAATCGTTATGCTGTTGCTGCTTTTTTTACATTCGCAGGTGCTTTCTCCTTAAAAACAACTCCTAAAATGAAAACGATAAACAAAATTCCTCCAACAGCAAAGTAGATACTCCCGCGCTCCATAACATCAATTAGTATTCCGCCAGTGAGTGGACCTAGAATACTTCCTAAGCCAAAACTTACTGCAGTCATTACATTTCCGGTCGGAAGTAAATTTCTCGGCAATAAATCGGCTAGATACATTACACCTAGAGAATATAAAGAACCAACTAATGCTCCTGCTATAGTAAAAATGAATAGAAGCAGTAAATGCGACTGTTCTACAAAAATCATACTAAAAAAAGAAAGGGAGCCAAGGAATGTGACAGTAAGAAGTATCTTTTTCCGCCCCCATTTGTCGCTCAATAATCCAAGGGGAAGTTGGGTGATAAGTCCACCAATAACAAACGCTGGTAATAGGATTGATACCCACTCTATCGTAAATCCAGATCGTAATGCATAAACAGGATAATTTCCGTGAATTGAAGCTTCGAGAAATCCATAACAAAAGCCAGGCAATAAAGCAAACCAAGCTAATTTAATTACTTGTTTATAACGCCCCCATGTTCCGGTTTGCTTTGCCGTTTCGAGATCATTTTCTGGCCATTCGTTTTTAAGAAAAAGCACAAATCCGTAGGAAACTAAACTAAATAAAGCAGCGATAATAAAAGGGAAGTATTCATTAATAGCTAATAACCTTGTCATAAAAGGACCGGCGCTAAATCCAAGACTAAATGCCAAACCGTATAATGAAATATTTCGTCCTCTTTTATGGACAGGACTTGTCGATGTAATCCAAACTTGTGTTGCGAAGTGAACCATGTTATCTCCAATTCCGACAATCATCCGTAAAATAAACCAAAACCAAAAAACTTGCCAAAAAGGAAACAGAAATAATGAAAAAATAATTAATATAAGGCCAATCGTAATAACAGGCTTATATCCGTATTTGCGAACCGGTTTCTCGATAAAGGGGGATGCTAAAAGTATTCCGATATATAATGCAGCAGCATTTAACCCATTTAATGAAGATGAAGTACCTGCTTGCTCTAACATTATGGCTAACAAGGGAAGTAACATTCCTTGCGAAAAACCAGCAATTAAAACCATTAGTATTAAAACAGCAAATCGGTAACCAGGGTGATTCTGCTTATTTTCTATGTTTGTATTCATAAGCGTCCTCCAGAGAAGAGATTTTAAAACTCATACCCTACTTATTGTAATGCTCAACAATAGATATTCAAGAAAAATGTTTTAGGTGGAAATAATATTTCTAACATAAAAGGTGACGTAAAGTTGAAACCTTTGTACAATTAAACTAATAAATAGGTAAGGGATGTGAAGGTATGGAATTTATAATGAAGGAAAATGGATTTACAGCAAATTTTGAATATGGAACATTACATATCTCAGGGAATGAAGAATTTGGTTTCAGGCCGTATCAATTATTAGTATCTTCGATTGCGGTTTGCAGTGGCGGAGTATTACGTAAAGTATTAGAAAAGAAACGAATCGTTTATAAAGATGTTAAAGTAACTGCTGACGTGACTAGAAATCCAGAGGGAGCGCAGGAAATCCAAAAAGTTCATATGCATTTTATTATTACGGGCTCTAATATTAGCGAAGAGAAAATAGAAAAATCCTTAGCTGTTACTAGAAAAAATTGTTCAATGGTGCAATCGGTGAAAGATAGTATTGAAATTACTGAATCCTTTGAGATCATTGAAGGGTGAGTAAAGGATTTGTAGGGGCATCGTTAACCATTGGATCGATCTTGCAAGGGTTAGCGATGTCCCTCTTTTTATTTCCGCATGCAATCCCTTCAGGTGGAGCAGCCGGAATAGCCATTTTATTTGAACATCTTTTTTCTATTAAGTATGAATTATCATTATGGACCTTTAATTTTCTTTTGCTTGCTATCGCTTATAAGTGGATCGGTTGGTTTAGTGTAATCAAAACGTTATACTCAGTAAGTGTCACTTCATTGACAATTGGGTTGATGAGTTCTTTATCGCTTGGTCCTTTATCTTCCGTATATATTGATATGTTGTTAGGTGCATTAATATTTGGGTTTGGTGTTAGTCTATTATTTATTAGTGGAGCTTCTTCAGGTGGAATTGCTATTATCGTGCATATTCTTCATAAGCAGATCAATGTCATGCCGGGGAAGTTATTATTTCTTTTTAATTCAGCTATTTTTCTGTCATTGGCAATTACAATTGACTGGGTAATTTTGCTCTATGCGCTGATCACACAATTTATTTCTGCGAAGATTATTGACCTTTTCTATAAATTGTTTCATTATTATATATTGGATGGACAAGCTGCTGTTTCAAAGTAGTATGATGGAGGAGTAGCTTTGAATTTTACTTTATATAATTTATAGTTGACGTAACGATTAATAAGTTATATAATAATTTTTGTCGCTAAGGCGATAACTACTTATCAAATATGATTTCAAAAAAAGTTTTAAAAAAGACTTGCTTTTGAATTCTAAGTTTGGTAAGATTAATCTTGTCGCTGTTCAAACAGCAGTCATAAAGTTCTTTGAAAACTGAACAAAAAGCCAAGCGAAATAAATGAGATACATGATATCTCGTCAATGTTTTAAAACGTCACAGTGATGAATGATCTTCGATTAAGAACGCGATGACAATCGCCAACATCGAAGCCACCACATCCTGTGGAAGTGAGCTATATCAAACACTTTTATGGAGAGTTTGATCCTGGCTCAGGACGAACGCTGGCGGCGTGCCTAATACATGCAAGTCGAGCGGACCTTATAAGAGCTTGCTCTTATAAGGTTAGCGGCGGACGGGTGAGTAACACGTGGGCAACCTGCCCTGTAGACTGGGATAACTTCGGGAAACCGGAGCTAATACCGGATAATCAATGACACCACATGGTGTCATTGTAAAAGTTGGGATACTAACACTACAGGATGGGCCCGCGGCGCATTAGCTAGTTGGTGAGGTAACGGCTCACCAAGGCGACGATGCGTAGCCGACCTGAGAGGGTGA
>NZ_JAOTPO010000015.1 GCF_029028005.1 Alkalihalobacterium chitinilyticum
TAACATATAGTGGCGGAAGCTACAGGCTTTCGAACGCTTTATCAAAGGCAAAATAATCAAATTACTGGGTGGCAAAACTCTGCACTATTTCTTGCATTTTTCTGCACTTTTTTCTTGCAAAATACAGGTTATTATTTTATTGCAATAGTGAAAAGGAAAATAATATTAATAAGTTTGAGGTTTTTATTTGCCTGCTGGATAAAAGTTTTAACTAATTAATATTAATTGGACTTTAATCTCAATTGTGAAAATCTTGAAAGGAGGTGAAATGGATGCCAAAGTTTGATGATTTCGATTTAAATGTTAAACAAGCTAGTGACAATAATGATGTACAACCTCAAGTTGGAAGTAGATATGCTTGCACTCCAGGATCATGCTGGAAGTGGGTTTGCTTTACAACAACATATTAATAAGGAAGATCATTTCTCACAGACCTTGTATCAACCTATATAAAGGAGGTGATATAGATGCCAAAGTTTGATGATTTCGATCTAAATGTTAAACAGGCTAGTGACAATAATGATGTACAGCCACAAGTTGGAAGTAGATATGCTTGCACTCCAGGATCATGCTGGAAATGGGTTTGCTTCACTACAACGTATTAATTTGTAAATGGATGAATTTTTTAGACACTGCACCAAAGCCTTTAGCACTTGACCCCCGCTATTAATAGACCTTTACATAAATTAATAAAACTTCATTATCTCGGTCTGTTTTAACGAGTTAAGTGCTAAAGCACTTATTAATTAGTCCTTCCGTCTCCTATAAAAAATACATAGAGATTAGATTAAATCATAGGCAAACAATATAAAATAGAAATTCCAAAAAACTAAACGGAATGATAAAAATGGAAAGAGTAAATAAAAATCTAAAGTTAATAAGTAAGACAATTAAATTAATCTTTAATATTACAGGAAGAAACTTTTACTGGGTAATGTTACTTACCCTTTTTACTGGATTATCCCCAGTTATATCAGTTCTTTTGTTTCAACAATTACTAAATGCTATTGAATTAAAACAAAGTACTTTAAACCAATTAAGTATTCTTTTATTTATATATTTAGGCTTTTCGCTTTTTTCATCATGGTTATCAAGCATCTCTTCGTATTTTAATAGTAAATTAAGACTACTGCTCGAATACAAGATCAATTATCTAATAATAGAAAAAAGTAGTCTTTTGTCAATGAAAGATTTTGAAAACTCTGAAGTATACAACAAGTTAACCCGTTTAGAAAATGAAGTAGGGTACAAACCTTTTCAAACTTTCCAAGCATTATTAGGAATTATTTCAGCTGCGGTAACATTTATTTCTTCGGCGATTATTTTAATCTTATGGAAGCCTGCTCTAATTATCATTTTAATCATATTACCGTTTTTATCATTATACTATTATCTAAAAATTGCCCAAGAGGATTTTAAAATTCATTTTGAAAGAAGTAATTCTGAAAGACAGGCATGGTATATCAGCTACTTATTAACACATGATTTCTCTTTTAAAGAAATTAAAATGTATGGTCTGAAAAATTATTTTTTAAAAAGGTTCTGGGCGCTAAAATCTCGTTTTAGAAACCAAGACAATTCGATTAATAAGAAGAAGATGATTTATGGATTTATCTTTAATACTATTCAAGATATTTGTATGGGGGTTGTTGTATTTATAGCTGTCATTAGCGCTTTCACTGGCAAGTTACTAATTGGAAACGTAGCAACATATATCAAATCTATCGGTATGATTCAATCAAATGGTCAAGCCATGGTTAATAACATTTATATGTTATACGAAAGTAACTTATATATGGAGCTATTAGATGAGTTTTTAAGTTTGGAAACGGAAAAAGTAAATTCTGGTGAAGTTACTATTGGTGCTATTAACAGTATTGAATTTAAGAATGTATCTTTTAGTTATAGTGGAACGGATGAATCGTTGAAAAATATCTCTTTTAGTATCAAGAAAGGAGAGTTAGTGGCGATTATTGGTGTAAATGGTTCTGGTAAAAGTACATTGCTTAAACTCATTTGTGGCTTGTATACCCATTACAAAGGACTAATCCTTATTAATGGTATAGATTTACAAATGATCAATAAAGAGAGTTATAGAAAGTGTATAGCAGTCCTCTTTCAAGACTATTTAAAATATGAGTTCACTTTAGGTGATAATGTTACTTTAGGTGATGTTGACAATATCAATGATACTCAAAAAATAAATAAAACATTACAACTTGCTAATGTTGACTTTTTAAAAAATAGTGAGGAATCTTATCGGTTGGATAATCAATTAGGAAACTGGTTTGACGAGGGAACTCAATTGTCTGGAGGACAGTGGCAAAAAGTAGCTATTGCTAGAACCTACTATAGAGATGCATCCGTATTTTTATTAGATGAACCAAGTTCAGCGTTGGATGCAATTTCTGAAAAACGTGTATTTGATAGTTTCTTTAAATTAGCTAATGATCAAATAAGTATGTTTATTACTCATAAGGTTGCAGTAGCAAAGAATGCAGAAAAAATCATAGTAATCAATTTTGGAGAAATAGAAGGGGTAGGAACCCATTCGGAATTAATGAGTAGTTCAGAGGTATATCGTGGGCTATACCAGAAGGATCAAATCGATAGTAATGTAGAGTTGGTGAAAAACTCTTAGTAGAAAGTTAAGAGTGTTACACAAAAGTGAGGTAAGGTAAATGTTAAAAAACGTGACTACAGAACAAAGGTTAAGGCATATTGCAAAGAGATTAACTGATGTAGCATACATTCATATGGAATCGGAAAGAAATGAAGAGAACTATAAAGGCGTAGGACGGATTACGCAAACGTTAAGTCCATTAACTTTGAGTCATGGCTATCCATCATTGTGTGTCCTCTTTAGTAACTTAGGGATAATAGATAACAATATGAATTGGATGGAAAATTCTAATGTTTATGTTGGTGAAATCGTAAAATGGATAAATGAAAGGGGAATACAAGGTGCTTCTTTGTTTTCTGGTACAGCGGGAATTGCATTTGCTATTCGAATAGCAAGTTTGGATGGTCAGTATTATTCAAAACTACAAAGATCATTGGATGAATATTTATATGAACAAATTGATAAAACGTTAGCAGTTATAAAAAAGAAAAAAGCAACTGAGATGTTTGATTATGATGTAGTTGAAGGGTTAACGGGGATTGCTAATTACCTGTTTTTGATTAGGAATGACAATACAAGTGAATTGTTCATTCGAAAGATCCTAGACTACCTCGTAACCTTATCTAGTTACAAAGACTATAACAATTATAAAATACCAAACTGGCATATTCTAAATGAACATTTATTTTCGGACCATGAAAAAGGAATATTTAAAGATGGCATTTTAAATGTTGGGTTGTCACATGGTATAGCAGGTCCACTGATTATTTTAAGCAAGGCATATAATAGAGGTTTAATAGTCGAAGGTCATCTTGAAGCAATAAATAGAATTGTGGGAGACATTCTACGATTAAAAAATCATAATAGCAACAATTGGGGTGGGATGATTAATATTAATAATTATATAGATACCAATATGATTATTAATGAGCCTTCACGCTCTGCTTGGTGTTACGGTACTCCAGGTACTGCTTTTGCATTGCTGTGTGCAGCTGAAGCTTTAAATGATTTGGAATTATTAGGCTTAGCAAAGCAAGCGATGCTTGATTTAATTGGTAAAGAGGAAGGGTTGTTTTCCCCGACATTTTGTCATGGATATGCTGGAATTACTTATATTTACAAGCGGTTTTATGAAAAAACATTAGATATCAGGTTCTTAGAGGAGTCACATAGACTCAAAGAAAAAACATTGGAGTATTTTAATGAAGCGAATTCTTTTGGGTTCTTAGATATTGAGTTAAAAGATAATAATCTATTAAAACTAAACTCCATAGGAATTTTACAAGGAATAACTGGTGTATTATTACCTTTATTATCTTTTGAAGAAAATAGCCCATCTACATGGAGTGCTGCATTTTTATTAGACGATTAGTTTTAGTGTTAAAGGAAGGGTTCAATGATGACATATTTTACACCTATCAATAAATATATGCTAAGAGTACCGTTACAGCCAAACTCATTAAAAGAGAAATATGGAGACCTAGAGAACAATATTGAAAGCATTGCTAATGATAAATATTTTTGTGAACAGATCTTAGTAGCGAGTGAGAATATATATAATTCATTAGTCAATAAAGATTTCAGCGAACTACCAAAGAAGAAACAAAGAAATCTAATTACCTCTTTAGGTAACTATATAAATCGGGCATCAACTAGAACAACACCCTTTGGTTTATTTACGGGAGTTGCAATTCAAGATTTCAGTAAAAATTCGGCTGGTACAAAAACACCTTCTTTTCTAAACTACCAAAAACATAGTCGTATTGACGCGGAATGGTTGTTTAGATTCATAAAGAAGATTGAACTCGAAAATTATTCAATTTTAAAATTTAAAATGAATACAGCGAGTTATCGTATAGGGAATCGACTATATATTCCATATACGTTAAATGGTAAATCGCAACAAATCAATGTTAATTATAGTAAACCTCTAGCGATCATTGAAGAATTGTGTTCAGAGAAGTTGGTAAGTTTTCAGTTGTTAGTACACTCTTTAAAAGAAGAGTATCCTGAAAGAGATATTTCCTCACTAACTGTTTATCTAAAAACATTGATTGAAAAGGAATTTCTTATTTCCGAAGTGCGACCTCCAGTTTGTAATACAGACCTTCTAACATACACCATCAACCAGTTAAAGGAGAATCCAGAATTATATAGTCAATATGGTGAACCACTTGATCAAATTAGCTCGCTAATTATTGAGTATAATAATACCGCAATAGGCGAGGGTACAGAGTTTTATTTGAAAATACAGGAGAAGATGAGAAATATATTCACTTTTCAAAATGAAAAACATTTACAAGTTGATACTGAACTCAAGCTTGACGAACAACTTCTAAGTAAGAAAGAAATTGATAGCATTAATAAATGTATTAATATCTTAATGAAATTTGCATCGAATATTCATTACAAAGATAGCTTTAAGCAACAATTTGAAGAGTATCGGCTGAGGTTTATAGAGAAATTTGGAACGTATGTAGAGGTTCCTATCTATGAAGTAATCGATGAAATAAAGGGTATAGGAGCCTTAAAAGCTTATAGTCACCCTAAAAATAAGTTTACACAAGACCTTCCGGTATTAAACGATGAAACCACTATTCTAAAAAGATATTTTATGGATAAATATTTAGATGCAATTGAAAATAAGCATCCAATCGTTATTACCGAAGAAGAACTAGATGAAATAGGGTTAAAGGTAGACGAAGATCATTTACCTAACTCACTAGAACTTAATTTTATACTTAGAAAAGATAATTGTGGAGAAAATTTGCTTTATTTGGGTCCAAACATCGGATCATCTGAAGCTGGAAAGACCTTCGGTAGGTTTAGTTATATGATGAATGGATGCCAAGATGTATTAGAAGAAATTGAGAAAGAGTTAGCTGATCCTGATGTTGATGATGTGGAGTTAAGCTTTATTCCTTCACATATTAGAATGGCTAATGTTACAAGTGTGAATTCTCCTAGGGAATATAATATTTCTTTATATACTAACTCATATAAGCCAAATCAAGAACTAGCTTTATCTGACATTCTAGTAGGTTTTGACGATCAGTATTTTTATTTAAAAAATAAGAAGAACGGGAGATTACTCAATGTTACTAGTATGAACATGCTTAATTTAAGTTCTACAAGTAATGTTATTCGCTTATTAAGTGATATTTCTTTATATCAAAGCTTAGAATGGAGTAGTACACCATGGAGTGTATATTACCAGGATTTCATACATATCCCTGAAATTAGGTATGAACAAATTACCCTCTCAAACGAGAAATGGAGTTTACAAAGCTTGAGAAAGAAGTTCGAAGGTAAGGCTGATATTGAAACATTTAAAGTGAAATTTGGGGAGTTTAAAAATGTTTATTCTATACCTAATGAAGTTTACCTTCAATTTGCCGATAATCGTATTTTATTAGATCTATCGAAGTCAACAGATTTTAATTTACTATTTAAGAACTTTTTTAAGTTCCCTAGCTTGACACTGGAAAAAGCGGAGGCGGGAAAACCTGGGCTTAGTTTAGGAAAAGAGTCTTACTCTGCAGAAGTTGTTGTTCCATTCGTTCTGAACGAGAAATATCGATTGAAGAAAAAGTCCAAATCTGTTGCACAATATGGAAGTGTATACAAGGAAAATCGGTATCTTCCTTTTAACGATTGGCTGTTTCTTAAATTGTACGGTCCCGAAGATCGACAGGATGAATTGATAGACTTTTTACACTACTTTTTGGTACATCACTTAGGCTGTAATGATTATGAGAAGTTCTTTTTTATGCGTTATAGTGATCCAAAACCACATATAAGATTAAGGTTTAAATCGGTAGATTCAGCTAATTTATTTACAATCTATACAAAGTTGAACACATTCTTTGAGGAATTGCGAAAGGTGAATATATTGTATGAAGTGGAAATTGGTACATATTTCCCAGAGGTTAATAGATATGGTGGACCTTCATTAATTCCGTATGCAGAAGATTTGTTTTATCAGGATAGTTTAGTTGTGATGAATTTACTAGAATATATGAGAACGCATCAATTGAATAAAGAACAAGTAGGTGTTATCACTTTGCTTCACTATTTGAATGATTTCCAAATTTCTTATGATGCGCAGCTACACTTTTTAGAAATAAATTTAAAAAATGATAGTACTTACAAAAAACAATACAAAGAGGAGCCTTTTGACTTTATTAATACTTTAGATTCATATAATAACTGGGATAAGTTTTCTAAACAAGCCGAGGGAGATAAACTGTTAAATATATTAGAGGCTAGGAGAGGGAGTATAACTGCATACCTGGAAAAGATCTCTTCTACTCCTGAACTCACGAGTGATTTATTTAACATCATCGGGAGCGTTATTCATTTACATTTCAATCGATTATTTGTTATTGACCGGGAGTTTGAGGATAAACTCTACTCATATGCTTATCATACGTTATATGGACAAAGAGTTTTAAAAAATATTGAACAAACGGTACAGACTTAACTTACGAATAAAAAAACAGTTCATTTACAAAAATCCTTGTAGATGAGCTGTTCTTTTTTGTGTAAAAAGACTTTGGGGAATTTGATTTTATCTTGAGGTTTAGTTGTTACACTCTCTTTAAATCATAAGAAAAAGGAGTAGTGGAAAGAAGATGACTGATACTTACATGTTGCAGACTAAGGGGTTAACTAAAAAATATAGAAGAGATACGGTCGTTAAAGAACTGTCCTTAAATGTGCGAGGCAACACGATCTATGGTTTGCTTGGACCGAATGGTGCGGGAAAGTCGACTACGCTAAAAATCATTGCTGGCCTCATTAAGCCTACATCTGGAGAGGTTGTGTTTGATGGTCATCCTTGGAGTCGAGCCGATTTAACACACATTGGGTCTTTAATTGAACATGCACCACTTTATGGGAATCTGACCGCTAAAGAAAATCTAGAGGTGATTACTACGATCTTAGGATTACCGAAGCAACGAATTGAAGAAGTGTTAGAAACAGTCGGTCTTACGAATACGGGCAGTAAAAGGGTCATGAATTTTTCTATGGGGATGAAACAACGCCTTGGAATTGCCCTTGCAATTTTAAATCGACCGAGGTTACTGATTTTAGATGAACCGACAAATGGCTTAGACCCGATTGGTATTCAAGAGTTGAGGGAGCTCATTCGGTCTTTTCCAAAGCAAGGAATTACGGTGCTTTTGTCGAGTCATTTGTTATCTGAAGTTGAGCATATTGCAGATGATATTGGCATCATAAGTAATGGGATTTTAGGGTACGAAGGAGAATACGACGTGCATGAGGATTTAGAGACACTCTTTACAAATATAGTAAGAAATCATCGTTCAAAATAGGAGGTGAGATTAGTGATTTTGGATATAAAATCAGAAGTGTTAAAAACGAAACGAACAAAAATGAGAAAAATGCTTTTTATCATTCCTTTGATATGCGCATTCCTTGCATTATCGTTTAACTTTCTCGGCGGCCCAGAAATTATTAGACTGAGTGTGGAAACGATCATTAATCATTGGGGGATCATTTGGCTATCAGTATTTATCGCAGCTGTAGCTGGTCTTCTTAATAACTTGGAAAAAAAATCAACACGCTTTAAAACAACAGTGGGGCTCCCCGTCAATTTAGGCAAGAGAGAACTAACGAGGATCGTATTTTTAGTAGGATTTACTTTTTTAGCGTCGATTTTTTTAATTGTGATCATGACGATTACTAGTTTTGTAATAGAAAGTCCCTTTTTAGTCCCATTGTCCCTATGTATTTTAGCGGTCTTGCTCACATTTATTACTTCACTATGGCAAATCCCTTTTTGCTTATGGCTTTCAAGAAAAACGAACTTTTTCTTTACCTTACTTTTTAATAGTATGCTTAATCTGAATTTGGGTACTCTTTTTGCTCCCACTGAAGATTGGTGGTTGGTACCGTATGCTTGGCACTTAAGAGTCCAAATGCCTTTAACGAAGCTCCATTCCAATGGTATCCCACTGCCAGAGGATAGTGAACTTCTAAGTTTTTCTGTTATACCCGTCGCTATTACAATAAGTCTATTACTCTTCTTCCTTCTTACACTATTAGCCGTATGGTCGTTCAGAAAATTAGAGGTGAGGTAGATGCTTGAATTCATACGATGTTTTTTAGCTGAATTTAAAAAAAGAAAGCGAAGTTTATTTTTAGTATTACACCTTATCGTTCCACTCTCACTATCTGGAGCTTTGATCGTTTATATGCTCGGAAGAAGTGATACTTTAAGTGCAGCGGCTAGCTATAAAATTTTCTTTGAGCTTATAGGAGTAGGGACACCTGTTATCATAGCGATTATTTGTGGTATGGTCGCAGATTCAGAAGGCGATGCAGGAAATTTTCAAAATATGATCGGACGAACACGAAGTAAAATAGTAACGTTTATTAGTCAAATTAGCATGATGCTAGTCTCTTATTGGTTTGCTATACTTTTAACTATCACGATTTATGTGTTCGGTATACAGTATATGGTAGGGATAGAGGGAATTGATTTTACGGTTTTCTTATGGGCGGGGCTAATTTTTAGTCTTACTGTTGTTTTCCAATATTTTTTCTATCATATGATTGCTTACAAACATGGAGTGGGCATAACGAGTATTTTCGGGTTTGCAGGATTAATTATTGCTGCTCTCGCAATGACTACAATTGGAGATAATATTTGGCCTTACTTACCGTGGGCATGGGGCGATCGCTTTATTGAGCAACTTATAGTTATTCCTCAATTAAATGGAATAGTGATTTCAGATCAATTCAACCTCGTAGTAAGAGGAAGTATTACGGCATTTCTACTAACAACTATGATTATTCTCTGGAGTATGGTTTGGTTCAATCGTTGGTCAAATCGAAAAACGATTGATTAATAAATGACGAAAAGGTGTTAAACAATGGCTAATATATTAACGATTGATGATGATGCAGCGATTTTAAGGCTAATCACAAAAATGTTAAAAATGAAAAACCATGAAGTAACAGGTCTTCAAAGTTTGAAAGATTTGACGTTAGAAGAGATAAATAATTTTGATCTCATTTTACTTGACGTCATGATGCCTGATGAAGATGGTTTTCAAATATGTAAGAGAATAAGGCCGTTCATTAATATCCCGATCATATTCATGACTGCAAAAAGTGATGAAAACTCAATCATACAAGGGCTAACGATTGGCGGCGATGACTATATATTAAAGCCTTTTAGTATTCACGAAGTCAATGCACGTATTGAGGCTCACTTGCGCAGGGAGCATCGACCGAAAAAGCAAAATACGAATACATTTATTGATGGTGATATTCTTCTAGACTTGGCTGCTAAAAAAATCATTATTCGTGGAGAAGAGGTTGGCTTCACTAAAACCCAATATAATATCTGTGAACTGTTGGCCTTAAATAAAGGGAAGGTTTTCTCAAAAGACTACATTTATGATGCCGTGTACTCTTTAGAAAGTGAATCTCAAATTTCAACTGTCATTGAACATATCAGGATGATACGGAAGAAGTTTGCACAGTTTGATTTGGCCCCAATTCATACAGTTTGGGGTGTAGGGTATATATGGGAATAAGAAATACGTTATCAGTATACTTTTTTAAATGGATACTTAGTATTGGTTTTGTGGGTGTTTGTATTATACTTCTCAATGTTGGTATCGTCACATGGGGGTTGAATAACAATGTGTTTCTCCCAGCCAATGAACCTATAAAACAAGCGGAAAAAATCAAGGATATCATAGAAAATTCGGATCGTATTGATCCTGCTATTATACCTCCACAATTAGACTATGCAATTTTCAATAAAGAAACGAACCAAATTGTGCATACTAATTTAAGCTCAAGAAATATGGAAAAGGCCCAAAAGGCATATATAAATAATCAATACGGAAAATCTAATTCTTATTTGCGGTATGATAGCCAAAATGAAAGTCTCATGATCCGTTATACGTTAAAAATTCAGTTTGCCAATTTAGAGTTAAGGCAGGCAATCCCAAACCCTGGAGTTATTCTCCTAATTTTAACTATTATCGTATTTTGTACGTATTTAGTTTACAATATAAGGAGATTTTCGCGACTTATTATTGAGGAAAATCAAAAGTTAATTCATGTCGCTCGTAAAATAAAAGAAAAAGATTTAAATATTCAGTTCCCAGAAGTTACGTTTAATGAGTATAAAGATGTCATGGGTGCTATGGAAAATTTATCAGAAGCATTAGTTAAATCTATTGAAAACGAAATCGAAAGTAAGAGATCAAAGGCTGAACAAATTAGCTATTTAATACACGATATTAAAATCCCATTAACTGTCATAAAAGGGAATGTTGAATTGCTCGAAATAGATAGGAATGAGGAGTCCGAAGAAACTTTTAGTGATATCCAGAATGCTATAAAACAGATAGAAAGTTATATACAAGAGGTTATTGATATTAACCTGAATAATAAGGAACTTAAATTGAATAAAGAAGAAATTACCGTTAATGAGTTTTTGGAAAAAGTAGAGTGTGAAGTAAAAAAGCTCGGTGTTCATAACTTAATCGTGGAAAATAATTCAGAAAAAGGGACGACGCTATATATCGATATCGATCTGGTGATTAGAGCCCTCAATAATATCTTACTCAATGCAATTGAGCGAACTCCTCCACATGAGAAAGTTCAATTAATCGTTAGGCAAGATGAAAATTCGATCCAATTTAATGTCATTGATGGTGGACCTGGTTTCACCGAAGAAGCATTGAAAAGAGGAACAGAGCTATTTTACACAGAAAACGTTGAGCGAACGTCCAACAATCACTATGGTTTAGGCCTAACCTTTACAGAAAGAGTCATCAAGCAGCATAACGGAAAATTAAAACTTAGCAATAATGCCAATCACTCTGGCGACGTCCAAGTGAAGCTACCGCTGCGTCCCGCGCCACATTGACACGAACGGTGCCAGGCACCTAATAGGGTGCCTGGCACCATTTATTACTAATAATCTGGGGATATATAACCCTCTGGAAAGGGGATTTGATTTTTATTACCGTTAAACCAACCAGCTACTGTCTGGACCCCACCTTTAAAGTGTCGACTAATTGTTTGTTTATCTTCGCCTTTACCGATTTTAATTCCGTCAAGCAAGTACGATGCTGCAACCGATACACCAACAGAAACTCCCACTAGGACAGGGGCTCCTGCAGTTACAACAAGTGCTGAAGCTAGTGCGCCTGATGCAATAGTTGCAGCTCCTATACCAACATCAACGGCTGCATCACCAACTGTTTTGCTAAGGCTAGCACCAGACATTAAGGGAACTGAGAGGCCCTTATTAAGCAAAAAACACTAACTTTTAATGAAAAGGGAACTCACAAGCCCTTATATTACCGTTTCAACCAAGAATTTCTGTAATTGATAGTCAATAAGGACCATTGAGTGCCATAATGTGAATATATTTGGGAAGTTTATTTCTCTGGAAACCCACCCCCACTTATCATGGCTAGAAGCAGAAGTTGTAAGGTATGCACGGCGACTAATCAGACCAATAACACCACTAGAAATTGCAATCCATTAAAAATAGGTATTCGTCACGCTCGGCGCATTTTACATCATCTCACCAATCTTCAAATTTTAGTCATAGCTAGCGGAAATAAACGCGCTCGTTCCTATCAACTGAAATCAGCATCTCCATTCTAAGATGGATAACGCACAATAAGTGAACTGTAGCCACTTTAATACTCACCCCACCGATTTCCACTACAATTCAACATTAGCATCTCATCCTACATCAACAGCCTACTTTTCATCAACAACCTAATGCACTTCAACAGCCTACTTTTCATCAACATCCTAATGCACATCAGCATCCCAATCCTACATCACCACCTCAATTTCTAACTTTCCTCTATCAAGTTATTATTCCGCTTCTTGTTAAAAATCTCGTCTCCATAATGTTCATACAAACGGCACTTTCCAATAGCAGACCCTAACTATTGTGAACATCAGAAAAACAGTAGTATGATATACATATCCATCATTTTGGCAAAGAGGGATTGCGATGATTTACATAGGTTTAACAGGGTGGGGCGACCACGATGATCTATATGAAGGAACGAGGCCTCAGGATAAGCTGCGAACGTACAGCAGTCATTTTCCTGTCGTAGAAGTCGATTCCTCATTTTATGCGATACAACCTGTTCGTAATTATGAAAAATGGATACGTGAAACGCCAGTATCCTTTCAATTTGTGGTAAAAGCTTATCAGGGCATGACAGGGCATCAGCGGGGAGAAATTCCGTTTCAATCGAAAGAGGAGATGTTCCAAGCGTTTCGCGAATCGGTTGAGCCGTTAGTTCGGGAAAAACGGTTAGCAATGGTCTTGTGTCAGTTTCCACCGTGGTTTGATTGCCGCAAAGAAAATGTTCAATATATACGCTATGTTAAGGGACAGCTTCAAGGTCTTCCAGTTGCACTAGAATTCCGCCATCAATCATGGTTTACTCCAGATATGAAGGAGAAAACAGTAACGTTTATGAAGGAGGAACAATGGATCCACAGCATCTGTGACGAACCGCAAGCGGGTACTGGCAGTGTCCCGATCGTACTAGAAGCTACTGACGAACAGAAGACTCTCATACGGTTTCATGGCCGCAATTACTACGGCTGGCGCGATCCGGGTGACGGAAATTGGCGCGATGTCCGTTATTTATATAATTATAATGATGAGGAGCTTCGTGAATGGGTTGAAAGGGTAAGGCAGCTTGAACAGTCTACAAAAAACATCTACATCCTTTTTAATAATAATTCCGGTGGAGATGCCGCTGAAAATGCAAGACGGTTTCAAGCGATGCTCGGTATCGAATATGAAGGGCTTGCCCCTAGACAATTAACGTTATTTGATGAATGATATGAGTATTTCATTTTATACTTGAAAGAAGAGTAAGCAAGCGCAGATAAAGAAAGTTGGGGAAAAGGTATGGAATGGATCGTTTTAGTTATTTTAGGGCTCATAGCCGGGACATTAGGCAGTTTAATGGGCTTAGGCGGCGGGATTATTGTTGTGCCCGCTTTAATGGTTCTGAGTGGTTACATTGGAATATTAGCCGGTATCACTCCACAAGTGGCGGTTGGTACCTCTTTACTGATTATGATTTTTACAGGAGCGTCCTCCACCCTCGCTTATATAAAGCAGAAGAAAGTAGACTACATCAGTGGGTCGATTTTTTTAATTGGGAGTATTCCAGGAGCGTTGTTTGGAGTTTATTTAAACAAAGGAATTGAAGTTTCCAGCTTTCTTATTTATTTTGGACTTTTTATTATTATTGTTTCTTTTATTTTAATGATAAGAAAGTATTTAAAGCCGATTAAAGTAGGAAAAAAAGGGGTTAAACGAGAATATGTGAATGACTTAGGGGAAACCGTTCAATATGGATTCAGTCCTTGGCTTGCTATTCCGATTGCCTTTATTGTTGGCATGTGTTCGGGACTATTTGGAATCGGCGGCGGTTCGCTCATGGTACCTGCAATGATCTTACTCTTCGGGTTTCCGGCTCATATGGCTGTTGCAACATCAATGTTCATGATTTTCTTTTCAGCTATTTCTAGCTCCATTTCTCATATCGCTTTAGGCAACGTCGATTGGCTGTATGCGATAGCGTTAATTCCAGGAGCATGGATCGGTGGAAAATTAGGGGCCGCCATCGGTCAACGATTAAAAAGTGATACATTAGTTATGTTTTTACGAATTTTCTTAGTGATTATTGGTGCGAGATTAATTTGGCAAGGATGGATGGTAGGGTAAATTTCCTTTCGTGTTAGTTTAGTTTGGCTTACCGTGCTAATGTTAAATACGTAAGCCTTTCAGGGATTGAGAGGTTGAAAATTTGTCTTGTCGGGAATGTATGAGAAATACCTTGGCATATAAAATTATATTCGGCTTTTTCAAAAGCAACATCATCCATTAACGCTGACAGCGCGACAATTATAAAAAGGAGGCTTTGTAGTGTCTTCTGAGCAGACTCTATTTATTTATCATACGAACGATATACATAGCCATTTTGAACATTGGCCAAAAATAGTTGAATTTATAAAAAAGCAACGGAGCTTTCATGAACGAAAGCAAGAGAATATGCTGTATTTTGATATTGGAGATCATGCGGACCGGTGTCATCCAATGACAGAGGCAACAGAAGGTAAAGGAAATGTTGAATTGTTGAACCAAGCAGGAGTTCAGGCGGTCACAATCGGAAATAACGAGGGCTTAACTTTTTCGAAAGGCACGTTGAACGAGTTGTATGAAG
The DNA here is from genome assembly GCF_029028005.1 of Alkalihalobacterium chitinilyticum. Lineage (GTDB taxonomy): Bacteria > Bacillota > Bacilli > Bacillales > Bacillaceae_F > Alkalihalobacterium > Alkalihalobacterium chitinilyticum. Next base: position 14,896 of record NZ_JAOTPO010000015.1, read on the forward strand.
ATGCCCAATTTCCTGTTTTAGTAGCAAATTTGTTTGACGAACACGATGAGGTGCCGGCTTGGGCAAAGCCCTATCACTACATCACGTTAAACAATGGAATAAAAATTGCTGTAATCGGGATGACAGCTCCATTTTTTCCTTTCTACGATAAACTAGGCTGGCGAATTGTTGACCCCTTTGAAATCTTACCTAATCTCGTCACAAAAGTTCGTGCTGAAGCCGACTTTGTGATTTTCTTATCACACCTCGGCTTCCCGGCAGATCAAGAGATAGCGGAGCACATTGAAGGAATTGATGTTATTTTAGGGGCGCATACCCATCACGTTCTGCAATCAGGCAAAAACATAAAAGGTACATTCATCGGCCAAGCGGGGAAATTCGGTTTTCATATTGGGCAAATGAAGCTTGTAATCAATGAAAAAACAAAGGAAATTGTCGATATTGAAATGGCGGCTATTGAGACGCCGACAATGCCACAATCCAAGGAAACACAGGAGCTTTTAGAGCGTCTTGACGAAAAACAACGTCACATAATGAACGAAGAGGTTGCGATGCTGCCGTATGATTTACCGGTTAAATGGTTTGACCCTTCAAAGGGTCCGGAGCTGTTAGCAGAAGCATTAAAAGATTGGTGTAATACGAAAATCAGCATGGTGAATTCAGGGGTTCTGCTTGATAGTCTTTCAAAAGGCGGTATTTCAAGAGGGGATGTTCATCGAATTTGTCCTCATCCGATTAACCCATGTATTGTTACTATGCGCGGAGACCGCTTGAAAGAAACGATCTTGCATTCTTTTACTGACCGGATGCAGCGCCTTGAATTAAAAGGATTTGGCTTTCGCGGCGAAGTTCTAGGGCGAATGGCATTCTCAGGAATTGAGGTTCATACTAAAAAGTTAGCAGACCAAGCAGAACACGTAGAACGGATTCTGATTGACGGACAACCGATTGATATGAAAAAAGAGTACCAATTAGCAACTCTTGATATGTTTACATTTGGAAAGCTGTATCCCGCTATCGCGGAGTCCACGTCTAAAGTTTTCTTTATGCCAGAGCTTCTTCGGGATGTTTTCTTATGGAAGTTAAAGCAAATTAGGTAATCAACCAACCTTTGCACTTTTTCGTCTGTTTTTCATATTGTATAACGAGGATAAGTCAAACGCCTTGTGGAGATTTATCTTCATGAGCAACCACGTGGTTTTGTTCTAGAGACTTGTTCTGGATGGATCGAGGCTATGGAACAAATGCATATCCGAAAAACGGAGGAGTGATACTGTGCTTGAAATGAATCCAATTTCAATCGAGGGTCATACCTTCATTGCTGTTACCCTTAAGCTTCCAAAAACGAACTTTATGGCAGTAATGAGTGATAAAGGATATATTATGTGCGGGGCACTTGACGTTGCACTGTTAAATGAAAAGCTAAAAGAGCGTAAAATTATAGCAGGTCGTGCCGTTGGTGTTCGTACAATCGATCAACTACTCGAGGCTCCCCTTGAGTCCATTACATTAGAAGCTGAAGCTGTAGGTGTTAAAGCAGGAATGAAAGGTAAAGATGCATTGTTAAAGATGCTCTAACTCAACAAGTTGATACAGATCCATGTTTAATAAAGAGGCTGACGGATTTTTCGTTGGTCTCTTTTGTATTGGGTAAAAAGTCTTGCACATCTGTACCAATATTATCCATTCCCCTCAACTGTAGTCCTGAATTTTAATCAACCAGTGAAAAGAGAGTTAACATATGTCTACACTAATGATACCCTTGAAATGTCGAAATTTCATACAATTTGTAGATGAATGTTAAACAAGAGCAATTTTCAAATAAGAAGGTTCCGGTAAGTTTGAATGTGCCGGGATCATTCATATAGTATTGTAAATCATTGAATTGGAGCAGGAGCAACCCATGAGACTAATAGCAACTAAATCACTCACTGAAAATACTTGCCTTGCAAAGCCGATTATTAACGATAATGGGCAAGTCCTTTTACAGCAAGGTGTTCCCTTAACGTCGCGTATGATTGAGCGTTTAATTGAGAAGGGAATTACTTTTGTTTATATTGAGGACGGACTCACACAAGATGTAGAAGACACTGAAGTGATTTCTGACAAAGTTCGTTTTCAAGCAATTGGTACAATCAAGTCTGAGTTTAATAAAATTTGTGATGACCAAACGTTAAGAAAATCTTTCCATAATGCCCATCTCAGTCAAAACTTCTCAAAAATCATTCAGTCTATTTTATCTGAAGTAAAAGAGAATTCGAAAGCTATTTCCCTACTATCTGATGTTTTTGTTTATGACTCCTATATTTTTACCCATTCATTAAATGTTACTATATATACATTAGCACTTGCTTTAGAGTTGAATTATAACGAGAAACAGTTGATGGAGGTTGGATTAGGTGCGATCCTGCATGATGTCGGAAAGATGGATATCCCGACGGAAATTTTAAATAAACCAGGCAAGTTAGATTACGAAGAGTTTTTAGTCATTAAAAAACACGCACAAGCTGGCTATGAACTATTGAAAGACCAACCAAACATTTCTTTATTAACTGCACACTGTGCATACCAACATCATGAACGTAACGATGGGTCTGGTTATCCTCGTGGGATTAAAGGAGATGAGATCCATCCGTATGCAAAAATCATTGGCATTTGTGATGTGTTCGATGCGGTAACCTCGAATCGGGTCTACCGTCGAGCTATGCTTCCTCATGAAGCGCTTGAATTGTTGTACTCTGGGGTAGGAACATTGTATGATAAAGAATTGATAGAGGCATTTCAAAGAACCATTGCGATGTACCCAGTAGGTATTACAGTCGGTTTAAGTGACGGCAGGGAAGGTATTGTCGTAAAACAAAATAAACAGTTATCTGCACGTCCAATCATTCGAATTACGAAGGAGAATGACCGCCAAGTTACACCGTATGACATTAACCTGATGACATGCGTTAATGTAACGATCACATCGTGTGAAACGGTACTAGCCAATAAAGAAGTAAAAGTTTAAAGGGGGCTGCATGTAAGTTGAGTACAAGTGAAATGAATTATCTTCAACTATGTAGACATGTACTTGAAAATGGAACAAAAAAGGAAGATCGAACAGGAACGGGTACCATGTCCATTTTTGGCTACCAAATGCGTTTTGAACTAAATGAAGGTTTTCCATTATTAACGACCAAACGTGTTCCTTTTCGACTCATAGCTAGTGAATTGCTGTGGTTTATGAAAGGCGATACGAATATCCGTTACCTATTACAAGAAAACAATAATATTTGGAATGAGTGGGCGTTTGAGCGTTGGGTATCAAGTGAAGAGTATGAAGGTCCAAACATGGATAACTTCGGATTACGCTCGCAACAAGACGATGAATTTAGGCTGCAGTACGAAGAACAATTAGAATTGTTCAAAAGCCGTATTCTGAATGATGACACATTTGCTGAAAAATACGGAGATTTAGGACAAGTCTACGGAAAGCAATGGAGAGCATGGCAAACGTCAGCAGGAGAAACATTGGACCAATTAGCGGATGTCATTGAAACGATTAAGAAAAATCCATCTTCAAGACGCCTGATCGTGTCTGCATGGAATCCAGAAGATGTTCCATCCATGGCATTACCGCCATGTCATACACTGTTTCAATTTTATGTTTTAGACGGAAAGTTATCATGCCAACTGTATCAAAGAAGTGGAGATATTTTCCTGGGTATTCCTTTTAATATTGCAAGCTATGCCTTGCTAACTCATTTGATTGCCCATGAATGTGGCTTACAAGTCGGTGAGTTTATTCATACGTTAGGGGATGCTCACATTTATTTAAATCATATGGAACAAGTGGAAACGCAGTTAAGCCGAGAGCCAAAACCGCTACCTAAGCTTGTATTGAATGAAAATGTGAAGTCGGTGTTTGATTTTGAAATGGAGGATATCTCCATTGAAGGATACGACCCTCACCCAACGATTAAAGCGCCTGTTGCGGTTTAATGTTGTGGCACTTTAATGTAAGTGCCGCTAGTAAAGTAACTTAGCGGACACTAGGGCCGTTATTTTAGCAAAAACCCTATTTTTTAAAAGGTAAGAGGACTCAGAAGCCGTTATTTGAGTTTCTCCATGATGATTTTTATAAAAATCCTGCAAATAAGAGCCTCACAGTCCGCTAACCGCTACAAAAGGGTGTTTTTCTTTAAAATAAGGTCCTCAGAGTCCGCCAAAAAAGAAACATGAAACGTTTTAGTGCAATATTATGATTTTCGTACTTTGAAAGGGGTTCATTTTGTTGATTTCATTTCTAGTTGCGATGGACAATAACCGTGTGATCGGTAAGGATAACGATTTGCCGTGGAGTCTACCTGCGGATCTGGCGTATTTTAAAAAAGTGACGATGGGACACCCGATCGTCATGGGGCGGAAAACGTATGAGTCGATCGGACGACCATTACCGGGGCGGGAAAATATTATCCTCACGCGTAATCGAGAATATAGTGTAGATGGTTGTACCGTTCTTCACTCGTTAGCAGATGTGAAACAAGTTGTTGATGCGAACGATAAAGAGACGTTTATTATCGGTGGTGCTGAAATTTTTAAAGAGGCTTTTCCAATCGCGGACAAGTTGTATATCACACATATCGATGAAGAATTTGATGGCGATACGTATTTTCCAGCGTTTAGTGATCATGAGTGGAAAGAAGTGTCGAGAGAAAAAGGGATAAAGGACGAGAAAAATCCGTATGATTATTACTTTACCGTTTATGAAAGAAAGTAACGAAGGGTGTTTACCTGTGATACTCTTTTTTTTAGGAAAAAGGAAATTATGAAGATGTCTAGCTTCAGCGCCCAGCGACTAGCGAGACTTTGCTAACCTCCTTGCGATAAGTCAACAGCGACTCAGTAACATTCACTGTGTTTCTTTTAACAAATACGATGCGCTCCAGTCTGTACGTCGCTAAACGGGCGCTTGCTCTTTTCTTAGGCAGCCAGCTGCAACTTGATGTCGTATGAAAATTAAACGTTTCTTATAAATTTCAGGTCAAGGCCGTCCCCCTCTTGCATATATTTCTTGCAAAGGGGGTTTTTGGTGTGGTTCGTTTTAGACAGCGTGGGGTGTGGAAAGGCCCTCTCCTTAAAAGAAAAAGAGGGAATGGTCCTCTGTTTAATCAAAATTCAGGGAGGAAAGGTCCTCTCCCATTTCGTTATGTTTTGTTGTTATCATTTGTTATATTTGTGGTCCTAACGGCTCAAGGGCTCTGGCTGGTGGAGAAAGGTATTCGGCCGACGCTAATTCATATTGCCAAAACCGAAACGCAGGTGTTAGGAACGGAAGCCATTAATGATGCAATTTCTAAGAAAATTGCTGAGCAGTTAGATATGGAGGAGTTGCTGATTATTGAGAAAGATCAAAATGGAGATATCTCCTCGATTACATTTAACTCGGCTATTGCCACTCGTGTTCAAGCGGAGGCGACACAACGGGTTCAACGTTATTTAAGACTAATGGAACAAGGCCGAGTGCATGAGATGGTCCTTCCTGATGGTGTGGAAGTTGATTTTAACCAAGAGGTTTATACACAAGACGGCATTATTTATACTATTCCGTTAGGTCAAGCAACAAACAATGCTCTACTTGCTCATTTAGGTCCGCAAATTCCGGTTCGTTTTACAGCGATTGGGGATGTAAAGGCGAATATGAGGCATCAAGTAGAAAATACAGGCATCAATAATACGATGTTATCCTTATATTTGGATCTGCAGGTCGATGTTAAAATCGTTATTCCGTTTGCTACAGATATGGAAGTTGTTAGGACGTCTATTCCGATTGGTATGACATTAGTTCCAGGGAAAGTTCCAGAATATTATAATGTGGGCGGAACGGGGCCAGCACCAACGTTTATTAGAGAATCCGATATTCAGGATGCTGTAAGAGATAATTAAATCCGTGATCTATGGAGTTTTACTAAAGTGAACTCTTGTTGAAAATAGCCCATAGGAGGTGTTATCTTCTGCTGAAAATAGCAGAAATTACAATTGGCGTTTTTTTAGAATGATGCTATACTATAGCGTGGTCAATGACAAAGTGAATAGTTACACCTCATCAAGTCATGATGAGGTAGAGGCGCAAGTTTCAATAGTAATCAGTAGGAGGATGACAACTGTGAGTATTGATGAAAGGGAAACTTGCCGAAGCGATAGTATTCGTCAACGTACTTTTTGCTGGGGTTGCATTGAATAAGTGTAACACTGTCACAGCACTATTGCTGTGGAGAACTACTTTAGTTGATGGGGAGCCAATAGATGATTGATTATAGAGGCTTACTCAAATGATAGAGTCACCACTTCAACTAGGTTTGAAGTGATTGACGCTTTAGAGTAAGCCTTTTTTTTGGTTCCAAATTTTTAAAAAAATAGGAGGTTAAAAGATGGAAACATCGATTTTATCATTAATTCCTCCCGTGCTCGCGTTAGTCTTAGTTATTGTAACGAGACGTGTATTGATTTCGCTAGGGGCGGGGATTATTGCCGGTGCGTTATTACTTAATGGATTTGATCCGATTAGTTCTTTAACGCAAATTTTTACGATTGTCGCAGCGATTTTCTATGTTGACGGTGCAATCAATGATTGGGAGCTTTACATTATCTTTTTCTTATTATTATTAGGAATGCTAGCTTCATTAATTGCTTTATCAGGTGGAAGCCGTGCGTTCGGTGAGTGGGCGCTTCAACGCGTAAAAACAAGAGTAGGTGCTCAATTAGTTACAGTGGTGTTAGGTATTATTATCTTTATTGATGATTATTTTAATAGTTTAACAGTTGGAAATGTGAGTCGTCCTTTAACTGACCGCCACCGAATTTCACGTGCAAAGCTAGCGTATCTCGTTGACTCGACATCTGCTCCAATGTGTGTCATTTCACCGATTTCTAGTTGGGGCGCGTATATTATCGCCATCATCGGCGGTATATTAATGACGCATAGTGTGACTCAATATCAAGCTCTTCAGGCGTTTTTAATTATTGTTCCAATGAACTACTATGCCTTATTTGCTGTACTGCTCGTACTTGCAGTGGCTTGGTTTAAGCTTGATTTTGGTGCGATGAAAAAGCACGAAAGGTTAGCCATTGAAACAGGAGAAGTGGTAGATAAAGCAAAAGGAACGCCTCCAGGAGAAAACATGGATGTGCAGCCTGTAGAAAATGGTAAAGTAAGAGACCTCGTATTACCAATTATCACTTTAATTGTTGGAACGGTTTTATTTATGATTATTACAGGAATTCAAGGAACAGAAGGAACAGCAACGCTTCTTGAAATCTTTGAAAATACCGATGTGGCTGCAGCTCTCGTTTACGGTGGCTTACTTGGATTAGCGGCGGCTGTTATTTTAACATTATCGAAAAAAGTAGCAGCGAAAGACTTTGGAATTGGCTTGTGGGCAGGTATTAAATCGATGCTTCCGGCGATCTATATTTTAATTTTTGCATGGACGATTATTGAAATTATTGGAGATCTAGGAACAGGGGCTTATCTAGCAACGTTGATTGACGGGAATATTCCACTTGCGCTTTTACCTGTGATTATCTTTATTGTTGCTGGTGCCATGGCGTTTTCTACAGGAACATCTTGGGGAACGTTCGGTATGATGTTGCCAATCGCAGGTGATATTGCAGCAACATTAGATATTACGATGCTGCTTCCAATGCTGGCAGCGGTATTAGCTGGTGCGATTTTCGGTGACCATTGTTCACCAATTTCAGATACGACGATTCTGTCATCAACGGGAGCGGGAAGCCATCATATTGACCACGTCATCACACAGCTTCCTTATGCTCTTCTAGTTGCTTTAATTTCAATTGTAGGCTTTTTAGTCCTTGGGATTACAGGCAGTATGTTGATCGGTTTTATCGCTGCATTTGGTGCTTTTATCGTAACAGTTATCGTTTTAAAGAAAATAGTATAAGGACTAGAAAAATAGAGGCTAACTTTAGTCTCTATTTTTTTCGATTAATTTCGACAAAGCTATTTACAAACTAGGACAAACTTATTATAATAAAAAAACAAATTATCTGAATATTAGTAAAAGAAAGGAGAACGAACTGTAGGATTCGTAGTAGCTGTTTAGAAGTGCTATGAAATTCGTCTGAGTTGAATATTCATAATATTTTTAAAAATAATATATTTCGCTAGACTATCTTAGAAAAAGTAGAATATACTTGCTATTGACAGATAGAAAATTCAGAAAAAAGAGAAAGGGGTTATGGAAATGAACGAACGTGAACAATGGGGCACACGTGCTGGGTTTATTCTAGCAGCAGTCGGTTCAGCGGTAGGTTTAGGTAACATTTGGCGTTTTTCTTATGTAACTGGTGAGAGTGGAGGAGCAGCATTTTTAATCATTTACGTTTTATGTATTCTTTTAGTGGGTCTTCCAGTATTACTCGCAGAATTTTCAATCGGTAGAAGAGGGCAATCCGATGCTATTGGATCATTTACAAAAATTGCACCAGGTAAGCCTTGGGCAATTGGTGGTATTTTAGGAGTACTAACATCATTTCTAATTTTATCATTCTATGGGGTTATCGCAGGTTGGGTTGCTTACTATTTCTTTAGTTATTTAACAGGTACTGCTCAGGCTGTACCAGAAGGCGAATATGCGGACTTCTTTGTAGGCTTTATTGGGAATGCCAATGGTGCCCCGGTATTCTGGCAAGTTTTATTTATGGCCATTGTAATTGGAATTGTATTCTTTGGAGTTAAAAAAGGTATCGAATTATCAAATAAGATTTTCATGCCATTACTTGCTTTATTAATTATTATTTTAGCTGGTTACAGTTTAACTTTAGATGGTGCTGGTGATGCATTAGCGTTCTTATTTACTCCAGACTGGAGTGCATTTGCTAATCCAAGTGTATATTCTGCAGCTGTTGGTCAGGCATTCTTCACATTATCACTTGGTATGGGTGCAATGATCACTTATGCAAGTTATTTACCGAAAAATGCTAGCCTTCCAAGTGCAGCTGGTACGGTAGTAACTTTAGATACGTTATTTGCGATTGTTGCTGGTATTATGATTTTCCCTGCCGTATTTACATTTGCGTTAGATCCAGCAGCAGGTCCTGGTTTAATCTTCATTACACTTCCTGAAGTATTCGCTCAAATGGGAGCAGGGGGTACGTTCTTTGCGATTGTGTTATTCTTCTTAATCGGAATTGCTGCACTTTCATCAGCAATCTCTTTATTAGAAGTTAGTGTATCTTATGTAATGCGTAGTTTGAATTGGTCTCGTAGGAAAGCAACTCTTATTGCGGGTATCTTAGTTACTGCACTTGGTGTACCGTCAGCATTAAGTCAATATGGCCCATTAGGTGACTGGTTAATCTTTGGTTTACCATTCTTAGATTTAATTGATACAATTACAGATCAATACACATTACCTCTTGGTGGATTATTTGTTGCCCTATTTGTAGGTTGGGGTTGGAATAAAATCGATGCTCTTAGAGAAACAGGTCTTACAGATTCTGTTATTGGTATCGTTTGGTTATGGTTCATCCGTATCATTGCACCACTTGGGATCCTGTGGATTTTATTACAAAACATTTTTGGATAATTAGGTTAGAAAAAGCCTGCCCATGTCAATATAACTGACTGATGGGCAGGTCTTTTTTTGTTAACATTCTCAATTATATTCGTATTCATTTTAGATGGTCATTTTTTAGCTGGATACTGCAAAATCATGCTCATTAAAAAACTTATCGTTTTCTACGTGCAGCACGTTCTTTCTTTTCCCAAGATCTCAACGAAGGATAAGGGTCAAATGACCATTCTGTTATGCCATTATCACGATACATACCGTAGTGAAGGTGAGGTGGGAACTTTCCTTGTGTTCCTGGTTTTCCGTAACCTGAACTGCCCACATATCCTATGACTTGTCCGGGTTCAACAACGGTTCCTGGATCAATGCCTTTTTCAAAGCCACTTAAATGAGCGTAATAGTGATAAATGTTATTTAGATCCCGAATCCCAATACGCCAGCCGCCATATCGATTCCAGCCTTTTAATTCGACTACGCCGTATGTCGTTGACCGAACAGGAACATTGTAATTAGCAAATATATCGGTTCCTTCGTGAATTCTGCGACCACCCCAACCACGACGATCACCCCAAGTACTGCGGTAACTATAATTATGGTTAAGTGGCACTGGGAACGCATTCGTCGTCAACTCAAGGTTACCGAACTTTTCGTATACCTTTGCATGTCCTGTAATGATATTTACACTTTGGTCACGATGATAATGTTCCCATAGCGCAATTCGAAAATCTTCAAAATCAAAGCCATAGGACTCTAAATGTTTAGCCATCGTATAGAGGACATCTTCATCATCATTTCTGTCAGCAATGCCATCCCCATTACCATCTAGTCCTTTACCGCCAAATAAGCTGATGGAGATTGGGTCTGTATCTTCTAGATTAGGGTTTAACGGACCGACCCATTGTTCCGGGGAGTAATAAATGCCTATAACTCCTTCTTCCTCGGGACGGTCTCGTCTAGCTTTTCGTAATCCCCGTTCGTACGTATCGACAGCCGCTAAATAATTCCAAGGAATGTTCGTTAAAGTTTCAACCTTTTTATAGAGGTCCATTCGTCGTTCATATTTTGATTCGGTTTTCTGTTCTCCAAGTACACTGTAAGGGTGGAATACAGCAAACAGAAAAGGAATAACGGCAAAAATGATTGCAAACTTTTTTAGCATTATGTTATTCTCCTTTCTAGTGGGTGTTACATGTTGGTTTCATCTGTAAAAGCTTATAATGTTAGTTTGTAATTTATTTGGAAAATAATCTGAGTTAATTATTGGTAATCTAGCAAGGTATTTGTGAGTACAAGGTAAAACGTGATACATTAGTATAATAAAATAATAAGTTGGAGTGAACGATTCCATGGCAAAAAAAGAAGAACATATTCGTAAACCGGAATGGTTGAAAATAAAGTTGAATACAAATGAAACTTATACGGGCTTAAAGAAAATGATGCGTGAAAACAATTTACATACGGTTTGTGAAGAAGCACGTTGTCCAAACATTCACGAATGCTGGGCAGAGCGAAAAACAGCAACTTTTATGATCCTAGGAGACGTATGTACGCGAGCATGTCGTTTCTGTGCAGTAAAAACAGGCCTTCCGACTGAATTAGATTGGCAAGAACCTGAGCGTGTTGCAGACTCAGTTCAACTGATGAACTTAAAGCATGCGGTTATTACTGCAGTAGCACGTGATGATCTTAAAGATGGCGGGGCTGCAGTGTTTGCTGAAACGGTTCGAGCGGTTCGCAGAAAAAATCCTTTTACAACAATAGAAGTGCTTCCGTCTGATATGATGGGCGAATATGAGAATGTAAAAACGTTAATGGATGCAAGACCAAATATCTTAAACCATAATATCGAGACCGTAAAACGACTTACACCAAGAGTTCGAGCACGTGCAACGTATGAGAGATCACTTGAGTTCCTTAAAAGAGCGAAGGAACTCCATCCCGATATTCCAACCAAATCAAGTTTAATGATTGGACTTGGTGAAACGAAAGAAGAGATTATCGAAACGATGGATGATCTACGTGCCAATGATGTAGATATCATGACAATTGGTCAATATCTTCAACCGACGAAAAAGCATTTGAAAGTTGTGAAATATTACCACCCAGATGAATTTGCTGAGTTACGAGAAATTGCGATGTCTAAAGGATTTAGTCATTGTGAAGCAGGCCCACTCGTAAGATCTTCTTACCATGCGGATGAACAAGTAAATGAAGCCCAAGTGAATCAAGAAGCTTCAAAAGTCATTGAAAAAGAGGCGAACTCTTAAAAGTAACTTTTAAAAATTATAAAATGACTATCCCTTGAGCCAGGTAACAAAAAAATTGTTTCCTGGCTCTTATTAGGGAGAGACGTTTAAAGGATAGCCTTAAATAAATGTTAGGCGTAATGCGAATTATGCTTCCTCTTGTCCTTCATCTTCTGGTAATTGCTGATCACGTCGGATTGGATAAGGTGCTTCATATTGCATATCTGGATCGCCAGCTTCTTGCAAGCGCTCTAGGTTAGGGAAAATAGGATCCATGTCTCGAATTTGCTGTTCTAACAGTTCGTCCACACGCGGTGTTAAACTGCTTAAGTTACCAAAACGTTCAATGTCTTCCATCATTTCTGGATTATCTGTTACAAAAACGTCTAAGTACCTTGGTGCCATTGATTGAGCAGTAACTTTTACTTGCAAAGCAACATCGTCTCTATTTTCTACCGCATTAGCTGAATAAGCGACCAGAATGTATCTATCCGTAACGAGCGTACCGCATTCTTCAACTTGCGGAAGATAGACGGCCATTTTACTGATAGCATCTGCAAGCAGGTCACGGTCTATATAAGCAGCATCAGGCTCACGATGTTCACGCTGTTCCTGAGCTTTTTGATGGCGGACATAACCGAATTGTGCATGCTCAGGGTTTTGAACTCCGTTCCGTTCAGAATGAAGGATGCTAGCGCCACCACCAGATGGGTTATATTTAGTATGTCTTGCTTGTTGCTGCATGTTTGGAGCTTCGTTTCCCATCATCGTTTGACAGCCTGAAGTAATTAGCATCGAAGAAAGTACACAAGCAGTGATTATTTTCTTTTTCATTAAGACGACCCTCCTCCTAAAAATTTGTACGATTAAGTACCTTTACTAAAGTCCAAAAATGAATATTGAAAGATCTCTTTTATAGGTTGAGCGTCTGTTGCTATTTTTAATGAATGAAAATAATGGTTAATCTGGAACGAAACAGTGCTGATAGAATACTGCGGATGTCATGAAGTTTCAGTTTATGGTAAAATGAAATGAATGATTTAAAGAAGGTGGGATCCTTATGGTTCGGGTACAAGGCTTGAGCTTTGAAATTATAGAAGATGTCCGTAACGGCTGGAATGAAGAGGAATTCATCGAGCGTTACAGTGATGTTTTAAATAAATATGATTATATTGTAGGCGACTGGGGGTACAGTCAACTCCGCTTAAGAGGTTTTTTTGAAGACGCCAATAAAAAGTCCAATTATGATAATAAAATTAGTACGCTTTCGGAGTATTTGTATGAATACTGCAATTTCGGCTGTCCTTATTTTGTATTAAAACGAGTAAAAGAAGGTCGGAAAAATTAAGGGGAAACTCTTTGTGTCTAAATGACTGAGCTGGTCTTGAACGACAAACAGGAATACATAACACCGAGTTAAGTTTTCATCTAGAACCGCCAATATGATCCATATCAGTGAGTTTTTTTGAACAGCAACTATGTACTTAACAATTGTTGAGTTCGTATTTTAAAATATGATATATTGCATTGATAAAACAGTGAGGCATTCGGTCCTCACTGTTTTGTTGTTTACTTGCTCGTATAGGGTGGTTCTTCGTTTTTATCAGGATCATCATGCGTGGGGTGAGCACCCGGAAATTGACGTGGTAAGTTTTGGTGAAGTGATTTAAATTCATAGTTAAACGCACTATAACTTCGTTGCCCTTCACGCCAAGGAGTACTTTTCCCTAATGGACGATTAACCGGAGAACCATATGGACCTTCAGGCAAGGTTTCTGGAAAAATAAAGTTACGTTGGGTCTCGACATTAGAGAAGTCTGTGTACGACGCCTCGGTCACTTGTTCTTTATCTTTTCGCTGCGGGTGTTGTTCATCCATAATAAAACCACCTCCTATGGTTAGAGTACCCTAAGAGGTGGTTTTTAGCCTTAAAGCAGATGTTCAAAAAGTCCGGGAAAAATAGCTACGAATTTCTTCGTTGCCTTGCTTCTGCGTTGCTCACGTATTAAAAGCATACGCTGCGCTACTCGCACCTGCGTCGCCTCGAACTTCTTTGCTCTTTTTGTCCTCCTTTTTGAACTTGATTGGAAGCAGATGTTCAAAAAGTGCGGGAATAGCTGCCGAAGATGACCTTCGACTAAGGACCCGCGTCGGCCTCAAGTTGGGGTTCCTCGTTAGAACAGCTACAGATAGAACTTACTGAGCGTCCCAACCGAACTAGTTATTAGCTGAAGTAAGGTTAAGAGGACTGAGAGGCCCTTATTCAAGGAAAAATCGTATTCATGAGTAGCTAAGCGGACTGAGAAGCCCTTATTTGCTATAAAATAGCTGTTTTGAAGTATAATTAGATCATATAAGGACCTTGGAGTCCGCTAAAGTTCAAAAAATGTTGTTTTAGCATAAATAAGGGCCTGTGAGTCCGTTAAAATGTAATCCGCACAGTTCACCACATATAAAATGGCTTTCCCTGCTTTAATTACATCATTTCCTGCAGAAATGAACGAAGCTCTTCTGCATCTTCATCATTCAGCTTGTAAACATGCTCGAGATAACCAGGCTCATCTAAATCGTCTTGGCCGATAATTGCAAAACGGTTCGATTGCATGTCTAAAATAAGCTGTTTTCCGTAGTGCCGAGTCGTTTTAACGATGGCGAGATCAAAGCGTTGATTTTCGCCCATAAAGCTTACATATCGTGTTTTGGTTGATTCTTCATCATCATATAAGAAAAAACGTTCTGCCATTATTTTATCACCTCTATGAGTTATGCATTTGTAAATGCGGCTTGTATTCTAAATGATGGTGCGCTTTGATATATCGAACGGTCTTTGTTTTGGCACGCATCACGATCGAATCGGTTTCAACTAAATCGCCGCCTAAAAAGCGGACACCTTGAAGCAATTCCCCAGAAGAGACCCCAGTTGCAGCAAAAATAGCATCGTCGCCACGCACGAGATCATCGAGTGTTAAAATTTGATGTGGATCTTCAAGCCCCATTCGTTTGCAACGTTCGTATTCAGCTTCGTCTTGTGGTTTAAGGCGAGCTTGCATGTCACCGCCAAGTGCTTTAATAGCAGCTGCAGAGATAACACCCTCAGGAGCGCCGCCGATACCGACAAATAGATCAATTCCTGTATGCGGTAATGCTGTAGCGATTGAAGCACCAACATCTCCATCTCCAAACAATTTCACACGTGCGCCTTTTTGACGAACTCTTTCAATCAGTTCAGCATGGCGTTCACGTTCTTGGATGATGACGGTTACATCATGAATTCGCTTGTTTGTCATTTTAGCAATAATATCGATCGTTTTTTCAATCGGATCATCAATGCGGACAAGTCCTGCTGCTTTAGGACCAACAGCGATTTTTTCCATATACATATCTGGTGCATGCAGTAATGTTCCTTTATCTGCCACAGCGATAACAGCCATCGCATTCGGATGCCCTTTAGCGACAATACTTGTACCTTCAAGTGGGTCTACTGCAATATCGACTTCAGGTCCATTTCCGCTACCAACTTTTTCACCTATATAAAGCATTGGTGCTTCATCTAGTTCCCCTTCACCAATGACAACTTCGCCTTTGCAATTGACGGAATCAAACATGGCGCGCATCGCTGTGGTAGCCGCATCATCTGCTTCATTTTTCTTCCCGCGGCCAAGCCATTGTGCGGATGCAAGAGCAGCTGCTTCTGTAACTCGGACGATCTCTAGTGCAAGTTCACGATCCAATGTATTCTCCTCCAGTTCTAAAGCTCTTTATATGTTTAGTCATGTTTAATCATAACAAAATCAACAATAATAAGGAAATAGTATGGAACAAATATCGAAAAAAATAAATCAAAGTCTAGGATATGAAATGAATATGTTATACTAATGAGGAGAGATAGTTGGTAGCTTTTATGATAAAAAATAAGAATATCGGGTGATCAAAATGTATTTCGTAGACCGTGAAAAAATTGAAAATACGTTAACTCATATTGAAGTGTTGCTTAGTAGATACCGAAATCAGTCAACATGGGAGTCAGACATAGAAAAGTTAGCATTAGAAAGAATTGGCCACAATCTAATTGAGTCGATTATTGATGTAGGAAATGCTATGATTGACGGGTTTATTATGAGAGACCCCGGGAGTTATGAGGACATTATTGACATTCTCGAAGATGAGAAAGTAGTAGATGCAAGCGCATCTGAGCAGTTAAGACATGTAATTCGTTTCCGGAAGCCACTCGTACAAGCTTATGTAACGGTTGACCATAGTAAACTTCTCAACATCTTAGAGGAAAATGTTGAAGCTATTGAAGCGTTCCCAGGAGCTGTACGTCATTATCTTGAGGCAGAGCTAGGACCGGTATCGGCGTTTCTTCCAAAAGAATAGACAAGCATTTAGTGCAAAAAGGCCAAGTTATAGTTAAGATGCTTAAAAAATACAAATATTAAAGAAAAATCATTGAGGCGAGAAAAGTGCTATAAAAATGCACTGTTTTTCGTCTCTATTTGTATTGGTGAAGTTAGTTGTGTTGAAAGTGTATTGTGAAAATTGATTGATTTTCATCCTCCTAATGCAGGTCTAATTGATGGAAGTTGTCCTTCTTTTCCTATTTTCTATACATTTTTATTTAAAAATTTACATAATATAATAAATCGAATACAATATAGAGGAAGGTGGTGTTAGGATGGATAGTACAGCCTCCTCGACTCGAGAGCAAATTTTACAATTGCTAAAAAAACATAAAAGTCTAACGGTTGCTAATCTAGCCAGTCATCTTGGGATTACAGAAATGGCTGTGAGAAGACATTTAGGGACGTTAGAAAGAGATAATGTCGTTGAAACGAAAATGGTAAGGCAAGCCATGGGAAGACCTACAACAATGTATTCATTGTCACAAGAGGGTGAAGAATTATTCCCGCGCAATTATGCTTCACTCACACTAGGCTTCTTAAAAGATATTGAAAAATTAAGCGGTAAACAAATGATAGATCAGTTGTTTGAATTACGGAAGCAGCGGATGAAAGAAGAGCTAGAAGATCGCTTTAAAGGCAAAAGTTTTGAGGAGCGGATCAAAGAATTAGCTGACTTTCAGTCGAATAATGGATATATGGTGGAATGGGAAAAGTCAGATGACGGCACCATCCACTTCAAAGAATACAACTGTCCGATTTCGCAAATTGCCAATGAATATCCTGTAGCGTGTGCATGTGAGCAATCCCTGTTTCAAGAGTTGCTAGAAACGAAGGACATCGAATGCGAAACATGTATGGCCATCAACGAAACACCGCATTGTTATTATAAAATTAAAGCACCTGAAAACAACGAGTAAAGAAGTATAGCTGAAGCTATACTTCTTTTTTTCACCCATAATGACTATAATAATGATGAATTAAAGTACTAAAGGTACCAGGCACCTTTAGTGAAGCAGTGGATTAAAGGTGCCTGGTACCCAACAATAAAAGGGGTTTTTATGAAAAAATATAAGGGTTTTTTAATTGACTTAGATGGTACGGTATATCGAGGCAAGGAGCGAATTGAAGAAGCGGTGGACTGGATTAATACAATTCATCAATCCGGGCTTCCTTACTTATTTGTGACGAATAATTCGTCAAAGACACCTGAGCAAGTGGCTGAAACCTTAAAACAAATGGGGGTTCAGTGTACAAGTGAGCACGTCTTTACGACAAGTATGGCGACAGCCAACTATATTGCCCAAGTTGCGTCAGAGCCGAAAGTGTTCATGATTGGTGAAGTTGGCTTAGAACAAGCATTGAAATCGAGAGGGTTAGAGTTGACGGTAGAAGAAGCAAACGTTGTCGTGATGGGAATTGACCGAGAAGTTACGTATGAGAAGTTTGCGAAGGCTTGCTTACACGTAAGAAATGGAGCGACATTTATCTCGACGAACGGAGATAAAGCGATACCGACCGAAAGAGGACTTTTACCCGGGAATGGTTCGCTCACGTCAGTCGTCGCCGTTTCGACTGGAGTAACCCCAACGTTCATAGGAAAGCCAGAGTCGATTATTATTGAACAGGCTTTAGAACGATTAGGAACGAGTAAAGAAGAGACGTTAATGATTGGCGACAACTATGATACAGACATTATGGCTGGTATTCGAGCAGGTATCGATACACTGATTGTACATACAGGAGTTACTTCAAAAGAAGATTTGAAGAAAATGAAAGATCAGCCAACCTATTCAGTAGACTCGCTAGCCGAATATGTGTTTGCAGAAGAATAAGGTACCTCTACAAAAAAACGGTACCTGGCACCTTTAGTGTACTAAAGGTGCCAGGTACCAAATAAACATTATTCGCAGTTTGCGGCGCGGTGGGCTAAACGACTAGATGCAGCAGCAGCGATCGCACCGACGATGTCGTCTAAAAACGTATGACATTCCTTTGATTCTTTATCATTCAACTTTTCAAGGATGCCTGGCTTTTGTTTATCGATGTATCCGTAATTCGTAAATCCAATTGAACCATAAACGTTAACAATGGATAAAGCAATGATTTCATCAACTCCGTAGAGGCCTTCATCACTTTCAATAATACTTAACAGCGGTTCCTCGATTAATTTCTTTTCCGCTAATTTGTCTAGTTGAATCCCTGTTATAATCGCATTTTGCACTTCTCTTTTAGAAAGGACGCGATCGACATTCAGCTTGCACTCATCAATATCTAAATTAGGATGATATTTCACTTGTAAAAAATAAACAAGATCGGCAATATCGTCTAAAGTAACCCCGCGTTCTTCCAGAGATTTTCTTGCGACTTCCTCGAGGTTATACTCTTCTTTCATCTACATCACCTCATTCATAATATCAGCAACAGTCTTCAAATAAAATACCCGTATAGTGTTTAGTGTATGTTGCTACTAAAAAAACATACTTGTCATAATGACAACGAGCCTAATCTATAGTTACACTTTTTGAAACCTGGGTCATAGACTATATTATGAAGTAGGCTGACGAGGAGTGAATCAAACATGTTTGAGCGCAATATCTACGACCATTATCAGCTGTACTGTGAGGAACGGTTTATGTTGGGCGATCTTGAAGGGTTTGAAGCGAATCGGGAGTATTACGTATTTGTGCCTATTGAATTTACAGCAGGCCAATCCATTCAAGACATGATAGTAATGACTGAACATCTAAAAACAACTGGAGAACGTGGCGTAGCTGACATTATTCGAACGGTTCATAATCAGGCGGTAGCTTTAGTTGACGGGGTAGATGGATTTTTGTTTAAGCTTCCAAAAAGCGAAGCGGAGTGGAGAGCTGAAGCTGAAGAAAGTACAGGGCGCTCGCTTGCCTTTTTTCATTATAAGGGCAGTAATATCCAGGCTGCAGCCCAGTCGACGGCTAATTACTATGGGCAATGGAAGTTTATTTGGGAAAAGAGATTAACACAACTCGAGCAGTGGTACCAAACGATGTTACAGCGGCTGCCGCAAACTGAAGTGGACGATGCCTTTTTAATGAGTTTTCCTTACTATATGGGACTTACTGAGAACGCCATTCAATTTGTTGCCGATAGTGATATTGATGAACCGTATCGCGGGAATGAACAACCGGTGATATGTCACAATTGTTTTACGGACCGATCCTGGCTTACTTCACCGAACACTGCTCAATCCCTGATTAAGCTTCCATCACATTTTATCATCGATCATCCAAGTCGGGATGTTGCGGAATGGATCAGACACGAATTTCATGGAGAAGAATTTTCAGAGACAAATTTATTAAAGTTTATATATGATTATGAAAGTGTCAAGCCGCTAACTTCCTACTCATGGAGACTGATTTACGCAAGATTATTATTTCCGTTAAAGTATTTTGAAACGTTAGAAAATTACTACGGAACTCAATTAAAAGAAGAGCGACTGTATTATGGGGAAAAGTTTTTTCATTTACTTGACCGAGAACAGCGAAATCAAACGTTTTTGTCTGACTTTCATCAGTTAATGGCAAATAGCGAAATGATCACACGTGTTCCAAGGGTTGATTGGCTCCAGCAGATATGAGAAGATCATTACAAAAAGGCAGGAATCAATACATGAAGCCATACGTTTTTATTACGAGAAAAATTCCAGAACAACTACTTACCGAGCTATACGAAATGGCTGAAGTCAAGATGTGGGAGCATGAAGATGTCCCCGTTCCAAATAACATTTTAAAAGAAGAGCTAGAACGAGCTGACGCGGTATTTTCACTCGTCTCTGATCCAATAGGTTCCGAACAACTCTCAAACTGCCCTAATTTAAAAGTAATCGCCAATATGGCCGTAGGATATGACAATATTGATGTCCGGCTTGCAACGAGCAAAGGAATTGTCGTTGGTCACACACCGGACGTACTGACAGATACAACAGCTGATTTAACTTTCGCACTGTTACTTGCAACAGCACGCCGAATTCCTGAGGCCGCAAGCTATGTTAAGAACGACGAATGGAGCCAGTGGAGTCCCTATTTACTTGCCGGAACAGATGTCCATCATAAAACGATTGGAATTGTCGGGATGGGGCGGATTGGTGAAGCTGTTGCGAGGCGCGCCAAAGGTTTCGATATGAATATTTTATATCACAACCGCTCAAGAAAAGCAGTGGCTGAACAAGAAATAGGCGCACAGTATTGTACATTTGAAGAGTTATTGAAACAATCCGATTATGTCGTCTGTTTGGCACCGCTCACACCAGAAACGAAGGAAATATTCAATGCAAAGGCGTTTCAGCAAATGAAGGATTCTGCGATTTTTATTAATGCATCAAGAGGCGGATTAGTTAACGAGTCTGACCTTGAAGAAGCACTGAAAAACGGTGTTATAAAAGGGGCAGGACTAGATGTTTTTGCCAAAGAACCGATTCGAGTCAACCATCCGCTAGTGCAGCTGCCAAACGTTGTCGCGATCCCTCATATTGGTAGCGCAACCGTGGAAACGAGAGATGCAATGGTCAAAATGACGGTGCAAAATATTGTTCGATCCTTAAAAGGAGAACAACCGATTGCAGCGGTTAATTTAAAAGAATTAGGAGTTTAGAATGGCTCATCAAATGGAATGTTGTTTTATAAATCGATTAAACGGCAGCGAAGCCATCTTTTCAAAGCTGGAAAAACGGCCGAACGTCAAGGTCGAAACGTTCAATTGTATTGGAAATTGCCATCAGTGCTCCGAGGAATTTCACTGCGTGCTGAATGGAGAGCGATTAAGAGCATCAACACCTGAGCAACTATATGAGATCATTATAGAAAAGCTGAAATAAGGGGCAAGGGACGGCGATAAAGGCTGTCCTTGCTTTTTTGTATGAAAAAATATCGCTCTACATATAGCATGAATGACACAAGAATAAACAGTTACGCCGAATATTTGAAATTGCGCCGATAAATCGTGAGTTACGCCGATATATTTGAAACTGCACCGATAAATCGCCAGTTACACCGATAATTGAAATGCGTAGATTTTTTAAGATCACAAGACCTTTACTAACCTCTTCTAGCCTACCCTATTTGTAATTTAACTGCCCCCATAACCATTAAGTTCATATTGTTCATCAATTCTTTATAATCGAAAGCACCACAATATGTTAGAATTATTTTAATTGAAAAATAATTCAAATAAACCCTTGTAAATGAGTGGCAGTAGAATTATAATGTCCATTATAGATATACATTTGTTTATTCTGAATACACATATAAAGGATAAAACCTATGTTGAGGAGTGGGGAATGTGAACGGAATTTCAATTGGTTTACTTGGCCTAGGAACAGTCGGTACGGGGGTCATTAAAATTGTAGAAGGACACCAAGAAGAATTAATGCATCAAGTAGGGTGTCCAGTGACGGTAGGTAAAGTACTTGTGCGTTCCCTTGATAAAAAGAGAGATGTAGAAATCGATGAAAATAAATTAACCGAGAACCCTGAAGAGGTTATTGATAACCCAAATATTGACGTAGTCATTGAAGTCATGGGGGGAGTAAAAGAAGCAAAAGCCTATATTGTTCGCTCATTGCAAAATAAAAAACATGTCGTAACCGCCAATAAAGATTTAATGGCACTGCATGGTGCAGAGTTATTAAAGATTGCTCAAGAAAATGGTTGCGATTTGTATTATGAAGCAAGTGTAGCAGGTGGGATTCCGATCATTCGCAGTTTATCAGAAGGGTTAGCTTCTGATCGAATTACAAAAATGATGGGGATCGTCAACGGAACGACGAATTTCATTTTAACGAAAATGAGTAAGCAAGGCAGTTCCTATGAAGACGTTTTAAAAGAAGCACAAGAATTAGGTTTTGCTGAAGCGGACCCTACGTCAGATGTTGAAGGCCTTGATGCAGCAAGGAAGATGGCCATCTTAGCCACATTAGGCTTCTCAATGAACGTAAAACTTGAGGATGTCGTTGTACGCGGGATTACGACCATTACACAAGAAGATCTTCATTATTGTGATCAGCTCGGCTATACAATGAAATTAATCGGGTTAGCGCACCGAAGTGATGGAAGAGTGGAAGTGAGTGTTCAACCGACGTTATTACCGACTGAACATCCATTAGCAGCCGTTAATGATGAGTTCAATGCGGTTTACGTGTACGGCGAGGCAGTAGGCGAGACGATGTTCTACGGACCTGGAGCGGGGTCCCTACCGACAGCAACAGCGATCGTATCTGACCTTGTGACAGTGATGAAAAATATGCGACTAGGAGTAACAGGACGAAATGTCATTGCTCCACTTTATCATAAAGAATTAAAGACAGACGAAGAAATTCAATCGAAGTACTTTTTGCGTTTACATGTTGTGGATAAGGCCGGAACATTTTCGGCGATTACATCACTGTTTGCAGAACACGGTGTAAGTTTTGAGAAATTATTACAATTACCAATCAAGGAAGCAGATCTAGCTGAAATTATTATTATTACGCATACGACAAGTAAAAAAACGTACGAAGACATTTACCAAGCGCTAAATCAACTGGATGTTGTTCAATCTGTTGAAAGTAGTTACCGTGTTGAGGGAGGAAAATAATTATGAGTCAGTGGAAAGGTTTACTAGAAGAGTATAAGCAATTTTTACCGATAAATGAGAATACACCGATGCTGTCATTACGCGAAGGAAATACACCACTTATTCCATTAGAAAATTTATCGAAAGAATGGGGCGTCGAAGTGTATGTAAAAGTAGAGGGAGCAAATCCAACGGGATCTTTTAAAGACCGTGGAATGGTGATGGCAGTTGCTAAAGCAAAAGAAGAAGGTAGTCAAACGATCATTTGTGCTTCTACAGGAAATACATCTGCGGCGGCTGCGGCATACGGAGCACGAGCAGGACTTCGATGCATTGTCGTTATTCCAGAAGGTAAAATCGCGCTTGGAAAGCTAGCTCAAGCGGTGATGTATGGCGCAGAAGTGCTCGAGATTAAAGGAAACTTTGATAATGCCTTAGATATAGTCCGTAAAATTAGTGAACAAGAACCGATTACACTCGTCAACTCAGTTAATCCTTACCGTATCGAGGGTCAGAAAACAGCTGCTTTTGAAATTTGCGATGCCCTCGGTCAAGCGCCAGATGTATTAGCGATCCCAGTAGGTAATGCCGGAAATATTACAGCTTATTGGAAAGGGTTTAAAGAATACAATGAGCATAAGCAAACAGGTCTTCCAGAAATGCGAGGATTTGAGGCAGAAGGTGCAGCAGCGATTGTCCAAAATGAAGTGATCGAAGAGCCAGAAACAATCGCTACAGCGATCCGCATTGGTAACCCTGCAAGCTGGAAACAGGCAGTAGCAGCAGCCGATGAATCAAACGGAAAGATCGATTATGTAACAGATGATGAAATTTTAGCAGCCTATAAATTGCTTGCAAGTCGTGAAGGTGTCTTTGCGGAACCGGCTTCTTGTGCATCTATTGCAGGATTAATAAAGCAAATTCAATCAGGTGAAATTAAAAAAGGTTCAAAAATAGTTTGTGTGCTGACAGGAAATGGACTTAAAGATCCGACGACAGCAATGGATACGGTCGAGGTAAAACCATTAGTACTACCAAATAGTGAGGAAGCCTTTATGGAACATATTAAAGGCGGTGTGCATCAATGAGCTTAGAAAAAATGCTCATCACGGTTCCAGCAAGCTCAGCTAATTTAGGCCCAGGGTTCGATTCGATCGGTATTGCGGTTAACCGATACCTAACGTTAACCGTGCAACCGAGCCAAAAATGGAGGTTTCACTCGAAGTCACCAGAGCTAAAGGGAGTACCGGAAGGAAAAGAAAACCTCATATACGAAGTGGCTGAACATATTGCCCACGAACTTGGCGGTGATCTTTATCCTTGTGATGTCGAAATGGTCAGCAATATTCCTTTAGCTAGAGGGCTTGGAAGTAGTGCAGCAGCCATCGTTGCCGGGATTGAACTGGCTAACCAACTGTTAAAAGCAAACTTAACGACCGATGAAAAAGTGAGATTTGCAAGTCTTTGGGAAGGACACCCTGATAATGTAGCACCATCAATTTATGGCGGACTCATTGTCGGAAGCCACAGCACTGAACGTACGGATGTTGTCTACTGCGGTGTACCTGAAATTGATCTTGTGATGCTCGTACCTGATAAAGAATTGCTTACAAAAAAAGCACGAAGTATTTTGCCTGAACAATTACCATTTAAAGAAGCTATTAGAGGCAGTGGACTTGCAAACGTCTTAGTAGCTGCGATTATGCAAGGAAATTGGGAGCTAGCCGGGCAAATGATGACCCGCGACCTTTTTCACCAGCCATATCGCCTGCCACTTGTTGACGGATTAGAAGATGTTATGAACTCGATTTATGAGCTGGGTGGATACGGTGCTGCTTTAAGCGGAGCAGGACCTGCGATCATATGTTTTACAGCGAAAAATAAAGGAGAAGCTCTTAAGCAAACATTAGAAGAGAACTATCCAGCTTTTTCAGTAGAACGAGTGGAGCCAGCGAGCGAGGGAGTAGTAGTAGAAATTTTGAATTCGGCGGTAACCGAACGATAATAAAAAAGATCCCCGGAGATGGGGATCTTTTATTTACATTAAAATACTTGTTCGATTTCTTTTACGCCAGGTACTTCTTCTAATAAAGCGCGTTCGATACCAGCTTTTAATGTGATCGTTGAACTTGGGCAAGAACCGCAAGCTCCTAGAAGACGAACTTTAACTACACCTTCTTCATCGATATCTACAAACTCAACGTCTCCTCCATCACGAAGAAGGAATGGACGTAACTTATCTAATACTTCTTCAACTTGTGCACGCATTTCTTCACTTGCCATTTATAACACTCCTTTCTTTCCTCAATTATAATATCCATTCACTAAAAAATCTATGATTGTGCACTGTAAATCCTGAATTTCCAATTTTTCAACGTTGTTAATAGGTAGGTTTGCTTTTTTGATGTTTTAGTGATTTTGAACAATAAGCTGTCATGAACAGAAAAGGCTCCTTAATCGTAACATCGTAGGTTAATTTGGGTTGACTGCTAATACAAGAAAAAACCAAACCAAATCAGAGCTACATTACGAAGGGAGCCAATACTATGAAGGATAACCAAAATGTCTCAGTTTAAACGGATCAAAGTATAAAAATGTAGTTGTTATTACAAATTGTACAAACTCAATGTGTTAAAGCGAGTGCTCCAGTCGCTACCCGATCGCTTGCGCTTTTCTTGTCTAGCTCCAGGGTCCATCGGCTCGAGGTCGCTTCGTGCCATCTAACGTGCCCCCAAGAGCAGGACACTTATAGATGGCCCTCCAGCGCTTGTCGCCGATAAGCAGGCCCCTTGCGCTTTTCTTATAATACAGTGTATGATCGATTTATTAATTTGTTGAGGGTGATTGTTTTGAGTAGTGTAACGATTAGTATATACGGTGCGGAAGTGAAATGTGCAAGTTGTGTAAACTTACCAACTTCTTTAGAAACGAAAGAATGGTTAGAAGCAGCACTTACTCGGAAATATCCAGACGTATCGTTGCAATTTAGATACGTTGATATTGAACAGGATGAAATCGCAGATGCGGATCAAGGTTTTGTTGAAGCGATCCATAATGACGAATACTTTTACCCGCTTATTGTCATAGACGATGAAGTTGTCGCAGAGGGTAATCCTAAGTTAAAAGCGATAAGTGAAAAAATAGAAGAGCTGATTAAATAATATTTCAGTCTAGAGCCATTTCAACCTAATGTAAATATGATCAAAGAGCAAATATAAAAAAAGGGCATGGAGTTTAGTCCCATGCCCTTTTTCGATCTGATTGTACTTCTGTTATAGCATCAACCAGAATGATATTTGTACATCCAAAGCACGCCGCTTTTAAGTACACGCGGCACGCGGCCTAGTAAAGTGCGTTCACCCATTAATCCGAATCCGTGTTTTTTCCCGAGTGAACCGAGCACACCTTTTAATTTAATCTTAGGAAGTGTTTCAGGTATAGCTTCACCGTTCCAACGTTTTTTCAGAACCATGACAATTTGTTCACCTTGTCCTTCAGCAAGCTGCGCACTTGGTGCGTGCGGTAAACTTGCACAGTCACCGACAACGAATACATTCTCGTCATTTGGCAGGTGATGATGAGGAGTTAATTTGACTCGACCTTGCTCATCTTTGTCTGTTTTTAAGTTTCTAACGACTTCCACCGGTTGGATACCAGCGGTCCAAATAATCGCATCGCAGTGAATCGGTTCGTTATGGTTATATAATGTATTTTCTTCAACAGCCGTAATGTTTGATTTATTGACGACCTCTACACCGTGGCTCTCAAACCAATTTTGCACATAAGAACTCAATCGGTGAGGGAACATGGATAATACTATTTCACCGCGGTCAAATAACTTGATCGTTAAGTCCGGACGACTCTCTCTTAGTTCACTCGCTAGTTCAACCCCGCTTAATCCTGCACCAACAATCGAAACGACAGCATTTGGGCGTAAATTACTAAGAGTTTCATACGTTTTACGTGTTGCTTCCATACTTTGGATACTTAGTGTGTGTTCAGGTGCACCGGGAACATTGTGATATTTATCTTCACAGCCTAAACCAATAATTAAGGTATCGTATGAAAAAGCATCATCGTTTTCTAAATGAATTAATTTATTTTCTAAATCAATTTCTTCTACCGTAGCATATTTGATTTTTAATCGTTCGTCGTCTGGGAAGTGGACACGAATATGGTGATCTGATTCGGTGCCAGCAGCTAGTGCATAATATTCCGTTTTTAAACAATGATAAGGCATTTTATCAATCAATGTTACTTCAATATTGTTAGGTAGATCGTTAGTGAGTAAGCGTTGTAAAACTCTCATACCACCATAGCCGCCACCTAATACTACGAGTTTATGCATGTGATGATTTCCCCTTTTTTCTAGTATTGCCTGTAAACAAATGGTGATCAATTCCATCATTTGTTTAATTACCTTATGCTTTGGCTGTCTGTCGGCAAACATGACAAGGCCATATAAAAATTGACTATTTATTAAGTGACTCCATTGTTTAATACATACATCTGGATTAAGTTCGTTCAGTTGTAGGGCTTGGTCTAATAAATCTTCCCAATATGTATGAATAAACTGGTCTGATTGCAAGGAATGGACCCACATTTTTACTGTTAATTCAGGGTTATCGTTATAATCTGCTAACAATTCCGCGATTACTCTTTCAACCTTAAATAAAAGCGTTTTCTTCTTAAAGTAATCTTCACTCATTAATGCAGTAACCGCTGTCAAACGTTCAGCAATTAACGTTTGTAATATTGACTCTTTCGTAGGAAAATAGTTAAAAAAAGTACCTTTTGCAACTTCGGCTGCTTCGGTAATTTCTTTTACTGTCGTTGCGTCAAATCCGTTCTCACGAAAAAGAACAATTGCTGCACTGACAATTCGTTCTTTTGTACGCTCTTTTTTATTTTTTTCCATCTCAGTACTCCTTAAAAAGTGACCGTGGTCAGTTTGAATTATAACAATTCCATGTCTAAATAACAACAAATTTGTGAAAAAATTAAGGACTTTTAATAAGGAGTTTTTGAGTATTTTTCCTCAAAACATGTTAAGATTGATTTATTGTACTAAAGGATGTAGCATATATGCAGAGTGAGAAATAGAGGTGATAACTGTGATAAAACCAATCGTAGAATTTTGCCTGAGTAATTTAGCCAGCGGTAGTCAAAAGGCTAAAGAAGAGCTAGAGAGGGACCCTAATTTAGACGTGATTGAATACGGGTGCTTGGGTCATTGCGGCCAATGTGCTGTATCGCATTTTGCTCTAGTAAACGGCGAGTTTGTGTATGGTGATTCAACGGATGAATTAGTAAACAACATCTATATATATATTGAAGAAAATCCAATGTTTTAAAAAAGCCAGCTCTTGAAAAGGAGCAGGCTTATTTTATAATGAAAATAAATTAGCAGGCATCAGTTAAGAGTGGATAAGTGGGGAAATCCGAAGCCGCTAAGTTTTGCAGGAAAAAAGCGGACACACAGGCTGCCTATGTCAAATCGTTTTTTTTTGGTTTCCTGCTATAACAGCTTGAAAATTTAAAATACTTTAAAAGACAACATGTTACTCATTGCAAGCTATTAAAGGAGTGTTTCTATTGGATGTCATTCCATTTGAAAATACGTGGCCTTATGAAAAAGTAATGAAAGATATTTATTTTAGTGAATGTCCGTATTGTGAGACAGAGAGTGTCTTGCTTCATTTAAAAGAAAGTGACTTAAAGAGAGCGAAAGAAGGGATAAAAACGCTAGTAGTTATGCCTTGCTGTCGCCATAAAATGACTATACTAGAAGCAGATGATGATTACTTTTGGACGGATGAAAAGTTAAGAAAGTGAGGAACTTCTAATGAAATTCACAAAAATGCATGGATTAGGAAACAGTTATATCTATGTCGATCTGTTTCAAGAACAGTTGAAGGAGGAAGAGTTGCCGCAACTGGCCGTAGAGGTAGCTGATAAAAATAAAGGAATTGGTTCGGATGGAATGATTCTTGTTTGTCCGTCTGAGGCAGCTCATGTAAAAATGCGAGTTTTTAATAATGACGGATCGGAAGCGAAAAATTGTGGTAATGGCCTGCGCTGTGTCGCAAAGTTTGCTTACGAACAGGGCTATGTTAGGGATACGACGTTTCAAATTGAGACATTAGGCG
The DNA here is from genome assembly GCF_029028005.1 of Alkalihalobacterium chitinilyticum. Classification (GTDB taxonomy): domain Bacteria; phylum Bacillota; class Bacilli; order Bacillales; family Bacillaceae_F; genus Alkalihalobacterium; species Alkalihalobacterium chitinilyticum. Next base: position 43,860 of record NZ_JAOTPO010000015.1, read on the forward strand.
GTTTAGTAGAAGCGACTGTTCACTTAAAAGGGGAACTAGTAGAAGAAGTAACGGTAAATATGGGACAGCCTCGTTTAGCGCGTAAAGATTTACCGATGGTTGGCGACCCCGAGGAACAAGTGATTGCTGAGCCGATTGAGCGCAATGGACATTTGCTAGAGATGACTGCAGTCTCGATGGGTAATCCCCATGCCGTATTTTTCGTCGATCAAATTGCTGCCGCGCCTGTAGAAACGTTAGGTCCGGTTTTGGAGAAGGATGAGATTTTTCCTGAATGGGTTAATGTCGAGTTTGTTGAGGCGGTTAATGCAACGGAACTGCACTTTCGTGTATGGGAAAGAGGTTCTGGAATCACACAAGCGTGTGGAACGGGAGCGTGCGCTGCCGTAGTAGCTGCGGTCTTAAATGACAAAGTGAAAAAGGGTGACGAGATCACGGTTCACTTACTAGGCGGCGATTTAAAAATCACTTGGACAACAGATGGCGATGTCCTCATGACAGGGGCAGCTGAAACGATTTGTACAGGTGAGTATATTCGAAAATAGCAAAAAAAAAACGGTCTCCATTAGGAAGACCGTTTTTTTTGTTCAAAGAAAAGAATGAATAGAATTCGAAGATGTTCAGCTCCAGGTGCCATCGGCTCGAGGTCGCTTCGGTCCATCAAAAGTGTCTGAAGAGCAAGACACTTATTGCTGGCCCTTCAGAGCTTGTCACCGATAAGCAGCACCTTGCGCTTTTCTTTATTCATTAAATAAACGTTTAATTAATATTTCTTAACGATGTTATAGAATGTGTCTCGTTCTACTGGTGTTCTGCCAGCTGTTTTAATCAAGTGGATTAACTCGTCACGTGTAATACCAGCTGAAGTTAATGCACCAACAGCATGAGAGATACGCTCCTCAATTAACGTGCCGTGAATATCATCAGAACCGAACGTTAATGCCATTTGTGTTAGCTGAACGCCGATATTAATCCAGTACGCTTTAATGTGGTCAAAGTTATCTAGCATCAGTCGGCTGATTGCTACTGTTCTCATATCATCAAAAGCAGAAGTTCTTCGCTTTAAACCAGCGTTAATAGAACGTGGCTGCATAGCTAGCGGGATAAATACCATATAGCCATTTGTACGGTCTTGAAGCTGACGTAGGCGATCCATATGAATCAGACGTTCTTCATACGATTCAATCGATCCGTACAGCATTGTCGCATGTGTTTTTAACCCAAGTCCATGTGCAATTTCATGAGCTTCTAACCATTGATCGGTAGATGCTTTATCTGGACTCATTTTCAGGCGGTAACGTTCGGTTAAAATTTCAGCTCCACCGCCAGGCATCGTATCTAAACCAGCTTTGATCAGCTCTTCTAGAACTTCTTTCATTGAGATCCCGGCAATTCTTGAGAAGAACTCAATTTCAGCTCCAGTATAAGCTTTTACTGTAGCTTGTGGATAGTGCTTTTTCAATGTACGAATCGTATCTAAATAGTAATCAAAAGGAACTTCATGGTTATGGCCGCCAACGATGTGGAATTCACGAATATTATCGTTCCAACGGTCGCTGACGTACTTTAGTAAAGCAGCTTCGTCCATTGTGTAAGCCCCTTCTTCACCAGGCTTACGCTTAAAGCCACAGAAACCACAGTCCGCTTCACAAACATTCGTAGGATTAATGTACATATTTTCGATAAAATAAACGTTGTTCCCGTTCTTTTTTTGATTGACCTCATTTGCAAGTTGAGCAACTGAAAGAAGGTCTGGTGTTTCGTATAAATACAGTCCGTCTTCAATTGAAAGACGTTCACCATTTTGTATTTTGCTTGCAATTTCCTGCATGCGGTTGTCCAGAGTAAGTGTAGACATCAAATTACCTCATTTCATTATATTTGGCTGTATAAAAGCACATCGTGTAATAGCACCCGTATTTAAAGTTTTAAACAAACTTAACCTATAGAAAAATGATAGAAATCTATTCAACGGTTGGAGGGAAATTTCTTAACAACTAGATCATATAAATCAATGATATTGTACCACTGATATCATTATCCCCCAAGTTATGCGAAACATTTTATTTTTAAATGTTCTTCTATTATACTATCAAACAAAAATAAGAAAAAGAAAGAAAGAACAATTGTAAAAAACTAGATTATTATGTTTAATATTCTTTCGATAAGGGTAAACCGTTAGTATGAGGGTATATTTCGATGTGAATTTTTTCTGAAAAAAATGTGAATTAAAGATATTTCATTTTGTAAACAATGGGGCTTTTTGGTAAAATAACAAATAAAGTTGTCCTTTTAAAAAAATAAAATAAGGACTAAGGATAGGGGTGAGTGGTTTGGAGAGGATTTGTTGTGAAGAGTGCCTGTCGACAATCGAAGTGTTAAGAGAAAAAATGGTATCAACGGCTCTACAATATGGATTTAACCACCCACTAGTATTGGAGTATAGTCAAAAAATAGACGAAAAACATAATGAAATACTAACGAAGCAGAAAACAGAAATGTTTTTAATCAAAAAGTAAAAGAAAATGTCCTTCCTTGAGAACAATATGTATAGGTAGTAAAATAAGATATAGTAGAGGAGGGATTTGAATGATAATCATTACAGAATCAGCGATTGCTCGTATCAAAGAGATGTTAAATGAAGAAGAGGAGCAAGGGTTAAAGCTTCGAATTGGTGTGAAAGGTGGGGGCTGTAGCGGCCTTTCATATGGCATGGGCTTTGATAAAGAAGAGCAAGACACTGATCAAAAATTAGACTATGACGGCTTAGAAGTGCTAGTTGATGAAGAAAGTGCGCCTGTCTTGAAGGGTGTAGTTATCGATTATAAACAAAATATGATGGGCGGCGGATTTACAATTGAAAATCCAAATGCGATTGCATCATGTGGTTGTGGTTCTTCGTTTAGAACAGCTGAGAATGCTGGAAAACCGGAAGAGTGTTAAAAGTATAGTTTTAGTTAAGAAAAAGGCTGAGTCGATCAGTCTTTTTTTTTATACGTAAAGAGTGAAGGTTAAGTAGCTTCATCTTTTTATGGTTAATATTGGATTTCACAACAAAGTATAAAATCTCAATATCGACATAGGTTATACATACATTATACAAAAGGAGGAATTGATCATGACAAACAACAATTCAAATCAATTAGTCGTACCAGGAGTGCAACAAGCACTTGATCAAATGAAATATGAGATTGCTTCCGAATTTGGTGTACAACTAGGTCCAGACGCTACAGCTCGTGCTAACGGGTCAGTAGGTGGAGAAATTACGAAGAGACTTGTACAAATGGCTGAACAACAATTAAATGGCGGTTTTGTAAAATAAAAATATCCATACCACACCTCCACTATGTTGAATAGATGACAAAAAGGCTGAACATAAATTCAGCCTTTTTGCTTTAATATAACTAGAACATGCTCGAACTATGACCGGGTTGGAGGCGAGCATCTGGGTCCATATAGAATTTAGCATTGTTTACGGCTGTAGGTGCTTCACCAAAGCCAACTGCAATTAACTTTACCTTACCTTCATATGAAGCGATATCGCCAGCAGCATAAATGCCTTTGACGTTCGTTTCCATTTTTGAATTTACAATGATGGAGTTTTTTTGGATTTCCAGCCCCCACTGTTTAATGGGACCTAGTGAAGAGATAAATCCGTAGTTGACGATGACAGCATCCACATCGACCGTTTCCTCTTTATCTCCCCGGACTTCTTCAAGGACAACTTGAGTAATGTTCTCACCGTCACCAATTAATTCTTTGATTGCAAAAGGGGTTTGAATGTCGACTTTGGATTGGTGTAATAGTTCTACACTATGTTCATGGGCTCTAAATTTATCGCGACGATGAACGAGCTTTACGCTTTTAGCGATGGGTTCTAACATTAGTGCCCAGTCAACAGCAGAATCGCCGCCACCGCTCACTAGAACATTTTTACCTGCAAATACACTTAAATCATTTACAAAATAGTGGAGGTTTTTTCCTTCGTATTGTTGAGCCCCGTCCAATTCTAAACGTCGTGGTTGAAAGGCTCCAGCTCCTGCAGTAATAATGATCGTTTTTGAGTAATGTATGTCTTTATTTGTATGGATTTTAAACACTTTATCTTGTTGTTTTTCTATGCTTTTTACAGATTGTTCTAATACAACCGTAGGATTAAATTTACTCATTTGCTCTTTAAGGTTATCGACCAATTCTTGAGCACGAATTTTTGGGAAGCCAGCTACGTCATATATGTACTTTTCTGGGTATAATGCAGATAGTTGACCGCCCAACTGTGGCATACTTTCGATAATTTTCACTTTTGCCTGTCTCATTCCACCGTAGAAGGCCGTAAATAAACCGACAGGACCACCGCCAACGATCGTAATGTCATAAACATTGCGTTTTTCTGTCATGACTATGCACCTCCACTTTTATTTTTCTAAATATTTAAAAATATGTTTCCAATTATAAAAATAGACGTTATAATAGAAATTTTGAAGAAAGAATTTGTTAATAAAAAACGATAATCAAGTCGATTATACCGGTTACTGTAAAACTTTACATTCCAAATAAATACACACATAAACGTACGGGAATAAGAAGAAATTATAAAAAAGATAGTTGAAAAATATAATAAAAACAAATATGATAATACATGTGGATTTGTGACTATTTATCGAATTAATTTGTTAACCTTTGTCTAATTTTATAAAAAAATTTTTTGACTTTTTAAGTGAAGTAAATCACAAACTAGTAAATTACTTCAGAGATTAACAGTATTTAACTAAAAAGAAAATGGAAGTGATGAAGTTGAATAAGCCAAAAATTGTAATCTTAGGAGCAGGCTACGGGGGAATGATTACAGCTTCTCGCCTAACGAAAGAGCTAGGTTATAATGAAGCGGACATTACGTTAGTCAATAAACATAATTACCATTACCAAACAACTTGGTTACATGAACCAGCTGCTGGTACGTTAGACCCTGAAAAAACGCGAATGAAAATCAGTGATGTTTTAAATCTAAATAAAATACATTTTATTAAAGATGTCGTTGTTGATATTAAAAAGGATGAAAAGAAAGTCATCCTTGAGAAAAACAACGAACTCGATTATGACTATTTAGTGGTTGCGTTAGGTTCAGAGCCTGAAACATTCGGAGTGCCTGGAGTATTTGAACACGCATTTAGTAAATGGACGGTGAACGGTGCTCGTCAAGTAAGAGATCACATTGAGTATCAGTTCTCTATTTATAATAATGAAACTGAAAAGCGTGATGAATTATTAACATTCATTGTAGCTGGTGCTGGATTTACGGGCATTGAGTTTATCGGTGAATTATCTGAGCGTGTACCACAATTATGTGATTCATATGATGTACCACGCGAAAAAGTGAAAATGTACGTCATCGAAGCGGCGCCAACTGCATTACCAGGATTTGATCCTGAACTAGTTGAGTATGCCATGAATTTATTAGAAAGCCGCGGGGTAGAATTCAAAATCAGCTGTCCGATTAAAGAGGTAACTGAGCATGGTGTAATTCTTGCGGATGGAAATGAAATTAAGTCTGAAACGGTTGTATGGGCAACAGGTGTACGTGGTAACTCACTTATCGAAAAAGCCGGATTTGAAAACATGCGCGGTCGTGTAAAAGTAGAGTCAGACCTTCGTGCTCCAGGTCATGGAGATATCTTTATCATTGGAGATTGTGCGTTAATCATTAACGAAGAAATCAATCGTCCATACCCGCCGACTGCTCAAATTGCGATGCAACAAGCTGCAGTTTGTGCGTCTAACATTAAAGCACTAATTCATAATGAAACTACAAAAGGATTCAAACCAGATATTAAAGGTACAGTTGCTTCTCTAGGAGGAAAAGAAGCGATTGGTATCGTATTTGATCGTAAACTTTACGGTTCATCTGCAAACTTCATGAAGAAAATGATCGACAACCGCTACCTATACATGCTTGGCGGAACACCGCTCGTTCTTAAAAAAGGGAAAAACCCCCTATAAGTTGTATTTCCAAAAGCTGACTCTCACTAAGAGTCAGCTTTTTATATGGGTAGCATCTATAATGGTAGCAGGTACCTTTAGTACACTAAAGGTACCTGCTACCATTAAAGAATATATTTTCTGTAAAAGTATTTTGATTCTTCAAATAACGATGATTTTAGAAGGAAATCAAATTTGGTTGCGCTTACATGATAATAATTAACCAAAATTTATGTTTTGCATTTTCGCTGGACAATTGATAAAATTATCTGAAATATCAGAAATATTAACAAGGAGGTTATTATAGATGAAGAAAAGACAAATTGTTCTCAAAGACGGTCAATGTCCATATTGCAACGGAACGGGTTATTTTGAACTATTTTTAGGTGGCAGTGAGACGTGCGATCTTTGTTCAGGGCAAGGTGAATTAAATAAGCAAGTAGAAAAGAGCGTAGTATCATAATACTAAGTAGCTCGTTTTCGTGGAGATACATGGTCAATAGCATATGAAATAGCATATCAATTAATTGGTATGCTATTTTTCGTTTAGAATAGTAAAGTAAATTGCACTTAAAATGAAATCGTGAAGATGACTGTTGGCAACTTATAAGGAAGAACAGCCTTCATAAAGGTGATGAAGGACAAACCTTAATAAAGCAATACTCGTCATATGAATACGAAATGGAAATACTACATTTTCTTTTATAAAATTCACTAGTCGTTCAAGTATTCGATATTGACGCAGTTACGGAGATTAAGTAAACTAACATTTGTAGTATTATGTCTAATTTACTTAGTTAAGCTGCTTTTTTTGGGGGTGTAGATGTGGATTTCCTTATGGGTTTGCCCGTTTTAATTATATCGGTATTATTATTTTTAATCTTATTTTTTGGGATCGGTTTCTTATTAAATATGATTTTACGTTCAACATGGGTCATGGCAATTATTTATCCAATTGTTGTCATTCTAATTGTTGATAATGTTGGACTATTGGAGTATTTTACTTCTCCTATCGTCTCATTAAGAGCATTGGGATCTGATTTAGTTTCATTGAAACCAGCAGACATTATTATTTTATCGAGTGGAATGTTAGGTGCGGTTTTATCTGGTGTCGTTATAAGGATGCTTAGAGCCAGAGGATACCGGATGTTTTAATTATATATGGTGAATAAATTTTAGCTATTATCATAGCTCATCCTCGGAGTAGTCGGTTGGTTTATAGCCGACTTCTTTGTTTTTATGAATCGACACTTCAGGGTTTACACCCATTGGGTTATACAGTTATTGCTTTTATATTTATTAGATTGTTTTTTGGTTACAGGAACACTAGGAGATAGGTGATGAAATGGGAGATGATCAAGTGATAGTACTCGGCGGGATGATAGGCGTAGGAAAGTCAAGTTATGCAGATGCTATTGGAAAATACTATGGAACAGAAGTATTCTTCGAATCAGTAGACAACAATCCAATACTGGATAAGTTTTATTCAGACCAAAAACGCTACGGATTTATGTTGCAAATGTATTTCTTAGGAACAAGATTTAATGCAATAAAAAAAGCGTTTCACCATAGACGCAGTGTATTAGACCGTTCTATTTATGAGGATGCATTGTTTACACAAGTAAATTATGAACTTGGGAATATAGCCAAAGAAGAAAAAATGGTTTATGACATGGTGTTTAAAGAAATGATGGAAGAGATTGAAGGTATGCCAAAAAAGGCTCCTGATTTATTTATCTATTTAAGAGCGAACTTCGACACGATTATGTATCGAATTGGTAAACGTGGCCGTGATTTTGAACAAGATGAAAAGCTAATTGAATACTACCGTTATCTTCATAGTAAATATGATGAATGGATCTATAATTCTTATGACGCTTCTCAAGTACTTACAATCGATGCTAACAAATACGATATCCATCAAGAAGAGGATGCTAAACAAATATTTTCGCTTGTCGATAGCAAGTTAGGATTGATGAAAATATAATTCAGGCAGATCATTATCACATGACAACCATTTAGTACACACTGATAAACGTATGGAGACCTCTATAGAGGACAAGGTTAGTGGTATTCATACAATAGAATAAGAAGATCATGGACTTGCCTTAAAGGTGAGTCTTTTTGTTATTTCAAAATAATCATTTTAGGGAACTTTGTCGAGGTGTCAGAAAAATGTAAAAGTAAACTTTTGTACTCCTTTTTTTTGAATAATTTCTTCGGAAGTGGAGAAGCTTAGTCAATGAGAGGGAGTGAAGAAAATGGAAATTGCGAAAAATACATTTCGCAGAATAACCATGACAATAATGTTTTGTTTAGCGTTTTTCACAACTTACCAAACGATTGTAGGTGCAGGTGCGCAGGAATTACCTATATGGTCTAAACTTGGTTTTATTGAGTCACCTAGTGCAAATGATAATAATAATGGAATTAAGGATAGTAAATTAGTACACAAAGAATTACCAACATTTCAGCATATGTATGAAGTAAAATCACTTCCAGTTGTTGACACTGACGCTGTTTCATTGGAGGATGCAGTTGACTGGGAACTCTATCCTTCTAAGATGGTAGTTGCAACAGGCTACACTGCAGGATATGAGTCAACCGGGAAAAACCCTGGACATCCAAGTTACGGCATTACATATTCTGGTGTCCAAGTTCGCAGAGATTTATATTCTACGATAGCCGCCGATCCAAATACGTTTCCTATTGGAAGCATTCTCTATATCCCCGGCTATGGATATGGTGTAGTAGCAGATACAGGGTCAGCTATAAAAGGAAATAAAATTGATTTGTACTATGATACAGTAGCAGAAGTGTTTGACCAATGGGGTAAACAAGAAGTAGAAGTATATGTAGTAAAAGAAGGTAACGGGAAGCTGTCTGAGCAAGAACTTACGGATTTAAATGAAAATGAAGCTGTTCAAGTTTTTCGCAGACAAATGTCGTTCTAACCAACCCAAAATAAGAGACTAACAGCAGGGTACCACGTACCTTTAACACAGTAAAGTAAAGTGGAGCAGAGAGTGCTAAGTGAGCTTACTTTTATTAGTGTAAAGAGGTAAAGGACGTGCTTCGAGTTAGTCTCTTATTTGGTTTTCGCTTATATGTTCAAATGCTAAAAGTAAAATTAGCCCTGAGTTTAACGATATAGTATTAAATCTCCGTACCCAAAATCGGATCTTTTCCATCAAAATCTGGATATTTATCAGGATGTAATAGGTGAGCGGCCTTTTGTAACCCAACGAGTAAACGCGGAGAAGGACGGCAGAAAAGAGGCTCATCTAATACGTGGATTTTATCATCAACCACAGGAGCAAACTCGCTCCAGCCAGGACGCTTCCTGACAATATCAGGGTTCACTTTATCGTGGTCGACACCAACCCAAACGAGGCAAATGTGATCGGGTTTTCTGCTCACAACATCATCCCAATCAGTTTGAACACTTGCTTTATCCACGTCATCAAATATATTTTTCCCTCCAGCTAACCGGCTAATCTCAGTTAACCAGTTTGTTTGACCTGGTGTAAATACAGGTTTTGGCCACCATTCCCAGTATAAACGCGGTTTATCTACAATCTCCTTGCTAATCGCATCATATCGACTAAGTAAGTTTTGAATTCGCTCAACGACGTTTTCCGCTTGAGCTTGGTGCCCAGTAAGTTCGCCAATTTTAAGAAGGTCCTCACAAATTTCTTCCAAAGAATTTGGTTGAAGGACAATATGAGGAATATTACGTTCTTTCAGCCGCTCAATGTTTTTCTCCATACCAGGTACGCTTAAAGATGCTAGGACGAGGTCTGGTTCAAAAGAAGCTAACTTGTCCATATCGATATCTAAATCTGGACCAAGACGTGGTAATGTTCGAATAGATTTTGGCCAATCTGAATAATCATCAATAGCAATGAGTTGGTCTTCAAGACCTAAATAGGCCAGTAATTCAGTGTTACTTGGACAAATAGAAATAATTCGCATATTTGTTCCTCTCCTTGTTATTTCTTTTAATAGAGTGTTTGTATTTATTTAGCAGTGTGAGTTTGAAACTGAACCAATAGTGAAAACACCATTAGACAAAAAGAAAGATGACTCAAGCGCTGCACTTTGGAGTCATCGATTTTAAATTTAATATAACATTGTATGGAGGAAAAGTGTTAAGACAATTCCTAATAATCCGCCAAAAAATACCTCTATCGGTTGATGGCCTAATAATTCTTTTAATTCTTCTCTTTTTTCTTCTTCCTGCATCTTTGGCCAAGACTTTACTTCATGAACTAACTTATTAAAATCAGCAACAAGTTGATTGAGGACCGTCGCATGATAGCCTGCGTGTCTTCTAATCCCTGTGGCATCAAACATAACAATAATTCCGAAGATCGCCGCTATAGCAAAAAGAGGTGAGTTTAAACCTTCTTCAATGGCTAATGCTGTTGATAAAGCAGTAACAGCAGCTGAGTGAGAACTAGGCATTCCTCCTGTACTTGTAAGAAGTCTCCAATCAAATTTTCGTGTTGGTATGAAGGCTAGCGGTACTTTAATAAATTGTGCGAAACCGATCGCTATGAGTGCTGCCCATAAAGGGAAATTTTGAAAAATATCCATTGTTCAGTATTCGTCCTTTCTATATAAAAGAAAATAATTGCGACATATGATTTGCAATAAGGAACATACTTAGTTTATGTTTTCAGTGGGCTGACATACTTTCTATTCCCGATTCTTTTTAATTTGTAACATGTATGAGGTGATTTGGAATGGGTGATTCGTTATATCCAATGGAATACTATGAATTTTTTATTAAATTCAATGAAGGTGACTACTATACCTGCCATGATCTACTAGAAGAAATTTGGATGACAGATAAAAGTAATTACTTTCTCAAAGGAATGTTACAAATGACGGTTGCCATTTATCATTATGAGTACGGAAATGTGAAGGGAGCAAGACTGATGATGTCTGCAGGACTTCACTATATTCAACCATATCGCCCTTTTTACTGGGGGGTCGATTTGGAAGAAATTGATCGATTTATAAAAAGGTGCTTGTCCATTATACCACAGGACATCGAACGCGTCCCGTTTGAACAAGTGAATGAGCTTCCAAAACTTCCTCAACTCGCATTGTTTTTATATGATTAAAACAGAAATTCGATACTCGAAATAATAGAAACTTATCGGTATAATAAAAGAAACCGAAAAAGGGGGAAAACGATGTTTAACATTAAGGCATTGAATGAATGGAACAATGAAGAAGTAGAAGGTCTTTTTATTGGATTGTATGAAGGTGAAAAAAATAATTCTGGAATAGTAGAAGAAATCGATACTGCATTAGGTGGAAATCTAAAGCAAATGCTTAAAGACAACCGTTTTGACGGAAAGGCAAAGGAGATCTTTTCTTTTCATACGTTAGGTCAGTTAAAAGCTAAAAAAGTATATGTCGTTGGGCTTGGCAAGAAGTCTGAAGCCAATGATGAGCAGCTACGCAGTGTTTTTGCTTCACTAAGTAAGGCGCTTCATGCCGATCAATTACAACATACAGGAATTATTTTAGACTCATTTTCAAATGGAGAAGAAGATTATGAGCAACTGAGTTTCCTTCTCGGTGAAGCAATTGAACTTACAAGTTACAAAGTCGCTGATTACAAAGAAAAGAGTAATGTCGTTGAAAAGAATTTAGAAGGTGTCACTCTTTTTACAAATGAGGAAGAGGCATCGTTGCTTGAGGAATTACAAGCTGGAAGAGTTTATGGAAGCGGTACAAACTTGGCCCGTGCGTTAGTAAACACGCCAGGAAATTTAATGACACCAACAGACCTCGCGCAAACCGCAAAGGACATTGCAGAGCGTCACGGAATGGAAATTGATATTCTAGAACGAGAAGATATGGAAAAGCTCGGAATGGGTGCGCTTCTTGCTGTGGCACAAGGAACAGAACAACCACCGAAAATGATCGTGTTAAAATATCAAGGAAAAAAAGAGTGGAATGATGTTTTAGCATTTGTAGGAAAAGGACTTACGTTTGATTCGGGTGGAATTAGTATTAAACCGAGTTTAAATATGCATGAAATGAAGATGGATATGGGTGGAGCAGCAGCTGTTCTTGGTGCAATGGAAATCATTGGCCAAATGAAGCCAGAAGCCAACGTGTTAGCGGTCATTCCATCTACTGAAAATTTATTGAATGGACTGGCTATGAAGCCAGGTGATGTGATTACATCACTAAGTGGAAAAACGATTGAAGTTAGAAATACAGATGCAGAAGGCCGTTTGATCTTAGCAGATGGTGTTACATATGCGAAGCATTTAGGGGCGGACTACATTGTCGATGTTGCCACATTAACAGGAGCAGTGATTATTGCTTTAGGTGAATATACGACAGGTGCGGTTACAAATAACGAAGAGTTCATGGAGAAGCTCTTGTACTCTGCGTACGAGTCAGGAGAGTGGGTATGGAGATTACCAAGCTTCGAGCCGTATCGTAAAATGCTCAAAACAAGTGACGTTGCTGATTTGAATAACTCTCCAGGCCGTCCAGGCGGAAGTATTACAGCAGGTTTATTCGTAGGTGAATTTGCAGGGGAGACACCTTGGGTACACCTTGATATCGCTGGAACTGCGTGGACGTCTAAAGGAACAGAAACCGGACCAAAAGGCGGAACAGGAGCGATGGCCCGCACATTAGCCAACCTCGCTGAACAGTTTAATCCAAACCAACAATAATTTTTTCGGTACCAGGTACCTTTAGTGCGATACCACACTAAAGGTACCTGGTACCGTTTTTTTCGTTCAATTCTTCCTTCCTCCATTCCTTCTTTAATTTCTTTCATTTCTTGTTTCCCCCCCTCTTTTATTTTCCTTAATTCACCTATTTGGGAGTATTCAGCCAGATATGTAAGGAGACTAGAGGATATGTAAATATGATATGGGTCAGTGTACTTCAAGTGAATATATCGTGAACAATCAAGATACACGCCTGTAAAAGCCGGTTGAGTTGGAAAAATAATCCCAGTATCATTAATGTATGTCGTGTTTTCAGACAACTTAGAATACATAAACGAGGAGGCTAAACTATTTGAATATCATTCAAAAGGTTGACCGTGGAATAATGAAGGTCGAAGAATGGATCTTAAGTTATTCGGTCATTCTCATTGCTGTAATGGTTGCCGGAAATGTACTAAGCCGTGCAATTACAGGGAAAAGCTGGGCTTTTGCAGGTGAGATTAGTGAATTTGCGGTTATCCTTGCGACATTTATGGGGATCAGTTACGCCGCAAGAAAAGGTCGACACATTAGTATGTCTGCATTTTTTGACGTAGCACCGCCCAAAATTAGGAAAGCACTCGCTATATTCATTCCAGCTGTAACAGCTATTATTTTATTTGTACTTGCTTATTATGCCTATGGATATATGTCTACTGTAATGGAAAGAGGAAGAGTTACGATGGCTCTGCAAATTCCAGTATGGATCCTGCTTACTTTTATCCCCCTTGGTCTAACGTTGGGTGGAATTCAATTTTTAAGAAATATGTGGATTAACATTAAAGAAAAAGAGGTGTATTTAGCAACGGAGAAAAAGGATTACTCTGAAAACTGAGTTTTCTTTCATCCTCTAAATCTATGAAAAAAAATGAATAGAGAGGGACAACTATGGTAGCAACTTTACTGACGTTAATGGTTATATTTTTAGTGCTAGGTTTTCCGATGTTAATTCCTTTGATTGCTGCACCCCTTATCGTTGTCATATTATTTATTCCGAACATCGATCCGATATTTCTCATACAACAAATGATCCAAGGAATATCTCCTTACGTTCTATTAGCGGTTCCGCTGTTTATCTTTGCAGCAGACATCATGTCTACCGGAAAAACATCGAAACGGCTATTAGATTTTGTCGGTTCTTTTATCGGACACCTTAGAGGCGGTTATGCGATTACTACCGCTGCGGCTTGTACATTATTCGGTTCGATTTCAGGTTCAACTCAGGCGACGGTTGTAGCTATCGGTAAGCCCATGCGCGAACGGTTACGCTCGGTAGGCTATAAGGACTCCAATGCCATTGCTCTCATTATCAATGCGAGTGACCTAGCCTTATTAGTACCACCGAGTATTGCAATGATTATTTACGCACTTGCTGCACCGAGAGCTTCTGTAAGTGAGCTGTTTATGGCTGGAATTGGTCCAGCGATTTTAGTTTTTACGATGTTTGCGGTGTACAGCTACATTTATGCGCGGATAAAAAACATTCCAATGGTTCCGAAAGCGACGTGGAAAGAGCGCTTAGTATTCACGCGTAAAGCACTACTTCCGCTCGGGTTTCCAGTCATTATTATCGGGGGGATTTACTCAGGGGTTTTTAGTCCGACTGAAGCGGCTGCGATCTCCGTTTTATATGCACTAGTCTTAGAAGTCATTATTTTTAGAACGATAAAAATTACAGAACTCCCGAAAATTGCGTTATCAACGGGGCTGGTTACATCGGCGGTCTTTATTCTAGTTGCCGGCGGTCAAGCATTTTCATATGTCATTTCTTATGCTCGTATTCCGCAAATGGTAGCAAATAACGTAATGGGTGGCGACCCATCAGCACTGACGGTTTTATTCATTGTAGCGATCTTCTTCTTTATTGGTTGTATGTTTGTTGATCCGATTGTTGTTATTTTAATTTTAACGCCAATTTTTTACCCGATCGCTATTCAAGCCGGAGTCGACCCGATTCACTTAGGTGTCGTCATCACGTTCCAGGCAGCATTAGGTTCTGCAACACCGCCGTTTGGAGTCGATATATTTACCGCCAGCGCGGTCTTTAATAAATCGTATTTAGATGTTATACGGGGAACACCGCCGTATATTGTCATGCTATTAATAGCATCGATATTAATTATATTATTTGAAGAAATTTCTCTTTTCTATCGTTACTTCATGTAAGGAGGATTTGAAAAGAGAGTTTCATATAAAAAAACAGGGGGTATTTGATGTTTTTTAAACAGAAAAAAGTCATGTTACTTACGTTAGCCATTATGGTCAGTATGATCCTTGCTGCATGTGGAAGTGAAGGGGCAAGCGGTGAAGGCACATACAATTGGACTTTTGTAACAGAAGAGATGGAAGGTCAAGTTCAATATGAATATGCAAGAGAGTTTGCCGATCGTCTACATGAAAAATCAGACGGTGATATTAACATTGAAGTATTTGAATTTGGCGGACTTGGAGATGAAGTAAACCAAGTGGAGCAGCTTCAAAGTGGAATTGTTGAATTTGCGATTGTATCTCCAGGTTTTACAGGAACAATGGTTGATGAAGGACAACTTTTTGCACTGCAATTTTTATTTACAGATGATATGGAGTTAAACCAACATATTTTAGATACAAGTGAAGCGTTAAACGTTCATTTAGCAAACAAGTATGAACAACATAATATTAAGCCGCTTGCATTCTGGACAGAAGGTGCGATGCAGTGGACAGGTAACCGTGAGTTACGTACACCAGAAGATTTCAATGGCTTTAAAATGAGAACACAGGAATCACCACTAATTGTTCGTTCGTATCAAGCCTATGGTGCAGATCCAACGCCAATGAGCTGGGGAGAACTTTATACTTCATTAGATCGTGGAGTCGTTGATGGACAAGAAAACCCAATCTTCTTTATTGAAGATGCTTCATTCCATGAAGTACAAAGCCATATGACTATTTCAAGACATAATATTTACGTTGCAATGACAACAGTAAACCCAGACTTCTATAATGGTTTACCAGAAGACATCCGTAACATGATTGATGAGACAGTGGAAGAAATGCGTCCAGTCGGATTTGAGCTTCAAGCACAGTTAAATGAAGAGCTATTAGACTCTATCATTGACAGTGAAACGCATCCAACAGAAGTAATTGAGCTAACGGAAGCTGAAAGAGATGCATTTAGAGCTTTAGCAGAACCAGTTCGAGAGTATTTTGTGAACGAAGTGGTTGACGAAGACGGCAAGATGATCTTGGAAATGCTTCAATCTGAAATTGAAGCAGCACAGTAATGTGAATAAAGTATAGTAAAAAGACTGACAGATGTCGCTTGAACGAATGATAGTTCAAGGCTGGCCTGTCAGTCTTTTTTTTGTGTAGTAAAGGGAGTGGAGAAGTATGTCGGATTTAGTCAAATGATGTCGAGAAATCGATAAGTGATCAAAAGTTGAAAATAAAATTGCTAAGGTTAAAAATAAAACTAACAAACTTGAAAATAAAAGATCAAAACTTGAAAATAAAGCTGCTAAACTTAATAACAAGCATCAATTTAAATAATAAAGTATCCATTTTAATATTCCGTTGCTCATTTTAGGTTGGGTTGCAGCTATGATTTTATAATTTTTTATTTTTTCCAAAAAAATGATAGATTAATGAAACTTTATACAGGGTAAATACGTCTATATAAATAGTATGGATGTGTTAGGGGAATGTGTATGAAGTTTAGATTGAAAATGGTTGGTATAGGCTTAGTTTTTCTCATTTTAAGCGGTTGTTCTACTTTTGATGAAAGAGAAATTATTTATCATTTAAATGAAATTTTTAGCACGTCTTCGCAGCTTTTTCAAAATCATAGTCCTTATGGGGAATTGTTTTATAATGAACAGTTCCACACATTCGATGAAATAAAAAAACTGCTAGACACAAAAGTAACAGAAGATGGCCTTTCTTACATGGTCGATCGCATTTTTGAAGAAGACGATGAGGTTTTAGTGTACAAGCAGCCATTTCAAACGTATATTCAAGAGTCGAATGTTTATAGCTCTACAACAACTAATCTAACAAATGGTTACTATGAAACGGTGAGAGAAACCATTTTAAATCCAGGTCTTCGTTTATTACCAGAAGACGAGCTAGTCTTTGAAGAACAAGGGGATACCGTTGTTGTGACAGGGGAGAATGTCTATATTGAGTTTTACAATGAAGAAGAATACGGCGGTTCTGCGCACCAGTATGCTCGATACGGGTATCCCGCAAATGATGTCTTATCTGTTACTTTTACTTTTGTGAAGGATGAGAATGGGTATTTGTTAGATTCTTTTAAAATAGAAGATGGAGAAAATGTTTCTTGACTATATAAAGTAATGTAATAAAAGTCTGTAAAAGGATTGAAAAATAGATATTATGCAGTCACTTTCAGAGTAAAGGCACTTGGGAAACCGAGTGCTTTTTAGTATAAAATTTTGGCATAGATGGTTTTCGACGAGGGTGAAAATTTAAAAGTACCAAGTATAAGGGCAACACCGCCTAATCTTCGTCCCTAAGGCTCGCCAATCGGCGAGTTTTTCTTTTGTAAGAGTAGATTTTATAAATTCGAAGACGTCTAGTTGCAGCGCCCAGTGAGAGACGAGCAACACTTCGCTCACCCTCCTTATGATACGTCAGTATTGGTTGATTAACCGATATTGCGCTTACTTTTCCGGTGGAAGGAATGAAGACGTCCAATTATAATCATTTTTTCTTATAACTTTTTTTACGGACTGAGGAGCCCTTATATTAATGGAATCATTCATATTTGGATATTTGACGGACACACAGGCCTTTATTGAACCAAAATCATTGAAAAATATCACGAATAGTAGTAAATAAGAGCCTCTGAGGCCTCTAAATCAAGAAAAACTAGGCTTTCGACAGGGATAAGCGCCTGTGTGTCCGCTAATTTACTTTGGATGAGTTTGACTCAATTCCATTCAATTCAAGTATAAGTCTAAGTTGAGACTTATTAACGTGAATTGAATGGAAAACTGTAACTTTTTACTAATTCATTCGTTGTAAGAGTATAAAAGTTTTATCTCGTTTAACTGCTGCTGAGACTCCTACATCAAGTCTTTTGGAAAGCAAAAAGGATAAGTGGGGGATAAGCGCCCGTAACAACTCGATTGGATCAACTAATTTTAGTGGGAATTGAAGCCCCCCGACTAAAAAAATTACACTTTATGGGAGGAGTGAAGAGTTTGGAGCATGAGGAATTAATCGAAATTATAAATGATTGGTACACGCTTCATAGTCTCGAACTGTTTCAATACATTTTTTTCATGATTCATGAACATGAACAAGCAAAAGATTTAATGCAAGATACATTTGTCCGGGCCCATAGCCATTTCGATATGTTTGATGGAAACAATGCGAAAGGCTGGCTGTTTAGAATCGCCAGAAATGTAACAATTGACTATCTTCGTAAACAAAAGACTAAAACTCTGGTGACGAATCCTTTCATTCTTTTTAAAACAAGTAATCCGTCTGCAGAGCACATGGTTACTGCGAGCGAAACTGAACGAGAGTTATATTTTGCATTAAGTAAGATAAAACGGAATTATCGAGATGTAATCATTCTTCGCAAAATTAAAGGCTTTTCGATCGATGAAACGGCTAAAATACTTGGTTGGAGTCAAAGTAAAGTGAAAACAACCTTATTAAGAGGATTAAAAGCTCTAAAGAAACAATTAGAAAAGGAGGGTTATTCAGATGAAGGAACAGAAAGAGATTATCGAGTATGATGAGCACTTACGGACATTAGGGCAAAAAGCAACATTGAGTGAAGTAGAATTTACAGAAACCAGGCGTAAACTGAACGAAAGGATTAGCAAAGATCCATTAAACAAAGAAGGTCAGAAGATGAGTCCAATTAAAAAAACATATATGATCGCAGTAACCTTTGCGTCTCTGCTATTCATTGTTTTATTCGTTCCTAGTTTAATTGAGCTTTTGCAAGGAAATGAACATGCAGTTCCTCATGAAGTAATAGATACTAGTGGAACTGTTGAACAAGCAGGGGGGAGTAAAAAGTCAATTGGGATAGGGCCCATCGTAATTCTGTTCCTGTTTAGTGTGTTAGGATTTATCTGCTTTTACTTTGCATTTAAGCCACGCAAAAATGACGATGAAAGCTTTCTTGACCTATTTGGCTATGAGTCGTTCTTAACAATAGCTTTTGCTATCCTTTTATGGTTTTGTAAAAAAATATTACCGGAAGTGGCAGCTCTATTCGTCTTCAGAACGATCGTCTTTGCTTTCGGTATCATCATATTCTATTACCTGTTCTTATTCATTTCAATAACGTTGTAATAAACGGTGCCAGGCACCTTCAGTACTGTACAGTACTGAAGGTGCCTGGCACCCATTTATTTATGCAACTCTTAAGATGCTGCGTTCAAGCTTCTTGCGTTTTTGCGAGTGGCATTGTAGACACGTTCGCAAATGACTGCGCCGATGGCAGTAACGATAAGGTCTTTAATGAGTGGTGCAATCATCCAAGCCCAAGCCATACCGTAAGTAAAGCCTTCTGGAGCTTGTGCAATCGTAATGTAAGCGAAATACATATAGTTTGTACCAAGAATGTACGTAATGGCAAGCCCTGTGTAACATGCGATTAAAAACGTTTTTAATGAAGCATCACTAGCTTTTTCAATGATTTTCCCAGTCACATAAGCAATTAAAATAAATGAAAGAATAAATCCAAATGTGGGTGAAACGAGTGTAGCTAAGCCACCTTTTAATTGAGCAAAGATAGGAGCTCCTACTAATCCGACTAGCATATAAACGGTCATCGCAATAGCACCTAATTTACTACCTAGTAAGGCACCGGCCATAATGGCAAAAATCGCTTGAAGTGTAATTGGAACACCGCCGATCACTAAAAATGAAGTTACGTTAGCGCCGATCGCCATCAGTGCTACAAATAAAGGAACCATGACTAGATCTTTCGTTTTAAATTTTGACGTTGTAGACATATTGTTCACCTCTTGAATAGTTTTGGTTAACAATATGATATTTAAAGTTAACGGTTGTGTCAATGTAAATTTTCAAAATTACAAGTATTTAAAATAGGAAAAGTATTAGTCAATTTTGACTATACTCTTTACAAGTAATTCATTGACCATTAAGCTTGTTATAAATATCTATTTTTATTGATTAACTATTTTTTATAATAGTAATAAGAAGGGGTTAGTATGAAAAAGATTAAGATTGTAACTGATTCAACTGTTGATTTCTATGAGCAATTAAAAGATTTAGATGTTGAGGTCGTTCCGTTGTCTGTAACAATTGAGGGGAAATCTTATTTAGACGGTGTGGATATTACGTCACAAGAATACATTGAAAAGTTAACACAAGTTGAAGAAATCCCTAAAACATCTCAACCAGCTGTAGGTACTTTTGTAGATACATATAATCGTCTTGGAGAAGACGGCAGTGAGATTATTTCAATCCATATGACATCTGGTATGAGTGGAACAGTTACTGCGGCTGAAACGGCTGCAGGTCTAGTTGATGTTCCAGTTACCGTTGTAGATTCCAAGTTTATTTCAGCTGCTTTGTCTTTTCAAGTCATTGAAGCAGCGGAAATGGCGAAAGAAGGCAAAAGTAAAGAGGAAATCTTACAACGTTTAGAGGAAGTCAGGTCGAATACATCACTTTATATCATGGTAGATACGTTAGACTATTTAGTGAAAGGCGGACGTATCGGCAGAGGAAAGGCATTAATCGGTTCATTGTTAAAAATTAAGCCGATCGCTTCATTAGCAGACGGTGTCTATACGCCAGTAACAAAGGTAAGAACGTATTCTCAGTTAATTAAATATGTTCAAGGACAGTTCAAAGAAGAAATGAATGGGAAGACGGTAAAATCGATTGGAATTGCTCATGCGGATACCGAGTCGCTTGCCAATCAAATCAAAGAATCATTTAGCAATGGCGGGGTTAGTGAAGATAAAATAAACATAGCCTTTACGACTCCAATTATAAGTACACATACAGGACCAGGTGCAATTGCTGTAATGTATTACGCTGAATAGTAGAAGGATAAACAAGAAAAGGCCACGCTTGCGGCCTTTTCTTGTTTAATGTCGGAAGCGCCGCTAAACGGACGCTTCCGCTTTTCGTTTGTCTAGCTGCAGACGCCATCGGCTTGAGGTCGCTTCGGTCCATCAAACGTGTCCAAAAGACAGGACACTTATTGCTGGCCCTCCAGCGCTTGTCGCCGATAAGCAGGCGTCTTCCGCCTTTCAGGTGTGAATTTATATTAATTCTGTTCACATAAGTCTTGCTCCAGCTGTTCGAATTCGCTTAACAGTAAAATATTGAAATTAGATCTGTATGGTTGCTTATTTAACTGCGTCTTTTAATTGCTTACCTGCTTTAAATGCAGGTGTTTTACTAGCGGCGATTTCGATTTCCTCACCCGTTTGTGGGTTTCTACCTTTTCTGGCAGCGCGTTCGCGTACTTCAAAGTTACCAAAACCGATAATTTGTATACTCTCACCTTTTGCTAGTGTATCAGAAATGACTTCAAAAAGTGAATTGACACAAGTTGAAACATCTTTTTTCGTTAACTCCGAGTGCTCGGCAACCGCATTGATTAGTTCAGTTTTATTCATATAATTTACCCTCCCAAATCTACTAATTTTACTTAGTTGCTATCATCGTTGCCGTTTTTTTAATAAATATACATGAAAACAAGAGATTTAATGGAATTTTTTACTTTTTACAGCCCAATTATGCAAATCATGAATAAGGAAAGTGGATTTTTGGGTCGAACAATACTCATTTTAGGTGGAAGGGAAATTTACTAGGGTGTAAACATATAGAAAACAAATAAAGGTTTAATATTAGGGGAAAATATAGGAAGAAAAAGGATAAAATTAATAATACTGAATTTTAATAATTGCCTTTAATCCTATCTCTGTATTGTATATAATAAGAAAATGTGTTTGTAATATAATAATTTTCTAATAGTTATAAAGGAGGTCAAGCATGAGAGACAAAAAGAAAGGCTTTGTTTATCAGTCGCTTGATGTGATTGAACGGGTCGGGAATAAATTACCGCATCCTGTTACGCTATTTGCTATCTTTGCTTTTTCTGTCATTTTACTTTCAGGACTTCTTTCAGCCATTGGTCTTTCAGTAGAACACCCTGCAAATGAAGGGGAAGTTCTAGAAGTCAAAAATCTAATGAGTGCTGAAGGAATTCAGTATATGTTTACAAGTGCGGTTGCTAACTTCACAGGATTTGCACCGTTAGGTACTGTGCTTGTCACCATGTTGGGGATTGGTATTGCTGAACGATCCGGTTTAATTAGTGCCGCGTTGCGGGCCTTAGTTACATCGGTTCCTAAGCAACTAATTACAGCAGCTCTTGTATTCGGTGGGATTATGTCAAGTATGGCTGCCGATGCAGGTTACGTTGTATTAACACCGCTTGGAGCCGTCCTATTTGCTGGACTAGGCCGACATCCACTAGCCGGTTTAGCAGCGGCATTTGCCGGTGTATCAGCCGGATTTAGTGCCAATCTATTATTAACATCGCTCGATCCATTATTAGGTGGTCTGACTCAAGAAGCCGCAGCTGTATTAAATCCAGAGTATGCGGCAGCGATGAACTACGCGATGAACTGGTACTTCATGATTGCCAGTGTGTTTATGCTAACGATTGTTGGTACACTCGTTACTGATAAAATTGTAGAACCGCGTTTAGGAAAATACGAGGGCGGTATTACCGAAACCGTAAATGGAATTTCTTCTGTAGAGAAGAAAGGGTTAATTGGAGCGCTTGTATCATTTATCGTAACAGGTGCTGCAATTGCACTATTAATCGCTCCAGAGTGGGGGCCGTTACGTGGTGAAAATGGAGAAGTTATTAACTCCCCATTCTTCGCTTCACTTGTACCCGTCATTTTAATCATGTTCTTTATTCCTGGTTTTGTTTACGGGAAAATTACGAAATCGATTAAAAATGACAAAGACGTGGCAGATCAACTTTCTGACACGATGGCGACAATGGGATCGTATATCGTATTAGCATTTGCTGCTGCACAATTTGTGGCTTACTTTAATGAAACAAACCTAGGATTAATTCTAGCGATTTCAGGTGCGGAATTCCTGGAAACAACAGGGTTTACAGGATTACCGTTAATTTTAACGTTTATATTTGTAGCTGGTGTTATTAACTTATTTATCGGAAGTGCTTCAGCGAAATGGGCGATTATGGCTCCGGTATTTGTTCCGATGATGATGAATTTAGGGTATTCCCCTGAATTAACGCAGTTGGCATACCGTATTGCGGATTCGACTACGAATGTCATTTCACCGCTGATGCCATACTTTGCAATTGTTATTGCTTTTGCACAAAAGTATGACAAGAAGGTGGGTATTGGAACATTGATTTCGACCATGCTCCCATACTCCATTGTCTTCTCGATTGTGTGGGTAATCATGCTAATTGTTTGGATGACTTTCGGTATCGACTTAGGACCAGGTTCTCCAATACATTACCAGCCATAATAGAAAAATAATGTGTCAACATTCTACCAAAAAGGTTGCTGGTATTTCAGCAAAGGTAGGATGTTGGCACTTTTCTAGTTCATACGTTCTGTTTTCAAGTTCTTATCCGATAGGTCCAGCTATACGTGGTAAAATGGAGCTTCTACTTTTTTGTACTTAAATTCCAATATTTCCATGAAACTTTTTTACCTAACATATCGTCTATATTGTAAGATATAGTAAAAAGTATATTTTAAACATATTGGAAAAATTTACAACTTAAGACTAGTTTTGTTCTTAGGTCAGGGTGTGGAGGGGAAACCGTGGCGAAAGATAAAAAGAAAATAATCATACAAGCAGCAACAAAATCATTTTCATTATTCGGGTATAAAGCGACAACGATGGATCAAGTAGCGAAAATTGCAAAGGTAGGTAAAGCAACGATTTATACTTTTTTTGCAACGAAAGAAGAATTATTTCAAGAGATTATTAATGATCTTGCCAGAGAAATGGAACAAGTGGCAACCGAAGAGATTGATCATGAACAACCTTTCTCTATTAACTTACATCGAGCCATGCTACGTATTCTTGATTATCGTGAAACGCATACTTTAGTTATAAAACTGTTCCAAGAAGTAAAGGAATTCGGTACTCCAGCTTGTATTGATGCAATTGCTCGGCTTGAGGAGGAAATTCTCTCGTTTATTGAACGGGAAGTTGTTTATGCGTTAGATAAAGGTCAATTAAAACCTTGTGATCCTAAAATAACGGCTTTTCTTATTTTTAAAATGTATATTTCGCTTGCCCATACGTGGGGTTTGAAAAATAAACGGATCCCTAAAGAAGAAATTGCAAATTTATTGAATTTGTACTTGATGGAAGGCATCGCAAATTAAAACTGAATTACTACACCCATTAGTGTTTCGGGAAGGTGAAAAATAGTTGCTGCTAAATACAAGTAGCGACTATTTTTTTTGTTGACGTATGTGTCAATTGAGCTCGTTGGGAGTTCTTTAGCAGGTTCGGTGTATCAAATAGGATTTTCCCTATTAAGTGGGTAATTTTGTATTGAACGTTAACTGTGTAAATGCGCCTATTTATTGAAAAATTTTACAAACGGATATTGCTAAAAGATATCTGTTCGATTATAATCGAACTATAAACAATTCGATCGGAGTCGAACTAAAAATGAAAGTAACAATTACATTTCATCCAATCTATGAATTCTTCACAAGTTTCTACGTCTTTTCCGATAAAGGGGGACAAAAAAGAACGGATCTTGGGCTTAGTTGGGTTAACGAATTGAAAACAAACCTTAGTGCCGAATTTCTCGAGGAAGTGAAGAAGAAGGAAACAAAAATAAAAGTTGCAGTTATTCAATATTACTTGCTGTCCCAATCGTTTGATGAGCATAGCGGCATTTTAGAGCTTCTCAGTCAAATAGAGCAGGAAGAAATGAAAGAACTAATTACACCTGCTTATGAATGTACTGAATTTAAAGATCAAATTCCACCAAACGTTAAAGATGTAATTCCGTTTCTAAGAGAATGGTATGATGCATATTTTTCAACGATCGATGACCAGATACTGAACAATTTAAGGGAGAGTGTAAAAAAAGGGCTTGATCTACAACAGCAGTTGGATGATTCACAGCTTGTTGAAAAGCTAACAAATGGGATCATTCCGCCGAAAGAAAGTGATCGAGACGCTTTATTAATTCCGCAGTATCACTACTCGCCAACGATCTTGCATGAAAAAACCATTGATCAATATATCTACTTTTATCCGGTGGATGCCAAACCAGTAGAAGCAGGAAGTCCACCCATTGAGTTAATGCGGACAATACGGGCTTTAAGTGATGAAAACCGGATGAAAATACTAAAATATTTAGCGCAAGGGGATCGAACATTTTCTGATATCCAAAAATTTATAGGGTTAGCAAAAAGTACAGTTCATCACCATTTAATAGTTCTTCGCTCATCAGGGTTACTTAGTTTAGTTCTTTTTGAAAACCAACAACATCAATATCGCTTTCGAAAAGAAGGATACATGGGGATAGAACAATTGCTTAGTCGTTTTTTTACTGATAACGATAAAGAGAAATAAGCATAGAGAGAGATCTAGTTTGCAGATGAAATAAAGGTATTAAAATAAATAGATTATAAGTGAATTGAATAAAAGGAAGGCGAAAAAATGGGAAACTTATTTAAAAATCGTGCGTTTTCAGCTGTTTGGATCGCTCAGGCTTCCTCTGCTCTCGGGGGGACGTTTGCAACATTCATCATTTCGTGGCTTGTCTATGAATTATCAGGTTCAAAGATGGCGATGGGAAGTATTTGGATTACATTTATGGTTCCATCACTACTAACAACACTTCTGGCAGGACCTTATCTAGATCGATTTGATCGTAAAAAGATTATGATTTTATCTGAGTGGGTTCGTGCAGCCGTTTTCTTAGTGCCGCTTATTTTATATCCACTAGGGTTACTAAATGTATGGCATTTGTACATCGTTGCAGCGACGTTGGGGGTAGCAGAACCGCTTTTCAGGCCAACGAGTATGGCATATGTTGCTCAAATTTTACCGAAAGATAGGTTAATGAAAGGAAATTCCTTATTAGAAGGAACGATGCAGCTCATGATGTTAATTGGTCCCGCTCTTGGCGGGTTATTGATGTCAGTGTTAGGGGTTGTCCCTGTCCTTTCTTTCCTAGTCTTTTGTATGGCTGTATCAGGATTTGTCTTATTATTTATTCCAAGTGCCAAGAAGAAGGTAGCTAGTGAGAAAAAAGAAACATGGTTTGTACAGTTTAAAGCTGGTCTTAAGTTTTATCGAATATATCCTGTTTTGTTTTGGATTGGAATTTTGCTGATGATTTCTAACTTCAGCTCTGGAGCGGCAATGCCGATGTTCCTTCCTTTTGTCCTTGATCATCTCGGGGGTAATGAATTTCAGTACGGTTTGTTTATGTCAGCCTTTCCTTTAGGTATGTTATTGGGCTCGCTCGTCACAGGAACGTTTAATCAGCCGAAAAACCTTCGCCGCGTGATGTTAGGCAGCTTATGGATGGGTGGGGTGTTACTGGCTCTCCTTGGTTGGGTAACGACGTATTGGATGGCGTTAATCGTTGTGATGTTCTCAGGATTTTTCGCAATGGTCTTCACCATTAATAACACGACATTCTATCAAAAACGAGTGCCTGATGAAATCCGTGGCCGTGTATTCGCAGTTCGTACGTTACTTGCACAGTCGGGAATGCCAGTCGGTGCAGCATTTGGCGGGCTCTTCGCTGAAATGTACAGCTTAACGGCTCTGTTCACGTTGCTAGGAATTCTTTCAATTATTACGATTACGGTTGCTTGGTTTGCTAAAGTGTTCTACCACCTCAATGATGAAATCGAAGAAGATCAAGCAACACTTCAAGTTGCTGTCACAAAATAAATACGATGAGGAAGAAACACCCCAATACTACTGTATTGAGATGTTTCTTTTTTTTGATGTATGAGTAATTCGAATGTATGAGTGGAAACTACATGCCACGCGACTAGTAAACTGTATAAACGGGGAAAAATTACATATGGCACGAGAATGAAAAATTAGCGGACTTGAGAGGCCCTTATTTCGTTAAAAAGTGCCTTTTTTATTACTTAAGGGACTCCAGAAGCCCTTATTTCGGTGTATTCGCCATGTTTATAGATGTTTTTTAGCAAATAAGGGCTTCTGAATGCTTTAAAATAGAAAAACTTTGGTTTTTCTGCTAAATAAGGGCCTCTTGAGTCCACTAAAAATTAGACACTCCAAATTCTCCTCGTCATTCAACAAAACGAACTAATTGGCACGCTTCCTCTCCATGTCCCTTTACCTTTATCGTTTTACCGCAACTTACTTATCGATCAACTAAGGAAGGATCAGTTTCACTTTTCCGTTTTTAAATTCGCGCGGTGGTTCTGTAACGTAGCATTGATTTCTCCGCCAATGACGAGAATTAAGCCACTTAAGAAGAACCAAAACATTAAAATGATCACGCCTCCTAGACTGCCGTAGGTTGCTGAGAAGTTCGCGAAATTCATAACATAAATGGAAAAGCCTAATGAAATCAGCTGCCATGAAATGGTCGCAAACAGCGCACCGTAAATCGCATCTTTAAACCCAATTCTCCGATTCGGACCAATCATATACAAAACGACTAAAACCAATGTCATAATGGCTATTCCAATGACCCAGCGAAGCCGGTTCCACAAAATAAACGCATGGTCTGTAATATGAAAGATCGAGTCAACTGCCTCTAAAATCAATTTTCCGAAGACAGGTAAGACAAGAGTGACCATAAAAACGATGACTAATCCAAGCATCAAAATAATAGACAAGAGTCTAACTTTTATAAAGGATCTCGTTTCTTCAATGTTATGAGATTTATTCAGTGCCCGAATTAAAGCATTAATTCCATTGGAAGCTGACCAAATCGTCGCAATAATACCGAAAGAAAGTAGACCGCCTTTTGGTTCAGCAACAAGTTCCAAGACAGTTGTAATAAATAAATCAGCAAGTTCATAAGGGGCGTACTCCTCAACAAACTCATAGATCTGTGAGATATCTAACGGCAGATAGGGAAGTAACGCTAAGATAAAAATGAGAAGTGGGAAAATTGATAGCAAAAAATAAAAGGCAAGCTGTGCTGCCCAATCTTGTATGGGATCTTTTTTTAGTCGTTCATATAATTCGCCGAAAAACAAAAGCGGCGGTATTCGATTTGATTTCATAAGGCTCATCCTATCTCATTCATTACTAAGGAAAGTACTATGTACAAAGATACTATTGTCATTAACTAACAATTCAACAACGCAAGAAATAATCCTGCCTTACTATAAATTCCCTAAAAAACGCTGCTTAAACCTGTTGTTTTAGGCGGTACGTTTCGCTATAAATGAAAAAATGCTAAGGTACGTTTAGTTTAAAACTAAAGACACCCTAGCATTCTTTGAGACGTTATAAAATTTTACCGCATCTGAATAATAGACATTATGCTGTCATGTTTGTTTTTTTCTCTTGAATCCTTTTGCTTTCGCGCGAGACGGATACCCATAAAAAGATCGCACTAATAACGAGAAGAAATCCCGAAATATAGAATACCATGCCAATCCCGAACGCTGCAGCTATCACACCACCCATTACAGGCCCAATGACATTTCCTAGAAACCGGAAGCTTACATTATACCCTAACACTTCGCCTTGCATGGATAGAGGTGCTAGTTGTCTAATATAGGCGGTCATACAAGGAAGCAACCCGCCGATTTGTAGACCGAATAGAAAACGTAGGATAATAAGTTGCCATAGTTCGGTTACGAGTGCTTGCGGAATAAAAAACAAGGCAGAGGTAAACAGCAAAATGATTAATACTTTTCCGTGGCCAATCTTGTCGCCTAAAGATCCCCATCTACGTGTAGCAACTAAATTTCCGAGCCCGGTTACTGAAAAAGCAAAGCCTGCAAGAAAAGCCAAATTCTCAGTACGGGTTAATTCATGAACGTAGAGAGCTAATAATGGCTGGATACTGAAATTAGCTGCTTGAATAACAAGAGAAATTAACATGACTGACACTAAAATTGGACTTTTGAATATGTGCATAACGACTTCTTTTCGCGTATACACTTTCTTCTCTTCGCCCGCTTCTTTAAAAACAACTTCTTTAATCCCAAATAACACGAGGAATGAAGCTATGATGATAACAGCACCAGTTATCGTAAACGTGTATTGGAACCCTACAGTGTCGGCTAGCAATCCACCGAGTAACGGTCCGCATAAACCACCGCTTACCGTTCCTGTTTGCAAGGTGCCGAGTGTTCTTCCTGCGGTTTCTTTTTTACATTGTGCTGAAATTAACGCAGCAGACATCGGTATAAAACCGGTCACGACTCCCATGAAAGCCCGTAGTATAAACAACTCAGTGACGGAAGTGACAAACCCCATTAAGAGGACGCTAATTCCAATTCCTGCTGATGTAATGACTAATATTTTTTTTCGACCGTACTTATCGCCAAATCTTCCCCAAATCGGTGAAAATAAAAAGGCAACGAGAAATGTTACACCGAATACGTAACCTGCCCATTGCTGAACGTATGCATCAGAAAAATCGCCTAATGTTTTAATGTACAACGATAAAAATGGTAAAACCATTGTAGCACTAGCAGCAACGAGAAAGTTAGCAAACCACATAATGACAATATTCTTTTTTTCTATCGTCACGGTACACACCTTCTTGTTGAAAATTATTTCGGTACTCTAAATATTATAGAGGAAATGACATAAATATGAAAGAGAAAAGTGCTAGCAACCTCTAAAAATGGTACTATAATAATGAAAATTGACAGCTGGAGGGAATGACGTTGGAGAAGATCTATCACACAAAAGAAGGTAAAACGATATGGGTGATTTTAATTTTTTTAACAATCATTAATTTATTTATGTTGAATGAACGGATTATGTTTTTACCCTATATTGCCCTAGTTATTTTTGTATGTGCACTTTTTTTGTCCTATGAATTTAAAATAAAAGGCAACACATTAACCTATCGGGTTATTTTATTTGGCCTGGTGATTGTTAAGAAAGAGGCAACAGCGGATGAAGTAAAAGAAATTTATTTTATCAGCTTACGAGGAGTCCCGAACGTACTCATCAAACCAACTAAGGGGATGCGCTGGAAGCTGGCGAAATTTAAGCCAGAAACGTATGCGGATGATGTTTATGATTTTGCCGAGCAACACGGCATTAAAAAGGTTGAATTAAACGGTTACCAACCGAGTTATAGAAAATAGATAATATTTAATTGTGGAACATAAGGATGAAAACGATAATTTTATAATTATTCAGAATTTATTAGACAAATGATCATTCCATCCCTTATACTTGTTGGAAAAAGACCAGTTCTTAGGAGTGATCATCTATGCCGACAGTAGAAAGTTTTGAACTCGATCATACGATTGTAAAAGCACCATTCGTTCGCCCTTGTGGTACACACAAAGTTGGAAAAGACGGTGTTGTTAATAAATTCGATATTCGATTTTGCCAGCCAAACAAACAAGCGATGCGCCCAGAAGCGATTCATACGCTAGAGCATTTGCTGGCATTGAACATTCGCCGCTTTGCTGAGGAGCATGAGCATTTTGATATTATTGACCTTTCCCCAATGGGATGTCAAACAGGCTTCTACTTAATTGTAAGCGGTGCTCCGTCAGTGGAGGATATCATTGATGTTCTCGAGCAAACGATGAACTACTCGATTGAATTAACAGAAGTTCCAGCGGCCAATGAAAAACAGTGTGGACAAGCGAAGTTACATGATCTTGAAGGGGCACAAAAGCTGATGAAACATTGGCTGTCGCACGACAAAGACTTTTTAAAAGAAATTTTTTAGTGGGTAAACATAGTAAGTTTGAACTGCACGTCACCTTTGGCTAGAAAAGGTGGCGTGCAGTTTTTTTATGGTCTCATAACAAAAAAAATTTTACACTTGCTATGAGGTGACGAAAGTCTGATTGTCATTTTTCATAATTACCTTTTACTATAGAGGACATATGTTTTTATTGAAAATGGCCTTATAAAACCTAACTTTAGAAAGTAAGTTCACGTATCGAAAAACGCCTCTGCTAACCTAAAGATTAACTTTGGTGAATTTTTAGAAAAGTAAGTCCTTAAAGGCAGTTAATATGATATTATAGACGAAATAAAAAATACACATACAACGATTAGATAGAAAGGGGAGTATACGGGTGAATAGTAAAGAAATAGAAATTCTCCAAATTATTGAAGAAAATGGCCGTATAAGCATAAATACATTATCGAAAATGTTGGATTTAAGTGAGGAAGAAGTTGAAAATATCCTAAAGAAACTCCAAAAAGAAAAAGTAATTTTAAGTTATTCAGCTGTTATCGATTGGAGTAAAGTGCATGATCATGAAAATGTAACAGCAGTGATTGATGTGAAAGTAACGCCGCAACGAGGGGTAGGCTTCGATGATGTAGCAGAGCGAATATATCGTTTTCCGGAAGTAAAGGCGCTTTATTTAATGTCAGGTGCTTATGATTTATCGGTTGTAATTGAAGGAAAAAGCATGTCTCAAGTCGCTCGGTTTGTTTCAGAAAAATTATCGACACTCGAATCCGTTATTTCAACTACAACACATTTCCAATTAAAAAAATATAAACACGATGGTGTTGTGTTTGAAGACGGTGAGGAAGACCGTAGAATTGTGGTGACTCCGTAATGACGAATTCTACACGAATAAACCAACGTTTATCAAAAACTGTTCAGTCCATTCAACCGTCTGGCATCCGGCGTTTTTTTGATCTCGCATCGACGATGGATAACATTATTTCTCTCGGTGTTGGGGAACCTGATTTTGTCACACCTTGGAATATTCGCGAAGCCGCATTCTCTTCGATGGAAAGAGGGTTTACAGCCTATACAGCAAATGCTGGACTTCTAGAACTTCGTGAAGAAATTTCAAAATATATGAGTCAAGAATTCTCCCTTCATTACAGTCCTGCAAGTGAAGTGCTTGTTACGGTTGGAGCAAGTGAGGCTATTGATATCGCGATCCGTTCGCTTGTCGATCCTGGAGATGAAGTCATTGTTGTTGAGCCGACGTTCGTTTCATATGCACCGATCGTTTCTCTTGCAGGAGGGGTTCCAGTATCTGTAGGGACGAAGAAAGAAGACGCATTTAAATTAACGCCTGCTCAATTAGAAGCAGCGATCACACCAAAAACAAAACTTGTGATGCTATGTTTTCCAAATAACCCAACAGGTGCGGTGATGACCAAAGAGGAGCTCGAACTCATTTCTCATGTCATTAAAAAGCATGACTTACTCGTATTATCAGATGAAATCTATGCAGAGCTCTCTTACGACACGAGTCATTATTCGATTGCCCGCCTGCCAGATATGCGTGAACGTACCGTTGTCATTTCAGGCTTTTCGAAAGCTTTTGCAATGACCGGATGGAGATTAGGATTTACACTCGCCCCTGAAGACATTACAGCGGCGATGTTAAAAATCCATCAATACACAATGATGTGTGCATCTACACCTGCTCAGTATGGGGCGCTGGAAGCGTTGCAAAACGGCTTAGCTGATGTAAAGAAAATGGTTCAAAGCTACCATCAACGTCGTAATTTTGTGGTTAAATCGTTTGCAGAAATTGGCTTGCCGTGTCACACACCAGGCGGAGCTTTTTATGCGTTTCCTTCGATAAAAAATACAGGGTTTGACTCAGGAGAATTCGCAGAGAAGCTTCTTCTCGAGGAAAGAGTGGCCGTTGTTCCAGGAAATGTCTTTGGTGCCGGAGGAGAAGGACATATTCGCTGTTCTTACGCCACATCTATGGAAAACCTAGAAGAATCGGTCCGTCGGATTGGACAATTTTTAGAAAAGCATTGTTAAAGCTTACTCAATCGAATAGTATTTTCAAATGCTGTCCCTAGAAGCAAAAACGCAGTTAGCTGAGGCTAACTATGCAAAATTGCTTCAAAGGACAGCATTTTTTAGTAGAAAATTTATCTTTATAGCGAAGATGATAAATCCTTGCAAACATCAAACCATCCGAGAGTTTATATAGATATTTTCCCTGGGATTGGTAAAGGGAAGGTCTAAGTTGAGAATTAGAACCAAATAATTTCAATAAATGGAAAAAGAAGAGACTAAGTATCGGTTTAGAACAAGAATATTCCTGAAAATGGTAATATTAAGTTCTAAGCTGAGTTTTAGAACCATAATATCCCTAGAACTGGAAAAAAGAGAGTCTAAGTTTTGTTTTAGAACAAGAATGTTCCTTAAAATGGTAATAATATGGTCTAAGTTGAGGTTTAGAACCAAAGTATCCCTAAAACTGGGAAAAAACGCAGACTCTAAGTTATAGACTAATACAATTTAATTCCAATACTCGGAAAGTTCCTCCGTTGTGACTCACAACATTGTAATAACTCGAAATATTACCGGTTCAACCTGCACTCATCTCAAAAAACTCATACATTCTCAACATTTATCGTTTAAAACCATACAATCAAGACAATAAAAAAAGACAAGGCGTTTACACCTTGTCTTAAAAGGGGGAATACTATATGGTAGTAAACAGTTATTCCCCGATATTTACGACTTTATACAAAATCCAATAAAATAAATTAATTGAGGTGTTAATGATGTACACTTTTGAAAAAATAAAAGTGGATCAACCGTTAATTCATTGTATGACCAATGTAGTCGTGACAAACTTTACTGCAAATGGCCTGCTTGCGATCGGTGCATCACCCGTCATGGCCTATGCAAAGGAAGAAGTGCAAGACCTCGCGCAAATCGCTGGGGCCCTATTATTAAATATCGGCACATTAAATAATGAGCAAGTGGACGCGATGGTATTAGCAGGACAAGCCGCAAACAAAACAGGTGTTCCGGTTATTTTAGACCCAGTCGGAGCTGGTGCTACCGCTTATCGAACGGAAACGACTAAACGAATCCTTTCTGAAGTAAACTTTGCTGTCCTGCGCGGAAATGGTGGAGAGGTTGCCGCCTTACTAGGTGAAAGTGGTATGATAAAGGGTGTTGATGGTTCAACGACACTTCCGAAAGATGTATTAGCGAAAAAAGCAAAAGAAATCTTTAATACAATTACAGTTATTACCGGAGAAACGGACGTTGTGACAGACGGTGAACAAACGTATGAAATAGCAAATGGGCATCCGTGGATGACAAAAGTCGTTGGAACAGGATGTTTACTTGGCGCAGTATTAGGTGCATTTCTCTCGGTGAATAAAGAAAATCCAGTGCAAACGTTAGCTGAAGGGTTAGCTTTTTATGGAATCGCAGGAGAAATCGCCTATGAACAAGCAAAAGATAAAGGAATAGGTACATATCAAGAAGCCTTTTTAAATGTATTACATCAGATGAATGTTGAACAATATGAACAATATAAGAAGTTTTCAATTATAGAATAGAGGGATATATGTGAGTAAAACATTTTTAGATTTAGGATTAAATGAACGCTATGTAAAAGCATTAAGCGAAAAAGGTATAGAAACACCGACGAAAATTCAAGAGCAAGGCATCCCGGCCATTATCGAAGGTAAAAACGTCGTGCTCCATTCTCAAACCGGCAGTGGCAAAACGTTAGCTTTTGTTCTCCCATTACTTGAAAAGCTCGATGAAACAAAAAAAGACCTTCAAGCTTTAATTGTCGCGCCTACACAAGAGTTGGCCATGCAAATTTTTCAAGAAGTAAAAGATTTAACAAAAGATACGCCATATGAAGTCGAAGCGTTTATCGGCAGCGGTAACATCAAACGTCAGTTAGAAAAATTAAAAAAGGTAAAGCCGCAATTAGTCGTTGGAACACCCCGTCGTATTATTGAACTAGCTGAATCAAAATTAAAAATGCATCATGTACAAGCTGTTGTTTTTGATGAGGCTGACCGACAAATTTTAGATAGAAAAAGTAATGAAGACTATGTACAGTTAGAGCGTAAAATGCCTGGAAACTGCCAATTTATCTTTGCATCAGCAACCGCGACACCGGAACTGATGAACCGCCTCTCTCAGAAGGTATCTGATCCCGTTTTCATTTCTGTTGATGAGGGTATAGTAAAAAATAAGATCGAACATTTATTTATTGTCGGTGACAGAAGACAACAAATTGACCAACTTCGAGGAATGATCCGCAATCTAAATATTTCAAGAGGGATGGTATTTGTTAACAACTTAGAAAGAGTAAAGGAAACCGTTGATAAACTTAATTATCATGGGGTTAAAGCCGGCGCGCTGTCGA
This sequence comes from Alkalihalobacterium chitinilyticum, assembly GCF_029028005.1. Lineage (GTDB taxonomy): Bacteria > Bacillota > Bacilli > Bacillales > Bacillaceae_F > Alkalihalobacterium > Alkalihalobacterium chitinilyticum. The sequence continues at coordinate 78,907 of NZ_JAOTPO010000015.1, forward strand.
GTGAGCAAGACAAATTTCAAAGAGCAGATGTGATGGAAAAATTCAGTAAAGGAGACCTTCAAATTCTAGTGGCAACGGATGTTGCTGCTCGTGGAATTGATATTCAAAACGTTACGCATGTGATCAATCTCCAATTAACTGACGAGAAAGAAGGCTACTTGCACCGTGCCGGACGAACGGGACGCATGGGTAAAGAAGGAACTGTTATTTCGATCATCACAAAGCATGAAATCAATAAATTAAAAAAATGGGCAAAAGCTTTTGAAATCACACTTCATGAAAAACAATACCAATATGGGAAAATAAAGGATTATGAAAAGGAACAAAGTCCTCAAAACCGTAAGCCAAAGCCTGTTTATTCAAAGGATAAGAAACAGTCGGCTAAAAAGTAATTTTTTTGATTTAATATTAAAGTTATGTTAGACTAAGAAGGTTAAAAAATATTTAGGAGTTGTATAGTGTATGGTAGCAAATTTAGAAGTAGGTAGCATCGTAGAAGGAAAAGTAACTGGTGTTAAAGCGTTTGGTGCGTTTGTAGCATTAGATGAAAACACACAAGGACTAGTTCACATTTCTGAAGTAGCCCACGGTTTCGTTAAGGATATTAATGAAGTTTTATCAGTAGGAGACGAGGTGAAAGTTAAGGTATTAACAATCGATGAGAACACGAAAAAGATTTCTTTATCTATTCGTGCAACTCAACCGGCTCCAGAGCGTCCAGAAAGAAAAGAGCGTCCAGCTCGTCCGGCTCGTCCACAAGGCGGCGGAAGAAAGCAAGAAAAACAAAGTGCAACTCAAGGTTTCAACACGCTTGAAGATAAGCTAAAAGATTGGTTAAAACAATCTAACGAAATTCAAGCAGACTTAAACAAACGCTCTAAGCGTTAATCGAATAACCAAAAGGAGAGACCTGCTCGGAAACAGGTCTCTCTTTTTTTTCCATAAATATAAATTTGTAATCATTTACATATTAACGCTCTGGTTGAGGACTTCTTTCCAGTTCTTCATCAGGCTTAAAGAGAATGGAAATACAATAAAGTCCAGCTAAACCAACAAGTGCATAAATAAAGCGGGAGAAACCAGCTGCCTGACCACCAAAGATTGCAGCCACCAGGTCAAATCGGAAGAACCCAATTAAACCCCAGTTGATGGCTCCAATGATTGCTAATACTAAAGCTGTACGCTGAATGCCACTCATAACATCCACCTCCGTCAATTTTTGTAGCACTGATAAAGATTGTGCTCTTTTTTTAGAATGAGGTATTTTCTATAGAAATATGCATTCAGCAAATTTCTTTCTAAATTACAAAAATTTAAACCTTTGTTTAAGAGGATTTCACCGTCAATTTATCTAATTAGAATTAGATAATACTTTTCGTATCTAGTTTGTTGCAACGAAGAGATTTCTCGTTAATAATAATGGTGAAGGGAGTTGTATATACATGCAATCATTTGCGTTTGTTAATCCAACGAAACTAATTTTTGGTAAAGGTCAGATCGAACAACTCAGTAAAGAAGTAAAAAGGTATGGTACTCGTGTACTACTTGTATATGGGGGGGGAAGTATCAAACGAAACGGTGTTTATGATGACGTTCTTAATGAACTTGAAAAAATAAATGCTCATATCGTTGAATTGTCAGGTGTTGAGCCCAACCCAAGACTGACTACTGTTCAAAAGGGAATTGATTTATGTCGCCAAGAAGAGGTTGACTTCGTATTAGCTGTAGGTGGCGGCAGTGTCATCGATGCCGCTAAAGCGATCGTCGTTGGAGCTAAATTTGATGGAGACATTTGGGATGTTATTACGAGAAAAGCACGTCCAACAGGTGGATTGCCATTGGGTACGGTTTTAACTTTAGCAGCCACAGGTTCTGAAATGAATGCCAACTCCGTAATTACAAATTGGGAGCTTAACCAGAAAGTAGGCTGGGCTAGTCCATATTCTTTCCCGAAATTTTCAATTCTTGATCCAGCTTATACATTTTCAGTTCCTAAGGATCAAACGATTTATGGAATTGTCGATATGATGAGCCATGTACTTGAAGCGTATTTCCATCAAACTGCGAACACACCGCTTCAAGATCGGATTTGTGAGTCGATCCTGACAACGGTTATGGAAGTCGGTCCTAAGCTTGTGGAAGACTTACAAAATTATGATCATCGTGAAACTATTTTATATTGCGGCACGATGGCACTGAATGGTTTTACGCAAATGGGAGCTCGTGGAGATTGGGCGACGCATAACATTGAGCATGCCGTTTCTGCTGTCTATGATATCCCGCATGGTGGCGGACTCGCAATTTTATTCCCGCATTGGATTAAATACGCAATGTCGGAAAACTTAGACCGTCATGTTCAGCTGGCCACTCGTGTTTTCGGAGTAGATCCAGAAGGAAAAACGGATGAGCAAATCGCTTTAGAAGGTGTTGAAAAACTTTCAGCATTCTGGACAAGTATTGGTGCACCGGTACGTTTAGCTGATTATGATATTGATGACAGTCGCGTGGAGGAAATGGCAGAGATTGCTGCATTGTTTGGTGATTTTGGAAACTTTAAGAAATTAAATAAAGAAGATACAGCTAAAATTTTAACAGCTGCTCTTTAAAAAGAGCATGTTACCTTGATGTAAAGGAAAAGCTATTAGAGTAGAGAGAGTGGAGAATGTATTTCAATTTAGGAGGATCAACATTAATGAGTACGATACGCTTTGATTATTCAAAAGCTACACCATTTTTCAACCAATATGAGATTGACTATTTAAGCGGAGCTGTAGAAACAGCACATCAGCAATTACATAATGGAACTGGAGCAGGAAATGATTATATTGGGTGGGTGGATCTGCCTGTCAACTATGATAAAGAAGAATTTTCACGCATTCAACAAGCTGCACAAAAAATCAAGTCAGACTCCGATGTTTTATTAGTAATTGGAATTGGTGGATCTTATTTAGGTGCACGAGCTGCTTTAGAAGCACTTCAGCATTCTTTTTATAACGTATTAGAGAAAGAGAAACGCGAAACGCCACAAATTTTCTTTGTAGGTAACAATATTAGCTCCACTTATATGAAAGATTTGTTAACTGTCATTGAAGGAAAAGATGTTTCTCTTAACGTCATTTCTAAATCAGGAACAACGACAGAACCTGCGATTGCTTTTCGTATTTTCCGCGATTACTTAGAAAAGAAATACGGTAAGGAAGAAGCGACGAAGCGCATTTATGCGACAACGGATAAAGCAAAAGGCGCATTAAAAACAGTTGCGACAGAAGAAGGGTATGAAACGTTCGTCATTCCTGATGATGTGGGTGGACGCTTCTCTGTACTTACAGCAGTAGGTCTGCTTCCGCTTGCAGCAGCGGGTATTGATATTGAGGCGATGATGAAAGGGGCACAAGATGCACGCGAGGCATACAGTAACCCAAGTCTTTCAGAAAATGAGGCTTATCAATACGCAGCAGTTCGGAACGTCCTTTATAACAAAGGAAAAACGATTGAGTTAATGGTCAATTATGAACCATCTCTTCAGTATGTTTCTGAATGGTGGAAACAATTGTATGGCGAAAGTGAAGGGAAAGACCAAAAAGGAATTTTCCCAGCGTCTGTGAACTTCTCAACAGATTTGCACTCTATGGGGCAGTATGTTCAAGACGGACGTCGCGATTTGTTTGAAACCATTATTAATGTAGAAAAAGTAAGAGAAGAAATGATTGTTGAAAAAGCGGATAATGATCTCGATGGCTTAAATTATTTAGCTGGTGAAACGGTCGCTTTTGTAAATAAAAAAGCATTCCAAGGAACGATGCTAGCCCATACAGATGGTGGCGTTCCAAATTTAATTTTAAATGTTCCAGAAATGAACGAATATCATTTTGGGTACATGGTGTACTTTTTTGAAAAAGCATGTGCGATCAGCGGATATTTACTTGGCGTAAATCCATTTGATCAACCAGGGGTTGAAGCGTATAAAACGAATATGTTTGCTCTTCTAGGTAAACCTGGTTTTGAAGCAGAAAAAGCAGAACTCGAAAAACGATTAAAAGACTAACGAACAACAATCCTGTTTCTTAGTCCATACGTAAATAAAAATGTCTTGTCGCTCGATTGAGTGTGCAGGGCATTTTTTAATGGAAAGAGGGTAAGCTAAAGGTAACAACGTGAGTGAAAGGATGAAGCAGGATGATCGAATTAAATTCTGCCATTGAGAATAAACAATTTAAGCTTCAACATTTGGAAGAGAAGTTGAAGCCACTTGGTTATGTAATTGGTGGTAATTGGGATTATGATCATGGCTATTTTGACTACAAGGTGAACCAAACGGTAGGAAACTATATTTTCTTACGAGTGCCCTTTACAGCGGTCGATGGCGAGTTAGATCAAAAAGGAGTAAAAGTCGAATTAGGGAGACCCTTCTTATTAAATCATGACTTCCAGGAATCACTCGATGACAACATATTAGAGTATAACTCCTTTATGAACCAATTTTCTGAGCCAGAAAATAAAGATGCGGAAGTCCCGCAAGACATGATCGCTCATGGACAAAGCTTAGTGCAAGAGCTCGAAGCAACGCTGTTGTTTTTTCCAAAATAAATAGTAAAAGGGCGAACATACACGTTAATTAAACGTTTGTTTAAAGTAGCAGGGTGTCGAATTGTGATATATTGCGTCGCTTTTCCGATATATTAGGAAGTTTCGCCGATATATATGATTTTACGCCGATAAAGTTAAAAAGCTTGTATATTCAGTGTACGAACCACTACTTTTCTTTAAAGTAGTGGTTTTTATCGTGGACATCAGTTCATAAGTAATGGTTAATTTACCTTATATTACCTATACAATAAATACTGTATGATAATAATGGTCAAAAATTAACGCTTTTCTATGAACATTGTACGATGGAGGGGAAAAACTTGACGAACCGACCATGGGAAATTGAAAAGATTAAGAATAACGTTAAATATTTAACGAACGGAGCGATTGTTCTTACAGATGAAGAGGCTGAGCTTTGCCAAAGTCTTTTAGAAAAAGATGGAGAAGATATTAAAGCAATCGTTGAAGCCACTTACCATTTGGAATGGGAAAACAAAGATTATGAGGGGCTGTTAGTGTTTTCTGATTATCGAGTGCTGTTTTTTTCTCGAATAGACAGTGGAGAAACCGAACTGGATTATATGGAAACCTATGAGTATCCATTTATCTCAAATGTTACAACGAAAGACGAAACATCGTTGAACCCACAGTTGACGTTTACCTTTAAAGCACCTCGGAAGGAAATGGTTGTATATCGTAATATTGATCGCACGAAGATGGATACAATAGTTTCGATGATGAACCACTATAGTTCAAATAGAAAGCTAAAGGATTACAAGAAAAGTAAAAGTAGCGGGTGGGCTGTTAAAGTAGTCGGTGGAATTTTAGCTGGCCTTTTTATTCTCGGGTTGATTGGATTTTTTGTAGAAGATGAAGTAGCAGAAGAAAGTCATGAGCACGTATTTGGAGAGTTTGAAGACTGGGAAGAGTCGGCCTTAAAGGTTAGTATTAATGAGAACCAGATTGACGTGGAAGATTTAATTGAGTATAAGATTAGCGAAGCATATTTTACAAATATTATTGAACCTCCAAATTATAACAAAGATTATCCTACCATCTTTCAGTTAAAACCGGAGGATAACACGCTTTATTATGTAATAGAAATGAAAGCAGTTAATATTTCTGATCAAACGATTGATCCGATTATGGATATTCCGATCCTATTTACTTTAATAGAGGATGGATTTTATGAATTTTTTACTACTCCTCTCTATTTAAATACTGATTTAAGCGACTTTGCTTTCGACAAAAAACTCTTGCCAGAAGAAGAAGCACATAAGTATTTGTATTTTGAAGTACCAAAAAAACTACAAGATAACGAAAACCGGATCGATTTAAGAGTGAATCATTATTATGATTATAAAGGGCAACTGATTAATTTACGGTAAGTGCTTTGAGGTATATTGGTCATAAATAATGTTGGATGAAAAATATAGGACCCTTAATAAATAAGAGTATAACGGAAAAGATAAGCGTACAAAATCGATGCGATTAAGTACGCTGTTTTTTGTGATTTGCAAAATTTTTCCCAATTTTGAGCCAGTAATGAAATGGCTGTTTTATTGCTATTTCTTATCAATCGCCTTCGCATCTTGCATCACTTCTTCTAATACATCCATTTCAATCATGTCGTCAGCAATCGATTTTTTCTTTTCTTCTTTATGTGGTTGCCGATCGTGGTTGTTTCGTGCAGCTTGCCTGTTCCAATCGCTCATAAAATTCACCTCCAACTTTAGGGTTTGAAGAAGTGAATAGCTTCATTCATGTTTCTTTAGACGGAATACGACATGTGTCTAATTTACCGCATGAACGCTATATTGACTCTAATTAAAATCAAAGACCTATACCTATAAGGGTCTTACGGTTCAAATTTTAACGAATATAGAAAGATAGATTGTTTGAATGAGAGATTAGTGATATGATTTTTAAGGTTATATAATATGTCGAATTATAATGAATTATAGCTTATATACTACTTTTCATTTCTATATTTTGAGGGGGAATACATAATGACGTTGTTAATCATTTTGTTGTTTTTAGCAGGTGCAGGTTTATTCGTTTATTCTTTTTTTGCCAAAGACTATCAATCAGAAGTTGATACTCAAGTCAGTAATGTTCAAATTAATCTAATGCGAGAAATTAATCAATTGAAAGATAAATTAAAAGAAGTGAAAGAAGGAGGGGTTAAACGTGGATAAGCATACAGCGCGTGGGTTGTCGATGGGATTTTTAATCGCAGGTATCGTTTTGTTAGTGTTTAAATCAGTACTAGCTCCTGCTCAAACGACAGCTGAGGCACCAGAATTTAATCAAGAAATGATTGAGTCCTTTCTAAAAGAAAATAACCTGCTTGTCGTGTCTCAACAAGATTACGAAACAATGATGGGTGGACAACTTCAGGTAAATGTACCGGAAGAGCCTGCTGAAGAAGCGAAACAGGAAGAAAAAGCAGAAGAAAAGCAAGAAGAAAAAGAAGAGAAACAGGAAGAAAAGCAAGAAGAAGTAAAAGAGGAAGAGAAAGAAGAGAAGCCTGTTAAACATAAGATCACAATCGCATCGGGAATGGTAAGTCATGATGTGGCAAGAATGCTGAAAGAAAAAGGTCTTATTAAGGACACTTCAAAATTCGTAAGCAGAATAGAATCAAGAAATGCAGCTAAGTATGTTCAAATCGGTGAACATACCTTAACTACAGGAATGAGTATTGATGAGATCATTCAAGTCATTACTAAAGGTAGAGCTGGGTAAGGCGAAGGGTATAAAATTTAGTATATATAGAGAAAGGGTACTGTGATGCTGCAGTACCCTTTTTGTGATTAAGTGACTTTTATCACGTCCTACTACTCATATGTTGGATATAATGAATAACAAACAAAAAGAGCAAAGAGGGTAATGGACAGTGAGTAAAAAGGAAATGAAATCTTTACTAAAAAATGTCATATTATTTAAAGAGTTATCCGATCAAGAGCTAGATCCAGTCATTGAGATTGCTCATCCTCGAGAGTTTAGTGAACGTGAAATTTTGTTTATGCAGGGTGAACCGTTAGACCGAGTCTTCTTTATTCATAAAGGGCAAGTCAAAATCTATAAAACGGATATAAGCGGGAAGGAGCAAATCGTTTCCATCTTACAAAGTGGAGAGATGTTTCCACATGCAGGATTTTTTCGAACGGGGAATTACCCAGCCCATGCTGAAGTGATGGAGGAGGCTACGTTACTCGTTATACCTATTGTAGAATTTGAACGTTTGTTACTCTCACGTCCTGATATTTGTATGAAGTTATTTCGCGTCATGGGTGAGAAGATCATCGACTTACAAAGTCGTCTTGACGAACAAATCTTTCATAATACGTATGAGCAAATCTTGATGTTATTTCTTAGACTTTCTAAAATGTATGGAGAAAAGCAGAAGGATGAATTTGTAAAATTAACAATTCATTTTACCAACCAAGAGCTAGCGAACATGATTGGTACTACAAGAGAAACCGTCAACCGAACGGTGACCAAGCTTAGAAAAAATAACATTGTACAAATGAGTGAAAAAGGAAATTTACTCATTTCAACAGATTCAGTGAAGCAAGAGCTTCAAATTGATTAGAGGTAATATGCGTTTTTTGATGATCCAATTGAAAATGATTAAATGCGAAATCTCGCGAAGAACTGTCTCCTAGGCTCAAATGTGACCTTTGAGGCAGCTTTTTTTGTTTTCTGTGATGTACATCACTTCATCAGCCCGTTTGTTTCGTTACACTTAAATCGTAGAACAAAACCAAAAATCCTAAATGGGGGTTATTCATATGGAAACGGTCTTTGATTTTTCAACGAAAACAGGTGAGATAGTTACTCGTTTACCGGAAACAAGTACGATTTTAAAACAATATAAAATTGATTTTTGTTGCGGCGGTAACCGTCCGATTGGTGAAGTGATTGAAGAGAAAAATTTAAATGGCACAGAGATACTAGAACAACTAAATAGTGCTTTTATTAAGTCTTTAGAGAAGCCGAGTGTGACATGGGATGAGATGACGAATAAGGAATTAATTCATCACATCATCACTACGCACCATCAATTTTTAAATAGGATCCTCCCTGAGCTGAGCCAATTTACAACGAAGGTTTTCCGTGTTCACGGAAATCACTGTCCGGAACTAGCTCAAGTTCATAAGTTGTTTCATCACTTAAAAACAGAACTTGAACAGCATACGATAGACGAAGAAAATGTAGTTTTTCCATTAATTGAGGCTGTAGAAGAACAACCAACTATAGAGCGAATGAGTGAATTACAAGCTAAAATTGGAGACTTGGAAGGTGAGCATGAGGGAGCTGGAGACCTTTTAAAACAACTTCGAGAAGTGACGAACGACTACACAGCTCCAGATTGGGCTTGCATGACGTATCAATTAACTTATCAGAAGCTTGAACAGTTAGAAAGCGACCTGTTCGAACATATTCACCTTGAAAATAACATTCTGTTTCCAAGAGTTTTAAAAGAGTTAAAGGAGGTTCAATAAAATGAAAACACAACCTTTAGGCTGCATGAGTAGTATGATGCTAAAAGAGATCGATCAGTTATGTCCAGGGCTTGAGCAATTAAAGTTGGAGCATATTCCACTTACAAGGCAGATGGAGGATTTTTACGAACTTACTCAACTCATGGAAGAAAAGGAGATAGAAGCCACACATGAAAACCTCCAACAGCTCTATAAGCAGGTCACTCAATTTGTTACAGAACTTGAGCCGCATTCAGAGCGAGAGGAAGGAATTCTTTTTGAAATGGTTGCAGCTTATATCGGACGTGAAACGGGTCCAATTGCGGTGATGGAATATGAGCATGATCAAGCCAAAAATCACTTAAGACAGTTCCTAGTACAAGCGGCTCAAGCAGGGGCTGAAACAGATGTTGCTAACATAAGAGCGATAGCCGATCATGCGGCAAAAGCGTATTTGATCTTATCAGAACATTTTATGAAAGAAGAAAACGTCCTCTTTCCTCTAGCCGAGCAATTTCTTTCGCCAGACGAAAAACAAGAGTTAGAAGTGAAAATAAAAAGCATAGTATAGTAAAATAAAGGCAGATCTTCATAGGTCTGTCTTTTTAATTCATTGGCTTTATTAAGGTTTGGTTTTGCTAACGAATATGGGTAGAAAGCCAATTAAATAGTGAGAGATTACATAAGAAATAAGTAATATTAAAGGGAGCCAAAGGAGGCATATCCAATGAAAATCATAATTGCTCCAGATTCATTCAAAGGTTCTATTTCTGCAAAAGAGTTATGTTCCGCAATTGGTGCAGGGATCCGTCCGGTTTTTCCAAAAGCTGAGTTAATCGAACTTCCTATGGCAGACGGCGGGGAAGGGACGATGGAAAACCTAGTTCATGCGACAAATGGAACGATTATAAATGTGAGTGTTACCGACCCATTAGGAAGAAGCATTCCTTCTGCTTACGGAGTGTTAGGCGATGAAAAAACAGCCGTCATTGAAATGGCTCAAGCATCCGGCCTTCCTTTATTACGAGAGCAGGAAAGAAATCCTTTAAGGGCGAGCAGTTTTGGGACGGGTGAATTGATCCTTCACGCATTAGATCAAGGTTATCGGAAATTTATCATCGGCTTAGGGGGAAGTGCCACAAACGATGGTGGTATGGGGATGCTTCAAGCGCTTGGGGTAAAATTTTTCATGAAAACTGGCCAATTGATTAAAAATGATGTCAGTGATCTGCTTCAACTAGATGAAATAGACTTATCGACTATAGACCAGCGCCTTACGGAAGCGGAGTTTGTCATAGCAAGCGATGTTACGAACCCTCTATGTGGTCCGAACGGAGCCTCGCATATTTTTGGACCACAAAAAGGTGCGACGCCAGAAATGGTTAAAATATTGGATGAAAGCCTTGATCAATACGGAAAGGTCATCAATGAACGATTGAATATTAATATACACTCTGTTCCAGGTGCAGGAGCAGCTGGCGGAATGGGGGCTGGTTTAATTGCATTTCTAGGAGCAAAGGTCATGTCTGGCATTGATACAGTAATGGAAGCAGTTCAATTTGAAAGTCAACTAGATGACGCATGCCTCGTCATAACCGGTGAAGGAAAGTTAGACGAACAGACCCTTTCTGGAAAGGTAATCTCAGGAGTATGTAAAGTAGCCAATTATCATAACATTCCCGTAATTGCAATCTGTGGCAGTAATGAGTTATCGAGCGGTCAGTTAGCACGATTGGGGGTTGTGGCAGCCTTTTCTATTGTTTCAGGTCCTTGTTCGGTAGAGACGGCGATGTCTCAAGCTGAAAGCTTCGTTGTCCAATGTATTGAACAAATCATGAGCGTTTATCGATTAAGTTTCGGAAAACAACAAGGCTAACGCTATTATAAAATAATGAAAAACCTGAGTGAGTTCACTCAGGTTTTTTCATTCTGGATTTTTTTCGAACCATTTAACTAGGCTTTATCGGCCGGTTTTGTAAATAGAGTTCCAGATCTGGGCTATGCCCTTTTACAATGTCATCAGCAATAATCTTAGAAAGAATCATGCTATATACGGTACCGTTATCACCAAAGCCAAACAAGAAGTGACAATTCGGATATTCATCATATTTTCCAATGATAGGAAGTCCATCGTTCGTTCCTCCATAAAAAGCGGTGGCATAATATTCAGGCTCTACTTTTATATCAGGAAAAAGCTTGTTAAATTCAATCAAAAGCTTATCTCTCTTACTAATCAATTTACGATCGCGTACTTCAGCGTATGGGGTATTTTCATCTAACCCGCCGATAATAATCCGGTTATCCTTTGTTGTGCGAATAAAGGTATACGGTCGTGCTGTTTCCCAAATAAGGGTTTTATTGTACCATGACGAGAAATTATCTGCCTCTACAGGTTTTGTTGTGACGATATATGTACTGACAAAAGAAGTTTTCTTTTCTTTTTTGATATCCAGTCCTTCGTAACCGCAAGCAACAATGACATGACGTGCCTGAATGCTATGATTATTTTTCGTTCGTATCGTAGCCTTTGTTTGTTCAAACTTTTTACCGTTCACTTCGGTATGTTCGAATATTTTTACGCCCTTTTTTGCAGCGTAATCAAATAAATTGTGTGTAAAAGCAAATGGATTTATTTCGCCGTCATCATAAGAATAAAGAGCAGCATCTTTTCTAAAAGGATACCGTTCTTCAATTTGATCGGCAGTTAGAAAATCGACTGGGAAATTTTCCTCGGATAATAAGTTGTATTCTTTTTGTAATTTCTGAACGTCCTCTTTATAGCTGGCAAAGTAAAAAGAATCCCTTCTAGTAAATTCACAATCAATATCTCCAACCGAAGAGGCTTTTTCAATATCATTGATCGCCTGTTTACATAGTTGTAAATGCCTGGAGATATACGGTCTGCCAAAGCTATTGACTAGATCAGAAAACAACCTTTCGCCAGAATATTGAATGATAGCTGTATTGGTTGTTGTACTCCCGGTACCGATTGCATTTTTTTCAACTACAACGACATTTAAGCCGGAATCTGCTAACAAGTAGGCGCATTGAGCACCAGAACTTCCACCGCCAATAATAAGAACATCGCATTCAAGATCTTCTTGCAGAGGTGGGTAGGCAGGGGGATTTTTTAATGTAGTAGGCCAATAATACGTACCCGTTTGTAAATTCATGCGACTTACTCCTTTTGCGTTTAGATGTGAGCCCAAACTCCGTTTCGTTTCTACGAGTATTATTACCAAGCCTTACAAATCCATGCGAAGCTTTACTCAATTTGAATAGAAAATGCCTCTACAATAAATTAGTTCTGTCAGAAACAAAGCAAATTATAACCAAAGTATCAGCCAGCCCCCCCAATCTTCAAGGAGTGGAACGAGTAAGTGGGGGAGGCTGTCACTGTATTGAGCAAGCCTGGAAATTAGGGGACTGAGAGGCCTCTATTTCAGTAAAATAGCGATTTTTTTGAGTTTGGCGGACTCAGAAGCCGCTATTTACTAGTTTTTGAGGTTGATACAGCCGATTTTACGCAGATAAGGCCCTCTCAGTCCGCGAAATCGCAATATTAGTGATTTTCGACGAAATAACGGCCTGTGAGTCCGCTAAAAATCGAATTCCCATAATATCAATCCTTAAGAACATGAAGTGAACACCTAGTAACGAAAAATCATTCCAGCTAGGTGTTTTTTTGTCCTAAAATACTAGTTTAAACAAGTATTTTATTATTCAAGTAAACAAAAATAAGTAATATAGCGGTGTATCACTATTAAATTTATTTGTTTAAACAAATAAATTTAACGAAAGTCATTGACAATGATTATCAGTGAGTAATATACTGTAACAGTGGTAGAGATAATCATTATCAGTTAGACATCGAAAACTGAAAACCCATTTTCTTTTTTTTACTTTTAATTGATAATGATTATTATTTTTAGTATGCATCCTAGAGAGCAGGGGTAGAAAATGAAATTAAGGTATTTATTTCTAGCACTAATTCTATTATCTCTCACGTCGTTATTTATTGGCGTAAAAGGAATTAGCCCGTTAGATATCTTCAACTTAACGGACGAACAAGCACAAATATTATGGGTAAGCAGGTTTCCACGCTTAGTGAGTATCATCCTAGAAGGAGTGGGTATGAGCATTTGTGGACTCATCATGCAGCAGCTTACGAGAAATAAGTTTGTTTCACCAACGACGGCAGGTACTTTGGATTCTGCTAGACTAGGGGTTTTAGTGTCGTTGATGCTGTTTGCATCAGCTAGTGCATTTGTGAAAATGCTGGTAGCATTTGCTTTTGCTCTCGCAGGGACTTTAATTTTTATGAAGATCCTTGAAAAGGTGAAGCATAAGGATGTTATTTTTATTCCTTTAGTAGGTTTAATGTTTGGTAGCATCATAGGATCGATCACTACGTTTTTTGCTTATCGAAATGACTTGATTCAGAATATGTCCTCGTGGCTGCAAGGAAATTTTTCGTTAATTATTAAAGGTCGCTACGAGCTTTTATACATAAGTATTCCGCTTATGATTATTGCTTACCTCTATGCGAATCATTTTACAGTTGCAGGTATGGGGGAAGAGTTTTCAGTTAATCTTGGACTTAATTATAAGAAGGTCGTAAATATTGGTTTAATCCTTGTTGCTGCTGTTACTTCGGTCGTTCTTCTGACAGTTGGGATGATTCCGTTCTTAGGTCTGATTATTCCAAATATAGTAAGTATCTACAATGGAGATAATTTAAAGAAGAACCTGCCTCATACGGCATTACTCGGTGCAGTATTCGTTTTATTCTGTGATATTTTAGGTCGAGTTATTATTTTTCCGTATGAAATACCAATAGGAACTACGGTTGGGGTAATCGGTAGTGCGATTTTCCTTTACTTGCTGATGAGGAGAAAAGCCTATGAGTAATAAAACAAAATTAATCATACTTTTTCTATTATCACTTGTGTTTACGGCTTTATTTATCTTTTATAACCTTAGTTTCAATAGTAACTTGGAATATATTTTGCCAAGACGTGGAGCTAAAATTTTAGCGATTATCGTAACTGGTGCGGCTATTGCGTTTTCAACCGTCGTTTTCCAAACGATAACGAACAATCGAATTTTAACACCGAGTATTATTGGATTTGATTCACTGTATTTACTCATTCAAACGTTTTTAATTTTTGTTTTTGGTTCTGCTAGTTTTCTAGTCATGAATAAACAGGTTAACTTTTTTCTATCGGTTTTGATCATGATGGCATTTGCTGGAGTATTTTACTACATATTATTCAAGCGAGAAGGCGGCAGAAATATATATTTCTTACTCCTCGTAGGGATTGTACTGGGAACTTTGTTTTCTAGCATCTCAACGTTCATGCAGGTCTTAATTGATCCAAATGAATTTCTTATTGTTCAAGACCGAATGTTTGCTAGCTTCAATAACGTAAACACCAACATTTTAGGAGTTGCGATCGTCTTATTTATTCTAGTAACGCTTTATTTTTGGAGGTATTTAAAGTATTTAGATGTTCTTTCACTAGGTAGAGATACTGCTGTTAATCTAGGTGTCGATTATGACCATGTGGTAAAGAGGCTGCTAATTCTAGTGGCGATTCTCGTTTCCATTTCAACCGCATTAGTAGGCCCAATCCTATTCCTGGGCTTACTTGTCGCCAATGTAACGTATGAATTTCTAAAAACACATAAGCACTCTTACATTATTACAGGTGCGATGTTAATTAGTATTGTTGCTCTAGTCAGTGGTCAGTTTTTAGTTGAACGAGTATTTGCTTTCTCTGTACCCATCAGCGTAATCATCAACTTTATTGGCGGTGTGTACTTTATTTACTTACTTTTAAGGGGGAATAAATCATGGTAGTTGTAAAAGGCGTTTCAAAAAAATACGGAAATAAAAATGTCGTAGAGGACGTTTTCGTAGAAATTGAAAAAGGAACAATTACTTCATTTATCGGACCGAATGGAGCGGGGAAAAGTACACTCATTTCGATGATTAGCCGGTTAATTGCGAAGGACTGCGGTCTGATTAGCATTGATGATAAAGAACTGAGCGAATGTAAAAGTGAGGACCTAGCGAAAAAAATCTCTATACTTAAGCAATCGAACCACCTCAATATTCGTTTAACTGTTCGTGACCTTGTGGCTTTTGGAAGGTTTCCTTATTCAAAAGGAAACCTGACCAAAGAAGATTGGAAGCATGTAGACCAGGCCATCGAATATATGGAGCTTGGAGAGATGGAAAATAAGTTCCTCGACCAACTAAGTGGAGGCCAGCGCCAACGAGCGTTTATCGCGATGGTTATTGCGCAGGATACTGAATATGTTTTACTCGATGAGCCACTGAATAACTTAGATATGAAGCATTCTGTTCAAATCATGCAGGTGTTACGCAGATTAGTAGATGAGCTTGGGAAAACAGTCGTAATTGTTATTCATGACATAAATTTTGCGTCCTGTTACTCGGATCATATCGTAGCTCTTAAAGATGGGAAAATTGTCAGGAAGGGAACCACACCTGAAATTATTAACCCAGAGGCCTTAAAAGAAATCTATGATATGGATATTCACATCGAGAACATTAACCAAAATCGCATTTGTGTGTATTTTTAGGTAGCAGATAGCAATTAGTGGTTAGGATTTAGTGAAGAGATAAAAAATGTCTAACCCCTAACCCCTAAACATTGGTAATTCGTTATTTTGATTGTTTCTTAAAATAGCCTGATCAACTATTTAATCGAAGAGATTATCAGAAATAACATTACAATATATATCAAAACTAAGGAGAAATGATCGATGAAAAAGAATGCACTATTACTAGTCTTAGCACTTGTACTAATGTTTGTTTTAGCTGCTTGCGGAGCACAGCAAACAGGAGGAAATGAGCCAACTGAACCAGCTGAAGGGACAGAAGTAGCAGAAACAGAAACAGAAGCAACAGAAGTAACAGCGGAGCCAACCGAGCTTACTTTTGAACATCAATTAGGTGAAGTTACAGTTTCTGTTAATCCTGAAAAAGTTGTCGTATTTGACTTTGGAGTACTAGATTCACTTGATAAATTAGGAGTAGAGGTTACTGCATTACCACAAGCTAATGTTCCTCCATACTTAGCAAAATATGAAGATGCAAAATATGAAAATATTGGTTCATTAAAAGAGCCGGATTTTGAAAAGATTGCTGAAATTAATCCAGATCTAATCATCATTTCTGGAAGACAACTAGATTTATATGATGAATTATCAAAACTTGGACCAACGATCTTTATGGGAGTAGATAATACGAATTATATGGAGTCATTCACTCATAACATGGAAGTGCTTGGGCAAATTTTTGGTAAAGAAGAAGCTGTTGCTGCCGAATTATCAGTAATTAACGAGGCCATTGCGGGTATTAACGAAAAAGCTGCTGACGCAGGAAAAGCTTTAATTATTTTAGCGAACGAAGGAAATATTAGTGCATACGGTCCAGGTTCACGTTTTGGTATTATCCATGATGTACTTGGTGTAGAAGCTGTAGATGAAGGTATTGAGGTTTCAACTCATGGTATGAACGTATCGTTTGAATACCTTGTAGAGAAAGATCCTGACTTGTTATTTGTAGTCGATCGAAACGCGGTTGTAGCAGGTGAAGCGGCTGCTCAAGATACGATTGAAAATGAGTTAGTTCAAGAAACAAAAGCTTATCAAAATGGAAATATCGTATACCTTGATCCAAACTATTGGTACCTTTCTGGAGGCGGGTTAGTTTCTGTTTCTGAAATGGTCAAGGCGATCGAAGCAGCAATTCAATAATGAGAGAAAGACCTGTTTTTTCACTTGATAAAACAGGTCTTTTCTCCGGAAAATAGAGGGAGGAATTTTAATATGGTTATTCAAACAAGAACAATTACCGTTCAACCGGGCTATAGCGACCAAGTGGTAGAGCGTTTTTCACAAGAGAGTCCAATCGACACAATGGACGGACTGATGGATCGAACGGTCATGGTTAATCGAAAAAAGAAAGACCAAGAAGAGGTCATTGTCATGGTCCGATGGGAATCATTAGAAGCATGGAAGAACTGGGAGAAAAGTGGTGCCC
Organism: Alkalihalobacterium chitinilyticum; assembly: GCF_029028005.1. Classification (GTDB taxonomy): domain Bacteria; phylum Bacillota; class Bacilli; order Bacillales; family Bacillaceae_F; genus Alkalihalobacterium; species Alkalihalobacterium chitinilyticum. The sequence continues at coordinate 96,061 of NZ_JAOTPO010000015.1, forward strand.
ATATCCAAGGCCATAAGAACAACAAAGGAAAAGCCAAGCCCGAATATATTCTCGATATTAATGTGAATATGTATGAGGTAAAAGCGGTTAAAAAACAAGAAGCTTAAATAGACTGCTCTATGTTGGTTTTTTTAATATGAAAACCCGAAAAGAAATGAGTGAATATGAATGGAAAAAGTGGAACAGTATATTGAGTCAACGTTTCATACGAAAGAAGCTTTATTAGAAGAAATTAAAGCATCCATTATGGAACGGGGCATGCCGTCGATATCGGTTTCTCCCAATACTGGGAAACTACTCACCATGCTAGTAGCTATTTCAGGTGCAAAGGAGATCCTCGAAATCGGTGCATTAGGTGGCTATAGTGGAACTTGTTTGGCAAGAGGCTTAGATGAACAAGGGCGTTTAACATCACTTGAGCTAGAAGAAGAATATGGCAAACTCGCACACGCGAATTTAACAAAGGCTGGCCTAGGTAATAAGGTTACTTATTTGATTGGGGAAGCATTAACGAGCTTAGAAACACTAGTAAACGAACAGAAAAGGTTTGATTTTTTCTTTATCGACGCAGATAAAGAAAACTACGAAAATTATCTCGAATACTGCATTAAATTAGCTGCACCAGGTGCTTTAATTGTAACGGACAACGTACTTGCCGTCGGCAGTGTAGCAGACGAGACTCTTAAACGTAGAAAATATACCGACTCAATGAAGAAATTTTATGAAATCGAAACCAATCATTCTTGTTTGGAAGCACTTCTGATTCCGATCGGTGATATTTTTTATGAATTTGAAAGACCTTTTTATAGGATATTTTTTAGGGTGAAATAAGTTAGTATTACTTAGACTAAAATAGTAGAAAACTCGACAAAGTTGTGAAGTGTGAGATTCATCACATATTATTTGAGTTCTAATAGGTAAAATAGTCCTATATAGAAATGTGATTACTGGAAATTAGTAATTGTGTTGATGTTTAGGGGAGGAGAACGCAATGAATTTAAAAAACAAACTACTATTTACTTTTTTGTTACTCCTAATTATTCCATCTCTTGTTATAGGGACAATATCCTATCAATCTGCCAAAAGTTCATTAGAGAATCAAATGATGGATGGAGCAATGGAAAATACTAATATAGTTAATCAAAAAGTTAATGAAATGGTTTCAAGTAAGATGGCTGAAGCTGATTTTTTATCAAAATTAATTAGTCAAGAACTATACGATGGTTGGGAAAGTCCTAAAGTACGACAAATATTAGATGGTTATGTAGTGAATCATCCTGAGCTAGACTTTGCTTACTTAGGTACGTTTGAAGGAGAGATGATTCGTCAGCCAAATCCTGGACCAGAGTCAGAAGGCTTTGATCCTCGAACTCGACCATGGTATGAAGGTGCGATGGCTGATACAAGTGCTGTGAACATTACCCAACCATACATAGCCATTTCAACAGGACGGATGGTCGTCACTATTTCGAAGGCAACTAGTGATTTATCAGGAGTTATTGGATTACAAATGGATTTAACTGATTTTCAAGATATTATATCTACGATTACTATAGGTGAAGAAGGTTTCGTCTTTATACTTGATGAGAACAACGTGCCTGTTGTACATCCAGAACTTGAAATTGGTGAACCGTTGGAAGCGGACTGGGGCGTAAATATTCTAGCTAGTGATAGTGGTCAATTTGATTATGTAAACCTTCGTGGTCAAAGTATGAGAAGTAACTTTGTCACAAATGAACTAACAGGGTGGACAATTGGAAGTACAATAAGTGAAGAAGAAATTGAACGTAGTGCAGCTCCTATCTTTAATATTACTTTGAGTGTCATTATTGCCGCCATTATTGTAGGGGTAGCACTTGCATACTTTGTTATTAAATCAATTACAAGACCGTTAGAACACTTAAAAGAGTTATCTGAAAAAGTAAGTAAAGGGAATTTATCTGTACGTGCAGATATTCGTTCTAAAGATGAAATTGGTATCGTTGGTGCTAGTTTTAATAGAATGTTAGATTCCTTTAGTTCTATTCTTAACTCAGTTGGTGATTCATCAAATCATCTATCTAGTTCAGCACAACAACTAACAGCGAGCGCTGAGCAGACAACACTAGGAACGGAATCTGTTTCTAATTCGATTGAGGATATTTCTCAAGGTGTAGATGAACAGGTTAATATCGTGAATGAACTTTCAGAAACTATGAAGAATATGAATGAAAGAATATGTAATATAGTTGAGCATGCAGACTCCTCATCTACTCAGGCAAATTTTGCTTCGGAGAAATCATCTGAAGGAGAGCAATCAATCCTAACGGCAGTTAAGAAAATGGGTGATATCAGTGAATCTGTTCAAGGATTAGGAAATTCGATATCTGAATTAGGTCAATATTCTCAAGAAATCGGGCAAATCATTAGTGTTATTACGAATATATCAGAACAGACTAATTTGCTTGCACTGAATGCTGCTATTGAATCAGCCCGTGCAGGGGAACATGGAAAAGGATTTTCTGTCGTGGCTTCAGAAGTTCGCAAATTAGCTGAACTGTCAGCTGCTAATGCGAAACAAATTACAAGTCTTATTCGAACGATCCAAAGTAAGACGGATGAGGCGATAAAAGCTAATGAGAAGGCGACAGGTGAAGTGAAGGAAGGAATCCTAAGCGTCAATAATGCTGGGCAGTTATTCGAAGAGATTCAAGAGGCAGCACATAAAGTAGCTAAGCAAGTTAAAGAGGTTTCTATTTTGTCTAATTCAATTTCTCAGGACTCCCTGCGTACGGTTGAAGTTGTAGATGAGTTTTCAACGATTGCGCAAAATAGTTTGGCAAGTATAGAGAGAATTTCAGCAGCTTCTGAAGAACAATTGGCTTCGATGGAGGAAATTACATCATCGGCTAATTCCTTATCAGATTTAGCCGATGAGCTTCAGGGCGAATTTCGAAAATATAAAGCATAAGTAGTAAAGTAAAAAAGTATTGTTTCGCTGTATGAAACAATACTTTTTCTTATGGAAACAACTGAGTTTTAAAAGAAACGGTGATGCTTAAATATTATGATTATTAGTTGGAAAACAACTTCTTTACAAATACAACTACTTCTCCGTTATGTTGTGACCACGACCAACAACAACAGAAAACAGGATCCCTTCAAAGTGAAGAAATCCTGTTATATCAACGTTTATGTATGGTGGAGCATAGGGGGCTCGAACCCCTGACCTCTACGCTGCCAGTGAACTTTAGTATCTTAAATACGTTAATATGGCTTAAAATAGGTTGAATTAATGAGCTTTAATTAACGAAAAGTACTTTTTCTAAGATTAAATGTGAACTTTTGTGGACTTTTTATGGTAATGCATGTGGTCAATTTATAAAGGATCCCAATGTTATCACTTTTAGCTTAGTTTTTTAGAAGGAGATTTTGTTATTAGGTCAACTTCTCATATTATCAATATAGTATAAAGAATATAAACTAGTCAGTTCATGCTTGATTATGATAAATAGTATCACTTAAAATCGGATTAAAGAAATTAATGGGATATTCTTTTGTACAGTTAAGTATTTCTACAGTAACAGCAGTTCTTACTACTACTGTAGAGAATTAAGGAGATAAGACCCTATTCAGGAGAGGTAGAACATGAGCATAAAAATTAACTGGAAAAATTATAGACTCCCCAAAGTTTATACAACCATAAAAACAGAACGGAAGCTTTTTACGCATCCGACTCATAGACGTACTGGTTGGGACCTTATTTAGTTTTATATATTCTTCAATGTTTCTATCCCAATTGTAAAACTCAGAGATAAGCCATTAGTAATCAGAATATTATTGGCTCCAAGTATCTCATCATATTTTCTAGCCTGTTCAAATACAAGATTCGTAATGGATATATGATTGGTCTAAAACTGGTACATAATAACCTTCATTATCTTCAACATAAACAACAATATCAGCCCTACCTTTTTGTTCATTATCAAAGAAGTACATACTAAACTGTTGGAGCGTCAATATGCCAATAATTAAATTTGATGAAAAAGAATTGAGGAAACGATAAGTAATAATGCGATGACAATATTAATCAAGATAATAAGGAGAAACCCTTTCTTTAATTCCATCTTAATATCCCTCCTGACTAAACTGTCCACTTTTGTTCTTTTTTAGCCACTACATATTTGTACAAATCGATACTGTAATAAACCAAAAGTATAAAAAATGGGTTCAATGAAAATGTTCCAAATGCTATTCCATCCCAGTATTCATACGAGAATAATTCAGAATAGTAGATCTTATTAATGGCTGTTTCAATATAAAGTTTAACGACAGGTAAATTAATCGCCAAGAATAGAATAAGTGTAGTAGAAGTACCTACCACATTGATAAAAGTATAGATACTAACTAATTTTTTCTCCCAACTCGACCAATTCGTTACTTCTTTTCTTAATTTTTTAATCCTACCTGTTACTAGATTTAGGAACAGTGATTTAGATAATTCATTTAAGTTATCAATGCGTAAATAATTCGCTAATACATAATACAGATCTGTTCGTAAGAAGAATAAGAATTGAAAAATTAAGGACTGTAATATTAATAAAACAAAGAATTTAGATATATCAATCATTAGTGCAGGTAGGGGGATTAATTGGATTAATAATAAGCCTAATATCATGGCATTTGACCATGCGGGTCCACCTAAATATACCGCATAACGTCTGTTTCGTTTAATTGACCAAATATCCGTAACATCGGTTTCAATGACTAAAAAAATCCAGCGGTATCCCCAAGTAATCTTACTTCCGATTCCTTCTTTTTTAGCTGCAACAGCATGCCCAAATTCATGAACAAAAACCGTAATCCAAGTCCCGATGATAATTGTAAAAAAGGTGATGACACCGGAATTACTTAAAAATAAATCTTCTGGTTTTGGCCTTAAAGACTCATTTATCATTAACAATGGAACTAACACCAATGAAACGGCATAGAACACCCATGCAGTTTTACTAAATAACCATTCCGCTAGCCTGGATCGTTTAGGTTCGCTATTTTCTTTAACAGTATTTGTTGAAGATAAAACGTGATCATCCAATTTATGTACAATATTAGACTCAACGAGTGAAATAATAAATTCTTTTACATCCTCAAATGACAGTTGATCTTCTTGATACTTATGTAAAATATCGTTAATACTCGCACCATCTTCTAGTAATTTTAATATGGCATATGCATCTTCTGAGAGCGATACATAATCGTTTGTATCTAATCTGCCTAAGATATAGTCCTCTCCATCCTTATTTAATTTATAGGGATGAATCTTAAATACGGACGAACCTTTTATTTCTTCATTTAAGTTTATTTTTTCCATTTTTCGAACCATCCTTATTAGAGAAAAAACCTTCGACAAAAGAGTATTGTTGAAGGTTTTTTCCTTATAGATTAACTATAAATTATGTCTGCCAACGGAACATAGGTAATTTAACCGCTTTCAATTTTTTAACTTTTAATTTCATAATTTACACCACCTTTACTAAATAAAGTAACATCGATGTTCAATTGCTATTTTATTTTAACAATTGTAAATTGTCAATATTTTATATAATATAAAAATATTGTTAGAGAATATAAATTTTGGGAGGTAAGTAAAATGAAACCAGCTGTAAAGGCGATTTATCCAATCATTAAGGAGAATTCTATGTACCAAATTGGGGATGAACCCCATTTTGCTGTAGAGATTGACGATAGTGAGCAGTTTTTTGATAATCTACTTCCGTTACTAAAAGGGGAACTTACAATTCCCGAAATTCATAAATCCTTAGTTAACACTTATCCTGAAATATCATTAGAAGAAGTCAATGAAGCTATAGAAGCCTTAGACGACATGGGGATTTTAGAGAATAGTGATATTGATCAGCAATCAAAACAGTCCCAATTAGAAATTGATAGATACCGAAGTAATATGAACTTTTTCTCTGCTTTTAGTAGTCTTACAGACTCTAAATATGACTTTCAGAATAGGTTAATCCATGCTAAAGTTCTGGTTTTAGGAATGGGAGGGCTTGGGAGTAATGTCCTTTACCAATTAGCCGGACTAGGTGTTGGGCATATTGTGACAGTTGATTATGATGTAGTAGAACTTAAAAACCTAAATAGGCAGGTATTATATTCTGAATCACAACTAGGAAAAAACAAAACAGACGTAGGTATTAGTCGTTTAAAGGATTTTAATTCGAATATTTCCTTCCATACATTTAATAAAAAAATTACATGTGAAAGTGACTTAGAGGAAATTATTACCTCCGATTTAGATTTAGTGATATGTGCTGCTGATTCACCTCCAGTTGACATTATCTTATGGGTTAACAAATATTGTCTTGAGAAAAATGTTCCCTATATCTCAGGAGGAACAGGAGTAACTCTGGGACAATTTTTTACTGTACTACCTCATATCAGTCCTTGTACAGAATGTTATTATTCAGAGATCATTCAACAGAATAAAGCATTATTTGAAGCAACAACTAAATTAACAAATACAAACGCAGCCATTGCACCTAATATCAGTATGGTAGCGTCCTTGATTTGTATGGAATCAATAAGAGTACTCTTAGGAATTGCTGAACCTATATCGGCAGGTAAAAGAACGTTAATCGACTTTATCACTTCGTCTATCACACAAGAAAAAGAATGGAAACGAACTTGTAAGAATTGTGTGGATAATGAGGTAAGGAATGAAACAGATGCTAAAACAACAACTACGTGAAATTAAAGAGAATAAATACTTACCTTACCCTGACACCAATATAAATCAAATCGTTGCCGAAGCCCTTCAAAATATAGGTTCTACCGATCAAGAACTGAGAGACGAATTAATTTATTCTACATTAGCCACCTGGATTCAAAAAGCAGTAATTTCTAACGAACAGCTTCAAAAATTATTAAATGCATTATTAGATGACAAACACCTTTTCTTTAAGATAGGGGAGAGAGGCACCGATTCCGTTTTTGTGCGATCCTTTTCAATGTTACTCATTGCTCCTATTCTTTACGTGAATTTGGATAGGGAATTTTTAAGTACCGAAGATATTGATGTGGTAAAAGAGAAATCCATACTATACCTTGAAAAAGAAATAGATTTACGAGGACATGTTCCTTCTAAGGGGTGGGCCCATTCTTTAGCACACGCTTCAGATACAATCGTGCACCTTATTCCATATCTAGCAAAAGAGGAGCAATTAATCATACTCCATCGAATTGGTAAAAAGTTTCGTACTTTTGATTACGTTTTTCATGATGAGGAAGATGAAAGAGCGGTTAACGCCATAATTAGAATTTTAGATAATGAGATCATTTCGGAAACTGAATTTAATGTCTGGATCGACGACTTAGCTTCTGTTCATTATGATCGTTATGAGGAAGCTTATCGTCTTAAAACAAATATAAAAACTTTAATCCGCAGTCTGTTCTTTAGATGTCAATTTAGTAATTCCACGGCAGTAAAAGTTTACTTACCACTGATAGCTGATACATTAAAATCTTTAGATACTTATTATTACACTGAACATATCTAAGGAGAAATGTTGGCCATGCAAATAGCATGGTCTTTATTTTTTAAGACCAGAATTTTTCTTAAATAAAAAAAATTTTATCAAATCGGGAACCTTTTTTATAATTTTCGTGTCTATATTATTAAACGCGTTCGAACAATTATAAAAACATGGAAAGGATGGACAATTATTCATTTCATACTATAAGAACGAGTTATAAGTCTTATAGCGTCTATCAGCTGTTATTAACTCCAATAAGAATTTAAGAAAAAAACCGTTTCGCCACGACAACTAGTAATTTGTGACTCATTATAGGTTAATAAAATGTTAGATATACTAGACATCTAAAGTAAAGGTGGATATGAAATGAAAAATTTACTAATTATCGTATTAATAGTTATTGGTATATTCACTTTGTTTTAATGTAATTAACTGGATTTTTATTACATAAAAACCCTACATTTACTCGGTTCAAATTATGTTCTTTAAAACTACTAAGATATAAATATTAAAAATACCAATTTCATTAAAGTAAAAAGTTAAAATACTAAATTAATTTGGAGCGAATTATCACGTTCTTGCACAAAATAAGCCATTATTTAAACATTAAACTGGGGATCATGTCTGCAACTGTTCCAGAATAATTTTAGAAAATACGTTGAAACACACTTATAGCTAACGTTTCAGCGCAAATAAAGAGGGGGTACAGTCAGGAGAATACAAATTTACAACACTAAGGCTTTTAATATAGCGCATTTTCACTATTAATGATAAAGGGTGTCGTTGAACGGAGTGTGATAAAAACTTGAAAGAACGTTCTAGAAAAAAATATAGAAGTGAAGTGATGAATGAAAAAGGTAGTGAAAGTGAGTGAGTGGCCAAAAACTATCCCACAGCCATCCATGGAGAGTATTGAAAAAGAAAAAGGAAAAAAGAAACAAAAAGATTGAAAATGCGAAAAGAAAAACATAGATCCCCTACAGTTCGAAAAGAACTTAAAATCTTCCAATACATCCTCATCATGATCTGCCATATTGACAACGCCTTTTTATGATAAAGCTACTGCTCTTCTTGAACAATCGCATGCGTTAGTGCGATAAGCATCGTTAAAAAGATTACCCGTTCCTTCCTGTTCAGCAGCAACCAGAGAAGGAGTTAATTCTTTTTCGTCAATTTGCGATCAAATGGTATGAGGTAGACTACTATCGAAGTGTTAGGGCATCGACATTTAAAAATCGACGTTTCTATTTAGATAAACACATCCTTCCTTTTTTGGGTGATAGGTACCTGCATGAAATAACGGGGGATGTTATTAACGAATTTTATGCTGAGTTGAAACGTAAAGGATATGCTCCTAAAACCATCAGTAGTATTCATAAGTTTTTATCCCGTTTACTAAAATCTTCTGTTAAAAAGGGATATATAGAGGTACATCCAATGGAAGAATTAGAACTAAGCCCAAGGTCCCATTAGAGAAGATGGGGATTACGCTTGTAAGAGAAGTTCGGAATTTTTTCCGAGGAAGAAGTGATCAGATAGCCATAGTCTTCTGAAGCAACTCTCCATTTTTTGACCTAATATAGAATGTTTGTTAGAGTAATAAAGAACTAGGATATATTACATAAAAAAGGGGTATTTTGGTATGGAAAAATGGAAGTATGTAGTTTTATCATCTGTGTTGATTACAGGATTAGCAGCATGTTCGAACGACGATGTAAGTGAGGTGAGTGCCGAACCAGTAGAAGAGGAAGAGGTTCAGCAAGAGACTTCAAGTAATGCTTATGAAGGACAAACGTATGAATTAGAATTTGGTAAATCGATTACCATCATGGATGGTCAAGATATTCATCTTCAACAAAGTGAGACTTCTGCTAGAATCCAACCTAATTTAAGTTTAGAAGATTTTATGCCAGAAATTGAAGGGGAGCTTGAAGATCAACCCGAGGAGTTCTTCTTAGAATTTGAAGAAAACCGTGAAAAAGCACGTGAAGAACTAACGCAAGCTATCATCGATCATCCCTATGGAGAAGCTGGTTTATATGTTGGTATGTCGGTAAGAACCAATGTGGAGGGAGAAATTGTTACTACTCCTATAGATAAAGAACTAGAAAAAACAACGACGATGCAAATGCTAGAATATGCGAACCCTGTGCAAGATGCAGAATATTCGGTGACTGAAATGGATCTTTCGGAAGAACCGTTATTCGATGGTAAGTTCGATTATTATATCAAAATCGAAGGAACGTATGCGGAATACGGAAACCATGATAATCACCTTAACGGTAAAGAGTTCGTTCGACATTTTTTAGTAAAAATTGAAGATCATATTACATACAGTGTTAATGTAGTATACACACCAGATACAAGTGAAGAAGTTGTTGAAAACTTATTTTTAATGGCCTCTACATTTGAATAATTGTGAGGAAGGCAGAGACTAAATACTCTTCTCTGCCTTTTTGTGTGGAATAGAGGATAACAACCTGCATTAATCCGTCAGGAGCAGGTTGTTGTCGCCAGAAATCGCCGGACGTAACAAATTTAACCTCTACGCTTTAGTATCTTAAATACGTTAATAGGGCTTAAAATAGGTTGAATTAATGAGCTTTAATTAACGAAAAATACTTTTTCTAAGATTAAATGTGGACTTTTTATGGTAATGCATGTGGTCAATTTATAAAAGATCCCAATGTTATCACTTTTAGCTTAGTTTTTTTAGAAGGGGATTTTGATATTAGGTCGATTTCTCATATTGTCAGGAAGTACTGCTACTGTAGAGTATAATAACAAGCTTTCTTTCATTCGCACAACTCTATGTCCATTTCCATTTCGTCTAACAGTTTAATGTTTTTTCTCATTTCTTTAGCCGCATGTTCTTTAGTGTAAATTTCATTATTATCCAATAAACTAAGCATTCTAAGACAATTTAATTTAATTTCAACAATACCCATTTTTCAATAATCCTCATTACCATTTTCTCCTTTCAAGAACAGCACTTGTTTATTACAAAATACAGTACTGTTTAGAGTAGGCAAATAGTATATGAATATACAGGACAATCACATTAAAAAAACTAATTTATGATTTTCTTGAATTATATTGATTTCTAAAAGCTAAAAAATGTAGTAACCCTTGCTGGTTCGATTCCCAGCTGTCAGGTAAAACTCTTTTATTTTAAAAAAAAGAAAAATTCTAAAAAATGATGCATTTATTAATAATAACTAATAATAAAATATGTGGCAATAAGGTAATAATACTCTATGCAAGGAGAGGGAGAACATGAGCATAAAAATTAACTGGAAAAATTATATGCTTCCCAAAATTTATACAACCATAAAAACAGAACGGAAGCTTTTTACGCATCCGATTCATGGACGTACTTTACTTGAAGCTAAACCTGAAGAAATTGTTAGACAGAAAGTTATACAATTTTTATTTCAAGAGATGAAAGTTCCTTTAATAGAAGATGTGATTAGATTAGAGGATAGTATGTACTTCTTTAATAATGAACAAAAAGGTAGGGCTGATATTGTTGTTTATGCTGAAGATAATGAAGGTTATTATGTACCAGTTTTAGTTATAGAATGTAAGGCCAACCATATACCCATTACAAATGCTGTATTTGAACAGGCTAGAAAATATGATGAGATACTTGGAGCCAATAATATTCTGATTACTAATGGCTTATCTCTGGAGTTTTACACTTGGGATAGAGACAATGAAGAATATATAAAACTAAATAAGGTCCCAACCTATGAAGATCTAACAAGAAGGGAGGGTTTAAGGCCGATATCGTAGGAATGATAGTGGCATAAGAAAGTGGTCAAATCTTGATAAATCCTTAATGTAACTTTTTTCTTTCAAGACATGAAAATAATTATTTTGTATGATTCATCTTTTGCATAAAACTTGCTTCTTATGAAACAGAAAAAGTATTGATATTATTAAAGAACATTTACTTCGGAGCCTTTTTCATGATTAAATCTATCTCTAACCAATATCCTCTGTCGTGAAAATATTTATAAAACTGATATTGATTAGAGAATACGGGCAAAGTTTGTACTTCTTTATCTAACATATTGGTTTTATATATAACAGTATCTCCAGTTTTTAAAGGATAGCTATATTTATTATGTTCAGTCAATTTGCACTACTTATCTAGTTACTAAAATTAATCTTAAAAACAATTTTGTTGTTTTAATCATTAATCAACGTTTATAATTTTTAAAACGTTTTTTGTTAGTCAGAACGACTAAAAGGGCAGTAATAGAGAAAGAAACAAAAGATTTAGGAAGTCTGAATATACGTTATATTAGTTATTCTAATGCTTATTCAACCTAAATTATTTCATCATCGGGAATATTTTGTTTATTATTATAAATTACGTTTCCAAAGTTACTAGCTGTTAAATCCCCATCGATTGGACTCTCTATTGCTTTATAAATATCATTCACCTTTAAATCAATGTTTCCCCTGTACCCTAACAGTGAAAGTCTATGTAATTTTTTGTTATATTTTATAAAATTATTGGTTAAGGCCGAAATCTTATAAAACAGCTTATGATTAACTTTTCGTCATAATTTTCATTTCTTCTTTTAGATAAGCAATAAATTCAGGGACGGGCTTTAACTCATAGATCCAAAGAGCCTCTTTTAAGAGTTCTATACACGTATCTCTTTTTGAAGGATCATATCGAAAGAGGGCGCAACCTTTTTGAAAAAGGATATGACCAAATAAGTAAAGCTGATCCTCTTCAATACAGGTATTATAAGCCTTATCAATATACTTAAGTGCTTCCTCGTATTCTTTTCGCTCATAAGAATTGACACTTGCATTATAAAGAATTCGGATTACTAGGCGTTTATCTCGGACGAAAAGTAGTGAGTCAACATTTCTTAGTAAAGATTTATAAATCTCAGCTGCATGCTCCAAATCACCAGACAAACTATATATAATAGCTTGTGACGCAAGAATGTCAATTTCGGTTTCTGTGTATTGATTTTGTAATGTCCCCATATAAAGGGATTTATTTAGTAATTCTAACGCTTTTTCTCTATCTTTATGTAAATAGTAAGTACAAATTCCTTCTCTCCAATAAAGGTACTGTTGTAAATGCCGTTTATTGAATAAAGGATTTACTTTTTCCTGTTTTACAATATTCATTACCTCTTGATATTCACAATTTCCTATATGTTTATCTATAGTATTCATTACTTCCTTCACATAATTATAACCATGACTAGAAATATCGTCAAAAAAGTAATTTGAGTCAACCCCAAGTTTTATTGCAATTTGGTGTAATAATGGGGCTGTCGGAATAGCTGTATTGTTTTCTATTCTGCTTATAAGTCCTTGTGTACAGATATCTTTACATAGTGCTCTCTGAGACATCTTCAAATGCTCTCGTAAATCTTTAATTCTATCTCCTAATAAATATTCCACAGAATACCTCCCTATTAATATGTTAATCACGAAATAAGGAAAAAAGATCTTTTTTAAGATAATACCAAATTTTCTCCTAAAAATTAAGATTACCTCCTAATTCAGGAATTTTTTAACTGTGCAATAATATTAAAAAGGGGGGATATCTATGAAAAAATTATTAGTTTTGTCATTAGTAACTGTAGCCCTATTTGGGTTCTCCATTTCTTCATTTGCTGGAGATGAGCATAAAACAGATGGACCACCATACATCCACGGTTAATACTATTATGAAAAAATTTTACCTATATTTTTCAGACTCTTCGGTAAATTAGTCTTCGAAGGTAACATGTGTCAACCCACAAGTGTTTATTAGTCTTTTCATCTCTTTAGGTAATCATTATTAACACATTTGGACTATTTAAAAAAGCCTAGTTAGAAAGTAGATTATTGAAATGGGAGGTATATATGAAACAAGTTGCATGGGACTCAGTAGGATTAAATTTTTGGAAGTTAGGAAGGGATACTGCCAAACCATCAAGTGACACTTTAGATTGGTATACAGAAAATGTTACTGAGACTAACAGTGTTTTAATTATAGGTGGAACAACGGTTGACCTTATAAATGCTATGGAAGTAGTGGGAGCTAAAGTTTCGGTTGTTGATTTTTCCTCTAGAATATGTAATGAACTGCGCGACTATGTTTCAGCACAAACAAAAATTATTAATCAAGATGTCGTAAACGATTTTAAAAATTGGGGCGAAACTTATGATTTAATCTGTTCCGATACTCTAATAAATAGGTTCGATCAAGATGAAGCAAATCGTTTCCAAGAGAATTTGTATAACATCTTAAAAGATAACGGCAAAATGAAGTCTACTGTAAAGATAGGAATGTATCCAATGGACCATGAACTAATTCAATTTGCTAAGAATAATGAAATATCTATAGATTTCTGGGATGAAGATAGTAATACTATGGATTATTCAAAAGCTAAACCAATTCTTGAAAACGCTTTAATTCCTCATGGAAATATTAATAAAGAAGACTTAATAGCTTGGTATGGAAATAGGTGTAAAGAAAAACGTTTTTATGAAAATGATCTCCGGCTATTGTTTAATAGTTGGTCTAGCGTAAGTATTATTAGGGACTACAATGATAGGGTTAAAGTAGAAGTCCAAAAATAATCCAAGTCGGAGAGGTGTTATATGAATAAACCTATTAAAATCTTAGATTCAACATTAAGAGAAGGTGAACAACAGTCAGGGGTAAGATTTTCTGTTGAAGATAAAATTTATATAATGAAATTACTAGAAGAATTCGGAGTCGATATAATTGAAGTTGGTCATCCTGGTATTTCCTTGGAAGATGAGAATATCTGTAGAGAGGTAGTTCTAAATTCTAGTAAAGCTGAATTGTTAATGCATTCCAGAGCTAATCTAGAGGAAGTAAGAGCTGTAAAGAGAACAGGAGCGCATTGGATTGGTATTTGGGCTTCATTTAATAATATATCACTAGAGAATAAATTTGGAGGAAACGACATATCTTATGTCTCTATGAAAACAAAACAAGCAATTGAAGAAGCAAAAAAACTTAATCTAAAAGTTAGGTTTACAATTGAGGATGCCTCGAGAACACCTTACCCGACCATTGATAATATTGTAAAGATTGCTCTTGATGCTGGTGCGGATTGTATTAGTATAGCTGATACGGTTGGAATTTTTAACACTGAAACTTGTAAGAAACTTGTTACATATCTAAAAAATAGATATGGGTGTATTTTAGAGATACATTTACATAATGATTTAGGTCTCTCTTTGTCAAATGCACTAACAGCAATTAATTGTGGAGTCGATATTGTTGATACAACAGTTTTGGGAATAGGTGAAAGGGCAGGTATTGTAGATTTAATACAGTTAGCTACAGCTTTAACTAAATTTGGTTACAGTAATAATTTTAATCTAGCGTTAGTCGGAAAGTTAACAAATTCCGTTTCATTAGCAACAGGATATAAACCCGATGACACAAGACCAATTATAGGAAAAAATGTTTTCACACATACTTCGGCTTATCATGTCAAAGCGGTTCAAAGTAATCCGGCAACATATGAACCCTTTGATCCTAAGCTAGTAGGTCGAGAAAGAGTTCTAAAAGATAAAAGACCAACTATTTCAGAAGCCAAGCTTCCCTTTAAACCTTCTATAAAAAAACCATTTATAAAGGGGGCTTCGGAACTAAAGTATCATACTGATGGTCCTGGGATACGTTGGGTTCATTTAGATTCAAGAGTTGACAACAAAGCCTCTTTTTATGTTATTCAAAGGTTTTTTGATGATATAAAGAATAGTACTGAAAAACATGTTGATAAACATACTCATCATTGTGATAGTGCTTTTATATTCTGGGGAGAGAATGCGGATGGAACAGGTCTGACATGTTGTGTACAAATGAATGGTGAAGAACATATTGTACACAGTCCTACTACAGTTTTTATTCCTGCATTTATAGAGCATTCTTACCACTATATTTCTGGTAAAGGTTCGTTTACCAATATAGTCTTATCACCTGATTATAACCAAAGCCTTTTTGAGTCCAATACTAGTCTGGTGTTTTCGAATTAATCAGAAGAATAGGTGGTGTAAAAAATGAAAACTCTGTTAGTTATAAAATCTGGGTATCCATTGCCACTTAGAATGCCAGCTTACAGAGAGTTCTTTAGGTTAGGTTGGAAAATTGTGGTTGTAGATAAAGTGCAAAATCAGTCATTACGATTTGCTGATGAGGTTATTATCCATGATCTGGATAATTTAGAAGAGTTGCATAAAATTATTCTTTGTAGAGTTGGTAAACCAGATGGAATTTTAACTTTCAATGACTCAGCTTTAGTTCAAACTGCAATACTGGCGGAACTCTTGGAACTTCCGTTTCTAAATAAAGATATAGCTAAAATTGCCACGAATAAACTTTTGCAAAAGAAGTGTTTTGACATGTACAATATACCAACTGCAAAATGGATGGAAATAAGCTCTCCCAATGAAGCAATTGAGCCATTAAAGGAATGGCACTATATGGTATTGAAGCCGGTTGACCGTTCTGCAAGTGCAGGGGTCAGTAAAATTGGTAATGCTAAAGAAATAAGCAAGGCTTTTCAAATTGCAGTAAATGAATCAACAATAGGAAAAGTAATAATTGAAGAATATATCGAAGGTCCGGAAATAAGTGTTGAGACTATATTCATTCGTGGAGAACATAAAGTTATTAGTATCACAGATAAGATTACTACTGAAGGGAATACTTTTGTTGAAATTGGCCACAGTACCCCCTCTAGACATTCAAAAGAAATTATTGAAAAAGTAAAAGAGCTCACAATAAACGCATGTACTGCTTTAGACTTAAATTATGGCGCCGCTCACACAGAAATCAAACTATCAAATAGAGGACCGATAATTATTGAAGTAAATCCTAGACTTGCTGGTGATTGTATAGTCGATCTAATTGATTTGTCGCTAGGAATAAATCTATACAAGTTTTATGGGAAAACAGCTTTAGATGAAAGTATAAGTCTTGATGAAATAACACCCAAGTATCAACAAGGTGCTGCTATCAGATTTCAACCTAGTAAAAAAAATGGAGTTTTAATTGATGTCAAATCCTCAGTGGCAGAGTATCCTGCATGGCTAAAAGAAATAAGTGTATTTCAAGCATTAAATGTTCCTATGCCCGATATTGACTCAAATGCTGGCCGAATTGCTTATGCAATCACCACTGGAAAAAATGGTCAAGAGGCTCTAGAAAATGCGGAAAATGCTTTGTCAAGTATATCCTTTACTTTTAAGGAGGAGGCAAAATGTGTGGAATTATAGGTATATTTTCACGAGAAAAGGCCAGTCTAGATGATATTTTCACAATAATAAAAAAACTGAAAAAGCGGGGTCCTGATGGATTAGGTTTATTACAAAATAATAGCTACTCAATTGGGGGAACAAGACTTTCAATTACAGGACCACAAACAATACCAGTACCTTTAATTAACAATTTAAGCAATTGGGGAATTGTTTATAACGGGGAAATTTATAATTTACAACCAAATTCGGATGTTACAGATACGGAAATCTTATTGGAATGCTTGGAACAAAATCCTTTAAGTAATCATTTTGATGGTATGTTTGCTTACTGTTTTTTTAATTTAAATAATGGTTTTGCATATATAAACCGTGACTACTTTGGTATAAAACCACTTTATTACCTAAAAGGCGATAAAGAATTTAGATTCTGCTCAGAAGTTTTCGGGCTTAATCAAAATGACAAAAAAATTAGCATATCTCCACAGTTGCTTTTTGAATATCTCTCTATAGGTATGAGTTTAGATAATAATACAATGTTCAATGATATTTACTCTTTTCCAACGGACAAAATTCTAAAAATTCAGCAAGAGGAAAAAATTATTAATTACAGTTTTATTAATAAAACACCTAAAACCGAAGAAATTAATAATGGTAATTCCTTATTAGACTCTTTAAGAGATGCGGTGCTAGAGTGTGCAAATACTAAGAAACCACTTGGTCTTTTTCTAAGTGGGGGGATTGATTCAACAGCTATTGCATTCATATTAGCAAAGAATGAAGTCAAAGATATAAAAACATTCAGTCTCTTGTTAGGAGAAGATGGGGTAGAGTCCTTAAATGATCTAAACTTGCCGGGTGAGTCCTGGAAGACTTGGGAACACTATACTCTCCGACCAAGTAATGATGATATTAATAATGCTTTTACTATGGTTTTGAACATTACATCAGAACCTTGCTTCCCTATGAGTAGTATTTACACTTATTTATTGTCTGAAATGGCTTCTAAAGAAAAAATAAAAGTAGTCTTATCAGGCGAAGGAGCCGATGAACTTTTTTTGGGTTACCAAAGTTACCTAGACTTTATCGAAAAGCAAGATAGTAACTTTGTTAATTTTTACTTGAATAAGCAATCCACTGTACTAGTAGAAAATATGATTGAGAGTGCACATTCCACAAAAAAAATAACTGAACAAAAGCTAAATGATTTTGCTGAAAATGAAACTGGGTTGATAAATCAATTGTTAGCCGCTGAAAGAATTGTTAGTTTAAGGCCATTATTAAATAGAATAGATAATACTAGCATGTTTCACTCTATTGAAATACGAGTTCCATTTCTACATGGAGATGTCCCCACAAAGGCAAAAATACTTATGAGTAATATAAGTATAGGTGATATAAAAGGTACTAAGCCTTTATTAAGGGCTGAATTAAAGCCTATATTAAGTGATAGATTAGTAAATACGCCTAAAAGACCTTTAAGATTAAATCTAAAAGAATATTTCCTTCATAATAAGCTGGAAGACCTGTTTGAAAGTCTAAATATAAAAGAAATTCAATCTTATTTGCCATTAAACGAAAAAGAATTAAAGAGTTTCCTAGAGAATTTAAAAAGAAATGCTCCTACAGAAGAAGCATTAATCGTTGCTATTAGGTTGTATCAAATTTGTTACTTTATAAGACGTACAGGTGTTACTGATGAACAAAAAGTATTAGAGAAGGTCTAATTCTAATTATATAGGAGATGAATTTATGAACGTACTTCTTATAGGTTTGAATAAGTCATGGGCTGAAACGTTAAATCATATAAGTAAAATAAATCTTTATGTAATCGAAGAACCAGATTTGTGGAAAAACAAACGGATGTCACAAAGTGACTATCCTAATATAAAGGAAGTTAAACTATTAGAATATCAATTTAAAGAGAAAGATGAATTAAACCAGATTATTAATTATGCAAACAGTATTAAGGCAGATGTTATTATACCAGGATTAGAGTACTCCGTAGCTCCTGCAAGCTATGTAGCCTCTACTTTAAATTTACCTAACCTTGGTGTAGAAGCTGCTAATACATTAACTAACAAGCATTCTTTAAGGAAAATGATGAAAAAAACTAAGGTGTCTCAACCTAGGTATAAAAAAGTATCTAATATAGATGAGGTAAGAGAATTTTTTGAAGGTCCCATTGTTATCAAGCCCTCTAATAGACAAGCAAGTGCCGGGGTTATAAAGGTTTACGACGAGAAAGATATTGAAACTTCGTGGGAACATTCTCGAGGATTTAACGAAGGGGTCCATGTTACTGAACGTAATATTAAAGAGGAGTTTCTCGTAGAAGAATTATTAACTGGCCAAGAGATTAGTGTCGAGGTTCTTGTAAGTAGAGGAAATATTAAATTTTTTAATGTGACAGTTAAAGAAACGATGGATGGGAAGTTCCCAGTAGAAATTGGACACTATCTACCAGGTAACTTTCCAGAAGACCTTAATAATAAATTGAAATTAAACATAAAAAGTTTAATAAATCAGCTAGATATTCAAACTGGTATTTTACATGCAGAATGGATAATTGTTAATGAGACACCTTATCTAATAGAGTGTGCAGGAAGGGCTCCAGGTGATTACATTTTTCAGATGATTAAATTAGCTTATGATTTTTGTCCTTATACAGCTATGCTGGATATCTACTCAAATGAAGAAACTCACATTAACCCAAAGGAAAATAGAGGTGTTGCTATAACTTTCCTCTCAACTCTTGAAAACGGCTACTTAAAAGCTATAAAAGGTTTAGATGACGTCAAACTAAAACCTGAAGTTTTAAATACTGCACAATTTGTAGAGGTTGGTGGTGAAGTTACTACTCTAAAAAGCTCTTGGGATAGATTAGGTATGATTATGTGTAGTGGAACGACAGGGCAAGATGCATTAGAAAATACAAGAAGGTATAGGGAAACGGTAATCTTTGAAGTTGAAAGTACAACTGTAACTAACAGACCATAATGGGGGGTTCTACATGAATATTGATTTTGGATTAACTGCAAATGATTACAGTAAGTATAGAGTGCAGTATCCAGACAAGTTGTTTATTAAGCTTCAAAATTGGGGAGTGGGAATCAAAGGACAATCTTTACTAGATATTGGTACAGGTACAGGCTTTCTTGGTAGAAAATTCGCTGAAAAAGGTTTAGAAGTTACAGGCGTTGATATATCCGAAGAACTTTTAAATGAAGCGAGAATATTAGATCAAGAGTATGGTTTAAAAATCAATTATGTTAATTCGAAAGCAGAAAAATTACCTTTTGATGATAACCATTTTGATATTGTTACTGCAGCGCAATGTTGGCATTGGTTTAATAGCACAGAAGTCTTACATGAGATCAAAAGGGTTCTAAAAGAAGATGGGAAATTAATTATTTTACATTTGGATTGGTTACCTATTAAAGATAATGTAGTCTCTAAAACTGAAGAATTAATACTTTTATATAACCCTAAATGGACCGGGGACGGAGGAAATGGAATGTATCCGGCCTGGTTAACACAAGTTTCAGAGGCAGGTTATAGAAATATTGAAACCTTTACATTTGATTTAGATGTAAATTTTAGCCATGATACTTGGAGAGGCAGAGTTAGAGCTAGTGCAGGTGTAGGTGCAAGCCTAACAGAAAGCAGCGTGAAAAATTTTGACGCTGATCTTCAGAAATTACTTAAAGATGAGTTTCAAGAAAATTTAATCATCCCACATAGAATTTTTTGTTTAGTTTGTACACGTCCTAATACCTAAAACCCATATTAATCATTGGAGGTTATTTAGATGAAAACAGTTGAACAAACTCAACTCATTAATCATATTCAGAGTAACCAGAATTTCAAAGTCGAAGTAAATCCTCAGCATAAACGCTTATTATTAGTTACTATTAACGAAGAAATTTTAGATATATTTTATACAGAGGTCGAAAAAATTGATTTACAAAGACTTAAATATGTGGAATTTGAACGATATTATTTAGCGAATAAACTTGATGAGTTAATTGGTAATAACTTTGCATCCGTCTTAACTG
Source organism: Alkalihalobacterium chitinilyticum (assembly GCF_029028005.1). Classification (GTDB taxonomy): domain Bacteria; phylum Bacillota; class Bacilli; order Bacillales; family Bacillaceae_F; genus Alkalihalobacterium; species Alkalihalobacterium chitinilyticum. The sequence goes on from NZ_JAOTPO010000015.1 coordinate 116,906, forward strand.
GCATTCTAAAAGATAGATATTTCGGCGGGTTTTCTTTAAATGGCAATAGCGAATTAAGTAATAAAACCAACTTCATTAAATTATCAACAGCAATTACACATTGTGTAGGTAAACCAATGTTTGATGCAATGACTGGAAATTACTATGCAGAGTTTGCGGTCAAGCATACAGATGATAGTGATACGTACCTGAGATCAGCGTATAAGAGTTTACATTTACATTCTGACGGCGCATATGAAGCTGATATCGTTGAATGGTTATTAATGATGAAACTTGATGAACAAAATGCAGAAGCAGGAAATTCTAAACTGCTTCATATAGATGATTGGAAAGACCAGAAGATCTTTAGTGAAAATCCACTAGGTCTAGAAAATGTCAAAAGACAAGGAGCAAAGAGTAAAAATGTGGAAGCACCTCAATACCGTCCTACATTTTTTGAACACAATGGGTCAACGTGTATTTGTTATGCTGAACAAAACATTAAACCTAAAAACATGGAACAAGCCATGTATTTTAAAGAAATGTTTAATTCGCTAGAAGAATCAGAAGCTTGTGTATCTTTCCATATTCCAATTGGGGAACTTGTAGTGTTAAATAATCTATTCTGGTTACATGGTAGGGAACCATTTAAAAAGCATGAAAATTTAAATAGAGTTTTATTGAGGCAAAGAGGTCGGTTTGTTAGATAGGTCTAAAATTTAAGCCTACATTCTAATATAGTTGTATTGTTGGGGGATAACCATCAGGCAATAATAATGGCCTGATGGTTATCCCTTATATTAGATATATTTGTGGGTCCTAACTTTTGAAAAGCGAATTGACATTGCAGCTATTTATCCTGATTTTGTAAAAATGACATAAGGTTACTCTTTTTTTAAGTTTGTTTCGATTTCTTAAGACCTTCCAAAGTTCAGCAGCTATAAGTTGTTTCGCTCTAGTAAAAAATCTAAAGGAGTTAACAATGAATGAATTGATTAAAAATAAATCATTTTTATTAATTGTATTTGGACAAGGGAGTTCAGGTTTAGGCAATACGTTCTCTGTATTTATAATGTCCTGGTTACTTTATGATTTAACGGGTTCAATTTTTGCAATGGGAACTATCTGGTTTGTATATGTTACTTCAATGATAATCTGTCATATTATTTCGGGACCTTACCTTGATAGATACGATAAAAAGTATATTATGATCTTCTCTGAATGGATGAAAGCATTAATATTTGTTCTCCCATTTATCAGTTTAATTAGTGGCAATTTAACCGCAGAAATACTTTACATCGTTGTTATCTTACTTGGTCTGATAGAACCGTTATTTAGACCGGCATGCATGTCATATTTAACTTCAATCATTAAAGAGAAGAATTTATTAAAGGCAAATGCTACATTAGAGTCAGTTTTACAAATTATGATGGTTGTTGGACCTTCCTTAGGAGGTTTGTTGATAGGAATTTTTAAACCGGAGACAGTAATTTTTACATTGATAATAGTACTTACCTTTTCTGGAGTTATGTTACTATTTGTTCCAAAAGAAAACAGAAGTTGGGTAACTGAAGAAAGAAGCAGTTGGTTTAGTGAATTTAAAGAAGGGTTAAATTTTTTTAAACAAAATAGATTATTTTTATGGATTGCCGGATTGATTTTTTTTGTTAATTTGGGTTCAGGAGCAACACAACCAATGTTATTACCTTTTGTACTTGAAGTATTGAATGGTAATTCACTCCAGTATGGATTTATTAGTTCCGGGGTAGCTTTTGGCATGTTATTAGGGTCGTTGTTAGTATCACACTTGAGGAAGATTGGGAGTTTGAAACTTATCATGTTAGGAGCACTTACACTTTCAGGGTTTTGTTTAATGTGGATAGGAAGTGTATCAGAATTCTACTTGGCTTTTTCTTTAATACTATTATATGGTTTGTTTATTGTTACTTTTAACATTAATAATACGACATTGTACCAGCAACGAGTGCCTGCTAACATAAGAGGTAGGGTATTTCTTGTAAGAGGATTACTTGCTAGAATCGGAATTCCTGTAGGAGCAATAATTGGTGCTCTTATAGCTGAGTTTATTGGATTTAGATCTTTGTTCATGTTATTAGGGGCCTTAACCATTATACCTTGTATTATTGCATGGAACTTACCTTCATTTAATCAATTAAATAGTTATAAAGAGCAAGATGAAAATAAAGTCAGTATTTAATGATAGCGATGTATAGGGTAGGTCTATTCCCATAGTTATCGCCAATATTTGAAGTGAATGGAAATGTTTTAATACTAGGAAGCCTTTGAAATTTGTGAGGGTGTGCCTCCCACAAATTTCAAAAGTCACCAAGAGGAGCGCGGTATCTTACCCCAACATTTTATGTAGAACCCTACTTTCATTATTAGATGATTTTTTTCTTGTAGTCAGGAATTCATTGTTTTCATACTCACTCAAGTGAGATACATCATTTGTTGCGCAGCATTCCTGTAGTGCGTTAATTTTGACTTTGAAAAAAATAGAGCCCCTCAGTAAGATATGAGTATAGACACCACTCTAAAACTCAACCTTAAGGAGGAAGCTCTTATATGAAGTTTAAAAT
>NZ_JAOTPO010000016.1 GCF_029028005.1 Alkalihalobacterium chitinilyticum
AGGCAGTTAGGCTCCTTCTTCACCTAACCACCAACCAGATGATAGAGTGGTTGGGTCAAGCGGGTTGGGCTTGATGCATCCACGGCATCATCTATGCTTTTAAAAAGTGAAGAAGGGCCTACTGTTTTAATAATATGGAAAAACTAAAATTCGTTATTTAGGTGTCCACTTTCTTGACATAAGTCCACACCGGCCTCTATTTCCTTAAAATTCATACTCTTACAACTATTAGAGCACTGAGAGGCCCTTATCTTCATCAAATCTGGTGAATCCGTCTGTTTTTTCAATTAATAAGAGCGTCTGAGTGCCTTAAACTGTAGAAAACAGTGTTTTTGACACAAATAAGGGCCCCTGGAGTACGCTTCCGCCTTTTGCAACAGCCGACTTAAACTCCAGAAAAAAAGCCAAATGCTTCTAAACCATAAAATAAATAGAGGTTAAAATCGTCATTGATTTTAACCTCTATTTTGTATGTTAATTTAATGTTTTATTCCAATCGCTCAAGCTCTTATCCGAAGATCAGCCTCAATACTTCACCATTACTGCACTGTACTACGCTATTTGATTTTCAAAAATCCCTTGTAAATACGTATTCACTCTCACAGCATTTTCATTTAACTGATCATTTATCGGTAAACCATACCTTGTCAGCGTGACGAATAAGAAATATGCGATAAACTCTGGATAATCTACCGCGCTATTTTCCGCCATAAAAGCTAAAGAGCCGGTTAATGACAATGAAGGAGTTCCATTCACATCTATCACATATACTCGACCATCTTCACCTTCTCGCAAGTCTAAACGAATTAAATCGCGTGCTCCAAGTGCTTGAAAAACTTGCATAGCCGTGTCTTTTATTTTAGCACCCACTGGAGATGCAACAGGAATAATCTCAAATTCACTGCGAGACTGATGCTCGACCATCTTTACTTCTTGACTGCGAACATTAAAAGCTTCAGGAAAAGCAATGACTGGCAGAACGTTCAGTACACCGTTCCCGATCACACCAACCGTATATTCTCGGCCCGGTAAGTACGTTTCAGCAAGGATCGGCTGATCACCAATCATCTCCCGTAATTGCTGTAACTTAGATAATAATTCGCTGCGATTTCTAACAATGGATTTCTCGTCAATCCCAATGCTGCACCCGCCGCCACATGGCTTAAGGAACATTGGATATCCTACGACATATTCCACTCGATCCATATTATCGTTATCATCTTGAATTTCACTAAAAACAAAGAAACGAGGAATAGCAATTTCTTTTTGTCCCAGCTTTTCATACGTAATATCTTTATTACGGCAAGCTTCCATCGCTTGGACATCGGAATGTGAGTACGGTACACCTAACCCTTCAAGTACCGCTCGAATACTTAATGCACCTGATCCATCATACAAAGTTTCTGGTTCATCCAGAAAACCTTCTGCAATTACAAAAGCTAAATCTGGTTGGTTCACCTGAACTGCTTCTGTTAATTGTTCCTTACTAAATAGATTAAGAGGAATTACTTCCATTTGATAAGATTGAAAAACTGATGTTAATCGTTGTACTGTCTTAGTAGATGCGCATTCTCTAAATGCCTCTGTTCTTTCCTCATCAGGTACCCAATTATAGACGAATAAAATTCTTAACGTCGTCAATTCCTACTCCCCATTCCAAATATAATTAAAGTTATATAAACAAGAAAATTATACTTAGATAGATGTCCTGAAGCAATATGAAAATTTACGAAAAAGCACGTTTTTCATAAATAAAAAGATTGACAAGTTTTTTGCTTATTATTTGCTACAAACCATCTTACCAAAATTATTAAGAACCATTTTCTAAGGTAACTACCTCACCTAATGATCCTTTACTTTGTTCACAATAAAAACTAATGAATAGAAACCCAATTATTAAATATTTCTTCACACATAAAGCTTATTATCAGATGATCTGATATCTTAAATGTAGTAATATATTATTAGGTGGTTTGTAGTTAAAAGGAACTACACACTACTACAATTCGTACCTACATAGAAAAGGAGCACATCAAGATGGAGCACAACTCGAATTCTAATTTTTTACAAGGACTTACGTTTAAATTTCTTGCATTAGTTATTGCTTCGCTACTGCTAGTGAGTAGCACAATTGGTCTCACTAGTTACTTTTACGCCAAACAAGAACTTATCGAAGGGGGAAAGCTGCACCTTCATGATATTACTGAAACTGCATTAGACTCTATCCAATTATTAAATGATCAAGTGAACCAAGGAAACTTATCTTTGGAAGAGGCTCAAAACATAGCTCGGCAGCATATTAGCGGCCCTTTTTCAAATGTTGAGGAGAAAATAAGAGACTATACACAATCATCATTTGTATACAAAAATGATGGCTATATCTTTGGATATGATAGTCAGCATATCGCGCAAATCCACCCTAACGGACTAGAAGGTGCTGACTTAACAAACCTTCAAGACGCACAAGGAAATTACTTAATACAAAACTTAGTCAAAACATCAAAACTTGAAAACGCAAATGATCGTTTTTATATCTACGATTGGCTCAACCCAAACGAAACTACTCCTCGGGAAAAAATTGCTTATTTAGTTTATTTTGAACCTTGGGACTGGATGATTGGAATAGGAGCATACACAGAAGAATTTTACGAATCTCTTGAAGCATTGAAATATATTATCGTTCTAATCGTTCTCCTTTCTACAACTGTAGGAGCGGCAATTACATTTATTTTTATTAGAAAAAAAATCTTACTCATTAAAAAATCAAACGACGTTGCTACAGAACTTAGTCAAGGCAATTTAATGGTAGAAACGATAACTCATGATGGTAAAGATGAGGTTAGCTCGTTATCAAGATCTATTGATCACATGGTTCAAAATCTAAAAGGAATTGTATTTAATGTGAGAGAGAATAGTGAGAAAGTAGCGTCCTTCTCAGAACAAGTCACAGCGAGTGCTGAGCAAACCGCAACTGCAACCAATCAAATTACGGAGGCTATCCAAAAAGTAGCAGTAACTGCTGATGACAATAATCAAATGACACTAGATACCATTTCTTCGTTGAAGCAAATGTCTCAGGATGTCAGTGAAATGGACCAAGTCTTCTCATCCGTAATTGAACTTTCAACCAATGCACTGAACGAAGCTTCTTCAGGAGAAAACCTGATCGAACAATCGATTGAGCAGATGAATGAAGTTAATCGTGTCGTGGAGACATCTTCAAATGATATCGAACAATTAAATAAACATGCACAAGAAGTAAGTAGCATTATTAATATCATAACGGGAATTTCTAACCAGACAAACTTATTAGCCTTAAATGCAGCGATCGAAGCTTCGAGGGCTGGTGAAGCCGGCAAAGGATTTGCGGTCGTAGCTGAAGAAGTTCGAAAACTGGCTGAACAATCATCTCAAGCTGCAAAACAGGTTATCTCCATCATCAACCAAATGCAAGACGGAGCCAGTGAGTCTGTACTATCGATGAATAAAGTTATGAATGAAGTGAATGAAGGAAGAAATTTAATACACAAGGCTGGAACATCGTTCTATGGAATTGTCCAAAGTAACCAAGGGTTATCAGAACAAATTCAACAAGTATCTACACTATCAAGGGAAGTTTCTAGTGCTTCTCAACAGCTAGTAAATAAATCAGAAAATGTTCTTCAATCAACAATTAATTTAACATCGGATTATCAAACGATAGCTTCTGCATCAGAAGAACAACTGGCTTCGATGGAAGAAGTTACAGCTTCTATGACACACCTAAATGAATTAGCAAAAGAGTTACAAACCATTGTGGATCAATTTAAAATGTAACCCGCTTTAAGATAGTGACGGTTAGTGCATGAATAGGGCTAAAGAGGCTGACAAAACGTCAGCCTTTTTAGGTTCTCCTTCCTGTCAACAAGTTAAAAATAACTAATAGCAATGCGATGACAATAAGTAAATGAATAATCCCGCCAGCTATTTCAAAAGAAAACCCTAGTAACCATAACAATACAAGTATACCGATTAACGTCCAAAACATATAATCACCTCATAAGTATTGGTGTTAATCAGATACCCGATTGTAAAAAGATTAATCTCCATCTTAAAATATCAGAACTTTTTGCTTAGATTATAAAAAGACTCTGTATTTATCTGATCGTCCCTGTTGAAATAATCCTTACTTCAACATGCGCTGTAATATCCGTCTGTTTAAAAACCTCTTGCCAGTTTTCCTTACTCCATCCTCTTGGTGCTTTCACACGGAAGTATTCACCAAAACCACCAGGATCGACACCTAGCTCTTGGAACTCGCGAACCGCATGAATCACCCGGTCTTCTATTCTCTCACTAATCTTCTCTTCAATTTCTTTTCTTTCTTCTAAACTGGCTAAATCTCTCGTCCCGTCATAATCAACGATACTTCCTCGAATATAAAAATGAAGAAATAACTCGGGATTTTCCAAGTCACCATTAGCTTCTGCACTAAACTTGGTCGCCACAAATTTTAAAATCGCCATCTCTTCTTCGCCTTCACCGTTTGCCCCTGGAATCAAGACGGATATATCAGGTAAGCCTTTCCTTTTCTTCATTGCTTGTACTAATTTAGATTCTTCTGGATCTAGCAATCCCACCATTTTATCGCCGCTAAAAAGGGCAACCTTCGTAATTTTTAACGAATTTTCATTTACGATTTCAAGGTACGGTGCCGAAGGATCTGATACTTCATCAGTACTTTTATTGATAAAGTAATGAATCGTTGTAAACGGACTAAATGCAGTCATTATTCTTGGTTTTAATAATTCATTTAAATAGACGTTAATTTCGGGTTTATCACTATAGTCACGCTTAATCACTTCTTCAGTTGTCCCTTTAACAACCGCAATAAAAATATTCGTCCCTACTTGTGGATCACGGTATAAGTTTTCAAGTACCTTCCATAATCCTACTTTTCTTGCATACTCCTCGCTAAATAAAAGAACACGTAATTGAAGAGGGGACAGTACTTTTTCTGTTAAAGTAGAGATGTCCATAACCGATTGATGCGGCATTCGCACAACCGTTGAGAAGGTTTGAACTTGTTCCTCAGCATCATGTTGAGGTTGGGGCAGGGAGATATTGACTTTTACCCTTTCATCATCAACATAATCAAACCCCATCACACCAATCATCCCAAGATCCTCAATGACGGGCTGTTTAACGTTTGGATCATCACAACCAAATAATAGTCCTGTTAAAAAAACAAGCAATAGACTTGAAAAAAAGAGTTTCATAAAGACACCCCTTTCTCCTTTTCACGCTTAAAGAAGTGAACGATAAGTAAAAATATTGGGAGCAAATGAATTCCATACCCATAGAAAACAGCCCATTGGTCATAAATCACCGTTTGTAAATGAAATGGAATCGGGCCAAGAAATAAGAATAAGCCGATAGCGGCACATACATACAAATGCCATGTACGATTTTTATGTTTAGAAACCAAGGCATCCAACCCTTTTTTCGCAACCCAAAGGTAAGCAGACGCTGTTGATAATGCTAAAAACACCCATATAGCGGTCCCGAAAGTTTCAATACGTTCAATGAAAGCTAATTGAACCGCTTGAAATAAATTAAGAACGGGAAATAATAAATTATCTAACTGCCAAGGTGAAAAATAAACGACACTCACTAAAGAAACAGCAACATAAAAAAATACGGCTAACCAAATACCAATGGAAACATGTAAAAAGGCTTTTTCTTGGTTAATGATATATGGATAATAAAATAAGATAAGTCCGAAGCCAAACATCGCAGATGCACCGCTATGTAGTGCCTGGAGCCATGCAAACATACTGACCTCAAAGGTGGGTATCGCATGTATCCAATTTCCAGATTGCATCGGCCATTTGAGGTAGTAAATCAACCAAACTGTGAGAAAAAACGCAAACATACAAAAACGAGCAATCGATTTAATTCCCCCATTCACAATGCAAACTAGAACAATAAAAAATACAACCCCGATCCAAGTCATTGTATACTCTGGCAAGGTTACCGTTTGAACGAGCCTTAAATACCTTTGACTGACAGACGTTAAGGCAACTAATGCATAAAGTAACAAAATGAAGTTCATGACTTTCCCGATCAAAATGCCAAGAAGTTTCTCATTGATATTAAACAACGAATCGTTTGGATATTGCTTACACAAATAAATAATGGGTATGAGCATTAGATTGGCAAGCACTCCAAGCAAAATGGGTACGAGCCACAAATTATATCCCGCTTGACTAATATCATTCGGCAATGAAAATAATGAAATTCCAACCATCGTATTTTGCGCTAGAAATACGACGTGATAAGCATTTAGTTTTTTAAACTTACCTCTATCCATACGACTACTCCTCGTCTAATGGACGAACAAGATCTTTTTTCGCCCTAGATATTCCAGGTCGCTGCATAAAAAAATTTCCAGGTGCACGTAGAATGCTGTTAAATAAATCCGACCATTTTCTAGGAATGATTGGAGTTATAAAAGGTGAACCAAGAGAAGTTAAGTTAGATAAATGATTAAACAACCAGGCTAACGTAAGCATTTGACCAAACATGCCAAGAGCACCCGCTGCAAAAATAAATAAGTAACGAATAAATCGAATGGCATTACTCATCATGAAATTCGCTGGAATAAATGATAATAGAGCAGTAATAGCAACTAGTACAATTAAAATATTACTTGCAAGACCAGCTTCTACTGCTGCTGTTCCAATTACGATCCCGCCAACGATCCCGATCGTCTGCCCAATTTTGGTCGGCATTCGTGCACCAGCTTCGCGAAGAACTTCAATGACTAGTTCAATGACGAGAACTTCAATGACTGGTGGAAACGGAACTTGTGATCGCGATTCTGCTAATAAGGTCAATAATTGCTGCGGGAGCATTTCTGGATGAAAAGTCAAAACTGATACATAAGATGAAGTTAATAATATCGATATAAAAAATCCTGCTAACCTCAAAGATCGTAATAATGAAGCCGTAGTCCACCGGTTATAATAATCTTCTGGGGTGATAAACAACTCAAAAAAAGTAGCTGGTAGTACAGCTGCTTCAGGACTCCCATTCATCATTACTATGACTTTTCCATTCAATAATTCATTGATAACATTATCGGTACGAATCGTCATTCCGAATTGCGGAAAAGGCGATAACGGTTTATCTTCTAGTGCTTGCTTGAGAACAGGCATTCCAATAAAGCCATGGTACTCGATATTTTGCAAACGGGATAAAACACGTTTCACATTTTCGTCATTCGCTATATTATCTAAATATAAGACAGTCACAGTATTCTTGGTTTCTGTCCCTAATAACATGGACTTTGATTTTAAATACGGTGAGCGAATTCTTCGTTTAATTAATGAAAGATTCGTTTGTAAACTTTCTACAAAGGAATCTTGAGGTCCGAGAACGGTCGTTTCATTTTCTGGTGCTGTAATGGAACGTTCGGGAACATTAAAAGTATCAATTGCTATAGCAAGGTTTTCTCGTTCAAATAACAACACAGTAAAGCCACTCAATATATGATGCAGCAGGTTTGGCAGCTCATCTTGTTCAAACGTTTCGAAGTCTTTAAATATCTCTTTGACCTGGCCCGTCTGTTTTTCATCAATAGGGTTAAAAACAACTTGATAAAGCAATGTTGTATCCACGAGTGAATCGAGATAGATTATGGTCGCGGTTTGATCACCAACTGTGATCTCTTTCATGACCAAGTCATCTATATCTTGTAAGCTCTGAGCAATTGCATCCCTACTTATAACTTGTTTCGTATTAGGATTAGCAGCAATTGTATCATGTGGTTGGGGGCCAGCTGATTTTTTTACTTTATTTAAATACCATTTCCAAAACACTCGCGACAAACTCCTTTGTACTTGAGGTCTTTGTTATTTATCCCCACAGGGAACGCTCATTATGTAAAATTCAAGAAAAACCTTTCGGAAATAGTGATACTTTTCATTATTTTAATATATCAATAGACCTAAAAAAAGGAGCTCCACAGTGGATGCTCCTTTCCTACAATTTAGTTAAATGGTTAAACGGCTTTTCTTTTGATACTGAAATAAAAACTCAGTTACACCATCTTCTTCATGGCTGGCGGTAATAAATTTTGTTGCACTCTTAACCTCACTTAACCCATTCCCCATAGCTACACCAATGCCGACATTTCTAAGCATTTCAATATCATTAGGACCATCCCCAAAGGCAGCCGTTTCTTGAGGGTCAATTCCATATTGATCTAATACCCTTTTTAAGCTATGCCACTTGGTTACAGGCTTTTTGGTGATCTCGACACTGGCACCCCAATTAATGATTTGTAACTGCGGGTTGATTTGGTCAGCTAAATCAAGGGCTGTCCTTTGACTTTCAAAGTCAACCATAACCTTTAGTATAGGCTCGTCTTTATCGACATCTTCATTAGCCAACCCCCACATATCAAAGAGAGAGTTCCCTTGTTTGCTGTGGACTTGGTAATTGTACTTTGATGTATGACTAATAATTAGTTCTGCGTGATCCGTTACCTTATCATAGACTTCATCCACTAAATGGTTACCAATTGGTTCGTCATTAACAACCTGTTGATTTTCACGATCATACACGACTGCACCATTTAGACAAATCATCGGAGTATTCAGCTTAAGCTGTTCGTGAATAGCAGTAGTCATATTAATTGGGCGTCCAGTAGCGAGAATAATTTTGACACCTTTTTCTTTTTGCTCTAATAAATAATCTTTATTCCTTTTAGATACCACTCCACTTTTATTAAGTAAAGTACCATCAAGATCAAGTACAATTGCTTTTAAATCTGGCATATTAATCTCCTTTATCATGTCATGGTGATTACTGTACCTACATTGGACAATATACCAGTTTAATGTAAATGGACTATGAGGTTAATGTTAATGTTTATAAAAATTTAGGAAGGATTGTAAATTCCGTGTTGGTTATGAAGGACCTTTCTAATGCCGTTGTGCCCAGCTTGGTCCTTCATCACCTTTATGAAGGACATTAGTGTCATTACCGCTCGACAAAAGTGTGACTTATATATTTACTACATCACTTATTTTTTCCCTTTCATGCTTAAACGAAAATAGGATCATAATAGCTTGGTACCAAACTTGAAGGAGGAGATTTTTATGGGTATCTTAGGTGGAAATCAAAAAGACGAACCTTTACACTACGGGGAAGTTTCTAGTTTATGGGCGTATTTAGCGGGAGTAAATGCACACCTTGCTGAATATCAAACACTCTACAATCATACAGGTGATGACGACCTCAGAAAATTTATCGAAGACAAAATAAATGGTGCAATGAAGCCGCAAGCTCAAGAAATTGAAGCGATTTTAAAAGATAATGGCATCGCTATTCCGCCAGCACCGCCTGAACGTGCAAAAGCAAATATTGAAGATATACCGGCTGGAGCGAGATTTAACGATCCAGAAATCGCTAACCCAATCAGCATGAACATTGCTTCTGGTCTCGTTTCACTTAGTCAGATCATGGGCCAAAGTACTCGTGAAGACATTGCTATGATGGCAGGCAAGTATCATGTTGAAAAAGCACAATACGGACTTCGCATTCTCAAAATGCAAAAGGAAAAGGGCTGGTTAATTGTTCCGCCGTTACACACAAAAGTACCTGAGCTTGTATAATTAATGGTGAACTTCATAAAACTCTTGTGCCAAAATAGGCACAAGAGTCTATTATTATTCATTTAATTCTTCGATAACCTGCCTCAAAACATTCGGCCACCACTCGACTTCTCCAGTGCCGCTTCCATGCCGAACAATTACCGTATTATATCGCGGGGAAATATAAATCAGCTGTCCATACTTACCTAATGCATATACATCCACAACTTCCTCATCTTTGCTAACGCTGTACCACATGTAACCATATTGAGTATCTTTCCCTTCCAAGAATGAGCCGATGTAGTCTTCGCTTCTAGGTTCCTCTTTTGAAATGGACTGAGATAACCATTCTTTACTAATAATTTCTTGACCGTTCCATGATCCATTATGAAGAACAAGGCTGCCTATTTTAGCAAAATCTATAGCACGTGCATTGATTCCGCTTTCCATTTTTTTAAAAGAACTCTTTTTGCTGTCTAAACTCCATGATGCGTCAAACTCAGTTCCAAGTTTAGACCAAAGTTTTTCTTCCATGAATTCTGTAACTGACATACCAGTAGATCGTTCTAAAATAATTCCTAGCAACAGTGGATGATAATTATTGTAGTGAAAACTTTCTCCCCTAGTGCTGTCAACTTCTGTCTGCAACAAGGCCAAACTTCTTAAATCAGGCATATAATATGTTTTGGCATCATCCCCCATCCATGCCATCCCTTCTTTATATTTAATTGGTGACCTCATAGTTAATAGATCATCAATTGTAATTGCTGAGAATTCTGTTCCTTGAAATTCCTCAATATATATTGAAATTGAATCGTTCTTACTTTTTATAAAACCTTCATCAATGGCTATGCCGATTAAGAGGGAAACAATAGATTTCGCTGCAGAAAATGAAGTATTAATTGAATCTCTTTCATGACCATTAAAGTATTTCTCATAGACCACTTCATCTTCTGCAATAACAATAAACGCTGTCGTCTCATTTTCTTCAAGAAAATCACCTAATTCTTTTTGCACGGTTACACCATTGATTGGATATGAAATAAGCTCCGTTCCTAATGAACGATTATCGGTCTTGTTATAAAAGTAAGTATCTTCACTCTGTTTTATTGGCTTTTCATTGAAGACAAGATAGTCGTTAATATCTGACTCTCTATAAAGCATAATTCTCATCATATATTCGGGCGAATAGACAATTGCAGAAACAGAAAAGACGGTAAATACTAAAACAGCTGCACCACTCAATATCAGCATCACGATCATCTTTACTCTCTTCATCCAATTCCCTCTCCATCAATATTCAATTTCTATTTATTATATATTTAATTTAGAAGATATTGGTATATGAATTCTAAAAACAAATGCAAAAGAAAAAAGAAGTGGATTCACTCATAGTGAATCCAACTTCTTTTAAAAGGTACTTCCTAATGTTCCAACCCTTTATCCATTTCTTCAAACACTTCTTCTAGTGAAGAAAATCCTCTCAGATCACCTTCAGCGGTTTCTATAACCCACTCCTGTTTTTCCGGTCGAAGAAGACCTTCATCATTGATTACATATGGCGTATGTGTCATAAACACTTCATCATCCTTACGAATCGTATACCCTATATAATAATGATTACCTTCACCTTGTTCCTCGAAAATCCCAATATCATTAACATTGTACTTTTCCATAATGGGCCTTAAAGACTCGTTCATTTCATTTAGTATCGCTTCTCTCGATAAATAATCCATATCGTTCTCCTTTATCGTCGATCTTTTATATTGATAATATGGATTAATTTCTACTTGTTTATCCATATGGATGATCTCTATGGTTACAATTATCCCTTATTTCAAGGCTACACTCGCATATATAACCATATAGGTAAGACCACTAGCGGAATGCATAAGAAAATTAGAAATACGACAAACCCTCGCTGTTCTTTATCGTCAAAAAGAGAACGAGCATACATGATCGTATAATAAGCACAAAAGAATGAAATTGGTATAAGTATCCACTCCATAATCTCAATCCTTAATCAAATCAATATTAGGCGGCCTGAGTTGTTTCCCGTATTCTCTAATTTCAACGTTAACATCCAGATTTACTTCAGCATTCGGGTAGGAATTCATCCAGTCATAATTCCAGTATTCTTGCAAAGTAAGAAAGTTTTTTCTCGCAACAAGTGACCACCGAAATGGGTCCCCTTTAAATTGATCCTGTGTTTTTTTTATAAATTTACCTGCCACCTCAAGATATTTCTCCTCAATATGCCGTTTAAGTAAATCTTGTTTTTCTAAATCTTGAATGTAATCAATATGACTAGTGATCGTCAGAATTTCTAAAACAATAGGTATTTCCACATTGATAATCGGATACTGTTGATCGGTATTTATGCTCACCTTTGTTCGCTCTTCGTTATAAACTCTCGCGGTAATATGTTTTCCTTCAGCGAGTGGATCATCATAAGTGACGACCATTGTACCTACTTCAATATAAGGTCGTAATACGATAGCAATCCTCGTTTCTTCACCCGTCAATGTTCCAATCATTTTCCCTTCCTTAATAACTGCCGAGCCAATCGTTTGAACAGGATTTCCTCCTTTTTTCTCAATTTGCCCTGCTGTATACTCATCTTCCATCCCATTTTTTTTGGGTTCCACTTTTTCCCCGGTACTATACGTTGCCAAAAATAACCCAGCATCTTCCTCGAGCCTGTGTAAATATTCATTTAAACTCGAATCTGGGATTAATCCCGTTTCTTCCCAGCGATCTGTCATTAGTTGAAAAAATTTATGCGGCCTTGTTTCTAAAGTCGGGTCATTATTGCGCAAATAATCGGCAGCTTTCTCCCGACAAACAATAAAGGTTATTTTCCGATCGAATTCCCGATCTCTCACAGAAGGCTTAATATAATCAATAAGATCTTCTCCCCTTGCTATTTCTTCACTAACGACTAATACCTTCATATGCGTAAAGTTGGCTTCCCTTGAAACAAAGGAAACAAGCATGTCACGAGCAGAAATAAAATCTGGAGCATTTATCGTAATAATATCGGACGCTTCTTCACCTGTAGCACCATTATTCACTCCACTGGCTTCTGGATTTGCGATTTGATAGGTTATCCTCATCCCAAAATCTTCACTTTTATCAATGCCAATTGCGATAATATATGCTAGCTCCTCCAAATCATGTCGATCCCAACACCCCACTAACATTACCGTGAATACTAATAAAATAAGAATAGGAAAGCGCTTAAACATTGAATCGTTCCTTTACTTTATATGTTATCCATAAAAGAATAGGTAGCATCGTTACAAAATACCAACTCGATTGAAGCAAAAACACATCTCTCATAAAAAAAGTGGTTTCGGTTTGATTTTCTGGAATTAATCCAACCAACAAAGTAATACAGGCTAGCGGTAGCAAGATCGGTTTGAAATCTTTTAACTGAAACATCGAACAGACGATAAATGCTGAAAGTAATAAATAGATCGAGAACCTTACCACTGCAGCCATAATCCAAAATCCTAAGAAAAACCCCTCATAACTCGTGACAATCGTTCCTACTTCAAGCATCTTTGTTAGCTGTTGAAAGGGATATGCAACATGTGCGACTTGTGGGTAGTCAAACAGCATGACAAAATACGCCATAGTGATGGTCATTTCCAACACAATAAATCCAACCGCTAATAATGTTGCTGTCTTATAACTCTTATGATCTCTAACCCAAGGGAAAAATAACGCAACCATAATAAATTCGAAAAAAATCGTATGATAGGAAAAGGACTCTTTTATTAAAACGTCCAACCCAGGACCAGCTATAGGAAATAAAAATTCAAAATGAATTTCATTGATAATCAGCAAAAATAACAGAAATAAAACAACCTTAATATAGGGGAGAACAACCCATGCCGTCCTTCCCACAGCTTCTATTCCAACTCTTGCAACGGCGAAGCTACTCCCAATTAACAACAGAAAAATGATAACAACAGGAGTTGTTGGAAAAAACATTGTACTAATAATGTTAACTGTTGTTCGCTGATTTAATGCATTTGCAAAAATCATGGCGAAAAGGATAATCAGGCAAATGATAAATCCTATATACTTGCCAGTTACGATAAAAATAATATCAACCAGGTTTTTATTTTTATATTTTTTTAAGAGTGACAAAATGAGTAAAGTCGGTACCAGTATGATACCTCCAGCTACTATAGGTAAAACCCAAGTTGCATTTTTTCCAGCTTCTAATAGTAGCATAGGTGTACCATCTGATAACTTTATTCCTATTGAAATTAAAAATATAGCAAAAAGTTCTCTTGTACCTACCTTTCCATCTGCAGGTTGAAGCATATCATTTCCCCCTCGGTTCGGTACCTCTAACTTTCTCTTTTGGGAATACATAAAATGGACGTAACCATTGTTTCCATACTGGCGGTCTGACGATCATATCCTTTGAAGAACGAGTGTGCGGTGCCAGTGGTGAGAAAAATGGGACGCCAAACGACTTTGCATTATTCGCATAAGCAATCGCAAAAACGAGAAAGATACCTATCCCAAAAAAACCCATGGTCGCCGCAAAAAATAGTATGATAAAACGTGTAATTCGAATCGTGAAGTTCATACTGATGTCTGGAATTGCAAACGAAGCTAAACCCGTTATCGCAACGACTATTACAAGAATAGGGCTAATGATACCGGCTTCTACTGCAGCTTGTCCTAAAATGAGTGCACCTACAATCCCAATGGTCGGTCCTATTGGAGTAGGTATTCGAATACCAGCTTCTCGTATTAATTCAAATGAAATTTCCATCATAATGACTTCGACAATTGCTGGAAATGGAACTCGTTCTCTTGTCGCTGCAATTGCCAATAATAAGTCCGTTGGAAACATCTCAATATGAAAATTCGATATCGCAATATATAGCGAAGGTACTAATAACGCAATGAATAATGAAAACAAGCGAATTAGTCTTATAAAATTGCCAAAAGCCCATCTGTGATAATAATCCTCGGCTGTGTGAAAAAGTCCCCAAAACGTAATCGGTAGGACTAAACAGGCTGGAGAATTATCCATTAATAAGACGATATGGCCTTCATTTAAAAAAGCACAAGCTCGATCTGGACGTTCCGAATACAAAGTTGAAGGTATTAAAGAGTATGGTCTTTCCTCAATATGTTGTTCAAGTATAGCTAAACCTTGAACTGCATCAACATCTATTTGAGCAATTCGGTCACGGACATTTTCTAATAACTCTTCATTGACTAAAGAACCAATATACATAACAGAAACCGTTTGCACTGCATGATTTCCTACTGTCATTTCTTCCGTAACCAAATCCACATTTTTTAATTGCTTTCGAATGAGTGATCGGTTAACAGCAGCCGATTCTGTAAAGGATTCCATTGGCCCTTTAATGACATTTTCGGTTTGTGGATGCTCGATGCCTCGATGTTCAAACGAAGTAGTTGCAATAGAAATTGCGCTGTTCATCCCTTTTATTAACAGCAATGTTTGTCCACCGATTAATGCCGTAAGTAACTCTTTCTGGTTCTTTACTACCTTTGCCTCTTTTATGGATAATACATTTTCTATTAAAAATGGTTCAAGCTCTTGTTCTGGTTCATAGACGATTTTCATCTCTTGTAAAGGTTTAATGATATGAAGTTGCACTTCATCTAAGTCCACCATGCCGTTAACAAAAAACAACGTTGCATCTACATATATGTCTCTTAACCTTATGTTCCTACATGTCAGATCAGTGTTTTCTGGATAGGAAAAAGCTTCTTTAATGAAAGTAACAGTTTTCTCATAGTAATTTTCATCTTGAAGACTTCTGTCTTTTACTTCTTGGTTGCGTCTCTTAATTCTTCTCTTCAAGGAAAATACCTCCATATTCCGCTGTAGTACTACTATTTCCAAATGGAGGATAATCATGTATGCAAGAAGCTCAGAACGATAAAAAACCTCCATACATATATATGTATGGAGGTACTATATTTTACTTATTCGCCTACAGGAAAAGACGGCTTTAATAATGAACATTGCATCGCTTCTTCCGTTAACTCCGGAGCATATTGGCTTAGGTGTTTTATAAAATAACATGTTTCTGGAAAATGGTGTTCAAAAAAACGTAACGTTGTTCGAGTTAACACTTCTGTGCCTTCATACATTTCAACCACTTGTCTTATAAACTCATTCGTTTCTAATGTTGCTTCTCCAACTTCTCGTGCTAATCGATCCAAGCGGGGTAATCCATGCGGCATCACTTTTAAAAAGCCTTTAATATGAAAATTTTGCAATATAAATCCTCTAAACACGGTAATGTAGAGGTCTGCTTGACTCGTAAGCCCAACTTCAATGGGATCCAATATATTTCTCAAAAGTACCAAATGACCCACTTGATCTTCTAACCACAAATCGAGAAGGTCAACTAGTGGAAGGGGTGGATAATCCTGCCCTTGAACATAATAACTAAGGATTCGCAAATATTCTCGATTTTCACTCAATGTACCATTTAAGTATGTTGGTGTTAAATTCAGATTTACTAAATTTTGAAGTCGTAACTGTTGCATGTAACTCTCAAATTGATAATAACGGCTTGATATGTCGTAAGCAAGCTTTGAGAACTCAATCATTTCTGGTGATGAAACTGTTAAGCGTCGATCTAATTGATTCAGTTGGTTAAGAACACCTGCAAATGCTTGAATATATTCGTCTGCTAATTGTACCCAGCGCGTTTCACTCGGGGACAAATGGTCCCTCACAAAAAAAGCATGATCTTGTAAGATTTCTAACCAAAACAAATGCTCTTCCCACGGACTTATTAATACTCGGTTTGACAAATTTTATTCCCCTCTCATAAACATGCTTTTATCCAAAATATATGTTTTACATGTAGAAACATGAGGAGAATTTAAACAGACCCTATACAAAAAAAGTGCCCTCCCCAGGGAAAGAACAATATCAATACGATTAATACACCGTATCGATGTTCGCGGGAAAGACACTTAAACAGGGATGATATGATTAAATAAAAGAGAAACTTGTCTCCTCTTTTAATGATAGAATAAATTCTTTTAGCAACTCTTTCGTTGCTTCCAAATCACCTAAATCAATTACTTCTACAGGAGAATGAGCATAGCGTGACGGGATCGATAGGACTCCAGTTGGAATTCCTTTATTCGCTAAACTTACTGCACCTCCATCAGTTCCAATCCCTGGAAATACTTCGTGTTGAAACCGAATGTTTTTATCTTTCGCAAGGTGAAGCAGCTTTTCCTTAACAACTGGGTGAGCAATTAAGCTAAAATCAATCACCTTCACCCCAGTTCCTTTCCCTAAATGAAGGGTTTGATCCATCGTTTCTTCCGGCGTATCGCTAACTGCTGTCGTATCAAGAGCAATTGCCACATCAGCCTCTACATTTCTTGCCGCAACTTGAGCACCTCGAAGACCCACTTCTTCTTGAACTGTAAAGATAGCAATAACTTCACCAGCAAAATCAGTTTTTTGCAGTTCTTTGAGCGTTTGGATGATCACGGCACACCCCGCTCGATCATCAAAGCCTTTACCAACAATCCTTCCCGTCTGCTCATTTCCTAAAAACTCCATAGACGGTGCCCATGTAATGGGGTTTCCAATCTCTACTCCTAATTGTTCAGCAGCTTCCTTCGATGAAGCGCCGATATCTATGTACAGCTGTCTATGGTTACGCACCTTTTGGGCATCATCAAATTTAGCAAAATGAGCAGAGATCGTACCGATAACGCCAGTAAGCAATCCTGTTTTGGTACGCAGTTGAACTTTCTGAGCGAGCAGGATCCGATCATCATGACCTCCTAACTTTTCAAAACGAATTAAACCATTTTCTTCAATTTTTTTCACGATAAAACCAATCTCATCCATATGCGCTGTAATAATCGTTTTAGGACCAGGTGCTGTCCCTCTTTTACGTGCAATGACATTCCCAAGACCGTCAACATGCAGCTCGTCCACTAATTCCTCGACTGTCTCTTTTACCCATCTTGTAACGGGTTGCTCATAGCCGCATGGCCCATGTAATGAAGTCATTGTTTTTAATAAGTTATACATAAAAAAACCTCACTTTTGCATTTATTTAGGAACTCGAATTATCAAATTATATCATATTCATCATTTCTTTTTTCTGAACATTATGTATAATATAGCATACAATACGTTTGTTATATTATTATCTATTAGGTTGGTGAAATTATGAAAAGTATAGTGTTAGGGGTACTTTCTTCTTTCTTTTTCGCCTTTACATTCATTTTGAACCGCTCGATGGAATTAACAGGTGGAAGCTGGATTTGGAGTGCGTCCCTCCGTTTTCTCTTCATGTTGCCTTTCTTTTTACTTATTGTTTACTTTAGAAATAATTTAAAGCAATTATTCATCACAATGAAAGAGAATATTAGGATATGGGTGTTGTGGAGTTTTGTAGGATTCGTCCTTTTCTATGTCCCTATTACATTTGCAGCAGCATACGGTCCGAGTTGGCTGATTGCTGGAACATGGCAGTTTACAATTATAGCCGGGTTGCTTCTTACTCCTTTGTTTTCAACGATGATCACAACTTCTAACGGACTGCAAAGAGTAAGGCATACAATTCCAAAACGAGCCCTGATTATTTCATCGATTATTTTTATCGGCATATTATTTATTCAAAGTACACAATTTCAACATTCAAGTTTAGAACTGTTATTGTTAGGGTTTATCCCAGTTATTATCGCAACTTTTGCTTATCCCTTAGGAAATCGAAAAATGATGGAAGTATGCAGCGGTCGCTTAGATACTTTTCAGCGAATACTCGGAATGACGATAGCAAGCACACCGTTCTGGCTACTATTAGCGGGCTATGGCTTCATTTCTGTCGGACCACCAAGTATCATCCAAGTACAACAAACTTTTATTGTAGCTGTATGTTCTGGTGTCATCGCCACTTCATTATTCTTTTTTGCGACCGACCTCGCTAGACATTCACCAGAAAAGCTTGGCGCAGTTGAAGCTACTCAGTCTACTCAAGTCATTTTCGTCATGTTAGGTGACGTTTTATGGCTCGCTTCTCCCTTTCCTAGCCCTGTCGCATTAACTGGAGTACTTATTATTATGTTCGGTATGATTGTCCACAGCCTCGTTTCAAATAAAACAAAGCAGCAACTGAAAAAAGCAGTTTAAGTATTTTTAAAGAAAAACGAAAAACGCATCCCCTTCTTCATACATATACTTTATGGAGGAGGACTTTGCGATGTTAAAACCTTTTAAAAAACTTGCTGAAATACCTTTGCACTTGTTATCTCTAACCTCTAATAAACTTAAAAAATATAAATATGAGTCAAAAGCAAACGTTAAGTGGAAAAAAATCCAAATACCTAACACGCTTCTAGAGAAGTTAAAAAATCAATTACAAACTAATACTCATACACTGTCAACCTCTCTATCTACTGATGAAAAGATCCTCCTTAATGACATAAAGAAAAAAACGAAACAATTAAACAAGAATAACATCACTCGAACAAATGCTTACCTTCAATTTTATAAAAGAAACCCAGAAATTCATTGGGCTTTTCTTGCACACCTTGTCTCCCGTAATGGAGGATGGAATATGACAGACCTAAAGGGCAGCTTATTACGTTCCATTCTTTCAGATCAGCAGCAACTGGACTTTTTTATGTTTCTAGAAAAGGCCAATGCTAACATTTTTCATGATGCTTTTCCTCAACTACTCTTATATGAACATGGTAAGCAGCGAAATAAAAATCTATTTCATTTACTGCCTTACTTCAACGTTTCAGCATTCATGCAATCGGTTTGGAACCTTTTTAGCTCAGAAAAAAACTCTCAATTTCTTACGATTGCTCTTATCATTAATGAGCAGCATTACATTGAGAAACGCGTCATTCACAACCCATTTTTTCAAGAAAATGTACTCAACACGCTCCTTTTTCAAGCTCAAGAATTTTTACAATTTACCCAAGTTCTATTTCCATATCACTATCAAGACAATAAGGTTAGATTGGCGGGATTTTCTGTTCGAGACTTCTCAAATGTTGCCGAGAGAATAGAAATAGGAAAGAGCCTTTATTCTATTTTATTTGGGATTGATGTACTATCGAACGATGTTACGTCATTTGCTGATTCAACAGACCACACGGGCTCAAGACATGACTTCTGGCCCCATGTTTTTTCAAAAGCAGATATAACTAATCCCCCTGCCACCCAATTAGTTTGTAACAGTAAAGAAGCAAGTATCTACAGCCCACCTTTAACAAAAGCTTGGGGGGATATAACACATTCCTTTTCAGATCAAAGCGATTGGTATAAGAGTACACAAACACTAGATTACTTTGCACCAATTAGCACACCCACTCGTTTCGATATCACTCATGACTATTGTCTAAAGCTGCAAAAAATGTTAGTCGCTTCTTCCGTATTGTAATCCTTTCAAGGAGTGCTGTTGACTTTGGGTTAGAACTGGTATTTCGATTTTGAGACTACTCAAAGTCAACAGTATATTATTTTCTCGTTAACACTTCTTAATAAAGTGAAAAAATAGACAAGTTCCCTCTTACCCATTCATATAGTCTAGTAAGCACACATTTTAAAGGGGGCAATCTGTATGTTAATCATCATTAAAAAAAAGTGGTTTTTTCTTGCCATTGCCGTGCTCTTTATCGGGTTTAGTTGGTATATCTTCAACTCGAGAGCGGTAACTGAAGCAGGATCACAAACTGTAGCGGAAAAGTTTGAAATTCATATGGTGACTAGTGAAATAAAATCTAAAACTGACGATGGAAAGGTCATTGAATCTTATCGCTGGGACCCTGGCACAATCTATGTCCCAAAAGACAAAAAGGTAAGTTTAACAATTTACGGAGTTAACGGAAAGGAACACCCTTTCATCATTGAGGGAACTGACGTAAAAGGCACGGTAAAAAAAGGAGAGGAAACAGTCTTAGACCTTCATTTTACGGAAGAAGGGATTTATCGACTGATCTGTACAGCCCACGCAAACAAAGATCACAACGGACCTATGATTGCCTATATCATAGTTGATTAATACAAGAACAAAAAACCAGCTATACATAGGCTGACTCAGGTAGAATTTCAAATTAAAGAAATGCAAATCCAAGAGTCAGCCTATACTTAGTAAACTATCGAACTTAAATTTAATGAATATACAAATATAACTCCTGGACATTTTGATCAGTTCCATAATGCGTTACATGATATAAAATGCCATCCGCTTCGTTCCCATTGAGATAATAGTCTAAATCATGCATGATACGATGGGCTAATAAGATCCCTTCAACGTCTTGTTCTGTTATTGCTTTTTCAATACAGGCTACAACGTTAAGAATGTCTTGTTCGATATCATTGTCAGAAATGCCCTCGAGTAAAGGTCTTTTCGTATTTACAAGGTTATTCAAATCTTTCGTTCGCTCCGCCCATGAAAAGTTTCGGTGCCCTTGCCACCCTACAGCGACATTTAAAGTACTATGCGAATCAGCAACCACCTGCCTCAACTGAACCATCTCCGCCTCATGAGCAATCTGTTGACTTTCTTCATTCGTAACTTCTTCCCCAGACGTAGCTCCCTCTTCATTTTTAACTTCTTCTCCAGCTTCATCAACAGAAGCAGCCTCTATTTGTTTTTCAGAGACTCCTGCCGTCTTATCGTTATTTTGATGAAAAGTAAGTCCTGTTAAGGCACCAATAATAATTAATAAAACAACCGCGATGCCGCCGTATCCAAAGGTTTTTCTAGACATCCAACCACTCCCTTACATCTGCTTGTCTTTCCACTATAAGGGAATCTAGTAAAGCTCTCAAGAAAAGAAAATCGTACTATAACGCTCCATTTAAACAATAAGTGCCATAGTCCCCTACTTCCATTTTTCTTCTGACAATCCTTCTAACATAGTATTCTATAATTAGTTACAATTTGCTAAAATTCTTCATTTAATTGTCGAAACATTTTCATCATTTTATTCTTATTTACTCACCTTAATGGAATTTTCTAAATTAAATACCAATAAGTCTCTCTACTTTATTGACTTCTGTAAAATCATGGTGGTATATTGAATTTGTGGAATAATTCCAAAAAAACAGATCAAAAGGGCTGATAGAAATGGTTGAAAGTAATCAAGACATCGCAGAATATCTTTCTACAGCAGATGATGTTGAACAGGCAATCCTTAACCTAGACCCCAACTCTCACTTAGCACGAACCGCACTTGAATATGCAATAAACAATAGTATGACTAATGTGCTAGATGAATTAATCGAGAAACTATTGACTAGTGATAATGAAGAAAGTCAGTCCTGGGCGGAAGTGTACCGAATTGATCGAGAGGTAGTAAAAGGGAATTTGAGTTTGATAGAGGCTACGAATAAATTGACTTACATGAAATCTGAGGCGAAAGAGTTAAATGCTCTTCGTAAAATTTTTCAACTATATAACTATCATGACTTAAAGTATTTTGAAATGGTTTCTACTTTAAGTGAATTAGTCCAAGCTGAGATAGAAGAACTAGTTAATGGATATATTAAAAAGTCTTTAATATCTAGGTTAGGACTAGTAATGCAAGCTGTATATTTACACCTAAATGATTTGGAGAAATGCAGGAATTATGGAAATATTATTCTAGATAATGCGGTTACTGAAAAAGCAAGAGGTGTAGCTCTTAGGAACATAGCAAATTCTTATACATTAATAAACTATGATATTGCAATTATGTATTTCAATGAATCAAAAGCACTTTTTCAAAAGCTAGGGCAACATGTTGAACTAACCAACTCCCAAAGAAGTCTTAATTTCGCCCACTGTTATTGGAATAAACAAGAAAACTTTAGTAGAACTTCACCTTATAATGCTCCGGAAGAAATTCAGGGATATGCTTATTATTTAATAAAAAATAAAGAGTACACTCAAGCTGAAAAATTATTAGAACAGCTCCAAACTAATATTACAAATAATTTTCAATTAGGTTTTCAATATTACTACAAAGGACTTATCAAGAATTGTGAAGACTACTTTCTCGAATCAGTTACACACTTTAAAAAAGCTGGTGACTACTACTACCGTAATTTACCTTTAATAGAACTCAAAAAAATAGGTGTAAATAATGTAGTTCTTGATGCCTTACGTGTGTGAACAAATAATGTAATGAAGGAGTAATTTATTATGAAAAAGATTATTGGTTTATTAGTCTTAGTTTCCACTATAGCACTGACTGTTCCCACAAATGAAATCACCACTCCAAGTACCAGTCCGCGAATTCAAAGTGAGCCTGTTAATGTTGCTACTCCAAGTACGAGCCCTCGAATTCAAAGCGAGCCTGTTCTACTTGCTACTCCAAGTACGAGCCCTCGCATTCAAAGCGAGCCTGTTCTACTTGCTACTCCAAGTACAAGCCCTCGCATTCAAAGCGAGCCTGTTCTACTTGCTACTCCAAGTACGAGCCCTCGCATTCAAAGCGAGCCTGTTCTACTTGCTACTCCAAGTACAAGCCCTCGCATTCAAAGTGAGCTACTTATATAAAAAACAAGAGGGAACTCCCCTCTTGTTTTTTATTCTGAACACTTAGCTTTTAAAAATATTCTTCTACTATTCTGTCTCAATTAATTTATCCTCATATAAATGCTCAGACATTACTCCCTTTATCTCTTCAGGTATGGGCTCGGACTTTTGCGTTTCAAAGTTAAAGTTCACATAAGTTGCGTTTCCTTTTGCACAGACCTTACCATCTTGTTGGATTTCCTCATATACTTCAAAACTAGAATTTCCAACCCTAGAGATCCAGGTTTGAACCGTCACAGGTCGTCCATAAAAAATTTGACTTACATACTCGACGTTCATCTTTATAATGACGCAACGCCAATTCGAAAATGATAGGTCGGGAGTAAAGAGACGGAAGATTTCATCCCTCCCCGATTCAAACCAAATTGGAATCGTTGTATTATTAATATGGCCTGCTCCGTCCGTTTCTGAAACTCGTGGTTCAATCACTTTTTCAAACATCCTTTTCACCTCATCCTTTATCTTTTGGTTTTTCAAAGCATATGGTTGGTGTACACGCTGAGTTGATGCTCATTGTGTCAATGTTTCGTTCACATACCGCAGTTAAGACATTTTTCCTTCGTATGCAGCTGAATAAATATTAAAGATATCTTTCCATTCTAACTTTACAGGACTTCTAGCGAGTAATCTTTTTTGCTTCATTGCATCGTCCGTTAACATTTCAAGATGTCTTTGTTCAATGCCATATTCCTTAAGATCGGTTGGAATTTTCAGTTTTTTATTTAGGTGAAAGAGCGTTTGTACACAACTAGTAGACAATTCCTCATTTTTATTTACTGATACATCTTGAGTTAATTTTAAATAAACGTTGGCTAACTTCTCTTTACATCCTTCTTGAATATAGTTCATAACGTAAGGAAGCAACACCGCATTTGACTCGCCGTGTGGCAGCTTAAAGCGATTTCCTAGAGGATAAGCCAGCGCATGAACTCCGCCCACGCCTGCGTTATAAAACGCTAGTCCTGCCATATAACTTGCCGTACTCATCTGCTCTCTAGCTTCTTCATCACTACCATTATTGAATGCACGTTCTAGTGATGCACCAATGAGTTCAATCGCCTTTTCAGCGATCCCGTCAGTCACAGCACTAGAGTTAACTGAAATATAGGCTTCAATGGCATGAGTCAACGCATCAATTCCGGTGGCTGCTGTAATTTTCGGCGGTACCGACATCGTTAAAACTGGATCCACTATTGCTACATCTGAGATTAAATACGGGTGCGTTACAACATCTTTTGTTCCCTCTAATGATAAGACTGCTATATCAGTCACTTCGGAACCTGTTCCTGCTGTCGTTGGTATCATGATTTTAGGTAAGCCTTTATGTTGGACTTGCTTAGTTCCAGTTAAATTTAAATAATCCTTTACTTCTCCTTCGTTCTGAGCTAGCACTGCACCTAATTTAGCTAAATCAAGGGCACTTCCACCCCCTACACCAATAATTAGATCAAATTTTTCTCTTCTTATATAACCCAATAATTTTTCAGCGATATGAAGTGGCGGCTCTGGAACAACATCTGTGTAAATTTCAATGGCACTGGCTGAATCGAGGGATTGAAGAGCTTGGGAACAAATTCCAATATCAACTAAATTCTTCTCAGTGACAACAAGAATTTTACTTCCCCCTAGTTTTTTTACCTCATCATTAAGTTTATCAATTACACCTAATCCAACATGACTGAGTTCAGGGAATATTAGCTTCGACTGCATTTCATTCCTCCTAATTTAAATAGTATTATTAGTTTCTTTCTCGTTTCTTTTCTCTAAATCCTTCTACACTGAAAAAAACAATCGTTCGAGGATACTAGGTATATAAATATGTTTGAGAATATAAAAAAATGAGACTTTACATTAGCCTCATTTTTTCGTCTATTCATTTTGAGCATTTATGTTATATTCACGCTTGTATTCACAATACAGCAAGTACCATTGTAAGCCTCTAACCTCGCTGAGTGTCCTATTGGCATAACGAATAGCTGAAGACCTATCTCCTTTTTTATTGCTTAATTCCGCTAGTAAAGAGGATTTTACCCAACCTTCTTTCAACCGGTCAATAGCAGCTTGTGCATCTTTTAATGATCCCAACTCAATTTCAACACCAATCTTATAGTACTCTTTTATTTTTTCGGGTCGGATATCGTTAAGGGTTTCACTGGCTGCTTTAAAATCGTTATTATAAAAATGAAGGATCGTATGATATAAAGCTTTTTGATGTTTATTATTATGTTTTTTTAGCAATTCTGAAATGGTTTCATCTACATCCTCATCCATCCGGTTACCCAAGGCATAAAACAAATACAACTGCGGGTGATTTTTGTTTTTCAATAAGTACTTCTCAATCGTTTTCTCATTTCTAGATACATAGGCAGGCAAAAGAAGCGGAAGGTACAGAACCATAAATAAGATTAAAAAAATAATGACAAAATAGCTTAGTACTGGATGTACTCCAAGCGCAGTTAGTAATACTGTTAAAATAACACCTAATATAAATGCAATAATAAATTTTAATATCATGGATAGACCTCTTTTTAGATTATTTTCCAAGTGACTTCACCCTGGATTATTAGACGGTGCTTTCCCCTAGGTTTTCCCTTCAGCGTACTTCATTCACTCCGTTTAGCTACTCAGTTCTCCTAATTTTTCCCTCCACCGCTCACGATTCCGCGCTTTCCGTTCACACTTCCTCCTAATTTTTCCCTCTTCCGCTAACGATCCCTCGCTTTTCATTCACACTTTCTCCTAATTTTTCCCTCCACAGCTCCCGATTCCACGCTTTTCGTTCACGCTTTCTCCTAATTTTTCCCTCCACCGCTTACGATTCCGCGCTTTTCGTTCACACTTTCTCCTAATTTCTTCCTCCACCGCTCACCTATCCACTCTTTCACTTGACGCTTTCTCCTGATTTCTTCCTCTATCGCTCGCCATTCAATGCTTTTGATTGCCGTCTTGGAGGGAAAGCATTAATCGATACGCAGGTATGGTGCGATTGTAAGGTTAACTAAGGAGACGTACCACCAACCACAGCCATATCAAACAGAACATGAAAAAGCCGTACAATATTTCAACAGCTTATTCTAAAAAGGCCGACTCAATAGATTGAGTCAGCCGCAAAACGAGAGATTTTTTTATTAAACTTGAACTTCACTTAAAGTTGTCGTTAAGATTGGAACGATTTGTTTCTTACGGGATACAACACCTTTTAATGTTGCTGTGTTGTTTGATAAGGTAACATCGAATGCTTTTTCAACAGCAATTGAAGCTTTACCGATCGCCACACCAACTGAGTCGTTATTCAGAATGTCTGTTACAACAAAAAGGAATAAGTCTAATCCTTTGTCTTCTACAACCTTTGTTAGGGCAGCTTCTAATTCGTCTTGACGTCCTAATACATCATTTGTATCTACGACATTGACTTGAGCAATTTCAACTTTTTTATTACCCATGTCGAATTCTTTTGCATCAAGAGAAATAAGTTCAGAAATTGTCTTCTGACTTAAGTCTGCACCTGCTTTTAACATTTCTAAGCCGTAGCTTTCTAAGTCGACTCCAGCAATTTGCGCTAGTTCACGAGCTGCAGCCACATCTTGATCTGTGCATGTCGGTGACTTTAATAATAAAGTATCTGAAATAATCGCTGATAGCATTAATCCAGCCATCTCTTTCGTTACTTCTACACCATGCTCTTTATGTAATTTATTTAAAATAGTCGTTGTACAACCAACCGGCTCTGCACGATAGTATAAAGGATCACTTGTTTCAAAATTAGCAATTCGGTGATGATCAATGACTTCTAACACGCGAACTTCATTAATATCGTTTGCACTTTGTTGACGCTCATTATGGTCCACTAAGATAACACTCTTTACTTCTTCTGAAACTTTTTCCACTAAACGAGGGACCGCTACTTGAAAATGGTCTAACACATATTGTGTTTCCCCATTAAGTTGACCTAAACGAATAGGCTCAGCGTTCATTCCAAGTTTATTTTTTAAGTTAGCGTAAACAATAGCAGAACAAATTGAATCAGTGTCTGGGTTCTTATGTCCAAAGACAAATACTTTTTCCATTTTTTACTCCTCCTAGCCGTTAGTAGAAATTGACGGAAATCACTCTCATCTCTTTATGATTACCCAAAATATAGTTTATCATATCCCTGCCATCTTTCACTCATAATTTTTCAATTCCTAACGAATTCCAAGGTACTGCGCCTCTCTTATTGTCGAATAATTGGAGCATCATGGAGAATTACGTCTTATTTTGTAGTATTTCTATATGAATAAAAGATAATCAAATACCTCTCTTATTAATTAGTCATTTTCTAGAAATACTCCAATGTATCCTTTTTTATTAATTTACTAGAATATGGTTTACTAGTAATGTGTGGTAATGTGCTTGAAAAAGACAACTTCAAAAATAAAGGAAGTGTATGAATTTGGACAGTAGTGATAGGACAATTTTTAAAGTTTCTGTAGGGATAGCAGCCGTTTTTGTTTTAATAGGGGTGCTTATTCCTAACCAATTAAGTGCTGCTATGGGAGTAGCACAAAGCTTTGTACTCGAGTCGTTCGGCTGGTTTTATCAACTAGTTGCAACGTTTTTCCTCGGCTTTGCTATTTTTATGATCTTTAGTAAGTACGGAAAAATTAAACTTGGAAAACAAGATGCAAAACCGGAATACAGTCGACCGACTTGGTTTGCGATGCTGTTTTCTGCTGGGATGGGAATTGGGCTTTTATTCTATGGTGTTTCAGAACCGATTGCTCACTTTGCAACTCCTCCACTCGGAGACGGAAGTACAGAACAATCTGCCATGTTAGGTATGCGTTATACTTGGCTTCACTGGGGTTTACACGCTTGGGCTATTTATGCCATTGTTGCCTTAGCTCTAGCTTATCAAAAATTTAACAAAGGTGCTCCTGGATTAATGAGTGCGACACTTTACCCTGTGCTTGGTGAAAAGGTGAAAGGTCCAATCGGGCGTACGGTTGATGTAGTAGCCGTATTTGCCACATTATTTGGTGTAGCAGCCTCACTTGGATTAGGCTCACAACAAATCAATGCTGGATTAGAATATCTCATTGGTATTCCAAACAACTTTATGGTTCAGATGGTGATCATGGCGATCATCACTATTCTTTTCATCATCTCAGCAAACACAGGCATTTCACGTGGAATTAAATATTTAAGTAACACCAATATGACAATTGCCACATTATTATTGGTTGCCATGTTAATTCTAGGTCCTACTTTATTTTTACTGAACATGTTTACTACAAGCTTAGGTACGTATGTACAAAATGTAGCTCTAATGGGATTACGAATTTCTCCTTTTGATTCCAATGAAGCGGCTTGGACTCAAGGTTGGACGATTTTCTATTGGGCTTGGTGGATTTCTTGGACACCGTTTGTCGGGATGTTCATTGCTCGTGTATCGAAGGGGCGTACCATTCGTGAGTTTACAGTGGCTGTTCTTCTAGTTCCTTCACTCGTATGTGCTCTATGGTTTACTATCTTTGGTGGAACAGGAATTTATTTAGAATTAATTCAAGGGTTAAATGTTTCTGGTCAAGGTCTTGAAACAGCTTTATTTTATGTGTATCAACAACTTCCGTTTGGAATATTACTTTCGATCTTAACAGTGGCGTTAATTACAACTTTCTTCGTTACATCAGCAGACTCAGCAACTTTCGTTTTAGGGATGCTGACAACAGGAGGAAAATTAAACCCTTCTAGCCGTGTGAAAGTAACTTGGGGAATTATTTTAGTTGCAGCCACCCTTGTGCTTATGGCCTCAGGCGGATTGGCAGGATTACAAACTGCAATTATTGTAAGTGCTCTTCCGTTAACCTTTATCGTCTTAGTGATGTGTTACGGCTTAGTCAAAGCACTTAACCAAGAATTAAGTGAAAGTTCATCGAATAAACCAACGAAAAAAGAAAAGTTATTTTCAAAGAAGACAGCGAGTTAATAAAAAGAGGCTTAAACCATATTTTGGGTTTAAGTCTCTTCTAATATATACTGTTAAATATATGATTTTCTAATTTATGGAGGTGTACTTAATGAATACTAACCATGCAAAAACAACATTTGATTTACATACTCACCATGAACGCTGCGGACACGCGGAAGGTGATATTGAGGCTTATATTCAAGCGGCGATTGAAAAAGATTTAGAAGTGATCGGCATTGCTGACCACGCTCCCTATTTTCATAAAAGCGAAGATCATCCGAGCCCTAGAATTACAATGGCTAAAAGTGATTTCCCGAACTATGTTAATGAAGTGCTTTCCCTAAAAGAAAAATACAGCAACAAAATTCAAGTGCTACTTGGGATTGAATGTGATTTCTTCCCTGGGCAAATGGACAACTATAAGAAGGAACTGCAAAAGTATCCTTTTGATTACATCATTGGTTCTGTTCATTTTGTCGAAAACATTAGTATTTTTAAAAAAGGCCGCTTTGAAGGGCTTACAGAAGAGCAAAAGAGGCAAACAAAAGAAGAATATTACCGGCTGATTGAGCTTTCGGCACGTAGCAGAATGTTTCAAGTACTCGGTCATATTGACGCAATGAAAGGATTTTACCCTGAGTTTTCACAGATTGAAACGGAGGCGATCGAAAAAACACTGCCGATCTTAGCAGCATCCGATCTGGCCATTGAAATTAACACGTCTGGAAAAACCAAAGATGCCGGGGGATGGTATCCATCGGATGAAATTCTAGAACGGGCACGATACTACAACGTACAAGTTACTTTTGGTTCAGATGCGCACACCCCTGACCGGGTCGGGGATGAATTTAATCTTGTAAAACAGCGTTTGAAGGATATTGGTTTTAAAGAATGGGTATATTTTGTTGGTAAAGAGCGACAAAGTGTAAAATTATAATAGTATTTGATGACCAAAGACCTTTCTTAAAACATTAATTAATCACTTAGTAACTGGACCCTGCATTTTTGCACAAAAAAAGCCGTCAATACACTAAGTGTATTGGCAGCTTTTTTGTGTTTTTTCAAAGATTAACTTGCTTTCTCTTCTTCATCGCTCACTTCTTCTTCTTTCTGTTTGGCTTTAAACAAGCTCGTTTTTTCAATTAAGAAGTATAAAATAATACCTGCAATTAATCCGTATGTTGCACCGTGTATTGCTAGAACTACAGCCATGATACCTGCTACCCCGCGTTCGGTTGTTGTGTGAACTTGTTCAACACCAACACTAATACACACATAAGCAGTAATTATTAATGTTAATGATAGAGCAATTGGCAATACTGGCTGAAATAAGCTGACGAGAGGTAAAATAAATAAAGCAATAAACCCAGCAATCCAGAACGTTCCTATCCCACTATGAATGGAATCCATTGCTTTTCGCCCGTGCATATAGCGTTCTACTACTGTTGCTTGAACAGGTGTCCATAACGGTCCAGCTAATCCAGGGTATGGAGCAAAGAATGCATGCATTAAGTTACGGATGGATGTAACAAGGTGAACACGATTTACGTTTGTATCAATGAGTTCGTCCTTACGCTTCGCATCCGCACGTTGCAAAAGTGTCTTACCGACAATAATGTCACCAAAAGCAATAATATAGGCAATAATCGCTGTTGGCACTGCCATTAAAAATATTTCATATCCAGGAAAACCAACTGCAAATGGCAGATAACTCCACATTCCAATAAAGTCAGGCTTCGTAATTCCCCATTCTACATTGGCTAGCGGATATTCACTGAACATCCAACCGATAACCATCGCAATAATCATTGCTGGAACAAGACCATAGTCGGCAATCGATTTAGCCAGTTTATTTTTTTCTACTAACTGTTTAAAAGATAAAGAGAATAAAATATAAAAAGCAATTAAACTTCCGATAATTAAAGAAATTGGAGTATTCATTAATCGGCCGCCGTGTTGAATCTCACCCATTAGTGCAGCAAGTCCTGCTCCAATCAAAATACCGGCTTTTAATGAATTAGGAACAAGCTCTACTAACCTGCCTCCTAACTTTGTAATTCCCATGATAAAAAAGATCGCAAATACAATGAATTGTAAAGCAAATAGGGCTTGAATAGCTTGTGGGCCAGGCTCAAAATTCCCTAAAAAGAGTAATACAACTGGAATAGCAGGTGTAATCCAACCTGGTACCATCGCTACCCCTAAAAGTGTAGGAAGCATAAACCCAATGCCTCCGATTACAATGTAGGCCAAGGCTACTTGATAAGGAAGACCTAAATATTCTGTTAATAACGGGATCATCCCCAAGCTTACAACAAACATAATTAGTGCTTGAAGGAACTCTGCTTTCTCCCATCTGTAATGGACAAAAGGTAATCTTACTTTAAACGGTCCTACTGGCCAATATGGCTGTTCCTGTCCTTCTTTCCTTTCATAAATCGGCATACTTTTCCTCCACTCTCCATTTTAGTTTTATCTCACTTAGTAAAACGCTTTCAAAATATCAGATAACGTAATCTAGTAAGATAGAGACTTTTTAGTATATTATTTTTTTATAATTTTAATTTTAAGAAAATTCAAGTTATAGTTGTTTTAATTTTTTGAGATCTTCTCTTTAAATTTTTTGCTTATTTTCATTGGGCATTTAATTTTGTAAATAAATTACGATATTCACTAGGAGTAATACCTTCTAGTTTTTTAAACGTAGTTGAAAAATAAGTTGCACTTGAAAATCCATGATTACAAGCAATAACTTCAATTGGTAACAACGTCGTTTTTAATTGGTTTTTAGAACGGTCCACTCGATACCTCATTAAATATTCGACATAGTTATAACCTGTCTCTTCTTTAAACAGACGACTAAAGTGAGATGGACTTAGATAAACTAGATTAGAGACTTCTTTTAGAGTAATTGATTCATAATAATAGAGTTGAATAAACTTTTTTGCAGTCTCTATTGGGTTAGCAAGATCCGTTTCAAAGGTATCGTTGGCCGAGCTTCTTTTTTGGAAAATGTGTTCATTACTCCTTACTGCATCTTGTGAAAGGATTCGACTGAAAGTAGACATTAATTCACTTTTAACGACTGGTTTTAATAAATAGCCAGCAAATCCAGCATTAATACATCTTTGAACTGTATCAAACATTTCTAGATGAGTAAGTACTACGATCGGCAAATGTGGATACATTTCTAACACCTTCTTACCAAAACCTATTCCATCCTCATCAGGTAGAGATACATCTAAGAACAGTAAAGACGGTTTGTGCTGTCTTAATATCTGCATCGCTTCAGCAGCAGTTTCTGCTGATTGAATGGAAAAATAGTGATACGGAGTTTCTTCTAAATTTGACTTAATCATTTGCTTACTTCCAGTATCATCAACTACTATAATATCTGCCATTATACATCTCCTTTCTACTTTTTAGGTTACTTTTACTTGCTTAAAAACCAAGATAATTTAAATAGGTTAAAACTTTAAAAAGTTTAGGGACAATATTATATTTTTCTTTTATTTCTCCCTTAATATCTTTCCTGTTGGGCTCTTTGAAATATGATCTAAAATAACGTACTTCCTTGATCGTTGGTAACTAGTCGTGATATTTACAAAACCGATCTAACTCTTTAAAGCTGATTGAGCAGTCGCTCGGCACAATATATGCTACTGCCATTTTGACCCATCGTTCATCCTCTACTCCAATAATAGCTTCACTAACTTTTGGATGTTCTACTAATACTTTTTCACATTTATAAATTAATTCTTTAGACATTGATGCACCAGAATGAACTAAAGTATGTAAAGATGATAAGTTAACTTACGGTTATTATCAACTATAGCAACCGGCTGGGACTCCTTTCAACTGAAAATTCGAAAAATTTTTTCGAGTTCAATTTAATTCCCCATATATAGTACAATTAAAAAACCCGTTGCCAAAATTTAAATATTTTGTGAAACGGGAGTCAGGCATCATAGTAATTAGTTTATACAATTTGTAGGTTGAAGACAACGCAAATTATTGAAAAAGCAATTCATACACTTTTCTCGGGCGCCCTCGGTTCCCGACTTGTTCTTCTCTATCGACTTTGGCTAAGCCAAGCTTTTCTAGCTCGGTAAGGATCCGGCGTG
Organism: Alkalihalobacterium chitinilyticum; assembly: GCF_029028005.1. Taxonomy (GTDB): domain Bacteria; phylum Bacillota; class Bacilli; order Bacillales; family Bacillaceae_F; genus Alkalihalobacterium; species Alkalihalobacterium chitinilyticum. Next base: position 33,305 of record NZ_JAOTPO010000016.1, read on the forward strand.
CATTTCGTTCGGTTCGGTTCAACCATAACGCCACTTCATTCGCCGTAACCACATTTTTCTTATACCGGTGTGAAACGGCTTCTAATTTTGAGATTACTTTTGGGCTGAGCTGTACTTCTTTAAACTTCTGTTCCCAATCTCTTCCCCACTTCCGTTCAGTGTAAGAAATCTCGGTTTCATTCTGTTTCACATACTCATGCACTTCTTTTTTTTCATTCACACTTACGATGATTGGTTCCGTATATTCCCGCGCCTGTCTTAACGCGAGACGAACATTTTGTTCTGCATCATATGCTGTTAACCCGTAACCAATTCCAACTCGAATGTGAAGCCTGCTTTGTAAAAATACGTCATCTAACAAAGTAAAACGGGTGCTGTCGTTAAAACGAAAGTCCACTTCACCTCTTGTCGTATATACAAAAAAGAGCCCGTCACCGATTTGTACAAAAGATCCTTGAACATTTTGTGCGTGCTGTAAAAGTACATGCTTGAGGTCCAGTTCTTTATGTTTCATCTCATAGGAGTAATAATGCTCTTCTAAGCTCGTACCCGAATGGATGACTTCAATACCTAAGATCGCAATCTGAGAGTGACGGTACCAACTCGATTGTCCTCTTTCTTTTAGCAAAGTTAGAACTTTTTTTACTGATGACTCCGACGGGATGACTCGATAACAAGGAATCCCTAACTTTTGTAATTGAATATGTACTTCTTTAATACAAGTTACAGCTACTTTGCTTTTCCCTTCTTCATATAGCTTGTGATGAAACTTTATAATATCTTCCGCTGGTTCATATCCGGAATACGAGTAGGAATAAATGTTTAATCTTTTTAACGAATGAGCATTTTGAATTTGCATAATTTCTTCTTGCTGTATCGTATCTAAACTTAACTCGTTCACATTATTTCCTTCATGAATTAAAATCTCTAGAAAGGTCCCTAATAAACTCGAACCGTGCAGCGTTAAATAAGTAGCATCTTCTGCTCGAATTAACCCTTTATTCAAGGCAAAGTAATAAGGAGCTTGTCCAGAAAACAACCATTGGTCAACACGGCCAACATTGTCTTGAATAATTTGTTCCGCTTCCTCTGTTTTGTCATAAGAAAACGGGACAAGCTCCATATTTTCATTTCTCGAAAATTCTTCTGCAAAATATAAAATCTGCTGTACAGAATCTTCAGGTCCTACAATTGCAATACGTACTTTCATCTTTCCACCTGCTCTATCAGACGATTATAAAATATCATTTATAGTTAGCCACTTTTTTTAATAAAGGTTTAGTATGAAATGTATTGTCTTTAGCCTTTAATTCATAAAGCGTATCTAAAGCAATTTGTGCCATAACTTCCATTCCGAGTGGGATCGCCTCTTCATTCAACATAAATTTCGGATCATGAAGCGGTTTTTGTTTTTCTACACCTGGCATAGCCGTTCCTAACCAAAAGTAGGCTCCAGGATATTTTAATAAAAAGCGACTGAAATCTTCTCCACCTAAACAAGGTTCGACAACCGGAGTTGAATTAGCACCTAATAGCTCTTGAACAGTGTCTTTAACACGTTGCGCCCACTTTTCGTCGTTAACAGTCGCGGGGTAACCATCATAATACTCAATCGTCGCTTTAGCCCCCATTGATTCAGTAACTCCACGAACAATAGAAAAGAACCGGTCTTTTACCATTTCTTTCGTTTCATTTTTAAATGTTCGAATCGTTCCTTCAAAGGTCACTTTATCAGCCACTACATTATACCGATAACCGCCCTCTATCCGGCCAATGGTTAACACGGTCGAGTCTACAGGATTTACATTGCGGCTTACGATCGTTTGTAAGTTCGATATCACCGTATTTGCAACAATGATCGCATCTACGGTTTGATGGGGCATACTAGCATGTCCTCCTGCACCCTCAATTTCAACTTTAAAACGGTCGGAAGCCCCCATCATCGGACCTGGACGAACTCCGATTTGACCGACTGGGAGATCCGGCCACACGTGCTGCGCAAAAATGACATCAGGTGTATGGTCTGCAAAAACTTGATCATCCATCATCGGGCCCGCGCCGCCAATTGGAGTAATTTCCTCAGAAGGTTGAAATACAAGTAATACTTTCCCGTGAAGCTGACCTTTTACATTATTTAATAAACGAGCTGCCCCTAACAGCATTGCCACATGCGCATCATGTCCGCATGCATGCATTTTTCCATCAATTTTAGATACAAACGGCAGATCTGTTTCCTCCGTAATTGGCAATGCGTCCATATCCGCTCGAATTGCAACCGTCTTACCAGGAAGGCTCCCTTCGATCACACCTAATACACCCGTCGCTGCATAGCCTGTTGTATACGGAATTTGATATTCATCTAGCTTCTGCTGAATTTTTTTTGACGTCTCATTTTCCTCACCGCTCACTTCCGGAAACTGATGAAACAAACGTCTTAATTGAATTATTTCCTGTGCCAGCTTCTCACCTTCACCCTTTAAAATCAGTCTCATGACATCTTCTCCTCGTTGCTTTGACTTATGTATATAAGGCTGGATTTCTTACGCTTAACGGAAATTACTAATGTATAAACCTCTTTACTATTATTAAAGGAAACTTTCCTTTATACTTCCTTTATTATAACTGATCTTCTCTTAAAACAAAAGGGATCGACATTGGCTTTTTTCATAAGAACAGTGCAAGCGCCCATTTTGTGACGTACGCACTGGAGTACAACGTGTGAGAAAAAAGAAACACGGTGAATGTTGGTAAGAAGATGTTGAAGGAGGTGAGCGAAATCTCGCTGAGCGCAGGAGTTAGACATCTTCGAATGTTATACTCCCTCATTAAAGATAAAGGGGCAATTGGAAAGTTTACTTGGAAGCGGTATTCCAAACAGTTGTCCACTGCGTCAAATGTATTTCTTTGATACAATTTTTAAATTTTATATTGAACAAAAAAACTACTTGCATTCTATAAGAATACAAGCAGTCGATAAAATGTTACCCTAACTATTATTCTACGCCATGACGCCCGTTTCTTCTTTTCTAAAGAAACTCTTCATCGCGTGAAACACATCCGCTTTTTCCTTTAAAATGAAATAACGGAAACGCTCATCTTTAATATTTTTGTACGCTGACATTAATGTAGAGTGTCGGCTATACTGATTGACTTCACCATAACCAAACATGCTTGAAACACTCATCAATTCATTGACTAGCTTTAAGCAACGCGCGTTATCTGATGTTAAGTTATCTCCATCCGAAAAGTGGAATGGATAAATATTGTAGCGCTTTGGATCGTATTTGTTATCAACGAGTTCCAGTGCTTTGCGGTAAGCAGATGAACAAATCGTTCCTCCGCTTTCCCCTTTTGAGAAAAAGTCCTCTTCAGAAACGACTTTTGCCTCTGTATGGTGAGCAATAAATTCGATATCTACCGTTTCATACTTCGTCCTCAGGAAGCGAGTCATCCAGAAGAAAAAGCTCCGAGCCATATACTTTTCCCAACGGCCCATACTTCCACTCGTATCCATCATTGCTAAAACAACCGCTTTTGACTCCGGCTTTACTTTCTCACTCCACGTTTTAAAGCGTAAGTCATCGTTGTAAATAGGAACAATCCCTGGTCTTCCTTCTAACGCATTTCTTTTAATAGCCGAAAGAATTGTTCTTCGTTTATCAATATTGCCCATAAGCCCTTTTCTACGGATATCATTAAATTCAATTTCCTCTACGATAATTTCATCTTGTTCTTTTCTTTGCAAGTTTGGCAGTTCCAGCTCGTTAAATAACATTTCCTGCACTTCCATGATTGAAACTTCTGCCTCGTAATAATCTTCCCCAGCCTGATCCCCTGCACCTTGCCCTTTTCCTGGCCCTTGTTGACGAGCAGCATTCGGATCTCTTGCTACGACATCCCCTACTTTACTGTCACCTTTCCCTTGACCAACATGTTTGTTTTTGTCGTAATTGTAACGTATTTTATATTCATCAAGTGACCGAATAGGAATTTTAATAACCTCTCTACCGTTGGACATGATAATGTTTTCTTCACTTACTAGGTCTGGTAGGTTTTTTCGAATTGCATCTTGGACTTTTTCTTGGTGTCTTCGTTGATCTTGGTATCCTTTACGGTGGAGGGACCAATTCTCCTTTGAAACGGCATAATTGATATTGTTTTTTTTCACTTCATTCCCCTCCTTGATTTTTTACTCTCTCTACATTACTTTTTCAAAAGTCAATTTTCTATTCACAAACTCCATCGTCTCTACATATAATGCTTTTGAGACTGCCCTTTTTAGTTATTCTAATAAAACAATAACTAAAACAGATGCTTACTCTATCCTATGCAGCTAGACAAGAGAGTTGACAATAAATTCTGACAAATCGAGCTCTTTTTTTTGTGGACAAGCTTATTTTTTATTGTCTCCCTGCTCTCTGTAACGTTAACTATACGTGTGTTCAATCCTTTTCATGTCTCTTTCAAGCCATTTTTTAGATAAATAAACACTTGGTCTTAATCATAAGGGACGATTTTTACTTTTTTGAAACCTTTCTGAAGGATTTAACGTCTATAGTATAGTAAAAAGATAAGTCTGTAAGCCTTGCATTAAATACAATTTTTATGACTATCTAATAATGATAATTACTTTAAAGAATTGGAGGTTCACATGAAAAAACGGTCAACAACACTTCTAATTCTTCCTTTATTGCTTTCTATCATTACTCCAGAAGCATCTGCTGTATCTCTGTCAACTGACGACGTTACATATGAAATCAAAGAACAAACAACTCGAATAACTAATGTAGATATCCCTTTAAAAACAATTGGAACCTACATTAATGTCCCGAATAATAAAATATGGACATTTACATTTAGTAATCATATTCATCCAGTAACTCTCTCTTCAAAGAGTCTTTATGTTCTTGACTCTCAAGGGAAAACTGTTGATAGCCTAATTATTAATGATCATGAACAAACCGTAACGGTATTATCACCTCCAAATCGTTACCTTGAAGGTGAAACGTACACGATATTTATTACATCCCTGTTACAATCAATCTCTAATGAACCCTTAATGGATGACTATCAACTTCACTTCACTATAAATAGCAGCAATTTAACGCATTCTAACAGAAAAATAGAAGAAATAAATGATAATGCCTTAGAGTACAAATTTATCGGTCCCAGTCAATCTCAACAAGCCTCTGAACTAACTGATGGATTTGATTTGATTAGTATCAATGCAACGCATGATACGTCTAATTTAACTTTGGGCTTTCATGAACAAGATCCATTTATTTACACCCCGGTCTCTTTCTACACCAAACTAAAAGAAATGATGATTAAAATGTACACACCCCCAGTCTACTACTGACTGAGGGTGTCTTTTTTCTACAACTATCTGTTTAGTAAACTACCAACATAACGAAGTAAGTCATTCGCGGATACCGAATTATATCCGTGCTCATCTATTAACCTTGCAATTACCTCATTTACTTTCTTCAGTTGTGATTCATCTGGCGTTTTTGTTGAAGTTGTAATCTTAACAATATCTTTCAAGTCAGCGAAAAGCTTCTTCTGAATTGCTTCTCTTAGACGTTCATGCGAGTTATAATCAAACTTCTTCCCTTTTCTTGCATAAGCAGAAATGCGGATGAGAATTTCTTCACGGAATGCTTTCTTTGCATTTTCAGAAATTCCAATTTGTTCTTCAATGGAACGCATGAGTTTCTCATCTGGTGACATTTCTTCACCGGTCAACGGATCATATAACTTATTTTTATTACAATACGCTTCTACATTATCTAGATAGTTATCCATAAGCGTTTTTGCTGACTCATCATAGGAGTACACAAATGCTTTCTGGACTTCTTTCTTGGCAATGTCATCGTATTCTTTTCTAGCGATAGAAATAAAATCAATATATCTTTCACGATCTTCTTTAGATATAGAGGCATGCTGGTCTAAACCTTCTTTAATCGACCTTAACACGTCTAAAGCATTGATAGATGTCATTTCCTTGCGAATAATTGCCGAGGAAATACGATTAATGACATACCTTGGGTCGATTCCTGTCATACCCTCATCCGGATACTCTTTCTTTAACTCCTCAAGATCTTGACTATTAAAGCCTTCAACGATTTCCCCGTCATATAACTTCATTTTCTTCACGATATCTACGCTCTGTTTTTTAGGCTCTTTCAACCTAGTAAGAATTGTAAAGATCGCAGCAATCCGTAAAGCATGAGGAGCGATATGGACATCTGAAATGTCACTATCCTTAATCATCTTTTTATAAATTCTCTCTTCTTCACTAACTTTCAGATTATATGGAATTTTCATAACAATCATACGGGAATGCAGGGCTTCGTTTTTCTTATTGGCAATAAATGATTTATACTCTGATTCATTGGTATGAGCGACAATCAATTCATCTGCAGAAATTAGCGCAAAACGCCCCGCCTTAAAGTTCCCCTCTTGCGTTAGAGAAAGTAAGTGCCATAAGAACTTTTCATCACACTTTAACATCTCTTGGAACTCCATAATCCCTCGGTTCGCTTTATTTAATTCCCCATCAAACCGATAAGCACGTGGATCTGATTCTGAACCGTATTCAGCGATAGTTGAGAAATCAATACTACCTGTTAAATCGGCAATATCCTGTGACTTTGGATCGGAAGGACTAAATGTACCAACACCGACACGTTTGTCTTCAGATAAGAAAATTCTTTCGATTATAACATCTTCTATTCGACCACCGTACTCTTTTTCTACTCTCATCATATTAAGCGGCGATAAATTACCCTCAATCTTAATTCCATATTCCTCATAGAAATCTCCTCTTAAGTGTTGTGGAATTAAGTGAAGCGGATCTTCATGCATCGGGCAGCCTGCTATCGCATAAACTGCACCTGCATCTGTTCGTGTATATTGTTCTAATCCACGTTTAAGCATCGTTACTAATGTTGATTTACCACCACTGACTGGACCCATCAATAATAATATTCTTTTACGAACATCTAAACGTTTGGCAGCTGAATGGAAATATTCTTCCACAAGCTTTTCGATCGATTCTTCTACCCCGTAAATTTGGTCACTAAAGAAATTGTATGTTTTCTTCCCGTTTTCTTCTTCTACACCAGCATCCTTAATCATATTGTAAACACGTGAATGTGCCGTTTGAGCAACCTGTGGATTTTCCTTAATCATTCGTAAGTACTCAGCAAATGTACCGCGCCAATGTAGCTTCTCTTCTTCTTCCCGGTGATGCCTGATTCTACCTAAAATATCCATATATTTGGTTCCTCCTCTCAAGTCTAAACATTTGCCGTTGTTAATTAATCCTATGCAAGCACCCAAATAATCATGCCCTCTAATCTCAAATCTATGTGACAAGTAGAAGTAATTAACAAAACTAGATATATGTCGCAATGTGTGATAAGAACTAGTTTTATAGTCACAAATCAGATAAAATGATGAAAGAAAAACAGGAAAGAGATGAGTGTTCAATGCGAATGGGAACCGGTTTATTCATCACCGCAATTCTATTAGTTGTTTTCTCGTTTATGCTGATTAACACCATGAACGAAATGTCCAAGGTGCAATCGATTCAATCAGTCCTCGATGAACACGTTGATATAAAGGAAATTCACCTATCTACTAACAGCTATATGTACGATCGGCACGGAAAACTAATTTCAGAAGTGTATCAAAGCGAAAATCGGATTTACTTGTCCTTTAGTGAAATTCCCCAAATGGTCATTGATGCTTTTATTGCTACAGAAGACCGAAGATTTTTTGATCATAAAGGGTATGACCCCTCTTCAATCGCGAGAGCTTTTCTAACAAACTATAAGACTAATAGTATTGAAGAAGGGGCTAGTACAGTTACCCAACAACTCGTTCGAAATTTATTTCTTACGCACGATCAAACGTATGACAGGAAATTAAGTGAACTATTATATGCTTATAAATTAGAGCAAATGTACAGTAAGGAAAAAATACTTGAACTCTATATCAACACGATCTTTTTTCACAATGGTGTGTACGGCATTGAAGCTGCCAGCCACTATTACTTTAGTAAACCAAGTAATGAGTTGACGTTAGCTCAAATTACTTTTTTATGTGCGGTCCCAAATAATCCTTCTCACTATAACCCTTTAAAAAACAGTGAGAATACAAAATTACGGCAACAGTGGATCCTAGAAAAAATGCTAGAAGCACAAGTGATTGATAAAGATGAATATGAAAAAGCACGAGCTGAGAACATTCAATTAGCTGTATCAACCAAAATTGATCTATACCCTGACTATGTTACTTATATACACCACGAACTTACCCAGCTCATTGCTCAAAAGGAAGGATATCAACAACAGTTACAAAATGCACCTGCCGAGAGCAAACAAGCTGTTCAACAAAAATTAGATCAACGTGTACAGAAAGTTTTAGAACAGGGGATCCGAATCGAAACGGCCCTAGACCCAGATATTCAAAGAAAATCGATGCAAGCAATTGAAAAACAATTACCCAATAACGATATCCAAAGTTCAGCGGTTGTCATTCACCATCCAACAAATGAAGTTGTTGCAATCACTGGCGGTCGAAATTATAAGAAGTTTGATTTTCACCGTGGGTTTCAAGCCTTTAGACAGCCCGGTTCAGCCATCAAACCTCTGCTCGTCTATGCACCTTACATCGCGGAACACGGAGTTTCTAACCAAAGTTCAATTAATGCCGATCATTTCTGCAAGAAAAATTATTGCCCTAAAAACTTTGGCGGCGCTCAGTATGGCAGCGTCACCCTTGAAACAGCCTTAAAAAATTCGTACAACACGCCAGCTGTTCGAATTTTTGATCGAACGGGAGTTGATACTTCCTTCCGCTATCTTGATAAGTTTGGATTTAGTCGGGTGGTCCCAAACGATTATGGTCTCCCTGCGGCTCTCGGTGGCTTTACTCACGGAATGTCACCCCTAGAACTAACACAGGCTTATACGACATTTGCTAGTGATGGAGTCTACCAACGTTCATATGGTATTCGAAGAGTAACTGATCTGAAAGGAAATGTACTTTATGAATGGAATGAGGCACCGCAGCATATATGGAATTCAAGTGTCAACCAGCAAATGAAATCTCTTCTTCATAAAGTAGTAACTGAAGGTACTGGAAAAAAAGCAAACCAACCAAGCACATACATTGGCGGGAAAACGGGAACAACAAATGCGTTTCACGATATTTGGTTTGTCGGCATCCGAGACGAGTATACAGCAGGCGTGTGGGTAGGAAGAGACAAACCGTCTTCTCTTCAATCCATCTACAATCGAGGCCCCCACCTCCTCATATGGCGCGACATCATGCGGTAAAAAAAGGGTAGCAGGTACCTTTAGCGTACTAAAGGTACCTGCTACCCTTTTACCTTTTCAACCGTATTATAACGGTAAGCTGGAAATAAAACTGTTGTAGAGTGTAAGGATTGCGTAGGACACCGCTATAATAAAAGTAAACCAAAATAATAAATGGAACATGATCAGTCCGAACATATGAAGCGGCGTTAACACATCACTTAATTTAAATAAGAAGTAAATAAAATAAATGAAGGTCGCACTAATAAAGACAATCATAATCACAACAATGGAATGGAAAAAGATAAGGGCAATCAAACTCGCGATTAAGTAGATCCACGTACCTGAACGAATTTTGTTAAGTTCATCTCCAGTTTCATCCTTCGAAAAAAATAACAGCGAAAGTTGAATGATTGTATCAGCAATTATTTTTAAAGCTGAAAATACCATAAAGAAAAACAGCAGCAATAGAAATAATAACGTAATTTTTATACCGCTTTCGGAAAAGAATTCCTTCATCCCATCGTATAATCCTAATAACTGTAACTGATTAACAATATATCCTTCCGTAAAAAGAGCGAGAGATGTACTAAATAACAAGATTGAAAACAATGGAAAGTGACTAGTGATATACCTGTTCTTCATGTGCAAATACCGCTCCTACTATTAAAAAATTAGACTGACTTGACCACTTTAAACCAAAATGCCAGGCCCGCTATAACGGAGCCTGACACATGAAAAAATGAACATTAAATAATAATACTAGCTTAGGAAAATATTACGTATGGTGGATCACACGGTAAGCATTAAGCTCGTTTCCTGTAGCTGGTCCTTTTTCTTTTGACTCACGCTTTTCTTGATGCGCACGTTTAAATGCATCACTATGTAACCAAGCCTCATAATCTTCTTTTGTTTCCCATTTTGTGAATACGACCTGTTTGCCGTCCTCAGCTTCGTTATCTAGAAATAAAAACTCTAAACATCCAGGAACATTTTTCATGTTTTCTGAACTTTTTCCAAAACGATCGGATATATGTTGCTTTGCTTCTTTTGGTATATGAAGCTCATTCATTACTACGTACATGACAAATCCCTCCATTTGTTTTTCTCTCCCTATTATACACAAAAGTATGGTACTTATAGAAATAAATGGACTATTCATAGAAAAATCATATTTATGTAAAAGAAAACTTCCACACATACATTCACATTGCGATTATGTTACATTATAATAAGAAGATAGGATTGATTGCTTTTAAGGAGGAAAACCTATTATGGGATTATTACTTATTCTTGGTGTTTGTGTAGCATTTCTTGTAGCTATCTTCACTGCTGGGTATGAAGAAAAGCCTCACAAAAATTAATACTTATTGAAATAGACCTATTCTCTTGGAGGATAGGTCTATTTTATATACTAAAATTATGCACCGACTAGATGCTACAACTTAAATTGCAGCGGTCCAATCTGTAAGATCATTTCCCTTTAGTTATACTAACCCACGAAATCCTTGCTGGCGGATCGCTTCGTAAATCACGATCGCCGCTGTGTTTGAAAGATTTAAGGAACGTATTTTTTCAGTCTGCGGTATCCTTAAACAATTCTCTTTTCGATCTTCTAATAACTCTTTAGGCAACCCTGTGGTTTCCCTGCCAAAGACAAAAAAGATATCCTTGTTTTCATCACTATAATCAAATTCACTGTAGTTTTTTGTCCCTACTGTTTCGATAAAATAAAACAGACCTTCTTCATACTTAGTAAATAACTCATCTATTGAGTCATAGTAATTAATTGTAACGTTCGGCCAGTAATCACAGCCTGCTCTTTTTAACATTTTATCATCTGTTGAGAAACCTAATGGCCGGATTAAGTGTAAGGAAGTATTCGTCCCTGCACACGTTCTTGCAATATTCCCTGTGTTTGCAGGAATTTCAGGTTGATATAATACAATATGTAGTCCCACGCTATGTACACCTCTTTATTTAATTTGCTATGGATTATTATACCACTTGTTGTTGTGATGAAAAGCATCCACCCTTACAATGTAATCTTCCCTTTATTTTACTAAAATTCAACTTCATTTATGGAGACCGTTTTTTGAGCCAAACTAGTACCGTTAAAAAAGGGTGCCTAAATACTTAGTATCAGGCACCCGATCTTTTTTCCGAGTCAGTAATTTTAAAATACTTATATTTGATATTAGGCGTCCAAGCCGTCGAATCTTCATATTTCCAATAGCGCATTCGACTATTGGTCGTTTGTGCATTGACCAAGGGTTCCCCATTCTCGTCTTTAGCTACGACAATCGTAGTATGCTGCCATCTCCCGTTTCCATTAAAATCATAACAAATCACATCTCCTGGCGACAACTCACTAGCGGATGACATTTCCTTTCCCCTTACCCCAGACTTTGCTCCACTTAAATGCCAGCGCATTGAATGAGCAACAGACCAACTATAACTCCAATTGTTATTCCGGTACCACCAGCCATTGGAGCGATTGGGATGACCAATCATCGGTGCACCGCCTGCTCTTAGACATTGGGAGATGAAATTCGTACAATTATCTTCAAACCTGCGATAGGCCGGATTGTAATCGTTCCACCATCTTTCTGCATAACGAACAGCTTCTCTACGGTCATAAGACCAACGTTCTTCTGACTCCTCTACACTCCTCATCCATTCACGGTTCGGTGGTACTTCTTCCTCATGGTATTGAGCCTTCAATTCCACATCATCAACCAACTCACTTCGATGAAATGTAGCTTGTCGGTGTTGAATGGATTCTTCTATATAAAAATTTCTTCGTTGCTTAATCGATTGTTGGAGGTGTAAAACGTATTCTATTTTCGTTTCATCATCATACGTCCGCTGCCCTAAAATTTGTGCGTTGACTGTAGAGTTTACAAGTTCACTGTCTCTCGATTGCAGACTTGCTAATTTTCGTTCTAAACATTTTTTATCACCCTCTGAAATGAGTACATCATCGTCGTTCCGAACATTTTCTACATACAAACCATTTCTATGTTCAATTAACCGTTTCAATTGTTCAATCTGATCCGTCATTAGGAGAGGCCCTCCTTTTTCATTTTTCCTTACAAAAGATCCATATTCACTTAATCGAATAGTAAGAACACCTGAAAACGAGGAACTCACACATTTGAGGAAATATTGGGGAGGAATTGGGTAATCAATACCCTTGATTGGCGTGCAGTTTTGAGAAGATAAAGGGTAGCCATTAACCACTCCTCCTGATTGCGCGCACACAAATGCAAGTATCTGGAATAAACAAAATTTCTCCCTTCCCTCCAAAAAAATAGAGCAGGAAAGATCCTGCTCCAAAAGAATGTTTATGAAATTTTTTCAATTGCCCCTTCCATCTGCAGGAGAATTTCTTTTTTGTCTAGTCCTCCGCCGTAACCTACCATGGCACCATTACTCCCGATCACACGGTGACACGGAATGATAATGGGAATAGGGTTTTGATTGTTCGCTCCACCGATCGCTCTTACCGCTTTAGGAGCTCCAATTTCTTGTGCAATTTTTTTATATGATCGTGTCTCTCCATAACCTATGTTTCGTAGCGCTTCCCAAACTTTCTTTTGAAAACCTGTTCCATAAAGATCAATAGGAAGTTCAAACTCATGACGTTCTCCAACAAAATACTCACTGAGTTGCTCAACAATAGGAGAAATCTTCTCTTTGTTTTGTACAAGTTCTCCTTTAATTCCTTGCTTTTTCAACCACGCTTTTAATGTCGGTAAACTAAAATCCGCTGTGCCAAAGTGGATATGGCATACGCCTCGTTCAGTTGCCGAAATTGTTAGCGCTCCAATTGGACTATCCATTTCATCATAATAAACCGTTGACTGAGCCGACATGTTATCCCTTCCTTCCAACTCCAGTCTTGTACCTATCTTACTGAATAAACAATATCTTTTCCACGGACGTCAGAGGCCCTCAGCAATGATATTCAGCCCTCTATTTATCTCTTCTACTACATCTGCGTCTTTTTCTCGGTCTTTCGCTTGTTTCAACTGTTTTTCTACAGATTTGCCACCAATTACAGCCAGTGCCCAGGCTGCAGTACCTCGTATAACAGGCCGAGGGTCTTTAGTCATAAGTTCTCTTAATGGCTCAATAGCTTCCGTTTCTTTAAAATGTGCTAGGGCAATAATTGCATTTCTTTGGATTGGCTTTTTTCCTCTCCACGCTCCTGAAACATGACCAAATTGCTCTTTAAATTGTCGATTGCTCATCGATAACAACGGCAAAAGAAGCGGCTTTGCTAGATCTGGATCAGGCTCCATTTCTTCGTGAATATGGAAATCTTTCCCCTTATTTTCTGGACAAACTTGCTGGCACGTATCACATCCATATAAACGATTCCCTAATTTCGAACGAAACCGTTCAGGTAAAAAGTCTTTTGTTTGAGTCAGGTAAGCTATACACTTTTGAGAATCCAGCTGCCCCCCTTGAACAAGGGCACCTGTTGGACAGGCATCAACACAGCGCCGGCACGAACCACACTGGTCTTCAAGCGGTTCATCGGGCTGAAACGGTATCGAGGTGACTAATTCCCCCAGATACACGTAAGAACCAAATTCAGGTGTAATAATGGCACAATTCTTACCACTCCATCCAATACCCGCTCTTTCAGCCACTGCTCGATCTGAAAGTTCTCCGGTATCTACCATGGAAGTAATGTGAGCGTCTGGTACCTTTTCTACAATAAATTTTTCTAAGAGTTGAAGTTTCTCTTTTAAAATCTGATGATAATCTTTCCCCCACGATGCTCTGCAAAAAATACCTCTTCGTTCTCCTTTCGTGCTTTTCGGAGGATTTTTCATTTTTGAAGGATAAGCTAAGGCAATTGAAATGATGGATCTAGCTTCTGGTGTAATCTTTTTCGGTTCAACTCGTTTTTCTAAATCAGGTTCTTCAAATCCAGATTCATAACCTAATTCACGATGGAGAGTTAGTCTTTCTTTTAATGTTAAAAATGGATCAGCACTAGTAAAGCCAATTTTATCTATGTCAATACTTTTACTATATGCAACAATTTCATCTTTTAGCTGGGCATATGCCATGGAAAAAACCCTTTCTTTCAAAGTTACATCCATTATATGCTACACTATTTGAAAACAAAAAATAAAGAGGTGTTCTTTTGGAAGATATGGTTCGGCTTACAATAGATGATGAAATTAAAAGACTTGTACCTCGATTCAAGATCGGGGCTATTGCATATCCATCAATCGTCATTTCTAAATCCCCGCAAATGTTAAAAGGAAGAATTCGGTTTTACCAAGAAGAGTTAGCGCTGCAACTTGAAAGTAATGACTTAAAAAGTTATCCGGGTATTTCTGAATGGAGAAATACGTTTAAGTTGCTTTCGATTGACCCTGGGAGATACCGTCCGTCATCCGAAGCACTTATGAGAAGAGTTAAAAAGTCCGAGTTCTTACCATCCGTTAATTCTGCGGTTGATCTTAATAATTTTTTCTCAATTCGTCATCACATTCCATTTGGTGTTTATGATTTACAGCAATTAGAAGGAGATGTATTGATACGCCTCGGAACGAAAGAGGAGCATTACTTAGGAATGAACGGACGAGAAAACCAGATGGAAGGGAAACTGCTGTCCTCAGATGAAAAAGGTCCTTTTGGCAGTCCAATCGTTGATTCCAAACGATCGGCTGTCACCGAGGCAACCACTCAAGCTCTTCACCTGATCTACCTCCAACCTTCAATGGACGATGAGGAATGTGAACAATTGCTTCAATCTGTTGGAAAAATGTTCACTCAAGTGCATGGCGGGGACTATCACTGCTCAATCGTCACATAATTGGAAAATAATTCACGAAAACATTATAGAATTTAGTTTATTTCTTCGCTAAGATGGGAAATAGTAAGGTGTGATTGAAATTTGAAAGGATGATCTAATCATGACTCAAGAAAAAGTATCCGCCATTTTAAACAAACAAATCGCTAACTGGAGTGTACTATTCGTTAAACTTCATAATTACCACTGGTATGTGAAAGGTCCACAGTTTTTCACATTACACGCCAAATTCGAGGAATTCTATAACGAAGCTGCTTTACATATTGATGAACTGGCAGAACGATTATTAGCACTTAAAGGACATCCTGTAGCAACAATGAAAGAATATTTAGAAACTGCGTCAGTTTCTGAAGCAACAGGCAATGAAACAGCAGATGATATGGTGTCGGCAATTATCCAAGATTTTGATACACTGATCGATGAATTAAAAGAAGGTATGGAGGCAGCTGATACTCTCGGTGACGAAACAACAGCAGATATGCTTCTAGCGATTCATCAATCATTAGAAAAGCACAATTGGATGTTACGCTCGTTCTTAAAATAATATGCGAATTCATTCAAAATCTGGTCTCATTTTTTAGGGACCAGATTTTTTTATTGTTCACTTTATTCACCTGCTATAGCTAAGAACGAGAGTACATTTTTAATGGTCAGCTCTGTTCAGTAGAGAAGTGTGTCTTATCTTTTGAAATTGCTAATTCCACCAGCTTATGAAGAATTACATTAAAATCAGCCTCATTCGGATAATGCGCCGATTGCTCCAAAGTAATAAACTCCTTCCCTTTTGGCGCTGCAATACAATTAAAAAATTGTTTGGCCAGTTCGTAGTTCGTTGTTTTATCGTGTTTTCCTTGAATGAAGTAAACCGGAATATTAACAGTCGGCACCGTCTCTAAATAATTGGTTTTTGCTATCTCCATTTGTAAATCCTTGCTTTCTAGTAAGCTGAACTTTGCCCCAGTTATCAGCGCCTTCCAAAGATCAAGCAGTGTATAATCCGGGGATATAAACGCACCTCTAACTAATAGAAAAAGGTTCGGTTTTTTTGTACTTCGATCTTCGTATAGATCTCCTTTATACTTAGAAATCAGCTTATCGAGTTGCTCATCCTTTTTTCCGACATAGGGTGGTTCCCCAAGTTCATTTAGTACATGAAGTGCTCGCTGATCTCCAGTACGCTTTGCTTTCTCTGCCAACCAAGACTTCGCTAATTTTTGTGATTCTGCATCATTAACAACTTGAGAAATGCCGACATAAGTGTAAAATTTTTCGGGATATCGTTTGATTAACTCTGTTCCTAGTACAGTCCCCCACGACATGCCAACTAACATCACCTGGTCTTGGTGGAACTTTTCTCGTAAATAATCAACCAGCTCATGAATATCATTCATAATTTGTTCAATATTCATTGATTTAGGATCGATGGCTTTGGAATAGCTCTTACCTGCACCGCGCTGGTCATAGTAAACAGCTAAATAGTGCTCCGTGATTTCTGGGAATAAGCTTCTAGAGCTAACACCAAAAGGAAAAGGCGCCCCAGGTCCCCCGTGTAAAAATAAACAGATCGGCAAGTCCTTGCTTTTACCTTCAATCAAGATATACTGCCTAATGCCGCCGATATATAACTTTTCAACCTGGCTTATACCGCCACTTTTTATCAACTTCTTACTCTTTTTGATGATTTTTCTTTGAATAAAAGATCTAAGCCCAAAAACGGCTACCAACAACAATCCAAGTAATACACCGAGCATAATAATAGTTTTCAAGATGATCTCCCCAGTTTTTTTAAATTTGTCTTCTACCGTTACTCGCTCTTGTACTTTTAATAATATAAAAAAGTTCAGGACGTTAATATATATTCACTGAAGTGACGTTATTCCACATTTAAATGAGTAGGACAAACCGTAGATTATGTATTGAATTCAATAATTTCTCATAACCTTTCATTTTTTTTGAGGAGTATTCAGTATCATGTAATAGTTTGTACACAACAGTGTTATGTGTGTAAACCAATTGTTATAGGCTTGTTCTTTTTCTCAGAATTTCTTGTGCTATCATAAAAACCAATTAGAGAGAAACATTAAATTTTGGAGGTAGTCTATGAAAAAAAGTATAGTTTCTTTAGTAACTGTTGCTGCAATATACGGGACATTTGGTTTAGGATCACACACATCTGCTAAGGAAGTTACCGTTCAAAAAGGGGATACGTTATGGGAAATCGCAAAAGCTAATGATATATTAGTAGAAGATTTAAAAGAGTGGAATGGACTTACCAATCATATTATTCATCCAGAAGACCGTTTGAAAGTTGCGCTTACTGAAGAATATTACATTCAAAAAGGAGATACTTTATCAGAAATTGCCCTGCAGTTTGACAATATTTCTTGGAAAGCATTACAGGATTGGAATCAGATTAATGACCCTGATTTCATCTTAGCCGGTGATACACTAACCGTCTATCTAAAAGGAACTCCTCAAGCAACAACTCAAGCAAAAGAAGTTGCTAATGTGACTGACACTGAAGGAACCCGCAATACAGAAGTAAGTACTACTTCAGATGTTAAGCAGGAAAAAGTAAAAGAACCTTCTTCAGTACCGGACGAGCCAGTACAGGAGAAAGCTGTCTCAGAAGAACCTATGAAAGAAGAGTCGAATAAGGAAGAAACTATTAAAGAAGAGCCTGTTAAAGAAGAAACTATTAAGGAAGACCCTGTTAAAGAAGAACCTGCTGCAGAAGAAGCGATGAAAGAAGAAGAAGTAGCTTCTAAGCCCGCTTCAGATGACAATGTAGCGATGGAACTAACGATGACAGCTACTGCATACACTGCATCTTGTGAAGGTTGCTCTGGAATTACTTCAACTGGAATTAACTTAATAGATAATCCTGATAAAAAAGTCATCTCAGTCGACCCTAGTGTTATCCCATTAGGATCAAAAGTTTACGTGGAAGGTTATGGACATGCGATAGCTGGTGACACAGGCGGCGCCATTCAAGGAAACAAAATTGATATATTCATACCAAACAAGCAAGATGCCATCAATTGGGGGGTACAAGAAGTAAACGTAAAAGTTTTTAAATAAGAGAATGAACTGCCATATCGAAAATCGGTATGGTAGTTTTCTATTTTCTAGAGCCCTCGCCGATATTCCACGAAAAGCCATTCTCCCTGCCCCTGCATACAATGATAAGAAAAGCAGATATGCCTGCTTATATGTGTTTTTTCGGTGTTCACCGCTCAAGACAACACACTCTAGCACAGGATTATTATAGTTAAGGTACTATCGGTTTTACTTTACGGCACTGAGAGGACGCTATTTTAGCAGAAATGACCTCTTTCAAGCATTTGTGGAACTGAGAGGCCCTTATTGCCTTAATATTAAGCAATAACATCATGAAATATAGTAAATAAGGGCTTCTGAGGTCCCTAAGGAGTCAAATTAGCGTCTTTTTAAAGAAGATATAAGGGCCTGTGGAGTCCACTAATCTTTTCATAAGTACGTCTTGAAGCCCCTTTACTGCACAACTATCGTTGACTTATCGGAAGGAGGCGAAGTCTGCTAAAGAGGTTGGCGCCCTGAGCTAGACTTCACCGAAAAGCGGAAGGCCAGCTTATTGGCGACAAGCGCTGGAGGGCCAGCAAGAAGTGGCTTGCTCTTTAGACACGCTTGGTCGATCGAAGCAACTTCGAGCCGATGGTGCCTGAAGCTAAACATCACCGAAACACAATATAACTAGGTGTTCTTTCTTCCTCTCTATGCGCGTATTTATGATTTAAAAGAAAGGCTGGTGAGGTGAAACCTATGATGATGAATTCACCCTTTTTCTGCAGTCAATGTGGCAGAGATTTAGTAACTCCGTCAAAAGAAGATAACGAGAAAGTATGTCCTGACTGTCTGCCTAAAAGTGAGTTGCAACATAAAGAGAAACACGTCTATAAAGGACTATTAGGAGAGTCCACCTGGTGGCAGAAGCGCAAATAATGCGCTTTTTTATTTGAATTTTAGTAAAAGAAAAAGCCTCCCGCAAACAAAAACACTGTTAACGAGAGACTTATCTTTATGATGTTACCCTTCTATATCCCGCTTGTTATAACCCATAAACCCTATGACCACAAGAACACCAGCAATACCTATTAAACTAATGATTGGTAATACTGTCACCTCTTCGACTGGAAATTGTGGAACGTGCGCAAACGGGGAAATCTTCTCCATCCACGTTGGAAGTTGCAGTAGTCCACCTAAATAGACAACAAAGAAAGAATAGCCTAGGTACAACCAAGTGAGACTAGTCAGCTTTGGAAAAGATCCTATTAGAAATACCGCTAATCCGATTAACAAAAACATAGCTGGAAAATAAACCATACCGGCTTTTACTATTGAAGTAAATAAAATCGCTTCCTCCATTACTGAGACAGCGGCAGACCAAAGTCCGACTATTGCCAGAACGAACACGACTGCCCCAAAAATAATGGAGACCATGAGATAGCTTCCCATCAGTTTTGTTCGCGATACAGCCCTTGCTAATAAATGTTCTGTCATATTCTTTTTTTCTTCACTTTTAAGTTTGAGAACGAAAAGAAGTGCAGGAACCGTACAGATGATCGAGATCACTAACATAAGCATCGGTAAAAATTGTTCAACTAAAGAAAAACCTTCAACGGGAGCTAAAAATTCTGCCATCATTTCATTACTATCAAAAAAGTACTCTAAATCCCCTAACACAGAACCATAAGAAGCTCCTAAGATGAACATCCCAATCGCCCAGGCAACTATTCCTGTCCGTTGCAATCGAACAGCTAAACCAAATGGGCTTTGAAGGAAGCGCGATGCATGTTTTTTACCTGGTCTCGATTGTAAGAAACCTGCTCCTAAATCACGAATTGTATTTAAATAAAACGTTATAACCAACAGGGCAATCGCTGCACCAATCGTCAAAATAACGGGCCACCAGTAATTAGTAACGTATGCTTGTGTCCCGACAACCCATCCAAGCGGTGAAAACCAAGAAAGGGTTTCATTACTTACATCTCCAACGGCCCGGACTAAATAAGCTCCACCTAATACCGCAAACGAAAGTCCAATTGTCCCCCTAGAGTTTTCTGACAGCTGTGCAAACAAACCCGTAACACTAGTAAAAAAGATACCCGTTGCCCCGATAGCTGCCCCGTATAAAAGGGATCCTTGTAAATCCATACTTTCTATTTGCAACGCATACAGTCCTAAACCTGTAATCAATGCTAAAAGGACATTCGCACCAACCATGACAAGTACCGAAGACGTAATATTCGATAATTTACCGACTGGAAGGGAACGAATTAACTCTATCCTTCCCTCTTCTTCATCCGCACGAGTATGGCGAGTAACAAGTAAGATGCTCATGATCGCTACAACAATAGCTGTAAATAACAGCATTTGGTGGGCAAACATTGCTCCTGATGTGTAATTGTCAAATCCGTAACCAGGTCCGACCATGGCGATCATTGCTGGATTTTTCATTGTTTCAGCAATCGCTTGCCGCTCTTGCTCGGTTTGATATAAACCCGTATAAGATGAAGCGATGATTACATTCATCAAACTAATCGAAAGCAACCAAACAGGCAGCCTCACACGGTCCCGCTTGATGATCAGGCGAGCCAACACTCCTGTTTGATTATATAGATTTTTCCACATCGCTATTCACCTCCAACCCCATTAGTTGAGGTGTGCCCGCTACCTTCATAGTGACGCATAAATAAATCTTCAAGCGTCGGTGGTGAGCTTTCTAATTTAAGCAGACCAAACTGACTCACATGTTTCATTACAGCATCTAGTTCTTCTCCATCGACTTGGAATGAAAGAGCATTTCCTACAATTTCCACATCATGAACACCTTTTAATTCATTAATAGATAAAACCGGCTGTTTCGTTTCCACGAGTAAATTCGTTCTCGTTAAATGACGAAGTTCGTTTAACGTTCCAGTCTCAATAATCGCTCCTTCACGGATGATACCGACCTTATCACATAATTTTTCGACTTCAGATAAGATATGGCTTGAAAGCAGAACACTTTTACCTTGTTGTTTGGCCTCATTTACTTGCTCTTGAAAAAGTCTCTCCATTAACGGGTCGAGTCCAGATGTCGGCTCATCAAAGATATACAGGTCAGCATCCGAAGCAAATGCCGCAACTAAAGCCACTTTCTGCCGATTTCCTTTCGAATACGTTCTGCACTTTTTCGTTGGATCTAATTTGAAAATTTCAATGAGTTCCTCTCGTCTAGCCTTGTTAGTTGCTCCTCTAAGCTTCATAAATAAATCAATAACTTCGCCCCCGGTAAGGTTCGGCCATAAGTTCACATCCCCCGGTACATAGGCAATTCTCTTATGGATTTCTACGGCGTCTTTCCATGCATCCAGACCAAAAATTTGGGCTTCTCCTTCAGTCGCTTTTAAAATGCCGAGCAATACACGAATCGTTGTAGACTTGCCGGCTCCATTTGGACCAATAAATCCATAGATTTCACCTTTATTCACTTCCATATTTACACCGTCTAGAGCCTTAAAGCTTCCAAACTTCTTGGTTAAATTTGTTGTTTTTAATATCGTCATGGCGATGCTCCCCCAATCTCATGGATAAAAATGATCTTATTCGTTGCTTAGTTTTGAAATTTTTTAACTTATATAGTTCATAATATATATAAATTAAATGCATTACAATATGAAATTATGAAATTTATTGTTTGTTTTGTTACAAAAATTTTATTAAACTTGAAACGAGGTGACAAAAATGGACGGCTTTCAACGACGAAGAGAACAAAAGAAGAAGAATATTTTAGAAACGGCGCTATCCCTATTTACGGAATATGGAATCCAAAAAGTATCGATTTCTGAAATTGCCAAAAAAGCAAACGTATCTCAAGTTACAATCTATAACTACTTTGAAAGTAAGCACAATCTAATCCACGATGTCTTTATTTATTATGTGGACAAAGCTGCCAATGATTTTGAAGAAGTTATCTTTAGTGACTTACCTTTTCCTGAAAAAATCCAGAAGATGGTCTTTGCGAAAAAAGAGGCTGCCACTCAAATTCATGAAGAGTTTTATGAGTTTATGATGAAAGAATATACAGCAGAGGGCAATTACATTGAGAAGGTGTATATCGAAAAAACTATTCCATACTTCACCAAATTAATTGAAGATGGAAAACAACAAGGATTTGTGAACCAGGAATTATCTGCGGAGGCGGTTTTATTTTATATCAATATGTTAAAAGACTATGTGCAAAAAGAAGAAGTCTATCAAAAGATCCTCCCAATTACCGAAGACATTACAAACATCTTTTTTTACGGGATCTGTGGGAAGAAGGATTAAAAGCGGGTCCTGTCCCCCACTGTGGTAATGCTTTCTCTAGCGGGAACCAGTGACCTGACGTTCGTTACGGCAATGTTATGCTATTGGGGGCCGGACATTACCAGAATGCTTGCTTTCTTCTAATATGGGCCCGCCTCCTGACCTCAGTATGCTCACAAAAGGATTGCGAGGCAAAAGCAAGTTTTTTCAGCTATTTAAAACTTTTTCAACGAAATTAACGCCTATTTGTTTTTTAGATTTTTTTGTGGACTGAGAGGCCCTTATTTCATCAAAATCTATCATTTTATCATTGTCCGCGGACTGAGAGGCCCTTATTCGTCGTATTTCTTGTGTAAAGGACTGCTTTATGGGGTAATAAGGGCTTTTCAGTCCCCTAAAGTGAAGAAAACGTTGAAATTGACATAAATAAGGCCCCTGGAGTCCGCTAACTTTCCCTAGAGAAGATGATGTTTGGCACCAGTCCCAAAAAATCAACATAAAGCGACGGCCCCCATTGACGTAATGCTTTACTCTAGCAGAAGTCAGGCCACCGGCCATTACTCGTCGACTGCATACAATGGATTATTTTTTGCGATTTTAACTATTTCATTAATCCGTTGGTGTTGTTTTTCCTCACCCCAATCAGTACCTGCAACATATGTGGTTACGCCGAATATCTTCTCGTTATATCCGTTGTATGCCACATCAAGATCGTGAATAATTCGATGCGAATACAACATAGCTTCTTCATTTCTTTCATACAATGCAACTCTTGTGCTAAAATAAAGTTTTTTAGATCTTCGTAAATCGCTTCCGTTACATAACTAAGGTTAGCTTCAAATTCTTCAAGTTTAAAGATTTTTGATATTTTGAGCCTCCTTTTTATTTTTCCTGCGTCTATAAGTATAAGCCTGACTATTTTTTCATTTAGTATAGAGCTTAATGGGGTTCTTTACATTAGACTCCTATTCTTCTATTCTAAAGTTTGATAAGGTTTTCAAGTAAAAATAGATTGTCCAATACATACGGGGAGATGAACTGATGAAAACGAGTCGAATTCTTTTCATTGCAATTGCACTAATTATCGCTGTCGTCATTTACGCTTTTAATGCCTTGTCTAATCATGAAACTCTGAATAAGCTGGAACCAGCCGAAACGAGTCAAACAAGCGAACCAACTCCTGATAATGAGGAAGAACCGATCATAGGAAATATTCCGACTGCAGAAGAAGTGGAGGAAGAGTTTCCTTTAGACTTACCAGAACGTGCTGTACAAAATTACATTCACTGGATGTCTCACCAGAAAGTAGCCGCCAGCCAAAAATGGGGCCATATGCAAATCACTCAGGAGAGAATTGAAAGGTTAATAGAAGTAGTTGAGGCAAATAACTATAGCTATGGCAGAACATATTTAGATATTCTCGAAAGATGGCAAAAAGGAGATTTCAGCCAAGCCGATGAAGATCATAACCGAATTTGGCGGTTACAAGGCGGTACGGTTGGAGAAGCAACCAGAGTCTTTACTCCAGAAGAAGAAGCAGAATATATTAGGAAGCACTTTGAATAGCATCATTAAACCCATAAGCTTAATTAGCTTATGGGTTTCTTCTTACTTTATCAAATTCTAGTAAAGAACTATTCTTTTAAGAGGAATGCTCCTATATATTCATAAATTTCCTTAATATCTTCTTTTGAATCCATCATACATCTTCGTAATTTTAAAAAAGGATGAGGCCAAGCCTCCTCCCCTTTCCAAACCACCATTGATTAAAACTCAATCGTTTCAACCGTGCGATCCACGACACGCGCACTTTTTTTCGCTACAAGATTACCACCAGATGATGTAAACGCATTTTGTGCGATAATCTCATCCATCGCTGCACTAATCGCAGCGGTATCCACTGGATAAACAGGGTTGTCCAATGAAATCGTAACGTTTTTTGCTAACTCGTTTTCAAAGACTAATTCCAGTTTTTTCGACATCTCATTCCCTCCTCTCTATTCAATAGTCACTACACCCAATTAAAGATCAAGCGCATACGTGTTGGCACGGTCCACTTTGTAAGGCATCCAGCCTTGAAGCGGAATTAACGCATCCGCAACAGCTTTTAACTGTTCGTTCGTCGCAGCTGTTTTAATGTTATTGAAGCTCTTTGTTTTCAAGATCGGTTCACCAATTTGGTTGTAACCCGACTCAAATACAATAATTAATCGTGAATTTGAAAGCATCCTTGTCATCCCCTTTCACTATGTATATATGGAGATGAGGATGAAAATGGTGAAGGAAGAACTAATTTTATTTAAGAAACTTGATCTTTCATACTAATCGTCTATCAATTCACAAAAAATTATTAATTTGATATCGATCGTACGTCGCCAAATCATTTTTCTTGAAACCTATAGGGGCTAAGCTATTCCGTTAATTGAGAACGCCTGTACTTCCCCACATTAAAAAATCAAAGAATCATATGGGAACAAAACAATAAAGTTCGAAAACTTGATAAGAAGAAAGAAAACAAACAAGAGCTTACATTCAAGCTTTACAAAAAATAATTCAAATTGACTCACCGTTTTCCCTTCGAACTCTGTATATACCTAATGAAGGAATGATACAAAGAGGGGGATTTTAAAATGAAGTCAGGCCGAATTGAACAATACAGATCATATAGTCAGTTTTCAACACTTGAGGAATTTAACAAATCTAATAAAATGGCACTAGACATCCACGGTCACCACTTTACGAAAGGTGAAAGAATTGCATTTGAAGTTCTTACACGTTTTAGTGTGAAAGTACTCGGAGTTTGTAATGCACGCATCTGTAAATTAGTACAAGCCTGCCAAGGTGAAAAAGGCGGCATTTCCAGGTCAACCTTTGAACGAATGCTTAGAAAAGCAAAATCCTTAGGGATCATCTCGATTAAACATACCGTACGTGAAACGGGCGGTTATGCCCACAGCGTGTATATTTTTAACCGGTTTGACACGCCCAATCATGAACAATTGACATCGCGTAAAAACGATAAAAAGCCCCAACCACCAAAGGCTGATGAGCACAAAAATCAACCGGAAACTCATTTAGTTGAAACAAAAACATCAAAGGATAAAGATCTTCGTCAAGACCAGGTCAAAAAAATCGATCAAATTGACATGACAGAACTAGACCATTCGTTCATACCAGATCATGTGCCAACGCTGTTCATTAAAGTCGTCAAACCATTCTTTAACCGTGCTAAGGATATTTGCGGTCTATGGGATCGAGCCCAAATCGCCTATCGATCCGCTAAGTTCCCGACCACCACGTCGATCGATTCGATGCTACCGACGATTGTGCACGCATTCAAACAAACCGTCTATCGGTATAAGCAAAAGCGAATCCAAACTGGCTTTATGCCTTATTTTTACGGGACGATGGCGAACTTACTGACTGTGGAGAAACGGAAGATGGTTGCTGAAAAACCTCGGTGGGGGCAGTGGTTGGAGAGATAGTGTGTGTTTTGGAGTTGGGGTGTTGAAGATATAAAAAAACGTTTCTTACATCTGTAAGAAACGTTGAGATTAAAGATTAAAGATTATTTGTTATGTAATGGTACCGGTGGTCGGGGTCATGATAGGTCAAAAAGTATTGAGTTTATAAGGTTTTATGAGGGCTATGTGTAATATTTGTGTAATAAAATTTGGATGTGTAAATTTCGCTAGCTGGTGATTTTTTCACCAGCTTTTTTTATAGTAGCATTATGTTAGCAAATAAAGAAATAATCACCCTGAGCTGTGACGGGCCAATAGGGTGATTTTTCTTTTGAAATATTAACCTTTAAATGCCGGCCGCTCTTCATCAACCGAATAACCAAGACCAAGACGTTACCAGCACCTATAGTCTTGTAAAATATTGTATTTTATAACGATTCAATAATCAAGTCCAAACTTGCTTAATACTTGAATCCAAACAATGCGCCTGATCCGTCATCATTTTGTTCAAGCTCACATACAATATCTCGGCTATTCAACTTATCCTTAGAGACATCTGAATCTATTAAACTAATGATATATTGTACATCATTTTCATTGCAATATTCTTCAAGGAATTCAAGGTAGGATCCTTTACGATTCTCATGCAATGCTTCAAAAGGTCCATCATGATATAGAAATTTAAAGAAACTTTTATTGGAATAATAGCTTAAAATAGCTAAATCAAAACACATACATAGCATTTTACGATATGAGAAACCTTCATCTTCATGCGTTAAGTCTCCATTATCAGTGATGATACCAGCATTATACTCAACATTAGATGTTGTGTTAGTTGATATATCAATTATTCCATTCTTACTTGTTATATCTTCAAAATATGACTTAAATAAATACCTTATGTCATTTAATACTTTGTTTCCACTTTCTATCTTTGAACCAATTGATTCATTTACTTTTTCTAGTTCAATTTTCTTTTCGTTCAACTCTTTAATATCAGTTCTAGTCTGTAATATTATTTCTTTTTGTGTCTCAAGACTTTGGATACTCTTTTCTTTCTCAATTAAATTAGACCTCAATTTTTTGTACTTATTTATAACATCGTTATCTTGTAATACATTCAAAATAGCTGAACGTTGTTTTCCTATCTCTTTTAGCTGTTCATCAACTATCTTAAGCTCTGCTTTTTTGTCAGTATGGAGCCTCGATAAATGAATCCTTCTATCTTCAAGTAAGGACTTATTGAAACTTATTAACTCCTCATATGATTTTTCTAATTGATCACTAAAATAAATTTGGACTTCGTCGAAAAGCTCCTTTATGTAGTCAAAGTCATGAAATTCTTTCGTTGCTAAGGAGTTTTCAATTAGTTCAATATCAGACCTTAAATTATAGGCTTTATTTTGTAGAGAAATTGATTTGTTTTCAATCTCTTTTATTAACTCCTTACTAATCTGTTTCTCGTTTAAGTAGAAGTTAAATGAATCAAGATCGTGTTCCAACTTTTCCTTTTCTCTTGTTAGAATATCTATTTGGCCATTAATTCTATCTATATCTGAAACACTATAATAGTCTTCCATGTTTTTTATTTTTGTTTTCAAATTTTCTATTTCATTATTTAGTTTGTATCTTTTTAAAAGAACATCACTATCAAATCCTAGTAATTCAAAAACAAAGGGTTTCCAATCTTCATCGTTAGAACTTGAATACTTATTTAATTGGAATACATCACTATAATCATTTTGAGTTCTAATAAAGTAACCTACTAATTTCCGATAATCATAATCTCCTAGTATATCAAAGTTTAAACTCTCATTTAATATGGTTGTTGCTGGAATAACTTTTTCACTTGTCGTATTTAAAACTAAGTTTGTGTAGTCCCATTCCTCACACTCTAATAATTTTGTTGAATGATCAAGTATCTTCATGTCTACTCTAGTTATATTTTTAAAGGATCTTCTAATTGTTATATAATTACCATTATTTAATTTTAGTTCGAGGTAAAAGGTATGATCTTTAAAAACTTTCTTCTTGTTGTAAAAGTAGTTTCTCTTTTTTACTTCTTTAAGTAGCATGAAATCTATCAGATGTACTAGAGCACTTTTCCCAAGGTTATGAGGATCATTTACATTTTTATCCTGGACAGAACCAAAAATGATATTTAATCCATCTTTAAATTTTATATTTTTAAACCTTGAATCATCGCTATATAGCCTTGATAATTTCATATTTTCATCTCCAAGACGTCAGATTCTATGTCGTAGTCGACCCTACCTAGCAAGAATAAAAAATCGACTGCAGGTAAGAATAAATATAGGGCATCATCTCCAATTTGCTTTTCTAATGCATTGTAAAGATTTCCGTAACTACACTTGTAGTCATTTTCTTTGAACACTTTTATTAATAACGCGACTGCATAAATTAAGCTTCTATTTAAATCTGTAAATTTATCCGGTCTCAGCATTGTTACCACCGTTTTCTCCAATGTGACATATGTAATACATAAAATGTACTACCACACTCACCATTTCCTCATTTTCTAAGATCTCAATATCATTTGAATTTAAAAATCTATCAATAATATCATTAATTACTTCGCTAAAAAATTCCTTTTCTCTTTTTATTTCAGGTATTTTTCTATTGATGGTCTTCTTAATATTACTGTATGATTTCCTTAATTTTTTATTACGAGGATCAGATAATATATCTTTAATAGTTTTAAAATAAATGCTGCTTTCAATAATGACATTGTTGTAATCATTACAGCCTTCTTCTTCTAAGTTATTAATAATATTCTTCGCTACAATGTTTATCCTCTTTAATCCATCATCATCTTCAACACCTTGATTAGGTTCTATGTCATCTTCAAGCTCTAATTCCAGAAAGTCTATTACCTTTTTTAGGTTATATGGATTAATAGCGTCACTTCTCATATGTATAACGTTTTGGTTATATACATTACCATCGTTGTTATATACTGGGCTATGATCACCTTTTGTAGTATTTCTACTTCCCGTCATCTCCCATCACCAAAACGCCCTTTTACATCACCATCGTTATTAAAAATAGGACTGTTTTTTCCTTTTGTTTTGTTAATGTTTTTTTGATTTATCCTTATAGATTTAAAAACATATCCACCTGTAGCTCCAAGTATAAGGGTAAGTAGATGGGTTATAACAGTTGTCCAATCAACAGTCATTTACAATCACCTTCTTTTTAGTTTAATAAGTTTATGTAATTTCCTTAATAGTCTAAAACTATTATTTCAAATTATGAAAATATTTACAATACCTATGTTTTTTCGACAAGTATATATGTTATTTGTATTGAAAAAAGGTGTCAAAATAAAAAAGCAACCACCCTGACCGTTGTGATTTAGTAGGGGATTGCTTCATTCTTAGGATGCCTCTTGCTGATACAAAGCCTTCTGAAAGGAAGTAAATGTTTCTTGTATCTTACTAACTCCACCGAGAACTTCCACTGCATCAGAGATCGAGTGGTATTTCAATTCTAACAGACGCGGTAACTTTTCTTGATCAAGCTCTTCATAGCCAGTTTCAACGTACTTAGATAGCACAAAATCAAGAAATTCTTGTTCTTTATCATCTAGATCCTTAAAGATACTAGACCTAGCTTTGGCTACCCGCTCTTCTCTTGAAATTGGCTTTATAGCATATGAGACAAATTCAAGTACATCAAACAAATCGCTATTGTTAGCATTGATTAAACTTTGTAATGCAGATAATTCATCTTTTCCATACCCAGCATCAGCAAGTTTCTCTAAGAATGCTTTCCGTGTCTTGGGATTCGACCATATTTCTCGCAACTCTTCTTCACTTTTAAAATAGTCAGGTAGTGTTCCGTATAAGTTTTGTAAGAACTCCTCGGCCGAAATAGGTTTTCCATCAGCACTCCAAAAGCTAGTAGCAACAGTATGTTGGATTTCTCGCTCTTTTCCGTCTCTAAGCTTTATTTTTATTTTTTTCTTTTGCTCAGGAGGGTCATCTGTTCCGTCATCCGTACCATCTGGGTCTGTTGTTCCTCCTGGAGGTTTTGGCGCCCTTGGCTTTGGTGGTTCTGGATCTAGCGGAGGTCCATCCCATTCAGGATCACTAAAATTAACATAAGCATCAACAAAGTCATAAATCGTAAAAAATTCTTTGCCCTCATACAGCCTTGTTCCCCGGCCTATAATTTGCTTAAATTCAATCATCGACTTCACAGGTCTCATAAGGACAACATTGCGAACATTCCGAGCATCCACACCAGTAGAAAGCTTTTTTGAAGTGGTAAGAATTGTTGGAATGGTTTTCTCATTATCCTGGAAGTCTCTTAAATGAAGTTCTCCTAGTGCACCATCATTTGCTGTTACACGCACACAATAAGAGGGATCTTTACTTTCACCATATTTATTAATAAAATCACGTACCAATGCCGCATGTGGCTGGTTCGCACAAAATACTATAGATTTTTCCGTTTGGTTAACTGTTTCAAGAAAAGTTTTTACTCGGTAAGCTTCACGCTCTTGGATTTCAATAATCCTATTAAAGTCACCTTCAGTGTATAGCTTTCCCTCTTCAACTTCTCCTTCTAGGACATCATCGTCTGAGGTATACATATAATCATCAACAGTTGTTTTGATTCTCTTCACTTTAAATGGTGTTAAAAATCCATCATTAATTCCTTCTTTTAATGAATATTCATAAATTGGCTTCCCAAAATATTCATAGGTATCTGCATTATACTTTCGCTTAGGTGTAGCCGTTAGACCTAATTGCACAGCTGTACGAAAATATTCTAATATATCTCGCCAGCTACTCTCATCATTAGCTCCACCACGGTGACACTCATCGATAATAATAAAATCAAAGTAGTCAGGAGGGTAATCACCAAAGTATGGTTTCTTATCCTTTCCGCTCATAAAAGTCTGAAAAATAGTAAAGAAGATATTGCCGTTTGTAGGAACTCTTCCCTTTTTCCCTATTTCCTTTGGATTGATACGTACCAGAGCATCCTCTGGAAAAGCAGAAAAAGCATTAAAAGCTTGGTCGGCTAAAATATTTCTATCAGCTAAAAACAAGATGCGTGGCCTTCGTGACCCGTCACGTTTAATATTCCAACGTGTTTGAAAAAGCTTCCATGCGATTTGAAAGGCAATAAAGGTTTTCCCTGTACCAGTAGCCAAAGTAAGTAATATTCGTGGTTTTTCTTCTGCAACAGCTGAGACTGTTTTATTAATAGCAATTTCTTGATAATATCGAGGGCTTTTTGTGCCGCCTACATCTTCAAATGGAACGCTATTGAACTTATCTCTCCATTCATTTTGATCTGAAAAGATTCTATTCCATAGCTCATCAGGAGTAGGAAAGGAAGCAACTAACCCTTCATTTCCGTTTTTTATACGCATCTCATAAATTTGTTTACCATTACTTGAATATGTATAATCTAGCTTTAGCTTT
Organism: Alkalihalobacterium chitinilyticum; assembly: GCF_029028005.1. Taxonomy (GTDB): domain Bacteria; phylum Bacillota; class Bacilli; order Bacillales; family Bacillaceae_F; genus Alkalihalobacterium; species Alkalihalobacterium chitinilyticum. Next base: position 64,722 of record NZ_JAOTPO010000016.1, read on the forward strand.
AGGGCATAATCTTTTGCTTGGGCTACTCCTTCTCCTACTTCTAATTCATCACTTTTAGCCTCAATAACTGCTAATTTGATTCCTTTATAAACAAGGATATAATCAGCAATTACTGGTTTTGCACGGCCACCAGCTTGAATTTTACCAGCAGTAATATGAAACTCTCGTAATACCTTGGAACCTTCAACTACTCCCCATCCACTTTCTCTTAACATTGGGTCAATAAGCTCTGCTCTTGTTTCAGCTTCATTCATATTTAAACCTCCTTAGAGTTCACCATTAAAAGCTTTCTGTAAAATTGATCTTTTTAGTTCATCTAAGTTAGCTAATTTCTGTGCATATATTTGTTCGAGCTTTTTTGTTTCTTCTGCTAATGTTTCTAGTTTTTCTGCTATACTTTGTTGTACTGTAAGAGGAGGAAAGCAAGCCTTTAATTCCATTACTTTCTTCGGTGATGTATGCCTTACTTTTACCCCACTGGCACTTTCATGTATTAAACTTCTAATTCTTTTGGTGTTAAATAAATAGAAAAGAAACTTTGTGCTTATTTCAAAATTTTCTTTAAATAAAATAAGTCCTAGCCGCTGATTGTGAAGGAACTTATTTGATTCAGGAATAATAATAGGACTCCCTAATAGACCAGCTGCTTGTTCTGTCATAGCAATAAGAATATCACCTTTAGCGAGAATGAAGTTTTCAGGTATTTCACCTATATAATATTTCTGTTTTTCTCCTCTATCACGGTAACCACCTTTTTCATAAAAGTTCCCTGGTGTTAGTAAGACATATTCACCTGTTTCCGAAAAAAACTCACTCTTAAATGCAAATCCATGTTTGATATTTATTACTTCCCCAAGCTCCTTCTCTTCCCAATTCTCACCTGGATTTGAAAAAACAGTTTCTACATAGGATTCGAAAAGCTCCATAGAGTTTTGTAAATTTGTTTTAGTATTTTCTATTGTTTGTTCAATAGCTTCGAAGGTTTCTTCTATCATTTTAACTAATCTATGTTGCTCAGATAACGGAGGGATAGGTATAGTTATTTGTTTGTATTCCTTTAGCTGGAGGTTTCTTATACCAGTTGAATGCTTTTGAAGGTTCTCCGTCAAGCCAGTCAAATAGTAATAATGTAAATACCTATATAAATAATAACAATCTAATTCTTCCTTATTTTTAACTCTAATTTGAGAAGTGAAATTACTAAAAGAAAACTCTCCATCTTTTTTATCAAACATTACCACTCTTCCGACGGGTTGTTTTGGTCCGCCTCCAGATTTTTCTAGAATTATGTCGCCAAACTCCAACTTCCTTTTTGCATATTGAGATTGCTCAACATCTAAGTAGGCTATATCAGAGAAATCTAAAGTACCCTCTTTAGTAAAATTTTTATTTCTGATAACGCCTACCTCTACATATGGAGGTTTTTTACCTTTCCAAAGACCATTTATAAAACTACATACTTCCTCTAGAGTCTTCATTTTCGAGTCTTTCTTCATAGCAACCTCCTAATAACACTTAACATTTCTGCACTTTCATTATCAAGTGTTGCTATTTCATCTAGTATATCTTCTGGATCACGTAATACTATTTCGTTGTTTTTATTTGGGTTTCTTACTGATAAATCGTAAGTATCAGGATTAACATCAGCAATGCTTACTGTCCATGAATTAACTGAATCAGCTTTAGTTTTTTGCAGCTCAATAAAATCAACTAGATCATTTTCATTTAAAGGGTTGGTTTTCCCCAAGTTCCTTTCCAGATTTAGTTGGTAATACCAAATGTCACTTGTAGGCTTGCCTTTTTCAAAAAACAGTACTACAGTTTTAACCCCCGCTCCTGTAAAAGTACCACTTGGCATATCCAAAACCGTGTGTAAATTACAACTTTCTAAGAGCTGCTTACGAAGATTAATTGAAGCATTATCTGAATTAGAAAGAAACGTATTCTTTATTACTATTCCAGCTTGTCCTCCAGCTTTAAGGATTTTCATAAAATGCTGAAGAAATAAAAAGGCTGTCTCCCCAGTTTTAATTGGGAAATTTTGTTGTACCTCAGCTCTTTCCTTACCACCAAATGGAGGATTGGCAAGTATAATTTCGTATCTGTCCTTCTCTTGAACGTCTGATATATTCTCAGTCAGCGTATTAGTATGAACAATATTTGGGGCCTCAATTCCATGTAATATCATATTCATGATACCGATAATATAGGCTAAAGACTTCTTCTCTTTACCATAAAAAGTATTTTTCTGTAAGATCTCCATCTCTTTTGTGCTTAAATTTTTGCTTGTCTTTAAGTAATCAAAAGCTTCTACTAAGAAGCCCGCAGACCCAGCTGCCCCATCGTATATCTTATCTCCTATTTTCGGGGCCACTACCTTTACGATAGTTCTGATAAGAGGACGCGGCGTGTAATATTCCCCGCCGTTACGGCCCGCATTACCCATGTTTTTAATCTTATCTTCATATAAATGTGACATTTCATGTTTTTCTGCATGTGAACGAAATCTTAATTCATCTACATAGTTAATAACTTCCCTAAGATTGTAGCCACTTTGGATTTTGTTGCTTAGTTCAGAAAATATTTCACCTATTTTGTACTCGAGAGTATCAGCACTTGTAGCATCTAATTTAAACTTCTTTAAATACGGGAATAGTTCATTGTTCACAAACTCTTTCAAATCGTCACCAGTAAGGGCTCTATGGTGATCTAATTTACCATCTTCATCTTTTGGCGCAGCCCATACTTCCCATTTAAATTCAGGTTTAATTATTTCTTTATACGAATGAGCAGATAATTCAGCCATTGTTTTTTTGTCTCTTTCAAGATCGTCTAAATACTTTAGAAAAAGTATCCATGAAGTTTGCTCTATGTAATCTAATTCACTTCCGCAGCCTGCATCTTTCCAAAGTACATCATCTATATTTTTAAAAGTCTGTTCAAACACTATCTTTCATCCTCCAAGTCTTTTGGTTCCGTCTCTATTAGAATTTTACTTAACATCCTTTATAGCTCGTCCATTTATACTATTTTATTATACAACAATTGTAAGAACCTTACCAAAAGGTCTTTTTTTAAGTACATAAGCCTACTTCAGTAGTAAAACAGAGCAAATAAAAAAAGAATTGATATTATCTATCAACTCTTTTTTTTACTGTAGTTTCAATTAAACCAAGCAGAAACTTTATCTCAGCAACATCCTTGGATACTTCTTCTACTTTTTTCGTCTTATTCTCAAGTGCATCAATCTTTAGAAGTACTTTATCAATCTGAGGGGAGAGCTGAGAATACATATCTCTCATGCCTTCCTCTCTATTTTTTGCTTCTCTCAAAAAGTAAATAAACATAAATACAAACAATGCTGCAAACAAACCTTCTTTTAATGCCATGGCTACTAACTCTTCAACAGGCATAGCGCACACCTACTTTCTTCTATATTTAATAGCATTCAAATAGCCTTAGTTTTAGGCGCTATTGTCGGCTTGTATTGAATTACAAAATCATCAGTTACTTCATTTTTGTAGTTCAAGCCTTCAATGGACTGATTTAGCTTCCGTGTAATATAACTAATTTCATCATTATCTCCTAGATCAATGAGTCTACACTTTGGATGTTGCCTGTCCTCTACGTCTTGAAGGTCTTTAACAATAGACTTGATCCGATGGAGTACAAGGTATTCTAGTAATCCAACTAATAGAGCCGCATAGACCCCCAGGTTTATAGTTAGGACCACAATTATTCCAACAGTTGTATCGCTTTTTATTAGTGACATGATTGATAAGTACGTTGTTACCATCGTCATTAACATTCCTATACAAATGATTCCATAGAGCTTCTTCCTTAACATTGTTAAACAACTCCTTTATTTTGTCTTACTATACTAATACCGCTGACATTCACTTTTTTCACATCCATTGGCTGTCTTTTTTAACAGTCATATAGGTAACTTCCTCCCACTTGCCATTTACTTTGACATTTAAGGATTGCAGAATTGGCTGCATGTCTTCTTCAAACAAGAGGTGCATTCCGAGTACCTTGTAATCACTTACTGGTACATCGCTTTGTAGATTAACAGCTGGTATTACAAGGCCGTGTGTGTGGTTTGTTCCACCGATACTTGGCGTTGTCGTTGACCAGTTAATCATTCTTAAGTTGTGCATGGAGTGAACTGCTGGACTTCGTGTGAAAATCTGATGTCCATGTTGACTCAGTGTAATCATTGTTCTGGTCGGTGCGATATTTCTTATATTCTCTGCGAAGTAAGGAATTGGCGTTCCGTGGTCGCCCTGGATACCGTCTGTTCCTCCACCCAACTCTACTTGCGATAGGATGAAGAAACGGACGTCTGTGGCTCTCCTATCCTCTGTCATGATGGTTACAGGCACGATAGCGTTCCTAAAGCGCTGTGGTATGCTCTGGAAGAATGGATTAGATGTACCATTCAGTCGCTGACTGACGATAGAAGCAGGGAAATCGTTGTACGCGCCGTCTGTGTATTTTACATACATGACTGGCCGATCTGCCATGAGTGTCGTTGCTTCTCCGTGACATCTGTCCTGGCATACAACTCTCCAACGCAGCGGCTCGTATCCTTTCGGTGCGGACTCTAAATGTCCCCAGGAGCTCTGTTCGGTGAAGCCCCAATGGAACTGAGAGTCACCAACAAGAGTACCAACTGGAAGGTCTCCTAATGTTTTCATGTTCTCATCTCCTTAAATGACTTCGTGCCGAACAATGGCTTCTGTTCACCGTTGACATTGATGTAGCCAAAGACATCCTCTTCACTGGTTGCATACATAACGAAGTGTCCGAAGTACGTGTTCCTTGTAATCATTTCATCCCCATTAACTGTAATGAATGGCCGGAAGTTAAAGATGCTGCTTTGCATCCTGTCTCCTAGTCCTTGAGTCTCAAGGCTGTGAACAACGTAAGCCCTAGACGTTGGAGAAGGGAAGTCTCCGAAGTATTGCGCCGTTCGTGTCCAGTAAGGAAGGGAAGAGCCTGCAAAGTAGTCGTACCTAGAGACTTGCGTCCCTAATGAACTGATGTATTGCCCTCTGTCGATGGTGTAAGGAGTATTTGTGCCTTGAAAGCGGCTTACCAATGTTTCATGAGGAAACAATTCATCGATAGAGAAGACAGAGACGAGCTCTGGCGGTCCGAAGACGTCATCTGAAAGTAATGACACAGGAATGATTTTGTCCTTAAAAGCTCCAGGGAACGAATCGTAAAGCTCTTCACAGCGTTTTTGTAGCGAGCAACCTCTCCATGTCTGATACGTTGGCTCAGTTAGCGTGTTATTGAACTGCAGCTCGTCTCTTATTGGCTTGTCAGCCCAAAGCGTAACGGTATTCGGTGCGTAATGGTCCTTTGCTACGACTCTCCAGACGATATTGGAGTCGCCTGTAGAGCCTCGCTGTCCTGAGTGATTGGTAGGATGGTTTATTTCATGCCCCAGGTAGATTACCGTTTCGCCAACAGATAGCTCTTTCAAATACTTAAGCATGGTATCCTCTCCTTTACTTCATATAGATGAGCCAAATGTCTCCGTCTTCGCCTTCGTCTGGAGCAGGTGCTCGGTCAGAGATGACGATGTTGCGTATTTGCGCTCGTTCGTATTGGTTATTACTTGCTGCTTGGATAGGAACTTGGAATGTTGCTTCTCTTGTGGTCTTAACGAGGTTCGGATCCGCAGGTTCTGAGCCGGCGTGAGGGTTGTCAGCATCCATGTGTTCTTTAACAGCTTTTAAGTTGGTTGCTGGGTCAATCGTCCAGTTCGTTTCGCCTGTGATGGCTCTGATGCGGTTGGTTATCCAACTGAGTACCGTATTCAAGGCTTGTGAGAAGGCGCCTGTCTGGTTCGTTGGATTGGTAGAAGGCGTCACACGCACGTTGACGTTGATTTTAGGAGAAGTAGTGACTTCCTCTAGGTCTTTTTTGACTTCCTCGTACTGAGACTCAATTTGCTCCATGTGTTCAGCAAGTACCGGGTCATCTTTTTTCCATTCTGGTCTAACACGTTCATAAGCCATGCTATCAGCTCCCTTCTATTTAATCGTTCCATCTATAGTCATATCGAGTAACTTGGTAGAGTTCGATATTGATTTTTTCTCTGTTGAACGGCTGGCGGTCAATGATGAAACCTGTTCCTAGTTCTTCTGTGGCGCTTGCTCCGCCCCACCAGACAAATTCATCGATGTGTCCGTTTGCTTGGTTAGGCTGTAAGTGAAACATTGTGTGAAGCGTGTCTACAGCACCGTCCGTAACCTGGGTAGCAGCTACTCTGCCGCGTTCTACGCCGTCTCTGTACCAGGACATATACTTTACTCTGTCCGTATACGTCATTCCTGCGTAGAAGCCTACCATTGTATCCATGTTAGAGGTGCGCTTGAAGATGTTTGGTTCTTCTGTTTCTGCCCACTGTTTCTCGAACTCAAACGGAATAACAACCTGTTCGGTTTCCTTCAAGTTCTCTCGTTCGACCTGGTCTTCGCCAAGCCTTGCGATGTTGTTAAACATGGCTTCCCATGAACCGTGTAGTGGCCCTTTAACAGCTGTGACCTTGTATAACGGTCTCTGCGCTTCACTAGAGATAGTGATGGATTCAATAAGCATCTCTTCATCTTCCAGTTCGTAGAGAGGCAATGTAACGGTTGCTGTCTGTCCGACCTCCAATCCTGAGCGAGAAGTAATAAAGTTTATCTTCTTGGAGACCTCACCAAACTTATTGAGAAGCGAGTTAGCATGTCGTAAGCTACCTTCTCTGTCAACGATGTTAGATGTTTCCTCAATGGCTTCTACGATGCCTGTAGAACCATCAACTCTGCTCATTCTGGCTATCTCTGCAGGAAGATGCGTGACATAAATCGTCTCGAACTGTCCAATGTAGACAATCATGACTCGGTCGTTACTTTCCAGTGGTGGAATTTCTGGCGGTGCTTCTTCGCCTTCTTCTCTTTCGTTCTCAGCTCCAGGTGCTCGGCTGTCCTGGGTAATCTCTGCTGAGCCTCGGTTCCAGTAGAACTGCATGTCTCTGTCCACACCGTTGATTCCAACCGTTTGTTCAACCCATTCGCCGCCATCGAGGCTGACGTACACTCTAGGCTTGCTGTGGAGCTTGTAACGAGTCAGGAAAACACGATTGTGACCGTCACCGATACGGATTTCTGTTTGCTCTGTGGTTAAATCAACAGCGCCCTTTACATACTGTTTGTTACGATACATGGCGCTAGACTCTTCAAAGTTAGCATTGTTTACTCGTACATCTTTAGGTGTAACCTTCCAAGGTGCTTTCAGAGAGCCTCTCTCGATGTAATAGAAGCGTTTCTTATTGTCGATGTACCAGATGTAGTTATCGACGTACCTGGCAAGTTTTGTGATGACACTGGCTGCGTCAATGTAGTTAAAGATGGCTTCATCTACATAATCGCCTGCTGCAACCTCAGCCAGTTCAATCCCTTCTGGCTTCAAGTATTTGTCGTAGACGTCTCTTACAACATCGCCACTCATTTTATCCATGAAAGCATCTGCTACGATGCGTTTATCTGCAAAGTAATGGTAGTCAACGCAGCTTACTGTAAAATAGAAGCCGCCTTTTACTGTGATAGGAAACTTGAAAAACTTCTCGATAACGCCGCCAAACAGTAGCTCGTTGCCGTCCTTTATTTCAACTGGCTCGCCTTTTTGAAAGACGAGCGAGCTGCTTTTATCTCGTATCGTAAAGGAGGCGGTGGAGCGCTCCTCTACGGTTAAGTTGATGTCAATGGAGTCATCGATGACTTCATAGGACGTTCCGTTTATATAGACTTGCATGATTCCACCACCTCGTTAGATTTTCATTCCAGTCTTCATACGGATCTGCTCGACTAGTGGCTGTCCTACAGCCTTAGCAACCACTCTTCCGTCCATTTCAACGTAGATGTTTGCCGTGCCGCCCATAGAGCCTTCTCCGAACTTATCCATTTGGTTCGCGATTTCTCGTGCGAATGGGTGCATGTGTGAACCAGATAACGGTACAACCGCCTCGGTTACGCCAGCTTCTTCCCCTACTCCGATAACAGATGGCCCGTTGAAAAGTCCGCCTGTCTTGTACCAGTTCACGTCGAACTTCGGTACGCTTGGAGGGTTTAAAGAGAAGCCGCCGCTAATGTTGAACCTTGGTAGCTTAATCTTCGGTATTTTAATCTCTGGTATCTTGAGGTTCGTGAAGAAACCTTTAATTCTATCAACAGCCGTCTTAACAGCGTCTCTCGCTGCGTTCACTGGGTTTGTGATAGCATTTCTCACGTTATTGAAGATAGTGGATACAGTAGACTTCATGCTGTTAAACACGCTAGTAACCGTTGAGCTAATACCGTTCACAACGCCGGAGACTGTGTCTCTGATGCCGTTCCAGATAGAAGAGAAGGTACTGCTGATGCTAGATAACAAGCCTGAGATAAAGTCTCTGATACCATTCCATGTGGATTCAAAGGTAGAACGGATACCGCTTAGAAGTCCCAAAAAGAAGACTCTTATTCCGTTCCAGACGTTCTCAAATGTAGACCTCACGCTATTGAGTAAGCCTGTGAAGAAACTGCTGATACCGTTCCAGATTGTTTCGAAAGTGGATTTGACGTTGTTCAAGAGGGTTGTAAAGAAGGTTTTAATACCGTTCCATACGGATTCAAACGACGTCTTTATACTGTTAAGCAGTGAAGTGAAGAATGACTTGATGCTATTCCATATCGTCTCGAAGCTTGATTTGATGCTGTCTAAAAGCTTCACGAAGAAGTCTTTTAAAGCGTTCCACACCGTTTCAAAGTTGCTTCGGACGTTATCGAGGTAGTTTGTAAAGTAATCTTTAATCGCGTTCCAGACGGTCATAAAGATTGTTTTCACTATCTCCAGGTAATTCACAAAGAAGTCTTTAACAGCGTTCCATACTGTCTCAAATACGCTCTTGATGCTATCTAGTAAGCTAGTGAAGAAATCTTTGATGGCATTCCAAGCTGTCTCAAAGTTGTCTTTGATGTTGCTTAGTAAGTTTGCAAAGAACTCTTTCACAGCGTTCCAGACGTTCTCAAACGTCATTTTGATAGTATCCAGTAGATTAGACATAAATTCTTTTATCGCCGTCCAGACAGTCTCTGTGATGTCCCTGATGTTGTCGAACATGTCCGTTATGAAATCTTTAATAGCATTCCATGTATTCATCACAAAGGCATGGATACCTCGAAGTGTGTCTACAAAGAACTTTCTGATAGCGTTCCAGGCTGTCTCTGTGACATCTTTAATGGATTCAAACATGCCCAGTAGGAAGTCCTTGATGCTGTTCCAGATGTTCTTCATCGTGCTGCTGATACCGTTGAGTATCGATGTGATGGAGCCTCGGATAGCGTTCCATACAGTCTCAAACACGTTCTTGATGGTGTCTAAGATGCTTTGGATAAAGTTTCTGATGCCTTCCCAGATGTTCCCTGTCGTGTCTTTAATGCTTTCAAACACGGTATCGATGATATTCTCAATCGCTTCCCAAACGACAGCGAAAATCTCTTTGACTCTGTCCCACAACTCGGTGAAGTAGTTCTTGATGCCGTCCCAGTTGTTGATTATCATGCCTAGCGGATGATAAGTGAGGAATACGTTTTTGAGCCAATCCCAGAACGTGCTGAAAATGCTCTTGATGTTTTCCCACAACTTGCCGAAGTATTCTTTTACGACATCCCAGTTCGCTATGACTAAGCCGAGTGGATGGTAACTAAAGAATACGTTCTTTATCCAGTCCCAGAAGGAGCTGAAAATGTCTTTGACTTTATCCCATAGGTTAGCAAAGAACTCTTTGATGCTATCCCAGTTCTTATAAATCAAGACAGCTCCGGCTGCAAAGGCGGCGACAGCAGCGACGACAAGTCCTATCGGACCGGTCATAACAGCAAATGCGACCTTCAGAGCGGTCAGTAGCGGAGCTAATGCAGAGACAACGGTAATTACCTTACCTACAATGATTAAAAGCGGCCCTATCGCTGCCACAGCAGCTACAAAACCCATAATCAAGTTTTGCATAGATGGGTCTAAGTTGCCGAACCACTCAATGAGCTGACCAACAACCTCTGCTGCTTTCATAATCGCAGGAACTACTTGCTCTTGAATGATTGGTACGAGAACATTTGCCAGTACTGGAGCAAGTTGCGCTCCAATCGTGTTAAATGCGCCTTCCATAGAAGCTTTCGCTTTATCCATTTCTACACGGAAGTCGTTAGCGCCATTTAAGGCGTCTTTACCCATTACAGCTCCCATGTCGTGTGCTTCTTCCCTCACAGCAGCCATGCCATCTACACCCATGTCCAGGATAGGCGACAAGTCCTTCCAGGCGCCTCCGAAGATTTGAGAAGCAGCGGCATTACGCTCGATAGGGTCTTTCATAGCAGCTAAGGAAGCCATCACGTCATCCATGATACTGTCAGAGTCTCTCATATTGCCACTGGCGTCTTTTACATTGACTCCGAGGCTCTCCATCGCTTCTGCGGCTGCTCCAGTACCACTTGTTATCTGCGGCATTCGTTTAACCAGGTTGGCTGTAGCGCTTGTGACCGCCTCTGTGCTCGTTCCGGCAATCTTGGCAGCATACTCCCACTCCTGAATGGCATCGGTGCTTAAACCCGTCACACCCTTGAGGTCAAGAAGCCGATCTGCAGTGTTACCAACTTTGGTTCCCCATGCGATAACTCCAGCTCCAGCAGCTGCGATAGGTCCTGTCACAAACTTTGTCATCGTTGTTCCAGTGCCTGTAATGCCTTTACCGAAGCTCTCCATCTTCTTCTGGCCACTGTCCATGCCTTTATCGAAGTCATCGGACTTCATGGTAAGTTCTGCGTACAATTCACCAACTTTAATACTCATGTTTTCACCTGCCTTTTTTACCAGCCGACTTTCTCAATCGCTTTCTCAATGTCTTCCGGCTTCTCAACGATGTGCTCTTGTTGTTTCTTCTGAGACTGCATAATCCCAACAAGCACGGATTTTTGACTAAGCCCTTTTACTAAAATGAGGAACCTACGCCACGATATTGTGTGAATAGATTCCTCTAGATTGATGCGATATTCACGCTGGAAGTCGGCTTCAATTGCGCCCCAGTGTTCGTGAATATCTACTGCTTCTTCACTGGAGCCTTCCTTTTTTTTTGTGCTGGTACGTTCACTTTTGCTTGGCTATATTGCTGCATCGTCCAAGTCAATACATCTGTTAATTGAGTAATAGAAATGCCGTTATCCAACCAGTCCTCGATGTTTTCTTGTCCATAAATTAGGTTTAAGAACTCGATAACCTGGTCTACTTGCATTTCCTGGCTCGGGTCTTCTTTTACTTGCTTAGACATAGACAGAGCCAGCTTTGCACTAAGAGAAGTTGGAATGTCATATTCGTTCCCGAACAGCTTCACCGTCATCGTGTCGTCTTTTGCTAGGAAAAACTCATCAAAATCTTTATATACTTTTGCCATTATTCATACTCCCTTTCGGTTCATAGGTCGTTAAGTAAGGTAAAGCTAGGGAAGCGTATTAGAACGCTTCTCCTGCTTTAGTAGTTTCCACTTTGCCGGATACAGTAAGTTCTGCACCCCAAGGCATTGGGTCGTCGTTTCCTCCACCGATGTCACTTACGTTTACAGAAGCTGTGAAACGCTTTACTGTGCCACCTGGGAACTCGATTTGGAACTGAGCCAAAGAGTCTGGTCCGATTTTTTCGTTGTAAGAGTCTACAGCTGCTTGTCCTGGGTCTCTTTCGCTTGTCTCTACGTCAACAAGGTATAGTCCTTGAATAGTAGCGTTTCTGCTTCGATTGGCTACTAAGTGAGAACCCCAGCCGCCTTCGTCAAACGTAGTCGTGTCAGCGTCGTTCTTTGCAGAACTGAATGTCACACTGTTAAGCCCTTTGATTTCAGTCCAGTCCTCTAAGCTGCCTGTTCCTGTGTTGATTTTTACAACAATATCGCGAGACAATACTTTTACTTTTGCCATGGTTTATCTCCTCCTGGATTCGTTTCTCATGTCGAGAATGAAGTTAATGGAATACTGATGTCGGCCGTTGTTATCTAAGCCCATATGGAGCGGCTGAGACTGTTGGCCTCGGCAATCTACAATGTAGCTGCCGTTTTCTATGAAGCGCCCTCCCGAGAAGCCGTGGAGTGCGTTATAGACTTCTTGTGCCTTTTCAAAGGCGGTGACAGGGTTCTTGTCGCCTCGGAGCCATACTTGAACGGTTGGATTGTCGTAACCGAGCTTGACGTCTCCTGGCGGGCCTCCTGTCGAGAACAATGCAATCAGCGCTTCCGGATCTGTAGGCACGATGTTTAAGAAGATGTTGCCTTGTACACCTCTTTCATCGAACACGCCGATGCGCTGTGCATGAAGGTATCTTGCGATTTCAATAAGCAACATTTCACATCACCTCAATGCCTTTCCGACGTTGCTTTTGACGTTGTCTGCAAATTGGCTGGCATGGTTGTTGATACTGGACTCCAGATACTTGTTCTGGCGCCCTCCTTGGAAGTCCATCGGCTTTTCATGCACAATCGCTGCGTAAGGCTCGTGATAAGCCACAACGGCTGAGTTCTGGTCGTGAACGACCTCCCCCGAGTTCATTAACGCGCCAGTATCCAGTGGCACTTTGCTGTTGGATTCCTTTAAGACACTCTCAGCGGTTTCCAGCGTGCTTTTGCTTACAGCAGCTTGTACTTCACGCTGTATCTTGTCGCCGAACCACTTGGTTTTGGTTATCTTCATTTCAGCAACACCTCCATGCAGCTGTCGGTCCAGCTTTTAATAGGAACAATGGAGATGACATAGTAATCATGGGAGTCAACCACAACTTTGCTGTTCATCGTTAAAGGGGTTTTAGGCGGAAACACAGCGAGGGCGGTTGAGATTACTTCCTCACCGTTGCTGGTTGTCACAACCTTTTGTGAAGGCTCCAGGTAGCACCTGGAGAAATGCGGGATGTCGTCTAAGACCGGGCCGTAAGCGCCGTGTCCTAGCGACTTGTAGAAAGTAGCTTTCTGTTTCATAAGGAAGTTTGGTATCCTCATCGAATACCAACTCCCCTGTATAAGAGTCCTACACGCGCTAGGATGCGTCTGGCTCTCGGGGCCAGTGTAGGAAGTCCGTTACTGCCATAATCAAGTGAGAACTTACTGATGTTGAAGGACTTGATGTTCCCGAGGATGTCGGTTGATTCATCGAGCGTGAGCCAAAACTCTACTTGAGCACATGCGGCCTGCCTAGCAACCTCTCCTTCTCGGAGTCGGTTCTTTGTAGCATAATCGAGGAACTCACTTGCTCTTAATAGCAATCGGTTGATGTCACTCGGAAAGTCAGCATCGGTTAGTTCCAGGTATTCTTTTAAATCTTCAAGCGTTGCGTAGCTGTTCAATGCCTACACCCCCTGCGTCCATTCTCGAAGGAGTGGCCGGCGGCCCGTAAGCCACTTGCCTTCAAACACTCCTGAGAATTCGTAGTAGTAAGGTGTGGCGCCTTCTGGAACAACGTAGTCATATTGGAATACTCCAACACCTTGCTGCTCCAGATCCGCTTGAGGAACCGTGAGAATAGCCCGTTTACGTTCGTCGTATATGGTTAACGTTACTTCTTGTACGTCGTAACGGAAGCCACTTTCGTTGGAAAATTCCACCCGCAATGTTGCGGTATTGCCTATTAGCGCCATGTTCTCACCTCCGGCTATTTAAAGTTACTGGTTAATGTTAGCGTGATTTCAGAGTCATGAAGAACAATTCTCGCTTCTTCTACACTTAGTTTCACGTTAGTTTCGACTTCAGATAAGGTAACGAGTGGAATAGCTCCTCTACGCGCCTCTACGACGCTGGAGTGCATTCTGCTTACATAACTCGCAACTGTTCTGACTGATTGGCCGTCGTTCTCCCTAGTAACTGCGTAAGTATGAAACGCCTTAACGTGAGAATGGACGGTTGCTTCTCGTTTCGCTTCGGAAACAGAGCCGCTGTCTATTGGCTTTACATGCGTCTCTACTGCTGTCACGCGTTCAGCAACTCTTGTAGAAGTAGTTGTGACATTCGCGACGTAATTAGTGACGTCTTTATTTGCCCTTACAATTCTACTATTACTGCTGTATATCGGCTTACTCACAGTAGTCACAACAAAAGTTTTAGATTTTGAGCTAATTGTTTCTGTTGTTACACTGGAATACACTTTCTCGACGTGTGAGACGCCCTCTGCGGTGCGCTTTACAGCTACCTCAGCTGTAGAGGCAATAGGAGCCATATGTGACGCTACAACGGCTGTCGTGCGCTTCACTGGTTCTGTCACAACGGATGTTGTAATCAATGTCAGCTGTGATGTCACTACTTGTGTTGTACGTTTCGATGGCTCTGCTGTCACATGATGTGTAATAGGACGCATGTAAGAGTTCGCAATACGTTCCAGCGTCGACTTCTCCCCGAAAGCGCTGCTTCCTATCTCTTTGGCGTATGAGACAGTTTCTACTGACTTTATCTTGCTGACAGAAACAGTAGTCATTATCTTCGCGACGTGTGTACTTGCTATTGCTACTGCCTGCCTCACGTTCCCCTGGACGATTGGAGAAACATGGCTGTTAACATGAGCGGATGCTTTTCTTGCGGCGGATCCGTTACTTGCTATTTCAGCAGCGTAGGAGACGGCTTCTAACGACTGTTTCTTACTCATCACAGCTGATGACATGATTGATGTCACTCGTGATGTCACAGCAACTGTCACTCGCTGTACTGTTTCTGTTGTCACTCCTTGCGTCACTGGAGACATAAAGGATGATGCAACTCTTGTTACAGCACGTTCCGTAACGGCTTCTGAAGATGATTGGAGCGGCTGCATGTAAGAAGATATGTCGAACTCTTCTTTCGTCTCTCTGAACGCCTTAGAAGTGATAGGAGAAACATAAGAGGTTACTCTTACAACCTCGTTGCGAATTTCAGGCATGATAGGGTCGTAAATCAGCGTGTAGACGCCGTTTTCATCTGGCTCTTCATCAACAAAGATGCTGCCATCCATGTTAATAGCCGGACGCATGGCTACAGACCCGAAGTTTGGATAGAGCTGTCCGTGCCATTCATCTCTGAATGAGTTTGTGGCATAGAAGCGGATCCGTCTTTCGCCGTCAAACAAGTCAGGAGTACGGAAGTACCATCCTGTCGGCTCAAACGTGAACCTAGTCACGCCAGACGTATCAGTGTCAATCGCTTCCTGTGTTGGGTACGCATAACGGATAAGCGAATGGACGTCTTCTGGGAGCGGCGCCCCTTCCTCTATGTCAGCTGTTAAGCCAGCTTCTGCTTGGGATAAGAAGAAGACTCTGTCGCTTGTTGTGTACGTTCCTTCCGTCCCTGCAGCGTGTGTTTCTACTTCTGTTGCGAGTAAGTTACTCTCGAAGCGACTGCCAAAGCCAGCCATGAAACCTGGTTCTGTGTGGTACGGATTATGATGGACAGCTTCTGGTGTAACGCCAGCGTTTAACGCAGTTTTGCGATTCAACCATTGACGCATATGAGAGTTTTGCCAGTCTTCTCGTCCATGACGGTTCACGCCAGTGCCTGAGTTCTTATCGCCGTCAGCAGCTCCTGAGAACGGCTTGAAGCTTAGAGCATGACGAGCAAGTAGCATCGTTGCTCCCGTAGGTGCTCCTGGATGGTTCTGAGAAACAACTATCCATTCGATTGAGCGGCCATTGTAGCGTGTATTTGTGTCTTTGATTACCGTACCCAAAGGAAGATCAGCAATCTTATGTCCTCTGGCACGAAGCAGGAAGGCGTGTACGTCACTATGGATAGCACTTACTCTGTTTGTAGCAACAGAAGTCTTTACAACGCTACTGACGTTGTCTGTGCCAATGCTGTCTACAGAAGTAGTTACATTGCTAACACGTTGTATGTGACGTTGTGCGTGTGTTTTTATTGATGTCACTTTTGATGTAACTGTTACTGTCACTCGTGATGTCGCTATTTCAGCGGATGATACAATCGGTCCTGCGCGTGTCTCTACGTGCCTCACGGCAATTGCAGAAGCAAGTTTAGCACTCGATTCAATCGGTTTCATGTAGCTGACGCTTTCAGACGTCTGTGTAACGCCTAAAACGGCAGATGAGTAGATAGGAGACATATAAAATGATGCCGAAGCTACACGTTTCCTCTGTGTAGTCAAGGAAAGGGTAATGCTATTTAGAAAAGAACTGACAACTACTTCTCTAATTGTAGGCTCTGGTCCTAAGTTAAGTTTTTCTATAGTAACATAACCGTGAGATTCTCCAATAGCCTCTTCATTGTCTTGGTCTGTACCAGCATTATAAGAGCCAGCACCTCCACCAGAAAGAGTAGTGACATCTGTAGTCCCTTGAGTTACTTGGCCGTGCCCACCTGTGTATCCACCACCCCCTCCAGCGCCACAGTGCCGAAAGTTGTTAGCGACGGCATATCTAGCAGCTCCGCCTCCACCAAATCCACCTTCAGTAGAGTTAGTGAGCGTCGAATGACCACCCTCACCGCCACCTATAAATCTAACACCACCAAGGCTGGCTCCGTCTCCTAGGAATCCTCCACCACCACCGGTAAAACGAGTGTCACTACCAGATACATTTCCACCTCTACCTATTGATGCGGTTCCTATCCTGGCTTCTTCAGTAATCGTAGCGTCAGAACGGAGTTCTCTACGGTCTAAATTTCCTCCACCACCGCCACCGCCAGCTACAATGAGTGGGGTGTTATCTAGTGTAGCGACGAACGTACCTCCGCCACCACCATAATAATGAAGTCGGGTACTGACATTAAGTTGAAAAAAACCTGAGACACCTTCTTGTCCAACAAGTATTTTCAAGTCTTCTCCTTCGACTAGGTCAAATACACCGGACATCTTTGCGCCTCTACCTCCCCAGAAACCAGCACCTTTTGCTCCTACAGCTGTTATACGATAACTTCCTGTTTCAGGAACTGTCCACTGCTGGACTACTCCCGTATGCCCCGTATGTGTATTAGTAAAAAGTGTTGCCAACTCACTCACCTCCCTTTATTAAACAAAGGGGTGAGTTATGCACCCACCCTAGGAACTTCGATTCTATGACGCACTGTGATTTGGTCTTCCGTTGTTGCCATTTCAAACAGTGCAAAGTCTGTTACAGGAGCTAGAGCGTCTCCTCCGCTCGCCTGGCCAAAGATAACAGAGCTGTTAAACTTCTGAGGAAGAGAGATTTCAGCGTCGTCTCCTTTTAGAACGATACTCAATTCAAGCGTCTGAGCGTCTGGAGCGTGTGTCCAGCTTACACGAGGGTCATCTGTACTTAAACGAACCACAGGGTTTCCTGCGTCGTCTCGCAGCTCAATAAACTTCCATGAGTTCTCCATGTGTGTACGGATATTCTGGTATCCAGCTAAAGTAATTTCTTGCATGGTTAGTACCTCCTAGGTTTACTCTGATTTTTTAGGCTTTTTAGGAGCTTTAGAAGCTGCTTTTGTACTCTGGCTTACAGCTTCTTTTGACTTCACATCTTTAGAAGCTTCCTGAGCACGTTTTTTCTTATGACGTTGCAATAACATCGTTTATTCCTCCTTTAGAGCTTCAGAGGGGCTTAGAATGCGCCCCTCTTTCACTAAGCTTTAGATACAACACGGATTACTTTGCTGTCATCGGATAAATGAGCAATACAGTGTTGATCTGCAGAGATAGCCGTTGTTTTCGCTAGGATGTCTCTATCAGTCTCAAGTTCTACACTTTTCTTTAGGTAGATTGTTAGAGCCCCTGTTTTTACGATGATATTTTCGAATTTACCAGCAACGGCTTCGATCTTACGAGAGACCATTACTTGGCACTCACCTAGCATTCCAATAACTCCAGGCATTAACGGTTGGATACCGTAGTCAACCATTACTCGAGGTGATAAGAAGTTCTCATCAGCACGTACTTCTCTTGCTTGGGAAGGTGCGATAAAGATAAGTTTTGCTTCTTCCTCTTCGTCATTGAACTTATCAGTTGCATCTAGAATTAAAGATTCAGAGATTGCTTCCGTTCCGTCACCAACAAACAATGTAGCGCCTTTCAAAGCTGCTAAACAAGAATTGTCTACTCCAGCTGCAATAGATTTTTTAATTTGGTCTTTCGCATTCCCTACTGGATCACCATAGCCAGATAAGACTGACTCATCCGTAAGCTCTACAGCTTTACCGAATTTAACAATCTTAGCCTCGTCTGTTTCTGTTTCCATTTTAGTAAGATCGATTGCTTCGCCCTCTGCCACAACTTCGGCATCGCCAATGTACTTGTATGCAGGAACCGTAATGGTATTACCAGGCTGTCCAACTAATGTGTCATCAAGATTTGCAAGGGGAGCAAATCGAATAGCAGCTGGAAGCTCTGCAGCAATCATATCTGCCATTACTTCGGGATTTATTAAGTCTTGGATTTTTGTTACACTCATGGTTCATTCCTCCTGGGATCGTTGTTATTTTGTTGTGAAACTTCGGTAGAGTTCGGGGTTAGTGTTATAGAGGTTTACTTTCTCCTTGTAGCTAAGAGCATTAAATTGCTCAAGCGTCATTCCCTTGTTGCTTCCTTTGGAGAAATCGGATCCACCTTTGGAAACTTCCGGCTTTGATACAAGCTCAGGGAAATCAGTGACGATCGCTTTAATAGCCATCTTCACGCCTTTTTCATATACTTCGCCTTCTTCAGTAACCAACTCTGGAACTTCTAAGTCAGCAAGCTTTAGAACGTAGTTAAGTTTCTTTGCCTCGATGCCAAGGGCCAGCGCTTGCACCTTCGCTTCCGCAAGAACCAACTTCTCACTTGCTTTCAAAGAGGATTCAGTAGCTTTCTTTTCTGCCTCTTCCTTTTCATGCCTTACACGCTCCAACTCATCCATGTTGGCTTTCTTACGTTCTTCCTCCAGCGCTTTTTCCCACTGCTTACGCTCTCTAGCCAATCGTTTCGTAATGATGTCATCCAGATCTTGTTGTGAAAACTGCTTCTCGTCCTGGGTGTCATTCTGTTGATTGTCTAAAGCTGGGTCTTGCTTATCATCAACTGCTGGATTGTTTACGTTTGTGTTCACGTCTGTCATATATAACTACCTCCAAGTTTAACGTCCTTGTGGACAGCCTTAGCAGCAGTTTAGAGTCATGAGCTAGTATCGGACATTATCCTCAATCCCTTGTGTACCAAGGGATAAAGAGCTATTAAGCAAAGGCGGTATAGTAAGCGACTTCACTTTATGCGCTAGCAAGTCACATCTCACTACCAATCTGTTCTAATCTTTAGAGGATATATCCAAAAAAGCATAGCTGAACGGTTTGACATTGCCCTATTTAATAAAGCTAAGTAAGGTTTGAACGCGCCACCCCTTGTGTACCAACGGATTCAGCGATTTTAGCAAAGGCGGTATAGTAAGCAAGCTTTTCTATCCTCAACGGGCACTCGAGTGCCCATTTACTGCAATAAGTTTGTGTAACCTTACATAAGTGGGCATTTAGTGCCCGTTTGCTCACACGGTTAACTAACTCCTTGCAAACTCTTGTAAAATACCATCTACCTCGTTTTGAATTCGGTCTTCACTCCAAGTCGGATGCAGCATCTTCACTCTGGTATAAACCGTTGAGGATTGAGCTTTAAAGAGCATATCGACAGTTTTAGCAGTCGTCTCTAAATCTGTGTGAACTGGAGAAAAGGTAACAGTTGGTCTATAGACCGTAATCTTTCCACCCAGTTTGTTGTTGTAGATTTGCTGAGCCACTGTGAGAATGTCCTCAATCGCTGCACGCCAGAAGTTTGCTTTTTTCTCCCTTGTCACCATCGTCTTGCGCTCACGTATGTTCAGCGCTGTTCCACTCTCAGCTCTTCCTTCGATTTTTAAACCAAAGGACTGAGGAGAATAACCAGCGTGTGTGATGATGCGATCCAGCAACTCTAGCGCCGTCTGTCTGTGCTCGTTGGTACGAATATCAAACTGGTTCATGGTTATGCCGACTTTCTCCATCGACGTTGGGTCAATATCCAAAGTGGAGTAGACTTCTCGTTCTGCATCGAACACGCCGCCGTGCTGAGTAGGCATTAACCATTCTTCTGGCACAATGATGCGTGCTTTGGATAAGTTGATGTCTCGCATCCAAGAACTGTAGGTAGCGTCTAGCGAATCCATAAGCCCTTCTGTCCCTGCGAAATCTGATTGACCGATGCTTACTCCTCGAAACATTCGGTTAGGTTTCATATTAGGAATGTAGCGGCAGCATAAGGAGTCAATCCCAGTAACGATTTCATCTGGCAGCCCCTGCGTTTCCGGAAGGAAGTTCAGAGCAATTCTTTTTCCTAACAAATCCTCAGACCCTCTGTAAAGGCTGTTATAGATGTGACCTGGTGTATGTTGCTCCAGAAGCCGATACACAACGTTATCGTCCTCTCTGATCGTCATCCAGAAAGTTACGCTGGTTAAAATACCAAACTTAAACTCTGGTATAGCTGTATCCGCTTGAGCAACGCTGATAATTGGAAATGGAGATAATGACTTATCCCAGTTCACCTTTAAGTACACACCGCCTAAAGCTGAAGCAAACTCACCCGCTTCACTTAAGAGGCTGTCTAGGTTCATTCGGTCCATCATATCCACGAGAACATCTTGAGTTGTGGTTGCGTCTTTAGCAGCCTTCTGCTCGTGTGCTTCATCAACCGACACGCTGATTGGCTTGGAGAACAATAAGTCGCTGCTTGTAGCGGCTAAATCAGAAGCAACTGGAACTCGTAGGCGTGTAGATACTTCATCACTTACTTGGCGCGCCCAGAAACGTCCGTTTTGATTAGGGGAGAAAGGTTTCTTAGAGTAGTAGTTTGCGAGGCGTTGTGCGTCGCCACTGTATAAAGCAGCGTGCTCTTCAAACTTGTCGTAGATTTCGGCCCATTCTTTTGGAGGCCATTGTTGATTCTCTTCATACTGTTTAGGCAAGGTATCACCTCCTCAATCTAAGTGATGTTAGCGGTGTAAATGGCATAGCGTAAGGCATCTACACAACCATCGTTTTGTTTTAGAACTGCATCCTCTTGTCCATCTATCCAAGAGTAACTTTGCATTTCTTTAATGGTGTTTTTACAACTCTTGTGGATGTGTAAGCGATTCTGAGCAATTAAGTTTTGAACGGAAGCTATTCCTTCAACGACATTCTTTTTGGCCTTCACAACGCCTCTTACTTTGTCCTTGTATAGTTGTGCAATAAAGTGAGTCGCAGCAGAGTCTACATAGGCGCGATTGATGCTACGGTAGGTCTTCTGATGTTTTTGGAAGAAGTTCTGGAAGTCAATAGAGTATTCAGAAGGACTTTTCTGTCGGCCACTTTCACGGCCAGAGTGGTAGTATTCATCGAGGACATAGACCTTTTTACTTCTGCCTATTCCGAGGAGGAGGAATACAGTGGAGTTTTGTGTTCCATAGTCAGCGCCGATCAGCGTTTCTACGATTGGTTCATCGATGGAGCTAACAGTCATGCTCTCAACATCAAATGCATCATAGACTAGACCTTCCGCCAGGACGAATTCTCCGTCGATGTAACGCTTTTTAAAAACGCCGGAGTACATATTTCGTAACCTGTTCTTTGCTTTGTCTGCGAGGGAGTTGTTATCGTCCATCGTGAAACGGATAACGAGTGCATTCTTTTCTTTTGCCTTGTCGATGATGTCTGTTTTAAACCAATGGAGCGGCGAGCCTGGGTTTAAGTTCATGAAATACTTCGCGCCATTTACAGAGCAGCGACCAAAGGCTTGTTCTACGAAGGAACGGGGCATAAGCACAACTTCGTCTAAGTAGGCTCCTGCAGCGGTTAGTCCCTGGAGCGGCTCAAAAGAACGTTCGTTGACGCCTCCGAAGAGGTAGTAGCGATGCATGCCGATAAGTAGCAGTCCTTCGCCGACTTTGTATTCATAATCAATGCCTAGCGTGTTTAGCATCTCAATCATTGGCATTAGGACGTTTCGTTTTAAGGCACTTGCGCTTCTTCCTGCGAGGATGAAGTTCTGCGATTCAGGGAAGCTTTTAAGCGACCAGAAAACAAACGAGAGGATCATGGAGATGGTCTTACCTGACCGGATGGCTCCGTAGGCAACAATCATATGTTTATCTTTGTGAGGCGATTCATCGGTCCACCAGCTAAGCACTTGCTTCTGCTTATTTGAGAATGGCTTAAACTGAAAACCTTCACTATTGCTCATGGTCTTCCTCATTCCAAGTTGGTGCGTTAGAGCCTGTGAGAGCCTCTATGAAGTTCGTTATGTCATGCAGAGGACCTTGAGCTTGGTTATCGCTAAAGATGAATCTATAGAGCATTTCAATCGCTTTTAACTGGTTTTGTTTCGAAATTTCACGGTTTTCATCATCTAATCCCATAGCAAGTTGATGGAGCTTCTCCTGGATTAATGTATCGTTCTTTACTAGGTTGTTTTTCTTTTCTTCGAACAGCTCTTCTATCTTTTCCTTAACGCCTGGCATGTTCATTACTCGATAGCCAGAATTATGGTTATTGGCATATCCAGCTAAACGAGCCGAAAGGGAGGCGTTTAAGGTTCTGACATAATGGTGACAGAATAGCTCCTGCTTTTTATTCAATTGAGTCATTACCTCTCTCCTTTCGGTAGATTTCTTTTGTGAGGATGAAAACAGGACATAAACTCTATGGAGGGTTAACGAGGAAATGGAGAGATTATTGTTCATGCCCTGCTTTGGAGGCTTACAATCTATTAACAGGTCGGTAGTCTGCTTTTTTTCACTTTTTTAATAAATCTCTTATTTGTTCTTCGCTTTTCTTGGTATCACGATAGACTTTTGCAAGTGTCACACCATGCTTAGAAGCAATTTGTTGGTATGTCTTGTCTTCCAATATTCGTTCACGTAAGAAAGGCTTGTCCATAAGTAAATTAGTAATCTCGTTTTCCTCTAGGGTGTCTTCATTTGGGAAAGTAAATGTGTTTTGGAGGGCTTCGTTGTATTCGCATTCACGATGCTGTTGAGAAGCTCTTTTTTCTGAAAGGTTTTTTACTAAGCCGCGGATGGCTTGGTTTAAGTAAGAGGTAACTTGTGGTGAGCTATTAAAAATGAGGTTGTTAGCTCTGCTCGTTATCATAATGTAGATTTCGCTTACGATTTCATCTTCTTCAAAGTGTAGGGTTTTGCTTACGGTTGTTTTAATGATCGAACTTACATATTTGTTCTCAATGAGTTCCAGAAAGGCTTCTGTGTTGCCAGACTTGAAGTCAATGAAGATAGTCATCAAGTCTCTCATATGGCATTTCTCCTACTGAGAAGCTTTTGACCAGTCCAGCCTCTTTTTAATCTACTGTGGAATGTTTTAGGGTTGATACCATACTTCCTGCAAACCTGAGCACAAGTGAATGTTTCATTACCAATCTTGATTAGGCGGTTATTTCTACGGTTGTTCTGTTGTTCTTGATGAGTTGCAAAGCGACAATTAATAGGTTCATAGTCGCCATTTACATCGATACGATCCAACTGTAATCTGTCGTCATAACCATTCTCCATCGCCCAATGATAGAATTCAGCGAAGTCCGATAACCATTGATCACATACCTCAATTCCCCTTCCACCATAGTTGCGATAATTTCTACTGTTTTGGTTATAGCAGCGGCGCTTCATGTCATACCAGATTTTATAAAGCCTACGGTTTCTATTGCCTTGTAGGAGACCATGTTTAATTGTCATTTTGCATCCCTCCTACCTGTTGTGAATAGGAGTAAATGTCATCAATGATGGACATCCTTTCTTGATGGCTATTAATTTGAGCTATTTGTATAAGCATTCTTATTGCTAAGCGCTGCTCGATGCTATCCGAAATTGCATAACATCTATTAGCTACTATTTGTGCTTCTTGTACTCTATTTTCTTCAAGATGTATTAACGCATGAGTGAAATACTCATTTGCTTTCTCCTGTCGTGATATGTCCTGTTTTATTGCTTCAACCATCTTTTCCATTCTCCATTCCTCCTAGAGATTAATAAGACAATTTTTTCTGTCTCAATAACTCCATTACTCTGGAATGAAGGCTATTTACACATTTCCTATAAAAATTTATTTAGGGGTATTTTTTTCCTTCAAATATTTAGGTATGAGCCACAGATACTCCCTCACATCTTCTTTAAAACGTGCATAATACATATTCAAACTTCCATAAGAAATACTATGTTTCTCAGAAACTGCTTTTATATTTGCAGCTCGGTTATTAGAAGTTGTCCGCCATTCTAATCTCTCAATTGCAGAGTCTAAGCAATCATGAATCATTTCAACGTACTTTTCCTTTGGAATTGTCTTATAGTTGTGCATCATGTATTGTTCAGAGGCGAAATCTTTAACCATTTCATACAGGAGTTTAGGAAGCTTTTGTTCTTCCTTTTCAACCAGGACGATCTCTGGAGACGGAGCGTGGTAATCAGAAAGGATCTTTTCATATAAGTATTCATTCTCTGTCAATGAATCGAGGGGAACGAAGTGAGTTCTTCTATATGGATCTTTACTATTATGACGTTCGATATTGAGGTAGTTATAATTTAAGTAATCTAGCATTTTCATCCATACTGTCTTAAACCAATATTTTCGTGCCGTATCTATATCATCAGAAAATTTATCTGATTTTAGTTGTTCGTAGTATTCATAGGCAAATGATAGTGCATCAATCTTTATGTGTGAAAGACTACCTTTATAAGTTACCTCTATTGAATTGTTATCGATCCACTTTCTCACCTTGTTCAAAATATAGGGCGTGTAATTTTCAAAGTAGTCATCTGCCCCTACTTTATAGAAGTCAATCATATCTGCTGTAGTTAATGTTGTTGTCATAACCAGCCTCCTCTTTACTGGTTTAACAGTTTTCCTTTAAATTATTTTTCAGTGCTACCTATATCCTATAAAATAAAAGGAGATGTTAATATTAAAATAACTAATTGTAGAAAAGTAGAGATTGAAATAGGAGATGGGGATAATGAATGTGAGTTTATCAGCAACTGGATCTTGGAAAGTAGATAATTCTAATCAACAGTATTACGGTGACTTATACTTAAACAAAGATGAAGGAGGGATAGTTCTTTATATTCGAATACCTAATAGCGGCCCTATGATGAGTTATTTGGAACTACCTCTCACCATCCCTTTCATTACCGGAACGACAGCAAATGGAGCGGAAATTACACTTGTTGATTGTGTACGAATAAGTACCGAAAGCAGGATTGGTTCTGAAGAAATATTCGGTTACCAAGCAACATTTATGTTTAATGGTGTTGCATTCGAAAAAGAAGAAGATATCAGCTTTACAAAAATGAAAATTAGTATTCCAGGAATAATTCAATGGGGAGATACCTCAAACTATGTAATCCCTGAAATAGGCGATAAAGAAACTCTTATAGGGTTAAAGACTATAGAGCCCATAGAAATATACTCATGTGAAGATTACACTTTAACTTACGAGTTAACCTTTAGCTATCCATTTGAAATGATGAAAGAGGAAATTACCCTAGAACAAGTTCCATACCTTGTTATTGAAGCTCAGTCGCCCCATCAATTAGAATGGTTCATCAAAATAGGCAATCAAATGAAAACTCTTATAGAGATAGCTATGGGTAGCCCATTGGGATTCAATACTATGATTGTAGAATCTCCTGAAGTATATCATGAGTTTGAAGATGGTAAGAAACGTATTCGTCCGTTAGAAGTTGTTCATGCATATACACAAAACAAAATTAAAGAAAACAACAATAAAAGAATATTAAAACATGAATTTTTATTTAATTTAAGCGAGCTTAATCAAGCAAATTTTCAAAAATGGCAAGAAATATCGACCATTATGGAACCAATAATAGAATTGTATATCGACAGCTTATACAACCGTAAATTGTCAGTAAGTCGACATTTTTTGAATATGATACAAGCATTAGAAACCTATCATTCTCGTAGAATTACCTACTCTCTTCGTGACTATAAGAAAAGAGTAGAACAATTACTGGAATTAAGACACGAATCCTTTCGAGAGGAAGATAAGAAGTTTCTATTAGGGGGTTGTAAAGACTTTGTCACATTAAGATGTCGCCTAGCTCACCTGTTACTAGCAGACTATAGATTCTGCTTTCATACTGGCGATTTCAAATTAAAAGACTTTCCACAGATAGTTGCTAATACAAGGAATTACTATACTCACTATAATCAAAACCTAGAACATAAAGCTCTAAAAGGAGAAGAGTTAATAACCGCATTCCATATCCTCCGAAACATACTAGAATTCTACTTACTAAAAGAGTTGGGGTTTGAAGAGGAATTTATTCATGAAAGAATTAGAGAAAGAATAAGGCCCATAATGACTAACATTGAAATAAAGAAGGCCAATAAGCGAAAATATGATAAATAACTTCTAGGGCGCCTTTGACAAGGCGCTCCTTTTTATCTATTATTTAATTAGGATTATTTTATTGTCTTTGGTGTGAGCTATTTAGCTTGCGCCTCTTTTTTGTCTTTTGTGCTATTTTGTTCCATCGATTGTTCAAATGAAAAAAGATGGCCTACTTTTGAAATGAACAGTTCTTTATCTTCATCCACAATAAATTCCTGGAAAGCTTCTCTAACACTTTCTAACTCTATTTTATTTACACCACTGGCTGGTCCGATATAGTTAGCCCCCTCTACTTCTGCCCATAATGTCAATGTTGAAACTGTACTTGGAATAGGCTTATCCTCTACCTCAAACGATTCTTCAATGCTAAGGTATAAATCATCCTCATGAACTTTTTCAAATTCAGTGATTTCTTTTTGTGCATTTTGTACTTTTTCCTCAAGGACAGCTATTCTAACCTCTTCTACAATATCCAACGCTGATGGATCTGTGTTAGTAGTTGTTCGTTGAGCTTGATAAGCCTGCTCGATGGCATTCCTGTAAGCATTAGAAGTTAGCTCCCCTTCTTCTATAAACTTTTTAGATTTAATCTTTTCATACTCACTCTTCTTAACAGTCATGGCTTCCCATAGATACTCTCGAAACAGGCCATATAATTCTACTGATAATCTTGCAGCTGGCTTTCGGTAGCAAGGGTTAATGTAATACTCCACTCGCTCTAATTTATCGTTGTAGCTTTCTTTAATAAGCTGCAACCTTTTAAGCTTAGCCATAAACCTCTGGAGCTCCTTCCTTTCCATAATGTCAACAATCTCTGCTATTTCCATAAAATCTGCAGCCTTAGCCACTTTACGCTTGTTGACGACTATCATGTTTTGACTGTTGATATTCTTGTCTCGAATTAACTGTTGAAACCTTCTAACATCGGCAGCTGAGAATTTTGAATTCTTACTTATCCCCTCTGACTCTTGTTCCTTTTCAAATAACTCCCAAATGTCATGTGGAGCTGAATACTTCTTTGGAAAGAATGGCACGCCACCATTCGCATACACCTCTTTTAACTGGATTTCATCAAGCTTTGCTAAATACTCTCCCTTTTCGTTAACTAATAACTTTACAATTTTATTTGCCATCCCGCCCACTCCCTCGTTTATCTCTTAATAGCTGTATTACTAGTAAATATTCCTTTATCCACATTGACCCGAACAAATTGTTGTTTCTATTTATGATTTTAATACGTATATACGTATTACGTCAATACTCATTTACTTATATACGTATATACGGTAAAATATTATTGAGGTGAACGATATGAGAAAAAAATTCACAACTACTCTGGACGAAGAGTTGATAAAGAAAATTAAACTGCGTGCCATTCAAGAAGACACGGACGTCTCTAAACTTCTTGAAAAGTTGATCCAAGAATACCTTTATGAGAAAACAGAAAAAGAGTAAGCAAAAAAGCCTAACCCAATGAAACTTTCAGATGGTTAAGGCTTTTTTTCATATAAGATTATGGGCAAAAAACGGGGGGATTTTTCCCACTCTATTTAGATAACGTGGGAATTTTCCCCACTTGCTTTTTCATTATTACCAATGCTTCGGAGCCGTTTTTGAGAGAGTGTTCCTTACTATTGTATTAAGTACAAGCTTCTCTACCTCAACCTCTACTCTACTACTTCGTCACGAGATGATCCCCTTGGGATCCCTCGTTCCTCTATGCTGCATTGAGTATTCATTTATGTAGTTCAAGGGCCGGCCGCCCCATACGTGTGATGTAGCTAGTTTTGCAGATACAGTTTGGCTATTAATAAACATGCTTTTCTTAACAGCTAAAAGCTACTTGAAATTCAGGCATCTTTTATTCCTTAAGAAGCTACTAGGCCGCCGCCACGAGTCTTTATTGAATACAAACAGCTTCATTATCATAAGGTAGCTTTTCCGTACTCAGAATCGTCTTAGGCGCCGCCTCAAGATGTTTTATGAATAAAAAAGCTACTAAAAACTTCGAAAACTGAATTAGATATTGGCAAGGCATAAACATAGGTACAGTTGCAAACCTCTCCAAAAATTTTATTATGAGCAGATTGGATTGACAACTTTTCGAGTATTTTATAAATTGTAAGTAAGCAATTAAATATTGAATTTACTACATTAGAAAACTTTAAATAATACACACACAGATAAAACGCGAATGCGATAAGTCAATAACAGCTTCTTACAAGAAGTCTGTTCTTATCGGTCGCGTTTTTTTGTTTGGATTTATATACCCCACAAATAACGGACCATACGCCACTGACGATAAGGTTGCTAATTTAGCTACTATTGCCTAATGCAATAGCATCTCACTTTACACTGGAGGAAAATTTCATGCAACAACTATCAGTTAATCTAACTATCCCTATCCCAAGTGATTCAGTACTTATCTCAAAAGCAGAACTGGAAGAATTAAAACAGCAACAATTAGTTGGACTTTATTGGTCAATGAAAGACCTTGAAACAAGAGTTAATCGAAAGCAAGTATGGATTAAACAGAACATCCTTTATCCTTCAAAGTTTCGAGAGCAGCTTGATGTTGATTCAGGTGGATTTGTCTTCTATCCCAAAACTAAAGGGCAAACATGGTCCTTTCATGCATCAAAAATGGCGGAGTTTTTGGAGAATAATTTTCACCGAATATTTTCTTAGTACTACCTTTAATTACTGTTCTATCGGAAAAGGATTCACTACAACTTTGAAATAAAAATTGTTATGATAAGGGTGACCTATCTCAGCCTGGCCACCCTTACCAATAAAAAGTGAGGGGAAAGTATGGCTAGCATTCAAAAACGAGGAAAAACCTATCAATATACTGTCAGTCATTATGTAAATGGTAAAGCACAACCTTTAAGAAAAGGAGGGTTCAGAACAAAAAAAGAGGCTCAAATAGCTGGGGCAGAAGTGGAAGCCCAATTGAGTAAAGGAATTGTTCCCCATCTGATGCCAGCACCTATAGATGAGTATTTTGATAAGTGGGTTAAGCTCTACAAATCTACTTTAAGTGTTACAACCCAACGACATTATCAATATACATCCAAGGCAATCAAAGCATATTTCGGGAGCACACCTTTACAAGAGATTACTAGACACGATTATCAGATGTTTTTAAACGAGTATGGCTCTAACAAAGCACGGGAAACCGTAGAAAAGTTAAATACTCATATCCGTGCTTGTGTAAAGGATGCAGTTGAAGAGCAGATTATACACCATGATTTCACAAGAAAAGCTAAATTAACATGGACAACGCCTTCTAAAAGGTCTATTGAGAAACATCTGAATTATCAAGAGAGTGAGCTACTTTTAAGAGAAATTCGGAACAGGCTTGATAAAGGATTGGGCTACTCCTTATTACTTTTAGCTTTGACTTCAGGTATGCGTTTTGCTGAGTTAGTCGGACTTACACGAAGTGATTTTGACTTTGTAAAAAACACAATCACCATTAGTAAAACGTGGGGCTATATGAAAAGAAGTCCAGAAGGGTTTGGTCCAACAAAAAACGAACAATCAAATCGAACAATAAAAATGGATCAACGAACAATGCTTCATTTCAAAAAGTTGTTTGCATCCACACCTAACAATATTCATAAATTAGTTTTTTACAGTCCTAAGTCTAAATACAAAGTCATTTGCAATACGGCGGCAAACAATCTTTTAAAGAAAGTCTTAACTGAACTTGGCATAGAACCAATAACGATGCATGGGCTCAGGCACACGCACGCCAGTGTTCTCCTGTATAAAAAAGTTTCAATATATTATGTAAGTGAGCGCTTGGGTCACAGCGATATTGAGACAACTTTAAAAGAATATACCCACGTAATTAAGGAGTTACGTGAAGAAGATGAGCTAGGAACGGTGAAAACATTTGAAGAAATGGTTGTGTAATATTTGTGTAATATCTAATGATTTTCTATGATTTCCACAGTTATCTGCAAACAATAAAAAAACTCACAAACATTGATATATCAACGTTTATGAGCTATCTGGTTATTTTAAAGTTAACGTAAAATATGTAGATGGTACCGGTGGTCGGGGTCGAACCGACACTCCCGAAGGAACACGATTTTGAGTCGTGCGCGTCTGCCAATTCCGCCACACCGGCATATAGCTAGGAATAAAAAAACACAGTCAAACTGTGTATGGTAAATTTAAATGGTGCCGAGGGCCGGACTTGAACCGGCACGGTAGTCACCTACCGCAGGATTTTAAGTCCTGTGTGTCTGCCAATTCCACCACCCCGGCAAGGGTATAAAGGACTTTACATATTTAAATTGGAGGCGGCAACCGGATTCGAACCGGTGAATAAAGGTTTTGCAGACCTTGGCCTTACCACTTGGCTATGCCGCCATATATTCTGGAGCGGAAGACGGGACTCGAACCCGCGACCCTCACCTTGGCAAGGTGATGTTCTACCACTGAACTACTTCCGCAAATGGCTGGGCTAGCAGGATTCGAACCTACGCATGACGGAGTCAAAGTCCGTTGCCTTACCGCTTGGCTATAGCCCAATAGTAAATTTTAAAATGGCAGGGGCAGTAGGAATCGAACCCACACTGACGGTTTTGGAGACCGTAGTTCTACCTTTAAACTATGCCCCTACATTTTGCGCTTAATGGTGGAGGGGGACGGATTCGAACCGCCGAACCCTCAGGGAGCGGATTTACAGTCCGCCGCGTTTAGCCACTTCGCTACCCCTCCAACATTCTGTAATGTTACTTATTATATCATATGTCACTCTACATCTAAAGTGATTTATTTTAATGTTATTTTATAAAACTACTGGTGCCGGCGAGAGGACTTGAACCCCCAACCTACTGATTACAAGTCAGTTGCTCTACCAATTGAGCTACACCGGCAAAAATGGTGGCTCGGGACGGAATCGAACCGCCGACACATGGATTTTCAGTCCATTGCTCTACCGACTGAGCTACCGAGCCTAATTCGGTCTGTGATAAGCTTCGAATTTCTTCGTCAACTTCCTTCACTCACGTCCTCATGTATCAAAATACAATCCGGCGTTCGTTCAGTTGTTTCCTCAAACTTCTTGCTTCTCTCAACCCTCTAATATGAAAATAATAATGGCGGTCCCGACGGGAATCGAACCCGCGATCTCCTGCGTGACAGGCAGGCATGTTAACCGCTACACCACGGGACCACTTTTGGTTGCACTCTTCAAGCACTACTTATATTATCTTCCTAGTAGTAATTCGAAGGAGATGCGATAATTATTTTGGTTGCGGGGATAGGATTTGAACCTATGACCTTCGGGTTATGAGCCCGACGAGCTACCAGACTGCTCCACCCCGCGGTAATATAAATTTATATGGTGGAGGATGACGGGCTCGAACCGCCGACCCCCTGCTTGTAAGGCAGGTGCTCTCCCAGCTGAGCTAATCCTCCATACAGAGTTTGATACTATTGGTGACCCGTACGGGATTCGAACCCGTGTTACCGCCGTGAAAGGGCGGTGTCTTAACCGCTTGACCAACGGGCCGTACATTTATAATAAATCCTCTGGCGGAGAGCGAGGGATTCGAACCCTCGAGACAGTTTGTCACCGCCTACACGATTTCCAATCGTGCTCCTTCGGCCAGCTCGGACAGCTCTCCATGTATGGCTCCACAGGCAGGACTCGAACCTGCGACCGATCGGTTAACAGCCGATTGCTCTACCAACTGAGCTACTGTGGAATAATATACAAGCCTAGCGACGTCCTACTCTCACAGGGGGAAGCCCCCAACTACCATCGGCGCTGAAGAGCTTAACTTCCGTGTTCGGCATGGGAACGGGTGTGACCTCTTCGCTATCGCCACTAGACTTTTAAAATTGAGAGTGGTTCTCTCAAAACTGGATAATGTGCTAGAAGAATTCAACGCTTTATTCATTTGGATAAGTCCTCGACCGATTAGTATCTCTCAGCTCCACGTGTCGCCACGCTTCCACCCGAGACCTATCAACCTCATCATCTCTAAGGGGTCTTACTTACTTAACGTAATGGGAAATCTCATCT
>NZ_JAOTPO010000017.1 GCF_029028005.1 Alkalihalobacterium chitinilyticum
TTTCATAAGCCAGTAAAACTTCATTTTTAAATTCTTTAGAATACTTACTATTAGGCATAGAAAAACTCCCCCAAGGTAAACAGATTTTTATTTTTTAATCTGTCTACCTATAGGGGAGCATATCACAAACCGAAAATTGTGTAAAACACAGCTTTTTTCTTAATTGTAAAGCACATCCTTACGCTAATTAGTACCTAACCTTCATTTTAGTAGCAATCTTACGTGAAATAAAGTGAAAACATCAACAATAGTATGCAAGCCCAATACTTTTGGTATAATAGGTAAGGCATTGGTCAAATATACCATTGGTTATTTTTCATGTGGATAAATAGAATAAGGGGTTTTTAAGAATGAATAAATTACAAGCAGGTTCAATTGCGGAATTACGTGTAGAGAGACAAGCTGAATTTGGTTATTTTTTAACGGATGGCGAACAAGACTTTCTATTACATACAAATGAAATGACAGGTGAAGTCAAAGAAGGCGACACCATTGAAGTTTTTTTATATAACGACAAAGAAGGTCGTCTCGCTGCTACGATGACGATTCCAAAAGTGAAGCTGGGAGAATACGACTGGGTTGAAGTTGTTGATATTAATCCACGCTTAGGGGTCTTTGTTAATATCGGTATTCAAAAAGATATTCTCGTTTCACTTGATGATTTACCCGCTTTTAAGTCGGTCTGGCCAAAAGTTGGAGATCAATTATTCGTTACACTCAAAATAGATTATAAAGGTCGATTACTTGGCCAGCTTGTAACTGAAGAAGTTGTTGAAGAAATAGAGAAAGAAGCTACGTTTGAGATGGATAAGCAGCAAATTTCAGGAAGAATTTATCGCGCATTAAAAGTAGGCTCTTTTATGTTGTCAGATGAAGGCTATCGTTGTTTTATTCACGAAAGTCAAAGACGACAAGAACCACGTCTTGGTGAACACGTGACGGGGCGCGTGATTGATGTAAAAGAAGATGGAAGTCTTAACGTTTCACTTCTTCCATTAAAACAAGAGAGTTTAGATGAAGATGCAGAGATGATTTATGCTTATCTAGAGCGAAACGGGGGCAAAATGCCGTACACGGATAAAAGTGAACCAGGTGATATTCGCTTAGATTTTGGAATGAGTAAAGCTGCATTTAAACGAGCGCTTGGGAGATTAATGAAAGAAAAGAAAGTCGAACAAAAAGGGGACTGGACGTTTATCATTAAAAGCGAGTAGGAATTAAATTTCAACTCTTAATGTCTAAGTCCTTTTCACAAAAACCATCAATTAGAACGCCTAGAAAAACCCTTCAAACTCGCATGTAAGTACGAGTTTAAAGGGTTTTTTTGAATTGAAAGCTCTATTCATGCATCTCTTCGATTTTACGATCGGACGGTAAGAAAAACGTCAAAACGCCGATCAACGGAAGGGCAACAGTGAATAGCATTGTGTTGGTTAAGCCGACAGCATCGGCAAGCCATCCGAGAGCGACAGAGCCAATTGCTCCCATACCGAAGGCAAGACCGACAATTAATCCAGAAACTGTACCGATTTTTCCTGGTACTAATACTTGTGCGTATACGACAGTTACCGAAAAACTTGATAAAATAATAAATCCAATAATACCTAATAAAAAGTAAGTGGCAGTTGGTCCTGCATACGGAAGGATCAATGCTAATGGAGCAGAAGCCAGCATCGACAGCATGATCATCGTTCTTTTTCCAAAGCGATCGGCAAGCGGTCCCCCAGCAAATGTTCCGATTGCACCAGCTAAAAGGAAGACAAATATGTAGCCCTGGGATTGAGCAATCGTTAAACCGAATTTTTCAATAATATAAAAAGCATAGAAGTTGGTGATCCCAGCATGGAACCACGATCTGGCAAAAACTAAAAAGATTAATAGACTTATAGCAAAAACGACCATCTTCTTATGTTTAGGACTCATCTTAGTTGAAACAGCTTTCTTTTTCGGCATTTTAGCTATCGCAATAATCTGGCTAGAATACCACCTCGCAATGTAAACGAGCAGTCCAATCGCCAATGCAGCGATAATTGTAAACCAAATCGCACCAAATTGGCCTAGAGGAACTAAGATTAGTGCAGTAATAAGCGGCGCCATCGCTTGACCTGCATTTCCTCCCACTTGATAAATAGACTGCGCAAATCCGCGACGCTTTCCAGCTGCCATATAAGCTACGCGTGATCCTTCAGGATGAAAAGTTGCTGATCCTAAACCGATAAAAATGACTGAAAGAACGACAAACCAAAACGACGGAGCAAAAGCGAGTCCGAGTACTCCAAAAAATGTAAAGCAAAGTCCAATCGGTAAAGCATACGGTGACGGCTTTTTATCTGTATATAATCCTACAACAGGTTGAATGAGTGATGAAGTTATATTCAATGCGAATGCAATGATACCGAGCTGAGTAAAGGTTAACCCCATAGACCGTTCGAGTATTGGAAACATAGCCGGTACGAGTGCTTGTATCGCATCATTCAGCAAATGAACAAATCCGATAATAAGTAAAATATTGTACATTGTTTTTTCTTGAGGCTGAGCTGTTTGTTGTTGAGCTTTTGCTTGCATAGAAGTACTCCTTTCGTAATACGAAATTATCATATCATTAAAAAGGTATAACGGCTAAGAAATTTTTTACTATGAAGCAGTACTCTAATGATGAACGAGTTACCATCTAGTTACTGTGGGGACGATATAAATTGTGAATAAAATACTAAATTATAAAAATATTGGAAAATGCAGTTGGATAGATTAAAATTAAAAAGGGAAAATTTAATTTTGTGGACCTCTAAAAAACTTTGTTATCAAATTCGTTGAGTTTAAATTTTTTTGAAACCAAATAACATCCCGTTCGTAAATAAAGTATCAGCCCCACTCAACGTTCACCTTTTTCAAAAGATCGACAACAAAATAAAAAATAAAGGAAGGTAGTTTATGACAACACTCATTGTAGTTCTTTTATTAATCGCAATACTCATTCCGGTTAGTGTCATCATTTATTTATGGTTGTCCTACAACAAACTCGTTCGTCATGAACAGTATGTAAAAACCGCTTGGTCCAATATTGACAATCAACTTGATGCTAAATACCGAATATTAACGAATGTGGTTCAAATGTTTGAACTCGGTTCAGACCGGGAGAAAGATTTTGTGGAATCCGCTTTACTGGCACGAAAAGGGTTAACAAGTAAAAGTGTTAAAGAAAAAGCAGTCGCTAACGAAAACGTCAATTCCTTATTACCACAAATGTCTATGCTAATGGAGGCATACCCAAATTCAAATGTTGCTCACTCCTTGAAAGATGCTATGGCTTCTATCAAACAAGCAGAAGAAAAAATTACGTATGCACGCACGGGCTACAACGGAGGCGTTGAGAACTATAACATTCTCATTCGTTCATTCCCGACGAACTTAATAGCTAGTAAGTTTGGTCATACACCTAAAGAGTCTTTTTCAATTACGGAAGAAGAAAGAAAGGTATACAATCATTTATCAGTGAATGACGTTCGGTCTAAATAGGTGATGGAAATGACAAAAACTCGTGAAAAAGATTTACGGTATTTAATGTCCGGAGAAGAGATTCGGAAGAATAAGTTTAATTCAATCCTTCTACTCATCGTTTTTTTCTCCCTTATTGTCGGTGCAGGTGCACTTTATGGGTATCTTGAAGGAGATGTCATTACGTTTACGTTCATTACAATGGCTATTACCGGGGCTTACTTATTATTCAATTTCGTAACATTCAAGTTCATGATCAAAAAAAGCATTAACGGCAGATTAGTGACGAAGGATACTCAGGATGAAAAGTTACGGACTCTTTACTATATTGTTGAGAGATTATCGGTAGGATGCAACATCAAAATGCCGGAAATCTACGTAATTCCTACAAACATCCCTAATGCCTTTGCCACTGGATTTAACCATAATAATGCAATTGTAGGTGTAACAGAAGGCCTGTTACATATGCTAGATGAGGAAGAGCTTGAAGGGGTTATGGCCCATGAATTCGCCCATATTATGAATTACGATATTAGGTTAAAGGCTGTAACTATCGCACTAACATCGTCTTTTGTTCTTTTAGCTGAAATTATTTACCGAAACATGCGGGTGAAAGGAAGATCAAGGAACAATAATAATGACAGTAAAAATACAGCCCTGTTATTTGTAGTAGTACTCATCATTCTAGTATTTTCTCGAGTCATATCTGCATTACTTTCTTCAGCAATCTCAAGACAACGCGAATACATGGCAGATACGAAAGCCGTTAGAATTACATCCAATAATCGAGGATTAATTAATGCATTAGCGAAAATTGGCGGTTACCGACCGCGCTACAGTAAATCAGAATATGAAGCACAGCTTGGAGGAAATAATCTTAAGTCATCCTACATTTATAACCATTTTTCCAAGAAATCTGCATCGCTTTTTTCGACTCATCCTCCCATTGAGGACAGAATTCAAAAATTAGAAAGAACTATCTAGGCGAGGCACTATACAAAAAAATATATTTAAAAGGAGTTTTGTTTATATGTCTATTTTCGGAAGATTAGTTACGTTAATAAAAGGAAACGCTCATGCTGCCATTGATTCGATGGAAAATGTGGAAAATGTCTTAAATCAAAAGATCAGAGATTTAGAAGGTGCCTATACAGAGGCTCGAGATGGAGTAGCAGGAGCTATGGCAGAACAAAAACGGTTAGAAGGTTTAGCCAATCAAGCAGAAAAAGAAGCTGAAAAATGGTTAAATCGAGTGAACAACGCATTAGACTCAGGTGACGAAGCAGCTGCAGAAGAAATGGCGGTCCAGTATGAAAAGCACCTAGGTGAAAAAGAGAATTTCCACGCCCTAGCCGAAGAGCAGGCCGATACAGTATCGGTTTTACGAGATCAGTTGGAATCGCTTCAGGAGTCGATTGCTGAAGTTAAATCACAAAAAGCATCGATTGTTGCTAAACATAAAATGGCAGATGCTAATGAAAGTATCAATAAAGTATTTGAAAAAGTAAACAAAAATAGTTCACTTAATACTTTAAATCGCTATGAAGAACGTGCAAATGAGCGGTTAAATAAATCAAAAGCTGTTAAGCAGTTAAACTCAACGACTTCTGTAGAAGATCAGTTTAAGAAGTATGATAAACCAAATGGCTCTTCCGCGTTAGAACGTATTAAACAACAACTAGAAAATAACACTCAACAATAAGGTAATTAATTACGAAAAGGATGAAACGTACTTTGCTGTGATTGTCTAGTAAGGTACGTTCATTTTTATCCTTAGAGAGAAGGTGGTGCTTCACATGTTAAATGAAAATAAAGAAGATATGGCTCATCATTTTATCCAATTGCACTTGAAAAGCTTTCCTATTACGAATGAAACGATTGAAAAAATAATCGATGGAACTGCTATTCGCATTATAACGAATAGGACACCGTTAAGACGAGAAGCGGATGTTCAGGTGAAATTAGACGATACATATGAAACACTGCGGTTCTTAAGTCCGAATTTACACATCACTCCCGCATTTAAAAAGGCTCAATTAGCTAATTTTGTTTATCATAATAAAACTGAATTAGAAGAAATATTTAATAATATTATTTGATCGTACGGTTGCGGTAACTAATATTTTTTATATGTAAACTAGTAATCTAAAAAAGCGATGACGTTGAAACATTTTTACAGAGGTAACGTATGAATAAGTTGAGGTGATGATGATGTTCACAGAACTAAATGAGAGGCTGTTTGAAGCTAAAGAAAAGAAGCGGAAAAAAGTTAAATACGAAGAACATATTGCTCGAAGCGACGCTTACTTAGAAGAAGAAAAAGATAAAGCTAATCACTTGTATCTACAATTGAAAAAGGAAAAGAAAGACGTTTCCCGGCTAGAAAAGATTTCATTAACGAATATCTTTTTTACGATTATGGGTAAAAAATTAGAGAGGCTTGATAAAGAACAACAAGAAGTCATTGCAGCAGAATTAAAATATAAAGAAGCAGCAGAGACGATTATAGACTTGGAAAATGAATTAAAAGAGTTACGTACGATGCTGCAAACGGTTGTGAACGCTGAGGTTGAATATAAAAGTCTTTTAGATGAAAAAGAACGGTTAATCCACGATAAACATTCCGCTTTAAGTAGAGAGTTATATGATCTTTCAGAACAAGAAACGAGTATACGATCGTATGTAAAAGAATATGAAGAAGCTATTCAAGCAGGTCTTGCTTCTCTATCAGCACTACAACGAGCCATTCATTCACTTGATAAAGCAAAAGGTTGGTCGACGTGGGATATGTTCGGTGGCGGGATGCTGACAACAGCTATTAAACATAGTCACTTAGATGATGCGAGAAAACAGATCCATTATGCACAAAATCAACTTCGCCTGTTTCAAGAAGAACTACTCGATATTGAAAATCATTTTGAAATCAAAATGGAGATTGGCAATTTTCTTACCTTTGCAGATTACTTTTTTGATGGCATTATTGTCGATTGGGTCGTTCACGGAAAGATCAATGATTCGTTAAGTCAAGCAGAAGAAACAACTGCTAAGGTGAGGGAAATATTATCTGTGTTAGATGAACATAAAAATCAATTGATTGATGATTATGATGAGATCGTTAGAAAAAGGAAAGAAAGATTAGAAAGTGCTTGATTGTTTATAGTGAGGATCCGCATATGATCTTGACTATTAATCTATTTCCTGAAGAGGGAGTGGCAATAAATGGTCACTTCCTCTTTTTACTATTCAATTCAGTAATAGTTTGTTAGGATAGATAGGTACGTCTTAAAAATCAGGAGTGAGTTTCTTGGAAAATAATAATAAATTAATGCTAGTTGATGGCATGGCTCTATTATTTAGAGGCTACTACGCAACAGCATATAGAGGTTATATAATGAAAACGAGCGCAGGCGTTCCTACGAATGCGATCTATGGGTTTGTAAAATATATGTGGGATGCTATTCAAACATTTGAGCCGAGTCACGTCATTTGTTGCTGGGATATGGGCAGCAAAACGTTTCGTACCGAGCTTTACGATCAATATAAAGCCAATCGAGGAGCGCCGCCTGAAGAGTTAGTTCCTCAATTTGATCTCGTTAAAGAAGTCGTTTCGAGCTTCGATATTCCAAATATAGGGATCGAACAATTCGAGGCAGATGACTGTATTGGTTCATTAGCTAAAAGATATAGTGCTGAGATGCACGTACAAATTTTAACGGGAGATCACGATAGCTTACAACTTGTTACCGACCGGGTTCACTCAATTATTATGAAAAAAGGGATGTCAAACTACGAAGTATATACACCTGAGAAATTACTCGAAGAAAAAGGGTTAACTCCTGCTCAAATGATTGATTTAAAAGGATTAATGGGAGATACAAGCGACAATTTCCCTGGGGTTAAAGGAATTGGCGAGAAAACCGCGATTAAGTTATTAAAAGAGTATGCAACGATTGAAGCTATCATTGAAAACCTCGAGAAATTACCAAAGGGAATGAGAACAAAGATTGAAAGTGAATTGGACATGCTCCACCTTTCACGCCAACTAGCGGAAATTCGCTGCGATGTTCCGATTGAGTGTGTCGTTGAAGATGCTTTATTAACCATTGACGCAGGAAAAGTAAGAAAACAATTTGAAACGCTTGAGTTTAATAAGCTATTAAAAGAAATGGGGATTCATTAAGTAACTGAAGATAGCAGGGAGAACAAGCCTAGCTTACTTTCAGTTTTGCATCCGTAATGGATCGTTATAACAAACACACCTTTCTTCATGGAAAGGTGTGTTTGTTTTTCTATGAGGTGCCTTTATTAGGAATAAGTCTAAGTTGAAAGTTATTTAGAAAGAATTTTTTCCATAAAACGGTATATTTCTGCTCTAAAATGAAACATAGATAAGGATATTACCAGTATAAGGGACTTTTTAATTCTAAAGAGCAACATAGATCATTTTGATACATAAGTGCTCCCAAAAAAGCTTCCTTTGAAAACTTCTAATGGCCATGCATTTAATTCACTAAAGTGAATACAGTGATAGGGTAAATATTGGGCATTAGGGAGGAAAAGCTGTGCAAATACATGTGGTTTCACCAGGGCAAACGCTGTTTGGAATTGCTCAAGCATACAATACAACGGCAAATGCGATTGCTCAAGCCAATCAACTGCCAAATCCTGATCAGCTCGTCACGGGGCAAGCGTTAATTATTCCAATTGTCGGCAGATTCCATTTTATTCAACCTGGAGAAAGTTTATGGCAGATTAGTCAACGTTATCAAATTCCAGTGGAAACGATTCTTGAAGTAAACCAAATTCAGGACCCGCAAAACTTACCTGTTGGCTTTAGGCTATACATTCCAACTCAGTTTCTGGAAAAGCCAACCGTTGATGTAGGGGCGTATGTGGATTTGCAAATTACGGGGGAGGAATCTCCTGAAGTTGTTGATGCGGTAGGTGAGTACTTAACGTTTGTTCAAATTTTTAGTTATGAGTTAAACGCAGACGGGACACTAACGCCAATCGATGATCAAGCAATTATCAATGTTTCATATGAAAATGGCATAGTTCCCTTAATGGTGATAACAAATATTCAAGACGGTGCTTTTGATACAGAGCTTGTAACGACTGTGTTGCAAAGCGAAGAATTACAAAACCGGTTATTGGATGAAGCAATAGCAATAATGGATCAAAAGGGTTATCTAGGACTAGACTTTGATTTGGAATATCTCGGTGCTGAAAACCGTGAGCCATACAATGAACTGATGCGTAAGGCAAAAGTGCGTTTAGATGAAAGAGGTTATTTTCTATCGAGTGCACTCGCACCACAAGTAGAGCCAGGCATGGTTGGTGTTCTGTATGAAGGGCATGACTATGCAGCCCATGGGGAATATGCCGATTTCGTATTCTTAATGACGTACGAGTGGGGCTGGACAGGTGGACCACCGATGGCTGTTGCACCGATTGATCAAGTTAGAAGAGTCATTGAATATGCAGCGTCAGAAATGCCGAATGATAAAATTATGATGGGTATCCCACTGTATGGTTATGACTGGACGTTACCTTTTGTCGCAGGAGAAACGAGAGCTCGGGCAATTGATCATCAGGAAGCGATTCGACTAGCGGCCACGTATAACGCGGACATCGAATACGACCCAGTCGCACAGTCTCCATTTTTTAATTATGTTGATGAAGAGGGCCTAGAGCATGAAGTGTGGTTTGAAGATGCGAGAAGCATGCAAGCTAAGTTTGATCTAGTCAAAGAGCTTGAATTACGAGGTTTTTATTATTGGGTATTAGGGTGGGATTTCCCGCAAAACTGGTTACTTATTGATGAGAATTTTAATGTAAGAAAACGTGTATAAAGAGCAGAGGCCGCCTAAATGCGATTGTACTTTAAGATGAAAAAGTGCATTCCATTTAAGTCAGCCTCTTTATTTTTTGGGAATGTAAACTCCTATGTTTATTTATTCTGCCAAATAATTGCTACTGTTCCTTCACCAGCATGAGCGGCAATCGTCGAACTAATCTCACCGATAACGACGTTCATATGTGGATATTTACTCTTTATGTCTTTTTCTAGTGAAATTGCTTTTTCCAACACATTTCCGTGCATGATCTGGACTTCACTTATGGAATGTTTTTCGTACGCATTTTGTATAAGCTCTAACAAACGACGAACGGCTTTTTTCTCTGAACGAACTTTCTCAAACACTTCGAACTCGCCGTTTTGATTAATACGGATGATCGGTTTGATCTGTAAAAGATTTCCTATTAAGAATTGGGTTCCTGACATTCTTCCACCTTTATAAAACTGTTCAAGACTTCCTAAAAGAATGTAGTTTTCACCTTTATCTGCTTCTTCACGAAGTTTTTGTGCAATTGTATTTGCTTCTAATCCTTCTTCTGATAATTTCATTCCTGTTTGAATTAATGAAGTAATGGCATAAGACATTGATTTGGAATCAACAACTTCAACAGGAAATTCAGCCATTTCACTTGCTGAACGGCTGCTTTCAAGTGTTCCGCTTAATTTGCTTGATATGTGCACAGCAATCGCTTGTTCGTAATCTTCTTTCAGTTTTTCATATAGCTCAACAAATTTACCAACGGCTGGTTGTGAGGTTTTCGGAACTTCTTTAGATTGCTTAATTTTTTCGTATAG
Organism: Alkalihalobacterium chitinilyticum; assembly: GCF_029028005.1. Classification (GTDB taxonomy): domain Bacteria; phylum Bacillota; class Bacilli; order Bacillales; family Bacillaceae_F; genus Alkalihalobacterium; species Alkalihalobacterium chitinilyticum. Next base: position 10,148 of record NZ_JAOTPO010000017.1, read on the forward strand.
TTGTTCTGTAGTTAAGCTAATCCCATCTTCATAGACCGTTTCACCAAAAATAATGGCAAGAGGCATGACATAAACATCAGGATGGTTTTTTAATTCTTCCGTTATATAAGCCGTACTATCGGTCACAAAAGCTATCTTTTTCATATGTATCAACCCTTTTCGTTATCAAAAGTTTAGTATTTGTAATTAGTAATTTCTAACATTCATCAGTAACTTGTCAGTAGAAGCCAACATGGTTTGTAGATGTTTATAGCATTTGTTTTTTCTTGTATTACATTCACGTTTTTAAGTAGTTTTAAACGAAATAGGGCAAAGTTGAAAGTGGAATTTTTCAAGTTAATTAAAGTAGTCTTCTAAAAACTGAAGCGATTGTAGGGTGTAGCTAAGCAGTTGTTCAAAGTCTTCAATTTGATCTTCATTTATCTTTCGGCCGAAGCGGATCGAAATTTTATCCGTTAAAATTTGTTCATTACCGTATGAAAATGAAATACTTTGTGAAATGATCGGTCGATTTTGCCAAATTTGCATTAGTTTTTTTTCGATCTTATCACAATCGTTTGTTACGTTCTGAATCGTAGTGAATAAAAAAATGTCAAAGAAACACCCTGCTACTTTTTCATCTTGTTCTATTTTTTCAGTCGCAAAGTCCTGAAGCGTTGAACGTAATCGGACTTCAGCAATAGGGCAATCATTGTTATCAGTTGTTGTTTTAAATTGCATTGAAAATTCTCTCGACATATTTGCTAAATCGATGGTGTCAGATCGATTGATCACATGGATTTCTTTTGCAAAGTCAAGATCATATATGGCGCCTTCTAAAACAACCTTCAAGTTTTCATAAATGGTCGGGTCGAACAAGTGGACCACTCCTTAGTAAATCGATTACTATTAGTGTAGCACTATCTATTCATAGGTGAAATTAGTAAGAATAGTAAGAATTAATACATACAATAGAGGTAATGTTATGAAAACAACTGGTTTAGTTTTAGAGGGCGGTGGGATGAGAGGGTTGTACACAGCTGGTGTTCTTGAGTTCTTTTTAGAGCAAAAGCTATTATTCCCATATGTTATAGGAGTGTCAGCAGGAGCTTGTATGGGCGCCTCTTATTTGTCTAGGCAAAAGGGGCGCAATAAAGAAGTGAATGTAGGTCTTGCTGGCGATCACCGATTTATTTCTTTTCGTAATTTGCTGTTTAAACGCCAATTGTTTGGGATGGACTTTCTGTTTGATGAAATTCCCAATAAGATCGTTCCTTTCGATCATCAGACGTTTCGAACGGGGAGCGAGCAATTTGTAATCGGGACGACGGACTGCGAGACAGGTAAACCCATTTATTATAATAAACATAATAATGGTGAAGATATCTTAACCATTATTCGAGCTTCTAGTTCTTTGCCTTTTGTTGCGCCAGCTGTATCATATGGTGGGAAAACATTGTTAGATGGAGGAATCATTGACCCTATTCCTATTCGGAAAGCCCAAAGCGATGGCTTTAAGAAAAATGTAGTTATTATGACGAAGGCTGAGGACTTTAGAAGACAGCCAACCAAAGCGGCAATGTTTGCAAAATTTATCTACCGGAAGCATCCTAAAATAGCAGAATTACTGGAAAAGCGACATCTCGTATATAATGATACATTAGCTTTACTTGAGGAGCAGGAAAACGCAGGTGAGGTCTTCGTAATTAAGCCTAGCATAGAAGTTCCTGTCAGTCGTATTGAACGTAATCAAGCGCGTCTCTTAGCCTTATATGAATTAGGTTATGAAGATGCTAAAAAACAATATTCAAAACTCCTTTCATGGTTAAGTTAAAAGACGAAAAAACGGATTGGGATAAAGTACCATGAACAAAAAAATGGCATGAAAGAAATAATAAGAAAGATAATTCACGAAGGGAAGTGTTTCTTCATGTCATTAGAGTGGTTTGATCGAGTTTGTGGAGAGTTACAGGACTATATGGAGTCCATTTGCGAAGAATATGATGAGATGGGGCATATTACTGTAGATCGAGCTGCTAAACATCCTAGAATTGAATGTTTTGTTGAGATGGAAGATAATGAACGAGAGTTTTTCTGCACGCTGTTTTTTGACCCGCATAACGAAGAATTTTACATGGAAGCGTTTGATTTAGAAACAGAGCAGACATCGAGAACGTTACTTCCTGATATTGAAGATATCATTGAAGCGGTTCACGAATCATTCCATGATTTCTTAGATGAATTTGAACTTGTCGATGAAATAGAAGTGGAAGAGGAAGATGAGGAAGATACGATTCTTCTCGAAGATGATGCAGATTTAATGGATGACTTAGAAGATGAAGATTATGAGGAAATCATAGTCGATGTCGAGTGGACAACTCCTGAAGTAATGGCTTATACGTATCTGGATGAAGTTGAAGTATCTTATCAATTCGGTGTAATCCATGATACAGGAGACGGAATTCTTCGCCGTGTCAACCGAATTAAAACAGAAGATAATGAATTGTTAGAGGATGAGAGTAACTTTATCTTTAGTAAAGAAGAAGCTGGAACGATTATTGAACTCATTGAAAATAACATGGAAACCATGGACGGGTTTGATATGTAAAGTTGTACATAGCACCTTCTCTAGTGACAATAGTCTAGAGGAGGTGTCTTTTAGTTACATGTAAAATAAATCATCTTTTAGGATATCGGGAGATGCTGTAATGGATAAAAAAATAATTGATCTAGTAAGTCCTGAATTAAAAGAACGAATTGATAATGAACTATCGGCTTTAACATTTACAAAAAATTTCCGTTCTGCTACCGCTGAAGAATGGTTTATTTTTCTAAAAGAATTTAAAGACCCTAAGACCGGAGGGGCTGCAGGGAAAGTGATCATTCACTACGATCTACAGGGAAATCGTGATATCTTTATTAATACAACGATCATTTTTGATGATCCTTCATTATATAAGGGGGATCTAGAACCTCTCGTATATGCAATTTGCGACGAATTAGTAAATCGGCTTGTCGGCTATGCCAATACATTATTAGCTGTCCATGCTGGGGAAAATTCGTATGAAGCTGAATATGTAAGGTAGGATGACAAAAAAACTTGAAAACAAATAACGAGAAGAAAAAGTCCTTTGGAGAGTCCAGTTAATATAACCAATATTGATGTATTGTGTTGGGAAAAATGGTAGATTAAACAGTGGGTGATGACAAATGACAAATGTTGAAAAAATAAAACAAACAGAAACATATGTACATAATGAATTAAGTGGTGAAGCAAGTGGACATGATTGGTGGCATATTTACCGTGTTACAAAGCTTGCTAAGACTATTGCGAGTGTTGAGGGAGCAGATGTATTTATTTGTGAAATGGCTGCCCTGCTTCATGATATAGCCGATGAAAAACTGAATGAGAGTGAAGAAGCAGGCTTGAAGAAAGTAGAATCGTGGTTACAAAGGATCGAAGTGGAAGACGCATCGATGAAACATATCATGGAAATTATTGCTTCGATGTCATTTAAAGGTGGTGGACAACCGCCGATGAAAACACTAGAAGGCCAGGTTGTTCAAGATGCGGACCGCCTCGATGCGCTAGGTTCAATTGGGATTGCGAGGACGTTTGCTTTCGGGGGAGCAAAAGGGAATATCATGTATGATCCTTCCATTAAGCCGAGAGAAAGTATGAGTAAAGAAGATTATCAAAAGCGAGATAATACCGCTATTAATCATTTCTATGAGAAGTTGTTAAAATTAAAGGATTTAATGAATACACCATACGGCAAACAGTTGGCAGAAGGCCGTCATCAGTACATGGAACAATTTCTTGATCAATTTTATAGAGAGTGGGAAGGTGAGCGTTAATTTTGACGCTCACGCCTCTCAATATACTCGATGAGTAAGTGATAGATAGCTAATAATTCGTAAGCGACTGTCGTACTCTTTGTTAAAATTTCTTTTTCATCTTGGTGATCGTAAATTAGAGAGTAAAGCATAGATCTTACTTTTTCTTCTGCTGTATGATCAATTTCCTTTTTCTCATAGGCATCTTTAATGTGTGTCCATGCGGTCTGCAGAACCGCTTTATCTTCTTTAGGAATGAATTGTTGCTCTGAAGCAGACAAGATATCCCCTATATGAAAAGAGACTTTATGTAGTAAATCAATTTGTCGTTCTAAATCATAAAGTTGCTTCGTGTTTGTCACATCTTTCTTACGATATCGGAAGTCTTCCCGTTGAAAACGGATCGTTTCGGTAGCACGTTCAATACCTTTACTTAAATGTTCAAATCGAAGTTTTAATACCTGACGACTTCGATTGCCCATTAATTGATATTCGAGAATATCTTCAACCAGTTCAATCGTTTCACTAAAGAGGGCATGACAGTCTGCATGTATTTCTTTCATAAAATTAGGCGGCCAAATAATAAGATTAACAAGTGTAGAAACGACAATACCTATTGTAGTCGTAGCAATTCGAATTAAGAATGCTAAGAAAAAGCTTTCCGAAGTCATTGGAATCATAGCTATGGCTGTTAAAGTTGCAACTAAAATAGCATCATCCCAGCGCAAACGATGACAAATATAAATAGTAAAAAAAGCAGACAAAGCAAAGGTAATCGGTACTTGCCCAAATAAAAAATCAAATGTCATTGCAATTCCGGCACCAATGGCAGCGGCTGGCAGTCGAATTTTTCCTTTTTGAATGGAAGCATGAACGGTCGGTTCAACGGTAACAATGGCTGCGATCACAGCAAATACTACAGGCCAGTTAAGCCATTGACATATTAATGCAGTAATAAATACTGCAAGCCCTGTTTTTAATAACCGTTTTCCAAGAAGAGATTGAATCCAATTATTCATAGCCCTACTCCAAAAGTATGTCTTTGCTATATTGTAAAAGGTTTTTTTACTTTTTAGTAGTAGCAATCCATTCTTTTATAATCTGAATTTCTTTTTCGTGTATGTCTGGCTCATCATTAGGTGTTTCAAGAATGATTGGAATGTCTTTGATAATATCCATATCTAAGAGAGTGAGCCATTGTTTTTTAGTGATATGTCCGCTTGTAATATTTGCATGGCGGTCTTTTCTTGCTCCGTATGAATACTTGGAGTTGTTAAAATGTATGGCTTTTAAATGAGTAAAGTATTCAAGTTCTTCACCTTTTGCTTTTAGTTCTGACCAGTTCTCCCCATTCCAAATTCCACTCGCGTAGGCATGGCATGTATCAAAACAAAAACCGATTTTTTCAGGGTAGTCAGACAGCTTACGAATTTGGATCATTTCTTCAAATGTAATCCCCATATCCATGCCAGCACCAGCATTATTTTCAATAAGAAGAAGGGTATCACCTTCCCAATCCAACAAAACACGATCTAACATTTCAATCATTTTTTGATAGCCTTCTAGTAGTTCAAGTTTCTTTGTCGTTCCAAAATGAACAACGATACCGATGGAACCGCAAGCTTCAGCTATTTCCAAATCATTTATAATAGATGCTACAATTTGCGCTTCATCTTTCGGATCTTCAGGAATGAGTTTTGTAGGATAGGGGGTGTGAGCAATCGTTTTGATGTTATGTTCTTTACAAAACGCACCACATTGCTTGGCATCTTCCACATCAAAATCTTTAACCTTCAAACTCCGTGGGTTTTTCGGAAAGTATTGAAAAGCTGAAGCGCCCATTCGATGAGCTGTTTTTGCCGCTTCATAATACCCATTTCGAATACTTATATGACTCCCAACATACATGTGCATCACCTGCTTTACTGTTGACAATTTGGACAGAAAAACGTTTTTCTTGAAGAAATATGCTCTAACTTTATTGTTCCATTACATCTTGGACAAGGTTGGCCTTCTCGGTCATAGACGAGTGTTTGGTACTTACCTGTTAATTGATCATCCTTTGTGAATGGTGAATCCATATAGCCCCCTTGTTGAATACCTGAATGAAATATAGTACCCATTGCATCAAACAGAGCTCTTACTTGTTGATCTGTTAGTTCGTTAAATTTTTTAGTAGGTTTTAACTGGGCTTGAAAGCATATTTCGTCTGAGTAACAATTACCGATGCCAGCAATAAATGATTGATTGACCAATGTTGTTTTGAGCATTCCTTTTCTTTTTTGCACTAATTCTAAAAATGTCTCATAAGTGAAATTAGGTTCTAATGGTTCTGGACCAAGTTCTTTAAATTCGTCTTGTAATTGCTGACCATTTAAAAGATGTAGAAACCCTAGTCGAAGTCCAATAAAAAATAGTTGTTCAGTACCAAATGAAAGAGTGACTTGTTTGGTTCGGTCTGGTTGGTCTTGTTCATTACCATAATACATCCAACCGCCTAACATTAAATGAAGGAGTAAGTTCATTCCCGAATCCAGTTCAAATATTAAATGCTTAGCACGACGTGAAACCTTTATAACTCTTTTATTCATAACACATTGTTTAAAGAGTTCAACGTTTGTATTAATCGTTTTTTCCCGAGTCACAATAACATTTGAAATTGTTTTTCCTTGAATTTTTTGATTAAGTAAATTTTTATAGTTTTCCATTTCCGGTAATTCAGGCATAAGAAAGCTCCTTTTAATGAATTACCGTTAGTATGGGAAACAGTGCCTCGTTTTATTATGGGGGAGTTTCTTTCATGATACCCTCCTCATTAAATAGATTGTTTATTATCATGCCACTATCTTATCTTTATATTTGGAAATGAAAAAAGCATTCGCAGGAATAACTCCTCGAATGCCCATTTTTTTATCTAGAACCTTTTTCATATGGTTTACCAATAGCTTTTGGCGCATCAGCCCTTCCGACAAGCCCTGCAAGAGCTAATATCGTTAATACATATGGTGCAATCAGTAAGAATACTTGCGGTATATCTTGCAATACTGGGATTTGTTGTCCGACTATACTTAACGATTGAGCGAGTCCGAAAAATAAAGCAGCACCTAAAGCTCCAAGTGGATGCCATTTTCCGAAGATTAACGCTGCTAATGCCATAAACCCTTGTCCAGCAATCGTTCCAGCTGCAAAGTTCCCTGAGATCGTTAAGGCATAAACTGCTCCGCCCATAGCTGCAAATGCGCCACTTAGCATTACACCAATATAACGCATTTTTATCACGTTAATTCCCATCGTATCAGCAGCCATCGGATGTTCACCAACGGAACGTAAGCGAAGACCAAATGGTGTATAGAAGACTACGTACCAGACAGCAAAAGCGACACCGATCGCAATATAAGAAGTCACGTATGCATTCGAGAAAAACAACCTTCCAATGATCGGTATTTCACTTAATACAGGTACATTAATCCGATAAATTAAATTTTGAACAAAGTCGGTTTGTCCTTTTTGATAAATATTTTTAACTAAGAACACGGCTAAACCAAGTGCTAGAAAGTTTAGTGCAACACCACTTACGATTTGGTCAGCTTTTAAGGTTATTGAGGCAACGGCATGAAATAACGAGAAAATCATCCCAGCCAAAATGGCAAAGATAAAGGCAAGCCAAGGTGATGCAGCTCCAAGGCCCATACTTTCTAGTGTAAGTGTTGCAACTATCCCGACAAAGGCACCAATAACCATTAAACCTTCAAGTCCAATGTTAACGACACCAGACCTTTCACTAAATAACCCGCCGATTGCTGTGAAAATAAGAGGGGCAGCTGAAAATATAGCAGCCGGGATGATTAAACCTAAGATTTGTAGAAAGTCCATTTAAATGCCCTCCTTTTTCAATCGGCTAATAATCCAACGAACTAAGTAACTCGATGCTACGAAAAAGATGATTAATGCAATGACAATATCAACTAATTCAGTTGGTATCCCTGCTTGAGATTGCATATTTAGTGCTCCAATTTTCAGTCCGCCAAATAAACCAGCAGCTAATACAACACCGATTGCAGTGTTTGCACCGAGAAGGGCAACGGCGATACCATCAAATCCAACGCCAGTAAACCCTGCCATTACGGTCATATATTGGTAAGTACCTAAACCTTCCATAGCGCCACCAACACCAGCGAAAGCACCTGAAATTACCATTGATAAAACGATATTTGTTTTTACATCCATTCCCGCATATTCGGAGGCATGTTGGTTAAATCCAACCGAACGCAGTTCAAAGCCTTTTGCTGTTTTCCATAGTACAAACCAGAGTACAAAACATGCTGCAATTGCGACGAGAAAACCATAGTGTAATCTCGAAAAGTCAGTAATGGACTGTAAAAATGGTGAAGCAAGGGATGCAGAAGGACTAATCGTTCCTGTGCGCTCACCGGGCTGTAATAAGAAAGTTCTAATGATATAATTGACTACATATAAGGCGATATAATTCATCATGATCGTTACAATGACTTCATGAACATGAAAGCGGGCTTTTAAAAGTCCAGGAACTAACCCCCAAATTGCACCTGCAAGAGCACCTGCTCCAATAGCGAGTGGAAGGTGAATGATTGCTGGTAAGTCGAAAGCAAGTCCTACATATACGGAAGCTAACCAGCCGACGATCAATTGTCCTTCGACACCGATATTAAAGAGACCTGTACGAAAAGCAAAGGCAACAGCTAAACCAGCTAAGATAAGTGGTGTCATCGTACGAAGCGTCTCACCGATAAAGTACATGTCTCCAAAAATCCCCCTGACTAACGCAGAGTAGCCAGTTATTGGATTATTACCACTAAGTAACATAATGATTGCACCGATAATAATACCGAACAAGACAGCAATGAGAGGGAAGAGAATATGAGATAACTTTGAATCTAGTGCTTTCTTCACGATGGATCACCTGCCTTTTTTGAGGAACCCCCAGCCATCAAAAGACCGAGTTCATTTTCATTCGTTTCGTTAGCATTAACGATGGCTACAATTTTTCCTTCATAGATAACGGCAATCCGGTCACTAACATTTAAGACTTCATCAAGTTCTAAGGAAACGAGTAACACAGCTTTTCCTTTATCTCTTTCTTTAATTAAACGCCGATGAATAGTCTCAATGGCTCCGACATCTAATCCGCGAGTCGGTTGGGCCGCAATGAGTAAGTCAGGAGAGCGATCGACCTCGCGAGCAATAATCGCTTTTTGTTGATTACCGCCAGATAAAGCACGAGCGAGTGTATGTTCACTCGGTGTTCTAACATCATAATCTGTAATTAATTCATTTGCTTTTTTATAGATCTCTTTGAAGTTAAGAACACCAGACTTTGAATAAGGGTGTTGATAATACGTTTGAAGAACGATATTTTCACCAATTGTAAAATCAAGAACTAGTCCGTGCTTGTGGCGGTCTTGTGGGATATGTCCAACACCCGACTCTGTTACTTTACGAGGGGGTAAATTCGTAATATCTTGACCATTCAAAGTTATTTTTCCGCTGGTCGGTTTTTTCAAGCCTGTAATCGCTTCAATTAATTCAGATTGGCCATTGCCATCGACTCCAGCAATTCCTAGAATTTCGCCAGCTTTCACCTCTAAATTTAAATCATTTACTGCACTGACATCTCGTACATCTTTAACGACTAATTGTTCTATGTTAAGTACGGTTTGTTTTGGTTCGGCAGGGTCTTTCTCAACTGAAAAGTTAACTTCACGACCGACCATCATCGCTGCTAAGCTGTCAGGTGTAGACTCAGAAACGTTTACGGTGCCTATACCTTTTCCACGACGAATAACTGTACACCGATCACACACTTCCATAATTTCTTTAAGCTTATGAGTAATTAAAATGATTGATTTGCCCTCTGATACTAACTTTTTCATAATTTGAATTAACTCCTTAATTTCTTGCGGAGTAAGTGCTGCTGTTGGCTCATCAAAAATTAAAATTTCTGCTCCTCGGTATAAGGTCTTTAAAATTTCTACACGTTGCTGCATTCCAACCGAGATATTTTCGATTTTGGCATGTGGGTCCACAGATAAACCGTATTGCTTGGAGATCGCTTCGACGTCTTTAGCTGCTTTCTTAATATTTATTTTTCCTCTTGATGTTGGCTCTTTTCCTAAAATTATATTTTCTGTTACAGTAAATTTCTCGACCAGCATAAAGTGTTGGTGAACCATGCCTATCCCAAGACGATTAGCGACGTTAGGATCAGTAATTTTCACAGGTTGGCCTTTTACAAGGATTTCACCTTGTTCAGGTTGGTATAGTCCAAACAAAACATTCATCAGTGTTGATTTACCAGCACCATTTTCACCTAGTAAAGCATGGATTTCTCCTTGTTTTAACTGAAGCGTTACATTATCATTTGCGACGATACCAGGAAACTCTTTACGAATGTTCTTCATTTCAATAACATAACTCAAATGTCACACCTCCGACAGAAATGTTTCCTATGACGAATAATTGCTTGCTATCAGGCCTTATCTTTATTTCGTAGGTAGTATAAATGAGACCATCAAAACAAAAGCCCAATAGAAAAAGAAATAAATTATGTAAATAAATAGGCGATCTCAGGAGTAGTCAAGCCCTTTAACCCCAGAGAGTGCACGCTGTTCGGGATGCAAGTTGCAAGACAAAATTGAGACCGCCTACCATTTAATGATGATTATAGATTTTTAAGGAATTCTTCGAACGCTTCATCTGTTTGAGGTACTTCAATTTCTCCAGATTGGATTTTTTGGATGTACTCTTCAACAGCAGCTTGTGCTTCTTCAGAAACATTATCAGTAGTAGGAGCGATACCAACCGCTTCTTCTTCTAATCCAAATTCTAATACTTCACCACCAGGGAATTGGCCATTCATTGTTTGTTCATTTACAAGATATAAAGCAGTATCTACACGCTTAATCATTGAAGTTAATGTTACGTTTTCAGGAAGTCCTTCTTCGTGTTGGTCACGGTCTACACCGATTGCCCAAACATTTTCATTGTTACGCTTACGGTTTTTAGCTTCAGTAAATAATCCATTACCAGTACCACCAGCTGCATGATAAATGATGTCAGCACCTTGGCTGTACATAGCGTTAGCAATTTGTTGCCCTTTTGATGCGTCATTAAAATCTTCAGCGTATTGAACAATAATTTCAGCATCAGGATTTACTGACTTCACACCAGCTTTAAATCCATTCTCAAACTTTTTAATAAGTGCTCCGTCAACCCCGCCAAGGAAACCTACTTTATTAGAGTCTGTGTGCATACCTGCAATGACTCCAACTAAAAATGAACCTTGATGCTCTTTAAATGTAATGTTAGCTACATTAGGAATTAGTTGATCATCATCGTCTGTGACAACCATATCAACAATTGCTAGTTGTGCTTCAGGACGCTGTGTTGCAATAGCTTTAATGTCACTCGCCATTAAGAAACCGATCCCCCATACAAGGTCATAGTTTTCACGAATTAGTGAGTTTAGGTTAGGACCATAATCTGCAGCAGCAGTTGACTGTAAGTATTTATAATCTGTTCCTTCAGTTAGACCAAAGTCATTACCGAATTGTGTCATTCCTTCCCAAGCCGACTGGTTAAAAGACTTATCGTCAATTCCACCAGTATCAGTTACCATCGCAACTGTAAAATCTTCAGCTACATCTTCTGTAGGTGCAGCGGCTTGTCCATCTGTTTCTGGAGCAGTTTCTGCCTCGTCACCACCTGTCCCACAAGCACCTAATAGTGTTCCGCCTGCGAGGATGATGGATAACAGTAATGATTTACTTTTTCTCATTGTTAAACCCCCTAAAATATATAGATGATGCAGTCGAAAAGAGAGGTCTATAAAACAGCGTTTTAAGTATGTAAATGCTTTCAAGTGAATACAAAAAAACATATCCATATAATGACATCAGTCTTCAGTCCTCAGTCTTCGACACTTTTCGACTAAATATAACATTAAATAAATTAAATAACAATCAAAAAAAATATAAATTTTTGATGTTTTTCGAACGTTAAATTTAAGTTTCTATCCTTAGGTTGTACAACTTTTTGGAAAGTATGAAGAAACTTTATGTAATCTCCTGCAGTAAATGTCTAAAGTTGATGAAAGGAGTTACAAGGAGTGATTACAGAAAATGAAAAAGGCAATTATTGAGTAAACTTAAAATATACACGCATTGATAAAATATTTCTCGAGTAAGTATAGTAAAATAAAAGGTGTTGAGCTTTACTTGAGAGAAGGAGATGAAGCGATGAGGTGGCAAAAGGACTTATTAATTATTCTTTCTAAACGTGAGGACAAAAAAATAGCGCTAGCAGTTGATACGTCTACTACAGATTATCCGACTGAAACCATTTCAAATATTGTTAAACTTTTTCATGAGTTAAAACCGGAAACACAGCTCGTTTTAGCAGATTATAAAATTCGTGAAATTACGACTGCTGAAAAAAATGATATTCAGTATTTCACCCATGGTAAATCGTCTTACACGGAAGTACTGGAATGGGCTAATGAAAATGAAATTGAAACATTATTTTACATAACCGATGTCACTGGTTATGTTACGGAGGATATGGAAATCAACTATGAGCTTTTTTGGATTATTCCTGGAGGCTTTTCACCGAAAGTGCCTTTTGGAAAGAAATTATTAATTAAATAAGCTAAGAGTTAGAAGCAACTTATGCGCAATAGAACGAATGAGCCCTCAGTAAATGGGGGCTTTTTTAATTTGATTAAGGTACATAAAAGAACTATACAAAGAAAATACTAGAAAAATAATGGTTTTGAATAGGTGAATGTATGGTGACGTTAGCTTTTTTTCTCGTTTTATTCGGAATGGTTTTATTAATGACGGTCTTTAACTTCCTAGTATACGACCATTTTTCTCTAATAGAAAGCTTTCTATTATTAGTATGGTTTGAGATGGGGTCGCGGAGAATGATTGTCGTTGCTGCAGCTGTTGTTGGCTTAATGGTAGCAATCTATCAAGACATTCAAAGGAAGAAAAATAAAAATCAACAGAAACAAGAGAGGCTGCAATGAAAGAAAGAATTTCACTTTGGCAATTATTTCTCGTTTTAATCATCTTTTTAGTAGGTAGTGCTGTTGTTGTTGGTGCTGGTGAGGAGGCTAAGCAAAATTATTGGTTAGCTGAACTCCTTGCAATGTCACTTGGAGTTATTATTGTAGTTGGCTATTTTTTTCTCTTGAGACGGAGCGCCGGAAAAAATTTTTTTGAACTTATTGAAACGGGATTTGGTAAATGGGTTGGAAAAGCTATTATATTCTTCTATATCATATACTTTATTTACATTGCAGGAAGGGTATTAAGAGATTTTGGAGAGTTGATTTTAACAACAATTCTCCCACTAACACCTGTTGAGGTTATTCCATTAGTCATGAGCTTGCTCCTAGCGTATGCTCTCTATCTTGGTATTGAAGTATTTGCAAGAATGACTGAAGTCCTAGGTCCGTTTATTCTCCTTGCATTATTTTTAGTAGGTGTTTTCTTGTTTATTGGTGGCGATCTTGAATTTCAATTTCTTCTGCCTGTGTTAGAAGATGGATTTGGACCTGTTATGGACGCTGTATTTCCGACAATGGTTACGTTTCCTTATGGCGAACTTATTGTATGTACAATATTAATGACACAAACAAATCACTTTCATTATGTTCCTAAGGTTGGTGTAGCCGCTGTTATTATAAGTGGCTTATTAATTACCTATTCCAATGTTATTCAAATTGTAACATTAGGGGTAGATATTAAAGTTCGTTCGAATTTTCCTCTATTAGTTGCAGCTCGAGAAATCGAAGTGTTCGATTTTTTTGAACGAGTGGATATTCTAGTCGTTTTTATCTTAATGTTTGGAATTATGGTTAAGGCAGGTATTTTTTTGTATGGGGGAGTAAAAGGCCTAGAACATTTGTTTAAACTTCCTTATCGTGCTTTTTTGTTTCCAACTTCAATGCTGTTAGCTTTCTTCTCGGTGATCATTGCTGACAACATTGTGGAGCATTATGAAGAAGGGTTAGCCCTTGTACCCTATTTTCTTCATTTGCCTTTTCAATTCGGAATTCCTATCGTACTTTGTCTCATTCTACTCATTAAACAGCGGATGAGTCAGTCAAGTGCAGGAGGTCTAGACGTATGAGTATATATAGAAAACTAGTAAAAAGTCGGATAAAAACAAGGTCAAAAAGCCAGCTTCAAACTTCCGATGAACTATTAGAAAGAGGGCACTCGCAAAAAGCCATTTCGAAATATTTAAAGCTAAATAAAAACCAAGTTCAAAGTGTATTCGAAGGAAATTTTGATTTTCTAATCGAAGAGATGAAAGTCGGTCAACAAGTCGCCGCTATCGTCTATTTAAGAACTATGGTCGATTTAAATATGGTTGCCAAACAAATTACGGAAACGTTAGCTGAAATAGAAGATGAAATGGTGCTGGAGACAAGAGGACAGTTAAATCAACTTTATAATAAATATTTTTCAAGTCATGAGTGTTATTTGATTGAGCATGAACATGAGGTCGTATGGTATGTACTTTTGGGGTATGCAGTGATCTTTTTAGAAGGGCTTCCTTGCGCTTTAGCTATTAATGTAGTGACTACACAGGAACGTGATATATCAATTTCGGAAACACAGACGATTGTTCGCGGACCGCAACATAGTTTTACAGAAGCAATTAATACTAACGTAAGCTTAATACGGCGGGCCGTTAAAAACCCTTCGCTTAAATTTGAAAGTTATACAGTCGGGACTGAAACGAAGACCACGGTTTTTTTAGGATATATTAAAAATATCGCTAACGCTGACCTTGTTAATGAAGCGCGCCGGAGAGTTTCAGAAGCTAACATTAATGCTATATACGATTCTGGGAATTTGGAAGAAATGATTAGTGATACAATCCTTACCCCATTCCCATTAACGTACCATACGGATCGCCCTGATACGATCTCATCTCATTTATTGGATGGAAAGTTTATTCTACTAGTAGATGGTAGTCCTTATGTAATTAGTGCACCTGTTGTATTTTTCGATTTTTTCCAAGTGAGTGAAGATTACTATCAAAAGTACATGATGACAACTTTTATTCGGTTGATACGATACATTTCTTTTTTCTTAGCTCTGTGTTTACCTGCGATCTATATAGCCCTTACAACCTTCCATCATGGACTCATTCCAACAGATCTATTAATAAGTATTCAAGCTCAGCGTGAAGGAGTTCCATTTCCAGCTGTATTAGAGTTATTAATGATGGAAATAACGTTTGAAATTTTAAGAGAAGCAGGAGTTCGAATGCCAAGAGTTGTCGGACAAACGGTTTCCATTGTTGGTGCACTCGTTATTGGACAAGCTGCTGTGGAAGCTGGTGTAGTATCTAACTTTTTAGTCATTATCGTCGCATTAACAGCGATGGCAGGCTTCGTATCTCCGATTTACAGTTTTGCAAATTCTATTCGTTTATTAAGGTTTGGACTTATTTTTATCACGGCAGCATTAGGTATGTTCGGAACGCTAGTCGGTCTCTTAGCAATACTGCTGCATTTAATTAGTTTACGTTCTTTCGGTGTGCCTTACTTCGCTCCGTTAGGCCCATTTATTATTGAGGATCAAAAAGATGTTTTTGTACGATTTCCATTCCAGAAGACAAATATCCGTCCGACATACTTGAAGACTAGTAGTAAAAATAAGTCTTCTAGTAAAGAAAGCGGGGGTTAGAATGAAGCGTTCCCTAAATTATTTGGTGCTTTTATGTTTCTCCTTTTTACTTATAGGAACGGGATGTTGGGACCGTTATGAGTTAAATGATGTTTCAGTAGTAAGTGGCATGGCTCTGCATAAAGGAACCGAAGGAAAGCTACGCATATCGATTGAAGCCATTAATGCTAAGCAAATCTATGAAGGGGAAAGTGATGGAGGAACACCAGCGATCGTTTATGGAATAGAAGGAAACACAGTAGCAGAGTTAGTAGACAAAATGAATGTAGGTTATACGAGAAAACTGATCTTTTCCCATATTCAAACGGTGGTCATTGACGAAGAATTGGCAAAAGAAGGTGTAGGTGAATTCTTTCAATACTTAGAACGAAATGGTGAATTTCGTAATGACTTTAAAATTATTATTGCCCATGGAGTAAGGGCTGAAGATATCATTAGTACAACATATCCTATTCAAAAAGTGCCTTCTCTAAAATTAACAATACAAATAGATACGATGGAAGAGGAGTGGGGTGGTGAACCAAAAGTTCGTTTGACGGACTTTATTCGCGCAATTACTACGAGTGGCAGGCATCCAGTAACAGCAGCAATGACAATCGACGGTGACCCTAATAAAGGACAGAATATTGGTCACATTAGAAATGTGCGACCTGAACCAATAGTCATTGTAGACGGAATTGCTGTATTTCATAATGACAAGTTAGTAGGCTTTTTAAATACTGAAGATACGAGAAATTTTCTGTGGACACAAGATGAAATTAAACTTACGACATTAAGTGTCCCGTGTAGCGAAAATAAATTTATGGGTATAAGAATAAAAAATTCATCAACAAAAATTAAAACTTCTTATAAAGAAAATAAGCCCATAATTACGGTCGATATCTTACTGGAAGCAGTTTTGCAATCGTCGCAGTGTACAGATAATTTAACGTCCATTGAAACGTATGAGAAGTATCAAGATTTCATTGATCATTATATCAGTGAGCAGGTTAAGGGTACTGTACAAAAGGTTCAACAAACCTATGGCATAGATATATTTGGCTTTGGGAATACATTTCACCGGCAGCACCCTAAAAAATTTAAAGAGTTTAAAGGTCGTTGGGATGACGAATTTGTTAAGGCGGATATCGATGTCGCAACGAGTGTTTATATTCGACGAGCGGGAATTCGAACCGAAGGATTTCTAGATAAGATGAATAATTAATTTTAACAAGATGGACAAGCCGAGGTGGAGTTTTTTAATCCACCTCAAAAATAATGTTGACATACTAGAAAAAATAATTATATAATTTATCTTGAATTCGAGATAAAAAGTAAGGATTTGATTTATATGACAAATGATAAAAAACAAAACGAAGAGCTGGCTTTAAAATCATTTATCGTATTATCCCGTGCACATCGAGCGGTTTCAGATCGTGTAGAGGAAGATATTCGTCGGTATGGTTTAAATCCTACTGAATTTGCGGTATTAGAGTTACTTTTTCATAAAGGCGACCAGGCCATACAACAAATTGGTAAGAAAGTTTTATTAGCAAGCGGGAGCATCACGTATGTGGTTGATAAACTAGAAAAGAAAAACCTAATCATTCGCAGAGCATGCCCAAAAGACCGCCGCGTGACGTATGCAGCCATTACTGAAGAAGGAAATGAATTAATGCGTAAAATCTTTCCGAGTCATCAGGAAGCGATAGAAAAAATCTTTTCCAGCTTAGATCAAGGTGAAAGAGAAACATTAATTGAATTATTAAAGAAATTAGGGATCAACGCTTAAAGCGCTCTAATTTTCGAACGATATCTTGAATTCGAGAATAATTGAATAAAGATAGTTTAGTATCGATAAGAATGTGGGTATAGCTTTATTAATGGCTAAGACACATTTAGTGAATGTGAAATTAAGATTTATTTGTTGGCTTAAATATCTCGAAGTCATATTATTTGAATTCGAGATTTAAGATAAAATTACAATATAATCCAAAGGAGAGTGTCATACGATTATGTCAAATTTAAATTTAGCAATTATTTATTACAGTTCTACAGGTACTAACTACACGTTAGCAAAATGGGCGGAGGAAGCAGCGCAAGAAAATGGTGCAAATGTCAAAGTTTTAAAAG
This sequence comes from Alkalihalobacterium chitinilyticum, assembly GCF_029028005.1. Taxonomy (GTDB): domain Bacteria; phylum Bacillota; class Bacilli; order Bacillales; family Bacillaceae_F; genus Alkalihalobacterium; species Alkalihalobacterium chitinilyticum. The sequence continues at coordinate 27,820 of NZ_JAOTPO010000017.1, forward strand.
TACCTGAGTTAGCGCCCCAACAAGCGATTGATTCCAACCCAGCATGGAAAGCTCATGTGGAGGCAACAACAGACGTTCCTGAAGTTTCACTTGAAGACTTAGAGTGGGCCGATGCTATTATTTTCAGTGTACCAACTCGCTTTGGTAACATGCCCGCGCAAATGAAACAATTTCTAGATACCACTGGAGGATTATGGTTCCAAGGGAAATTAATTAATAAAGTAGTAAGTGCAATGAGTTCAGCACAAAACGCTCACGGTGGTCAAGAAGCAACAATTTTATCTCTATATACTTCGATGTTCCACTGGGGAGCAATTGTGGCTGCACCAGGATACACAGATCCTGTGTTATTTACAACAGGCGGAAACCCATATGGAGCAAGTGTTACAGTAGATCAAGACGGAAACATGCAAGAAGATGTTCAGCCTGCTGTACAACACCAAGTAAAACGTACATTAGACATTGCAAGATTAGTTAAACAAGGTAATCAATAAAAAATATATGAGCAGGAGTTGATCACTTAAGTCAGCTCCTGCTTTTTTAGTATGTTGGGGGAAACATCCAAAAAAGGGTGCTTTTTTGAATTGAGAAAAAGAATCAGATCAAGGAAAATAAGTAGAAGTGTGTTCATTCTAAAGGGGCGTGATGACGTGGGTACAAAGGAAATGAATGAAGTATATTGGCTGCGTATCATAGCTTGTTTGAGTGTTGTCCTAACTCATGCTGTAAGCAGGGTAATAACAGACTTCTCTTTGTCGGGGGATCTACGGGTGGTATATCGCACCCTTCAAATGTTGTTGTTGTACGGGACGCCAATGTTTGTATTGATCTCAACTATTGTGATGACGCATGCTTACAAAGAAAAAATTCCGAACGGTTTCCTTATAAAGAGGATCAAGTATATATTAGTCCCTTATTTAGTAATGGCGACGTTTTATGCGGGCCATAAATATATTCGATTTGACTGGACATTTAAAGATTTTGCTATTGAACTTGGGTTTAATTTTATAGGACAGTGGCACGGGTATTTTGTCTTAATTATCTTTCAGTTTTATTTACTGCATTTATTATTTATAAAGTATTTGAAGCGATTTAAAGCTATGCATGTCTTAATCGTAAGCTTTATCATTAGCGCAGGGTATTGGATAGGCTTTTATTTCTTTTTTATCGATTTCGTGCAGCATTCGAGTTATCTGACTCTATTCTTTTCAAGAATTTTGATTTTTGGTTGGTTATTTTATTATGTTGTTGCCTACTATTGTGGGAGAAATTATGAAATGTTTATTGATAAGTTGCATAGATATTGGATGGTCGTAGTGTTAGGTACTATAGTTTCAGTGGGGCTTGTACAGTTTATATATCATTCAGGAATGTTAATGCGAGTGACATCAGCTCGTTTTGATATTATTCCTTACACCGTCATGTTATTCTTTCTCTTCTTTCTGCTGTTTTCGAAACTGAATCGAATTCCAACGTGGATCGTTTCTATAAGTGGATATTCGTATGGGATTTATTTGCTACATCCTTTTGTTCAAACGATGGTTAGAAGCTGGTTCCCATTATTAGAAATAACACCATTCGGTTATATGATTGTTCAATTTATTGCGGGGGTTATTGTTCCGATTATTTTCATCTATCTTTTATCTAAATTTCATTTGGGTGCCTTTATTGTGGGGAAAACAACGACTCGCAAGAAAGTCTTTAGAGAAACAGCAATGTCTAAAGCGGCATAAGGAACGAATTAAAGGTTTGTAAGTATAGGTTTTATTAGAGAAGTTTAAAAAGGGTATATTCGTGTAGAGTATAAAATTACAAGGTTGAAGTACACTATAGGTGATTTTCTTGAAAGGGATGGTTATGTGAAGAAATTATCAATTGGTGTACTTTCAGCTTTATTTTTGTCGTTGACGGCATTCGGACCGTTGCCTGCACAAGCAGAATTTAACGATAACGAAGCTGAAGTCCAAGAAGTAGAGTTAACAGAAGAGCAAAAACAAGAATTGGCTGTTTTACATAAGGAAGCTTTTGAAAAGAAGAAAGAAATTATTGAGAAGTATGTTGAGTTTGGCGTGTTTAGTGCAGAAAAAGGGAATAAAATTATTGAAAAATTTGAAAGTCATTATGAAAAGCTTGAAGACGATGGTTATATTCCGAAATGGGACCATAAGAGAAAACATCATTAAAGCAGGCGTTATTGCTAGGTTAGTTCAATTAATTAGCCGGAAGATAAGTTGTAGTTTTTAAGAAGGTGTATAGTGAATGAAAAGAGGATGACCAACGTTGTCATCCTCTTTTCATATTTGAAATTTGATCGTTTGCAATTGATTTAGTAAAGAAGGTGTAATATCTTCAGCTTCTTCTTTATCGAGGAGGTGAAGTGTGAATTTGACGAGTTGACCATTGATTTTTTTAACAACTATACTCTGTTGAACTTTTGGGTTAGAGCTTGTGAAATAAAATTCGGATCCTTTGTAAAATGGGTGGACATTTTTTAGGTCTTTAACTTCTTTAACATTCCCTGTCGTATTCAAGTATTCCTGGGCATTCTTTTTTAAACCTGACAGGTTGGCTTTGGTATCAACGAGTTCGACTCTTACAAAAAATCCAGGGTCTCGTTTGGAGAAGAGTTGATATTTACCAGGTTCTTCTTTTACAAACTGATATCCGTTTTGAACCGTTAGTTTAACTTCTTTGTTCATCGCAGGGATAGAGTTGTCTGTGACAGGTTTTCCTTTAATGACTAGTTTTTGTCCTGGGAAAATGGTATTCGTTGTCAAACCGTTTAACTTCTTTAAATCGTTTACTTTCATCTGATGTTTTTTAGCAATACTGTATAAAGTGTCGCCTCTTTTCACGACATAAGAAGTGGCAGCGTCCTTCACTTGAAGCTTTTGCCCAGGAAAAATGATGTTGTTTTTTAAATTGTTGGCTTGTTTTAATTCATTAACTGTCGTCTTATTTTCTTGAGCGATTCGAAATAGTGTATCTCCTCTTTTCACTTCATAAATTGCTGCATCTGCACTGTGAACAAATCCCATCATAGCTGTAACTCCAAGTGATAAAGCCATCATTTTTATTGCATTTTTTTTCAAATTAAACATTTTGAATGCACCTCGTATTTTTATTTTTTACTAACGTAGATTACTGCATCATCCATTTATAAAACTGGTTTAAGGAACTAGTTGAATTGAAGCACTTCCAATCAGCAGGGGCCCTCCACTGAGTGAAATGAACTTATTGTGAATGTGTTTCCAAACGATTAGACGGAGGATTCCGAAAGAAAGTTACAAAATAAACAAGCCTAAAAATAAAATTATTTGAAACTGAAAAAACGCTGATGACAAGGTACGCGCCTACACGTCATTCCTACGAACGCAATAGTATATATGGACTTTGCAAATGTAGGGAGGCGAAATAGTGCGTCAGTATGTTGTTCTAGCAACCGTTTTTATTTTAGCTTTTGCTTCCTTTTTCTTTTTTGTAATAAATGACGGTTACGAACGAACTCTTATTTGCGAAAACGGCCAAAAAGAAGATCGAAAAGAAAATGGTGCAAAGGATGAGGACCAAGAAATTGGGAATGGAAATAACGGGGAAAGCAATGGAGAGGAACAAAACGGTGAGACCGGAGAGAATGGAGAAGGTAATGGAGAAGAGACAAATGGAGAGAACGACGAAGGAAACGGTGAAAACGGTACGATTAATGGAAACGAAGAAGATGAAGGCGAGATTGTCTGGGGTGTTGATTCGGCTAGTTTAACGACTGAAGAATTATATGCCTGTGTGACATCGAACTTTGGGGAACCTGAGATTTGGGGACGATATTTAGAAGATAAGGACGGAGTTTCTTTTGGCTTAACGGAAGATGAAGTAAGTTTTCTTCATCAACAAGGTGTGTCTATTCTAGTAATCTATAATCATTTTACGGATGGTACGACATACGACAAAGGGGTAGCGGAGGCCGAAGTTGCGATTGAGTATGCCGAACGCATTGGCGTTCCAGAAGGAGTAGCGATCTTTGCGAACGTCGAACCAGAATATCCGATCGACTCAGCTTTTATACAAGGCTGGTACGACACACTACAACCATCGATTTATAATGCCGCTATTTACGGATTATTTGATGCAGAAAGTGATGTGTGGACAGCGTTCGAAGGAGCCATTAACGAAAACGCTGAAATCGCGGATAATATGATTGTCTGGGCAAACCAACCTCAAATTGGGATAACAACAGAAGAAAATGCACCGGAAGAGTACGAACCAGGTCCGCCAAACGACTGGTTGAATTGGGCATGGCAATATGGAATCGATGCTGAAACTTGTAATATTGATACGAATCTGTTTAACTCCTTGATTTTTGATTATGTGTGGCAGCCGGAATAAGAGAAAATATAATGATAGAAAGGAGTGAGGTTACGATACAGCCTCGTTCCTTTTTATTTAGTAACTAAAATAACTTATTGTATACCGCTCATAAACCACTCTGTACTATTGTCTTGTATTATGTTCCGGCTGAATTAGTACTATAGGGATGTGATCTTTACTAAATGGAAATGGAGTTACAATGTTATATTTTCAAGTAGCTACTATTAAATCCAATAAATTAATATTGTAACTTTTTTAATAGTTTATTATAATTTAATACTGATTTCATTAGAATAGAAGTGATTACTTTTGGGGGGAGAAAACGAAATTGAATAGCAATCCAAACCTTGTAAAGGAACTTCAAGGGATGAATAGCCAACATTTAAAACTGTCAATTGCAATCACAGATAAACAAGGCGAATTAATGTTATCCCCAACCCATATTGGAAATATTTCAACAGAAATTTTAAATGATAGAGATGTAACCTTCTGTGAAATAATTCAGAGGTTTAATAAAAATAAACAAACGATTGTGTTTGATGCATTTAATGAAAAGTATCTGGGGATGAAGTTTTTTCTCGTTCCAATAACTCGTAATCGGGAACCCTCTCACTTCATCTGGGCCGGACCATTTGTGGAAAGTGAAAGTACAAAAGATTTAATAGAGAATAGGTATAGAAAATCGGGATTGTCCGAGCAAAAAATTCAGGGTTTTCTTAACAATCTTTGTATTATTGATGGTAAAAGTGTGAAAAAATACATTGATCAGCTACAAAAATTAGCAATATTCGTTGGAGATTTTTTTCACACAAAATTTAATAAAGAAATTGAGGGGAAGTTACATCAATTAAATAGTGTGATTGACCAGCTGTCTGAAAACGAAGGTAGTGTAATCCCTGTACTACTTAGTAAAATACTTCAAACATATAACAGTGACTCAAATCAATCCAAAGAAACAGAAATTGTATACATTGGATATGCAGAAAAAAAACAGAATTCTATTTATGAAATTCAACATATACTAGGAGATTCAGCAACAAATTTAATAGGTAATCAGTTTTATGTTGGTGAAGGGTTTCTTGGACAATCCATAGCATTAAGGAAAAGTATGCAGTGGCATAAAATTAAAAATGATCCAAGACTCTCCTTCTTTGGTGAACGAGGATTGGATATTGATCATTTATTTAGCTTTCCAATTATGTATAAAGAAGAAGTGTATGGGGTAATTTTTGGTTCTTGTAAAGAAATGTTCACTTGGAGTGACCATTATATTCATCATGCTAGTCTAATTGCGAATAAAGTAGGCAAAAGATTATATATTAAAGAATTAAAAAGGAAAAAAAATAATACAAAAATTAAACTCGATATTCATAAACAGGTTTTACAAATATTAATGCAAAAAAGGTCCAAAAAAGCAACATTATATATAATTATAGATATGTTACGAGATTATACACAATCGATAGATTTAAGTTTAATATATACGAACAATCATCACGAGACTGAAATTATTTCACGAGGTATTTTTTCCAATCAAGCCCATCTTTTGGAACTCTTTACGAAGTATATAAAAACTGACCTTTCGTTAGTACGTCTAAACTTATTTAACATTGTTAGTGCAGGAAAAAACAGTATTGTAGAGATCCCCATTGTCAAGAAAGGAAACGTATATGCTTTATTAGTAGCTCATGTAGTGAGTGAGAAGCTCGACAAGATGGATTTACTACACTTTTGTAGTGATATCATAAGTGAACTCCTATCTCATCCAAAGTTTTTTAATGAAGAAGGCCAGTCCTCTAGCGATACAGGAGATTATTCCTATATCAAGACTACTTCTAGTACTGCATTACTAGATCCTAAATTATCAGTTGAACAAGGGGTAATAAAAGGAGAAAATCTCACAAAAGTTTCTAACATCAAAACAGTAATAGAGGATTTATCCCTAACAAAAAGAGAGAAAGAAGTATTGTATTTAGTATTAGAAGGTCTTAATAACCAAGAAGTAGCGGAAACTTTAGTCATCAGTATTCATACAGTAAAAAATCACTTAACAAACATCTTTCAAAAATTAAACGTTCAGGATCGCTCACAAGCTTTCGCTTTAATATACCGCCTCAAATATAAACAACAGTAATAGACTTAAAATATAATCTAAAAAATCAAATAAGAAAAAAGCTAGCTCTTAAGTACTAGTTTTTCGATCACTACTAATTATGTCCTATTAGAGTGAATGAGAAACAAACTTAATCATGAGCTAGCTTTTTTCTATGGGTTAAAGCTATAAAACCTAATCTAATGTGATATTGATCACTGAAAGTATAGGAGGGTTTAGTATAAAAATAGGAAAGATGGTTAGTAGCTTTGCTTTATAAAAAAAGGGAAAATTAAATTTGTGCAAAGGACTAATTTACTAGTAATAATTACTTATAAAAATTGGAAGGAATAGAAAGAGGTGGGATTGTGAGTGTAACAGCCACTAGAAACCAATACGTAGTATTTACGATTAACCAGCAGTTATTTTCACTTCCGATTAACGAAGTTGTTGAAATTCTTAGACCACAGACGGTCACTCAAATACCAGGAATTAAATCTCATATTCAAGGAGTGATCAATTTAAGAGGAAAGATTATTCCGGTAGTCAAAATGCATGGCCAATTGAATTCTGATGCAAAGCCAAATAAAAAAAATAGAATTGTTATCGTCCAAGGTGATAGTGAAAACATAGGAGTAACGGTTGATGAAGTTAAAATGGTTACCTATGTTGAACAAGAAAATATCGAACCACCGCCAGGGACGAAGGTCGATGAAGATTTTTTTCACGGTTTTGTTAAATTGGATGGTCAGGTGATCGGAATTTTAAACTTAGAAAAGGTATTATATCCAACTGAGTAGGAGGTGAAAATGTGGAAGGAATTAATATTTCGGAGTATATCGGGGTTTTTCTTGATGAAGTGGATGAGCAATTGTTAATTTTGGATCAGCAAATTATCGAGCTAGAAAATGATCCAGCGAATAGAGAAATTATTAATAATATTTTTAGAGCTGCACATACGTTAAAAGGCTCTTCTGCAGCGATGGGCTTTGAAGTGATGAAAGAATTAACTCATCATCTTGAAGGAGTCTTCGATTTAATTCGCAGACAGCAACTGCAATCGTCTAAAGAAATTTTTGATGTCATGTTTCAATCTATTGATGTGATCAAGCAGATAAAAAGCTCAATTATTGAAGGTCGAGGGGAAGATATAGATATTTCACCTTTATTAAAAAGTATAGAAGCAACAAAAGCAAAAAAAGTTACTCCTGAAATTAAAGACAGTAATGAATTTGATGAAATGGAAGCAGTATTGGTAGTTGAAGAACCTTTAGTCATTCATTTTGATCAATATCAGAAACATGTTCTACATGCAGCACTAAATGATCAATACCTTATTTTTAATATTCACATTCAGCTGCAGAAGAAGTCGTTAATGAAATCAGTACGAACCATCCTACTACATAATAACTTAAAAGAAGTTGGGGAAATTGCAGTTACTTTCCCACAACGTGAGGAGATTGAAGCAGAAACGTTCAATGGAAATTTTATCTTCACCCTCATAACGATGGAAGAAGAAGGTTCCATTCAGAGAGTGATCGAGCAGGTTTCTGAAATTGAAAGTGTAAAAATCTGCCCAGTCACAATCGATCAATTAGTAGTCGAAAATGAAATGATGACTGAAGGAGAGCTAGCAGCAATTGAAAATACAACTTCTTCACAACCTTTGGAAATACTTGAAGTGCAGCAAGGTGAGGAAATAGTTAAGGCTGAAGAGACATTAAAACAAAAATTAAAAATTAACCCAACGGTTCGTGTTGATGTTGATAAATTGGAACATCTAATGAACTTAGTTGGGGAACTGGTCATTGATCAAACGAGATTAGTAGAAGTGAGAAACCGCTTTAGTCGAGTGACGGTGGAACATCAGGAAGAAGTAGAAATTTTAACAGAAGTAACGAATCATCTTAATCGGGTCATCGGAGAATTACAAGAAGGAATGATGAAAACGAGGATGTTACCAATTGAACAACTCTTTAATCGTTTCCCTCGTCTAGTAAGAGACACAGCAAGCATTGTTCAAAAAGAAGTAGACTTCTTGATGGAAGGAAAAGAGACAGAATTAGATCGAACGTTAATTGAGGAAATTAGTGACCCGCTCATTCACTTACTTCGAAATTCTGTAGATCATGGCATCGAGACACCTGACGAACGTGAACGTGTTGGGAAACCAAGAAAAGGAAAGGTATTAGTTAAAGCATTTCATCAAGAAAATCATATCGTCATAACGATTACAGACGATGGGCGTGGAATAGATGCCCAAAAGATTAAAGAAACTGCGATTATAAATGGCACGCTTACTGAAGATGAAGCAAGTAAGATGACAGAACGAGATTTAATTTTTCTTATTTTTAAATCAGGTTTGTCAACGGTAAAACAAGTCTCGGATATATCTGGTCGAGGGGTTGGCATGGATATTGTCCGTTCGCATATTGAAAAACTAAATGGAATTATAGATATAGAAACAGAAGTTGGTAAAGGTACGACCTTTACCATAAAGCTACCTCTAACCCTAGCAATTATTCGTTCTTTACTCATTGAACTAGGAAAGCGAATTTTCGCTATTCCACTTGTAAACGTCTTAGAAATTATTCGTCTTAATCCAGAAGAAGTGCAAACAGTGAAAGATAAAGAAGTTGCAATCGTCCGTGGAAGTGTGTTGCCGCTCGTACGAATGGATCAAAAATTAGGCATAAGGCAAGAAAAAACAGATAATCAGTTAAACGAAACAAAACGTATTTTTGTGATCGTTGTTGGAATCGCAGATAAACGGATTGGAATAATTGCTGATCGAACGTTAGGTAACCAAGAAATTGTAATTAAATCTTTAGGTCAATACATTGGCAATCCACCACATATAGCTGGGGCTACGATTATGGGGAATGGTAATGTTGCCCTTATTTTAGATATTGCATCGGTTGTTAATGAAGAAGGGGCTCAAGATAATTTAGCAGATCAGAAGCAAAACAGTAGTGAAGAAAATGAGGAAGATCAACTTGTAACTTTTAAACTAGCTAATGAGGAGTATGGAATTAATATCTCATACGTCAAAGATATTATTTCGATACCGAAAATTACAAAAGTGGTCACATCTGCTCCGAGTGTCCTAGGAATGATTAATTTACGTGGTAAAGTCATTCCTGTGATTGATTTAAGAGATTACTTTAATTTACCAACGAATTCTTTCAATAAGAAAACAAGGGTGATTGTTGTCAAGATTTCAGAAGCGGAAGTGGGTTATTTAGTAGATGAAGTCACTCAAGTTCTAAAAGTGAATAGAAACTGTTTGGAATTATGTGATGAAAACAATACGTATGTAAACACCGAGATTATAGAGGGAATTTGTCATTTAGGTGAGCGATTAATTACTGTTCTGGATTTTGAGCAATTGATTTATAGTCAAGAAATTCACCAACTTACAAATGAAAAGCTAGAGGAAATTGCAGCACAAATAAACTAGCAGTTATTTAGGAGGAATTCATATATGTTTGGAAAAGCTAAATTAGTAGACAAATTGAAAGATGCATCAACTGCAACAAGGACGGTAGAAGAAAAGGTAGAGAGCTTAACAGAAACGACACGACAAGTTGTTACAGGAGTAAAAGAGCAGTCAGCGACGATTGAGTCAACAACTTCGATGATGAACAATTTAAACCGTTCAGTAGAGGGTGTCGTGAAAAATGCGGAAAGTCTTCATTCAACAGTTGCAGATACGTTAACAAATTTAAGCACGACGACAAAAGATATTAAAGATGCGGTAAACAATAGTTCAAGTACCACCGCATCTGTAGAAGAAATATCTGCTGCGATCGAAGAAATGGGCACGCAAATTAAAAGTGTGGCTCAAAATGCAGATAGTATGACTTCTTCAGCGAAAGACACATCAGAGTCTATTCAAGAAGTCGCTGCCTCAATTGAGCAAGTCGCTGGTAATTCTCAGAGTACTGCAAGTTCGGTCGAACAAATTTCTGCCTCGATTGAACAAATGAGTAAATCTATTACAGGTGTTGCTAGTAATGCCGAAAGTTTAACGAAGTCGGCGAAGGAAACGACAGATGCAATTCAAGAAATGGCGGCTTCAATTGAACAGGTAGCTGGAAATGCGCAGAGTACGACTGGTTCTGTTGAAGAAGTGGCCGCTGCGATTGAAGAAATGAGTAGTTCGGTAAAAACGGTTGCCCAAAATGCGGAAGTATTGACGAAGTCTTCTCATGAAAATGCCTCAGCGATCCAAGAAATGGCGGCCTCAATTGAGCAAGTAGCAGGAAATGCTCAAAGTACTACGGGTTCTATTGAAGAAATTTCAGCTGCGATTGAGGAAATGGGGAGTCAAGTAAAAGGTGTGGCTCAAAATGCCGAAAGTTTAACGTCATCTTCTAAAGAAGTTAATTCTGCGATTCAAGAAATGGCGGCATCGATTGAGCAAGTAGCTGGAAATGCAAGTAGTACAGCAGCTTCTGTTGAAGAAGTGTCAGCAGCGATGGAAGAGATGGGGAGTCAAGTAACAGGGATTGCTGGAAATGCCGATAGTTTACACCGTTCATCAGAGGAAGTTGCTGCGGCGATCCAAGAAATGGCAGCATCAGTTGAACAGGTAGCAGGTAATGCTGCAAGTACAGCAAGTTCTGTAGAACAAGTTTCAGCTTCAATCGAACAAACGAGTAATTCCGTAAAATCAGTAGCCAAAAATGCGGAAAGCTTAACCGTATTTGCAGTCGATACGTCCGCATCAATTCAAGAGATGGCGGCCTCAATTGAACAAGTGGCGCAAAATGCTGAAAACGTCAATCAACTAAGTGTAAAAGTATTTAGTGATGCTAATGATGGAAAGAATGCGGTCCAACAATCCATTCTTGGGATGAAAGAAATCGGTGAAGTGGTACAGCAAGCTTCCGGCGTTATGCAAAATCTAGGAAAAAGTTCAGATGAAATTGGGAGTATTATTGAAGTTATTGATGACATTGCCGAGCAAACCAATTTATTAGCACTAAATGCAGCCATTGAAGCAGCTCGTGCAGGTGAACATGGGAAGGGGTTTTCCGTAGTTGCAGATGAAGTTCGTAAGCTTGCCGAAAGAACAGCAACAGCTACAAAGGAGATTGCAGGTTTAATTAAAGGGATTCAAGCTGAAACGACAGATGCGATTAAAGCAATTGAAGTTGGTGAACAAAAAGTAGAGCAAGGGAACAAACTCTCTGATCAAGCGAATTCAGCAATAGAAAAAATTGTCGACGGTATTGAGAATATTACAACGGAAATGAGTCAAATTACAACGGCAACTGGGGAGCAAGCTAAGCAAGCACAATCGATTGTAAATTCGGTCGAAAATGTGACAACACAAGCACGTTTAGTAACTCAAGCGACCAATGAACAAGCTATTGGTGTAGAAGAAATTGTAAAAGGTGTTGTAAATGCAAGAGAGCAAGTTCGCCAAATCACTGCTGCGACAACAGAACAAACAAAGCAAGCTCAAGGGATCGTAAAAGCGGTTGAAAGTATGACAGAGCAAGTAGGTCAAGTAACGGTCTCTATAAGAGAGCAAGTCGCTGGGGTTGATGAGATCAATCGTAGTGTTCGTAGTGCAAGAGAACAAGTGTCCCAAATTAACTCAGCGACGAATGAACAAGCAAAGCAAGGTCGAGATATTGTAACATCTGTTGCAAATATGGAAGGACAAATTGAACTTGTTACCCAATCTGTAAAAGAACAAGCAGTAGGTGTTGAAGAGATTATAAAAGGAATTGTTAGTGCAAGAGAACAAGTCCGCCAAATAGATACTGCAACAGATGAGCAAACGAAACAAGCGGCTAACATCGTAAAATCTGTTGATGAAATGACGCATCAAATTTTATTAGTGACTCAATCCGTCAAAGAGCAAGCGTCTGGTGTTGAAGATATTGTTCAATCAACAGCAAGCGCAAAAGAACAAGTTCGTCAAATTTCAGTAGCTACAACCGAGCAAACGAAGCAAGCTCGAGAAATTGTGAAATCGGTACAAAATGTAACAGACCAAGCAGAGCTTGTGACGACTGCCGCAAAAGAACAGGCTGTTGGAATTGAAGAAATCATCTCCGGAATTGTTAATGCAAGAGAGCAAATTAATCAAATTAGTCTAGCGACTACAGAACAAGCTAAACAAGCAGACACAATTGTAAAATCTATCACAAACATTACAAAGCAATCAGAACAAGTTACGGTTGCGACGAAAGAGCAAGCGTTAGGTATAGAAGAGATTATTGCTGGTATTAGTAATTCCCGAGATCAATTACGTCAAATTGCTCAAGTTCTAGTAACGATTAATACGAGTACTGAAGGCGTAGTGACATTAATGTCTAATGTATCCCAACAATCTGAAAATGTCACAGATGCAACAAAAGTCCAGCTGAGTGAATTATCGAATGTAACGAATACGATAGTGAATATGAAACAAATGGTGCAACGTAATGGGGATGTGTTAGATGGTCTGCACGCTGCCACACAGGACATACAGCAAAAAACGAAAAACTTATCTTACCAATTACAAGCTTAAACTATTTGAAGAGATTTTAACGAGAACTTCATTTAAACGTACATTCCATGGGAAGGAGTTATTCTCATGGAATGAGTTTTACTTTTACTGAGAGAGGTTTTGTAAGATGAATCAATTTTCTATCAAGCATTTTAGTCAATTAGTGTATCAAAAATGTGGACTGAATTACTTGAACAATTTAGTAACGTTAGAAAATAAAATTATGAAACGTGTCCATGAGCTACAACTAAATTCTTTATGGGAGTATTGTAAATACCTTGAAGAACAACCAGTTGAATGGGATCAGGCAGTTGAAATATTAACTATCAATGAAACCTATTTTTATCGAGAAGAAAATCAATTGGTTGAATTTAAAAATGTTGTTTTACCACTTATTAAGCAAAAGGGTGGGAAAGTTAGAATTTGGAGTGCGGCCTGTTCAACAGGGGAAGAACCCTATACATTAGCAATGATGATCAAAGAAACGGGTTTGTTTCCACCAGAGGAATTCGAAATCGTTGCGACAGATATTAATAAGCGTGTATTAGAAGTAGCTGAAAATGGGTTTTATAGCAAAACGTCACTGTCATTTCGAAGGATACCTGATGAGTTGTTGAATAAATATTTTGTAGAAGGTCCCACTGGTTATACGGTCACAAATGAAATAAAAGAACAGGTGCAGTTTAAATACTTAAACTTACTAGATGAGACCTCTATGAAGCAAATGCTCCATTTTGATGTAATATTTTGCCGGAACGTTCTTATCTACTTTGATCAAGAAACAATAAAAAAAGTAACGACGCATTTTTTTCACTCCCTAAAAAAAGACGGATATTTGTTTTTAGGCCATTCAGAAAACATTTCTACCTTTAATATAGGATATAAAACGGTAAACACTCCGAGCACCTTTTACTATAAAAAGGAGTTATAATATGAAAAAGTATGGAGTACTCGTTGTAGATGACTCAGCTTTTATGCGAAGAGCAATTGGACAAGTCATTGAACAACATGAGGAGTTATACGTCGTTGGCATAGCTAGAAATGGAAAAGATGCCATTGAAAAAGTAAAAAGATTACAACCAGCCGTTGTCACTTTAGATATTGAAATGCCAGAAATGGACGGACTGGAAGCATTAGAAATTATTATGAATGAATGTCCAGTTCCTGTCGTCATGCTCACAAATGCCTCAGCTGATACTGCTTCTCCGTCTATAACATCAATAGAACTAGGAGCAGTTGATTTTATTGTTAAAGAAAAATTATTTAATCAAGCCTCCCTTGAAACGATAAATAGCTTTTGGGAAAGAATTGAAGTGGCGATCCGTGCAAATGTCAAACCTAAAAAACCTCGGTCGACAGCTGAAGCTTTGCCGGTTGCATTAAAAGCCCATAGTAAATTAACATTTTCAAAACATGTAGAGCTCTTAGTTATCGGTTGTTCAACTGGAGGACCAGCGGCTCTTCAAGAAATCCTCCCTTATTTTGAAAACGGATTACCTTTTCCAGTTGTTGTTGTTCAGCATATGCCAAAAGGATTTACGAAACCACTTGCGGATCGTTTTAACTCTATATGCCATCTGCCGGTAAAGGAAGCAGAGGATCAAGAGGTGTTGATGCCAGGCAATATTTATATTGCCCCGGCAGGCTTACAAACTACGATTAAAAAGGATGGTCATGGGGCAATTTTCGACTTAACTGAAGATGCCGCCATTGATACCTTGTATCATCCATCTGTTGATGTCACGTTATTATCTGCTACTAGTATTTATAAAGAAAAGCTCTTAACTGTGATTTTAACGGGAATGGGACAAGACGGGTTATTAGGGTGTAAACAAGTAAAAGAAAATAAGGGGAAAATCATTGTAGAAGCGGAATCAACTTGTGTTGTTTACGGGATGCCACGGGTTGTATATGAGGCAGGACTTGCGGATAAACAAGCACCGATTACAAATATCGTTTCGGCTATAAAATCACTAATATAAGGAGCAGGTTATGGGGAATTTTAATCGCATGATTATCAATCGTGTAGAAATTTTAAAATGTGATGGCGAAATCACCTTAAAAAATGGAGACACTTTTAAAACGTATATTTATGAGTTAATTGAAGCTAATACGAACCAATTGTTACTAGATTTAAGCGACGTACCTTATTTAAATAGTGCAGCTATAGGATATATAGCTGATGCAGTGTTAAAAGCAAGGAGTAAAAACAAGGAGTTAATTGTAGCTGGTCTTCAACCTAATATACAAGAAATCTTTGAAATCACAAAATTGGGTACATTTGTAAAATTATTTAATGATGTCGGTGAAGCTTTGTTAAGTTTTAAAGAAGTATAACTCTTTTTTTATGAGGGAGGTAAACTAGGTGAAAATAAAAGTACTAGTCGTAGATGACTCTCTCTTTATGTGTGATTATATAACAACAATGTTATCGACTGACTCGCAAATTGAGGTAGTGGGTCATGCGAGAAGTGGTTTAGAAGCTATAGAAAAAATAGAAGCGCTCACCCCAGATATAATTACTCTTGACCTGGATATGCCCAATATGAACGGACTAGAAACCCTAAAGTATTTGAGGAGAAAAAAATGGGTTCCAGCAGCTATTATAGTAAGTGGACTTACGCAGCAAAGTACACATGATGTTCTAGAGGCTTTGCAACTGGGTGCAGATCATTTCTTATTTAAACCTGCAAAAGGTTGGGATAAGTTTAAGTTGGAGTTAGTTGAACAAGTCAAATTATATGGTAGCCAAAAAACAAGACAACTTTATTCGGAGAGTAGAAATATACGGGTGCTACAATATGAAGTGATGATTAAGGTAATTGCACAACGCCTACCCCTCCATGATATTCTTTCCATCATGTCGTGGTTTATTGAAGACCATTGTAATGGTTTATATTGCTCTATTTATTCATTTCAACAAAGTAATAAATCATTAAAGTTAGGAGGGGCCACAAGTATTACCGACCCGTTATTTGAACTTGATGAAATTGCACTCGGAATAGATCGGATTAAAGATGAACATTTAGACTTTTTAAATAGCGTACTTCCTGTACATGTTCTTGAACTAATGGGTCCATTTAGTAAAATCTATCCTGTTGCAAAATTGAATGATTTAAATTATTTTATAATAATTCCTGTACTTTCTGTTCAGAATGACTTATTAGGCGGGTTAATTTTATTTTCCAAAACGGATACCTTGCAACAACATTTAGGAAGTTTAAATTCATACAAGCAATTAGTGAGTATTGCTATCGAGCATAATAATAATATAAGCAAAGTATATTCGAGTCAGAATCAAATCCAAAAACTAGTTAATTTTGATAGTTTAACTGGGTTACCCAATCGGTTCTATTTTCAGCAGAAAATTGAGCAGAGTATGTTAGAAGGCGACCATAAGTTTGGGATATTACACCTTGATATTGATCGCTTTAAGTTAATTAATGATGCATTTGGTCTGCAACAAGGTGATGCTTTGCTGATGAAAGTAGGGGCTCGTATTCGTGAACTACTTCAAGAGGGAGATCTTATTTGTCGAATGGGTGGAGATGAATTTGTCATTCTCCTTGCTCAAGCGGATGAAAAAAAGTGCAGAAAGGTTGCATATGACATTTTAAATGCATTTAAAAAACCTTTTTCTTTTTCAGGCAATGACCTATATGTAACTTCAAGTATCGGTGGGGCCCTTTATCCTTATCATGGGACGAATTCTAGATCGTTGCTAAAGAATGCTAGTTTAGCCATGAAAAAAGTGAAAGAAGTAGGAAAAAATAACTTTGTATTATATTCACCTTCTCAGGAACATTCTCCCAGGGAAATTTTAATTTTACAAAATGATTTGCATCTAGCAATTGAAAGGGATCAATTGCTAGTTTATTTTCAGCCGAGATACAAGTTGAATACTGGAAAAATCATCGGTGCAGAAGCTTTGATAAGATGGAACCATCCGAAACTTGGGCTAGTACCACCTATGAACTTTATACCACTTGCAGAGGAAACGGGATTAATAATTGATTTGGATCACTGGGTATTAGAGCAAGCCTGCAAGAAGTTAAGCGAATGGAAGCATAAAGGATGGGACTTCATTAATATTTCAACTAATATTTCGGTCCAACATTTTCAAAGAACCAATTTAGTTGAACAAGTAAACCATATAATAAAAAAACACAATATTAACGGAAAAAATTTAGAGCTGGAAATAACGGAAAGTATGTTAATGAAAAATGTAGATTATGTTATCAATGAATTAGAGCGTTTAAAATCATTAGATATTAAAATATCGATAGATGACTTTGGGACAGGCTATTCTTCGTTAAGTTACCTGCAACAATTTCCGATAAACGCTTTAAAAATCGACAAATCTTTTGTCATTAAAATTCAAAATAATACTAATAAAGAAATTGCACATGCCATTATACAATTAGCCAAAAGTTTAAATCTGCATGTGATTGCTGAAGGTGTAGAAACAAAAGAGCATCTAGAATTTTTAGTTGCAAGTGGTTGTTCTGAAGGGCAAGGGTATTACTTTAGTAAGCCTTTACCAATTGCCGACTTTGAACAGTTACTATTTAAACAACAAAGGGAAGAGGGTAGGGGTTGTGAATATATTGAAGCATAAGGATCAATTCTTCTTGTTTTCCCTTGAGGTAAAGAGTGACATCTTAAATGCAATGGACTTTGTAAAACGGCTTGCTTTAGGGCTGGGATTTAATAGAAAGGAAGCATTGCATCTTCAATTAGTAGTAGAAGAATTATGTACAAATGCGTTTGACCACACAGACCGATGTTCTATGAAAGTTCTAAAGATTGAGAAAGTAGAAGATCAAAAGGGCATTACGTTAACTTTATACACCGAAGGCGAGCTTTATTCCCTAAATCCACCTAAGGAAACCGACAATAAAGGTCCAAGAGGAAGAGGGCTAAAACTCATTTTATCCTTAGTTGACTTTGCAGAAGTAAAAGCCGAAGGAAGTTTTATTAAAACACAGTTAATGAAAAAGAGAAGCCAAAAGCACTAATATGTCTTACCAAACTATCTTCTATCTTCAGCAATCAAAATAAAAATGATACTAGAAAGGAGCGAAGTTCAGTAAGTGAAACCTCGCTCCTTTCTAGTTAGTAATTAGAATGCATCCTTTTTTATTACCTTATTCCACGAGCTGAGGTGGACAACCCCAGCAGCTTGATTAGGTTCATCTTCTAGTACTGAAATATATTCTAACGTATTCCCGTCTGGATCTAAGAAGTAATAACAAGCAGCCGGCATCCAACCATGTACAACTGGTTCCGTCGTATCGAGTCCAAAAGATGGAATTAAGGAGATCTCCCTCTTTTTGAGAAAATCAGGAATTTGAAGTAATTCTTCAAAGGAAACATGGAAAGCGAAATGGGATTTACGGAACTCTTCTTCATTAACCTCCCACGCCCCAAGCATAAATTCTTTTACGGACGGATCTCCAATCCAGAAGAAAGCTGCTCTTCTATCATTCAATACATAAGCTAACTCTAGATCTAATTTTTTATAAAAAGCAATCGATCTTTCTAAATTAGTCGATTGTACATGTGTTTCGTATAAGCGTGCATTTTTCATTTTTAATTCCTCCTCAAATTTTTTGGTATGATTATAGATTACATAAAGTTGAAAACGATTTAATCAAGAGGAAGATTGAACTACAACTACAACTTTAGGAGGAGAAGAGGTTTATAAAAACATGAATAAAAGTTCATAAAAACCATTTTAATAGTAAAGGAAACATAAGCTATTACAGCGAATTCCCTACTATTAACTATTAGGAGGAACCCCTTATGAACGAAAGAAAAGAAGAAAAAGCTTCAAGATATCAAAATCCTGTTCGTGGCATGTTTGCAAAGATGGGTGAAGCGGTCCAAACGAAAAAAGTATATGGCGAACCTATTGAGTTAGAAGATAAAAAAGTCGTTCCAGTTTCTAAAGTAACTTATTTATTCGGCGGTGGGGGAGGAACGGCTGAGGAAACAAAAGAGGGCTCTAGCCTAGGCGAAGGTGAAGGTGGAGGCGGAACGATGTTAGTTCGCCCTGTAGGGGTATATGAGATTACTAAAAAGAAAACTCGCTTTATACCAACTGTAGATTTATCTGCTTTACTTCTATTAGTGGGTGCTGTAACTTTTCTATTTTCTATATTAATGCGTAAAAATAAACGGACAAAGGAAAAATAAGGTATTGGCAGTCACATTGGTCGAAACGCATCGGTTTCTGGTAAGGAAAACGGCATGCGTTTTTTTATGTATAAGAATAAAATTATTAAATTAACGGCTTTCTCTAGTCCTTATCGTTATAAGTAGCCTGGAGTCAAATAAATTCTATAATTTGGGTATTTCGTGTAGTATTAATGTATACATAAGATAAAAATACATATACATCGATTGCGCTTACAGAAGGTAGTCTGGGGGATTTATTATGGCTGTTATATTTTCATATTTAAAACGATATCGCTTATTTATGGTGATCGCGATTGCTTTAACCTTAGTTGAACTAACAGTTGAACTACTGCAGCCGTTATTTATGGCGAAAATTATTAATGATGGTATTTTACAAGAAGATCTTTCGGTCGTGATTTATTGGGGAAGTATTATGATTGGTCTGTCCCTCGTTGCCTTTGCGGCAGGTATTATTAATTCTTTTTATGCAGCACACAGCAGTCAAGGGTTTGGTCATGACATCCGAAACGGGTTGTTTGAAAAAATTCAATCGTTTTCGTTTACGAACTTAAGTCACTTTCAAACATCTTCGTTAATTACGAGGATGACAAACGACGTAAATGTTCTTCAACTTACCTTGTTTACCGGCCTGCGTATTATGTTGCGTGCTCCGTTATTAGTCATTGGAGGACTAATCATGGCGCTCGTTGTAAACGTAAGACTTGCTCTATTGTTAGCGGTAGCTGTTCCCTTAAGTCTGTTATTTTTAATCTGGATATTTAAAAAGGGACGTCCATTATTTAATATTGTCCAACAAAAATTGGACGGTGTGAACCGGGTCATGCGTGAAAATTTACTAGGAATTAAATTAATCCGAGCTCTACTTAGAAAAGACACAGAAGTTGATCGTTTTACAAAATCGAATCAAGAATTAATGGGATCGACGGTTTCTGCGTTACGCCTGATGGAAATTACAATGCCGATTATTTTGTTGCTGATGAATGTAAGTATTCTAGGCGTGCTTTGGTTTGGCAGTTTTCAAGTAAATGCAGGCGGGGCTAATGTAGGTGAAGTCGTTGCGGTAATCAATTATGCAACACGAATTAGCGGGGCTTTTTCTGTATTTTCGATGATTATTATCTTTTTCTCACGAGCTAGAGCTTCATCCGAGCGAATTGTTGAAGTACTCAATACAGAAGTAGACTTGGTAGATAAAGAAAACTCTAAGGAACCGAATAAACGAATTGAAAAATTGGAGGGTAACATTACATTTAGAAAGGTGTCATTTCGGTATCCAGCAACCGACAGGGACATTTTAAAGGCAGTATCGTTTGAAGCGGAAAGAGGGAGCACCGTAGCTGTTTTAGGCTCAACAGGGTCCGGTAAATCATCGATGTTCCATTTGATCCCTCGGCTATATGATGTGACAGACGGTGAGATCGAGATCGATGATAAAGACATTCGAACGATAAAGCTAGACCATCTTCGTAAACAAATAGGGTATGTTCCTCAAGAAACGCTATTGTTTACAGGCACGATTAAAGACAATATAGCTTGGGGAAAAGAAGATGCAACAGACGCAGAGATTATCGAAGCAGCTAAGAAAGCCCAAATCCATGAAACTATTTCTAAGTTTACGAATGGTTATAACACAGTACTCGGCCAAAAAGGTGTTAATTTATCAGGTGGACAAAAGCAACGGCTTGCGATTGCCAGAGCACTTGTTCGAAAGCCGAAAATCCTTTTACTTGATGATAGTACGAGTGCATTGGATTTAAAAACAGAAGCAAAAATACTTGCAAGCTTACGGGAACTCCAATGTACAACACTAATCATCACACAAAAAATAAGTACGGCTGTCGAAGCGGATAAGATCTTAATATTAGATGATGGGGAAATGATCGCAGAAGGAACACATCAAGATTTAATAACCAATGATTCACTGTATCAAAAAATATATCGATCTCAGTTTGGAGAGGAGGCGATGTACGTTGCTAAAGGAAGTGAGTAAACCTTTCCAACATAAAAAAATAGCTATTGATCCCAAGGATAATAGTACGGGGGCAAAACAAAAAAAGAAAGCGAAAGATTGGGCAGGAACGTTAAAACGAATTTGGCGTTACTTGGTGCAAAATAAAAGCCCATTAATTCTAGTATTGGTTTTAGTTATTGTCAGTTCTGTATTTGCCTTGCTTGGACCATTTATCGTCGGTATGGCGATTGATGAGTTTATTGTGACTCGTAATTTAGACGGTTTAGTCTATGTAATTCTAGGATTGAGCGCTATATATGTCATCCATTCGGCCGCTGTTTGGGGACAGAATTTTGTAATGATCCGAGTTGCTCAAAAGACCGTTTTTCAAATGCGTTCTGACTTGTTTAAGAGGCTTCACCAGTTACCGATTGCGTTTTTTCAGAAAAGGCAGCATGGGGAGTTAATGAGCCGGGTAACAAATGATATTGAAAATGTAAGTTCAACGTTAAACAGTTCAGTTATTCAAGTCATTTCGAGTGTTCTGACGCTTGTCGGTATTTTAATCGTGATGTTATGGCTGAGTCCACTTTTAACCTTAGTTACCCTTACCATTATTCCTTTAATGGTACTAGGAATGAAGTGGATTACGAAAAGAACAGGAAAGCTGTTTAAGGAGCAGCAACGTAATCTTGGTGAAGTAAATGGTTTTATTGAAGAAACGTTATCTGGTCAGTCCATCATTAAAACGTTCTCGCAGGAACCAAAAGTGTTAGCTGAATTTCATGAGAAAAATAAACGTCTTCGTGAAGCGGGATTCTGGGCCCAAACCATTTCTGGATTTATACCCAAACTTATGAATGTCCTGAACAACTTAAGCTTTGCGGTGATTGCACTTGTTGGCGGGATTTTCGTTTTGAACGGGATGGTATCTATCGGTATTATTGTCATTTTTGCTGAGTATGCGAGGCAGTTTACTCGACCGCTAAATGATCTAGCGAACCAGTTTAATACGATCCTCTCAGCAATTGCAGGTGCTGAGCGTGTGTTTGAAGTCATCGATGAAAAAGAAGAAAGTGCAGATGAAACGAACGCCATAGCTCTTAAGGAAGTGAAAGGGGAAGTTGAGTTTAAGCAAGTATCGTTCTCTTATGAAAGTGACGAAAATACTTTAAGAAATGTTAGTTTTACTGTAACCCCAGGTCAAACAGTTGCTTTAGTTGGTCCAACGGGTGCAGGGAAAACAACGGTCATCAACCTCTTAACCCGCTTTTATGATGCCGATGGTGGCCAGATCTTAATTGATGGATACGAAATGAAAAAGATACAACGAGAAAGTCTCCGCAGGCACATGGGATTTGTTTTTCAAGACTCATTTTTGTTTGAGGGCACTATCAGGGAAAATATTCGTTATGGCAGGTTAACTGCAAGTGACAGGGAAGTGGAGGAAGCGGCCAAACTTGCTAATGCACACTCTTTTATTATGAAGCTGCCGGATCAATATGATACCGTTTTAAAACAGGACGGCAGTGGTATTAGTCAAGGTCAAAAACAATTATTATCGATTGCGAGGGCGATCGCAGCTGATCCGAAAATATTAGTGCTAGATGAAGCTACTAGTAACATTGACACGATAACAGAAGTGAAAATTCAAGAAGCGCTGCAACGTTTAATGAAAGGGCGTACGAGTTTTGTCATTGCTCATCGTTTAAATACGATACAAAAAGCGGATCAAATTATTGTTTTACAAGAAGGTGAACTGATAGAGAAAGGAACCCATGAATCTTTATTAAAAGAAAGAGGCTTCTACTATGAATTAAACAGTAGTCAAATTAGCAAAATTTGAGAAATTCCTTCATAATAGAAGTAGCAGTTCATAGTTATCATAATGGAACAAATGGGAGGAACCGAATATGGCAAAACACATTAAAGACACAACAACGTTACATAATGGAGTAAAAATGCCTTGGTTAGGCTTAGGTGTTTGGAAAGTAGAAGATGGCTCACAAGTGACTGAGTCTGTTCAAGCTGCTGTTCAAGCAGGCTATCGCAGTATTGATACGGCGGCAATTTATAAAAATGAAGAAGGCGTTGGTCAAGGAATAAAAGAGTGTGGAGTACCACGCGAAGAGTTATTTATTACAACGAAAGTCTGGAACGCCAATCAAGGATATGAAACGACATTACAAGCCTTTGAAGAAAGCATGGAAAAGTTAGGCCTAGATTATTTAGATCTATATTTAGTACACTGGCCAGTGGCTGGAAAGTATAAAGACACGTGGCGTGCTTTGGAGAAATTATATGCAGATAAAAAAGTACGTGCGATCGGTGTAAGTAATTTTCACGTTCATCATTTAGAAGATTTACTAGAAACGGCCAATATTGTGCCGATGGTCAATCAAGTCGAGTTCCACCCGCAACTCGCACAACATGATTTACGCACATTTTGCAAGGAGCACCATATTCAATTAGAAGCTTGGTCCCCATTAGCACAAGGTAATTTACTCGACCACCCTACGTTAGTGGAGATCGGGCAAAAGTATGGGAAGTCACCTGCACAGGTGATTTTACGTTGGGATTTACAGTGTGGTGTAGTGACCATTCCGAAGTCAGTCAACGCAGATCGAATTGCAGCAAACGGAGATATCTTTGATTTCGAACTGACAAGCGAGGATATGGCTCAAATTAATGCATTAAATAAGGATGAGCGTGTCGGTCCAGATCCTGATAATTTTGATTTTTAATCAAACACAACGAATGCCAAAAGCTGTAATTACTCAGCTTTTGGCATTTTTTTTATGGCAACTGTACAACGAGAAACACAAATTAGTTTTTCTTGCTCATCAACAATTTTAATATCCCAAACCATCGTTGTACGTCCTTTGTGAAGAGGTGTTCCAATTGCTGTTACGATTCCGTCTGTTTTCGAACGAATATGATTAGCATTAATTTCTAAGCCAACAGCAACTTCATTTTCTTGGTCGACGAGGTTCCAGGTTCCCATACTTGCTACTGTTTCCGCAAGTACAACTGACGCGCCCCCGTGCAGTAATCCAAACGGTTGATGTGTTGCAGAGTGAACAGGCATTGTCGCAACGACACGATCTTCAGAAGTTTCAACTACTTCAATTCCTAAAGCTCCTAGTATTGTTTCTTCTAACGGTTTAATCACTTTAAAGACTTCCCTTCTACCTTTAATTTATATTCTAGTAAAATACTGTATTCGCGATTGTTCGATGAATTCCTTTAAAATTCTGAAAATATTGTTTGCAGGTATTGTATGAGGTTCAAATCAATTTTTGTTTTTTGGTTAAAAGACAAAGAAAAGAGACTAACTTGAATTTACGAGTCAGCCTCTTTCAACTAAAGAAGAAGGAAATTAAAATCATTTAGAAAAAGGACTTGTTCCTTGTTGGACAACCTTTTTCATAACCTCAAGGTTCGGGTATTGTAAACGTTCATATTGGGATATTACTTTTTCAGTATCATAAGGGACTCGTTGGATTGAAATATTAAACTGATCCTTCTTTTCTTCTAAAATCGCGTAAGAGGCTAAAGGTTGTCCATCAAACGGCAAACCTACACTACCTAAGTTTGCAATACACTTTCCATTAAAGTAACGAACATAAGGTAAGTGAATATGAGCATAGATGAATAGGTTTGCATCACTTGACGTCATCATTTTTTCCGTTAAGACCGTTGCGTCAGTATCAGGTAAAACGACATCAAATAAACTTGTCGGCGTAGCATGAAAAGCATAAATAGCTGTACCGTTTGGTAAGGTGATCTCTAAGTCGGTAGGAAGTTGATCAAGATAAGATAGGTCCTCTTCATTAAGTTGTGCTTTGCACCAGTCTCTTTCAATGTTCATCATTTCAAGCATTTGATCTGGAACCTCACCTTGTTGTACACCTCGAACCATCCATTCATCAGCATTTCCTTTAATGACTTTTGCTTGTAATGCTTGTACAAGTTGTAACGCTCGTTTTGGTTCTGGACCCCGATAACATAGATCCCCCAATACAAATATGTCATCAACGTTTTGTGACTGGATATCTTCTAGAACAGCTTCTAGAGCTATGGCGTTACCATGTATATCCGACAGAAACGCATATTTTTTCAAAATATCTCACCCCGCATTTAGATTGTTATTCAAAGTATAGCAATCGCTTTCTCATTTAGCAAAAATGACTTTCCTACTATTTATTTAGTGTGAAATCCATGTGTTCTATGGAAGAATTTTGTTGAAACGTGTATTATGTATATATAATTGTGGTACATAAGGGGGATGTTGTGGACAAGCAGAAACAAGATCATATGAAACTTACAACTTTTTTGCGGACCGAGGATGGTCCATATAAAAAACTTTTTTACACTTATCCTGAAGCTTTGTTCTTAGTTGATACAAAAGGAAACATTATTGAAATTAATCAACGTGTGTCTACATTAACAGAATATGACTCAATAGCGATCATAGGAAAAAACTTTAAAGAGTTTATTCTGAGTGAAGATGTTTCCAAAGTCATGGATTTTTTTCAGCTCGTTTTACAAGGAAAAGGGAATGAGATCACGTTTAGAATTCAGCAAAAAAGTTTAAATATAAAATACGTCGAAGTAACGGCTACTCCTATTAAAGCCGAAGGAGAAGTTATAGGCGTGTATGGCGTCGTAAAAGATATTACAAATACAATTGAACTTGAGCATAAAGTGGTGAAAAGTGAAGAGAGATTTCAACATTTAATCCAATACTCAAGTGATGTCATCGGAATTATTGATCCCAATGGGGTGGTGTTATATGAAAGCCCGGCATGTGAACAAATGCTAGGTTTTGAGGCGAAAGATCTGATCGGTACAAATGCGTTCGCACTCATACATCCAGACGATTTAGAACTAGCAAAAGATACATTCGCCCAAATACTAACTAAGCCAGCTAAAGCCTCAAAGGTTGAATTAAGGATTCAAAGAGCAGATGGCAGTTGGGCTGATACCGAATTAGTTGCATCGAACTACGTTGATAACCCTTACATTAGAGGGGTTGTTGTCAATTACCGTGATCTAACAGAACATAAAAAGAGTCAACGTGAAGTCGAATATTTAGCCTATCATGATCAATTGACTGGTATGTATAACCGGGAATATTTTAAAAAACGATTAATGGAACAAGTGGATACAGCAAGAAAAACAGATGCGGAATTCCCTGTTTTTTTATTTGATTTAGATGGATTTAAATTTATAAATGACACATTAGGTCATCATATTGGTGACCAGCTGCTTTGCGAAGTTGCTGAAAGGTTAGTAACGAACATTCAGGGGGTTGAAGTATTAGCTCGTATAGGCGGGGATGAATTCGGGTTACTTCAAACTACTATGGACGGTGAATTAGATGTTACTAAACTAGCGAAGCAAGTGATACAAACTTTTAAGGAACCGTTTTATATTCATGATTATGAGTTATACATTACGTGCAGTATTGGAGTCAGTACGTACCCTGATGGGGGAACGAACATTCATAAACTAATGAAAAATGCGGATGCTGCCATGTACCAAGCGAAGGATCAAGGGAAAAACCAGTATGAAATCTACACACCTTCTATTACAAATCATACGTATCGGATTTTTACTTTAAAAAATCATTTACGAAAAGCAATCGAGTTTGATGAATTTTTGTTGCACTTTCAACCAAGAATTAATAGTCAAACCGAAGAAATTGTTGGTGTTGAGGCTCTGCTTAGATGGTACCATCCTACTTTTGGTCATGTCCCTCCAAATGAATTCATTCCGGTTGCTGAAGAGGACGGGCAAATCATTACAATTGGTGAATGGGTTTTAGATCGTGCGTGTGAACAAAACAAACAGTGGCAAGTCCTTGGTTTGCCGCCAATAAAAATGTCCGTTAACTTTTCCGTGTTACAGTTCCTAAAGAGAGACTTAGTAGAAATAGTACGGGCTACATTAGATAAACATAAACTTGAGCCTATATGGTTAGAAATTGAAATTACCGAAAGCGCAGTATTAGAAAATAACCCGTATATATTGGATACGATCATGAAGTTGCAGGGAATGGGTATTACTATTGCGTTAGATGATTTTGGAACTGGTTATTCTTCACTCAGTTACTTGCGAAAATATAAAATCGATACGTTAAAAATTGATCGATCATTTGTAATGGGTATCCCCCAAGAAGCCGAAAGTTTTGAGATTACAAAAACGATTATCTCATTAGCACAAGCGCTTAAGATGAATATTGTTGCCGAAGGGGTAGAAACCGCCGAACAATTAAAAGCTTTGAGTGAAGTGGACTGTAACGAGATTCAAGGTTATTTTTACAGTAAGCCACTGCCAGCTTTACAGATGGAAGAGATGTTAAGAGGTAAGACCATTAAAAGGATAAATTAATTTAATCAAAAAGGGCATAGAGTAGTTCTCTATGCCTTATTGTAACCGTTTTTGGACATCCCCAATTAACTAGTCGGTTGTTCACGTAAAAGCGGAAGAGTACAGCACCTGAAAGAACCGCCTGATTTAATAATTTCGGTAATATCGACTTCAATTACCTCAAATCCTCGCTCACGAAGTTGTTGGTTGACATTTTTATTAACAGGCAAGCTAATAATTCGCTTATTTCCAATCGACAACACATTCGTGCCTAATGTAAACTGTTCTTCTTCGGAAACTTCGATTAAATCATACCGTTGACTAAGAATGTCTATTTCTTTTTGGTCAAAAGCAGCTGGGAAATATAATGCCTCTTTAGGTGAGATCACATTAAAAACACAATCAAGATGTAAATATTTTTCTGTAAAGGGAACGGTGACAACCTCAAATTGAGGAAGTATACTTTGTAAATGGTCAATCGCGTACTGATTCGTACGATTACTTAACCCAACATAAATCGTCGACTGATCAATAATGACATCTCCACCTTCAATTTCATCACCAATGAGATTAAAATACGAAATCTTCTCGTTTTTTAACCACTCTTTTAAAACATCTTCTTCTCCTTTTCTAACATCATGTGCCATTTCAGCTACAAAAATCGTTTGTCCTAATGTAAAACCAATATCCCGTGTAAATACTTGTTCAGGAAACTTTTCTAAAGGTGAAAGTAGAACAACATCAATCCCATGACTTAATAATGTTTCAACAAATTGTTTATGCTGTTGAATGGAGCGCTCGATGTGAATTCCTTCATCTTTAAAATGCTTTTGCGTATCATTAATAACTTCACGAATTTTCATATTCTGAGGTTCACATAATATCACTTTTTTTAATACGTCGTATTCACTCATAGCAAACGATTTATATTTTTGTTTTGTTGTCGCTGACATGTTCATCCTCCCAGTAATATCATTTCAGTTTAGTATTTCCACTAAATAAACGGATATGTGAAAGCTAAGTAAATGTAATGGTACTTAAACTTCAGAATCGTTTCGTCATAGGATTTTTTTAAGAAAAGGAAGGGGGGATCTGGAAATGAACCTTTGATAGTAGTTCTTTATTTCGCTTCCCTTAATAATCGTGTATGATTGTCTAAACAAGTAAATACTAAAAAAATAGGAGTGCAGTAGTATGTCTAGTGAGAGTGAATGACAATTTTTGTTAATGTAGTATTACCTGCCATCTTAATATTTCTTTCTGGTTTTGTTGTTCAGCGATGGAAAAAGATGGACTTGAAATCGATTTCGACGTTAGCTGTATATATTTTAACCCCAGCATTAGTATTTCGAACGTTCTATGATGTTCAGTTAGATCAACAGTATGTGTTTATTACCGTCTTTTCTCTTATTCTTTTATTTGTCCTCATTATCATTAATAAGGTTTATGCGAAATTCCGGAAATATCCGCGTGATGTAGAAAGTGGTTTAATTTTATCGACAGCCTTTATGAATGCAGGTAATTATGGGGCGCCGATCATTTTATTTGCATACGGTGAAACGGGATTTGCTTATGCTGTTTCATTTATGGTCCTGCAGTCCGTTATTATGAACTTTTTCGGGGTATACTATGCAGCGAGCGGACAATTAGGATTTAGAGCCGCGATCAAAACGATAAGTGCTATGCCATTAACATATGCAATGATTATTGCGATCTTATTTAACCTGTTTAACATTCCACTATCAGCAAACTTATATTCAGCTGTTGATCTTGTCGGTCAAGCGACAATTCCAGTTGTCATGTTAATACTCGGTATGCAATTAGCCGAATTAAAAGTCGATAAAGTTATTAATAAAGAAAGGCTTATTTACGGCACGACGGTAAGAATGTTTGTTTCACCTCTTATTGCTTTTATATTTGTTATGTTGTTTCCTGTAGACCCGCTCTTAGCAAAAGTACTAATTGTATTGACGGCGATGCCAACAGCGGTTACAACCACGATGTACGCTTTACAATTTAACACGACACCAAAGCTAGTCTCGAGTATTGCATTAGTTACTACTTTGGTCAGTGTTGTGACAATCTCGATTCTTTTAACGATTTTAGGGTAAACTAGATTCATAGGATAGAAGTGAAAGGAGTAAACAAATGGGAAATGCTTTAGCCGGGAAAAAAGTAGTTTTAGCTGCTTCGCGCAAAACAGAAGAGATGGCAACTTTAATTGAAAAACAAGGAGGGACGGCGATTGTTCGTCCTTTGCAAGGAACTGTTTTTTTGGCGGAAGAACAAGTGGAGCCAGAACTTAAACAATTAATTGATGATGGTACCGACTGGATGATTTTTACAACGGGTATTGGGACTGAAACCTTGCTGAAAATTGCACAACAAAATGGGTTAGAAGAACCGTTTTTACATATGGTTCAAGAGGTGAAAGTGGCTGCAAGGGGATATAAGACATTGGCAGCATTAAAGAAAATAGATGTGAAACCCATTGCAAAAGATGATGATGGGACAACAGAAGGTTTATCGCGAGCCCTAAAAGACTTTGACCTTACAGGAAAACGCGTAACGATACAGTTACACGGTGAAACGGCACCGCGTTTAACGAAGTTCTTAGAAGAAAAGGGTGCTGCAGTTAAACATATTTTACCGTACCGACATATTGCCCCTGAACCAGCAACCGTTGACGCACTATGCGAAGATATTTTTGCAGGAAAAGTGGATGCGGTCTGTTTTACAACGGCGATCCAAGTACGTTCTCTTTTTAATTATGCAAGGGTAAAAGGGCTTTATGAGAAGTTGATACCATACTTTAAAGATAAAATCGTGCCGGTAGCAGTTGGTAAAGTGACGGCCGAAGCTTTTCGTGAAGAGGGCATTGACAAGTATGTTGTTCCTGAGCTAGAAAGAATGGGTGCGATGATTATTGAATTGGGTAGATATTATGAAAGCTTAAAAGAAGTTTAAAGATGTCGATTGATAACCTACGTATTTATGTGACTGTTGTAGAACAAAAGAATTTCTCAAAAGCCGCGAAGCTTTTAAATTTATCACAACCGAATGTTAGCTTACACATCCGTAATTTAGAAAATGAATTTGAGGCGACGTTATTACATCGGTCACCAAAACAAGTAAAAGTGACAGAAGAAGGAAAAATATTATACGTAAAAGCAAAACAAATGCTTTCTTTATACGATGAAGCGAAACAGGAAATGAATGATCGTAAAAATATTGTTCAAGGAACGATTAAAATTGGTGCCAGTTTTACCATTGGTGAGTATATCCTTCCAAAACTATTAGCTGAATATGCACGTGAAAATCGTGGTGTCACAGTTGAAGTGACGGTTGCAAATACCGAGGAAGTAATTGAACGAATTCGCAGCAATGATTTAGATATTGGATTAGTCGAAGGTGAAGTCGCCAACGCTGATGTCGAGGTGCACCCATTTATGGAAGATGAAATGATTATGATTGCACCAGCAAATCATACGTTAGCGCAATTAAAAGTGGTCAAGCCTGAAATGCTGCAGGAAGAAGTTTGGATCTGGAGAGAAAGCGGGTCAGGTACACGCGCTTACAGTGACCGATTTATGCAAGAGTTGAATTTAAACGTTAAACATTCTTTTATTTTTAGCAGTAGTCAAGGGATAAAAGAAGCGGTGTCTGAAGGGTTAGGGATAGCAATGATTTCGAAATGGACGGTAAGGAAGGAACTTCAAGCTGGAACAATAAAAAGATTAAATATTAACAACCGGAAGTTTGTTAGACACTTTTCTCTTGTCCAATCAAAAAATCCTGGGTATTCAAAAGCCCACCAATTATTTATAGTCAAAATTGAAGGTGCTGACCGTTTTTTTGATTAAGAGTAATGGGAGTTTTGATTATAGAACTAAGAGCTTGTACATGTAATAAATGTACAAGCTCTTTGCTTTCATTAATTTATTTTGTTGGCTCTAAATACTTTTCAACGAGATTAGCGATTTCAAATGTAGTATGAGACAACTCGTAGTTCTCAACAACATACTCACACTTTTCCTTGTACGCCATATCTTCATTATAGTGTTCTAAGTGATTTTGAATTACGTCATCTGAGTCGCCGCGTCCGTATTGACGTCTTCTTACCGTTTCTTCATCTGCATATACAAATATACGGATAACTTTATCGCCGTACATTTCTTTTAGAATGTCAGCACCTTCAGTATTCAATACGACCCAAATACAGCCTTTTTTCTTAAACTTCTCTTCAATTTCTTTTTCTTTAATTCCATACAAATATCCGTTAATTTCAACTTTTTCTAAAAATTCTCCGTTACGGTGAGCTTCAAGGAAATCTTCTTCACTTAAATAGTGATAATCGACACCTTCAGTTTCATATCTTCTTTTTGTTCTCGTAGTATGGGAAACGACACCGTTCATGTGAAAAGTTGCTCCAACTAGTTTGGCAACTGTTTTTCTTCCTGAACCGTCTGGACCTGTAAAAACAAAAATACGTTCACTCTCTTTTAAGTTATACATGTTTTTTCACTCACCTTTCATATGTATGGTACCACTTCTTTATTTTACCTTTTTTTAAATAGAAAATCGAAGGTTATCGCGATAATTTTTGATTTTTTCTTGATTAATAGACGTTTTGTTGAACATGAGAGTTTTTTTGATTTAGCAGTACGAAGCAACTAGAGCTTAATAAGTGAAAGTAGTTGTTATTTAGTCGAACATTTTAGATTTAAATCGATATAAAGTTCGTATATTTAGGTTGTTATAGTTGATTTATCTAGTATCGTAAGTTAATATGTTCGTGTATAGAAAAAATAAGGGGGATTTACATAATGTACGGTACACCATTTGATGAAAATTCAAAAAAGATCATGCTGTTAGGTTCAGGAGAGCTAGGAAAAGAAGTGATCATCGAGGCACAACGCCTAGGTGTCGAGACAGTCGCCGTTGATCGGTATGAAAACGCACCAGCGATGCAAGTTGCTCATCGATCATATGTCATTGATATGCTAGATGGTGAGGAGCTTCGTAAAATTATCGAAGCGGAAAAACCGGACTTTATTGTTCCTGAAATTGAAGCGATTGCGACTGGAACGTTAGTAGAGCTAGAAAAGGAAGGTTTCAATGTCGTACCTACAGCTAAAGCAACGCAATTAACGATGGACCGCGAAGGAATTCGTCGCTTAGCGAGTGAAGAATTAGGACTTCCAACGGCAAAATATGCTTTTGCCAATACATTAAGTGAATTGGAAGCAGCTGTTGAAGAAATTGGAACACCTTGTGTGATTAAGCCGATTATGAGTTCTTCAGGTAAAGGGCAAAGTGTCTGTCGTTCGCTGGATGATGTAGAAAAATCTTGGAATGAAGCGCTAGAAGGCGGTAGAGGAAAGCAAGCTCGGGTGATCGTAGAAGAATTCATTCAATTTGAATCTGAAATTACTTTGTTAACCGTCCGTTCAGTTTCAGGTACTTCGTATTGTGCTCCAATTGGACATGTACAAAAAGACGGTGATTATATTGAATCGTGGCAGCCGCATCAAATGACGAACGAACAAATTGCTGAGTCTCAAGAAGTAGCTAAAAAAATCACGGATGCTTTAGGTGGGTATGGTTTATTTGGAGTCGAGTTATTTCTAACCCCTAATGGCGTTTATTTCAGTGAAGTTTCACCACGCCCGCATGATACAGGTATGGTTACACTAGCTACACAACAATTATCAGAATTTGCTCTCCATGTTCGTGCAATTTTAGGTTTGCCGATCCCGAACATTCGGTTAATTTCGCCAGGTGCAAGTCATACAATTAAAGCTTGGGAAGAGAGTAAGTCTTATCAAATAGATGGTGTAGAAGAGGCTGTGACTGAGCCAGATACACAAGTTCGTATTTTCGGAAAACCAGAAACGAAGGTAGGACGAAGAATGGCTGTCGTGCTCCATACATCAGACTCTGTTGATACTTCAAGAGAAAAAGCGAAAGTTGCTGCTGATAAAATAAAGGTTACTTACAAATAAATCCTTATCGTTTACGATAAATAAGAGGGTGACTTTTGTGGTTATTGCTGCTAGAACTCCAAACCATTTAATACTAATGAGTGTTGGACGCTAGTCGTGAAACCACTTGAGTCACCCTCAATTTTAATAATTATAAGAACATCAACGCGACAACTGTAGAAACGATTAATCCGATAATGACCGGAATGAAGCTTTTACGAACAAGGTCCATAACTGGAATTTTAGCAAAGCCTGCGATCGCAATGATTGGTGACCAGGCGATTAACGTACCGCCACCAACCCAAATGGCACCCATTTGTCCGATCGAGGCTAGTGTCGTTCCATCCACTCCAATACTTTGACTCAATGCATCTGACAGGGAACCGATTAACGGTAAAGCAGAAAAGCCAGAACCATCTAAGCCTGATATCATCCCTAATAACAGGACGCCAAAGCCAGTAATAAATGCGTTTTCAGGAATGGCGTGTTGCCCTGCCTGAACTAAATCAAATAAAAAGGCTGGGGCTTGATCCGGGTCCTCCAAGCGAAAAATCTTCGCTGCAAAATCTCCGCTGCCAATGAAGAAAAAGCCCGCAATCGGAATTACAACTCCCATCACTTTAAAGGCGAACATAAATCCTTTCGTTATATGATCAGCCACATTCTTCAGGGAAGACTTTACATTTTTTGCGAAAGCAGCCCCAATAATTAAAATGACAGCAATCCCGCCAATGAGTGATGCACCAGCACCGCTTTCAATGGAAGGTACTGCATTTGAAAATGTGGCAAGGACAACATAAACGATGATCGCTAAAAAAGTTAGCGGAACAATTAGGGCGAATAAAAAGCTATATTTGCTCTTAGCCACTTCGTTTTGTTCGGGTGGACTTATTGCTTGATCTTGTTCTTGATCATCTTCATCATTTTGCTCCCACTTGATAAGATTTTCTTTCGAAGGCTTGACTATGGATTTCCGAATCATAAAGTAGGCAATAGATAGTGCAACCGCTCCAGTAATAAGTGAGAGTATGAGCGTTTTGTCAGTAATGGCTGCTACATCTAAACCTGCAGAAGAAGCGGTTAACCCGGGTGCAACTCGAATGACAAAGTCTGAAGATAAAGCCATCCCGTGACCTGCTAATGAAATCGCAATAGCAGCACCGATTGGTGGTAAACCTGCTCGAATGGCCACCGGTATTAGAAGTGCACCTATTAGCGGAACAGCTGGTGCCGGCCAGAAAAATAACGATAGGGCATAGGTGACAAACACGAGTATCCAAAAGGACAAGTGCCCATTTTTCATCACTTTTTGAAACGGAACAATCATTTGTTCATCAGAACCTATCGCTTTTAAAGCGTGTAGTAGTGCCGTCATGATCGCGATAATGAGAAATATATTAAAAAGCTCTGCTGCGGCTGTTAAGCTGGCATTAAAGATCGATTGAACCCCCATCAAAAATGAACCACTGTAGATCCATCCGACAAAAAAGGTCATTAACAACGCAGGAACGACGACGTTTTGTCTAAAAAGCATCGTCATTATAATGATACATGTGCCTATTAAATACATCCAATGGGCTGCAGTTAACTCCATGATATAAATGACTCCTTTCTGAGAAGGTAAGATCGTCAAACAATTATCATGAAATAATGTATGTCAGCCCATAGGCATTTGTGAAAAAAGAGAAAAGATAGGAAAAGGAAGAAGAGAAAAAAGAAGAAGAGGTACCAGGCACCTTTACCACTTTAATAAGTTAAGTGAGTAAAGGTGCCTGGTACCATTTTTTGTGGTACTTAGTTTTTTATTTCGACTTTGACTTTTATGATCCGGCGTTCTTCCGCTTCGGTAATGGTAATTGTTAAATGCTCGTATTCTAATTGCTCACCGGCTGTAGGAACTTTTTGAAAGAGTTCGACTAACCAGCCGCCTAATGTGTGATTCGTACTATTCGGGATTTCAATATTCGCTAATTGTGCAAAATCATCAAGATCGAAATCCCCGTAAAATTCATAAAGGTTTTCTTCTAATTGATCTACACCGCGTACTTTATCATCATGCTCATCCCAAATCTCCCCGACTAATTCTTCCAATATATCTTCCAATGTAATGATCCCTGATGTCCCGCCGAACTCATCGATTACGACAGCCATATGGACGCGATTTTTTTGTAAGATCGGGAGGAGTGTTGAAACGGTTAAAGTTTCAATAACAAACATCGGCTTACGTACAATTTCTCTAATGTTCACTTCTTTATGCTTAATTAAGTGCGACAGGAAATCACGCTCAGATAAAATTCCGATAATATTATCAATATTTCCTTCGTAAACAGGGATTCTTGAATACCGTTCATCAAATAATAACGCGGTCACTTCCTCGAAGGGCATTTCCACATCGATCGCAAATACATCAGTCCTGGGAGTTAAAATTTCTACCACCCGAATATCATTAAAATCTAATGAGTTATGCAGTAATTCTTTTTCATGATTTTCAATGACACCTTCTTCTTCACTAATGGTTACCATTTCTTTTAATTCTTGTTCGGTGATCGATGGAGTTAACCCTTCCTTTGTAACGAGGGCAGAAATTTTTTCTTTTAATTGAACGAGTACCCACGTCAACGGCTTAAATAATTTCATTAGAAACGTTAAAATACCCGCAATTTTTAAGGCGAAGGGTTCCGCGTTTTCTTTTGCAAAAGACTTCGGGAGAACTTCACCAAAAATGAGAACAAGAATCGTCATGACAATCGTGCTGACGAGAAGTCCAGTGTTTGCGCCAAATAAGGTCGTTGCAATTTGGGCAGAAATTGTCGCAGCTGCAATGTTAACTAAATTATTGCCAATTAATATCGTAGATAAAGCATGATCAAAATGCTGAGTAATGAAATAAGCCTTCTGTCCTCCACTGCGATTTTCATCAGCATAACTTTTAATTCTAATCTTATTTGCGCTCGAATATGCTGTTTCCGCTGAGGAAAAGAAGGCGGATAAAAATAAAAGGATGCCAAGAAAAAATAATAAACCTACAGGGATATCCGACAACATAATCGCTCCTAAAATAAAAAGATATATTGGTTATTCTGTCCTAAAACATGAAATTGATGAGAGTGGATTAAATTCGAACAGCAAAATCCTAAATAAGACGGTTAATCGGCGAGAATGCAGTACATAACAAATGCGTTTAAAGATGGAATTGTGTAAAATGGGTATAGTGTGATCAAAGACAAAGAATGAACAGTACAATCGATTCGGCTAATCCTTTTAAACTTTATCAATTGATAAATATACATAAACATTTACATAGAGGTGGAAGCATGGAGTGGAAACTTAAAACGTTTGAAGAACTAACAAACCTGGAAGTGTACAATATATTAAAAGAAAGAACGAATGTATTTGTTGTCGAACAAAATTGCCCTTATGAAGAAGTCGATGGGTACGATCTCGTTTCCCATCATTTATTTAAGGAGTTAAATGGAGAAGTTGTTGCCTACCTAAGAATCCTTCCTAAACATGCGAAGTATAAAGAATGTTCGATAGGAAGAGTCATTGTTAAAAAAGAATATAGAGGAACTGGTTTAGCTAAAGAAATGCTTAAACGTGCAATTACGATCATTGAACAGGATTTAAATGAAACCGAAATTAAAATTCAAGCCCAACAATATTTAGAGCTCTTTTACGGATCATTTGGTTTTAAAACCATCTCGGATGTGTATTTAGAAGATGACATTCCTCATATTGATATGATTTATAAAAGTAGCGATAAGTGAAGTGTCCTTCATGGGGATGATGAAGGACAAATCAAGGTGGAAATGCAAGAGAAGTGTCCTTCATGGAGATGATGAAGGACACTTCAAGGTGGAAATGCAAGAGAAGTGTCCTTCATAGGGCTGATGAAGGACAATGCAGGGAAAGGTTTTTATATGAGTAATGAACGTTATGTACTATAGTGTAATTACGCATATGAAAAAGGTTGGGATATATTATAGAAAACCCAACCTTTTTTGTGTGGCGATTATATGGTTATTTTTGCTGTTTTTTTGATTTAAGTATCCCCACGAGTGCTTCTATTTTATCCCTGAAACGATTTTTTCTTTTGTAGAAATTTAGGTTCTAGCCTAACAAATAACTTTGTCTTACCGAATGAAAAGATAAATAGGGCTGACCATATAAATAAAAATGAACTGAAGTGCGCGAGTGTAAAAGGCTCTTGAAATAATAGAACGCCCAGAAATAACATAATCGTTGGACCGATATATTGAAAAAAACCAATGAGAGATAAAGATATTCGTCTAGCACCACTTGCAAATAACAAAAGTGGAATAGCTGTTGCCAAACCTGCGCCAATGAGGAGGAGCATGACCTCGAGTCCTTCAGTAGTAAAAGAATTGGCATTTGACCGAGATAAATGAACAACAAATAATAAGGCGAATGGTGTTATTAGCAAGGTTTCAATTGTTAAACCAGTCATCGCGCCGACATTGGCAATTTTTTTACATAGTCCGTAAAGGGCGAAACTAACAGCTAATGTTAACGCAGCCCATGGAATACTTCCAAACTGTACGGTCATATGTAAAACACCAGTAAATGCTAACACAACCGCAATCGTTTGCCAAAACGATAACTTTTCCTTTAAGACAAGCACCCCTAGAATGACTGTCACAATCGGATTAATATAATATCCCAGACTCACTTCGATGACCCGGTCGTTAGTGACGGCCCAAATAAATAAATACCAATTAACACTGATTATAAAAGAGGCAATGGTAATACTAATCATTTGTTTCGGTTGAGTGAGTATTCCTCGTACTTCTTCTATGAAACTTTTAAACTTTCCGAGTGCAAGTAGGATAATAAGCATAAAAACTAAACACCAAACAATTCGATGGGCAAGAACTTCATGCGGTGGGATAGTATCTAGTAATTTCCAATAAAGAGGTAATATCCCCCATAGTACATAAGCACCGATGGCAGATAAGACACCAAGTAGATGTTCTTTTGACTGATCTTGTTCCAAGTTGACTCCTCGATTCCAATTTTAGTAATTTGTAAGAACATTTTATGGCGATTTTGGGCAAAAATCAAGAAATTTTAACTCTGGTGAATGAAAGACTAGGTGATCGTACGTAAAAAATGATAGAATAGTAAACGAATTAGAGAGTAGAGAGGATGCTTATTTTGACTTCAGTACAGGATAGTTTGCGTCATAAAATTTTTCCTCACAACAAATCACTTGACTTACCTTGGGTCATCATGCTTCATGGACTTGGAGGGAATTCGAAAATATGGTACAAGCAATTAAAGTATTTTAAACAAAACTTTAATGTCATCACAATTGATTTACCTGATCATCATCCTAATCCATCTTTCAAAGAGTGGGAGCAGCATAGTTCTTTTAAAACGTGTGCTCAAATGGTGATTCGGGTGTTAGATGAACATAAAATTCGCAAAGCCCATTTTGTAGGGATTTCTTTAGGATCTGTGGTCATTTATCAGTTGATGAAAACACACAGTCATCGTTTCCATTCGGCTGTTTTAGGTGGAATGGTCGTTCGCTTTAATATACTGTCTGCAACGTTAATTCGATTAGGTAGCGCACTTAAAAACTTCGTACCGTATATGTGGCTGTACCGTTTATTTGCCCAAATTATGATGCCGAAGAAAAATCACAAGACATCAAGAAGTATTTTCATTCAAGAGGCGAAAAAGATGGGAAGAGCCTCATTTTTGCGTTGGTTTCAACTGGCCAATCATGTTAAAGAAACAACGCTCGGTGCACATGTAAACATACCGAAGCTATATATTTCTGGTAATGAAGACCATCTGTTTGTAAAACTAGTAAGAGCTCACGTGAAAGACGATGTGAATGGTAAATTGCACGTCATTCCAAACTGTGGCCATGTTTGTAACATTGAAAAAAGTGATGAATTTAATGAAAAGGCCATTTCTTTTATCAAATCCAATGACAGGCTCTCACAGTTAGTACAAGCGAAATAGGACTACTTCAAATGGTTGTCTTTTTATTCTAAAAAAAAGAACTCATTCGCATTAGAATGAGTTTTTTTGTATTTGTAGGAAATTAAATTTTATTTAAAATATAAATTTACTTAAACCTAGCACAATAAAAATGGAACCTGGTAAAACAGCGAGGTAACGAAGAACGAAAGAGTTTCTAATTGTATTTCCTTGTATAACCCCGAAAACAATCGCTGCAAATAGAAAAATCCCAACAAAGAAGGCGAAGCTATACGAACGACCAGCTAACCCTGCTTGTACGCCATAAGCGAGACCGTCGATATTAATAATGATCGCCAGGCGTATTAAAAAGGAGGGTTGATAGAGGGGAGGATTGCTCAGTAATTGATAGGCTCCAATTACGATTAACAAAATTCCCGATAACACTTTGATCGCATACGTGGGAATAAACTCTCCGACGACATTACCAAAAAATAAAGCAATAAGCATGACAAATGCAGTAAAGATCGAAATAATGGTCAATGTTGATAATTCAATTCGAATCCTTTTTAATCCAAAAATAAAGCCAATAATAAACCCGTCTATACTTAGTAGAAACAGTGAGAACAGAAAGGCTAGTGCTTCCATTTAAAAATTCCTCCTACTTTAAGATATTGCTCTAGGCAGGAGGTTATTATAGATTTTTAACCAAGTTATAAAATTATATAAAAAGAAGAAGATGACTCCTATAGCCTAGCAATTTCAAAGTCCCAATGTGTTTGGAACTTGTAATTGGCTGTTTGAGTCATCTCTCTGTTATGCATGGTCTTTTTGTTCCACTTTTCTTACAAAAGACATCTGCTGCCATTTACGACCGCGCCAACGCCACAGCATAAATAGCCCGCGCAGCCATTCATCTAATATAAATGCAATCCATATTCCGATTAAGCCTAAGCCGAAATAGATTCCTAGAATATAAGAGACGGTAACAGCAATTCCCCACATGGAGAGAATGCCCATATAAACTGGGAAACGAACATCGCCTGCGGCTCGCAAAGAATTAATGACGACTAAGTTGAACGCTCGACCAGGTTCAAGAATTATAGTTAATAGGAGTAACAAGCTACCGACTCTAATAATCTCTTCATTCGTAGTAAAAATAGAAAAGATTATGTCACTAAGGAGATAAAAAATAATCGCCATTCCTGTAGACACGGCTACCGCAATTTTTAAGCTGCGGATACAACGTTTATATGCATCATCTAATTTGTTAGCACCAACTTGATGACCGATTAAAATTTGTGTACCTTGCCCGATGGCCACAGAAAAAAGCAGAATAAACATCATGATGTTTTGTGTATATACTTTCGTCGTTAAAGCTTCTGTTCCAATTG
This sequence comes from Alkalihalobacterium chitinilyticum, assembly GCF_029028005.1. Taxonomy (GTDB): domain Bacteria; phylum Bacillota; class Bacilli; order Bacillales; family Bacillaceae_F; genus Alkalihalobacterium; species Alkalihalobacterium chitinilyticum. Next base: position 68,642 of record NZ_JAOTPO010000017.1, read on the forward strand.
AAGCAATAAAGAAAACAATGACAACTTGCGAAGTATTATAGGCAAGATGTTCTCCTGCTGACGGTATTCCAATCTTAAGCAGGGATTTAATTTCATACTTTGGAAATTTCCGCAGAAAAGAGAATGATAGATTTCCATTTACGCGTTTATATAGAAGAACGAGTAATACGATAACGCCAAGTCCGCGGCTGACAGCGGTAACGACAGCAACCCCAGTTACACCGAGTTCTGGAAATCCAAACGCACCGAAAATAAAGATGTAGTTCCCGATAATATTTAAGATGTTCATTCCGATCGTGACATACATCGCATCTTTCGTAAAACCGTGACTGCGAATTATTGCCCCAGCTGTCATAATTAAAGCTTGAATAAATGAAAACCCACCAACAATCTGTAAATAAGTGACACCGTTGTCCATCAGTTCTGGCGGGAGATTCATCATTTTTAATAAAAATTCGCTATAGCAGAAGAGAATGATACTTAATAAGAGACCAAAGATGACATTTGCAAATAAGGATACGACAGCAAATCGATTTGCCTTTTCACCTTCATTCGCCCCTAAATACTGGGCAACTAAAATACTTGTACCTGTTGCAATAAATCCAAACATGACGATAATGACTGCAAGCAGCTGGTTGGAAACTCCGACAGCGGCTACAGCATCATCTGAATATTGGCTGAGCATTAAGGTATCCGCATTCCCCATAATCATATGAAGCATGATTTCGATAAAAATCGGCCATGTAATGGCAAAGAGGGTTAGCTTTCGCTGTTGTTGTTTTTCATTTTGAAGCACTTTCATCCCCCTTTCTTTTGTAAGATCTCGTTGGTTTAGGTTGTGTTTTAAAGTTAGTTTAAGCCTGAGTACAATAGAACAGACAAATTATTATACATCAATTAACGTCTAATAATAAATATTTGGAATTGAAAAGAGTGACTCCGTTGTGCTGCATTCCTCGTATTTGGCTTGGAGTACGTGGCACATGTAAGGAGTCACCCGCCTTTAATGATTAAAACATGACGATATGGAAATCGTCTCCTTCTATTTCAATCGTAGAAGCTAGTGTAGTTTTTTGTTGGTCCCATAGGTTTTCACCTTGTTTATTTTGGTAAGCTGCAGGGATTGCAATTTCTTTTCTTTCGGCATTGTTATTAATGATCACAAGAATTTCGTTTCGTTCATCTTTCTTTCGATACATTACTACACTTTCACCGTCCGAGACATCAATAAATTGGAAGTTTTGATTCGTGCGCAATAAAAGATAGTTTTTACGTAATGAAATTAACTTTTGAGTAAAAGAGAACATATCTGTGTCTTGTTTGTTTTTATCCCATATCATACATTTTCGGCAGCCTGGATCTTGGTCCCCTGTCATTCCAATTTCATCGCCATAGTAGATACAAGGTGTTCCAGCCATTGTGAATTGGACGAACATTTGAAGTTTTACCTTATCTTTATTGTTGTCACTTATCGTAAGAATTCTTGGGGTATCGTGACTTCCGAGTAAATTAAATTGTACTTCGTTCACAGTTTCTGGGTATAGGTTTGTTACTGTAGTCACTGCATTTGCAAACTGAGATGTGCTAATATTGGCTTTAGCAAAATACTCTGTAATTGCTGATGTTAATGGGTAATTCATCACGGCGTCAAACTGATCACCTTGAAGCCAAGGCATGGAGTCATGCCAAATTTCCCCTAAAATGTAGGCATCAGCCTTCGCTTGTTTAACAGTTAGTCGAAACTCCCGCCAAAACGAATGATCGACCTCATTAGCAACGTCTAAACGCCACCCATCAATATCAAACTCTTCAATCCAATAACGAGCAACATCTAATAAATACTTTTTAACTTCTTCGTTTTCTGTGTTTAACTTCGGCATCGATGGTACGTACGCAAAAGTATCATAATTAGCTGGCTCCTCAGCCTTGACAGGAAATCCTTGTAAATGAAACCAGTCTTTGTATCGAGAATTTTCTCCTTGTTTTAGCACGTCTTGAAAGGGTTCAAAATAAAAGCCGCTATGATTGAAAACGGCATCTAACATTACACGAATACCTTTTTCATGACATTTTTGCACAAGCTTTTTGAAGGTTGCTTTATCGCCGAATTGCGGATCAATTTCCATATAGTCAATCGTGTCATATTTGTGGTTAGAGTATGCCTTAAATATAGGCGTAAAGTATAAACCTGTAATTCCGAGTTCTTCTATATAATCTAAGTGGTCAATGACGCCTTGGAAATCACCGCCAAAGAAATTAGTAGGTGTAGGATCTGTGCTTCCCCAAGCGAGTGCACCTTCTGGATTAATCTTTGGGTTGCCATTTGCAAACCGCTCTGGAAAAATTTGATACCAGACAGTGCTATTCACCCAAGCAGGAGGAGAGAATACATCAATTTTATTTAAGAAAGGAAAACAGAAATAATACCCGGCATCTTTTGGTTGCTCTTTATAGAAACCTTTTTCGGTGTAAAAGAGAGATGCCTTCTCATTTTCGAGCATAAATCCATAACGTAGACGGCGATGTTCAGGAGAGATTGCCACTAGCCAATAATCGTGCAAATCATCACTGCCGTTGAATGTCATTTCTTTTTTATTGGAAACCCAGCATTTTTCCTCTTCGTTAAAATCATAAGGATCACCGTATACTAGAATAACTTTATGTACGTCATTTTTGCTTGTCTTCAGTCGAATATGCAAGGTGCTTTCATCTATAGCATAAGCAAATTCATTTTTAGGACGATGGTAAATAGCTGCTTTTAACATTAGTGACACTCTCCTTTGATATGGCACAAAATTTATTGGTACGTTACTCATCAAGAAATTTACTAACAATGATCATGGTTGTCAAGCGCTTGCACAACCTGTAGTATGGGCATGGATGGAAAGGTAACATTGGTTTTACAAGAGAAATTATTGCTAAATATATCTTTTTAGAAAGGAGAACTATGGATAAAAAATAGTTTTTATCATAACTATAGTGCAATCGATTGCTTAAATGAAGCACGATGTACTATTAAAGATCGTGCAATACACCTTTCGAGGTAAGAATAATCCTTGAGTAAGGGTACTCTTTAGTACTAGTAATTATACTAGACTGGACGAATGAAAAAAAGAAGAGTTATTACATCTAAAGCCATGACCAATAAACAAAATAAGTCATTTAGGTGACAACGAAAATATTTTCGTAAAAAAGTATTGTCAGTGTAGATAATCGATTGTATAATAAATTCAACAAAGTGCAAACGTTTTCACATTGATTGTGTGCGTAAGCTTTTTTTAAAAACTCTTTATGCAAGCGGTTGCTCATAAGGTGTGATCATTTATCTTACAAAGCCTAAGATAAATTCGAATCATTTAGTATGAAATTCGAATAGAAAATAGCATTGTTATAGAAAATAAATGTATCGTATCCATTAACTATCGCTTGCTGTCAAAATGTGTACAAGCCTTAATGAACTTTATCATTTAAAGGAGGTGTATAATACTTAGTCGTTTTGTAAGTAAAAGGATGTTCTATTATTTATTAATTATTCTTTAAAAAGGGGAAATCGATTATGTTCAAAAAGACAAAACTTTTAACTGCTTCTGTGTTGTTAACATCATCAATGATGCTTGCAGCTTGTGGTGGAGCAGCAGATGAAGAAGTACAAGAAGATACGGGGATCGGTGAAGATACTACTGAAGAAACAGTAGAGGATTTTGAAATCGTTCCTGAAGAAGGTGCAGAATTACTTTTATGGAGTGATGGTGACCAACAACTTGAGTGGGCAGAATTAATGGCAGAGAAGTTTGAAGCTGAATATGGTGTGCCAGTTCAAGTAGAAGAAGTAAACCAAGAAGATGCTCCAGAGCGTCTAGCAACTGATGGTCCTCAAGGGATGGCTGCTGACGTATTTGCATCAACGCATGATCGTATCGGACGTGCAATCTCAGCTGGTCTAGTTTTAGAAAACTTCTGGCCAGAAGAATATAGTAAAGATTTCATGGAAGCAGCGATTACAGCTACTTCATTCGAGGGTGAATTATTCGGATATCCATCTGGTATTGAAACATATGCCCTTTACTACAACACAGACTTAGTAGAAGAAACACCTGAAACAATGGAAGAGCTATTTGAAATGGCTGGTGACTTAACAGAAGGTAAACAGTACGGCTTTATGATGGAACCTGCTAACTTATACTTCTTATATGGCTTCCTTGGTGGACACGGTGGTTATGTATTTGGTGATGACGGTACGAACCCAGAAGACATCGGTTTAAATAATGCTGGTGCTGTTGCTGGTACTGAAGAAATCTTAATGCCATTAAAGGAGTTAAATCCGGGTATGGCTGTAGAAGATATTACTTATGACGTTAGAACTGGTTTGTTTGAAGGTGGAGAATTAGCATTCGACATCAATGGTCCTTGGGCTGTTCGTGGTTATGAGGATGCTGGAATTAACTTTAACGTAGCTCCACTTCCAGTTTTAAGCAACGGTGAGAACCCAACAACTTTCTCTGGAACTCGTGGTTTCTATGTTAATGCTTACTCTGAATTCCCAGATGCAGCGTCTCTATTAGCGAAATTTATCACGAACGAAGAGAATCTTTTAGCAGCTTACGAAATTACTGGTGCATTACCGCCGCGTTTTGCTTTAACAGAGCATGAAGATATTCAAAGTAACCCGATTTCTGTAGGTTTCTTAGAGCAAGCTACTCATGCTGTACCAATGCCAAACATTCCTGAAATGCCACTTGTTTGGGGACCAATGGAAGCAGCGTTCACAGAAATTTGGAATCGTAATGTTGATGTTCAAGAAGCGTTAGACCGCGCAGTCAACACAATTGAAACTGCTATTCGTGAGCAACAACAATAATTAATCAATTGTAAAACGAGGATGCATTCCTTCGTTATTACAAAAAGATAAAAGGTCAGCAAATAATCAGTGAGTGTGGTATGAAGGAATAATCCCCCTAACCGCCTCACTGATTATCCATTTTATTCGACAAAGATTTTAAGTTTTTTGAAAGTTTACTTATTCCGTTAAAAGGGGGAATAATCAATGGCAAATCAATCAGAAATGAAAGTGTCACATAAAGACAAAAGTCATAGCAAAATTGCTGCTTTGCTATCTGTTCTCTTTATGGGACTAGGACAAATTTATAATAAGCAATATTGGAAAGGTATTTCTTGGGCGGTATTTGAACTTATTGTATTAATCTTCGCTGTAAGACCGATTATTAGCGGGGTACACGGATTAATTACATTAGGGGAACAGCCGCAGGTTAGACAAAGAGGTCGTATTATCGAACAAGGTGATCATTCAATTCTGTTAATGGCTGAAGGGCTAATGATGGTCATTTTATTACTCATTATCTTAGCTGTTTACTACCTAAGTGTTCGTGATGCCTACCTTGTAGGAAAATTACGTGAATTAGGTCAACCAGTTAGCGACTTTAAAACATCTATACGTAACGCATGGGATACGGGTTATGCTTATATTTTAATCGCACCAACTGCGACTGCTATGCTTTTGTTAACTGTATTCCCGTTAGTTTTCACAGCATTAATTGCTTTTACGAACTTCTCTTCACCAAACTATTTGCCGCCAAGGGCCTTAGTTGATTGGGTAGGGATCGAACAATTTCTTCGCTTATTTACAATGGAGTCTTGGAGAGGGACGTTCCTTGGAGTCTTTTCTTGGACAATTATTTGGGCAGTTTTGTCAACGGTTTTAGTTGTATTTGCAGGCCTTTTTGTAGCTGTTGTTTTATCACAAAAGATTGTTAAGTATCGTAAGTTCTGGAGAAATGTTTATATTATTCCTTGGGCTGTACCAGGGTTTGTAAGTATTCTTATTTTTAGAAATATGTATAATGGTCAGTTTGGTGTTATTAATGAAATGCTAAGAACTGTGGGCTTGAACCCCATTCCATGGTTATCAGATCCAATGTGGGCTAAAGTTGCCGTATTACTGACTAACTTATGGCTAGGCTTTCCGTTCTGGATGGCATTATTTACAGCTGTATTAACAACGATTAGTAAAGAACTTTATGAAGCAGCTGAAGTAGATGGAGCAACAATTGTTCAACAATTTCGGAAAATAACATTCCCGATCGTTATGGTAGCTGCGACTCCGCTAATGGTCTTTACATTCGCGTTTAACTTTAACCAGTTAACGTTCATTTATCTAATGACAGAAGGTGGCCCAACAAACGCTAATTACAACTATGCTGGCCACACGGATATCTTATTGTCATGGATTTTCAAAATGACATTAGATAATGGTCAATATGCGATTGCTTCTGCTGTTGCCTTAGTCGTCTTCTTGATCATTGCTGGATTTGCGTATTTCAATTTACGAAATACCAAAGCCTTGAAAGGGGATGTGTAATAAATGCTTAACCCTAAAGTAAAAAAGACAATCAACATGTTTATTGTATATAGTATTTTAGTTTCGCTCGTTATCATTTGTTTGTTCCCTGTGTACTTTATCTTTATCGGTTCAGTAAACCCTGGATCTTCACTTCACACATCGAGGATTTTCCCAAGTCCTGCAGAATGGAACTGGGGACATTACAAAACGTTATTTGCTGAACACGATTATATTACATGGTATCGAAATACGATGTTTATTGCATTTTCTAATATGGTCATTTCAACGACTTTCGGAGTTTTATCTGGTTACGCCTTTTCAAAGTTTAGATTTAAAGGTAAAAAGCAAGGTTTAATGGCAATCATTATTCTTCAAATGTTCCCAACGATCATGGGGATGATTGCAATCTATACTTTATTAGGAACGTTTGGCCTTTTAGATACTCATCTTGGTTATATTCTTGTATTAGCTGCGGGTAGTGTAGCGTTTAATACATGGATTGTTAAAGGTTTCTTTGATGGAATTCCAAACAGTTTAATGGAAGCTGCTCGCATTGACGGGGCTTCGAATACGGATATCTTCCTTAAAGTTATGCTTCCACTTGCTACACCAATTATTGCTTTCGTAGCATTTAATAGTTTTGTTGGTGCGAGTATGGACTTCATTATGGCTGAGGTTATCTTGCGTTCAAGCAGTAACTGGACATTAGCACAAGGACTCTTTACTTTAGTTTCAGGTCAAGCTAATAATAACTTTACTGTGTTCGCAGCAGGTGCCGTTCTTATTGCACTTCCGCTCATGATCTTGTTCTTTGTGTTCCAACGTTATATTGTAGAAGGTTTAACGGCTGGTGCGGAGAAAGGATAATAAGTAATTAGAAGGTGATTTCAAGTGTTTAAAGGATTTAAAATACTATCTATTATCTTGTTAGTACTCGCTGGAGGTCTATTCCTATACTCGGCGTTACTCATGTGGATTGTAACAACATCCTAATATTAGTCGAAGTTCTTCTACCGCCAAAGATTTTTTCCGGACTTTTTGAACATCCTCTAATAGTGCGGAAAGGAAAAGATTGTCTAAAGTGGTGCTAACAGCTAAAATATAGATGAAATCACTGTAGAGGAGGTGGATACCGATGGCGGTCACTATAAAAGATGTCGCTAAGCGGGCAAATGTAGCACCGTCGACGGTATCTCGTGTTATTGCAAATAGTTCACGTATAAGTGAAAAGACGAAAGAACGTGTCAGGGAAGCAATGAAGGAATTAGGATATCACCCTAATTTAAACGCAAGAAGTCTTGCCAATAAAAGTACGAAAACGATTGGTGTAGTCATGCCAAACTCGGCTAAAATTGCGTTTCAAAATCCATTCTTCCCTGAAGTTATTCGGGGAATTAGTACGAAAGCACACCAAGAAGGGTTCGGACTGTATTTATCAACAGGTCAATCGGAAGACGAAATCTTTGAAGAAGTAAAGCAAATGGTATATGGGGGACGAGTAGATGGAATACTGCTGCTCTACTCTAGAGTAAATGATAAAATCATGCCCTTTCTTATTGAACAAGGCTTTCCGTTTGTCCTGATCGGCAGACCTTATAATATAGACGAAGACCAAGTAACCTTTGTTAACAATGATAACTTTAAGGCAGCGAAAACAGTAACGGAATATTTGATGTTACTAGGCCATGAAAAGATTGGTTTTATAGGTGGAAATTTAGATTATGTCGTAACGATTGATCACCTAAAAGGATATAAACAAGCATTAATTAATGCAAATATCCCTGTTCGAGACGATTACATTGTTCATCATGAAGAATTAGAAAAAGGTGGACAAGATGCGGTTATTGAGCTAATGTCTCTTGAACAACGCCCAACTGCACTTATTGTTGTTGATGATATTATGACTTTCGGTGTGTTGAAAATGCTTGCGGATATGAATGTAACTGTTCCTGGTGATATATCTGTAGTTAGCTTTAATAATGTAATGATTTCAGAACTTTCGTCACCGACAATGACAACCGTTGATATTCATATTTATGATCTAGGTTATCAAGCAACGAATTGTTTAATCAGCAAGATTAATAACCCTGACAATGGGGAGAAAAAAGTAATTGTACCTCATAGGTTAGTCAAAAGGCAATCTTGTAAATAGAAGCGGGGATGTCCCATCACAAAGTGCAATTTTTATCCAAAAAGAGTTTGAGAAATGATGACTTTCTATTAAACACTTATATGGAATTGAGAATTACGCACTATTGGGGCACCCTTCTTTTTTATGATAATTATATTATTATAGTTTGTTATTAAAACTATTAGTGTGCAAAAAAGGGAGTTATGGACATGAATAAAACGTGGTGGAAAGAGGCTGTCGTTTATCAGGTGTATTGGCGCAGTTTCTACGATACGAATGGTGATGGTTACGGCGATTTAGAAGGAGTAATCGAAAAACTTGATTATATTAAAGAACTCGGTGTCGATGTTATTTGGTTAAACCCCTGTTATGAGTCACCTGACTTTGATAACGGTTACGATATTTCAGACTACACTAGCATTATGGACAAGGCTGGAAACATGGAAACGTGGGAACGCCTGTTACACGAGGTTCATCAGCGTGGAATGAGATTAATTATGGACTTAGTCGTTAATCATACATCGAATCAGCACCCGTGGTTTATTGAGTCTCGTTCTTCTAAAAGTAATCCGAAGCGCGATTGGTACATTTGGAAGGATCCTAAAGACGGAAAAGAGCCAAACAATTGGCGCTCTTATTTCACACCATCGGTTTGGGAGTTTGATGAAAGTACAGGTCAGTATTACATGCACTCGTTTGCAGTTGAACAACCTGATTTAAACTGGGAAAACGAAGAGGTTCGCCAAGAAATCTATAAAATGATGCGTTTTTGGTTAGATAAGGGAATTGATGGATTTCGTTTAGATGTCATTAATTTACTTGCAAAATTAGAAGGTTTCCCGAGTGTTGAAAATCCAAACAATATTAACTACTTAGGTAATAATCCGGGTATTCATGAGTATTTACAAGAAATGAATCGAGAAGTGTTGCAGCATTACGATATCATGACGGTTGGTGAAATACCGTTCGTTACACCAGAAGATGGACTTCTTTATGTAGGAGAAGATCGTAATGAGTTACATACGTTATTCCATTTCGAAGTGGCAGATGATATGCCGACCTGGGATATGAAACGGTTTAAAGAAATTCAAACACACTGGTATGAAGGATTAAAAGGAAAAGGAACAAACTCACAGTTCTTGAACAATCATGATCATACCCGCCAAGTCACCCGATATGGAAATGACCAAGAGTATCGGATTGAGTCAGCGAAACTTTTAGCTACGATGATTCATACACTTCCAGGTATTCCATACATTTATCAAGGGGAAGAGATTGGAATGACAGGCGTTCGTTTTCAATCAATTGATGACTATAATGATATCGCAATGAAAAATAAGTATAAGGAAGAAGTCGGAAAAGGGCGCGACCCAGAAGAAGTATTTGAAAGTTTACTACTATTAAGCCGTGATAATTCACGTACACCCATTCAGTGGGATGATACAGAACAAGCAGGCTTTACATCAGGAACACCTTGGATTAAGGTAAACCCGAATTATAAAGAAATTAATGTAAAGCAAGCATTGCAAGACCCTAGTTCTGTTTTTTATTACTATCAAAAATTAATCTCATTACGAAAAGAAAATCCTGTCATGACTTATGGCGATTATAAGGACCTTTCTCTAGGTGAGGAAAATGTGTATGTGTATACACGTACGTATGAAAGTGAAACGTGGGTAGTGATCTTAAATCATGCGGATGTTGAAACAGACTATTCGTTGCCTGAAAATCTGGATACGCAATCGGTAGAACTTATCATTGCTAACTATTCCGATGTTACTGGAGAAGATCATCTTCAAAACACAACACTTCGTCCTCATGAAGCACGAATATATAAATTAAATTAAGGGAATTCTGATGAAGAACAAGGTATAAAAGATAATAAGTGGAAAATCAATGCGCAAACGATTGTACTATTGATAGAAATATGCTATTTTTATGGTAGAGAGAAGGAGGCGTTTGCTGATGAATAAGAAATGGTGGAAAGAAGCAGTAGCTTATCAAATATATCCTCGAAGCTTTATGGACTCAAACGGTGATGGAATTGGTGATATCCAAGGTGTCATTTCAAAGCTTGATTATTTAAAGAACTTAGGAATTGATGTTATTTGGATCTGTCCAATTTTTAGCTCGCCAAACGATGATAACGGGTATGACATTAGTGATTATAAAGGTATTATGGATGATTTCGGAACGATGGCTGACTTTGATCAGCTTTTAAAAGAAGTACATGATCGCGGTATGAAGCTAATCTTAGACCTTGTCATTAATCATACGTCTGATGAACACCCATGGTTTATTGAGTCACGATCTTCAAAAGACAACCCATATAGAGACTACTACATTTGGCACCCTGGTAAAGACGGGAAAGAACCGAATAACTGGGAGTCTATTTTCAGCGGCTCGGCTTGGGAATTCGATGAAACGACAAAAGAGTATTATATGCACGTTTTTTCCCGCAAACAGCCTGATCTTAACTGGGAAAATCCAAAAGTAAGAAACGACTTATATGAAATGGTCAATTGGTGGTTAGATAAAGGAATTGATGGTTTCCGTGTGGATGCTATCTCGCATATTAAGAAGGTACCAGGTTTCCCAGACCTGCCTAACCCAGACAATAAGCGCTATGTCCCTTCGTTAAAAGGACATATGAATCGTGAAGGCATTCATGTTTTCCTTGAGGAGTTAAAACGTGAAACCTTTGATAAGTATGACATCATGACAGTCGGTGAAGCAAACGGCGTTAAAGTAGACCAAGCGGAAGAGTGGGTAGGCGAAGAAAAAGGCTGCTTCAATATGATCTTCCAATTCGAACATCTTTCCCTATGGGGTAAAAGCACCGATGGAGGCTTAGATCTCCCGGCGCTAAAAGAAACATTAACAAAATGGCAAAAAGGTCTTGATGGAATGGGTTGGAATGCATTGTTCCTTGAAAATCATGATCAGCCGCGTTCGGTTTCAACTTGGGGGAACAGTGAACAGTACTGGGAAAAGTCTGCAAAATGTTTAGCGACGATGTACTTCTTAATGCAAGGAACACCGTTTATCTATCAAGGACAAGAAATTGGAATGACCAATGTGAAGTTTACGTCCATTGATGATTACAATGATGTAGCCATTAAGAACTTATACAAAAGTGAAATTGAAGATGGAAAAACTCATGAAGAGATAATGGAAGTTATTTGGAAAAACGGTCGAGATAATTCTCGTACTCCAATGCAATGGAATACGGATGCAAACGCTGGATTTACGACTGGAACACCTTGGTTGAAGTTGAATGAAAATTATAAGGACATTAACGTAGAACAGGCGATGCAAGATCCAAATTCTATCTATCACTATTACAAAAAACTAATTGAAATTAGAAAAGTCGGTCCGGCTCTTATCTATGGTACGTATGACCTTATTGCAGAAGACCATGAACAAGTATATGCCTATACTCGTACATTTTCTGATGAAACAGTACTGGTAATCACGAACCTTTTTGCTGAAGAAACAACATTTAGCTTACCAGAAAGCTTATTAAAAAAATCAGTACAATTGTTATTGAGCAACTATGATGTTGATCAAGATGAAACACTTGAAAATGTTTCATTGAAACCGTATGAAGCAAGAGTGTATAAATTAGTCTAAATTAAGTTAAAAATGACATGCGCAAACGTTTGCGATATTTGAGAATTTATACGCCAAAAGGATACTGGAGACAGTGTCCTTTTGGACTATTTTATACGAAAAATATAAAAAAACTTTATAGATGAAAAAATAGAAAAATGGTCAGTAAAAAAGAGGAGGAGCGTTTAAAATGGAGGAGAGATGGCTCGTTGGTGTTGATATCGGGGGAACTACAATTAAACTAGCATTTGTGACCGAAGATGGAGAGCTAGTGACAAAGTGGGAAATTACTACAGATAAAAGTGAAAATGGTCACCGTATTCCGAATGACATTGCCAAATCAATCGACCAAAAGTTGCTAGAATTAAACTCGCCTAAAGAAAAATTACTTGCACTAGGTGTTGGCGCACCTGGACCTGTTAATTTTACAGATGGTTCAATTGAAGTCGCTGTAAACCTAGGATGGGAACATTTTCCGTTAAAGGCTCTACTAGAAAAAGAAACAACTTTACCCGTTGTTGTTGATAATGACGCGAATTTAGCAGCACTAGGTGAGATGTGGAAAGGTGCTGGAGCTGGAGCTAACGATATGATTTTCGTAACACTAGGAACTGGTGTCGGCGGTGGAATTATATCGAATGGGAAAATTGTTCACGGTTTAAATGGTGCTGGCGGTGAAATTGGCCATATTACATCAGTAATCAAAGACGGTGCAAACTGTAATTGTGGAAAACAAGGTTGTCTAGAAACGATTGCTTCGGCAACGGGGATCGTTCGTCTTGCACTAGAGGAAGTTAGCACGACTACAGAACCTACTAGATTACGAGATGTGTTCAAGCAAACACAAACATTAACTGCAAAAGACGTTCTCGATTTAGCGAAGGAAGAGGATGGAACTGCGAAAAAGGTAATCGATGAAGTGACTCTACACTTAGGTCTCGCTTTAGCTAATTTAGCAAACGGTTTAAACCCTGAAAAAATCGTAATCGGTGGCGGTGTCTCAAGAGCTGGAGATACGATCTTAGCTCCAATTCGTGAGTATTTTGAAAGGTTTGCATTCCCTAGAGTTTCTGATGGTATTGATATTACAATTGCAACGATAGGAAATGATGCTGGTGTCATCGGTGCCGCTTGGTTAGCGAAAACGAGTGTACCAGCAAATGCAGGTGTAACAACAAATACAGTGTAACAGTAAATCCCGGTCTAACAGAGAACTAGTCTAAACCTTTTTTACGTACACCAGGGGCCCTTATTAGTGTTAAAATGAGTCTTTTTAAAAGTTTAGCTATTTAGCCCCCTAACTCATTTGGACACCTACTCCTCTACATATTAAAATGGAATTAACTAAAGGAGGAGCCGAAATGAAAAGAAGAATGGGGCCAATAGAAGATGTAAAGAAACAATATGTTCGT
>NZ_JAOTPO010000018.1 GCF_029028005.1 Alkalihalobacterium chitinilyticum
CCGTTGGAATATTATTTGAAATGGCAAGCTGGAGAAACAAAACAAGTAGAACAAGCCATGTAGGAATAATTCCTATTGATCGAGATGGACAGATTTCTGTTCGTCTCGATCAATAGGCCAGTAAGCGAAAGCGCGCTAGAAGAAAATGAAAAACTAAATAAAACGAAGGGATCGTGAGTATGTGTCCAAACTTAGGGGGTTGAACCGTTAGGGCACTCAGAAGCTCTTATTTTATGAAAAAGTGGATGATTTCACTGGAACTCTTGCAAATAAGGGTCTCTCAGTTCCATAACAGTCCAAATGTAGTCTATTTTGAGGAAATAAGGGCCTGTGAAGTCCACAAAATAAATAAGCAACTTAAAATTTTCTATGAAACAAGTATTTAAAAGGACGTAAACGCCCCGATCAAAGTCTGGGTGTATTGCGTCCTTTTATATTTACCATTTTTACTTCCTCTATTCCTTTTTGCGGTACTCCCCTGGTGACATTCCGTATTTCTTTTTAAACACTCTATGAAAATATGGATACGTCCCGAAACCGCTGTTATGTGCTATGTGCTCGAGTGTCATTGTCGTATATTTCATTTGATTTATGGCCGTAGATAAACGAATTTCTTGTACGTATTCAATCATTGTTTTTCCAACACTGCTTTTAAAAAGATGAACAGCACGTGACACGCTTAGTCCAGCAAACTGTGCAACGTCTTCAACTTTTAACCCGCTCGTTGCATGTTCTTCGATGTATCGCAGCATCCTAGTTACAGCAAAAGGCCTTCTAACAGCAGGCGAGATATCTTTAACGGCTCGCTCTAATGTTACTAATAAGGCTTTTAACAAGTATTGGGAAAGTTCATTGTCTTCCACTGAGGCTGGCCGTCGTAGTTCAATGATTAGATTGCGCCAAAGTGAAAGAATTTTTTCGTCGAGGTCAATTCGAGAAACTGTATCTTTGAATGAGCGTTGCCACCATTCATCCACCCATTCTCCTTCACAAAATAAATGATAATCCCCGCTCATTTGATTTCCTTCGATGTACAGATCGTAATACTCCCCAGGTTTTACAAGGAGAAGGTCTCCTTTTTTTATCTCAAATTTTCGTTGGTTAATATACGCTTCACAATATCCTTCCGTTTGGAGACGTAAAAGATATCCGGTTAATTTTGAATTATCGTTGGAATAATAACCTTTTGTATGGTGTGAATAACCACAAAAGCCAATATGTAATTTCATAACGAATTCCTTTCTGAACAAATAGCAAAATAGTACATGTTTCAATTATATAATCTATTTATAGTTATCGCTATATCAAATATGATGGAGTCAAATAAGAAATGTAAAAGGAGCGAGATTTAATGATTAATGTAACCGTATGGAATGAAAACCGGCACGAACAAAAAAATCCAGTAGTTAGAGACATTTACCCAGAAGGAATTCACGGAGCCATTGCCAACTTTTTAGGAGAAGAAGACATCGTTGTGAAAACAGCTACGTTAGATTCTCCAGAACACGGATTATCAGATGATGTTTTAAATACAACAGATGTACTTGTATGGTGGGGACATCTTGCCCATGATGAAGTCGCTGATGAGATTGTTGAAAAAGTAAAAACACGAGTCCTTGATGGGATGGGATTAATTGTCCTTCATTCCGGTCATTTTTCAAAAATCTTTAAAACATTAATGGGCACAACATGTGATTTAAAATGGCGTGAAGCTGACGAAAAAGAAAGACTATGGGTCATCGATCCGAGCCATCCGATTGTTGAAGGAATCGGTGAATACATTGAACTCGAAAAAGAGGAAATGTATGGGGAGCATTTTGATATTCCAGCACCTGACCAATTAATCTTTATGAGTTGGTTTGAAGGTGGAGAAGTATTTAGGAGTGGATGTACATACCAACGTGGAAACGGAAAGATTTTTTACTTCCGTCCGGGTCATGAAACATACCCTACGTATTACAACAAGGAAATTCAAAGAGTAATTAAAAATGCAGTGAAGTGGACAGCGCCTACGAAACGCAATAGACCGGTATACGGGAACGCGAAGCCATTAGAAGAAATTAAAGCTAAAAACTAAGTTGAGGAGTGTCATTGATGAGCAAAATTAGAGTAGGAATTATCGGTTGTGGCAGTATTGCAAAACATCGCCATATGCCTGAATATGCAAATAATGAGCATACTGAAATTACAGCAGTTTGTGACATTGTGGAAGATCGTGCGCAAGAATTCGCTGAAAAATATGAAGCTAAAGCTTATACAAATTATGAAGAATTATTACAAAATGCAGATGTTGATGCAGTTAGCGTTTGTACGCCAAACTATTTACATGCGCCTGTATCGATTGCGGCACTGCAAGCAGGAAAACATGTTCTTTGTGAAAAGCCGATGGCGACTTCACGTGAAGATGCACTTGCGATGATTGAAGCTGCCAAGCAAAGCAACAAAAAGCTGATGATTGCTCATAACCAACGCTTTGTACCGTCGCATCAAAAAGCAAGGCAGTTAATTGAAAATGGTGAGGCAGGAAAAATTTATAGCTTCCGTACTGCATTTGGTCACGGTGGTCCAGAAGGCTGGAGTGCTGATGGGACAGACAGTTGGTTCTTTAAAAAAGAACAAGCCTTCATCGGGGCAATGGGTGATCTAGGTGTTCATAAAACAGATTTATTGCGTTATATTCTTGGAGAAGAGTTTGTTGAAGTTGGGGCATTCGTAGAAACAAGTGCAAAACAGAATACAGACGTAGACGATACAGCGGTATGTGTATTAAAAACAGAAAGCGGTATTATCGGCACCCTTGCTGCGAGCTGGTCGTACGTATCCAAGGAAGATAACTCAACGATTATTTACGGTGAGAATGCAATCCTTCGTCTTGAAGATGACCCTGTTCATTCTCTTGTTGTTCAATATAAAAATGGTGAAGTTGTTAAATACGAGCTGGGCGGCATTCAAACGAATGAGTCAGGTGGTCAAACGAATACTCAAGTGATCGACCAATTTATTACAGCAATTATTGAAGATCAAGAACCACTTGTTACTGGTGAAGAGGGCTTAAAATCATTACAAGTTGTTCTTTCCGCTCTTGAGTCAAATGAAACCAAACGAATTATGAGCATGTAAGTGAAAGGTGAGTCTAGCATGGGCAAATTACGTATGGGTATTATCGGGGCAGGCGGGATTGCGCAAGATCGTCATATCCCAGCCTTCCTAAAATTAGCCAACGATGTAACGGTCGTTGCTGTCTGTGATGTGAACGAAACGACAGCTAAAGCAGCTGCTGAAAAGTTTAATATCGAAAAGATATATACGAATTATCGCGATCTTTTTCATGACGTTGATGCGGTAACGATTTGTACACCGAATAAATTTCATGCGGAGATTACGATCGCTGCTCTAAGTGCGGGAGTTCATGTATTATGTGAAAAGCCGATGGCGATGAATACAGACGAATGTAAAGCGATGATTGAGGCGAGGGACATGTCAGGTAAAGTACTTTCAATTGCCTACCATTACCGTTTTATGAAAGACTCTCAGGCTGCAAAAAACGTCATTTTTGAAAATGAAATCGGCACACCGATTGTCGCACGTGTGCAAGCACTTAGAAGACGAAAAGTACCTGGCTGGGGTGTTTTTACTAATAAAGAACTGCAAGGTGGCGGTAGTTTAATTGACTACGGTTGTCACTTTTTAGATTTATCTTTATGGCTTCTGGGCAGTCCAAAACCTGTTGAAGTCGTCGGGAAAACATATAACAAACTAAGTAAAATGCCTAACCAAGTCAATGAATGGGGTTCTTTTAATCATGAAACCTTTGATGTCGATGATCATGTAACTGCGTTTGTTCGGTTTGACAACGGGGCAACGATGTTATTTGAAACGTCATGGTCAGCTAACATTAAAGAAGATGTGGAACGACTAAGTATTTCTGGTGAAACGGGTGGGATAGATTTATTTCCGTTTGAACTCAATCAAGCCAAGCATGGGATGCTTTTCAACAGTCAAGCAACATACATTGGTGGAGAAGATAATCCAGGTCTGCCTCAAGCACAAAACTTTATCGATGCTTGCTTAGGACGGGATGAATTGATCGTTAAACCTGAAGAAGCTCTTGAAGTTTCAAGGATTATCGATGGAATTTATAAAAGCAGTGAGACGGGTCAAAGTATAAAGTTTGAAGTTAGTGGAAAGTGAGGGCATAGTATGAAATTAGGTGTATTTACCGTATTATTTTCACAGAAAAACCTTGACGAAATGTTAGATTACGTTAGAGATGCTGGTGTAAAAGCCGTTGAGATTGGAACGGGTGGCTATCCTGGAAATGCCCATTGCGATCTTGATGCGCTTCTAGAAAGTGAAGAAAAGCGTAATGCATATAAAGAGAAAGTAGCATCTAGAGGCTTAGAAATTAGTGCTTTCAGTTGTCACGGCAATCCGATTTCGCCTGACAAAGCATTTGCTGAAGAATCGGATACCGTTTTAGAAAAAACGATTAAACTAGCGAGCTTAATGGGAGTTCCTGTAGTCAATTGCTTCTCGGGAACAGCAGGTGATCATGAAGAAGCAAAATACCCGAATTGGCCTGTTACACCATGGCCCAATGAATACGGGGATGTATTGAAGTGGCAATGGGAAGAAAAGTTAATTCCATACTGGAAAAAGATGGGTCAATTCGCTAAAGATCATAATGTCAAAATTGGCTTAGAGCTCCATGGTGGCTTTTTAGTTCACACTCCGTATACACTTCTTAAATTACGAGAGGAAACATGCGATGCGATTGGGGCTAACTTAGACCCAAGTCACTTATGGTGGCAAGGAATTGATCCAGTGGCAGCGATAAAAATTTTAGGGAAGGCCAATGCCATTCATCATTTTCACGCGAAAGATACATACGTTGACCAAGATAATGTCAATATGTACGGATTAACAGACATGCAACCTTATGGTGAAGTTCAAACGAGAGCATGGACGTTCCGTTCGGTCGGCTGCGGTCATAGCATCCAAGAATGGTCAGATATGATTAGTGCATTGCGAGTTTACGGCTATGATTACGTTGTCAGCATTGAACATGAAGATCCAATCATGTCGATTGAAGAAGGTTTTGCTAGAGCAGTGAAAAACTTAAACTCGATCATTATTGAAGAAAAGCCTTCAGATATGTGGTGGGTGTAAGCAATTAGATGAAACGACGAAAAAACCATGGGACTAGTATAATAGGCTCCTGTGGTTTTTTTCATTTTGATTTTATTGTTGTGTAATTCTGTTTTTTGTGAACCTTGTATATATCGGCTTAACTTTAATTATAAAATTAAGGTATATCGACGACTTTAAGAAACTGTGCACAACGCCAACTAATGAACGAGATTTCACATCATTACATTTTTGCATCTGTTATGATCTCTTGTTTCTTCCTCCAAAGAGCCAGCCCTAACAAGGCTTCGACTAGTCCGAGCCCTAAGTATAAAGGCTGTAACCAACTCACAAAGCCAATCCAATAAACCTGTAATACGATCCATATAATCAATGCACAACCTAACCCGATAGTAAAAAGGTGAAAGTTCTTCGATTGTTTGATCGATAGGAACGCTCCGGTGATACTTCCTACACCAATTACAGAAAACAGTACTATTCCTGGAACTAAGAACGTTTCAAAAGGTGAGTTTATTAATAAATTAGTTGTCATCCATAAGTTTTTACCGCTTGGGTCTACTATGAATCCAATTCCTGCAGGTATAGCTCCTACCCCAATAAAAAGTTGCAGCAGTGCTGTTATTTTTACTATCTTCATTCTATTATCATCCTTTATTAAGCTTTGTTTTAATGAATTATGAATTCTGAACAATCCTATCTTCATCTTAGCAAAAGAGGGAATAAAAAAGATCAGGGAATGACCTGAAAGTTATAGTCAGTTCTCCTGAAAATCTTTACTAATTGACCGTCACCTTTATTGTAGAATGAGACATAGATCGTTATTTTTCGCAAAGGAACTTTCCGCGTGCTGTAATGACTTCTTTCATATATACTTAATGATGGAAAAGGTAAATTCATAAAACAAGGCTAAGGTAGTTTTGGATCGTATCGTGTGAAATCTTAGCGCGTACCAAGCCTTATCTATTAAAATAAAACAGCGATTAGTGTGAGGTTAAATCGATGGAAATTATTATTGCGGAAAAGCCGGACCAAGGGTTAAAGCTAGCATCGCCCTTTCCATTTAAGCGAAGGGATGGTTTTATCGAAATCCTGCCGAATGAAGTGTTTAAAAACGGTGCTTATTGTACGTGGGCGGTTGGTCATTTAACCGAGCTATGTCCACCAGAACATTACAAGCAAGAATGGAAGACGTGGAAGCTGCAAACGTTACCGATCATTCCTGAAAAATTTCAATATAAAGTGACGAGATCAAAATATAAACAGTTTTCTATCGTCAAACAACTTTTAAATAAACAAGAAGTGACTCGAGTTATTCACGCAGGAGATGCAGGGAGAGAAGGGGAATTGATTGTCCGTAACATCATTCAGTTAAGCGGCGTGAGAAAACCGATGAAGCGGCTTTGGATCTCATCGCTCACCAATAAGGCGATTATCGACGGGTTTACTAAGTTACTAGATGAGACGGATACGAGAGCGACTTACTATGAAGCCTATTCGAGAGCTTGTGCCGATTGGCTTGTTGGAATGAATGCTTCCCGTGCGTACACCTTATTATTGCAACAAAAAGGAATCTCGGATGTGTTTTCACTTGGACGAGTTCAAACCCCGACACTTGCACTCATTGTGAAACGTGAAAAAGAGATTGCTAACTTTCAATCGAAACCATTTTGGGAAGTTAATGCTACTTTTGATTTTCAAGGAAGAGTTTATAAGGGGAAGTGGCATAAAGACGGGGAAACACGTTTAGAAGACGAAGCTGTGGCAAATAAGATCCGTCAGTTTTGTGAAGGAAAACAAGCATCTATTCAATCGGTTGAAAAAGAACGGAAAGAATTTCAGCCACCCTACCTTTTTAATTTATCATCCTTACAAGCAACGGCAAATAGTTTATATAAATTTTCACCGCAAAAAACGCTTGAGCTTGCCCAAAAGCTATATGTAAAGGGAATGATTTCCTATCCACGTTCTGACTCAAGTCATGTTACAAAAGAAGAAGCACAAATGTTTCCTGATATACTGCAAAAGCTGAAGCAGTTTGACGAGCTCGGTTCGTTCTTTCCTGTACCAAAGCCTTCCATCCTCCATAATAAACGATACGTGGATGAAAAGAAAGTAACCGACCACTATGCGATAATACCAACCGAACAAGTTCCGAAACTTGCGAAGCTAAGCCCTGATGAACAACAAATCTATTTGCTCATTGCAAAACGACTGATAGCAGCTCATTATGAACAGGCGATTTTTGATTACACGACGATACATACCGTAATCGATGAGCGAGCGACATTTATTTCAAAAGGAAAACAAGAAGTTCAAGCGGGTTGGAGAAAAGTAATATACAGTGAGAAGAAAAAACAAAAACGTGACGAGGATGAACAAGACTTGCCACTTGTGCAAGAAAAAGAAACAGGAACAGTCAAAAAGGTTGAAGTTCGAGAAGGGAAAACTGAACCACCTAAAAGGTATACAGAAGGCCAACTGATTACGTTAATGAAGACTGCAGGTAAACACTTAGAAGACAGTGACTTAGTGAAAGTCTTAAAACAAACGGAAGGTCTTGGGACAGAAGCAACACGTGCCGGCATTATCAAAGGTTTAAAAGATCGCAAATATATTGAAGTGAAACGAAATCAAGTAAGTGCTACGAATAAAGGCATATTATTAATAGATTCCATAGGTGACAGCCTGTTATCTTCACCAGAAATGACTGCAAAGTGGGAACAACGTCTTCACGAGATTGGAGAAGGGGCTTCCTCACCGAGCGATTTTATGAATCAAGTAAAAAAGCTTTCTCTCAAATTAATCGAAGATGCGATGAAGCAAAGTGAGTCCTGGAACTTTTCTTCGTACAATCTAGAAGAGTTTAAAAAACGGAGAAAAGGGAAGAAAACAGGGGGAACAAAAGCAAGAGGATCAAGTTCAACAGGGACAAAAATGGGGCCTTGTAAAAAATGTAACGGCGATGTTGTCGATAAAGGAACATTTTATGGTTGTTCAAATTACACGGCGACGAAATGTGATTTTACGATTTCAAAAAAACTGTTAGGAAAAACGGTATCACAACCAAATATCAAGAAGTTGCTTAAAGGAGAAGAAACGAACCTTATTAAAGGATTTAAAAAAGGTGATAATACATTTGACGCTAAATTATCGTTCGTTGATGGTAAACTGAAATTCGTATATTCGGGAGAGGGTGAATGACTTGAAGATGAAAAAAGTCGGAATTATTGGTTTGGGAGTGGTTGGACAACGATTAATTAAAGAGTTTAGGGCCAATCCTCATACAGAAATAGATGCGGTTTGTGATGTCAATAAAACACTAGCTGCCGAAACGGCAGATGCGTGCGGAGGAGTAACGGCTCTGACTGACTTTGAGGAATTGGTTCAGCGTGAGTCCATTGATATTGTCTATGTCGCTGTTCCGCCAGCTTATCATCATGCGGTTGTACTGGCTGCGATCGCAAATGGCAAACATGTTCTTTGTGAAAAACCGTTAGCTAACTCACTACAAGAAGCAGAAGAGATGTTAGCTAAGGCGGAGCAAGCAAACGTTGTCCATGCGATCCATTTTCCACTTCCTTATAATGCACCGTTTACTACGATAAAAGAACGGGTAGAAAAAGAGGAGTTAGGAGACGTAAGACGAATTTCATTAAAACTGCATTTTGACGTTTGGCCTCGTGTATGGCAACAAACTCCTTGGATCGGCACTCGAGAACAAGGGGGATTTATCCGTGAAATTTTGCCACACTACTTACAAATGATCGTTCACATGTTTGGCAAAGTAACTAAGGTCGACGCACAAATTGAATTTCCAGAAGATCAGGAGAAAAGTGAAATTGGCTTAATAGCGAGACTAACGTTGGAAAATGGGTTACAAGTGTTAGTGGATGGTCTTGTTGGACAAGCTGAAAAAGAGAAGATTGCTTTCACAATCCATGGTACGAATCAAACGATTGCGTTAGAAGACTGGAGAATAGTAAAGCAAGCGCAGCGTGGAGAAGAATTAACAATCGTTGAACCAAGTGATTTGACACCATCTCCTGTGGATTTAATTGATGAATTTGTAAAAGCGGCAGAAGGTGAAGAAGCATTTTTAATTGATTTCAAAGAAGGTCTACTCGTACAAGAGGTACTAGAGTCTTTGTTGACTTCAAATAAAACGGCAGAAAAATGAGCGTGGGATAGATAAATTAAAGCCTTTACTCATACATTTAATTATAAACATCACGAAAGGACGTATCCAAATGTAAGGGAACGTCCTTCTTTGTCTAAAATAAGAATAAGGTTATTCAAGGAAAGATTAGAGGATGTGACCTGCTAGGAGTGAAGTAATGACTGAACAAAACAAGGATTGGAAAGCAGAGCAAGAACGAGTTGAGCTCGTTATCCATAAAATGAATGAACGAATGCACGAATTAAAGGATCAACTAGGTGATGTAAAAGTAGACGTTGTGGACATCAGAAAGAAGTTTTGGGACGATGTGACCGTAAATTTTGATAATGCAGAAGAAGCAGCTGAAACGTTTGCAAGCATTAAACAACAAGCTGAGCTATTATCAGAAAGAGAGCGACGGCATCGCCATTCGATGAACGAGTTACGTAACTTACATAAATTAGAGAAATCACCGTACTTCGGTAGAGTGGATTTTCTTGAAAACGGCGAAGAAGAGACTGAACGGGTGTATATTGGCACATCTTCATTCGTCGATAAGAATGGCGTGGACTTTTATGTGTACGACTGGCGTGCGCCGATCTCAAGCTTATATTATGACTACGGTCCAGGAGCTGCCCAGTATGAGACACCTTCTGGTTTGATTGATGGTACGATGAAGGGAAAAAAGCAATATATTATCCGTAACGGTGAGCTTTTACATATGTTTAATACAGGAATTACGATTGGAGATGAAATGCTTCAAACGGTTCTCGGGGCTCAAGCTGATTCTCAAATGAAAAACATCGTTGCAACGATCCAAAAAGAACAGAACCAAATTATTCGAAATGAAAAAGGAAAACTGTTAATCGTGCAAGGAGTGGCTGGAAGTGGAAAAACTTCAGCAGCGCTGCAACGAGTGGCGTATTTGTTGTATCGATACCGCGATACATTATTAGCAGAAAATATCGTCTTATTTTCACCAAACTCAATGTTTAATAGTTACGTTTCTAGTGTTTTGCCAGAGCTAGGTGAAGAAAATATGCAACAGACGACATTTCAAGAATACCTAGAACATCGCTTAGGAGATGCGTTTACAATAGAAGATCCATTTTCTCAAATGGAATTTGTGTTGACGAAATCAAAAGATAAATCTTACAAGGTCGGTATCGCAGGCATCCAATTGAAATCATCGCTATTATTTATGCAGGTGATTGATGAGTATTTAAGTCTTCTAAAACAAGACGGGATCATTTTTAGAGGTCTGAAATTTAAAGGGCAAGTCTTATTTTCAAGCGCAAGGATCAAAGAGTATTTTTACTCTCTAGATCAGAATTTACCGATACCTAATCGAATGAGCTTGACTTCAGATTGGTTATTAAAGGGGTTACGAACGTTTGAGCTTCAGCAACGAAAAGAAGAGTGGGTTGAACGTGAAATGGAGCTGTTAGATAAGGAGGCCTATTTAAAAGCCTACCATAAGCTCCAAAAAAACAATCAAAACAACGATGAATTTTATGATTTTGACCGAGAACAACAAATACTTGCAGCGATCATCGTAAAAAAGCGCTTGAAGAAGATTAGAAGGTATATTGAAAATCTACAGTTTGTTGATGTAAAAGCAACGTATATCCAATTGTTTAGAAAAGCTGAGTATGTTAAACGGTATTCAGATCATCTACCGAATGAGTGGGTTGATATTTGTCTTTCAACAGCTGAAAATATTGAACAAAACCATCTTCGCTATGAGGATGCGACACCTCTTCTTTATTTAAAAGGTCGGCTCGAAGGTCTTCAGGTGAATACGTCGATTCGTCACGTGTTTATTGACGAAGCACAAGATTATTCACCGTTTCAATTTGCTTTCATAAAAAGCTTATTTCCACGGGCAAAGATGACGGTGCTTGGCGACTTAAATCAGTCCATATATGCCCATTCTTCCGTCAACAGTTTTGAAGCGTTACGTTATTTATTTCAAGAAGACGAAATGGAGCAATATCAGCTAACACGTAGTTACCGTTCGACTTACCAAATCGTCGAGTTTACGAAAGATATTATCGGTGCAAATATTGATCCTTTTAATCGACAAGGTGAAAAACCGACGATTCAATCAGCAGAAGATGAAAATGACCTTCATTCAAAAATAGGCAAGAGAATTAAAACACTTCAAGCCAATGGACATGAAACAATTGCAATTATTTGTAAAACGGCTGAGGAAACAGAGAATGTATACGAACATCTTGAAGAGTCACTGCCTCTTCGAATGATAACTAAACAATCGACAGGTTATGAATCTGGAGTGCTTGTCATCCCTTCTTACTTATCAAAAGGAGTCGAGTTTGATGCTGTCATTATTTATGATGCATCAAATCGTAAATATCACGAGGAAAGTGAACGTAATTTGTTTTACACAGCGTGTACAAGAGCGATGCATTCACTAGACCTTTTTTATAAAGGGGAGCTGAGTCGATTTCTCGAATATGTTCCAAAAGAAACATATAGAAATGAAAATTAGACCTTTTTGGTTTCAGTATTCTGTAAATGCTGTTAAGATAGTAATGATATAAAACAATCGTACGAAAGGGCAAAATCATTGAAAAGTGATGACGCAAAACTATAGGGGCTTCAGTTAATGTTAATTAACTATGCTAGCCAGTTGCCGAATATGGACCTCCGTGCGGTTTAGTAAATAAGGAGGAAGTAATATTTTGTTTGTTCGAATTAAATTGGAAGATTTCAGTGAATTGAGCAAGATTTTAAATTATGCTGGGTATACCGAGGATTCTGTTTGTCTGTATTTAAATTATGTCGAATGTAAGTTGACGATTAGACCTGGACCAGGACGTAGTAAACGTTTGGTCGTTTTATTGGAATGTAAAAAATCTCTTTCTAAATATCAATTAGACAGATTAGTAGTTATTCTAGAAGAGGTCGCCAATAAAAAGGGGTTTCAAGGAATCGAGTTTACGGAAAGATCGAATGAAATCTCCCCGTCGCTTCTGCAATACCGTGGATACAAGTACAAATTTGGCGGTCATATTAATCCTTATCTTAATGGTCGCGACGGTACGTACGTTCTTGATTTTTTATAGTTGTGCAGACATGAAGGTCCTGTCTATATAATAGGTAGGTTTAGAGAGATGTTTGAAGTATATGGCATATTTAATCTTGAAGGTCGTAACATGTGAAGGCTGTTTACATGTTACGGCTTTTTCTTTATAGACTGGAGTTGTTTTTATTCATCTGTTCTTGAAGTTAAGTTCCTATAATATCGAAATTGTTTGTAGAAATTATTAATAAAAAAAGAGTCGTATGACGAAATTTTTTAACATATACATGAATGACTTAACAACTTGGAGGTGTTACGAGATGATTCCGTCCATTTTAATTACGATTGCTCTCGTTATTATCGTCATTCGTTCAGGTTATGTTGCTCTGAATATGCTAAAATCCTATAGGAGAACAAATATATTAGATCTTTTATACCATTTATCCATTTTTGTTATTGCTCTATCTTTTTTAATATAGGATATTTGTAGAAGAGAATAGTAAAGACTGCTCATTACAGTAAAATTTCTTTACTCTATAATAAGTTGACACATTTGAAGTCTGGCATACTTAAATTTTATTGATATACTCAAAATAGGTAATCTTTTAATGGATGCTGCAATTATAAAGTAAATAAAGGAGAAAGAAGATGGAATATAGATCAAAACAGCAATCTTCGTCGTTACTTCAATCATTAAAAAAACCAAACTCTTCAAAAGATTGGGCTTTTATCATTGTTATTGGGTGTATTGGAACTGCACTTTTCATAGGAGCTTTGTTTAATGATATTATTTTTCGATTATTTGTGATGGTGTTGTTAATGACTGTTGCGGTTTCTATTAATCGAAAAAGAACCCCTCTAGTTGTTAACCAAAATGAAGAAATGAACACAGTAAAATCTAAGCAGGTTGAAGACGAAAAACCTGAAGATGTGGAGTTAACGAAGTCAGAAGTTGCAAAGAAACAAAGTGATTTAGAAAAAGTAGATTTAGATCGAACGATGTTACTTGAAGAGCTTTTTACAAAAGCTGAATTAAGCGATTTAGAAAAGCAAACGTATCGTCAACAAATCAAACAAAAAGATAACGAAATATCAACGATTATGCAGGAAATTAATAATGCGAAAAATAAAATCCACCAAGCTGTACTTGAAACAAAGAAGTATTTCATAAAGGTCGATCCGATCAAAGAAATCGCCGCTTCACTGGATAAGGAATCTGTGCTTAATGGATCGATTTATGACTTGAATTGGGCGCTAGATGAAATTCGCTCCTCATTATCAGACGACATCATTCAAGCTTTAGAAAAGTCAGGATACGTTGATAATGAGTTTAAATTAACGAGAAATGGCTATAAAGCGTTAATCAAAGAAGTTGGGAAAAATGAAGAAGAGCTTGAGGAAATAAAATAGATCGTAGAAAGAAGAGAGGCTACCCGTCTTTTATGGTAGCCTCTCTATCTGTTTATGGAAAGAATGTATATTGTAGATGCCAAGTGCCAGCGATGAACGAGGTTTCCATTAACTCATTACGATAGGTAAACCTAAACTCACGGATGTTGGGTGTGTGGGCGAGAAAAGAAGAAAATATGACCCTATAATTCCCAGTAACAGGGGGAATTGGGTCAGAAAGCAAAAATATGACCTTGTAATTTCCAGTAACAGGGGGAATTGGGTCAGAAAGCGAAGATATGAGCCTGGTATTTCCAGTAACAGGGAGAATTGGATCAGAAAGCGAAGATATGAGCCTGGTATTTCCAGTAACAGGGAGAATTGGATCAGAAAGCGAAGATATGAGCCTATAATTTCCAGTAACAGGAAGAAGAGGCTCAGAAAGTGTAATTCATTGAATTTTTTGTAATTACCGTTCCCAAAAACAATAAACTAAACACACCTCTATACAGTTAAGATGTGGTTGGTTGCATATAATCACGTAGTGGAACCCCGACAACAATAGGATTGTCGGGGCTGAGATGTTACCAATAGGGTATTACATTTAATTCATTGGGACTTGGCGATTAATTTTACCGTCTATTCGTTCAAATATATCCTCTAAGCTTGTCCCAGTAATCGTAAGACCATGATTTTTGAGTCCGATGACTGCTTGGGAAGGGTTTTCTGACTCACGAACAAGCTCTGCGACTGTTTTGGCTAATTCAACTGTACCACATGGGTAATTAATCTCCGTTGCTTTGATCCCGTCCATCCATGCGTGGATATGGACAATCGCTCCAACTTCAGGGTGCTCTTTATAAATCATCCAATGTTCAATGGCATCCACCGAAGCTCGTTTTGGTGTCACTTCAGGTGGCACACTTACTTCAATTTTATTATCTTTTGAGTTATATCCTTTTATAAATAAAATATCTTGTCCAATTGTAGTCATGTTCGATTTATCAATGCCACTAGCACTCATCCAGAAATGGTTCTCATCTTGTCTAGCACTTAGGTTTCCGTAACTCAAACCACCAATTCCATATAGCTTATGTAAATGGCGCATATCCCGTGGCGTTAAATATTCATCAATCGGGAATGGAGCAGGAAGAAGATCCATTTTATCGAGCTTCTTCCCAGATTTTTTTAATTGTACACTGACTTCATCTCCATTCCATAACGGTTCTGGTAAGTCAAAGTGAAAGTCATTGTCGATGACAAGTTGTGATGAAGCAAGTGGCTCTAAGCGTTCATATATTTTCTGGAAGAGTCTTGCTTCATCATCGCCTTGTTTGTACTCAATTTGATAGCAGCCTTGTTCAGGAGTTAAAAAGTAGAAGGTTGTCACTCCTGCATCATGGTTTACAAACATTAGATGGTTGGAAAGAGATCGAATTAAATAAGGATATGCCTCTTTAAACACATTTTCCATAACTCCTTCATTTTCTAAAATCGATACGACAAATGTGGCTTGTGCTTTTCTTCTGAAAGGACGACACGATTCAGGGTCGGTAAAATTCAGGACGAGTCGCAAGTCTTCATCGACATCTTCTAATAGTGTAAATCCATTTCGACTGAAAACCTCTTTCATCCCTTTTTCTAACCATGCCATAAATGAAGTTTCAGTCGTTCCGTTAACTAGAAATGTTTTCATGCTGATTGCCTCCTCTGTTGATTGTGTTCCCATGTTCAAAGATAACTTTCATCACTGAACTACTACCTTTATTCGTTGCTGTATAAATCGCTTCCTTATAATTTTCGAGGGGGAAGCGGTGAGAAATCATTGGTGATAAGTCGACTTTTTTCTGCCGAATTAAATCAATAGCAATCTCAAGAGTTCGCATCGTTTTACCTTCGTATTCTCCGGTGCTGTAGGCAAAACTTCCTTTCACTTCAAGCTCGTTCAGCCAAACCGCAGTCCAATCGATTCCATCGATAATACTAGCTAATCCTAGGAGAACAACTTTTCCACCGCTTTGAGCAAAGCGGAGGGCGTCATTAATACTTTGCTTTTTACCGACACATTCATATACGATGTCTGCACCACCTTCAATGACAGGCGCTCCATAAATCGGCTTTAAAACTTTTGCATCTAAAGTTTTGGCGGTCTCATCGATGTATGTTCCATTTCGTGAAAGATAGATGACTTCATCAGCCCCAAATGTTGTCGCGAGCTCTCCCTGGAAACGGTGCTTAACAAGTGCCGTAATATGACAGCTAATACCGAGCGCACGTATAGCAGCGATGACTGAAATGCCAATGACTCCTGCACCGATTACGAGTACACGATCTTGAGGTTTTGGCTTATTTTTTAATACCGCATGAAGTGCACAGCTGAATGGTTCGATCAAGACTCCATTTAGATCATCGACTTCGTCAGGTAAAGGCAAAACTTGGGTATTGTGAGCAACGAGGACAGGCCCCCAGCTCCCACCAGTATCTTTGCAAGCTCCAATTAGTAATCCAGGTGAAATATCTCCTTCTGTCATATGACTGCACAAACTATATTCTCCACGTTCGCAAGCTGTACAAGGTGTTTTAAAACCCCGGCTCATACACGATAAAATTGGATCAATTACGACGCGATCCCCTTTTTTTAGACCTTTGACATTTTGGCCTGTCACTGATACTTTTCCAACTACTTCATGTCCGACCGTAAAAGGAAACGAAGCAAAAGGTGAAGTAGCTGGACTGTCATTGAGGAAAATTAAATTTAAATCGCTTCCACAAATGCCGCCATAGGTTACTTCGACTTTTACCCAGTCTTCATTTGGAAGATTTGGTTCTTGAACTTCACGTAACCTTAAACACGAAAGGCGTGGATGCCAATAGAGAGAAGGCCTCCACCTTCCAACGACCTTGCTAAAGACATAGCGAGGAATACTATAATCAAACTGTAATGACTTCACAAACCCACCTCCTGAGAAGCATGGATATAATTTCCGTAGTATCTAATATTTTTGACACTCCTCCCAATTTTATGCAGTGGGAGAGAGAAATTTTACCAATAGTAGCTTTCATATTTTATATCGTGAGATTCATTAAAAATTATTGATATATGGAATTCAAAGTATATAAGGTCAGTGGGCATTCATTTTAAGAGGGAGGATAATGACTTTTCACAAGGTTTATATAATGTGGAGTGTGTGTTGTGGTAAACGAATTTTGTTATATGTGGTCACGGTAGAGTGAGGATTGCAAGGTTTGATATAGGAGAGGGGAGTTCGGATCAAAAAAATGAAGGGATTGTCTGTTGAACTCCACCTGTAAGAAAGATAAATCGGAAAGAAGAAAATTGAATTGTATTACAACTTGGCAGTTGGGTCACCGTGCTCATCGTAGCACCATTCATCATTAAGAAGGTGTTCGTACTCTAACTCAAATAGTGCGATTAAAAAGGCAGATATTTGATCAATAATCTTATTCAAGTTGAAACCCTCCTCCAAAATATTCTTATTAATTTGTGCAAAATATCTAAGTTTATACATGAGGAGATGATTATTGTTATTTTCTTTTCAAGAGAAAAGGTAAGTAAAGAAGAGTAAACATGAGAATGACGATCACTTCGAGAGAAAGGATATACCAAGGGTACGGCCCGAGCCAATCAAGGATGCTAGGGTTATCAGGTTTTCTTGCTAAGAACATATAATTAGCACCTGTCCAATAATTTATCCAAAATGCGATAAAGGCAAGGATGTTTAGAAAAATGAAAGATTTAACGGCAGATTTCCATGTGACAGTAAAATTCTGTACCCAAATCATATAGAGAATAGCAAGAATAATGGCGATATGAGCTATAAAAAAGTGTAAAAATCGGTAGTGTGGGAATGTATAAAATAAGTCGGGTGTAATTAATGCTTGCAGGGCACCACCAATACCGAAAAAATAAAGAACTTCAAAAATACGGTAAGAACATGTAATAAGCATGATGGAACTTAAATAGATGCTAATAGTACAAAGTTGCAACGGTAAATTGAAACGGATATCCCACAAGCCAACAGCAATACTCCAAATAATAATGCTAAGTTCGGAAAGGACAAGAACAGCGAGTAACCCCCACCGCACATGAGACATGTAACTCTTCTGCCGATGAACAAACATCCAAACGATAGACAGTGCAAATAATAGTAATGAGACTGCGTGGGCAGGAGATAAAAATACGGTTCCCTTCATATAGGCTGAAGGATCAAAAAATTCCACGATCATGAAGCATACCACCTAGTTAAAGAATATTCATCAGAGGGTACCACGTACCTTTTATGAAATAATGCGCTAATATTTTAATAAGTTAATGATTTAATGATTTAATGTATAAACGGTGCCAGGTACCTTACTGAAGGTACCTGGCACCGTTTGGGGTTATTGGCTGGATGAGTGTTGTTTGGTTTTCTTCTTTTGGCGTTCTTCTTGTTCTTCGAGTTTTACGTCTTCTAGTGGTGGTTCGTCAATTGGCATAATCATTTGGTCTCTCTCTAACTGCTTGTCCCAATCTTCCTTAAATGCATGAGATTTTTTGTTTCGTTTTTGGAGTTCTAGTTCTTTTTGTTTATTTTTCATCACTTATCCCTCCTTATTCATCTGTACCCGTGAAAAATTTGTAGTAAACATTGGATTTTGTGGTATTATTGAAATCTAAAAGAGGAATTTTATAGAGCTTTATCTAAATTGAATGATAAGGATTAACCATAAAAATAAGAGTGAAAAGTACAAGTGCTTTGAAAGGGGAATACATGCGTTTTAGACCATTATTTATGGCTGCTTTGCTACTGAGTGTCTTAGCATTCTTCGTTGCCTGTGAGGAAGACAGCGAGCAGTTAACACGAGAAGAAATTTTACAACATTCGATTGAAGTAATGAAGAAAATTGAAACCTATTCTTTTGAAATGGATGCCATTACGAATGAAGCGGATATGGGAACGTTAATCTCTTACTTGAGTGGAACAGCAAAAGTCCAGCCACTTGAAGCTTATATCGAACGGTCATCGAAAATTTCAGGAACGACAATGAAGTCAGAAGTCTATATCACAGGTGGAGAAACGTACTTTTTAATGGATGAGGAAAGTGACCTGTGGATTAATGTATCACCAAAAATCCATGCGCTTGAGCCAGCAGAAGAAATTGAACTTATTTTAAAAAATATCGATTTATTCCATTTTACGGAAGATAATAATGGCTATCGTTTTTCCATTTTTACAAATGAAGAGGAAATGTTAACCTTATGGAAGGGACTGTTTCCGTTTTACTATGTGATGGATGACCCGCTCTTTCATACGATGATCTCTACGATTCGAACAGAAAATGGCCCTGCTTCATTTACTTATGAAATGATTATCGATAAAGAAACGTTTCATCGGACGTCGGCAATGCTGGAATATACCTTTAATATGAGTTTACTTGATGTGGATGCTGAAAATGATGAAGTTGAAAATAAGATGACAGAAACATTATATATTTCTTATGATGCATTAAAGGAAACAAATGAGGTAACGGTACCTCAAACGGTGATTGAAAATGCAAAAACATACGGGGATATTCTTATAGGTAATCGTGATCCTTTAAAAGAGAAAGCTGGATTTTATACGGGAGAAAAAGGAAATAGCGACGGAAATCACTTAAATGGATCGTATTTTGCAACGGATGGGGAAGCAGTTTATTACTCCAACTGGATGCAAGAAAGCGGAATTTATAAATGGACAGATGGACAAGAAGAAAAGGAACTTATTTCTGATGTCTTGGCTAAAGATTTAAATGTAATGGGAGATTGGCTGTATTATTCAGATGAAAGAGACCGCTTCAACGTGTATCGGATGAAAATAGACGGAACAGAAGTAGAAAAAGTATCAGATGACTATGCGATAGATTTACGTGTAATGGATGGCTGGATCTTTTATAAAGCAAATAATCCATTAAACAATAAACAATCTCTCTTTATGGTTTCTGAGGAAGGTGTAAAGATCCAACTGATCGATGATCTTTTTCGATATACCATTTACGAGGATCAAGTCATATATCAAACAGAACCAAAAGGTATTCTTTATGTCGTTGGGATTAATGAACTGGGTCAAACACATCCTCCAAGAGTGATTGAGTACCCGGTCAGGACGTTCATAGTGGATGACGGTTGGATTTATTTTGAGAGCGCATTAAATGGTGCCAAACTATACCGTGTTCAACTGGATGGAACCAATACTAAACAACTATCAACAGATGAGAGCCAAGGGTTTAATGTGGTTGGAGATGCCTTATATTTTACAAATGTTACAGAAGATCATAGTTTATATAAAATTGACTTAAGTACATTAGAAGCTGAAATGCTTGACGAACGTGGATCACATATCCATATTATTAACGACCGTATTTATTACTCTAAACCTATAAGTGCATTGCAGCTTGGCTGGTTCCAAATGGATCTCGATGGAAAGAATATGGAGCGTGCCCCGTTTTAATTTTTTTAAAGTAGCGATTTATTTAATAAATGAACAAACACTCAAAAAAAGCGACCAAAGGAGCTAGCTCCTTTGGTCGCTTTTTTTACACCTTTATAAAAATTAGTATACTTAATTAGCGAACTTCCAATGTTCAACGGCTTGTTTAAATGCTGCGTCTAGTGAGTTAATCTGATGATCAAGCACCTCATTATCTCTAAGTTCGCTTTTTAAGCCTTCATAGCATTCTAGTAATGTATTAAAATTGGGCTTTGTTACGAGAACGCCTAATAAATGATTTAAATAATATTCTGTATTTTCCACGATATAACACTCCTTGTTTAAAGATATCCCATACGCTGAGCCATAAAAGTAAGTTCCTCACGAAATTTAGGGTGGGAGATGTCAATCAATGCCCTTGTACGTTCTGAAATGGTTTTATTTCTTAAGTGGGCCACACCATATTCAGTCACGATAAAGTCTACATCGTTTTTAGAGGTTGTCACGACAGATTTATCATGGAGATAAGGAACAATCTTTGAGATCTTTTCGTCTTTAGTTGTTGAATGTAAACAAATAATTCCACGGCCATCCTTGCATAATGTCACACCTTTTCCAAAATCAGATTGCCCGCCAGATGAAGAATAATAATTTCCTTTGATCACTTCTGAATTGCATTGACCTAAAAAATCGACTTCAACAGTACCGTTAATCGTTACAAACTGATCAAATTGAGCAATTTGCTTAATACTGTTCGACTCGTTAACCGGGATCATACAAAGGGCTGGGTTTTCATTCATGAACTGGTAGAGTCTCTTGCTGCCAAAAGCAAAAGTTGCAGTTGAAATTCCTTTGTAAAAAGGTTTATTTTGATTTGTAATTGCGCCACTTTCGTATAAATCTACTAAACTGTCAGGGAACATTTCGGTATAAACACCCAAGTTTCTAAAATCTTTCAAGTGCTCCATTACGGCATTTGGTATGGACCCAAAGCCAATTTGAATTGTGTCTCCATCTTTAATTAAGTTAGCAATATTCCGGCCGATCGCTTTATCTTTTTCAGAAATAATCGGTTTCCCAGTTTCAGTTAACGGTGAAGTATGTTCTACAATAGCCTTAACTTGCGATATGTGAATTTGATTTTTACCATATGTTCTCGGCATATGATCATTCACTTCAACGATAATCGCTTTCGCATGATTGACCATAGTTGCTGTGTAATCACAATTTGTACCTAAGGAAAAATAACCTTCGTTATCAATCGGTGACACTTGAGCGATGATGATTGGATTTTTGACTCGTGTTTTTAACATCTTGGGCAAGTTCGAAAAATGGTTAGGTAACAGATCAATCATCTGCTTAGCATAAGCTTCCCGTTCATGTGAATTTAAAAACATCGAAACAATCCTAAGTTTCTCTTTTGCCAAAGGTACGACTTTTCGTAGAGAGAGCATTTGATAAAGGGTGTTGTTCTCGAGACCTTCATATTCCATTAATGCTTTCATTAAAGCTGGCGGTTCACCGACAGCGATCGGCGCTATGATCTCATCACCTGGTTGAATTAATTGAACGGCTTTGTTTGCACTCATTACTTTTTCTTGATAGGTTGATAGCATTAACATTCGATTTACGCTCCTTAATTGTCATTTTTATGTACGTAAATAAAAAACACACTCCCATCTGTCAATGAGAATGTGTATGTTTTAGGTCGAATCCATTGCTATCACAATTAAAGCTTCCATCCAAAACACCTCCCCATCCTCGTGGGTAAATAACAGTGTTGCTCTTTAATGGCAGGTCTCCTGGCTTCGATTCAACACATGCTTACATCCTTCCCATCTAAATATGACAGTGGACTAATTTGTACGCATGCTCATCGTTACAGTGGCGGGACCGCATCGGATTTGCACCGACTTCCCTTTTAAACTTGTTCAACAAGTACCATAAAGCACAATATTCTGTTGTTGGGTTTCATTATAACACTACGTTTTCAGAAAAAACAATCAGTAATTTTTAAGATGGTATAAAAAAAAAGCAGTAGACCTGTATTAGATAATATATAAGAATACTAGTTAAATCGTGTATAATTTGGTAAAGGTCCATATTGGGATTGTATGGATATAAATGCACCTTCAATAGCAGTAGCAGAAAGTGTCGGTTTCGAGCTGCAGTATCAATATACCGTTTTCGAATTTCCGTTTACATAGAAATGATTGAGTTTGCTGCTTTATATAAAGATCACCTTTAAGAAAGGAGGGAATGTTATGCCTGATTGGTCTTACCATGTGCTTTTTAAGCCGTTATTGTCTAGGTTGTCTTCTTTCCATTCAAGAGAGTTTATCCATAGGGGAATGAACCGTATCTCGTCAGTTCCCGGTGGACATCATTTGATCAATTTCCTCGGGAGAGAAGAGTCTTCGCCGCTACTGATGAAAGAAGTGAATGGAAATCTACTGAATAACTCGATCGGGTTGGCTGGGAAAGTGGACCCTTTACTATCTGGAACGAAGGCGTTTCAAAATTTAGGATTTGGATTTATAGAAATCGGACCGGTAACAAAAGAGCCCTACCCAAAAGGTGAAGTTCCAATTATTCATGAAAAAGAAAACTATATCGAATTTCCACAACTCTACGAATCTATTGGTCTAGAAAAGACGTTGCTTAAGTTAAAAAACTTGCAGCGAAAACAACCTGTCTTTATTCGGATAGCTGGCAGTGAAGATGACCAATCTGCGATCATGAATGCGTTAGAAGATAAGGCGGATGCCTTTATTCTAGAGTTTAACTCAAGTGTTCCAATTACGTCTTATACAACGAAAAAACCGGTTTACCTAGCAATGAAATCGGATCAACTAAACGAAGAAATGTTTCACTTAATCAACGAACAGTTCAACGGGATTGTATTAGATGAACAGCCGAACAAAGACGATCGTTTTAATTTAACGGAGCATTTAAAAGCAATACAGTTTCTAAAAAAACATCATTTTAATAAAACCATCATTACCGTTGGCGGGGTGAGTGAGCCTGGGGATGCTTTGACTTTACTTCATGAAAATGTAGATTTAATCATGCTCTCTGGCGGGTATATTTTATCAGGCCCGGGTCTGCCGAAACGCATTAAAGAAGCGCAACTTTCGGAAATGGGAAACATTGAAACATCGCATCAAGGGTGGCTGTGGTATTTTTTATTTGGATTATCGATTATGGTAGGTGGACTCATTACACTGTTTATTAGCATGTCGGCAATCATTCTTCCATATGATGAATATTTTTTACAAATGGACCGGGAAACGATCTATGTGTTTAATGAGCGGCTCCTTTATTTTATGGCACACGATCGAATGACGCTCGCCGGGACGATGATCTCAGGTGGGATCGTTTACATGGGATTAGCAAAGTATGGTATACGTTTTGGGTTGAAATGGGCAAAGCAAGCGACGGATGCTGCGGCCATCATTGGGTTTTTAGGTATTTTCCTTTTTATCGGATATGGTTATTTTGATTGGCTCCATCTAGTGTTCTGGCTTGTTTTATTGCCCTTCTATATCTCAGGTTTTGTGAAAACAAAAGGAATGAAAGGTACAGCAAAATCAACAAATCGCACAAATTATAGAATTTGGAAGCAAAGTTTGTTCGGTCAGCTAGCATTGGTTATTCTTGGCTTCTCATTTGTACTAGGTGGTTTCATTATTGCCTATATTGGAATAACAAACGTATTTGTTGCCACCGATCTAACTTACATTTGCATGCCGCCTGAATTGCTGAACCAGTTCAATGAGAGGCTTATTCCTGTAATAGCTCATGACCGAGCAGGATTCGGCGGCGCATTGCTTAGTGTCGGGTTGTTAATTCTGATGGTTGCGTTATGGGGTTTTCAACAAGGAAACAAGTGGGTTTGGTGGATGCTTTTCATTGGTGGCATACCAGCTTTTGCAGCAGGTATTGGGGTTCACTTTGCGATCGGATATACCGATTTTATTCATCTCGTCCCAGCTTATTTTGCACTTGGATTATATGTTATTGGATTGCTTTTTTCGTATTCGTTTTTCCATTTAAAAAATGAATATTCTTAGAGCGTGTCATTTGCAATCTCTATCGCAATAATAGAAAATAAAACCAGTCTACTACTTGTCAAAGGAGGAAATGTTTTGAAACTAGAAGGAAAAAAGATTATTCAACTCGTTAGCGATGACTTTGAGGATTTAGAGTTATGGTATCCGGTTTTACGCTGCCGGGAAGAAGGGGCAACCGTACATATTGTCGGTGAAAAAGCGAATGAAGAATACATCGGGAAGTATGGTGTCCCGATCGTAAGTGATATGGCTTTTGATGAAGTAGATGCTGAGAAATATGATGCAATTCTTGTACCGGGTGGCTGGTCACCGGATAAATTAAGGCGTTATGAAGATGTTTTACAGATGGTACGAATATTAAATGAGCAAAACAAGCCCATTGGACAAATTTGTCATGCAGGCTGGGTATTAATCTCAGCGAAAATTTTAGATGGGAAGACGGTTACGAGTACACCTGGAATAAAAGATGATATGGAAAATGCCGGGGCTACATGGGTAAACGAGCCAGTCGTAGTTGATGGGAACCTCGTTTCAAGCCGCCGTCCACCGGATTTACCAGATTACATGCGAGAATTTATTAAAGTAACATCTGAAAAATAATATAACGTTAACATAAGATACGATGCAGTTCTAGTTGGAGTTACTGGAGCTGCTTTTTATTTGAAAAAGAGGTGCTGATTATGAAAGAAATTCAAGTTTACCATGTCGATGCATTTACGAACGAGCCTTTTGGAGGAAACCCAGCCGGTGTTGTCCCTGATGCAACTCAATTAACAGAAGATGAAATGCAGAAAATCGCGCGTGAGCTTAATTTATCCGAAACAGCATTTCTACTTCCGACAGAAGATGAAGAAGTGGACTATTGCGTGCGCTTTTTTACGCCAACGCAAGAGATTGATTTTTGTGGACATGCGACACTT
This sequence comes from Alkalihalobacterium chitinilyticum, assembly GCF_029028005.1. Taxonomy (GTDB): domain Bacteria; phylum Bacillota; class Bacilli; order Bacillales; family Bacillaceae_F; genus Alkalihalobacterium; species Alkalihalobacterium chitinilyticum. The sequence goes on from NZ_JAOTPO010000018.1 coordinate 25,200, forward strand.
GCCACGGCTTGGACGATGGCAACAGAGCATGGTTGGTTAGAACGTGCTCATTCTATTCTTTTTAAAACAAATATTGGGGTTGTCCCGATTGATTTTGTTAAAAAAGGTGAGGAACTTCAATCCGTCATCATGACGCAGGCCACACCTGAAGTCAAAGATATTGAAATGGACATCGAGACCATATCCAAGTTGATTGGGATGTCAGCAAGTGAAATCGATCCAAGCTATCCAATCAAACTCGCGTATACAGGCAATTGGCATTTACTCGTTCCTATAAAAACACGAAAGGCTATGGATAAAGCCATGCCTAACATGGACCTTTTAAAAGAACATAATATAACAAGAGGAATATGTACGACGCACCTTTTTACATTCGACAGTAGGGAAGCAGACTGGAAGTTATATACCCGTGATTTTGCGCCAGCTGTTGGAATTACGGAGGACCCTGTTACAGGTTCGGCAAACGGTGCATTAGCGGGTTACCTTTTGTTAGAAAACATACTAGACAAACATACTGACCATGACTTTTTAATTGGACAAGGGGATGCTTGTGGTCGTCCAGGTCAATTACATATAAAAACAACATCGAATGAACTTGGACCGGTTATCCAAGTAGGCGGAAATGCGGTTTGTACCATAAGAGGCACATTAAGGTTGAGATAGGAGCCCTTTGAATGATAGATACATTTATCGAGGAAGAATTTGTTGAGAAGGATTTTACAACGGTAGAATTTCGTGAAGCTGAATTTACAAATTGTGTTTTTTTCAGGTGTCGATTTCGAGGCTGTCACTTAGAAGAGATATCTACCGTTCGCTGCCAATTTATAGACTGTGATTTTACAGGGGCACACTTAAATGCATCTTCTCATAATGGTTCGTCTTTTACGAATTGTTTATTTAGTGCCGCGAATTTATTCGTAGCTGTTTTTAGGGAATGTAAAATGACAGGAACTGATTTTGCAGAAGCTAGCTTAGACGGCGTGACGATCGATGGCGGGGATTGGTCATATACAAATTTACGCTATGCCAATTTAGCGAAGCAGAAGTTACAAGGAATAAAGTTAGCTGAAGCTGACCTGACAGAAGCGAATTTAGAAAAAACTGACTTAAGAAATGCCGATTTAACGAGATGCAGATTAAGTAAAGCTAAGTTAAATGGAGCTGATTTGCGTGGAGCCAATTTAGAGGGTGTTGATTTTAAATCCATGGTTGTAAAAGGAGCTCGAATGGATATGAGTCAAGCGGTTTCCTTTTTGAGATCTTACGGCGCAAAAGTCGAGTAATAAAGGTCAAAGGCAGTATTCTTTACAGTTAAAATGTGAAGTACTAAACTAAATATAAGGTAAATCAAGGAAAGGCGTGACATGCGATGCAATTAAAACCGTTAAAAGGGCAACATCACGTTTCAGCCATTACAGCCGATGCGAAAAGAAACTATGAGTTTTATACGAAAACTTTAGGAATGCGCCTCGTTAAAAAGTCGATTAACCAAGATGATACATCGGTTTATCATTTGTTTTATGCAGATGAACGAGGAAACCCAGGAACCGACCTTACTTTTTTTGAACTACCCTATGCAGGCAACACTTATCCAGGAACGAATAGTATTAGTACAACGTCACTCCGGGTGCCAACAGATGATTCCTTAGATTATTGGACGAAGCGTTTTGAGGAATATCAAGTCGATCATGATGCAATCTCAGGACATACAGGAAGAAAAACATTAGCTTTCCGAGATTTTGAGGGACAAAGGTTGATGCTTGTATCTGATGAGAATAATGAGGGTGTTTCTGGGGGTGTACCGTGGGAAAAAAGTACAGTTCCAACTGAGCATGCGGTTTACGGATTAGGACCAGTCATGTTAACCGTCGCAAAGGCCGAGACATCAGCACAAGTATTAACACAGTTATTAGGATATCGAGAAGTAAGATCTTATCGTTCGCTCGTAGAAGGACAACCAGATGTAAGAGTATTTGAAACAGGAGAAGGTGGAACGGGGGCAGAGGTTCACCTAGAAGAGCGGTCCGACTTACCTGTGGAAAGACCAGGAAGAGGTAGTGTTCATCATGTCGCTTTTCGTGTTGAAAATGAAGAGGAATTAAGAGGTTGGGTTAGTCACTTAAAACAATTGCGAATTCCTAGTTCTGGCTTCGTAGAAAGATATTATTTCAAGTCACTGTATTTCCGTGAAGCGAATGGGATTTTATATGAACTGGCTACAGATGGTCCTGGTTTCGAAGAAGATGAACCGTTTGAAACGTTAGGTGAAAGACTAGCTTTACCACCTTATTTTGAAGAGAAACGTGAAGAGATTGAGGCTAAATTAAAGCCTTTAGATACGAAAGAATAAGAGGAGGGTTTTATATGGAACATATTTTTATAGAAGGAACAGACAAACAAGCTCCGACATTATTGCTTCTTCATGGAACTGGAGGAAATGAACGTGATTTACTACCCCTAGCACAAATGATTGCGCCACAATGTTCGGTGCTAGGCGTGCGGGGGAACGTGTTAGAAAACGGAATGCCGCGCTTTTTTAAACGTTTACGAGAAGGTGTTTTCGATGAAGAAGATTTGATTTTTCGTACAAAAGAGCTTTATCAGTTTATCGATGACATGGCTGCTCAATACAAGTTTGATCGCAAGCGAGTAATTGCGATTGGTTACTCAAATGGGGCCAATATTGCGGCAAGCTTAATGTATCATTATGCTGATGCATTTGAAGGGGCAATTTTATTTCATGCGATGGTTCCGCTAAGAGGAATTGAGCTACCTAATTTAAGTGAGACCAAGGTATTTATTGGAGCAGGTAAACGGGATCCATTAATCCCAGCCGATGAGACGAAGGAACTGATTGTGGAATTAAAGAAGGTGAATGCTACTGTCGAGGAGTATTGGACTGAAGGTGGTCATGAGCTTTCAAGAGCAGAGGTTGATGCTGCGAGTGCTTGGTATAAAGAGCAATTTTCTAGCTAAAGGGTGGTCGTCTTTATGAAGTTCCAAAAGGTAAAAGAAGCTTTAGATACGGCTCTCTATGACTGGAGTTTGATGCAAAAAACATCTGGGGATGAAGGTGCTGAGCACGCTGAGCGCTTTGAACGTCACTTTTACGATTTTATCGATGAATTTGAAACATGGTTCCGGACATTAGATCCTGAACCAACAGAATTAGAAGAAGCGGAAGCACTGCCAGAAGTGATGGAACTTGAACAGCACTTGCCAGGTCCACTTCAGTTAAATTTTACAATCGAACTTGAGCGGATCATCGACGGCTATAAGACTTCACGATTTGATTAATGATAAAGAGCCTGGGACAAAACCCAGTAAATCAAAGAGAGAATGCACTAATAGAAAAATTAAACAAAAAGGTTCCGAACACCTTATTTCTGATGTTCGGGAACCTTTTTCCATTTGCTTTGGCTAATTATGTCCCTGCCACCTTCGTGTTTTTTATCTCCTGCCGGTCGAGGCCTGGACGTACGTTGCTGACCGGACGCTCTCGCTTTTCTGATTACTGGACAGGTATGAGTAGTTGGGAACCTATTTGTAGTGCATACGGTTCGACATCTGGGTTGGCTACAATAATGTCTCGGACAGTTACACCGTCATAAACACTAGCAATCTCACTCAACGTATTTCCTGGCTGGATCGTATGATAAACATGGTTGGCTTCATTGTCTTCAGTTGCTAAAGAAATATCTGACCCGATTTGCAGACTTCTAACGTTTAATCCTTCATTTAGATCAATAATTTGATCGACAGTTACACCATACTGTTGGGCAATATTCCATAAAGTGTCACCAGGTTGAATCGTATAGGTCGTAGCTTCACCGTTTCCTTCACTTGATTCCTCACTAGAGCGCTCTACGTAAATTTCAGATCCAATAGGTAATGCATATGGATCGACATTCGGGTTTACTTCTAGTAAATGATCCACTGTTACCCCATATTCCTGCGAAACACCCCATAACGAATCGCCTCTTTCAATTTCAGTTACAGTTGCCGCTTTAGGTGATAGATCATTGACTCCAAAGGCTACACCTACTGCTAGAACTGGTGCTAGCACCATTGTTGTTTTCTTTTTCATCATTATCTCCTCCTTATAAGTGACTTAGTTACTATGTACCTTGTATTTCCGACTTTTAAACATGGAATTTATCAAAAAAAGAAGAAATTTGTAGAAAGATAGTCTCATGATCTTGTATGGAGAGTCGTATTATTTTATGGAGGAGAGTAGGTTTCGATGAGTTGGTGAGAGTGCTATGTGCCATAATCTAGAAGAAACTAGGGGATATGAGAAACAGGACAGGTTGCTTCGTGCCACGATTTGGTAGAAATATAGGGAGAGAGGGAACGATAGAAGGTCAGTAATAAAAACACAAAAATTTCGCATTGCGAAATATCAGCCTTGAGATTAAAATAAATAAATGTGATAAAAAAGAAAAAAAAATAAGAGGAAACAACATGAATCGAAAAATGATCTTATATACGAAAGCTTTATCGGATTTTGGTATGTTTATGGATTTAATCGTGTTAAACGTTATTATTTATACAGCAACTGGAAGTACGGCTTGGCTCGCAGCAACGATGGCCGCTCGGACGATTGGCGGAGTGTTGTCGAGTCTTTTTTCAGGTATTTTAGCGGATCGTTTTAACCGTAGAAAGATTATGATCATTAGTAACTTTTTACGAGCAGGTATTATATTTGCGCTCATTCCTTTTCCTGATCCTACGATGATCATTATTGCATCGTTTTTAATAGGGTTTGTGAATAGTAGTTATATGGTTAGTTTTAGTGCGGAGATACCGCAGATTTTTGGTGAAAAGAACACCCTTCCAACCAATGCGTTAGTTGCAAGGTTAACGTCATTTGCTCTAGTCGCAGGTTTCTTAGCTGCCGCACTCATTACAGATTTTCTTGGTTATAAATTAACGTTATTTATTGACGCATCCTTATACTTAATTGCGGGACTGGTTCTTTTACGAATTAAATGGGAGTCCCCATCGACTCGAACGTTAGAGGTGGCCAGCGGAGTTAAAGAAAAATTAAAATCGGTTTGGGTCGATCTTAAAGAAGTGTATTCTTATCTATTAGTCGCACCGATGTTAATGTTTGTTAATATTGTGTTTCTTGTTAGTGCCTTTGCAGGGAGTTCTCATAATATGGGGATTCCATTGTTAGCTGAAACACTAGACCCATTGAGGCAAAGTTTTTATTACGGTATGATTTGGGCGGTATGGGGGTTAGGTTCTATTTTAGCTACGTTTACACTTCCTAAATTGCCGTGGATCAAAGACCAAAAAATCTATTTTACATGCTTTATATCAGCTATTTTGATGTCTACGGGATTTATTATCTTTTTATCAGGTTTAAATCTATGGGTGATCATGATCTTTGCCTTTTTCACTGGGATTTTTGATGCTTCATTTAATACATTGCATGCAACGATTTTACAACGAACTGAAAATCATATACGAGGGCGGATCTTTGGAGTTGGAATGTTGTTAAAATCACTCGGTTTTGCAGGTGGTTTCCTTATTGCACCATTTATCCTTTCCAACATGACAATGCCACAAATGGTATGGCTCATGCACGGCTCCTTAATAACTGTTACTTTAGTGGTCATGGCATTTGCTATTAGTTTTGTTATACGAGGAAAGAAGGTTCTAGAGACGAAAAAAGCATCTTAATAAAGTACATTTGTTTTATAAATAAAAGTTGTGGGCTGTCTCATAAAAATGTCCTATCATCTTAGGTAACATGAGCAATTGATGTTGTTACTGGGATGAGTAGAATGCATTTTTGTTTGGGGCGGCTCTTTTTTTATTAATTTAAATTTTTTTTGTGAACCAGATAGTGGGGTTTCTCATCTAACGTATAGAAAGAAAGGAGGGACACAATGAATGAGATAAAAGTCGTCAAAAGAGCTCAACAAGGAGATAAAGAAGCATTCGTACAATTAATTGAACAACATCGTAACAGCATGTATCGTATGGCATTAACGATTGTCCATTCAAAAGAGGCTTGCGAGGACGCCCTATCAGAAGCCATCACGAAAGCGTACGAAAAAATAACAACGTTAAGAGAACCGAAATATTTTAAAACATGGTTGATGAGAATTGTTATGAATGAAAGTTATTCTATTGTTCGTGAGCGAAAACGTGTCGTCGAGTTAACGGAGTGGAACCGAGAAGCGGTTACTGAAACGATGACTACTGATTTTGAATTAGAAGAAGTCATTCAACAACTTCCGGAAGATTTACGAGTAGTCATCGTTCTTTTTTATATCGAACAATGTACGATTAACGAGATAAGTGAGGTATTAAATATAGCTGAAGGAACAGTGAAAAGCAGGTTACATCGGGCAAGAAAGAAATTACTGCCTTTACTAGAAACTAACGAAAAGAGGTGTTCGACAAATGAATGATTTGGATAAACAACTGTCAGAACGGTTACGACAAAACGTGAAAGAGCCACCGGCTTCAGTCGTTGAGCGTATGAATAAAACCCTTAATTCACTGCCAGAACGGAAAGAAAGAGCGCCAAAGAATTACAAGGTAATGTTCGGTGTCGTTGCTGCTTTCTTTTTAATGGTGATTATTTCAATGCCGATGTTCCAGTCTGTTGTTCCACAAGGAGTTCAAGAAGATTCGCTGCAGGAACGTATTTTTCAGTTAGTAGGCGAGGCCGGGCTAGAGCAGCTGAGTAAAGAAGGATTAACGTTTCCTATGAATTTATCAGCAACGAGTAACGACATCACGATAGAAATTACAGAAGCAATGTTCGACGGTACGAGGCTATATTTCGGCTTTATTGAGACACACTCTGAGCCTATTGATCTTGTTGCTGTTTCTGAAGAAGATCTAGCGTTTAAAGAGTCCCGTTTTTTTGTAGGTGACCGTGGCGACTATTATCATATGCTTGGTGGAAAGCCGACGAGGCAGCTTTCCGAAACGAAGGTTGCAGGGGTGTTTGGCTCTTCATTTGTGGGTGATGTCAATCAGCTGGAGAATATAAATATTACGGTTTATCGAGGGGGGGAATACGCAGGAGAATGGGAATTTTTAATAGATGAAATACCGGTGATAGAAGGAGTAAGCTCGTTTAGTGTGGACGAAATGTATCTAGTTGACGAACAGTATGAATTTTATATCGAAAAAGTGATCCAAACCCCTGTTACTATTGAAGTGTATTATTCTTTTGACTATGCATTGAACTCTTCAACAAAAGAAACACACGACTACTATGAAATGACGGTACGAGATTTAGAAGGGGAGCCTTATGAGGGGATTTACATCGGTGATATTGACCAGAACAGGTTGTATAGAGTCTTAACAAACGGGCAAGATAAAGGAATTCGCTTGCAATATAATAAATTTTTAATTGCGAATGAAAACGATGTAGATACTGTGCAAATTCAGAAGTTAAATGAAGAAGCTGTTTTAGATGTAATTATAGAATTGGATGATGAATAAAAGTTTAGAAATTATTTTTAAAAATGCACGGATGGAGCCCCGTGCATTTTTTATGCAGCTTCATATCAAGTACTAGTTTACATTAAATGGTATGATGAATTACCCTTTTTATGAGGAGGTTGGTGGAACAGATGGTAGAAGAAATCAATTCTCTTAGAAGTGCTGTAATTTCACTTAAAGACATGGTTAGAATTGAGGAAATTACAAAGGGTTTTTCCCAAGATAAGAAGTATAAGGTAACGCTCGAGGATGGTCAGATGTTGTTACTGCGAACCGCTAGTTTAGAAGATTATGAGAGAAAAAGTGCAGAGTTTCGAATAATGCGAGAGGTGAACAAGTGTGGTGTACTCTCACCTGACCCGATTGATATCCGAAAGTTTAGGAAGTACATAGATGCCTATCAATCGTGTGGCATAACCGTGAAAAATGATGACAAGATCCCCTGGCCTTTATCGAACAAAATGTCAAATGTAGCAGCGAAATAAGCGTCCCGTTTTGCAACGGACAATTCCATGGTACTTTAAAGCACTACAGGTACCTGGCACCTTTAATCGGTGCCAGGTACCATCACCTCTATCAAACGTTAATCTAAAGTTTACATAAATAAAATACAAATAATTTTCCATTTGTAGTAATATAATTTTAATGGGTATTTTTATAATATTCAAACAAATATAACCAGGCAGTGATTACGATGGCAAAAGAGAAACAGGAACATGTGACGTTTACAAAAGAAGAAAAGATGAAAGCAATGAACATTGGCTCGTTTGGTTGCACTGGATGTGGATGTATTCCTCCTGCATTGACGGCAGGGGTAATACTCCTTATCGTCTATATTTTTTAAAGGAAGGTGTACTTGTGAGAAAGAGTTCAATTATTTTTTACTTGGTTTTTTTAGTGACATGCTTTTTTTCCTTTCAGTTATATCGTTCCATTTCCAATGCGTATGTCCCAATTGATGGTCTTGCCAATCTGTTATCTTTATTTATTTTATTTATTCTAGTCATCGTTTCTCTACTTTTCTCAATGAAATTTACGGAATTTTTATCTAGTAAATAAGTAAAAAAGTTCCTTACCAATAAAAAAACACCGAAACGCCTATAAAAATTCTACAATTTATACTATAGTTAATATACAAATTCAAGATAATATATGGAGGAGTTCATGGCGTCGGAATTAGCAAACTTTGAAAAAACAGGACAAAATGTCTTTCAACTAATGAGTGAAACTATTCCAGCAAAAACATTTTTTATAGCAAGTACAAAAAATGAACGGTTTATTATATTAAAAGTGTTTAATAAAGAAGGCGGCTGTACGGTACCGTCTACCTTCAATGCACCATTAAATGAGTCTTATTGTAATATGGTCGTTACTCATCATAAACCGCTTTTAATTGAGGATAGCTCTCAATCAGAACTAGTAAAACATATGCCAGTTACATCCTTATTTACGATTGGTTCTTATTTAGGAGTACCTATCATTCTCGAGAACGGGGAAACGTTTGGAACTTTGTGCGCGATGGACCCCGAACCCAATGTCTTAAATGAGAGCCATATTTCGAAACTCGAGACATTTGCTAGTTTAATAGCAAGTACGTTGCAACTTGAAGAATACTTCCAACAATTAAAAAAATATGAAATACAAACGAAAAGAGAACTTCAACTTTCAAGAAAGATCCAGAGTTCTACGTTAATGAAACGTTTAGAGGACGAGAAGCTCTCGATTGACAGCATTTATGTACCGTCTCATTATCTATCTGGAGACCTTTGTGCGTGGTATGAGATTGAAGATGGGGTGTATGGTTCTATCGTATTAGATGTGATGGGTCACGGGGTATCTTCCGCTTTAATTGGAATGGGGATCATACCAACACTCAAGAAAATTATGATGGATCAGGTGAAGCCCTATCAAGTACTAAGCGAACTCAATCGAATGTTAATTGACCTATTTGATGGTGATGAGGAATTGTTCACCTTTGTTACCGGTATCTACACATTGATTGATACGAATAAGCAACGAATTGAATATATGAATGCCGGTCACCCGCCAGGTCTTTTAGTTGATCGAAATGGAATTCAAGCATTAGATCGGGGCTCGATGCCACTTGGGATCTTTAAAGATCTTCCTAATCATTGTGGGGTAATTGAACTGCGTGGAAGTTGGGATTTACTTTTATATACAGATGGTTTGACTGACGAATTTCGTGTGGATGGAGAAAAAGGAATCGACACGATTATGAATTACTACACTCGCTCAAAAGAAAATAACGAGTCGTTTCTACAGCTAATGCGTCAATTTATTTCTGGTGAAGAAGAGTATAGTGACGATATTTGTGTGGTTATGATTTCACCGAAACAAGAGGTCGGTGCCAGAATATAACTGCTGTTCACATTTTAATATCTTCACGCTGTGTGATTGAGTCAAAGTATCCGCATGCTGACGGATCATAAGCTATATGTACCTAATCAAAAAACGTCATAAAAATCAGATGGAGAATATCATTTTCCATCTGATTTTTTAGATTTTGTTGATTTCTTGTAAACACTAGAAACATCATGTAACATTGGTATATATAGGAGGCGATGGGATGTTAAGTGATAAACTGTTAAATGCATTAAATGAACAAATGAATTTTGAGTTTGAATCAGCACATACATATATGGCAATGGCAGCTTGGTGTTCAGCACAAAGCTTAGATGGCTTTGCGAATTTCTTTCTAGTTCAAGCAGAAGAAGAACGTTTTCACGCAATGAAATTTTACAACTACATTAACGATCGCGGAAAACGTGCAATTATTACTGGATATGAGACACCGAAAAATGATTTTGATACCATATTAGATGTGTATCAAGCAGGCTATGCTCATGAACAATTAGTGACAAAAAACATTTATAAACTTTCAGATATTGCAATGGACGAGCGTGAGCATGCAACGATACAATTTTTAAAATTCTTCTTAGATGAGCAAGTAGAAGAAGAAGCGATGTTTGATAACATTATTGAAAAATTGAAACGAATTCAAAATGATAATAATGCCTTATTTATGTTAGATGATGAATTTTCGAGACGAACGTTTACTCCGGAAGAAAACTAAGAGTCATATATAATTTGAAAAAGCTGTCTTATGAGTGATTAGCCCAACCCAACTACAAAGGTGGTCCTACTTATTTTTTAAAGTAGTTATCATTGCCATTGGGTGCTAGTTTATAACGATAAGGCAGCTTTTTTGTCCTTATTCGATTGGATGCTTCAATTTTTTATTAACCAGTGAAATTAAATCTTCAACATCCTGGCAACTTACTAACTCTCTTTTGTGGATGAAAAGTTCAGCATCATTCTGATTTCGCAAATAAGCACACGGATATTCAACAGTTGGCAACTCTTTGGGGAGATCATCTAAATGATAAAATATAACAGGAAATGGAAGTGACTGAATATACTTTTTCCACCTTCCCTTCATACTAACCGTACCGTACGTAATCGCACATAGGTGACATGGGTAAGTATCAGGAGAAGTCCATTTATGAATCGAGTCCAATACGCCATTCCATAACCCGCTCTTTGCATGGTAAACAAAAATTAATTCTTTCATCCTTTCCCCCTATCGAGATGTCTTTCATTTTATTTTATAGTTCTTATATTAATACATCTGAATGGTAATTTCCCCATTAAGAACTTATGTGTTTTCTTTTTCCTCAATGATTGAGGCTATTCCTTATATATTGTAAGCATTGAACAGTAACTAAGATAACCTTCACATATTTTCCATATAACGAGGGAAACTAGAAAAAACAGAATGTGGAGGAAGAACATGACAATGAATTTTGAAAATAACAATCACCAATTACCGAGATTTCCAGAACCGTATTGGCGTGACGAAATCAATTTCCCTTCTTTTTCACCGTTAAGAGAAAATATATCTGCAGACGTAGGAATAGTAGGAGCTGGAATTACAGGGATTACTCTAGCTTATTTATTAAGTCAAGCCGGGTTAAAAATAGCATTAATTGATGCTGGCGTGATACTTAATGGAACAACTGGACATACGACGGCGAAGGTTACAGCACAACATGGCGTCATTTATGATGAATTCATCGGGAACTTGGGTGAAGAAAAAACGAAATTATACTACCATGCCAATGAGCAAGCCCTTGCATTTATTAAAAATACGGTTGACTCTTTAAAGATCGATTGTGACTTTAAGGAACAAGATGCATACATATACACAAATTCCGAGCAAGAATTAAACAAACTGGAGAAAGAAGCAAAAGCCTACGAACAACTTGGAATTCCAGGGGCGCTCTTAGATTCGATGCCTTTACAGCTCCCAATGAAAAAAGCACTAGTGATGAGAAACCAAGCTCAGTTTCATCCGATTAAATACTTGCTGCCACTTGTTGAAGAAATTCAAAAGGCTGGGGGACAGATCTACGAAAATACAACTGCTGTAAATATTGAGGAGGAAGATCAACCGAAAATCATTACAAGAAATGGGCAATACATTGCATGCAAATATGCTGTATCTTGCTCACATTTTCCTTTTTATGATGGAATGGGTTTTTACTTTGCAAGAATGCACCCTGAACGGTCATATATCGTTGCTGTAAAATCGGAACAGCCGTACCCTGGAGGAATGTACATCACCTCTGAATCACCGACTCGATCTGTTCGCTCAACGCCGATCGGTAATGAAGAGCTTCTGCTATTAAGTGGAGATGGACATAAAACAGGTAAAGGTGTCAATACGATCAAACATTATGAAGCACTTGCACAGTTTGGAAAGGACGTATTAGGGGTAACGGACATTCGTTATCGTTGGTCTGCTCAAGATTTATACACGTTGGATAAAGTTCCGTATGTCGGGCCAATTACATCAACGAAAGAAAACATTCTCGTCGCAACAGGGTATCGTAAATGGGGAATGACAAACAGTACAGCTGCAGCCATGATGTTAAAAGATTTAATTTTAGAAGGAAGACATCTGTACGAAGACATTTTTACACCATCACGTTTCAATGCAGACCCGAGCATTAAGGAACTCGTGAAAAAGAATGCCGATGTCGCTGTTGAGTTAGTGAAAGGTAAGCTCGAACGTGTCGACAAGTTCCCTGAAGACGTAAAAAAGGGAGAAGGTACGCATGTGAAGGTCGATGGAAAGAAAGCCGGTGCTTATCGTGATGAAGATGGAAAGCTTCACTGTGTCGATACAACATGTACGCATATGGGCTGTGAAGTGGAATGGAATGATGGAGACCGCACGTGGGATTGTCCGTGTCATGGTTCAAGGTTTTCTATTGAAGGTGATGTGATTGAAGGACCGGCCGATCAACCATTAAAGAAACTAGCAGTTGATGAATAAGAATAAAGTAAATAACGAAAGAAGCAAAAAAACACAGTCTAGCGATTGTGTTTTTTGTTTTGGCGTGTGAAAAAGGGAATTTAGATATAGACGTCGAAATCACTTATCTAACAAAAAGGTAAAAAAGTCATACAGACGCATACACTGTAGTTTTGGATCGTTTTTGGCATAAACAGAGTCAAGGCAAAGTAAAGGCTGATGGAACATGACAAATATACAGGGGTGATTGAATGTCTGACATCTATAAAAATAACGATGCTCTAGGGATGGCTGAGCTAGTAAGAACAAAGCAAGTTCAACCAAAAGAGCTATTAGAAGAAGCGATACAAGTAATCGAAGAGCAAAACCCTGCATTAAACGCAGTAATCCATAAAATGTATGAACAAGCAGAGGCAGCGATAGAAAATAATGAATGGACTGGTCGATTTGCTGGAGTGCCAATGCTTTTAAAAGATATAACGCAAGAAATTGAAGGGGAACCGATTACTTCTGGTTCAAAAGCATTTCGTTCATACCGTGCGAAAAAAGATAATGAATTTGTGAGAAGAGTTCGAAATACAGGTGCTGTTTTTTTAGGCGTAACAAATACACCAGAATTTGCATTAATGGGAATTACAGAACCTGCCTATCATGGACCAACAAGAAACCCATGGAACTTAAACTATACTCCAGGTGGCTCAAGCGGCGGTTCAGGGGCAGCTGTTGCTGCAGGTATGGTCCCTATGGCAGGCGCCAATGATGGTGGCGGATCCATTCGCATTCCGGGAGCTTATTGTGGTCTTTTTGGTTTGAAACCGACGAGAGGACGTACACCGGCTGGGCCGATATTCGGCAGACACTGGCAAGGAGCATCTTCTGATCATGTATTAACTAAATCAGTCCGTGACAGTGCTGCGATGCTAGATGAGGTACACGGATTGGAAAAAGGAGCTGCCTTTTATGCACCGCCTTTTGACGGAAGCTACCTGGACTGTGTCAATCAACCGGTTGCTAAAAAACTTAAAATTGCGTTCACCACAGAATCACCTCTAGGGACTGAGGTTCACCCAGAGTGTGTAGAGGCTGTTTTAAAGGCAGTAAAACTTCTTGAAGAGATGGGGCATTTTGTTGAAGAACAGGGTGCGCCAGTAGACGGCAGGAAAATTGCAACTGGTTATTTAACGATGTATTTTGGAGAAGTTGCTGCAACCCTTTCGTCATTAGAAGACGTTTTAGGACGCAAAGCTAAAAGTAGTGACGTAGAACCCCAGACTTGGTTATTAGGTTTACTGGGTCGAGCAACGACTGCAGAAGAGTTCGTGTTAAGCTTAAGAGAATGGGATAAGGCAGCTTTTGCAATGGAAGCGTTCCATGAAACGTATGATTTATATATAACCCCAACTACTGCATTTCCTCCTGCAAAAATTGGTGAACTAGAACCGAAACCGATGGAAAAGTTATTAATTAATGCGATTGGTTCAATTGGCTTAGGTGGTTTGCTTAAGAAGACAGGCATGGTCGATCAGATTGCTGAGCAAAGTTTAATGCGAACGCCTTTTACTCAACTTGCCAATTTAACGGGCCAACCTGCGATGACTGTACCATTGCATATGACGAAGGACGGGTTACCATGTGGTGTTCAATTTATAGCAGCAAGAGGAAAAGAAGACCTCCTATATCAACTAGCAGGAGAATTGGAGCAAACCGATATATGGATCGATGCAAGACAGTTGATGAAAGAAAAAAGCTAATTGGACAGACTGACCGTGGTTTGTCAGTTGATCCAATTAGCTTTGTGTAGATATAGATCCTATTTAAAATAATCTTTTTCTAATGAATGGAGCAATTCCATCGATTTCTTGGCCCAGTCACTGCCATCTTCTTCAAGCTTTGTATATTGCTTTTGTAAAGCTTCCTTTAGGGACTCTTCGTAAGCAGGAACTTCTCCGTCATAAGGTTTGACATATACCGCAGGGATGTTTGTTTGCTCTCGGTGGGCTAATGCTCTGCGTTCGTGAAACAAGGCAACATCTGTTTCTTTTGGGTTATGTAAGTCACCTTGATCAGGATGCTTAAGAACGGCTAAGACTCTTACAACGTACTGTGAGGGTCTGATGTTCGTAATTTCCCCGATGTATTTGCCTGTTTTATAAATACCTGTGACCTTTTGACCCATTTCTAATTGATTTTCCATGACAAACACCTTTTCTTTCTTTTTTACTAATGATATCATATCTAAGGGCTTTGTTCGAAGAATACATAACAGACCTAAATCATCTCATAATACCCTTAGTATGAACGAGCTGTTACTTAAGGATAATGTTATATTTTAACAACAAAAAGTGATAGTGGATGTACTTTAGTCTATCGCTTTTTTATTCATCGTGTGGGCAGAATGTTTACAAGTAAAGGGGAAATACTTTAATAAAAAGGGGGAAATTGAAATGACAGAGGAACAACAAGAACCACATGTTAATATCGGTGATATCATTCAAATTAATAAGGGAACAGAAAAGGGCGAGCAAGCAAAAGTAATTGCTGTTTATACGAATTCTGTAGCCGTTGAATTAAACAGAAAAGAAAAGAATGGAAACTTGGCCCGAACTGTAATTAATCATAGTAAATATGAAGTGAAATCATAATTCAACGACTGAAAGCAGCAACGTACAATAGCGTTGCTGCTTTCTGCATTGTGTATTCTATAGTGGCTTAAATCCTTCTTCATCTAAATACGCGGTTGCCTCACCATAAGAATTGAATGTCCCATCTAAGTTTAAACCGGCATACACATTCCACATCTCATCTTCGTACATAAGGGTCAATGTTTGCTTATCACGATTGATCCATGTTTCTTCATTAGCTTCAACAAGTAATTCCTCTTCCGTATTTGGTTCACTACTAAGGATAGTGATCGATTGCTTAATAATATCCTTCAATTCATCAGATGTGAAATCACGAATATTGACCATTCCTTTTTGGTCAGTAGAATACCCTTTCACTTTTCCGATATATACAAAGCCATTTCCATTAGGGTGGAGATGATAAACGACATTCTTCTTATCGCTCTGGCTTTCCTCGTATTGAAAGTTCACTCGTCCAAGCGAAACATCTTTTCTTTTTAATTGATCAAATGACTCAATAATAGCTAATTTTTCTTCAAAGGTTAACATAGTGCCTCCAAGTTTTATATGTAGTTTGTCCATTATAGCATATCCATTTCCTTATTATAAAAAAACAGGAAGAAGCCATAAATGGTGTATGGTTTCCAACAAAAAAGAGAAACTTAATTTTGAAAAATACTTATTTGGAGGTACTACTATTTATGAAACGATTACAGTTTGTTCTCGTTGCAGTTGTACTTATGGCTTCACTTTTTTCTGTACAACCTTCCGCGGACGCACAAATTAAAATGTTTAAAGAACCCCCTTTCTCTCACTACAAAGTATCACGTGGTGATACATTCTGGTTTATCGCCCAACGTTATGGGTTAGATTACCAAGAATTAATGAGACTCAATCCTGATGTAGAGCCAAGAAATATGCACGTTGGTGAAGTTATTCGTTTAAAACCTGATGCGGCTCATCATAGTGCATTTGAAGATCAAGTGGCAGCACTCGTTAATCAGGAAAGACAAAAAAATGGTTTAAGACCGCTTCAGCACCGCGCGGATGTGAAACATGTTGCTCATAAAAAAGCGGAAGACTTAATCAACTCGAATTACTTTGCACATAACAGTCCGAACTATGGTACACCGTTTGATATGTTAAGAACATTTGGAGTCAGCTATCGTTCAGCTGGAGAAAATATCGCAAAAGGTCAAAGAACACCACAAGAAGTAATGAATGCATGGATGAATTCACCGGGGCACCGTCAAAATATCTTAAACCCTAACTTTGACACGATTGGAGTAGGCTTCTATCACGGTGCATGGGTACAAATGTTTATTCAAGCAAGATAATATAATGGATGAGAGGCTAATCCTAACTTGGATTAGTCTCTATTTATTTGAGCATTCGTATACTATGTTAAATGAGACAAGTATTCAGTTAGCTTTCTGTCCAAACAAGGAGCAACAATCTTTGGGGGTAGGCTTATTTTTTTAAAAAAAGTTCGAAATTTCCTATTCTTCCAAATCTGTGTTACAATTAGGTTTACTTTGAAAGGGTGATGTGTAATGAAAAGTTATACTATTCAATTGCTTGAAATGGTCAAGGGATCGAAGAGGGCAATTTCTTACGAAGGAGCTGCTAAGAAGTTAAAAGCGAGTAACCCGCAACTCAAAGATACAAGTAATAATACACTCGTTACCAAAAAGGTTTTAGAGATGCTAGTGGAACGAGGTCAACTTAAGAAAAACAAAACTGGTAATTATAAATTTTGATTGATCTGAATATGAAGCTAATGTATTAAGAGAGACATATAACTTAGGTTATAAGGTGTCTCATAAAGTTTGCGAGGCTATTATAAACAGCTCATATTGAAATAATATACAAAGACAACCACTCCTGTGGTTGTCTTTTGAATTAGGCGGTTTGAGGATCAGATGTTAGTACGTTATCTAATGATTGGATCGCTGAATAAAGTAAAAGTAGGCCGTTTCCTTCTGCGCATTTATTATATCCGAGTGGAACTGTACGCCGAATTAATTGTGCATAGATCTCAGGCTCTGATAGTTTTCTCCCAAAATCTTCTTCGCTAATCTTAATTAACAGTGCAATTGCCCCAGTCACATGGGGAGTAGCCATGGAAGTACCTGATAAACGAGCATAGTTATTATCAAGGTATGTTGAAAGGATATTAACACCTGGAGCAACTAAGTCAATTTCATCGTTTGTATTCGTAAAGGAAGCTAAATTACGGCTGAAATCGACGGCACCTACTTGTACTACCTCTGGATAGTAACCTGGATAAGCTCGTTGGAATGTATCTTCTTTTCCATCACCGTCATTTCCAGCAGCACATACGACAATAATTTCGTGGCGGATCGCTTCCTTGATAGCTTCGTGGAGCAATGGAATATCATGAGGACCGCCTAGTGACATTGAGATGACTCTTACTTTTTCACCGTTAAGCCCCTCCCAATGAATGGCATAGTGAATAGCGTTAATGATCCAATCATATTTTCCACCACCAGTGCCTGAAAGAACTTTTAATATTAAGAGGTCAGCTTTGGGAGCAACCCCAACTACGCCCCCATCATTTAGAGAGGCAGCTATTGTTCCTGCCACATGTGTTCCGTGTCCATTGTTATCGCTATAGTTTTCCGGATCCCCGCTGTAATCGGTTGTGAAATTAAAGCCATCAATAATACGCTCTTGTAAATCTGGATGGTCCATTTGACACCCAGTATCTAAAACAGCAATTACAATGTGTTCTCCTTGAGCCTTGTCCCATATTTGCGGGGCCTCAACCATAACGACTCCTTTTGGAACTTTTTCTTCCGCATAATTAAATACCGCTTCTACTTGAAATGGAATTAATCGGACTTCAGAGCTCATGGAACTCCTCCTCTTCATACAAATTTGTAAACGAATACTTATACGAAGCAATTTATAGTACATGGAATTTTTTTGTCTAGATTACATATTTAAACTTTTATGAAATGAAATTACCATTGGCTCATTGTCTATTCATCGTATCGTTAGTAAAATGAAAATAAAGCTGATGGTGGTGAATATGGAAACGATACAAGTTGGAAAAGCCATTAGAGATTTAAGGAATTATTTGCGACTGTCTCAAAAAGAGTTAGCTGAAGGAATTTGCACTCAATCTCTGATCAGTCAAATTGAAGGTGGCGATGTTTCGCCGTCTGCAGATGTGCTTTATAAGATAGCTAATCGATTTGGAGTCGATATTAATTATTTTTTTGATATAACGGATTGTCCACGATTAGATTATGTGCAAGAAGTTTTCTTCCAAATCCGCCAAGAAGTAAGAAAGCGAAATTACAGGTCGGTTTCAAAGATGATTGAGAGTGAGATGTCAAACCCCTTATTTCAAACAAAGGTAAATCAACAGTTTATGCTATGGCATCGAGCTATTTGTTTGTTCTATATTCATGGTGAGGCTCGTAAGTCTCTTGATCTGTTAAAACAAGCGATTGAACTTACTGATACAACATCTAAGAACTTTTCGGAGAGGCAAATTGAGATTTTAACGAGTACTGCAATTATTTACAGTGAAATCGGAGATTTTAAAAATTCCATCTCGTATTATGAAATGGCACTGTTTCATCTAAAAAAGCGACCGGTTGTCCAAGATAAAAGTATAAAAATAAGAATTCTATACAATTATGCAAAGACGCTAACAACTACCCGTGACTACCAGGGTTCTTTAGATCAAGTCAACCGAGGAATTAAGTTGTGCATCGAACATGAAATCATGTGTTTATTTGGTGAGTTACATTTTCAAAAAGGAAAGAATTTGATTGGCTTAGACTTTATACAAAAAGGAATACAGTATTTAGAGAAAGCCATGTTGATATTTGAGTTAGAAGGAAACGAACCATTTGCAACGATTGTGAGCAATGAAATAATCACTTATACGAATGTTGGATGAACAGCAAACCACCCCGCAACAATTATTTTTTTATTTTTTCAATTAGAAGAATGACTAGGTTTACAAGGGTTAATAAAAATACACCAGTTGCTAAAAATACCGTCATTGCATCCACTGTTATCACCCCTTTCCACGGGGGATTATTGGCTGTTCATCATTGGATTGAAGACGACATCTTTCATACCTTTTATAACTCCCTTTTTATAGTATAGGTTGACTTCTCCTAGCTGCTATACGTGCTAATCTTTGATTTGAGATAACTCGTTAATTTGTTTTGGCGTTGAAGTCAACCATTGACCTTAGTTGCCTTAGTGACGATGAGGTAAATCCTCTTGAACTTTAATTGCTGTAGAATCTAGTTCGGCACCTGTGTAACTAAAGCCAGTTAATCCGACTAGAATTGCTAAACCCGCCATGCAATGAAGTAAGAACTTTTTCACTTTCCATTCCCTCCTTTTTAGATAGCTGTATTCTATTCTATGTTCAATATATCGTATTTCAGAATTTTCTGCATTTTAATTCTCCTAGGCTTATCCCGTAGTTATGTATCTTTTACGAGAGTTTGCTCTTTGAAATGAAATGAGATATAAATATATTGATTTTTTTAGACGGAATCCTACATTCTTCTATTTGTTATATGAACATTTATTAAGTAATGGGATATTTATAATTGAGGGAGGGCATTTATGAAGGAAAAAGACCGTGTCATTCGTCAATTTAATGAAACATCAGATGGGTATTTAACAAGTAATGTTCATGCAAAAGGAAAAGATTTAGGGTGGATCGGAGAAGTTGTGAGCAGAAGGAAACGTGAAAAAGCGTTAGATGTTGCAACAGGGGCAGGGCATACGGCACTTTTACTAAGTAAATTAGTTCGGGAAGTTGTAGCTGTTGATTTGACGCCAAATATGCTTAAATTAGCCGAAAGTCAAGCAAAGAAAAACGGGTGCGATAATATTTCGTTTGCAATAGGCGATGTTGAAAAGCTGCCTTTTGATAATGATGACTTTGATATTGTAACGTGTCGCATTGCCGCTCATCATTTTCCGAATTTAAACCAAGCAATAAAAGAAATGCACCGAGTTCTAGCCAATGACGGTTCACTTATCATCGTAGATAATTTTATTCCAGATAACAGCGGGAAGGAAAACAGGATCAATACAATTGAAAAGTTACGAGACCCTTCTCATCATGAATGTATTTCTTTAACGAAGTGGGAAGAGCTTTTTCACACTGTTGGGTTCAAAGATATAGTGTGTCATAAGACGTGGACTTCATCAATGGACGTCAATGAGTGGATTGACCGTGCCAAACCATCAGAAGATAATCGGGAGAAAATTTATGAACTGATCGACAATGAGAACTTAACTTGGATAAACAGGCAACAAGTTCATCTGCAAAAAGTAATGTGGGTGTGTACAAAGTAATTTAGAAGGGGGTGTAATGATGGTCGCTAAAACGGTGCTTGTAGCTCTCTTAACTTTTTTTCTTGTGTGTGGTTTTTTTATTGGAATAGGATATATGTTTGAAATTCAATCATTGATGTTCAGCTTTTACGAGGAGACACCCACTGGTTTTACCGCAGGAGGTTCGGTATTGTCGTTTATCCTTGGCCTTATATGCAGTTTTTTCGTTGGCAATTTTTATCACAAGAAAATGACTCATTAAAAAGGTTGTTTTCTGTTGGATAAAGAGTATAATAGTAATGTTGTAATTTCTATGATAATATAATAAAAATAGTTCAATAGAAATTCCGGACGTCTTTGATGGTCGGTAGAGGTTCTAGCTCAACCCTCTATAAAAAACTAAGAAGAACAGGACTTCTTAGAGGTGCTGTTTTTTCGTTTGTAAAGGAGTTTTAACATTGATGAAAAATGAAAAAGCAATCGTTGTGTTTAGTGGTGGTCAAGATAGTACCACTTGTTTATTTTGGGCATTAAAACAATTCAAAGAAGTAGAAACTGTAACTTTTGATTATAATCAGCGTCATGATGATGAAATAGAATGCGCTAAGGCGATTTCAGAAGAATTAGGCGTAAAACATCATGTCCTTGATATGTCATTATTAAATCAATTAGCACCGAGTGCATTAACTCGGGATGATATAGAAGTAAAAGCAGGAGAAAATGGTGATCTTCCATCTACTTTTGTTCCAGGCAGAAACTTAATCTTTTTATCATTTGCTGGTATTTTAGCTAGTCAAGTCAACGCAAAACATATTATAACGGGCGTTTGCGAAACCGATTTTAGTGGATACCCAGATTGTCGAGACGCATTCGTTAAATCTTTGAATGTTTCGCTTAACCTATCAATGGACCAACAATTTGTTATTCATACCCCGCTGATGTGGTTGAATAAAGCTGAAACATGGAAGCTTGCTGATGATTTAGGTGCACTTGAGTTTGTTCGAACGAAAACGTTAACGTGTTATAACGGGATCATTGGTGATGGTTGCGGTGAATGTCCTGCTTGTGAATTACGTTTGAAAGGTTATGAGGAGTTTTTGCAGATGAGAGAGGAGCGAGCTTAGATGATACAGCAGTTTTATCCGCAAGTCCCACACGATTACCGCTATGAATTAAATAAAGATTTCAATTTCTCGGCAGCCCATTTTATTCCTCATGATGAAGCTGGTAAGTGTAAAAACGTTCACGGCCATACGTATTTTGTGAATGTTACAGTAGCTGGAGACACGTTAAATGACAGTGGCTTTCTCGTGAACTTTCAATTGATCAAAAAATTAGTCCACGGTCGTTATGACCACACGGTTCTTAATGACTTCACAGAAGACTTTAACGATCAACAGTCGGAGCATTTTCCGACAACTGAAGTTGTAGCACGGACGATTTGGGAGAACATTCAAAACTACCTAGATCAATTGTCGAATAAACCGAAATGTATCCAAGTCGTTGTTCGAGAAACTCCGACAAGCTATGTTGTGTATCGACCGAAAAAAGGTGATTTCGATGAGCAATAAAATTCCTGTAATTGAAATCTTTGGACCTACAATCCAAGGTGAAGGTATGATTGTCGGACGTAAAACGATGTTTGTTCGAACAGCAGGGTGTGATTACCGCTGTTCATGGTGTGATTCTGCTTTTACTTGGGATGGGTCGGCAAAAGACCAAATTCAAAAAATGAGTGCGGATCAAATATACGCTGAACTGAAAAATATCGGTGGTGACCGTTTTGATCATGTTACGATATCAGGTGGAAATCCCGCTTTATATGCTTCTATCGATGAATTAATAGATATTCTTCAAAGTAATCACATTCAAATTGGGTTAGAAACACAAGGAAGTAAATGGCAAGATTGGTTTACGAAAGTAGACGACTTAACGATATCCCCGAAACCGCCAAGTTCAGAAATGGAAACGAACTTTGAAGTTCTTGATGAGATTATTGATCAGTTAAAGAAAGATCATAGACTGGAAGATCATGTAAGCTTGAAAGTAGTCGTATTTAACGATGATGATTTTAACTACGCAAAGGACGTTCATTTACGATATAAAGAAATTCCATTCTTTTTACAAGTCGGGAATGAAGACTTACAAGATATCGAACCAACCGAACTAATGAAAAAGCTTATTGGAAGTTACGAGCATTTAATTGAAAAAGTAATTGCTTCGAGAGAGTTAAACGAAGTAAAAGTGTTACCGCAGCTCCATACCTTATTATGGGGGAATAAACGCGGGGTTTAATCTAACGCATGAGAGTATTGTTTTACTCTTGTGCGTTTTATTTTTGAGTGTAAAAAGGAGACCTGCAACTTATTTCTATTTGTACGAAATTCTTTTCCAGGAGTTCACACTTTCGCAAATAAATGGAGCAAAACGGACAATATAATTGTAAATCGGACAATATAATTAGAAAACGGACAATAAATTTAAAAACCGGATAATAAATTAGTGAAATCCGACAATAAGATAGGGGAATTCGAAATTAAATCTAAACTGATTTAAACAAACATGTAGAAAATCCCTGTATAAAAACTTTTTCTCTTAAGTAAAACCATTTTAGTAGTGGAACTTAGCTATTTTTATAAAACAATCGTATTACATATAAAAAATAAAAATAGTAGGTTATCTACCAGATCTAATCTCGACGATTTTTAAAATGCCCCTTGAAAAGTATGGAAACATTTGTTAAAGTTTAACTATATTGTATTGCAAAATAGTGTGTAGCAATACATTTGTTTTTACTGACTACCTTGTAAAACAACATAGAAGTTCTTTTTTTCATTTTAGAATGCAAGATGTAAATTATTTTTTTGGTTTAGTATCTTGTATTACAAGGTACTAAAATCACTGGGGGTGAACGTTTGTCGACGAGTCAGATGTTAAAAGGCATATTAGAAGGCTGCTTGCTTCAAGTCATTTCAAAAGGTGAAACATATGGTTACGAGATGATTGAGAAACTGGAATCCTATGGGTTCACGATGGTAAGCGAAGGAAGTATTTATCCTTTATTATTACGAATGAAAAAAGATAACCTTGTAGCAACGAGCTTAAAAGCTTCACCTTCGGGACCGAAAAGAAAGTACTATACGTTAACACCCGAAGGTCATCAAGAGCTAG
Organism: Alkalihalobacterium chitinilyticum; assembly: GCF_029028005.1. Taxonomy (GTDB): domain Bacteria; phylum Bacillota; class Bacilli; order Bacillales; family Bacillaceae_F; genus Alkalihalobacterium; species Alkalihalobacterium chitinilyticum. The sequence continues at coordinate 49,149 of NZ_JAOTPO010000018.1, forward strand.
AAAAATTTAAAATTCGATGGAAAGATCTATCATCAAGTGTTACCAATTTATTAAATGAAAACAAAGGTGAGTGAAAATATGGAACTTTCAAAGAACAGTCAACAGTTTTTAGAAAATTTACGGTTGTACTTGTTTTCAACGGGAAAGAACATGGATGAAATTAATGAAGTCGTTGAAGAATTAGAGGATCATCTGCGAGAAGCTGAACAAGACGGGAAAGATATTGAGCACATTATCGGACAATCTCCTAAATCGTATATGGAAAAAATCGCTAGTGAAATGAACGTCGATTATAGAGGATGGTTCAAATTAATACCGATGTTTATGGTTGGTGTATTCGCTTTTATTCTATTAGGTGATGCAGTAAGAAATGACCTTAACTATTCTATTATTCAATTAGTAGGTTTTCCCGTCGTCAGTTTAGTTTTACTTGGTGCGACGCTTTTTACGTATAAGTTAATTGCGCAGAGAAAAAGATCGACGTTGAAACAATATTTGCTTTTAACAACATTAGGAATGGTATCCGTTATCCTTTTTGTCGGGATCATCTTTTTAAATAGACACTACGGAACTCCGTTATTTCATGTCAACACAATGGGAACACTTGTCGTTGCTAGTATGGCAATCCTTACATTAGTTATAGTCGCTTTTTGGAGTAAGACCTGGCTCCCAATAATCGTTCCAACCTTTTTGTATGTACCAGAAGTTGTTTTAAAGTTTGCTCCGCTATCTGAAGAAGTGCGGTTAATTGTTACATCAATTGTCGTATTTGTCGGACTAGGAATTTACTTTTTTATCTTGTTAACAAAAGAGAAGTCTGTTGTACATAGGTAATAAGTATGAAAAAGATCTTTTCTCAAGAATTGTTGCTTTTTATTGGGCAGTCCACTAAGAAATGCTTAGCCGGACTGCTTCACAGGTAAAGGCTTGTCCACCCCGTTTACTTAATAAATAGAGCAGTTGCATCGTAATTTGTTTCTAAAATATGAAAAAGACGAAAGGAATATGAAGTGTTGAAAGAGAAATATTAAGTACTAGTTTTGCCTTGAATGGAGGATTAGGGTGAATATACTACTAGAAGATATCCAAATTTTTCTACTTAACCTATCTTTTGTCTTTTTACTCTACTTTCTATACCATAAATTCATTGAGAGAAATACACAACGTATTTCAAATGAAATTTTTGTAGGTTTGATTTCTGGTCTGTCTATTATTTTATGTATGACCTTTACGCTTTCACCTGTATCCTCTTTTATTTTTGACATGCGTCAGCTGCCTTTAATTATTGGGGCTTTGTATGGTGGACGAAGAGTTTTAATCTTTCTATTTATTACATTGTTAAGCTATCGTTACTTCATAGGAATGGATGAAGGGTACTATGCTTCAGTCATCATTTATTCCATTTTAACTATTATTCTATGTTACCTTATTCCTCGATTTACAAAAGCCATCAAGATCAAACACAAGGTTAAGCTTGCTGCAATAGCTGCTAGTTTTGGAATAGTTTTAATTCTCATTTTGATCTTTCTTATTAGTCCGAATGCAAGTCCAATTAAATTAGTTTCTACAGTTGTTTTGTATGGAACGCAATTTTTCTTAATTCTCTTTTTTGTTACTTTAATTGAACGGGCCCGAATGGAACGTATGATATTTGAAGAACTAAAAAAACTAGAGAAATTAAAAATTGTAAGCGAAATTGCTGCAAGTATTTCTCACGAAGTTCGTAATCCATTAACTGTCACAAGAGGATTTATTCAATTATTAAGGGAGTCAAACATTCCAGACGATAAAAAGGAGATGTATATTCGATTATCACTGGAAGAGTTGGATCGGGCCGAAGAAATAATTACTGATTATTTAACGTTTGCCAAGCCTTCGTTAGAAAATGTCCAAATGCTAGAACTCCATGATGAACTCCAATACGTATTAAAAGTCGTTTCTCCCTATGCGACAATGAATAGTGTCAACATCCATTTTAAGTCTGCTCCAAATCTATTTATTGCAGGGGAAAAGCAAAAGTTTCATCAATGCTTAATTAATTTAGCTAAAAATGCAATTGAAGCAATGCCACAAGGTGGAGATTTAACGGTTAACATTGAACAGGAAGAAGATAAAGCGATAATTCGAATTCAAGACTCAGGAGTAGGTATGACTGAGGAGCAGCTCAGTCGATTAGGAACACCTTATTACACCACGAAAGAAAAAGGGACCGGTCTTGGAACGATGGTTGTTTTTAGTATTATAAAAGTAATGCAGGGTGAAATATCAGTAAACAGTAAGGTCGGGGAAGGAACATGTTTCACATTGGTGTTTCCTATTGTAAGTAATGAATGAGACTCTGTGTTTGATCAAATATCTGAATTTTTTTTTAACAAACAAAAGGAAATAAAAAGGGAAAGTCACATACTTTAGTAAGGGGGCCCTTATGGACAAAGAAGAATTAAACTTACCAAGGTTATTAAAAGAATTTGACTTTGAAGTGGAACGAGGAAAGATTGCTGAATTTGCCATGGCAACAGGTGCTCAAGATATCGATGTATATATGAGCAAGGAAGCTGCTATTAAAGCAGGATATCCAGATGTACCTGTTCCATTAACATTTGGAACAGTACCTGAAATGTGGAAGGGTCTCGATTTTGAAGATATCATTGCTGATTTAGACCTCACGTTAACTCGTGTTTTACATGGCAGCCAGTCATACACGTATCATAAATCGATTTTTGCAGGAGACCATTTATTTGGAAAAACCTATCTCGTTGGTACGAAACAACGAAAGGGTCTTTCTATCTACTCATTTGAAACCGTTTTCTTTAATGACAAAGAAGAGTTATTGTTAGAGTGCAAATCGGTAGTCATTGAAAGAGGTGAGGGGCGATGAGTCAAGTCAAAACGAGCGAATTTATTACAATTACTCGAGAACAGCTTGTCAGGTATGCCGGTGCGTCTGGTGATTTTAATCCTATCCATACAAACATGGTCTTAGCAAAAGACAGTGGTCTTCCTGATGTCATTGCCCAAGGTATGTTCATTATGGGACTCACTGGCACACAGCTTAGCAAATGGTTTGGGATCCACAAAGTGAAACAGTTTGATGTGAAGTTTACAGCAATGACACTGCCAGGAGAGGAAGTTCAAGTGATTTGTACTCTTCATGATGAAACGTCAGGTGAGGTAATTGTAAGAAACCGAAATGAAGAAGTGAAGCTTAGAGGTTTGGTCGAACTAAATTAAAATGGGCACTCCTAACAAAGGAAAGGGGGAATTAGTTTGAAGAAGTTACATATTCCATCAATGGTAAAAAACAATCAGAAAATCCAAAAAAGGAGAAACCAAATATTAGAAGCTTCCATTCAACCATTTAAACAAAAAGGATTTCATCGTACGACCACGAGGGAAATTGCTGAAAATGCAGGAATGAGTTTTGGTGCCATTTATGAGTATGTAGAGAGTAAAGAGGACATTTTATACTTATTCTTTGAGTCCCTTTATGACCAATTAAATACGATTCTAAAAAGTAGAGTAAGTGATCAGTTTAAAGGTCACGATCGCATTAGGTCGTTTGTGAAAGAATATTTTCACGTCATTAACGAAATATGGGATGAAACGAGCATTATGTATAGTGAGTCACGGTCTTTGCCGAAACCCTATCTAGAATATGTCCTGTCTAAAGAAAATGACTTTGTTCAATATGTCATGAGTATTTTCTCAAAGGCGCTGAAAGAAGAAAAGATTTCACTAAGTGAAGATGATATTTACTTATTAACTCATAACATTATTGTTCAAGGTCATATGTGGGCATTTAGAGGCTGGGCATTAAGAAAGAGGTATACATTAGAAAAATATATCGATATCCAATCAAAAACGATTATCGGCAGTATTTTGGCATTAACTGAATAAATGGGATGGGAGCTCAGCTGTTGAGCTCTTTTTGTTTTTACAACAAGAATACACTCTGTTATTATTTTATTGAACAAGAATAGAGAGCCATGGACAAAGCCATGACTCAAAAGGATTATTTGAAATTCGTCTTACCATGATATAAGTTTGCAAGTATGTGAGTTTTATACAACTCCAATTTCCTTCCATCAATAGAACGGATTCCTTGTTCTTTTAACTTTTGTACATACCAACCTTTGCTTCCTACATGCATGAGCGATCATCCTTTCAGTCCGGAAATTATCAACAAAAAAAGAGAAAAACTGCTCAAGTGAGTCAGTCTCTCCCTTTACGATGAACTTGGAGGCCATTGTAACATTCGAACAATCTGTAGGGAAATAGGTAGACAAACTATAAATTTATAAAATTGGTGGTGTCTTTTTAATGAAGGTTTGTTCGTTTTTACCAGCAGCAACAAGTATGATTTATGAGTTGGGCTTAGAAGAGTATTTATACGGTGTCACTTTCGAATGCCCTAGTGATAAGCCTAAGGTCGTTCGCTACCATTTAGAAGGAAAAAAACTAACAAGTGTCGAGATCAATGATACCGTAAAAGAATATATGGATGCAGATAAAAATCTGTATTATGTTGATCTGGAGCTTTTACACGAAATACAACCTGATATTATTTTTACTCAGCACGTTTGTAATGTCTGTCAAATTGGTACAAGTTACGTAGAAGAGGTCGTAAAGTCGTTACCTAAAAAACCGAAAATCATTCCTCTCGTTCCGCATCGGTTAGATGATATTTATGAGAATTTACTCCTGATTGCTAGTGAACTAAATGAAGAAGCAAAAGGACAAGTCAGGCTAACAGAGTTAAAGAAACGGGAAATGCACATTGCGGAGAAGCTTCGAGATAATAATCTTCTCCCTAAAAAAGTAATGCTGATCGAATGGATTGAGCCTATCTTTAATTGTGGTCATTGGATCCCAGATCAAATTGAAAGGGCAGGAGGTTATGATCCACTCGGTAATCCAGGAGGACATTCACGCCCTACCGAGTGGGAAGCTGTCGTGGCTTCGAACCCGGAAGTGATTGTAATTGCACCATGCGGTTTTACACCGGAGCGCGCGATACAAGAAGTAAGCCGATTAGAACAAAAACAAGGATGGAGCGAATTAAGTGCTGTACGAGATCAACAGATTTTTATAGTGGATGGAGATTTATTCACCCGCCCGAGTACAACGTTAGTAGAAGGCATCGAATTGCTTGCTGCCCTTTTACATCCGAAGCATTTTGATATTCCAGCCGGCGTAAGAGATAAAGTTGTTTCTTATTATATATAATTAAAGGATAAAACCATCAGAACGTATGAGCGCTGATGGTTTTTTGTCTCTAAAAAAATAGGATTGGTTTTGTTAGATTACTAGTATTTGTAATGTTCTTTGGAACAGCCGTTTCAGTTTCGATAACTAAAGAGCTGCAAGATGTATCATGGTTATAAGGAATTACTTGTTGATATGGAGGCGGCATTAGTTTTGCGTTTTTATATTGACGGTAAGGAGTATCAATCGGATGACTATTGGAGTCATAATCTTTTCTTAGTTGCTGAACAATAATTTCACCGATCTGTCTTCCTAGACGCAGTCCTTGTTCATTGTCGACAGGGAAGTGAATACCACCGTATAACCTTGATAAAGCAGCTTCTTCAGCTAAGGCATGAATTTTTCTACTTTCGGCTGGAAAGAAGTAACTTAAAATGACTGCAGCTGCACCTGAAACAGTGGCGTGTCCTGACGGGTAGGCCGGATGTTTTGGCGTACAAATAACAGTCGCTAACTTTTGGTCCAGTTGATTTGGACGAGCTACATTTAATTTGTATTTAATATCCCATGTCACAATAAAGGCATCATTAAGTGCAGTAAAAAGTGTTGATAATATTCGTGCAGCTCGAGGGGCTGAGACGTTATACGTATCGATCAATCGATCGGCGATGGGTAACCATTGTTTCGGTGGAGGCCCAGACCCCCAATACTTCACGATGGCTATTCGGTCATCTGAAATGTTTTCCATTTCACGTTGTACGATTTTTAATTGTTCGTCCCAATTAATCGTATTTGGATGTCTGATGGCAAATCTTATTTTTCTACCATCTAAAGTTTCAAAACCTCCACCTTTACATCTCTTGATAAAGTGCGTATTCCATGATCCCGCATAACGTTCAACAGGATCGTTTGGCGCATGTGTCTCACCTGCATAAGGAATGTCAGTCCATAGGGGATAATTGGGTTTCCTCATTTCCACAAACTCACCTCTTAATCATATATAGCTATGATATGTACAAACAATCAATCGGGTATAAATCTAAGAAAAATGGGTGTCTATCCTTATGCGGTGCCAGGCACCATTTTTTAGGTATGTTTAGGTTATTTAAGGAGAAGTTATAAGTGATTTACAAATAATTACATTCGAAAAGGTAGAGGAGAAAATGCATATATTTTTAGCTGTTTTTCTAATTGTGTTAAATATAAAGCGAAAGACGTGGAAGAACATAAAGAAGCATTATATTAGCGCTCTATATGTTGGATTTTTTAATTTGCTTTATTATTACACATGTAAGCACTTTATTTTGTGGGATTATAAGTCCAGTTACATGAGTGTAAGGTGTGTAAGGGCTTTACATCTATTTGTCATCATGCCGTTACTTACGCTTTTATTTTTATCCAATATGCCAAATTCAATAGTGAAAAAATTTTTACACATTACAAAGTGGGTCCTAACTTCAATAGTGGTAGAGTGGTTGGGTTTAAAAAAGTTTAATGCGATATATTTCCTGCACAGCTGGAACCTTGGCTGGTCAGCTTTGCTGTACGTACTTATGTATAGTTTAAGCTATTTAATTTTAATAAACCCAATTCTAGTAGGGGGATTTTCTGTTTGTTCTTTTGTTTTCTTAGTTCGTTACTTTAAGGTGCCATTTCGGAATGAGTTTTTGATGGGGCCGGTCGTATTAGGGGTTAGAAAGTTAAACTTAATAAACAAGGACAAGTATAAAAAAAGATTAATTAATACGTTTTAATAACACATATAAAAAGAAGACGACGCCCAAAGGACGTCGTCTTCGCGTATTGAGGCGATAAACTGCACTCCACATAGTGCATTACCAAAAGGCGTGTTTATCGGCTTACACAATGAGCTCATCGCTTAATTAATATATCATGATTACAACAGAAAGGCAACTTGTTTATTTTTGCTAATCGTTCATAGCTCTAATGATCTCAAATGCATCTAGATCACCGATTACGATACCATTCTCATTAACTACTGGAATTTCTTCAAGATCGTGTTTAACAAAAAGTTCGAGTGCATATTCTAGGCTATCAGTTAATTTTACACTAACGGGAGAACGCATTAAATCGTTTGCGGTCGAGGTGGGTGATACCCATTCTAATAATCTACCAGGAGAGTACGATTTACACCGATCAACCCCACCGCGAACAGCGAGAATTTGAAATAGTTCCTTTAATGTAATGATACCGAATAACTTGGCTTGTTCGTTGACAACATATACGGAGCGGTTAACTGGATCTCGATTGACAATTTTCTTAATAATCGCATCAATGGAATCATCTAAGAGAACGGTACTGGCTGTTTTAGTTATACTTTGATAGAACTCTGATATTTGCGGCATAGATTTCCAACCTTTCAAAACGGCAAATTGAACTCTTAACCAGGTAATTTAACTTTTTCTTTCTTCTTAGGTTGCCCATAAATTTTTTTAGATATTTTTGGTGCTAATTGAAATAAAATAATTCCAATAATTGAAGAAGCTAATATAAATACACTACTAAACACTTTAACGGAGCTTGTTGCTAAACTCGCAATGATAATTGAGAATTCTCCTCTTTGAGTTAAAGAGAACCCGGCTCGAAGTGCAACTCTCTTAGATAAACCATACCATCTTCCACCATAAATCCCGACAACGACCTTTGCGATGATAGACCAAACAATTAAAATAATGAGTAATCCAATCATAGGGACACCTTCACCAAAAGTGATTGTTGTTCCGAAATATAAGAAAAATAGTGGTAATGTTAAATCACGAATTGGTACTATTAGGTGTTCAAGTTCGTGTGTTCTTCTCACTTCAGCAATAATAATGCCAGCTAAAAATGCACCAAGTACTTCAGATAACTCCAAGTACAATGCCAATCCACCATATGCTAAGGCAATTCCGATAATAAATAAAATAAAAATGTCACTATTCATATACCGATCAAAAAATCCGCCAAGCTTACTAAACACAAAGTGTCCAATCAAAATAGCACCGACTGTTAAGGCAACAACTTTAAGTAGTAGGATCGACATCGAACCAAAGGTAATTGCTCCACCAGCTGTTAAACCTACTAAAATAGCTACTAATATTGGAGCTACTAAGTCCTCAAAAATTAACAGACCAAGCATGAATTCAGACTCAGGATTGGCCATACGTTTAGAACTTTCAAGAAGCTTTGCCGTAATCGAAGAACTCGTTGCATAAACAACTCCTCCTATTAAAAACGACATCAGTGGATCAACACCCATTAATAAACAAATCCCTGTAGTTATTCCTAAATTTAAGACAACATCTAAAGTTCCAGCAGGTGTGACTTTTTTTGCAACCTTAGCTAACTGTTTAATTGGGAACTCCATTCCAAGCATGAAAAATAGTAAGACAATACCTACTTCGCCTACAAAATGAAGAAGGTGTGAGTCTGATAATAGCCCCCCTATAGTGATTCCAAGCAATATGTAGATTATAACTTCAGGTATTTTTACCTTTAAAGCAATATACCCTGTTATAAAAAGGAGGATTAAAATGAGACCGGCACCAAACATCTCTGGAATTATCACCGATTACATCGCTCCTCCCGCACTAATACGTTCAAACTCTTTGATTTGTTCATTTTTCCCTATGGCCATCAGCGTATCACCGACCTCAAGCATTTGGTGTGGTTCTGGACTCGCGATAACATCATCATTACGGAAAATGCCAACAATCGATACACCTGTACGTTTTCGAATTTCATTTTGTGCAATAGTTTTTCCTGCAAAAATAGACCCTTCTTTTACCTTAATCCATTCCATAACAATTTGACTCTTAAATAATTTCATAGTATCACTATCAACTGGTTGGAAAACTGCACCTAACAACTGTGCACCTAATTCTCTAGTTTCTCCAGCTGTAAGGTTTATAGAGAAGTCAGCTTCATCGTCATCCGGATCGATAAAGAAATACATCTCGCGTTTTCCTGAGTGATGGATAACGAGAACAATCATATTTCCTTCTGCGGTGATGAAAGACATTTTTTTCCCAATCCCAGGTAAATCAGCCATTTTTACTTGCATGTAAATCGTCCTTTCGAATTAAAGATCTAATTATTTTATGTATATGAAAATATAATGGTGTAGTGAGGGACTTGCTACATAATTGTACCATATCCTCATTTTTTACCAAATGATTTCACAATACTGTACCATTACCCGATAAGAAGAAATAACAATCTATTTTTACATATATTATCTAAGCCTCAACAATACTTGAGAAATAAGCGCTAAAATAGGCAACTCCAACAAAGGTCCAATTACTAAAGTGAGAGCAATTAACGGTTCATCTGGGAAGGCAGTCATGGCAATCGCTAAAGCAATGGGAGAATTTCGGGCAAGAGTTGTCAGGCTTAAACTAGCTCGATCTGCATAGCATAAGTTCATGGCCTTACCGATTTTTTGGCCTATCATAAAGTTAATCACAAAAAAGCATAAGATCGGGATTGTAATTTTCCATAATAAATCGATATGGTTAAAGAGCAATTGACCGTGAGCTGAGAACATAGCAACAATCGCAAGACTTAGAAAAATCATCGGCAACAAGCTAATAGAAGAAAAGAAAGTTTCTTTGATGTGCTGTTTATTTCGTAACAGTGCCTTTGTGAGTAACGCTCCAATAAAAGGAATGAGTAAAATGAGTAGAACGCTCTCTAATAAGAAAGACCACTCAACAACACCGGTTGTACCACCAAAGAGAAGGAGATAAACCGGGAGTAAAAGAATTTGTAAGATCAAATTTAACGGCAAAATCGCAGTCGAGAGCGCAACGTTTCCTTTGGCAATGCTCGTGAAGATTAAATACCAATCTGTACATGGGGTGACCATCAACATTATAAATCCAATGTACAAAGCTGGATGGTTGGATAAGAAAGCGAAGGCTAGCAGCCAAGCGAGGATCGGTACCCAAATAAAATTAATTAACAAAGAAAGAGCGGTAAACTTCTTGTTTTTAATAGATTCTTTTATATTTTCTACGGGTATTTGTAAAAAAGTGATATAGAGCATGGCGACTAATAACGGAACAATGAACGCCTCAGCACGTCCGCTAACAACATCGAGCTGCCCTAATAGTAACCCAATAACAACAGCTAATATAATGACAAGTGAATATAATTTTTCAAATAAGTTCATAAACGTTTTGCACCAACTGTTCTATTCGTAACGTATTCTCATATTACCATATGATTGACGTTGAGATGAATTGTAATCAAAAGAAAAGAGCCCCTGACCCTCGTTACCGGGAGTCAGGGGCTTCTTATAATAGTTTAGTCAGGGAAGACTTCTAGTCCTAATACAAAATGAGCAAATAAAAACACGATCGTCATTAAAATGATAGAAATAACGATACTCATAATCGGGTCTCTAATTTCAGGTGGTAATTTTGCTCTTTTATTCGATTCCATTTTGACATCTCCTTCAGATTTTAATTTATGAATGAATTAGAACGCTGAAGGATGAATGTACTTTGAAACTTTATTGTAAGTAAGTTTGCTATCGTTTTGATTTTTTCAACGGTGTTTTGAAACAGTTGTTTGTTCGGCAATACATAAAGTAGATAAGATAGAAAATATGAGATGTAAAGAACGAATCCTTTAAATGAATGTTCGCTCTCAAACCAGCTGTTGTTTAGGTCAGGCGAACTTGGTAGTAGAAGGAAAAAAGGGTCATTATCGTTTGTCACGTGATTTTCAATTTCATAAGAATAACTAAGGCTAAATAAAACGATGAAAATGAATACGATGTGTCTCATCTATAAACTCCATCTTACATTTTATACTTAGTATGTGTATTTTTTCTTAATGTATTATTTTAGTTTAAAGTTCAGTTCATTAACAGGGTGTACAGAGAAAAGAGCGAGCCACACAATGCGCTCACTCCTTTTTGAACTATAGTAAAGATAACAGAAACCCGCCGAATGCTCCAGTTAATACAATGACCCAAGGAGGCAGTTTCCAGAATACTAACATGCTGAATAGGACCGCAGCAAATGCAAAATCAACAGCCGATAAGATCGAACTGGTCCAGATCGGATGGTAAAGGGCGGCGATTAAAATGCCGACAACTGCAGCATTAACACCCATTAATGCTCCTTTGATTTTTGGGTTGCGACGTAATGTGTCCCAAAATGGTAGTGTTCCTAAAATCAGTAGGAATGCAGGTAAAAAGATGGCAACGGTGGCTAACAATCCACCTTGCCAGCCGTTAATGACAGCACCGATGTAAGCCGCGAATGTAAATAAAGGTCCTGGTACGGCTTGCGCTGCACCGTAACCAGCTAAAAATTGTTCTTCTGTTAACCACCCTGTTGGTACAAATTCACGTTCTAGTAAAGGTAAGACGACATGGCCGCCACCAAATACAAGTGCTCCAGAGCGATAAAAACTATCAAACATTGCAATCCAATTAATTGCTGTAGCTTCTCGTAAAATGGGAAGAAGAATGAGTAATCCAAAGAAAATCGTTAAACATCCGTAAGCAAAGCGACGAGAAATTGGAAACTTCGAACTCGATGGAGCATCATCAATGGTTTGCTGTTTATATATTAAATAACCTACAAATCCCGCTAAGATAATAATTCCAACTTGAGTAAATGCCGTTTGCCAGAGTAATGTAAGGACAATTGCAACTAAGGCAATCGTTCGTCGTTGTAAGTCCGGCGTTAAATTCTTTGCCATCCCTAGAATTGCATGCGCTACAACGACAACCGCTACAATCTTTAACCCGTGGATCCATCCGTAGTCAGCAAACCCTAACTGATTGAGAAGAACGGCAAATACTATGAGGGCGATAACGGAAGGAAGGGTAAAGCCAAGAAAAGCTAATATTCCTCCGAGTAAACCAGCGCGCATGACACCGATTCCTATACCTACCTGGCTGCTTGCTGGACCAGGTAGAAACTGACATAAAGCTACAAGGTCAGCATAGCTTTTTTCATCCATCCACTTTCTTCTCCGAACGTACTCTTCGTGAAAATAGCCCAAATGAGCAATTGGACCACCGAATGAAGTGAAACCTAGTCGAGTCGAGACGAATAACACTTCTAACAGCGTTTTTAATTTGTTTTCCTTTTGATTGGACATCTTTTTCACCTCTTGTTAATCTCTAATTTCTTTAAAAAGCTCATAGGCTTTGTTTCTTGCTTCAACGAGTAAGGCTTCACCTTTTTCAGTTGTTGAGTAATACTTTCGGATTTTTCCTTCAACATTTCGATCATCTTTGTGTAAGAGACCGTCCTTTTCCATGCTGTGAAGGATGGGGTATAATGTACCTGCACTTATGTTATAACCGTGTTCTTTCAGCTCTTCTAACATCCACAAACCAAAAATAGGATGCTCTTTGGCATGATGTAAAATATGTATCTGAATAAACCCTAGAAATAACTTTCGTAAAACTTTATCCTCCAATCGTAAGCTCCTTTCAGTATTGTTTGCCAATATCGAAAACCGATATTATAAAAATAACAAAATAAAAAACGAGAAACAACAGCTTGCCGAAATAAAACATAGTAAATTTACATTTTTAATATGTTATTTACAAAACGACTCATCTGAACAGGGAGAGATGTGTACATGATCCTAAAGTTAGATATTACAGAACCACAATTTGCGACTGGGATTTACGACTTGCAGAAAAAAGCCTATGAAGTAGAAGCTAATATCATTGGTTATTTGGATCTCCCACCATTAAAAGAAACCGTTCAAGACCTCCAACAATGCGGTGAACTCTTTTTAGGATATGTTATAGAGGAAAAAGTAGTCGGGGCGATCTCTTACAAAACGTCTGCAGATTTACTAGACATTCATCGTTTAATGGTTCATCCTCTTCATTTTAGAAAAGGCATTGCACAAGCTTTATTAACCCATCTTGAAGAGTGTGAGGCAACATTCCGTGAGTGGATCGTTTCTACTGGAACGGGGAATACTCCTGCAATAAATTTTTATAAAAGAAATGGGTTTCAAGTGTTAAATGAAGTTAAGGTAGATGAAAGGTTATCCATCACAAATTTAAAAAGAATGGCAGAAAAATAAACCCTGAAATCTGATAAAAATATGCTGACGGATGTAACCACTTTTGATATGATGATAATGATTATAATTATCAATTAGTTACTTCTAAGAGGTGGACGTACATATGAAGAAGATCTACTTTTGTAAAGAAAATGATGTTTCTAAAAAAGTGTTTAAACATATAAAAGAAAAGTATCCAGACATCACCGTGAAACGAAAGGGCTGCATTGGTGAATGCAAAACATGTAAACGTTGTCCTTTTAGTTTGATTGACGGAAAGAAAATCGTGAAATGTGATACAGACGATGAATTATATGCGAAATTAAATAAACAGATATTGAAAAAAGCTAAGTAACCGAGGTTGCATGCTGATAATAATGAACGACAGTACAGTTATTGTGCTGTTGTTTTTTTGATTTATTGATGTTTTATGTCTCTTTCTTAATGATGCGCAGACAATTAAACAACTAATAAACAACTAATCGGGTTAGCTTGGGTGAAGCAGAAAAAGCTTTGCCTATTTTTATTTACAACTATTGACAATGATCTTTATTGGTTGTATGGTTAATTACATAAGTAACTAACCAAGTAAGTGGGTGGGCATATGGAATCAAACTTAAAAGAAGATAAGCCAATATATCAACAAATCGCAGAAAAAATTGAGTCTAGCATCCTAGACGGAACGATTAAAGAGGGGGATCGCGTTCCATCTACAAACGAATTTGCGAAATTTTATCAAATCAATCCGGCGACAGCAGCAAAAGGAATTAACCAGTTAGTAGATCAAGAAATCGTTTATAAAAAGAGAGGGATCGGAATGTTCGTAGCTGAAGGAGCGAGACAGATTATTTTAGGAAAGAGAAAGCAAGATTTTTATAAAGACTATATTGTTCCACTTAAAAACGAAGCGGATAAATTAGGAATTACCGTAAGTGAATTAAAGGACTTATTAGAAAGAGGGGAAACGCAATGAACATTGAAGTGAAAGGTTTAACGAAAAGCTTCGGGCCGAAGAAAGCGTTAGATCAATTGTCGGTGACGTTTGAAGAAGATAAAATTTACGGTTTGTTAGGCAGAAACGGGGCTGGAAAAACGACGTTAATGCAAATTCTTGCAGGTCATACGCTTCCGACCGATGGCGCAATTGAATTGAACGGTGAGAAGCCTTTCAATAATCGTGAAGTATTAAAACATATTTGTTTAGTTAATGAAAATGGAAACTTCAAAAAGAAACTGAGAATAAAGGATGTCCTGAAGCTTGCGTCACTCTTTTACCCTAATTGGTGTCAACAAACCGCAGATTACTTGTTAGCTGAATTTGGTTTAGATCCAAATTTAAAAACAAAAGGTCTTTCCAAAGGGATGGAATCTTCGGTAGGCATTACAATCGGCTTAGCCAGCCGGGCAAAAATTACAATCTTTGATGAACCATACATCGGCTTAGATGCTTCGGCACGATATCGATTTTACGACTTACTTTTAGAGGAATATGAGGAGTATCCAAGAACAATTATTTTATCGACTCACCTCATAGATGAAGTCAGTAATTTGTTTGAAGAAGTCGTTATTTTACAAAACGGAAAACTGTTATTACAAAAAGAAACCGATCAGTTATTGGAATTGAGTTTACAGGTTAGCGGCAATAAGGAAGTGGTAGACCAGTTTACAGCTGGCAAAAATGTGATCCACGAAGCAGAAATCGTTGGCATGAAAACGGCTATAGTGTTTGGAGAAAAGTATAATTACGAAGAGGTGGTACAACTAGGGTTAAAAGTAGAACGATGCAATGTACAACAATTAATGGTATATCTAACCGAGGAAAAAGGAGGAAAAGTACATGTTTAAGGATTTAAAGGGTCATTTATTATATTTTGTTTATGACCACAAATTTAGCGTTACAATTTTTTGGGCAGTATTAATTTTATCCTCAGTTGTTTTCTTTACAATTAGTGCATTAAATCCAGCGACTACTGTCGTTTTCTCAATGAGTTTAGCCATTTACTTCTTTTG
Organism: Alkalihalobacterium chitinilyticum; assembly: GCF_029028005.1. GTDB lineage: Bacteria > Bacillota > Bacilli > Bacillales > Bacillaceae_F > Alkalihalobacterium > Alkalihalobacterium chitinilyticum. Next base: position 64,413 of record NZ_JAOTPO010000018.1, read on the forward strand.
TGCGATTAATGGATTTTTAATGACGAAAGAAACGTTTCCATTTTTAATTAAACTCGGTTCAACGAGAAATCAATATATAATGTCTGCGATCATTTTTAACTTCATCTTAGCCGTGTTTATGTCAGTGATTGCAGTTTTGGTTAATCAATTTGTTATGGCTGCGAAAAATTTAACAAATGTAGATAACTTTACTCATTTTGTAATACTAGAGGGAACGACAATTTCGGCAACTTGGTACAATGAGCTATGGGTTAATATCATTTTCTGTTTTCTTTTGCTGCAGATTGGCTTTATGATGAGTTCCATCTTTTATCGTCTAGGTTTAGTCGGTGGATATAGTGGGTTATTGTTCCTGGCTCTGCTCTTGATTTTACCATCTACTCGAGGTGTGCTAATTGATCTTTTTGTAGGAACCTACAATACTGGAATAGATATAAACTACGTTTCTATTATTTTACTTTCTTTAGTTGTGATCCTTCCAAATTGGTTGCTTTTAAGGGAGGCTTCAACGACAGCAGGAGATATGCGGTAGAAAAAGACAGAGTTAGAGGAATAATGGAAACATAGCTTTAATGATTGTTGGAGTAAAATTACTTTGATTAAGTGGAAGACAAATAAATGTTATAAAGCAAATGGCATTACCGCCCCCTATTACACTGTGAATAAAGTGTGATAGGGGGTTTTATTAAGAAAGAAATCGATTGAATTTGTAAAGGGACCTTGACAGTAAAGTGTCCTTTACACTATAGTCAGTATTGTAAAGAGAGGGTCGGTGGTCTATGAAAAATCGGATGAAGGAATTAAGGCAAGAAAAGGGAATTTCACAAGAAAAAATGGCAACTATGCTAGGAGTGTCTCGACAGACTGTTATTTCAATTGAACGTGGACGTTACAATCCGTCTTTGCCTCTAGCCATACAAATTGCCCGTTGCTTTGACACGATCGTAGAGGACGTTTTTTTACTTGATGAAGAGGATACTGGAGGGATGAAAGAATGATGATCACAAAAAGCTTTACGAAAGGTTCAAGAAAGTTATACTTTTTCTTCGGTTGTATGTTTTTAGTTTATACTCTACTTTTTTCATGGGCCACGATTTCTACAGGTCTGTTCCCTGCTGGACATGAACTTTTAATGTTTGCGATGTGTGTGATGTCGTTTTGCATCGCCTATTTATTTCCTCAATTTAAAGATAATGATGAGCGTTCGAAACGCATTCGTGAACGGGGTATGTTTTTCAGCTATTTTTTCATCCTGGGGTACATGATTGTTGGGATGGCGCTCTTTCAATTGGAAGTAATCGCTTTTGACGGTTACCAAACGATATCCGTTTTAGCGATGTTAACAATTATCACTGTATTTTTATCATTTGTTGTTCTGTCTAAACGCTATTAAGCTGTGAAGCTAGTTAGAAACAACGTTAACTCTCAACAAATTAGGAGAACAAATAGGAATGATAAATACCTACAGGACTAGCTTGGCTTGTAGGTATTTATTATGTAATGAAAATTCTTTAGATAAATATGACTATGAATTGAAACTTTATTGAGACTTATCCGTCTTTATTAAGAATTTTTTTGTGAAGAGTAACAACTAGAAAAGGGAAGTGAGGTGAGAAGTCATTGAAACATGAATATGAACAATCTAGTGAAATTATTGAAATGTGGTATCACACCTACAGTGATGATATTTACCGTTACATTTTAATGTTAACAGGGGATCACGAACTTGCAAAAGACCTTATGCATGATACGTTCCTAAAAGCATTTAAGAGTGTCGATACTTTTCAGGGACGCTCTAGTGATAAAAATTGGTTATATCAAATTGCTAGAAATGTAACGATTGATTACAAACGGAAAAAAAGCCTGTTCAATATGCAATTGAAACTTTTTTCTCCTTGGCATCAGACTTTGGGTGTCCTGATCAAATCACAACGTTAGGAGAAACAGAGGAAGTTTTATTTAAATCGTTAAAGAAATTAAAGAGGCCTTATCAAGATGTTATTATATTACGAAAAATAAAAGACTTAACAATTAAAGAGACCGCTGAAATATTAGGTTGGAAAGAGAGTAAAGTAAAAACCACCTTATTTCGGGGACTCGATGCTTTAAGAAAACAAATGGAAAAGGAGGGGTATGTGAATGAAAAAAGATAATCGTAAATTCGAGTGGGACGACCATTTAACAAGGTATAAAAATGTTCGGTTAACAGAAGAAGAGAAAGAAAAAAACTATCAAAAATTAGTGAATTCTATACGGGATATGAATACTAAGGATAGTCGGTCTTATCGTCCTCAAACCAGGTTCTCAGTCGCTGTTCTTTTAACGACTATTTTCATTATATTAAGCGGATTTTTAGTAATGGACGTATTGCTGCATGATCGAAGTGGTCCGACCTCCTCCCATCCTTTCGAAATTAAAAACATAGAGAGTATAGAAGGGATCTGGGATAAATTTAAGTTACCGACGGAACTACCGTTTGAGGTCGAAGAAGCTGGAATTTCATATGTTCATGAACATAAATCTTCGTATATTGAAGATACTGATGAAATTCAAGGATATACGGTAGAATTTTACTTTATAAGTGCGGAGCAGTACGTGTTAATTAGATTAGAGGATGGGATAACTATTGAAAATATAACGGGACGAAATGAACAAAAGATAGTCTTAAGTGATGATACCGAGGCTGTCTACTTCTTTAATGGAGCGTCTCAGATGTTATTTTGGGATGACGGTGATATAAATTATAGTATTCAAGTAGGGACCGAAATTGAGGGGAAAGAGAAATACACCATTGAAGATTTGATCAACATAGCAGATTCTTTTCAAGTGTATAAATAAATGTAAAAGTAAAAAGTAAACTTGTTATAGTAAATAAATACAAATTTAAATAATAGAGACTAGCTCGAGTTACATTTGTAACCATAGCTAGTCTTTTGTGATTTTAATGCAAGATTTTAATTTAATATACATTATAGGGTATTTTGACAAAATCGTGAACAAAATTTACATTTCACAAAGCTCTCAAAATTATCGATTACTTTAAAAGTATCAATAAAAGGAGGGGGTTACTACGAGACACTATAGTTTCTTCTTTATTGGGTGTATGGCGCTTCTTCTAATGCTAAGTGGTTGTGTAGAAAAAGAGTACGAACCTTATCAAATTTCAGAAGGAGTCGACATATGCAATGAGTGCAATATGATCATGGGTGATAACCAATATGCCACGCAAATTCATCTGACCAATGGCCAATACTTTATGTTTGATGATATTGGTTGTCATTATCAGTGGTTAAAGCAGTATAGTGACCGAGAGATTGCAGTTCAATATGTACGTGATTATCATACGTTAGAGTGGTTAGAAATTGAAGATGCTTATTTTGTCTATGATGCATCCATTCAAACACCGATGGGCTATGGGATTAACACCTTTAAAGATGTAGATGAAGCATATCGATTTATGGATGAAATTGGGGCAGGCGATATGTTCACCTTTAACGATATTTTCGATCATCACTTCGAACGGCAATTCGGGTATAACTTTCAACAAAACTTAGTAGGAACAAAATGGGGGATAAAAAATGATTAAGAGAAAAGGATTTATTTTTGCATTATTACTAACTTTTACAATGATGACAGTTGCTGCATGTGGGTCGAATAATAGCTCTTCATCTGATCACGAAAATGAAAAAGTCGATGAAGACATTACACTTCAAGCCTTAATCGGGGCAGGTCTTGCTCAGCCGATGGATGAACTAATTGAAATGTATGAAGAACAAACGGGTGTAAAAGTAGAAGTGAATTATAACAATAATGCGGGATTAGTCGGTCAGCTGGAGATGAGTAAGCAAGGTGACGTATTTATTCCAGGGTCGCAACGGGTCATTGATTCGATGAAAGAAGCAGGCCATGTTGAAGATGATGTATTTGGTCCACTTGCTTTTCATACCCCAATCATTCTCGTAGCAAAGGATAACCCAAAAAACATTGTAAGTATTGAAGATCTTGCGCAATCAGGTTTAACGATCGCAATTCCTAATCGTGAAGGAACACCACTGGGACAATCAGCGTACGAGATGTTTGAAGAATTAGGAATAACAGAACTAGTAGAAAAGAATGAGATTATAACAGCGCAAACCGGTTCTGAAGCTGTTATGGCGATAATGTCGGGAGAAGTTGACGCTGCAATCAGTGAACTAGCGGCATTTCAAAAAAATCGTGAAAAGTTAGATGCTGCACAGATTGATCCAGATCTAAATGTCCTTCATGCATTTATGGGTACGGTCATCTCCTATTCTGAGCAAAAAGAAGCAGCGACTGAATTTCTTCAGTTTTTAGAAAAAGAAGCACCTGCCGTATTTCAATATCACGGATATAACATCAAAGGTGAAATTCATCAGTAACTAGGGGAAAAAGAACGATCCAATCGTTTCGATAGATCGTTCTTATTTTTCCTAATGATCCGTGTAAATGATAATACCCAAGATAGAAGTGAGGAGAATTATGCGTACAAATCAATTATTAACGAAAAGCTTTATCACGATATATATACTCACGGCATTATTTTTATTCTCTGTCTATATTGGTTTATTTTTTTATGTAGATCTATTTGCTTTTATTACAACAATCCAAGATAAAGAATTTCATTTTGCGATCGTTTTTACGTTGGTAACTTCATTGATTAGCGCAGCCATTATAGCGATTATCGCCATTCCTGTTGGCTACGTTTTAGCAAAGGTTTCTTTTCCTTTGAAAAATGTCATTAGTTCACTCTTTGATTTACCGTTAATTCTTCCGTCTTTAGTAACGGGTGTGGCCTTATTATTATTTTTTGGGCCGTTAACTAGTGATTTCTTGAACACGCTTGGCGTACGTGTTGTTTTTACACCAGTTGGGGTGGTCATTGCCCAAGTCGTAATTGGATTACCTTTAGCTGTGAGAGCGTGTCAGCAAGCCTTTTCTAGCTATGATGCACGGTTTGAGAAAGTAGCGGCAACCCTTGGTTATAGTCCATTCCAAGTATTTTTACGAACATCCTTACCAATGGCGAAATCTGGGATTTGGAGTGGGGTCATCATGGCTTGGGCAAGGGCTATGGGGGAATTTGGAGCCATATCAATGGTTGCAGGAATGACAAAATTCAAAACAGAAACGGTCAGTATTGCTATCTTTTTAAAAATGTCGATAGGTGAAATTCAATTTTCAGTTGCGATTTCAATAGTGATGATATTAATTGCAATCATCATTCTTACAGTCATTCGAATATTTGAGGGGGCGGAAGAGAGATGAGCCTGCATTTAAAAATAGAACAATTGAGTGTTACTTACGAAAAGTTCGCTCTTAAGAATATTGACTTTTCTCTGCAACCTAATGATTATTTAGTGGTAATGGGGCCGACAGGATGTGGAAAAACCCTGCTGCTTGAAAGCATTGTAGGATTAACCAAAGTGGATCACGGTCGTATATATATAAATGGGGAAGAAATAACGAATACACCAGTTGAAAAAAGGAAGATCGGTTTCGCCTATCAAGATAGCTTTCTTTACCCTTTTTTCACAGTAAAAGAAAATATATTATTTGCGGCAAAAGAAGAAAAACGTGACAGCCATATTATTGCTCGAATGAGAGACTTAACAGAAAAGATGAAAATTGACCATCTTTTAGACCGTAAACCACAGAGGTTAAGCGGTGGAGAAAAACAACGTGTGTCATTAGCAAGAGCCCTTCTGATGAAGCCGAAACTTCTATTATTAGATGAACCGATTTCAGCTCTTGATCCTAAAACTCGACTGGAGCTTTACGATCTTTTTCGGTCAATTCATCTTGATGAAAATGTGACGATTATTCATGTCACCCATGATTTTACGGAAGCGATGGCTCTTTCTAATAAAGTAATGTTGTTAAACAACGGGCAAATTGAGCAGTTTTCTTCGAAGGAACATTTTTTTGAAAAGCCAGCGACTCCATTTGTTTCTGAGTTTGTTTGCTTAGATCAAATGAAGGCCGTACTTAATGATAAACATCGTCCAGTCAAAGCCGCTGGTGTGTAATCGCTCGAAATAGGATAGGAAAAGACTAAAGCTTCTTTCCTATCCTTTTCTCATTAATGATTACTTCTTTTTATTCATCAATTGTTGTGCGCGATGGAATGGGCATTTAGAAAGAGCTGTTTCGTCATCATGAAGGAAATACTGCTTCCATTCATAATTATCATCCTCACCATATTTCTTCAATTCTGGGTGAGCTTCAATGTGGTCATAGGCTGCAAGACGTTTTCGAATTTTGGTTTTCATTTTCGCTGCATAATCAGGAGAAGCATTAAATTGTTGAAGTACCCATCTTGGAGTAATGGCCATCATAAAGTAAGGGAATGATCGACTGTTTCTATGTGTATGGGCTGGTGTTGCACAGTACATAAAATAAGGTTCACCATGAAAGCAGAATTCCCACTCATTTTCATGGGGGTCTTGTGGAATATGTTCAGGCCAACGTTTTTCATCTAGCTCAGTTACTTTGTTTAATAAATTCCAATACTTTTGTTCATATTCTTCAACTGTAATGTTTTCTTCATGTGATCCTTTAAATAATACGATGAGTGTTGTATATTTACCAAAATGTCGGTAATTCTCTGAGTACTCTTTTAATACTTGTGCCAGTTCATATGAAGTTAAGTCATCATCAGGATGACCAACAAAACCGTAACGTAAATGACTAAGTGCAAAAGCTTGAGTTGCAGGAATGCATGGAAAGAGGTGCTGGCGATTCGTCATTTTCTCCTCAAAATGTTGTATCGCATTTAATTTCCATCCGTTCAGATGATGTTGTGCTTTTTCTTTTGTAGTTAATAAATTCATGATATTCACTCCTAACCTCATTTAGCCTATGGCAAAATTGTTGGTTAGGTGATTGTCCTGGTTGACGATGGGCTTGACTATGTGAAAAGATTTATGGGTAAAGCTCCGTAAGATACTTTCTTCCATATAATAAAAAAACATTTAGTATCGGGAGTTGTTAAAATGTATCAGCATATTGTGAGGCCAGGGGAAACCTTGTGGCAAATTTCAGAAGATTACCGTATACCTTATACAACTTTACTGCAAGCCAATCAGATCGTTAATCCTAATCTGATCTACGTAGGGCAAGCCGTTACAATCCCCGGATTACCCAATCCAGACTTACTGCCATATTCGATTATGGTATCCATTTCAAATCGTACGCTGACACTGTTCCAAAACGGTGCCGTTGTAAAAACGTATCCAATTGCTGTTGGGCGAATTCTAAAACAAACACCGATAGGAGAATTTGTCATCATCAATAAAGCACCGAATCCTGGAGGTCCTTTTGGGACGATGTGGATGTCGTTATCTAAAAAACATTATGGAATTCATGGAACAAATGATCCTTCTTCGATTGGGAGAGCGGTCTCTAGAGGTTGCATTCGAATGTTTAATCAAGATGTAGAAGAGTTGGCCCGTACAATACCGATTGGTACTAGAGTGAGTATACGGCCGTGAAACGTCCGGGTAAAATGAAGAAAGCGCAAGAAAAGCACCATTTAGAACAGGTGCCTTCTTAGAAAAGGTATGTAGTCTGTATTATTTTTTTATGGTAAAGGCATCGATATAATAAATACCCTCTAATTCATTTAACTCTCTGATATGGCCATAAACATTTACTTTGTTTCCTTCAGAATAGTTCATTTCTTGATCATTAACAATGTGTACAGCGCCTATTATTTGTCCCGCTTCATCTTCTACAAATAAGCCAAAATCACTTGAACCATAGACAGGATATTCTTTAGAATGAAAATCCTTCTTAAAAACAGTTGCTATTGTACCTTGAACAAGAACGGCGTCTCCTATTTGTAGTTGAGTATCTTTAAGTTGTTGTTCGGATACAGGTACGGCAGATTCTAAAATATTTTCTCCCTGTTTGGTTTCATCGGGCAATAAATTTTCGTTTGACGTTTCATTTGAGGTGCATCCAGCAAAGAGCAGGCTGCTCATTAGTAAGCAAATAAAAACTCCTCTCATATCTCGCTCCTTTGTACTAAATTTAAAACTAACGAATTTAAAATGAGCATATTTAACGTTCAATTGTCATGCAATTGTAGATCAATTATAACATTAAATGGTAAAATTTTGAGGGGGGATATTACAAAAAAAATCAGGAAGGTAACGTGTATGCTTATGTATCAAGCTCAACAATTTGTTAAGCTTGTCTTTTTTTAGGTTACTGAAGCTGGGTCGAAGTTTAGTTCTTTTAGTAAGTGATCAGGATTTCCATCAAAATTGAAGAAGAAAGGTGTGTTTTCATCATTAAATAACAGGTAATGAGGCTTGTCGTCTTTTGGGAAAATAAATACGACCTGATCGACTAAATCATGAAACCACTCATTTTCTATTGTAGCTGCACGTTCAAATGGAACTTTTATCATATAGCCTTCATCTGGAATGGGATTGAACTTTTTGCTTAGTCCTGTCGTGCTTTCTATGAGCGCTTTCGTTTCTGCTTGTATTTTGTCTGTTGAAGGTACTGATTGTATGACCTCACCTTTTTCAATATGAAAAATTTCGACTGGTTTTTGGTTTTGTGCTGAAACCACTGTAGTCAATGCGATAAAGAGTAACACAAAAGCCACGATTTTTTTAAACATTTTTGAACCACCTCATTGATAATGTTCCCCATGTTCGATATGTTCATCGCATTTACTTAGAGAGAAAAGAGTTAATAATTAACACCTTTCTAATCAAATAGAAGTCGACGGTCTTGATTATAATAATGGTTGTCCTAGTGACACAAGGCACAAGGATGTAGGTGTTGGTGATCGGAGGTTGATTACAATTGATATCGTGATGTTTTTGTTCTTAACGATTGTAGTTTTAGCTGGTTTGATTACGGTTACCGCTTGGGCACGACGACAAGTAAAACCGGAATTGGTCCCAGTCACTACAGGAGAAGCCGTTAATCAAGAACCGATACGAGAACAATTTAGGGAGGAATTTGGGATGGAAAAAGAAACACAAGAAATCGTTGAACGAGTAGCAGCAGCCAAGGCCGAAGAAGAAATTGGAGAGGAGTTAATGCCATTGCGTGGTCATCTTGAAAAAATGCAATCGACACTAAACCAATTGCAGTCGACCCAGCAACAGTATAGTTCCATGAGCTCACAATCTTCGAGTGGTCAAGATCAGCAACAAGCTAATCAATTATTACAACAAATGCAGCAATTTAGTTCACAAGCTCAACAACAACAACAAAAGACATTCCAACAATTGCAGCAATCCATTCAGCAAGCGACGCAAATGTTAGGTAGCGTTAGTCAATCCCTTCAATCCTTTAATGTTCTTAATCAAATGACTCAACAAATCAACCAATCACAACAACAGTTACAACAAATGCAAAGCCAGTCACAAGGACAGATGGGACAAGGTGGTCAGTCGCAAGGCCAAATGTCTCAAGGTGGACAAAGTTCACAAATGCAAAGTGGCCAAGGTCAAAGCCAAATGTATGGTGGACAAAGTTCACAAATGCAAGGTGGCGGTCAAGACCAGCAATCACAATATGGAAGTAACTACAGCAGCGAAAGCGAATTGTACGATAGCTATTAATGAGAGATCGTGCATTTAAGAGTGGTTACTACAAAGGGGGCTGACTTCGGTCAGCCCTTTTAATTTTTGTTGTTGGTGCTGTTCACATTTTGGCAAATAAATGGTGAAATTGGACAATAAATTTTCAAAATGGACAATAAACTGTAAAAACGGACAATAAACTGTAAAAACGGACAATACTATTTAGCCCCCTAACTCATTTGGACACCTACTCCTCTACATATTAAAATGGAATTAACTAAAGGAGGAGCCGAAATGAAAAGAAGAATGGGGCCAATAGAAGATGTAAAGAAACAATATGTTCGT